>DASVNG010000001.1:0-21068 GCA_036383995.1 Pseudoxanthomonas sp.
GATGTCAAGACCAGGTAAGGTTCTTCGCGTTGCATCGAATTAAACCACATACTCCACCGCTTGTGCGGGCCCCCGTCAATTCCTTTGAGTTTCAGTCTTGCGACCGTACTCCCCAGGCGGCGAACTTAACGCGTTAGCTTCGATACTGGGCACCAAGTTGTGCCCAACATCCAGTTCGCATCGTTTAGGGCGTGGACTACCAGGGTATCTAATCCTGTTTGCTCCCCACGCTTTCGTGCCTCAGTGTCAGTGTTGGCCCAGATAGTCGCCTTCGCCACAGATGTTCCTTCCGATCTCTACGCATTTCACTGCTACACCGGAAATTCCACTATCCTCTACCACACTCTAGTCGCCCAGTATCCACTGCAATTCCCAGGTTGAGCCCAGGGCTTTCACAGCAGACTTAAACAACCACCTACGCACGCTTTACGCCCAGTAATTCCGAGTAACGCTTGCACCCTTCGTATTACCGCGGCTGCTGGCACGAAGTTAGCCGGTGCTTATTCTTTGGGTACCGTCATCCCTACTGGTTATTAACCGGCAGGATTTCTTTCCCAACAAAAGGGCTTTACAACCCGAAGGCCTTCTTCACCCACGCGGTATGGCTGGATCAGGCTTGCGCCCATTGTCCAATATTCCCCACTGCTGCCTCCCGTAGGAGTCTGGACCGTGTCTCAGTTCCAGTGTGGCTGATCATCCTCTCAGACCAGCTACGGATCGTCGCCTTGGTGGGCTTTTACCCCGCCAACAAGCTAATCCGACATCGGCTCATCTATCCGCGTGAGGCCCGAAGGTCCCCCACTTTCACCCGAAGGTCTTATGCGGTATTAGCGTAAGTTTCCCTACGTTATCCCCCACGAAAAGGTAGATTCCGATGTATTCCTCACCCGTCCGCCACTCGCCACCCACAGTATTGCTACTGCTGTGCTGCCGTTCGACTTGCATGTGTTAGGCCTACCGCCAGCGTTCACTCTGAGCCAGGATCAAACTCTTCACTTAAAACTACAGGCCTTGCGGCCAATACTTTGAAAATGCAGAACGTTTGATTCTTAGCTATACGTATCGCTTGCAAATTACTAATTACAAGATGCTCATGAATCGAACGTCTGCAAGATGGACAGCTAGTCCTTCCTGCAGGCGTCCACACAAGTCACCTGCGCACACTGTCAAAGAGCTTCGAAGTTGGCCTCAGCGCCTTCCTCGTTGACCCCGTCGTTTCCGTCGAGGTGAGCCGCACATTATGCGGGGTGTTCTTAGAAGCGTCAATACCTCATTTCGAGATTTTTTCGCTTCCCTCGTTTCGACCGTTGCCCGAAGGCGCCGATGTGTCCGAGTGAGCCGCCCATTATAGGGGGCTTTCGAAGAACGTCAACACCTCGTTTCGAGGAGTTTTCGTTTCCGCCCCCGCCGCCTAGGGCTGCGAGGGGGGCGAATTATGGGCGGCGAGAATCCTTTTGGGAAGGGGTTGATTGAAATAATTTTGTGCTCGGAGACGGGAGGCAGACAGGGCAAGGGTTTTGCGCTTGCGATGGTCCACAATCGGGCAATTTCTCCACCTACTCGGACACACCGCATGGCACTTCTCACCGGCAACGCCATCAACGAACGCCTGCAGGCCATGCTGCCGAGCGGCTCCGGGTTGCAGATCCCGCCCGCCTGTCTGCTGGACATGCAGGGCGAACCGCTGGAATACGAGGAAGGCGTCTTTCTAAGCGTGCGTTTCCCGGTTCTGCCGCGCTACGCGAATCCGCTGGGGCATATGCAGGGCGGCTATATCGTGGCGGCGCTGGACAATACGATGGGACCTTTCTCCTACCTGATCGCGCCGCCCAGCGTCACCGCTTCGCTGAATACCCAGTATTTGCGGCCGGTGACGCCGGAAACCCGCTTCATTACCTGCACCGCGCGATTGACCGAACGCACGCGCGCCACGCTTTATCTGACCGGCGAGGCGCGCAATCCGGAAGGGAAGGTGGTGGCGATGTCTCAGGCGACTTGCCAGGTCCTGCCCGCGAAAAGCTGAGCAGTTATTCGGCGGCAGGCGCCGGCTGGCTTTCCAGCAGGCCGCCGTAGGACAGCACGCAGCCCAGCAGCGGCACCGCGAAAGTCACCTGGAACCGGTAGCGCCCGTCTTCGACGCACTTATAAGCGTCGGATCGGGGAAACAGCGCCAGCGGCAACCTGATCCCGTACAGCCAGACTTTGCGGCAACGCCAGTGCCAGCCGCCATCGACCGTTTCGACCGCCAGGCCCAACCGCACCGGACCGGTCTGCTCCAGCCACAGGCCGTCCGGCCATGCGCCGGTCGGGCGGAAGGCGGAATCCATGCGCTGGCGATCGTCGAAACAGCGGTTCCAGCGCAGGCCGTCGGGTCCGTGGCTGATTTCGACCCGCAGCGAGTGCGGCCCGGCCTGCAGCGGAACCCCCATCTTGCGCGCGATGGCGCGGCCGAGCGGACGCGCCAGGCCCTGCCCCAGCGTTATTTCTATCGGTCCGGCCAGGACGCCGCCGCGCAGATGAAGCGCCTGCAATAAAGGATGCAGCCGTTCGAAGCCCTCACCGAACCATCGGCTGACCACGCTTTGCATGCCGGTGGCGCTGTTTCCTCAGCCCGCCCGCAGACGCACGCGCGCGAAGTTGCGTTTGCCGACCTGCAGCACGCCCTCGAATCCGGGGTTGAAATGAGTTTGCGTGTCTTCGACCACGACGCCATCCACGCGCACTGCGCGTTCCTTGAGCTTGCGCGTGGCTTCGCCGTTGCTGGGAGTGATGCCGGCGGCGGTCAGCAGCGCGGCGATGCGCAGGCCTTCGGTGGGCACGCTCACCTCTTGCAGCGGCAGCAGTGAGGTGTCGCCTTCGCCGCGGACCACCGCGTGCCAGCCGGCGATGGCTTGTTCGGCCTGCCCGGCATCGTGGAAGCGCGCCGCCAGTTCGCGCGCGAGGCGCAGCTTGATATCGCGTGGGTTGAGCGCGCCGGACGCCACTTCGGCCTGCAAGGCTTTGGCCTCGGCCACGCCTATGTCGAAGCTGAGCAGCTCTATCCAGCGCCACATCAGCTCGTCGCCGATCTTCATGGTCTTGGTGACGATGTCGATGGCCGGCTCGCTGATGCCGATGTAGTTGCCCAGCGACTTGGACATCTTGTTGACGCCATCCAGTCCTTCCAGCAACGGCATGGTCAGCACGATCTGCGGCGGCTGGCCGTGGTGCTCCTGCAGGCCGCGGCCCATCAGCAGGTTGAATTTCTGGTCGGTACCGCCCAGCTCGACATCCGCCCTCAAGGCCACCGAGTCGTAGCCCTGGACCAGCGGATAGAGGAATTCATGGATAGCGATGGACTGCTGGGCGGCGTAGCGCTTGGCGAAGTCGTCGCGCTCGAGCATGCGCGCCACAGTGAGCTGGCCGGCGAGCTTGATCATGTCGGCCGCGGTCATCTGGCCGAACCATTCGGAGTTGAAGCGCAGCTCGGTCTTTTCGCGGTCCAGCACCTTGAACACCTGCTCGGCGTAGGTGCGGGCGTTGGCTTCCACGTCTTCGCGGGTCAGCGGCTTGCGGGTGACGTTCTTGCCGGTGGGGTCGCCGATCATGCCGGTGAAGTCGCCGATCAGGAAAATCACTTGATGTCCCAGATCCTGGAACTGGCGCATCTTGTTCAGCAACACGGTGTGGCCGATGTGCAGATCGGGAGCGGTGGGGTCGAAACCGGCCTTGATGCGCAGAGGGCGGCCCAGCTTGAGGCGGGCTTCCAGTTCCTCGCGCTTGAGGATTTCGTCGGCGCCGCGGCCGATCAGTTCTAGTGCTGCTGCATGTGGCAAGGGAGGGCTTCCAAATAATGAACAGGCGCTTGGGCCTGCTGACAAAGGTGAATCTAAAGTTAAACCAAAGTTAATCGTGATGCCAGTCAAAAAAGTCAATTGGCTCAAGGGTTTGACGCAGACAATTCGCGTGATTATGGTACCCGGATTGGACTCGCCGTCTTGGGTCCGGGGGAAGTCGATAGATGCACACTCACGGTGACGGCCCCGGCCGCAATCAGCGTTTCAAAGAACGGTTGGAAATTCTTCGCGACTCGGCTTTGCATCATCAAGTGAGAGAGCACCTTTCGGCAAGGCGATGGACGCGGCGGCAGTGGATGCACGCCAGTCTGTTCACCGCCATCGGCGTGATGGTCGCCACCATCGTGCCGGGCTTCTCCACTGTCGTGCAGACGCCGGCGGCCGCCCCGCATGCGGTGCTTGCGCTGGATCTGCCCGAGCTCTCCAAGGAGCGGCAGGAAGGCACGGCCGGCGACAGCTGGCAGATCGTCAAGGTCAGGCCGGGACAGACCCTGGGTTCGCTGTTCAAGGAACTGGGCATCCCCCGCGAGACCATGCAGCGCATTCTCAAGAACGCCGACGCCAAGGCGGCGCTGACCAAACTCAAGCCCGGCACGGAACTGGCTTTCGACCTGCCCGTCACCGGCAGCCTGCGCACGCTGCGCTACGACCGCGACGCCGATCACCGCGTCGAGCTGTCGCTGGCTGGCGATACGCTGAAGGAAAAAGTGGTGGCGCGCGAAAGCACCACCCGTACCGTGGTGCTCAGCGGCAAGGTGGGGCGTTCGCTCAACCGCTCGGCGCGCAAGGCCGGGCTGACTTCGGCCAACATCAACTCGCTGACCGACGAGATCTTCAAGTACGACATCGACTTCGATTCGGACCTGGACGCCGACGACCGCTTCAGCGTGGTGGTCGACCAGACCTGGCGCGAAGGCGAACTCATCAGCACCAGCCCGGTGCTGGCCGCTACTTTCACCGTCGATGGCAAGCTGCATTCTGGCTTCCGCTTCTCGCGCCCGAACAGCAAGCCCGAATACTTCACCGCGCAGGGCCGGCCGCTGAAGAAGACCTTCATCCGCATGCCGATTCCGTATGCGCGCCTGAGCTCCAAGTTCGGCGCACGCAAGCATCCGGTGCTGGGCACCATGCGCATGCACAAAGGCGTGGACTACGCCGCTTCCACCGGCACGCCGATCATGGCGGCGGGCGATTCGCGGGTGGAGTTCATCGGCTGGCAGCGCGGTTACGGCAACGTGGTGATACTCAACCACGGCCGCGGCTACACCACGCTTTACGGACACATGTCGCGTACCGCCAAGCTGCGCAGGGGCCAGGCGGTTCCGCAGGGCACGGTGATCGGCTATGTGGGCTCCACCGGCCTGGCCACCGGCCCGCACCTGCACTACGAATTCCGCGTCAACGGCGTGCACCGCAATCCGCTGTCCATCACCATGCCGCCGCCGGAACCATTGGCGGGCGCGCAGCTGGCTGCGTACCGCACCTACACGGCCAATGCGCTGGCCCGCATCCGCACGGTGGAGAACATCATCTACGCCGATGTGGATCCGGCGCCGGCCCCGGCAACGACTGCGTTGGCCACCGCGCTGGCTTCCAAGAAGCGTTGATCCCCACACGCGCCCGCGCACCGCTCTTGTAGGAGCGGACGCGGGAAGCGATGCTTGCGGCACGAAATCCATCGCGCCTTCTCCGGTCACCGCATGTCCGACGACTCCGCCCAGCTCTACCTGGGCCTTATTTCCGGCACCAGCGCCGATGGCATCGATGCCGCGCTGGTCCGCTTCGAGCCGCACTGCGAACTGGTGTTCGGCCGTACCTACCCCTGGGACGAAACCCTGCGCGCGCGCCTGATCGCGCTGGGACAGGGCGGCGAAGCCACTTCGCTGGACGAACTGGGCGAGCTGGACACCACCCTGGCCCGCGCCTTCGCCGATGCGGCGATGCAGGCGATCGCCGATTCGGGAACCGACCGGAATCGGGTGCGTGCGATCGGTTCGCACGGGCAGACGGTGCGCCACCGGCCCGAATCGCCTGCGGCTTTCACCTGGCAGATGGGCGACGGCAACGTCATCGCCGAACGCAGCGGCATCGCCACCGTGGCCGATTTCCGCCGCCGCGATGTGGCGGCCGGCGGCCATGGCGCGCCGCTGATGCCTGCCTTCCACGCAGCAATGCTGCGCTCGCCGGAGGAAGACCGGGCGGTGCTGAATCTGGGCGGCATCGGCAATTTCACTCTGCTGCCACGTGCCGGCGAAGTCCGCGGCTTCGATACGGGCCCGGCAAACGCGCTGATGGACGCCTGGTGCGAGCGCCATACCGGCCAGGCCTACGATGCAGGCGGTGCGTTCGCCGCCAGCGGCGCGGTCGATGCGGGCCTGCTGGCGCGGTTGTTGGACGATCCCTGGTTCGCGCTGCCGCCGCCCAAGAGCACGGGGCGGGAACAGTTCCATCTTCGCTGGCTGGAATCGCGGCTGGGCGCCGAACAGCCGTCGCCTGCGGATGTGCAGGCGGCCCTGCTCGAGCTCAGCGCGATCACCATAGCGGACGCGCTGCGCGCCACCCAACCCGGCACGGCGCGCGTGCTGGGGTGCGGCGGCGGCGTGCGCAACGCGGCGCTGATGGCGCGGATATCGGCCAATCTGCCCGGCGTGGTAGTGGAGTCCACCGCGGCGCACGGGTTGGACCCGGATTACGTGGAAGCCATGGGCTTCGCCTGGCTGGCGCGGGAAACATTGGCCGGACGCCCGGGCAATTTGCCTAGTGTGACGGGCGCGAAAGGGCCAAGGGTGCTGGGTACGGTCTATCCGGCTTGAAATCTTGAATCTTGTGCAACGCGTGGGAGCACCGTCCCGGCGCGAGCTCTTATGCCGCTTCTTCCAAAGCTCGCGCCGGGACGGCGCTCCCACGCTCTAGCTGGGTATCGGATTTGAGCAGCGAACCATCAGAAGCCGTGTCCCTGCGGCACATCTTTTAAGGCGGTGATGGCTGCGGACAGCACATCCACTTCGCGGTCGTTGAAACCGCTGCGCACTTCGGCCTCGGTGACGAACAGACCCTGCTCCAGCAGATGGAACAAGGTGTCGTGCATGTTCCAGCCGCGGGCTTCGGCGACGCGGCGGATGCGGTCGGCCAGGACGGGGTCTATGTCCTTCATCACGATGTCGGTCATGTCGCGCCCCGTGACCCTTCTGCGCCGTTCGCGGGCCCATATTTACGCGTGGCGAGACGAATGCACAACAGCAGGGCCGGAATGCCGATTACAGCCGTACCCACGAAGAACAGCGAATACGCCTCAAGCAAAGTTCGTCCGTTTTCCAAATGCTCGACCGCTACGCCCGAAAAACCCTTGAACACCTTCCCGAGCAACGCATAGAACGAGCTCAGCAGCGCGTACTGGGTGGCGGTGTAACCGATGCTGGTCAGGCTGGACATGTAACCCACCAGAGCGACTCCGGCGAAACCGTTGCAGAAGTTGTCGATGACCATCGCGGCGGTGAAAACGCCCGCGTCGGCGCCATGCAGGGCCAGGTAGGCGAAAGCCAGGTTCGAACCGGGCCCCAGCACCGCACCGGCCAACAACGTCGGCACGAAGCCGAAGCGCACCGCGCTCAATCCGGCGGCGGCGATGCCGACGATGGTCGCAATCAGACCCACCGATCCGCGCACAGCGCCCACGGTTTCCTTGGCGATGCCCAGGTCGGCGTAGAACGGGTTGGCCATCGGCCCCATGACGAAATCGGGCAGGCGATACAGACTGATCGTCAGCAGGATCAGCAGCGCCCAACTGCCGTGTTGGCGGAAGAAGGCCACGAACGGACCGATCAGGGCATCGAACAGGCCTTGCGGCGTCAACAAAGAGGGATGCGGCGTAGTCGCGGCGATTCTCGTAGCCACCGGTTCGCGCGCCATCAGCGTGGCCACTACGCCCACTCCCAGCAGTAGCGCCATCACTTCATAGGAAAGCGCCCAGCCGATGCTCGCGGCAAAGATCAGGATCAGCGAATCGGTGACCAGCAATGCGCCGCGATAGCCCAGGGTCGAAGTTGAAGTCAGTAGCCCCTGCTGTTCGTTGCTGTCGGCGCTTTCGATGCGCCAGGCGTCGATCACGATGTCCTGGGTGGACGAGGAGAACGCAACGACCAGCGCCAGCACCCCGAACACGAACAACTGATCCAGCACGACACCGCCCAGCGGCAGCTGTCCCTCGACCGGTTGCACCAGCGCCATGCCGACCAGACCTGCGGCGGCGACGAGTTGCGAAAGCAACATCCAGCCGCGACGACGCCCCAACCAACGTCCCAGCAACGGCGCGTCGAGCTTGTCGACCAGCGGCGCCCATAAGAACTTGAGCGAGTACGCCAGGCCGACCCATGACAGGAAGCCGATCGTCGACAGCTCGATGCCGTTTTCGCGCATCCAGAAACCCAGCGTGTTGCCGACCAGGTAAATCGGAATGCCCGAGCTGAAGCCCAGCAGCAGCATCACCAGCACTTTGGGCTGACGCAGGTTGATCAGTACCTGCCGCCAGCCCGGCGGTTTCGGCTTTACCGCAACCTCGCTCACAACGCGTAATCCACAATGAACGGCGCGTGGTCCGAGAAGCGGGTGGCGTTATAGATCGAGCACGCCTTCAACTTCTCGCCCAACGACGGCGTGACGATCTGGTAGTCGATGCGCCAACCCACATCGTTGGCGCGTGCGGCGCCTCGGTTGCTCCACCAGGTGTAGTCCTGGCCTTCGGCGTGCAGCGCGCGGTAAGCGTCGACCCAACCGCCCTCATCGACGCACAGGCCATTGAGCCAGTCGCGCTCGGCCGGCAGGCAGCCGGAGTTCTTCTGGTTCGAGGTCCAGTTCTTGATATCCAACCGCGAACGCACGATGTTCCAGTCGCCGCACAGCACGTAATCGCGGCCGCTGTTGCGCCATTCCTCCAGGATCGGCGCCAGCCAGTCCATGACCTGGAACTTGAAGCCCTGGCGCAGTTCGCCCGAAGAACCCGACGGAATATAGAAAGACACCACGCTCAGGTTGCCGAAACGCGCTTCCAGGTAGCGCCCTTCCTCATCGAATTCCGGCCAGCCCAGCGCGGTGCGGATTTCGTCCGGCTCGCGCTTGCTGTAGATCGCCACGCCGCTGTAGCCCTTCTTGGTGCTGGCATCGCGGAACCAGGCCTTGTAGCCCTTGGGCAGGAACTCCGGACCGGCCAGCTGGTGCTCCTGGGCCTTGGTCTCCTGCACGCACAGCACATCGGCCTTCTGCGCCGCGAACCAATCGAAAAAACCCTTGCTGGCCGCCGAGCGCAGGCCGTTGGCGTTGAAACTGATGATTCGCATGAAACGCGCCGTCGATGATCCAAAGTTGGATTGTGCCCGAACTGCGCCTGCCCGGTGGCCGGGCGCGGCAGCGATGGGCTAGGCTTGCAGGCATTCCACCGCAGAACACGCACCTCAGAGCACGCCCATGAGCGATCACAGAAGCCGCTTCCTGCAATTGGCCCTGCATTCCCAAGCCCTGCGTTTCGGCGAGTTCACTCTGAAATCCGGACGCCTGAGCCCGTACTTCTTCAATGCCGGCCGTTTCGACAGCGGCGCCAAGCTGGCGGACCTGGCCGCCTGCTATGCCGATGCCGTGGAAGCATCCGGCGTGCAGTTCGATTTGCTGTTCGGCCCCGCCTACAAAGGCATTCCGCTGGCGACGGCGCTGGGCTGCGAATTCGCGCGCCGCGGCCGCGATCTGCCGGTGGCCTTCAACCGCAAGGAAGCCAAGGCCCATGGCGAGGGCGGCACGCTGATCGGCGCGCCGCTGGAAGACCGGCAGGTGCTGATCGTCGATGACGTGATCACCGCCGGGACGGCGATCCGCGAAGCCCTGGGGATGATCCAGGCCGGCGGCGGTCGTGTGGCCGGGATAGTGGTGGCGCTGGACCGGCAGGAGGTGCTGGGCGAGATTGCCGAGGCCGGCGCGGCGCGGCGTTCGGCCGCGCAATCGGTGGCGGCCGAAACCGGAGTGCCCGTGATTGCGGTCGCAAACCTGCACGACCTACTTGCTTTCGCCGGCGAAAGCGCTGAACTTGTATCCCACCGCGACCGCCTGCTCGCCTACCGTGCCAGCTACGGCAGCAGCGCGTCCGACTAAGGCTTGGGGGCCTGCGACGATGCCGAAACGAAAATTACTGTTGCTAGCCCTGTGCGCGGCGCTGACGCCTTTGGCCCAGGCGCAGCAAGCCGCGCCCCCCGCCAAGAAACTCTATTGCTGGAACGAGAACGGCCAGCGCGTCTGCAGCGATGCGTTGCCGGCCGAGGCAGTCAACCGCGCGCGCGAAGAGATCAGCGCGCGTAGCGGGCTGCGCACGGGCGGCGTGGACCGCGCGATGAACGAGGAAGAGCGCGCGCTGGCGGCCTCGGACGAACAGCAACGCCAGGTCGACCAGGCCGCCGCCGACACCCGCCGTCGCACCGAGCAGGCCCTGTTGGCGTCCTACCAGAGCGAAGACGAACTGCGCCGCGTGTTCAACGAGCGCACCGGGATCGTCGACAACAGCATCCGGACCGCACGCTACAACGTGACCAGCCTGCGCGAGGGCCTGGTCAGCCTGTTGCGGACCGCCAGCGACCAGGAACTGGCCGGCAAACCGGTGGCGCCGAAGATCGCCGAAAGCATTGGCAGCCGCCATCGCGAACTGCGGCGCCAGCGGTTGCTGCAGGCCAGCTTCGAGCGGCAACGCGTGGAGCTCGATGTCGAGATCGCCGACATCCTGCACCGCTACCGGGAACTGAAAGGGATCCAGGTTCCGGCACCGCCGACCGATGAGACGGTGGCGCAAACGCAACCGAAGGCCGGCAGCGCATAAACCGGCGAACGCGGCCGAACCGCGTATTCGCATGGCTTCCCTTTGGGGCCGCTTTCATGCGGCCCCTTGCCACTTCAGAACGTCGCGGCGATTTCCGGCGCCACCTTCGACAGGTGCGCGCGGAATTCGTCCTTGATGCGGGCCAGCGCTTCCTTGTTGTCGGCTTCGAAGCGCAGCACCAGGATCGGCGTGGTGTTGGACGCACGCACCAGTCCCCAGCCGTCTTCCCAGTCGGCGCGCAGGCCATCGATGGTGGTCAAGCGCGCGCCTTCGAACTGCGCGCTGGCGACGAACCGCGCCACGACCTCATGCGGACTGCCTGACACCGGCACCTTGATCTCCGGCGTGGACAGCGCATTGGGCAAGGCGTTGAGCACTTCGCTGGGCGTCTCGGCGCGGGCGGCCAGGATTTCCAGCAGGCGCGCGGCTGAATACAGGCCGTCGTCGAATCCGTACCAACGTTCCTGGAAGAAGAAGTGCCCGCTCATCTCGCCGGCCAGCTCGGCACCGGTTTCGCGCATCTTGGCCTTGATCAGCGAGTGCCCGGTCTGCCACATCAGCGGCGTGCCGCCATGGCTCAGGATCCAGCCCTGCAGCTTGCCGGTGCACTTGACGTCGTAAATGACCAACGCGCCGGGGTTGCGTTCCAGCACATCGGCCGCGAACAGCATCAGCAAGCGGTCCGGGAAGATGATCTCGCCTTCCTTGGTCACCACGCCCAAGCGGTCGCCGTCGCCGTCGAACGCCAGGCCGATGTCTGCATCGAAGCGCTTCACGGTCTGGATGAGATCTTCCAGGTTGTGCGGTTCGCTGGGGTCGGGATGGTGGTTGGGGAAGGTGCCGTCCACTTCGCAATACAGCGGGATGACCTCGGCGCCGATGGCTTCCAGCAGGCGCGGGGCGATATCGCCAGCCACGCCGTTGCCGGCATCGACGACGACCTTGAGCGGGCGATCCATCTGCACGTCGTCGGCGATGCGTTGTACGTAGTCGGCGTCCACTTCGCGCTGTTGCAGCGTACCGGGCGAGGCGGCCTGGTGCAGGCGGTTTTCGCTGATGCGCGTATACAGGTCGGTGATGGCGTCGCCGGACAAGGTCTGTCCGCCGACCACGATCTTGAAGCCGTTGTAATCCGGCGGATTGTGACTGCCGGTGACGGCCACGCTGCTGCCGGTGCGCAGGTGATAGGCGGCGAAATAGGCGACCGGCGTGGGCGCCATGCCGATGTCGATCACGTTGCGACCGGCTTTGCGCAAGCCCTCGATCAAGCCCGCGGAAAGCTCGGGACCGGACAGGCGCCCGTCGCGGCCCACCACGATATCGGTCAGCCCCTGTTCCTGGAGCACCGTGCCGATGGCCTGGCCGATGCGTTCGGCCACCTCCACGCTCAGCGTTTCTCCCACCACGCCGCGGATGTCGTAGGCGCGGAAAATGCCGGCGTCGACTTCGATGTGCTTGTTGGTGCCGATGGTCACTGCGTTTGCGTCCTCGTCGGGGGTGGCCTGCCGGGCAGGCGCGCGCGGCAACGGTTCGCGTTCCAAGGCCTGGACCAGCGTGGGTTCGCTGTCGTCCGCCGCGCCGACGTGCTTGGCGCCCAAATTCAAATTGAACCTGCCGCGCGCGACCAGCAGCGTCAATACAGCCAGCAACCCGCTTAACCCCGCCACAATCAGGCTGGAAATCGCGCCCAGGCCCAGAGGGCCTTCCGCACCATCCGGCGTGGCCGCGACCACGCGCATGCCGGTCTCTCCTATAGGCCGGGCCAGACTCTCGGCTCCGCCCGTAAGACCGCGGTCACCGGCTTCGTGGATGGTGTAACCGCCTTGCCGTATCGCCACGTAGGCCTGCGCCGGAACTGCGGCCTGATCCAGGCTGCCGGTCAGCAGCGTCAGCGGGACAACCAGATAGGCGACCCTATCGCCGGCCGGCGCGGCCAGGCCGAGCCGGCTTTGCTTGCCTTCGCGCACCACACGCGCCACTGGCTTGTTTTCGCTGAGCGCCGCCTCCAACAGGGCCAGCTTGCTGAAGCCGAAATCCGCCGGCGTCGCATACGCAGCCTCGAGGTCGGCAGGCAGCACCTGCGCCGCGCTGGCGTCTTTCCAACCTTCGCCGATCGCCCGGGCCGCGGCCGCGTTATCGCCGGCCCGCAGCGCGGTCTGCACCGGCGCGGCAGCGAGCCTGTCGGCCAGTTGCTTGAGCTGTCCGGCAAGGGTCTGCTGGCTGGCCGACAGCACGGCATCGCGCGCGCGCTGCAGCTCTTCTTCCAGACGCGCATCGCGCCATTGCTGCACTCCGCCCCAGCCCAGCCAGAGGGTGAGCAAAGCGAACAGCGCCGCCAGCATCGGCAGCGCGCGCTTCAGGTCCGAAGCCGATGCTTGCGACTTGCGTGGTTTGTTCTCAGCCATGGTGTATCGCCTTTTTCAGCGGACGCCTGTGTGGCCGAAGCCCCCTTCGCCACGCGCGCTGTCCGCAAAAGTATCCACTACCTGCAAGCTTACGCGCGTGATGGGCAACACAACTAGCTGAGCGATGCGATCGCCGGGCTGGATGGTGAAGCTTTCCTGACTGCGGTTCCACACGCTGATCAGCAAGGGCCCCTGATAATCCGCGTCGATGAGGCCGGTGCCGTTGCCCAGGACGATGCCGTGCCGGTGACCCAGGCCCGAACGCGGCAACACCACCGCGCACAGATGCGGATCGGCCAGATGGATCGAGATGCCGCTGGGAATCAGGGCGGTGTCGCCGGAGGCCAGCGTAAGCGGCGCCTCCAGCGCGGCGCGCAGATCCATGCCGGCGCTGGCTTCGGTGGCATAGGCCGGCAGCGGCCATTCATCGCCGAAGCGCGGATCCAGCAGTTTCACTTCGATGGCCTGCAGGGAAGCGGACTTCGCGGAAGTCGGGTTCATGCGTTCAGGCGCTCCACGATCAATTCGATCAAGTCGTCGGCCAGCCTGGTCTTGGCGCCGGGGTTGAAGACGCGCTCGCCGTCCTGCCAATAAGCGGTCATCGCGTTCTGGTCGCTCTCGAAGCCTCCGTCGGCCACGCCGACGCGATTGGCCACGATCAGATCCAGGTGCTTGGCCACCAGCTTGCCGCGCGCGTAGCCGGCGACGTTCTCGGTTTCGGCGGCGAAGCCGACCACCAGCTTCAAGCCCTGGGTCTGCGCGGCGACCTCGGACAGGATGTCCGGCGTGCGCACCAGGTCCAACGCCAGCGATTCGTTCGACTTTTTGATCTTGTTGGCGGCCGGTGCGCGCGGCGTGTAGTCGGCCACGGCCGCCGCGCCGATATAGATGTCGGCCGGGAAGGCGGCGAATACCGCTTCACGCATCTGCGCGGCCGAACGCACGTCCACCCGCTTCACCCCCACTGGAGTGGCCAGATGCACAGGGCCTGCGATCAATACGACCTCGGCGCCCCGCTTTCTTGCGCTGTCGGCCACCGCGAAACCCATCTTGCCGCTGCTGCGGTTGCCCAGGTAGCGCACCGGGTCCAGGTCTTCATAGGTGGGGCCGGCGCTCACCACGACCTTCAGCCCTTTCAGGGCCTGGTCGATGGTCACCGTAGATTCCGTCTGCGGTGACAGCGCCGCCACGATCGCGTCGGGTTCGCTGAGACGCCCGGGACCCGACTCGCCTTCGGCCAGCGGGCCGTCCTCGGGGCCGATCACCTGCACGCCGCGCGTGCGCAGGGTCGCGATATTGGCCTGGGTGGCCGCGTGTTCCCACATCCGGTGGTTCATGGCCGGCGCCACCGTGATCGGTGCAGTGGTGGCCAGGCACAAGGTGGTGACCAGATCGTCGGCGAAACCGTGCGCCAGCTTGGCCAGCAGGTCGGCGGTGGCCGGAGCGATCACGATCCGGTTGGCCCAACGCGCCAGTTCGATATGGCCCATCGAGGCTTCGGCCGCACTGTCCCACAGGGTGGTGCGGGTCGGGCTGCCGGACAGCGCCTGGAAGCTCAGCGGAGTGACGAAATGCTGGGCGCCGGCGGTCATCGCCACCTGCACCTGCGCCCCCGCCTCGCGCAGCCGGCGCACCAGTTCCAGCGCCTTGTAGGCGGCGATGCCGCCGCCGACGCACAGCAATACGCGTTGGCCTATCAACTTATTGTCCGCCACGTCGGGAAATTCCTATCGCCGCACAGGCACTTAGCTTACCCGATGCTTATGCAGTGACTTATGCCTGGCGGTCATGAGTCCAGGCAAGCTGGTCCTATGCACATACGCGACTGGCCCCTGCAAGAACGACCCCGTGAAAAGCTGCTGGCCCGCGGCGCCGGCGCACTGTCGGATGCCGAACTGCTGGCGATCTTCCTGGGCTCGGGCCTGCGCGGGCGGGATGCGGTACAGACTTCCCGCGAGTTGCTAGCCGCTCACGGCCCGCTGCGCACCCTGCTGGAAAACGACGCGACCCAGATGGCGAAACTGCCCGGCCTGGGCCCGGCCCGGGCCTGCAAATTGACGGCGGCGCTGGAACTGGGCCATCGCCACCTTGCCGCGGCATTGGAACGCGGCGAAGCGCTGACCGACCCTACCTCCGCCGGCCGCTATTTCGCCCAGCGTTTACGTGGGCGCGGAAACGAGGTCTTCGCCGCCCTGTTCCTGGACACCCGCCATCGCGCGCTGGCGTTCGAGGAGCTGTTCCAGGGTACGGTCGATTGCGCCGAAGTGCACCCGCGCGAAATCGTGCGCCGGGCCCTGGTCCACAACGCCTCGGCCGTGATCGTCGGCCACAACCACCCCTCGGGCGATGCCGAGCCTTCTTCCGCCGACCGTGCCGTCACCGCGCGCTTGAAGCAGGCGCTGTCCTTGATGGAAGTGAGGCTGCTGGATCACTTCGTGGTGGGCGACGGGCCGCCGGTGTCGCTGGCATCACGGGGCTGGGTGTAGGCCGGGGCCACGCCCCGACGTGGGAACAAGTAGGTCGGGGCTACGTCCCCGACATGCAGTAAACGGGATTTACGCGTGTGTCGGGGGGCGTAGCCCCGACCTACGGCCCCGGTCGGTTAAAATCGCCGACCCGCATCATCAGCAGAACTCCGTGAAATCCCAACTCCGCGCCCTGATCGCCCAGGGCATCGACGCCCTGCGCAGCGCCGGCACCTTGCCGGCCGACACCGCCACCCCGGATTTCGTGGTCGAACGCCCCAAGGACCGCAGCCACGGAGATTTCGCCAGCAACGCGGCGATGCTGCTGGCCAAGCCTGCGCGCAGCAATCCGCGCGCGTTGGCGCAGGCCTTGGTCGCAGCGTTGCCGGCCAGCGACGACATCGCCAAGGTGGAAATCGCCGGCCCGGGTTTCATCAATTTCCATCTGGCCCCGGCCGCCTATCAGCGCGAAGTCGCAACCGCCCTGCAGCAGGGCGCCGCTTACGGCCTCAACACCTCAGGGGAAGGGAAGATGGCCGGCGTGGAATACGTCTCGGCCAATCCCACCGGCCCGCTGCATGTCGGCCACGGACGCGCCGCGGCGATCGGCGACTGCATCGCCCGCCTGCTGCAGGCCAACGGCTGGGAAACGCGCCGCGAGTTCTACTACAACGATGCCGGCGTACAGATAGAAAACCTCGCGCTGTCCGTGCAGGCGCGCGCCAAAGGCCTGAAACCCGATGACGCGGGCTGGCCGGAAGCCGGCTATCGCGGGGATTACATCCAGGACGTCGCCGACGCCTACCTGCGCGGCGAAACCGTGGATTCCGACGGCCACGCCATCACCAGCGCCAGGGACGCGGACGACCTGGACGCGATCCGCCGCTTCGCCGTGGCCGCTTTGCGCCGCGAACAGAACGGCGACCTGGCCGCCTTCGACGTGTCCTTCGATACCTACTTCCTGGAAAGCTCGCTGTACGACGACGGCAAGGTCGCCGAAACCGTGCAGCGCCTGGACGCCACCGGCCATACCTACGAGGAAGGCGGCGCGCTATGGCTCAGGACCACCGACTTCGGCGACGACAAAGACCGCGTCATGCGCAAGTCCGACGGCACCTTCACCTATTTCCTGCCGGACGTGGCCTACCACCTGTCCAAGTGGCAGCGCGGCTACAAGCGCGCCATCACCGAGCTGGGCGCCGACCACCATGGTTCGCTGGCGCGCGTGCGTGCCGGCCTGCAGGCGCTGGATGTCGGCATTCCGCAGGGCTGGCCCGAATACGTGCTGCACCAGATGGTCACGGTGATGCGCGGCGGCGAGGAAGTGAAGCTCTCCAAGCGCGCCGGCAGCTACTTCACCTTGCGCGATCTGATCGAGGAGGCCGGGCGCGACGCCACGCGCTGGTTCCTGATCGCGCGCAAGCCCGATTCACAGCTCACTTTCGACATCGACCTGGCCCGCGAACAGAGCAAGGACAACCCGGTCTACTACGTGCAGTACGCGCATGCCCGTGTTTTCAGCATCCTGGGCCGGGCCATGGAACAGGGATACCGCTACGACCAGGCGAACGGCCTTGCTCGTCTGGCCTTGCTGGACGACGAGCATTCGTTATTGCTGATGGTCGAACTGTCCCGCTTCCCCGAGGTGGTGGAGAACGCCGGACAGCTGCTTGAGCCGCACCTCATCGCGCAATACCTGCGCGAACTGGCCTATGCTTTCCACACTTGGTACCACGAAGTAAAGGCGCTGGTGGAAGACGCCGATACGCGCGACGCACGCCTGACGCTGGCCTGCGCGGCGCGGCAGGTGCTGGCGAACGGATTGGAATTGCTGGGCGTCAGCGCCCCCGAAAAGATGTAACTGGAGAGTAGTTAGATGGCGGCACGACGCAACAAAACTCAGGCGCGGCGCAACTCGGGCAACGGCACGCCCGGGTGGGTGTGGCTGATCGCCGGCCTGGTGCTGGGCGCGGCCGCGTTCTTCATCGTGCCGGGGCTGATGAAGAAGGACGGCGACGGTTTCTTCCGTCCGCAGCCCAATCCCGACGCGCTGCCGGCGCAGGTGGCCGACGCCGACAGCGGTATCGACGACATCGCCCCGGAAACCTCCACCGCCACTTCGCAGCCCGACGCGAAAACCGGCGACGAGGCCGCCAAGGAAACGCAGTACGACTTCTACACCCTGCTGCCCGGCAAGGAAGTGCAGATGTCCGACGCCGAACTGGCCGCCAGCGCGCGCGAGGAAAAGGCGCGCGAAGCGCGTGCGCAGCAGGCTTCTGCGGCCGCGGCGACCACGACGACGGCAACCACGGACACCACCGCGAGCAATCCGAAACCGATTTCGGAAACGCCCGCCGCTACGGCGACGACGACTGCCGCAGCCGCCACAACCGCGGCAGCACCGGCAGTCGCCAGCGCATCGGTCGGCAAGGACGCCCGCTACATCCTGCAGGCGGGCGCGTTCGGCGCATCCGGCGATGCCGAATCCACCAAGGCCAAGATCGCGCTGCTGGGCCTGTCGGCGCGCGTGGAATCGGCGCAGATCGGCGGCAAGACCGTCTACCGCGTGCGCATGGGGCCCTACGGCACCGCCAGCGAACTGGCCGAAGCCAAGCAGAAACTGGCCAGCGGCGGTTTGCCGGCGATGGCGATCAAGGCGCAATGAAGACCGACCTCGCCGCCCTCAAGCGCTTGCCGGTCGCCACCCTGGCCGCGGGCGCAGGCGCGGCGATCGGCGCCTGGCAGCGGCCGCCGCGCGCTTTTTCGTGAAGCTCTCGCTGCCCGGCGCATGATCGACATCGCCGCCCTGCCGGGACAGCTGTTCGGTGCGCTCACCTTGGTTTGGGCGTCCAGCGAACTCTGGCTAGGGTGGACGCGCCGCTCGCAGGACCGCTCGCGCATGCGCGACCGCGGCACGCTGCGGTTGTTGTTGGCGACCGTCTACCTGTGCATCGGCCTGGCGGTATGGCTGTCGTACCAGACGGCCGGGCGCATCGATAATGAAGGCATACGCATTTCCCTGTTCTGGGCCGGCCTTGCGCTGATGGCCGGGGGCCTGGCCCTGCGGTTCTGGGCTATCCGCGTACTGGCGCGCTTCTTCACCGTGGATGTGAATATCCAGGAAGGCCACGAGCTGATCCGTCGCGGTCCCTACCGCCTGCTTCGCCATCCTTCCTATACCGGTTCGCTGATGACCTTCCTGGGCTTCGGGCTGGCGCTGGGCAATGCGTGGTCGTTACTGGTGCTTTTGGCGCCGGTAATCCTCGCCTTCGCGTGGCGGATACGCGTGGAGGAACGCGTGCTGGCCGAAGCGTTTCCCGCGCAGTATCCCGACTATGCCCGGCAGACCAAGCGGCTCATTCCCTACGTCTGGTAACCCCCACTTTCTTTTCCTTCCAACTCCCACTGCCATGACCAAAACCGTTCTCATCACCGGCGCCACTTCCGGCTTCGGCGCCGCCGCCGTCGAACGTTTCGCCGGTGCGGGCTGGCGCGTGATCGCCACCGGCCGCCGCGCCGAACGCCTGCAGCCGCTCGTCGACCGGTTCGGCGCCGACAAAGTGCATGCCGCCGCCTTCGACGTACGCGACGAAGCCGCAATGGAAGCCGCGCTGTCCGCACTGCCGGAAGATTTTCGCGGCATCGACGTGCTGATCAACAACGCCGGCCTGGCGCTGGGCACTGCGCCGGCGCAGAGCGCCAGCCTGCCGGACTGGCGCACCATGATCGACACCAACATCACCGCGCTGGTGACGCTGACCCATCGCCTGTTGCCCGGCTTGATAGAGCGCAAGGGCGCGATCATCAACATGAGTTCGGTGGCCGCGAGCTATCCGTACCCGGGCGGCAACACCTACGGCGGCAGCAAGGCCTTCGTGAAGCAGTTCTCGCTGGGGCTGCGCTCGGACCTGCACGGCACCGGCGTGCGCGTGACTTCCATCGAGCCCGGCATGGCCGAAACCGAATTCACCCTGGTGCGCACGCATGGCGATCAAGCCGCGTCGGACAAAATGTATGGCGGCGCCAATCCGATGACCGCCGAAGACATCGCCGAGCAGCTGTACTACATCGCCACCCTGCCGCCGCACCTCAACATCAACCGGCTGGAGATCATGCCGGTGACGCAGTCGTTCGCGGGGTTCCAGGTGGACCGGAAGTAGGTCGGCCCTACGTGGCCGACGCTCCGGATGATGCAGGACCCCATGCGTCGGGGGCGTAGCCCCGACCTACGCCCTTGGCCCCTCCTCTTGTCCGCGCAGCGGGGAGGAAGTGGATTGTGTCAGCTGAGCGGTTCGTCGCTTAGATAGGTGTAGCCGGTGAGGCCAGTCTCTAGCGCGTCAGCAAGCAATTTCGCTTCTTCCGCACCCAACTCCGCCTTCGTCACCCGCTCCGCATACGCCGCGCGCAGATCGGCCAAGCCGTAACCCACGTAATCCAGCATCACATCGGTGGTGTCGCCGCTGCGTTGCTGGCTGATGCTGAAACCATCGCCGTCGCGCTTCACTTCGATCGTGTCGGTGTCGCCGAAAAGGTTGTGGATGTCGCCCAGGATTTCCTGGTAGGCGCCGACCAGGAAGAAACCCAGCCGGTAGCTTTCGCCCGCATTCAACCCATGCAGCGGCAACGAAGAATCCAGGCCTTCGTTCTCCACATAGGTCTTGACCATGCCGTCCGAATCGCAGGTCATGTCGGCGATCACGCCGCGACGTTGCGGCGCCTCGTTCAAGCGCTCGATCGGCAGGATCGGGAACACCTGGTCGATGGCCCACACGTCGGGGATCGATTCGAACACGCTGAAATTGACGAAATACTTGTCGACCAGGCGCTCGTTGAGTTCGTCCAGCAGGTCGCGGTGGTTGCGCTCGTCGCTGCTCAGGCGCGCGCGCACGGCATGGGCGATGGCGTAGAACAAATCGTCGATGCGGGCACGGTGGGTCAGGTCGATCTGGCCCAGCGCGTACAGGGAAAGGCCTTCGCTGTGGTGGTGCTGGGCGTCGTGGAAAAGCTCCACCGCCGGGCGCGAATCGAGCTCGTCGTGGATCTCGCGCAAGTGGCGGATCACCGCCGGCTCGTCCGCATGCGCAGGCGGCACGCGGCCTTCCGGCGCCTGCTCCACTTCCGACACGTTGGCCACCAGCACCGCGTGGTGCGCGGTCATCGCGCGGCCGCATTCGGTGACGATGCGCGGCGGCGCCAGTTTGTGCTCTTCGCAGGCTTCGGCCAGCGGCTGCACGATGTTGGAGGCGTACTGGTTCAAGCCGTAGTTGATCGAGCAATAACTGCGCGAGCGGGTGCCTTCGTAGTCGATGCCCAGGCCGCCGCCGACGTCGACATGGCTGATGGTGGCGCCCAGCTTGGACAGTTCGACGAAATAACGCGTGGCCTCGCGCATGCCGTTGGCGATGTCGCGCACGTTGGAGATCTGCGAACCCATGTGGAAATGCAGCAGGCCCAGCGAATCCTGCAGGCCGTTGTCGCGCAGTTCCTTCCACAGGTCCAGCACCTGGCGCGG
>DASVNG010000002.1:0-34274 GCA_036383995.1 Pseudoxanthomonas sp.
CTCTTGCCTTTGCTTTTTTGATGCCGGGGCAGAAGCTCGCGCCGGGACGGCGCTCCCACCAGTGGTCGCTTTATCCTCGACACCCCAGCTTGCGCAGCTCCAGCTCGCAGTGGAGCAGGAACTCGAAGGCTTCCAGGTGCCTGCGCGCTTCAGCCATGTTGCGGCCCCAGGCATACAGGCCATGGCCGTCGATCAGATAGCCCCACAGCGCCTTCTGGTCGAGCAGGGCATCGACCTGGGCCGCCAGGGTGTGCATGTCCTGGGTGTTGGCGAACACGGGCACATCGATGGTGTCGTCGTGGGTGGTGTTGCCCTGGAAGGCCTTCAGCAGCTCATAACCTTCCAGTCGGATGTGCCCGGCGCCGGCATACAGGCGCGAGGCGATGGTCTGCACCGGGGAGTGGGTGTGCAGGACGCAGCCGATCTCGGGGTAGCGGCGGTAGAGCTGGGTGTGCAGCAGGGTTTCGGCGGAGGGGCGGTGGTCGCTGCCCACGGCCTTGCCATCGAAGTCGACGACCATGATGTCCTCGACCGTAAGCCGGCCCTTGTCGCGCCCGGAAACGGTGATCGCCGCATGGCGGTCGTCCAGCCGTTCGGAGAAATTGCTGCTGGTCGCGGGCGTCCAGCCGGCCAGCGACAGCTCGCGGACGTTGGCGATGATTTCCTGCGCGAGTTCCTGCAGGCGGGTCGGGTTGTACGGCAGTGCGCTCATGCGGCGAGTTTACGGAATTTTGGCGACAGATAAAAAAACGGCGCGGGAATCCCGCGCCGTTTCGCCAGGAGGACCGTTGCGCGGTCAGGGACCGGCGTTGGGGCCTTCCTGCACCAGCGGATCGGGTTCCAGAGGGTCCGAATAGGCGTGCAGCAGCGCCTCGTTACCGGGCGCAAGGTGGCTGCGGCGGCGCGCGTACGCGAAGTACACGATCAGGCCGACCACCGCCCAGGCGCAGAAGAACTTGATGGTCGGATTCCAGCCCAGGCTGAAGAACAGCAGCACGCAGCCGGCCATGGCGAGCGGGCCGACGATCCAGATCAGCGGAGTCCTGAACGGACGTACGCGTCCCGGCTCGGTGCGGCGCAGGATCATGACGCCGACCGCGACCATGAAGAACGCGAACAGGGTGCCGGCATTGGAAATGTCGGCCAGGATGTCGACCGGGAACACCGCGGCGAAGAAGGCGACGAAAATGCCGGTGATCCAGGTGATGACGTGCGGGGTGTGGTATTTGGGGTGCACTTTCGCCAGGCGTTCGGGCAGCAGGCCGTCGCGGGCCATGGTGAACAGGATGCGGGTCTGGCCGAACATCATCATCAGCACCACCGACGGCAGGGCCAGGATGGCGGCGCCGGCGACCAGATCGCCGACCTTCGGCCAGTTGATCTCGCGCAGCACGAAGGCGAGCGGTTCCTTGCTCTGCGACAGCAGGCCGCCAGGCTGCGCGCCTGCGGCGCCGACCGCCGTATAAGCCACCAGCAGATAGAAGATCGTGCAGATGCCGAGCGAGCCGATCAGGCCGATGGGGATGTTGCGGTTCGGGTTCTTGGTCTCTTCGGCTGCCGTGGAAACGGCATCGAAGCCGACATAAGCGAAGAAGATCGAAGCTGCGGCGCCAAGCACGCCCACGCCCGACAGCGGCGTACCCCAGCCATTGGGAAGCATGGGGGTGAAATTGCTGCTCTGTACGGCGGGGAATGCGAGCACGACGAAAGCGGTAAGGGCCGCAATCTTGATCATCACCAGCACGGCAGTGACCTTCGCCGACTTGGAAGTGCCGACTGCCAGGAGCCAAGTGACCAGCAAGGCCAGCAGGAAGGCGATCAAGTTGAAACCGCCCTTGTGGGTAACGCCGTCGACCAGGCTGACCTGGGTGCCGGTTGCCGTGTGTTCCGTATAGAAAGGACCCGCAGTAAGGAAGTCGGGCAAGCCCAGCCCATGGTGCGCGAGGAACCCGTTGGCGTAGCCCGACCACCCTACCGATACCGCGCCTGCGGCAACCGCATATTCGAGGATGAGCGCCCAACCGACCATCCAGGCGATCAGTTCGCCAAGCACGGCATAGGAGTAGGTATAAGCGGAACCCGAAACCGGCACCATCGCCGCGATCTCGGAATAGATAAGCGCCGTCAGGGCGCAGACGATGCCGGCGATGATGAAGGAGTACATCATGCCGGGGCCGGCTTTGTTCGCTGCCACCGCGGTCAGGACGAAGATGCCGGTGCCGATGACGGCGCCGATTCCCAGCATGGTCAGGTCGAAAGCGCCGAGTTGACGTGACAGCGAACGTTTGCTTGCGGTTGCGAGAATCAGGTCTAGCGGCTTTCTACGCTGGAACAGCATGTAGGAAATTCCCCGTGGTTGATGCGGAAAGGCAAGGCCGCATCCGGTAGGGGGCGGTGCGGGCGCAATTGCCGAACCTTACCCGTCACACTTTGGTCGCACAAGCGCCACGGACCCGTGGCAGGCGATAATGCCAGCCTGAATAGGGATACAGGGAACCGGGTCCGTACATGTCGCCACCGATCCAGGCCGCGCCTTTGCTGGTCCGGCAACTCATCGACTACCAACGGCGCTGGCCCGGTGAAATCGACACGGCGCGAGCGTTCCTGGCGCTGTTGGAGGAGCCGCAGGATCCCTTTCTGCGCGAACGCCTGGAAGGCCACTTCACCGGCGCGGCCTGGCTGGTCAGCGCCGATGGAACCCGCATCCTGCTGACCCACCACCGCAAGCTGGAGCGCTGGCTGCAGCTGGGCGGGCATGCCGACGGCGACCGCGACATGGCCCAGGTGGCGCTGAAGGAGGCTCAGGAGGAATCCGGTTTGCCGGGGTTGTCGGTTGATGGCGATGCGATCTTCGACCTGGACCGGCACTGGATTCCCGAACGCAAGGACGTGCCGGGCCACTGGCATTACGACGTGCGCTACGTGGTGCGTGCCGGCAGCGATGAAAACTACCTGGTCAGCGACGAATCGCACGACCTGGCCTGGCGCCCGATCGCCGAAGTGGCGCAGGACCCGGACCAATCCCTGAGCCGCATGGCCAGAAAGTGGCTGGCAATCCTGTAGGAGCGTCGCTCCTACAACTAACGGCAGGCGGCTTAATAGAGGACGCGGGTGCGCAGGGTGCCGGGAATGGCCATCAGCGCTTCCTTCAAATCCACCGCCTGCAGATCGGTCGCCGACACGTCGATCACCACGTAGCCCACCTTGGCGTCGGTGCGCAGGAACTGGCCGTCGATGTTGATGCCGTGCTTGCCGAAGATATCGTTGATCTGCGACAGGATGCCCGGCACGTTGCGGTGGATGTGCAGGAGGCGATGGCTGGCGGCGTGCTCGGGCAGGGTCACTTCCGGGAAGTTGACCGCCGACAAGGTCGAACCGTTGTCGCTGTAGCGCACCAGTTTGGCTGCTACCTCGATACCGATATTGTCCTGCGCTTCCAGCGTGCTGCCGCCCACGTGCGGGGTCAGGATCACGTTGTCCTTGCCGGCCAGCGGCGAGACGAAGGCGTCGTCGTTGCCCTTGGGCTCTACCGGGAACACGTCCACGGCCGCGCCGCCCACCTGGCCCGATTCCAGCGCCGCGCTCAGCGCGTCGATGTCCACCACGGTGCCGCGCGAAGCGTTGATCAGGTGCGCGCCGCGTTTCATCTTCGCGATCTGCGCCGCGCCGAACATGTCCTTGGTCGCCGCGGTCTCGGGTACGTGCAGGGTGACCACGTCCGAACGTTCCAGCAGGTCGTCCAGGCTCAGCGAGGAGCGCGCATTGCCCAGCGACAGTTTGGTTTCGATGTCGTGGAAGATCACGTTCATGCCGATGGCCTCGGCCAGCACGCCCACCTGGGTGCCGATGTGGCCGTAGCCGACGATGCCCAGGGTCTTGCCGCGCGCCTCGTGGCTGCCGGCGGCGGATTTCGACCAGCCGCCGCGATGGCATTCGGCGCTCTTCTGCGGAATGCCGCGCATCAGCATGATCGCTTCGGCGATCACCAGTTCGGCCACGCTGCGGGTGTTGGAGTAGGGGGCGTTGAAGACCGGGATGCCGGCCAGCTCCGCCGCGTCCACGTCGACCTGATTGGTGCCGATGCAGAAGCAACCGATGGCCATCAGCCGGCGCGCGTTGCCCAGCACTTCTTCGGTCAGTTGCGTGCGCGAGCGGATGCCGACGATATGGGCATCGGCGATGCGCAGTTTCAGTTCGTCCTCGGGCAGCGACTTGGCGTGCAGCTCGATCTGCGAATAGCCCGCGGCCTTGAAGGTGTCGATGGCGGTCTGGCTGACGCCTTCCAGCAGCAGAATGCGGATGTCCTGCTTGGGATACGAGGTCTTCTTCTTCGACATGCGGCAGGCAGGCGTGCGGTGGCGGGGCGGTCACTATGCCAGAAGGGGCGGGGCTTTGCTGCGCTGCGGCAGTTGCGTTTGCCCCCTTTGGAAAAGGGGGCTACGGGGGATTGGCTTTTGATCTTCGAAAGAAGCAAGAGTCAAGAGCAAATCCCCCTCGATTCCCCTCTACAAAGGGGGAAGCCAGGCGATGCCGGGCTTCTGGACGCGCGGCGGCATCACTGGCACGCTGGCGGCCCCTCATACACCGCCCTCCCATGAGCGATCCGCGTCTGACCGACCTGTTGCAAGCCGTGCCGGCGCTGCGCCTGAAAACCGAGGATGCGGACCTGGAGCACTACGGCCGCGACTGGACCCGGCGCTGGACGCCGGCCCCGCTGGCCATCGCGCTGCCGGGTTCGGTGGAGGAAGTGCAGGCGACAGTCCGCTGGGCGTACCAGCACGGGGTGGCGGTGGTGCCTTCCGGCGGCCGTACCGGCCTGTCCGGCGGCGCGGTGGCGGCGAACGGGGAGCTGGTGCTGAGCCTGGAACGCATGAACCGCGTGCTGGATTTCAACGCGGTGGACCGCACCTTGACCGTGCAGCCGGGCATCGCCCTGGAAGCGGTGCACAACGCCGCCCGCGAGCATGGGTTGGAATACCCAGTGGATTTCGCCGCGCGCGGCTCGTGTTCCATCGGCGGCAACATCGCCACCAACGCCGGCGGCATCCGCGTGATCCGCTACGGCAACACCCGCGAATGGATCGCCGGCATGAAAGTGGTGACCGGCACCGGCGAATTGCTGGACCTCAACCGCGGCCTGATCAAGAACTCCAGCGGCTACGACCTGCGGCACCTGATGATCGCTTCGGAAGGCACGCTGGGCATCGTGGTGGAAGCGACCCTGCGCCTGACCGACCCGCCGCCGCCTTCCAACGTGATGCTGCTGGCGCTGCCTTCGTTCGAAGTGCTGATGCGTGTGTTCGCCGCGTTCCGCGAAAGATTGCAGTTGGAGGCCTTCGAATTCTTCACCGACCGCGCGCTGCACCACGTGCTGGCGCATGGCGCGCAGAAGCCGTTCGAGGAAACGCATCCTTATTACGTAGTGACCGAGTTCGCCTCCGGCGACGAAGCGCAGGAAACGGCGGCCATGTCCGCGTTCGAGGCCTGCATGGAGAACGGCTGGGTCAGCGATGGCGTAATCAGCCAGAGCGATGCGCAGGCCGCGCAGTTGTGGCGGCTGCGCGAAGGCATCACCGAGAGCCTGGCGCGCTACAAGCCGTACAAGAACGACGTGTCGGTGCGCATTTCGGCGATGCCGGCGTTCCTGGAGGAAACCCAGAAGCTGCTGGGCCAGGCTTACCCGCATTTCGACGTGGTCTGGTTCGGCCACATCGGCGACGGCAATCTGCACATCAACGTGCTGAAGCCGGACGATCTGGGCGATGCGGAGTTCGTCGGCCAGTGCGAGCAGGTGACCAAGCTGCTGGCCGAGTCGCTGAAACGCCACCAGGGCAGCATTTCCGCCGAACACGGCATCGGTCTGGTGAAGAAGGGCTATCTGGAAAGCACGCGTAGCGCGGCCGAGATCGAAATGATGCGTGGCATCAAGCGGGTGTTGGATCCGAAGGGGCTGATGAATCCGAGCAAGCTGTTCGACAGCTGAGAATGGCTATGCAATAAGGCCCTGGCGGTGCGGCTGTTGTTTTGCCCCCTTTGGAAAAGGGGGCTACGGGGGATTTGCTTTTGCTTTTGTTTTTGCACTAGAGCAAAAGCAAATCCCCCTCGATCCCCCTTTTTCAAAGGGGGAGGCCAGACTCATGGCGTCGGCGCACGGATTGAATGCTGTGACGATTCAGCTTCCCCGGCACGCATGCGGTTAATCTTGCACGACTCGCTTTTCCATCGCCTCCGTCCCCCATGGAATCCCCGACATGATCCGAATCGCTTCTGCTTGCCTGCTGCTGGCGCTTTCCCTCCCGGCTTTGGCCTCCAGCTTCGCCGGCTCTTCCGCCGGTGCGTCCTCGGCCGGCTCTTCGGCTTCCTCCGGAAGCACTTCCGGCGACGACAAAGTGGTGCGGCAGGCGCGCGATGACGCCGCCAGCTTCGTCGCCAGCGAAGGACGCATCCGCGGCGCCCGGCTGGAAGCGGCCCTGCGCCAGCTGCGCGAACGCGACCCGGCCGCGCGCGAAGCCAGCGACATGCAACTCGCGCAGGCCATCCTGGCTTTGTGAGCCCGCTTCGCGGGCCGGGAAAGTGGCTGGCCCTGTGCATACTGGCCTGCGCGGGAAATGCGCAGGCCGGATTGCGACTGCAGCCTGAAACCGGAACGCTGACACCGGAACAGGCTGCGGCCACGCAACAACTGCTTGATTCGGCCGTGCAGCGGTTGCCTCCGGCCTGGGTGGCCGCTTTGGACAACATTCCGGTGGCCTGGCGCGACGATCTGCCTTCGCAAGTCCACGGACGCGCAAAGGCGAAGCGGCTGCTGCTCAATCGCAAACTGCTCGACGACTGGATGGCGCGTCCGGCCCGCGCGGGCATCGATGAGCCGGCCACGCGCGCAGCGCTATCGGCCGTGCTCCATGAACTGGCGCATTTCTACGACCGCACGTCGCAGGGCCGGTTGTCGCGGGCGCCACGCCTGCTGGATCTGGCGGGCTGGCAGGTGAGTCCGATGCGGCTGGGGTTGCGAAGCCCGCGCAACGCTTTCAGCGACCGCAGCCCGGACCCGTACGAGTTGAGCCGCGCGTCCGAGTTCGTTGCCGTCAACCTCGAGCATTTTCTGCTGGATCCGGATTACGCATGCCGGCGGCCGGCCCTGTACCGCTATTTCTCCGAGCATTTCGATTGGGCGCCGGCTCATGTCGATTGCGCGCCGGGCCAGGCGTTCCTGCAAGCGGACGCCGATGACGGCGACTCGGCGCTGCTGCAACTGGAACCGTCGCGGGTGTACGCGGTGGACTACCTGCTGGCCGAAGCCAACCGGCAGCCGATGAGCCGTTGGGGCCACAGCATGCTGCGGCTGGTGATCTGCGCGCCGGGCCGTGCGCCGGGGCCCGACTGCCGCCTGGATCTGCGCTATCACCGCGTGCTGTCGTTCCGCGCCTTCGTCGACGATGTGCAGATTTCCAGCTGGCGCGGGCTTACCGGTTCCTATCCCTCGCGGCTGTTCCTGCTGCCGCTGGAGCAGGTGATAGACGAATACAACAAGGTCGAGCTGCGCGGGCTGCAGTCGATCCCGCTGCGCCTGGATCGGGCGGAAATCGCCGGCCTGCTGGAGCGCGCCGCGCAAGCCCACTGGACCTACGACGGCCGTTATTACTTCCTCAGCAACAACTGCGCGGTGGAGACCTTCAAGCTGCTGCACGACGGCGTACCGCGCCTGGCCGGCGAACCGCTGGCCAGCATCACCCCGACCGGTCTGTTGCGGCGATTGAAGAAGGCCGGCATCGCCGATGCCTCGGTGCTCGACGATCCGGCGGAAGCCTTGCGCCTGGGTTACCGCTTCGAATCGGCGGGCGTCTATTACCAGGCCATGTTCGACGTGGCCCGCAACGGATCGGGGCTGCCGCAACAAAGCGTGCAGGAATGGCTGGAACTGGCGCCGGCGCAACGCGCGCCGTGGCTGGAGCGGGCCGACTCCGGATCGAGTCCGGGGCAGGCTCTGCGTGCCAGCGCCGCATTGCTGTTGCTGGAAGAGGCGGCGTTGCGGCAGCAGGAATTGCTGGTGCGCGATGAGCTCAAGCGACGTTATCTGGAGCAGGGCACGCAACAGGGTGCGGAGGGTTTCGATGGAGAGACCGCACTCCGCGATTTTCTGCGCGTGGAGGGTTTCCTCAGCCGTCCGGCGGCCTTGTTGCCGAACGGCGGCTATGGATTGCCGCAATCGGACGAACGCAAGACGCTGGAACTGGAGGGCGAGCGGTATGCGGCGCAGCGTAAACGACAGGCTGCGGCCTTGCGTATCGATGCGCGCAAGTGGATGTCGCCCGAACGCAGATCGGCGCTGGAAGGAGTCGAGGCCAACATTGCCGCGCTGGGCAGGCGACTGCGGCGGTTACATGAAGAACAGGGTGGGCTGCAGTTGCGATGAGCACATGCTTTTTCCTCTCCCATCAAGAGAGAGGGGACTTCATGGTCGTTTCGGGTCGGCATCCATCTCGAATTCGCTCAGAGCCCGCGCCACCTCGGCATCGCCCGCATAGGCGGACCTCAGCTTCCGCAACCGTTTGTCGTTGCCAGTGCAGTTCTCATCGATGGATTTCTCGAGGAACCGGCGACGCTCCTCGTCGTCGTAAGGCTCTTCGCCGCGAAAATGCCGGCAGGCGTCGTAGCGGTCGGCGAAGACGCGCACCTCTCGCGGCCATTGGCACCAGTCCGGGCGTGCGACCGGACCTTCGGGCGGCTCGCACAGCGAGATTTCCTGCAGGGTCGGGCGCGGATCGTGCGTGGCGCAACCCGCGCACGAGGCGATGACCAGCAACGCGGCCAGATCAATCCGCGCGCCCACCGAACTCGCCCGTGGTCGTATTCACCAGCACCCGCTCGCCGTTGACGATGTACTCCGGCACCATGATTTCCAGGCCGGTGCTGAGCTTGGCCGGCTTGGGGCGCTTGGTGGCGCTGCCGCCCTTGAGTTCCGGCGGGGTTTCCACCACTTCCAGAGTCACGTGCTGCGGCAGCTGCAACGCTACCGGTTGGTCGTCGATGATCTGCACGTAGCTGCCGGTCAGGCCGTCGGCGATGTAACCGGCGTCGTCGCCGATCACCTCGGCGTCGAAGGTGTAGGGCGTGTAGTCCTCGTCGTCCAGGAACACGAAGGCCTCGCCGTCCTTGTACGAGTAGGTGGCCTGGCGCCTGCTCAACTCGACTTCCTTCAACTCATCGTCGCCGCCGACGCTGAGGTCGTACTTGACGCCGCCGGGCACGCTATACAAAGTGAAACGGAACTTCACGTTGCCGCCACGCCCCTGCGGCGAGCTGCGCTCGATGTCGCGTACCTGGTACACGGTGCCGTTGTGGTCGACTACGTTGCCTTTCTTGATTTCATGGGCTTTCATGAGAAGTGCTCTTTGGTTTGTCATCCCGAACGCAGTGAGGGACCTGCTGCTGATTCGGGCGGTGAGGTGATATCGGTCGATTCGGTGAAGCAGGTCCCTCGCTACGCTCGGGACGACAGGAGTTTTACTTGGGCGCCAACCGCACCGCGCCGTCCAGGCGGATGGTCTCGCCGTTCAAATAGCGGCTCTGCAGGATGAAGGCGACGGTGTCGGCGAATTCCTCCGGCTTGCCCAGGCGAGCGGGGAAGGGGATCGAGGCGCTCAGCGACTTCTGCACTTCTTCGCTCATGCCGTCGACCATCGGCGTCCAGAAGATGCCGGGGGCCACGGTCATCACGCGGATGCCGAAACGGGAAAGCTCGCGCGCCATCGGCAAGGTCATGCCGACCACGCCGCCCTTGGACGCCGAATAGGCGGCCTGGCCGATCTGTCCTTCGTAGGCAGCCACGCTGGCGGTGTTGACGATCACGCCGCGCTCGCCGTCTTCGCCCGCCGCGTTGTGCTGCATCAGATTGGCGGCGGCCTTGGCCACGTTGAAGCTGCCGACCAGGTTCACCAGCACGGTAGTGCGGAAGTTGGACAGCGGCATCGGCGCTTCCTTGCCCAGCACGCGTCCGGCGCCCAGGATGCCGGCGCAGTTGATCGCTGCGTTCAGTCCGCCGAGGAATTCGCTGGCGGCCGCTGCATTGGCGGCCACTCCGGCCTCGTCGGTGACATCGGTGCGGAAATAGTGCGCGTTGCCCGCGCCCAGGGCCGAGACCGCCGCTGCGCCCTTGTCGTCGTTGACGTCGAACAACGCGACCTTGCCGCCCTGGGCGACCAGATGCTGGGCCACGGCCAGGCCCAGGCCGGAAACGCCGCCGGTGACGATGGCGCGGGTATTGGAAAGCTGCATGGGAAAGCCCGATTCGGGAAAACCGGCATTTTACGCGATAGCGATGCTTCCTTCTCCCAGAGGGAGAAGGAATCAAAGCTTCAGGAGGTAGAAGGCATTGCAGCCACCATGACCGGTAGCGCCCAACGGCGCCTCCAGGCGCCGGAACCCGCTCCGTTCGTACAAGCGCATGGCCGCGTCCATGCCGCGCAAGGTTTCCAGGTAGCACTGGCGGAAACCGAACCCGCGCGCTGTTTGCAGGCACAGCGCCATCATCGCTGCGCCCGCGCCGATGCCGCGCGCTTCGGGCAGGAAGTACATCTTGCGCAGTTCGCAGGTGCCATCATCGCCGCCGGCGAGCGGAGCGACCCCGCCGCCGCCGATCGCCTCGCCATCGCGTTCGACGACGAAGTACGCCGAACGCGGTTCCGCATAAGCGCGGCTCATCCAGTCCACTTCGGGATCGTTGATGGCGAAACCGCTGCCGGTGGCGCCGAATTCCGGCATCACCGTGCGGATGATCCGCGCCATCGCCGCATCGTCGCGCGCTTCGATCGGGCGCAATAGATAACCTTCCCCCACAGTTTCAACCATTGGAGACGCGGTCCTCCCGCGAACGCAAGCGGCTGGCGAATTCATCCGGCGACAGCCCGGGCGCGAACAGGAAACCCTGACCGACCGGAACCCCCAGCTGCAGCAGGAACTGGCGCTGCGCTTCCGATTCCACGCCTTCGGCCACCAGCCCCAGGCCTAGGCTGCGCGCGATCGCCGAGACCGCCTGGCACACCGCCACGTCGGAACGGTTGTTGGGCACGCCCTCGGTGAACAGCTGGCTGAGTTTGAGCCCGTGGATGGGCAGTCGGCGCAGGTAGTTGAGCGCGCTGTAGCCTTCGCCGAAATCGTCGATGGTCAGCACCACGCCCAGTTCGCGCAGTTCGGCGAAGGTCTTGAGCGTGGCCGGCGCGTCCTCGATCAGCACGCGTTCGGTGAATTCCAGCTCCAGCGCCGAACCGGGAAGTTCGTATTCGGCCAATACCGCGCGCACGTTCTCGGCCAGTTCGTCGCCGGCGAACTGGCGGTAGGAAACGTTGACCGCCACGCGCACGATGCCCAGCCCCTGGTCGTGCCATTCGCGAACCTGCCGGCAGGCTTCGCGCAGCACCCAGCTGCCGATGCGCACGATGTCGCCGGTGGTTTCGGCGTGGCTGATGAAAAGATCGGGGCGCAGTTCGCCCAGCTGATGGTTCTGCCAGCGGATCAGCGCTTCGGCGGCGACGATGCGGCCGCGCCGCAGGTCGACCTGCGGCTGGTAGACCAGGCGGAATTCCTCGTTGTCGACCGCCCGCCGAAGCTGCGTCTCGATCTGCAAGCGATCCTGCTGCCTGCGCGCGAGTTCCGGAGTGAACGCCTGCCATGCGTTGCGCGCGCGGTGCTTGCTGTCGTACATGGCGATATCGGCGTTCTGGATCAACTGCTGCGGGCGCAGACCGTCTTCGGGCGCGCGCGCGATGCCGATGCTGGTGGTGATGGCGAATTCGTCCTTGCCGAAGCGGAAAGATTCGGTGAAAGCGCCCAGCACCGCATCGGCCAGGCGTTCGGGTTGCCCCGGATCGCCGCTGGCGTCGCAGATCACCAGGAACTCGTCGCCGCCGAAACGCGCCACCAGGCCTTCGGTGCCTACCGCGGCCAGGATGCGGGTGGCGGCCTGCATCAGCAGTTCGTCGCCGGCGCTGTGGCCCAGCACATCGTTGACGGTCTTGAAACGGTCCAGGTCGATGTACAGCACGGCGACCCGCGCATGCACCGGATCGATCAGGCGCGTGCCCAGTTCGTTGAGCACGGCATCGCGGTTCATCAGCCCCGTCAGCGGATCGGTGCGCGCCTGGATGCGTAAAGTTTCCTCGGCGCGCTTGTCCAGCGAGATGTCCTGCAGCGTGCCGGTGATGCGGGAAGCGGTGGGGTCGCTGGCTTCGGCTTCGCCGATGACCCGGATCCAGAAAGGATGTCCGTCCATGCGGCTGCCCTGCAGCTCCAGATCGAAACCGCCACCGGTCTGCACCACGTTCTCCATCGCGGTGCGGAAGCGCCGCCGGTCCGGTTCGCGCAAGCTGGCCAGCATGGCTTCCACGTTGTCCGGGGTCTGCGCCGGCCCCAGGATGCGTACGGCTTCCTCGGTCAGGTAGACCCGGTCGCGGCCGGCGTCCCATTCCCAGCCGCCGATATGGGCCAGCGACTGGGCGCGGTCGAACAGCGCGCTGTCGCGCTTGAGCGCGGTCACGTCGCTGAAAAGCGAAGTGACCTGCGCCGGCTTGCTGCCGCCGGGCGCGAATTGCGGCACCGAGGTGACCGTGAGCCAGAGCAACTGTTTGTGTTCGCGGTGGTACAGGCCCAGCAGCATGCTCTCGATGACCTGGCCGGTGGCCAGGGCGCGGTGCGCCGGCAGCGCGTCGGCGCCCAGTTCGCGCCCGTTCTGGTCGACGATGCGCCAGTGCGCCAGATCGAGGTCGTTGCTGCGCTTGCCTTCGCCCACGCCGAAAATGCGTTGCGCCGCGCGGTTGGCGTAGACGATCTCGCGCGCCGCATTCTGCACCACGATGCCTTTGTCGATGACTTCCATCAACTCGCGGTAGCGCATTTCCGCTTCGTGCCGCTTGCTCAGGTCGCGGGCCACCGCCACCAGGCTCTTGCGGCCATCGAAGACGAAGTTGGCCGAATGCACTTCCACCGGGAAACGGGTGCCGTCGCCGCGCATGTTGGTGACTTCGATCACGTAGGTATCGCCGCGGTTGAGGCTTTCCCAGACCGGGTCCATGTGGTCGTGCGGCAACTCGGGATTGAGGACGTTGATGTTCTTGCCGACGATCTCTTCGCGCCGCCGTTTGTACGCGGCCATACCGGCTTTGTTGAGATCCAGCACGGTGCCGTCCTCGGCCAGGATGCTGACCGGATCGGGGACCGCGTCGAACAGGGCGCGGTAACGCAGCAACGCCCAGTCCTTTTGCGTGGTGGTCGCGCGCAGCAGCTCAAGCGCGTGCGTCATCAGCTGGCGGGTTTCGTCGTCCAGCGAATCGTCGGTGCTGGCCCGGCGCAGCGATTCCAGCAGCTTGGCCGCATCCTCTTGCAGCGATTGACTGGAAAGAAAGCCCGTTGCGCCGGCGTCGGGCGAATCCGCATCCGCTGGCGGCTTCCCATTCATGCGGCCGACATAGCCCTCGACACCTTGCTGCTGGTTTCGTGGCCGAGCAGAGCCGATAACCACAGGCCGGTTTCGCTCAGCTTGCCTAGATCTATCCCGGTTTCCACGCCCAGGCCATGCAGCAGGTAGACCACGTCCTCGCTGGCGACGTTGCCGCTGGCGCCCTTGGCATAGGGACAGCCGCCGGTGCCGGACACGGCCGAATCCACCACCGCCACGCCTTCCTCCAGGCAGGCCAGGATGTTGGCCAGCGCCTGTCCGTAGGTGTCGTGGAAATGCACCGCAAGGGCGGGCATCGGTACTTCGCCGGCGACGGCCTTGAGCATTGCGCGGGCCTTGTGGGGGGTGCCTACGCCGATGGTATCGCCCAGCGAGATTTCGTAACAGCCTAGCGCGTGCAGGCGCGCCGCTACCCGCACCACGTCCGCCACCGGCACCTGCCCCTGGTAGGGACAGCCCAGCACGGTGGACACGTAGCCGCGCACCTTGATCCCATCGGCATGCGCGCGCTCGAGCACGGGCCGGAAACGTTCGATGGATTCGTCGATGCCGGCGTTGATGTTTTTCTGGTTGAAGGCTTCGGAAGCGGCGGTGAATACGGCTACTTCCTGCGCTCCGACTTCGCGCGCGCGTTCGTAGCCTTTTTCGTTGGGCACCAGCACCGGATAGGAAATGCCCGGCTTGCGGTCGATGGCGGCGAACACTTCGGCCGCATCGGCCAGCTGTGGAATCCACTTCGGGCTTACGAAGCTGGTGGCTTCGATGCTGCGCAACCCGGTCCGCGACAGGCGATCGATCAGTTCCACCTTATCGGCGGTGGCGATGATGGTCTTTTCGTTCTGCAGGCCGTCGCGCGGACCGACTTCGACGATGCGGACGGAATCGGTCATGGCGCGGGCTTCTCGACAGCGGGCTTCCCAACGGCGTGTTCCCCGACGGCGTGTTCCCCGACGGCGGCGCGCCGCATCTTCATGGGCGGCGAGCCGCTTTTTTCGAAGAGTTCGGGATGGGCAAGCAGGACTTTGCGCAAGGTCGCTTCGTCGCCGGGGATCATGTAGTTGAACTCATCGAGCGCGGTCGCCTTCAGGCCGCGTTCTTCGCTCAATTTCTTTACCGTGTCCGGATCCACCGTGGCCATGGTCAGCACATCGCCTTCGATCCGGTACCTGATCAAGGTGACGGCGGTCGGGGGCAGCTTTTTCTCCTGTGGCGCATCGATCGCCGTTCCCCGCGCGAACAGCCGGGCGATGCTTTCCTCGTTCAGGGCGAAGTAGCGCTCGCTACCCAGTTCGAAGCCGGGGACCTCGATCTCGGCCTTGCTTGCCGGGCTGTTGCCGATCTGGCTCATGGAGACCGTGGCATGGCAACGCGCGTCGACAATGGCGTAGTCGTCCTGGGTGAGCTTGGCCGCTTCTTCGGCGCTGTTGGCGATAGGCAGCCAACGGCCTTCCAGCCGTGCATCGCATGCCAGCGGGGCAGGGGGCCGTTCGAATACCACGCAGCCGCCCAGCCAGAGCGGCAGCAGCAACAGAAGGGGTCGGAGGCGTAGGCTCATGGGGTCGGCACGGTTCCTGACTGATGCGAACGTAAAAAGCCGGCGGCTCAGGACTGCCGGCGAACTGTTGCTGAGGGCGTCGCAGGGGGATATTCGGTCATTGCGGTTCCAGCGTGGCCAGCACCGCATCGGCTTCCACGAAATCGCCCGCCGCCGCGCGCAGTTCGGCCATCACGCCGGCACGCGGCGATTTGATCGCCAGCTCCATCTTCATCGCCTCGATCACCAGCAGTTCCTGGCCGGCGGCGACCGTCTCGCCGGGTTTGGCCTTGACCATGACCACGCGGCCCGGCATGGGCGCCACGATGCGGCCGTCGTTTCCGGAAACCGAAGCGTTCTTCGGCCGATAAGCCGATACCAGCGACAGGTCCAGGCGTTTGTCGCCATCGTGCACGGTGACTCTGCGCGGGTCGATGCGGACCAGGAACCGTCGCGCCTGCGATTGCAGGCGCAGGCTCAGTTCGCCCGCGTGCAGTCGCGCGCCATCGATCGCATGCAGGCCGCCGCCGTCGGTTTCGATGCTGTATTGGCCATCGGCGCCATGGGCAACCAGGGCCAGATCATCGCCGCGATGCAGGAAGGCCAGGGGCCGCCGACCGGCATGCCCCAGGCGCCAACCATCGGCGGTCGCCCAAGGTGAGCCGCTGTCGGCGGAAAGCGAGGCCTCTTGGCGGGCGTCGGCTTCCTGTGTCAACAAGGTGGCCGTCGCCGCGGCCAGCAGCAGGGAAGGGTCCACGGCATGGGCCGGCATGAATTCATCGAGATGCCGGTCCAGATAGCCGGTATCGATGCTGCCCTCCACCACGGAGGGATGGCGCACCAGCTGTTCCAGGAATTCGATATTTGATTTCGGCCCGACGATCTCGCATTGGGCCAGCGCATCGCGCAGGCGGGCCAGCGCCGCGCTGCGGTCCTGGTCCCATACGATCAGCTTGGCGATCATGGGGTCGTAGAAGATGCTGACGGTATCGCCTTCCACCACGCCCGAATCGATGCGCACCTGCGGCGAAGACGGCGGCAGCGCCAGCTTCTCCAGCTTGCCGGAACATGGCAGGAAACCGGCTTCCGGATCTTCCGCATACAGCCGCACTTCGATGGCGTGACCGTGCTGCGGCACTTGTTGCTGAGTAAGCGGCAGCGCGTCGCCGGCGGCGATGCGCAGTTGCCATTCCACCAGGTCCAGCCCCGTGGTCAGTTCGGTGACCGGGTGCTCCACTTGCAGGCGCGTGTTGATCTCCATGAAATAGAACGCGCCGCTGGGGTCGACGATGAATTCCACCGTTCCCGCATTCACGTAATCGATGGCGTGCGCAGCCTTGACCGCCGCTTCGCCCATCGCCGCGCGCAGTTCCGGGGTCAGGAAGGTGGAGGGCGATTCCTCCAGCACCTTCTGGTAGCGGCGCTGGGCGGAGCATTCGCGTTCGTTCAAGTGGAGGGCGTTGCCGTGCGCATCGCCGAAGATCTGGATTTCGATGTGCCTCGGCGATTGCACGTAGCGTTCCAGCAGCACGCGGTCGCGGCCGAAGGCGTTGCTGGCTTCGCGCTGGCAGCTTTCCAGCTGGGCGATGAAGTCGTCCAGGCGATGCACGATGCGCATGCCCTTGCCGCCGCCGCCGTGGGCAGCCTTGATCATCAGCGGGAAACCTATCCGCGCCGCTTCGCGCGACAGCCCGCTGGGCGATTGGTCTTCGCCGGTATAGCCGGGCACTACCGGTACACCGGCCGCCATCATCAGGTCCTTGGCGCCGGCCTTGCTGCCCATCTTGCGCATGGAAGCGGCCTTGGGCCCGATGAAGACGATGCCGGCGTTCTCCACCGCGTCGGCGAAGTCGGCGTTTTCCGACAGGAAGCCGTAACCGGGATGGATGGCCTGCGCGCCGCTGCGCTTGGCCACTTCCAGGATCGCATCGCCGCGCAGGTAGCTTTCCGCAGGGCGGGGCCCTCCGATCGGATAAGCCTCGTCGGCCTGGCGCACGTGCTGCGCGTCGGCGTCGGCTTCCGAATAGACGGCGACGGTACGGATGCCCAGTTTGCGGCAGGTGCGGATTACGCGGCAGGCGATTTCGCCGCGGTTGGCGATGAGGATTTTGGAGAACATCGATTCATCCCGGCAAATGGCACACCGCTTCGACATTGTGTCCATCGGGGTCGGTGATGAAGGCGCCGTAGTAGTTGGCGTGGTAATGCGGACGCAAGCCCGGCGCGCCGTTGTCGCGGCCGCCGGCGGCAAGACCGGCGGCGTGGAAGGCGTCCACTTTGGCGCGGCTGTCGGTGACGAAAGCGATGTGGGTATGGGCGGCGACGCCGCGGCCGTCGTTGCCGATCCAGAAGCTGGGCTTGCCGTCGCGGCCGAAACCGCCGGCCCAACTGCCGTCGCCGGTTTGCTCGGGCGTGACTTCCATCAGCAGCGAGGCGCCGATGGGGGCGAACAACTTTTCGTAGAAAGCTTTGCTGCGCGCGTAGTCCGAGACGGGGACTCCGGTATGGTCGATCATGGTTTTTCTCCCTTGTGCGCCCATGACGGGCTTCGTTTGTCGAGGAAAGCGGAAAGGCCTTCCTGTCCTTCCGGCGACACGCGCAGGCCGGCGATCAGCGTGGCGTTGGCCTGGTCCTGCGCTTGTCCATCGGGGGTGGCGACGACGCGGGCGATCAGCGATTTGGCGCCGGCCGCGGCCAAGGGGCCGGCTTTCAGCAGCAGATCGATCTGGCGTTGCACGGCCGCGTCCAATTGTTCGGTTGCGACCACCTCGTGCAGCAGTCCAATCCGCAAAGCGGTCTGCGCTTCGAATATTTCCGCAGTGGCGAACCAGCGCCGCGCCTGGCGCGCGCCGATCGCGGCGATGACGTAAGGCGAGATCACCGCCGGCAACAGACCGAGTTTGCTTTCGGTCAGGCCGAACTTCGCTTCGGGCACGCCGATGGCGATATCGCAGCATGCCACCAGGCCGACGCCGCCGCCGAAGGCCGCGCCATGCACGCGGGCGAGGGTGGGTTTGGGCAATTCGTCCAGGGTGCGCATCAGGCGGGCGAGGGCGAGCGAATCCTGGCGGTTCTCCGCCTCGCTGGCGGCGGCCATGCCGCGCATCCAATTGAGATCGGCGCCGGCGGAAAACGAAGCCCCCGCGCCTTCCAGCACCACCACGCGAACCTCCGCATCGGCGCCGGCCGCGGCCAGGGCGGCGGTCAGTTCGGCGATCAGGGTGGCATCGAAGGCGTTGTGCAGGGCCGGCCTGTTCAAGCGCAGACGCAGGACGGCGCCTTCCCTTTGCTGTTCCAGCATGTCCGACATCACAACCCTTCCCGGCGGCGAGGCTGAATGATAGCCGGTCGGTCGGGTGGGGCGTTCGTGCGCCATAGCGGTGGTAGAATGAGAATAATTCGTATTTGAGAGCGTTTCGTGACGCTGAACGACCTGCCCCGACGCACCCCAGCCATTGTCGAATCCGTGAACGACCAGAGCCCGAATGACAACATCGCCCGCCGCCTGCGCGAGCTGGGTTTCGTCGCCGGCGAGCAGGTGGAAGTCGTGGCCGAGGGCCCGATAGGGAGCGAACCGCTGTTGGTGCAGGTGGGTTTCACCCGTTTCGCGCTGCGCCGCGCCGAGGCCGCGCGCGTGCAGCTGCGCACTGCGGAGGCGCGGACATGAACGCCGCCGCAGTGCCCCTGCGCCTGGCCCTGATCGGCAACCCCAACTGCGGCAAGACCGCGCTGTTCAACCAGCTCACCGGCAGCCGCCAGAAAGTCGCCAATTACGCCGGCGTTACCGTCGAACGCAAGGAAGGCCGCCTGCACAGCGCCGCCAGCGGACGCAGTTATGCCGTGCTGGACCTGCCTGGCGCCTACAGCCTGCACGCGGCCAGCCTGGATGAGGCCATTACCCGCGACCTGTGCCGCGGTTTCCTGCCGGGCGAGCCTGTGCCCGACGTGCTGGTGTGCGTGGTCGATGCGACCAATCTGCGCCTGCACCTGCGCTTTGCGCTGGAAGTGCGCGAGCTGGGCAGGCCCATGATCCTGGCGGTGAACATGGCCGACGTGGCGCGCCGCCGCGGCGTCACCGTCGATCTGGAAGTGCTGGAGCGCGAACTCGGCGTACCGGTGGTGGAAACCGTGGCGGTGAAGCGCAACGGCGCCAGGGCACTGGTCGAACAGATCGACCGCCTGGCCGCCGAACCGCATGTGCCAGGCAAACAGCTGGCCGAAGGCACCGATCTGCACCAGGAGACCCGCCGCCTGCTTTCCGCCGCAGTCGGCATGCCCACGCGCACCGCCAAGGTGGACGACGCGCTGGATCGCTGGCTGCTGCATCCGGTGTTCGGTTTGCTGGCGCTGGCGGTGGTGATGTTCCTGATTTTCCAGGCGGTGTACGCCTGGGCCACGCCGATGATGGACGCCATCGAGGCGGCGACCGCCTGGCTGGGCGGAGTCGTTGGCGGCGCGTTGCCCGAGGGACCGCTCAACAGCCTGCTGGTCGACGGCATCATCGCCGGCCTGGGCGGGGTGATCGTGTTCCTGCCGCAGATCCTGATCCTGTTCGCCTTCATCCTGGCGCTGGAGGAATCCGGTTATCTGCCGCGCGCAGCCTTTCTGCTGGACCGGATGATGGCTTCGGCCGGATTGTCGGGGCGTTCTTTCATTCCGCTGCTGTCGAGCTTCGCCTGCGCCATTCCCGGCATCATGGCCACGCGCTCCATCCAGGACCCGCGCGACCGCCTGGCCACGATCCTGGTGGCGCCGCTGATGACCTGTTCGGCGCGCCTGCCGGTGTATGCGCTGCTGATCGGCGCGTTCATTCCGCAGAAGCAGGTCTGGGGCGTGTTCAACCAGCAGGGGCTGGTCCTGTTCGGCCTGTACTTCGCCGGCGTGGTCAGCGCGCTGATCGTGTCCTGGGTGATGAAGAAGTGGCGCCGCGACAAGAGCGAACACCCGTTGCTGCTGGAACTGCCTTCCTACCGCATCCCGCATGCGCGCGATCTGCTGATCGGCTTGTGGGAGCGCGCCTGGATCTTCCTGCGCCGGGTCGGCGGCATCATCCTGGCACTGACCATCCTGTTGTGGTTCCTGCTGTCGTTCCCCGGCGCGCCCGCCGATGCGACGATGCCGGCGATCGACTACAGCTTCGCCGGACGCATCGGCCATGCGATGACCGCGATCTTTGCACCGATCGGTTTCAACTGGCAGATCTGCATCGCACTGATCCCGGGCATGGCCGCGCGCGAAGTGGCGGTGTCCTCGCTGGCCACGGTGTACGCCCTGTCCGCGGCCGACGACGATGCCGCGGCGCAGGCGCTGACGCCGCTGATCTCCGACGGTTGGTCGCTAGCCACCGCTTTGTCGCTGCTGGTGTGGTTCATCTATGCGCCGATGTGCATCTCCACTCTGGCCACGATCAAGCGCGAGACCAATTCGTGGAAGAAGATGTCCTTCGCCACGCTCTATCTGTTCGCGCTGGCCTATGGCGCATCGTTCGTGACTTATCAGGTCGCCGTTCTGTTGGGAGCCGGGTGAGCGCATGACCGCTTCGCTGCTGCTGCAGTATTCGGTCATCGCCGTGGCGGTGCTGCTCAGCGTCTGGGTGGTGGCCAAGAAACAGTTCCCCGGCAGCGTGCGCAGGCTGCGCGTCGCGCTGGCTTTGCCGCTGCTGCGCGAAGGCAAGCCCACCTGGATGCGCAGCCTGGGCCTTCGCATCTCCCCGGTCTCGCAAACCGGCAATGCCGCCTGCGGCGGTTGCGACAACTGCGGCCCCAAACCGTAGGTCAGGGCTACGCCCCCGACGCACGGAATCCTGAGGGTCCACGATGCGTCGGCCACGTAGGGCCGACCTACAGATTGAATGATCCCTACGCCGCCAAGGCCTTTGAGGTCGTTGCGCGGCACCGCGACGAAGCTTCGTAGGTCGGGGCGTAGCCCCGACCTACATCAGTGGCTGCGTCCGCGAGGGCCTTTGAGGTCGTTGCGCGGCACCGCCTCCACTGCCAGGGTGAAGCTGCGCTCTTCGTTGACCTGCATCGCGCCCACGCCGACCACGTGGCGCGCGATCTCGTCGCCACGGTCGTTCTTGATGGTCAGCACCACCGTGTATTCCCAGGCGGCGCCTTCGGGCGGATGACGCACCGTCCCCTGCACGCGCAGGGGAACGATGGTTTCTGCCGCGCGCTTGGCGGTGACCGCAGCCTCGTCGAAGCGCAAATGGTGCTTGCACGCCGGGCAGACGCTCGCGCTTTCCAAGATGGTGGTCTTGCAATGCGGGCAACTGCGCGTCGCGCCCGCAGTGCCCGGGCGCGGGGTGCTCATGAAGCGGCGTCGGTCTTCTCAGCATCCTTGGAGCCGGACTTGGAAGCGGCCTTGCTGTCGTCCCAGCCGAAGTCGGCCTGGCCGCGCATGCGCGATCCGGCGGCCACAGTCAGCGAGCCTGCCTTCAGGTCGCCGATGATCACGCCCGAGCTCAACAACTCGACCCGCGAAGCGGCTTCGATATTGCCTTCCAGTTCGCCGGCGATGGTGACCTTCTTGGCGCGCACGCCGCCATTCAACTTGGCGCCGGATTCTATGGTCAGGTCGCCCTGCACATTGACATCGCCCTTGAACTTGCCGGCGATGCGCACATGGCCGGTGCCTTCGATCTTGCCTTCGATGGTCAGATCGGCGGCGATCAGCGATTCCTTCGGCTCATTGGTCGCCGCGGGCACGGCGCGCGGGGGGGCGGTGGTCGTAGGGGAGAAGTCGGCCACGGCGGGCGCATCGCGCACGGGTTCGGGCGGCAGCGGGATCGAATCCTTTCGGGCGGGGTTCTGATCCTTCCAAATAGACATCGGCGTGGTCTCCAGCAAGGTACGGGGGATTGCAGACTATCGCCGCCAAATGACGGTTTTGCTGTGATCGGGCTCACCAAAATGCCTGGCGATGTCCGCAGTTGGCTCCGACACCTCAGGTAATGCCTGATATCTGAACGGCATGTCTTCTGCCGGCCGCATCATTAACGCGTTGTCCGCCTACATCCGGAACACGCCGAACTTCGCCGGCTCGACAGGCGCATTCAACGAAGCGGAGATCGCCAGCCCCAGCACCCGGCGCGTGTCGGCCGGATCGATGATGCCGTCGTCCCACAAACGCGCGGTGGCGTACCACGGACTGCCCTGCGATTCGTACTGTTCGCGGATCGGCGCCTTGAACGCTTCTTCCTGCTCGGCCGACCATTCCCTGCCGGACGCTTCGATACCGTCGCGCTTCACCGTGGCCAGCACGCTGGCCGCCTGTTCGCCGCCCATCACGCTGATGCGCGCGTTGGGCCACATCCACAGGAAGCGGGCGCCATAGGCGCGGCCGCACATGGCGTAGTTGCCCGCGCCGAAACTGCCGCCGATCACCACCGTGAACTTGGGCACCGAAGAGCAGGCCACCGCGGTGACCATCTTGGCCCCGTCCTTGGCGATGCCGGCGTTCTCGTATTTCTTGCCGACCATGAAGCCGGTGATGTTCTGCAGGAACACCAGCGGGATGCCGCGCTGGTTGCACAGCTCGATGAAGTGCGCGCCCTTCAGCGCGCTTTCGGCGAACAGGATGCCGTTGTTGGCGATGATGCCCACCGGGTAGCCGTGCAGATGGGCGAAGCCGGTGATCAGGGTCTTGCCGTAGCGCGCTTTGAACTCGTCGAAACGCGAGCCGTCGACGATGCGCGCGATCACTTCGCGGATGTCGAACGGGCGCCGGGTGTCCTTCGGCACGATGCCGTACAGCTCTTGCGCGGCGAACAGCGGCTCCTGCGGCTCGCGCACCGCCAGCGGAAGGACTTTGCGGCGGTTGAGGTTGCCGACCAGATTGCGCGCGATCTGCAGCGCATCGCGGTCGTCCTCGGCGAAATGGTCGGCCACGCCGGACACGCTGGTGTGCACGTCGGCGCCGCCCAGCGCTTCGGCATCGACCACTTCGCCGGTGGCGGCCTTCACCAGCGGCGGGCCGCCCAGGAAGATGGTGCCCTGTTCCTTGACGATGACGCTTTCGTCGCACATCGCCGGCACGTAAGCGCCGCCGGCGGTGCAGCTGCCCATGACCACGGCGATCTGCGGGATGTTCTCCGCGCTGAGCCGCGCCTGGTTGTAGAAGATGCGGCCGAAATGCTCGCGGTCCGGAAAGACTTCGTCCTGCAGCGGCAGGAAAGCGCCGCCGGAATCCACCAGATAGATGCAGGGCAGGCGGTTCTCGCGCGCGATCTCCTGCGCGCGCAGGTGCTTCTTCACCGTCATCGGAAAATAGGTGCCGCCCTTCACCGTGGCGTCGTTGGCCACCACCACCACTTCAAGGCCCTGCACTCGGCCGATGCCGGCGACCATGCCCGCGCCCGGGGCTGCGTCGTCGTACATGCCTTCGGCGGCAAGCGGGGCTATTTCCAGAAAGGGCGAGCCCGGGTCGAGCAGGGCGGTGATGCGATCGCGCGCCAGCAGTTTGCCGCGTTCGGTGTGCTTGTCGCGCGCCTTGGCGCCGCCGCCGTCGGCCGCACGGGCGAGGCGGCGATCCAGTTCTTCCACCAGGGCGCGATGGTAGGCGACGTTGTCGGCGAATTCGGTGGAACGTGGATCCAGTTGCGAAGTCAGTACCGACATGCCGTTGACGCCTGCGGAAAGAGGGCACAAGGATACAACCCGTGCCGGCAATCCCCCAGACGCGACAAGGCCCGCCGAAGCGGGCCTTGTCGGTGTTGCGCTCGTCGGCCGAAGCCGGCGGATTACTTCTTGGCGGCTTCTTCGGCCTTGTCGGCCACTTCAGCGGCCTTGTCGGCGGTGGCCTGAGCAGCGTCGGAGACGGCATCGGCGGTCTTCGCGGTCGCTTCCTGGGCCGCATCGGCGGTGGCGGCAGCGGCATCGCTGGTGGCAGCGGCGGCGTCGGTCGCGGCAGCGGCGGTCGCATCGGCAGCGGCGGTGGCGGCGTCGCCGGCAGCGGTCGCAGCTTCGGTGGTTTCAGCGGCGGCCTGGTCGGCGGCGGCAGCGGCGTCGGTCACGGCGGCGTCGGTCGATTCGCTCTTCTTGCAGGCGCTCAGGGCCAGAACGGAAGCGGCGAGCAGGACAATGAACTTGGTCTTCATGATTTATCTCCGGATGTGGATGGATACAACAGATCGGCAATGCAGGCGGAGTCTGGTGAGCCATCCCCTCGGCCTGTTACTGAAAAAGGCCACCGGTATGCACCGGTGGCCTTTTGCATTTTACGCTAGCTTGAAGCGATACCTTTCGGTATTACTTCTTGGCTTCTTCCGTAGCTTCCTTAGCCTTCTCGGCCGTGTCGGCAGCAGCAGCGGCCGTGTCGGCAGCGGCGTCGGCGGCAGCGGCGGTCGGGGCAGCGGCAGCGTCGGTAGCGGCGGTGGCAGCAGCGTCAGCAGCCTGAGCGGCGGCGTCAGCGGAGGTCTGGGCGGCATCGGCCGTGGCAGCGCCGGTAGCGGCGGCGGCGTCGGCAGCAGCCTGGGCTTCGGTAGCCGTGGCAGCAGCGTCGGTCGCGGCGTCAGCAGCCTGCTCTTTGTTCGAGCAAGCAGCCAGGGCCAGGCCCAGAGCCAGCGCGATCAGCGTCTTGTTGATGGTCATTTGTGAATTTCCTCGTCGTTTAGTTGGCAACGCGCTATTGCGCGCCGGTGACATGATGACAATCCGGATTGGGCTGTCAAGCGGTTGCGCAGTTATTTTTGTCAACGCTTTGTTAAACGTAACATAACCCTGAGTTTTCTTACAATACCTCGACCGCGATGGCGGTCGCTTCGCCGCCGCCGATGCAGAGCGAGGCGATGCCGCGCTTGCCGCCGCGCTTGCGCAGGGCGTGAACCAGGGTGACCACCAGCCGGGCCCCGGAGGCGCCGATGGGGTGGCCCAGCGCCGTGGCGCCGCCGTTGACGTTGACCTTGGCATGGGGAATGCCCAGCTCCTTGATCGGGGTCATGGCCACCACGGCGAAGGCTTCGTTGATCTCGAATAGATCCACCTCGTCCACCGTCCAGCCCACCTGCTTCAGCAGCTTTTCGATGGCTCCGACCGGGGCGGTGGTGAACCATTGCGGCTCCTGGGAGAAAGTGCTGTGGCCGACGATGCGCGCCAGCGGGGCGATGCCGCGCTTGGCCGCTTCTTCGGCGCTCAGCAGCACGGTGGCAGCGGCGCCATCGGAAATGCTGGAGGAGCTGGCGGCGGTCACCGTGCCGTTCTTGTTGAAAGCGGGCTTGAGGGTCGGGATCTTGCTGACGTCCGACTTGCCGGGCTGCTCGTCGGTGGCGTATTCCACTTCGCCTTTGCGGGTGGCGACCTTCACCGGAACGATTTCGTCGTCGAACGCGCCGGACTTCTGCGCGGCCTGGGCGCGGGTGGCCGATTCGATGCTGTAGGCGTCCTGCGCCTCGCGGGTGAAGCCGTGCTTTTCGGCGGTGGCGTCGGCGAATACGCCCATGGCCTGGCCGTCGTAAGGATTGACCAAACCGTCCCACGACATGTGATCCACGGCCTGGAAGTTGCCGAAGCGGTTGCCGGTGCGCGAGTTGGGAATCATGTGCGGGGCGTTGGTCATCGATTCCATGCCGCCGGCGACCACGATGCTGGCCGAACCGGCCTTGATCAGGTCATGGCCCAGCATGATCGCCTTCATGCCCGAACCGCAGACCTTGTTGATGGTGGTGCAGCCGACCGAAGTCGGCAGGCCTGCCGCCAGCGACGCCTGTCGGGCGGGCGCCTGGCCCAGGTTGGCCGGCAGCACGCAGCCCATGATCACTTCGGAAACGTCCGTCGCCGGCACGCCGGACTGCTCCAGCGCGGCCTGGATCGCGGTGGCTCCCAGGGTGGGAGTGGGTACGCCGGTGAATTGGCCAAGGAAAGAACCGATGGCGGTGCGCTTGGCGGCGGCGATGACGATGTCGGACATGGGGGACTCCAGGTAATGAACTGCCGATTATCGGTCATCCGACAGGCGTGCGGGAGCCCCGTGTCTTGCTCGCATGCGTAGGTCGGGGCTACGTCCCCGACGCGGCGTCAGGCACACGCAGTCTGTCGGCCGCGACGCAGGTTCCACTGAGCTGACGGGAGGCGCTGTCCGCAAGGAGCTGCGACTACCGGTATTCCGGCATCGCCTGGGTCGGGGGCGTAGCCCCGACCTAGGCATGCGGCCTGTTCAACCTCGCCCGTCGAACAGCTCGCGGCCTATCAGCATGCGGCGGATTTCATTGGTGCCGGCGCCAATTGCATACAGCTTGGCGTCGCGCAGCAGGCGGCCGGTGGGATATTCGTTGATGTAGCCGTTGCCGCCCAGCGCCTGGATGGCTTCCAGCGCCACCTGCACGCAGGCTTCGGACGCGTGCAGCAGGCAACCGGCGGCGGCGGCGCGGGAAACATGGCCCGCATCGTAGTCGCGGCCCACCTGGTAAGCGTAAGCGCGGCTGGATTGCAGCGCCGTATACATGTCGGCGATCTTGCCTTGCATCAGGCCGAAGGTGCCGATGGCCGCGTCGAACTGCTTGCGCTCGCGCACGTAGGGAAGGGCGGCGTCCAGCGCGGCCTGCATGATGCCCAGCGGTCCGCCGCTGATCACCAGGCGCTCGGTATTGAGGCCGGCCATCAGTACCTTGACGCCGTTGTTGACTTCGCCCAGTACGTTTTCGGCAGGAATCTCGCAGTCCTCGAACACCAGCTCGCAGGTGTTGCTGCCGCGCATGCCCAGCTTGTCCAGCTTCTGCGCGGTGCGGAAACCCTTCATGCCTTTCTCGACGATGAAGGCGGTCATGCACTTGGAGCCGCATTCCTTGCCGGCGGTGCGCATGTAGACCACCAGCACATCGGCCTCGGGGCCGTTGGTGATCCACATCTTGCTGCCGTTGGCGATCCAGGTATCGCCGCGAAGCTCGGCGCGGCAGCTCATCGAACCGACCACGTCCGAACCCGCACCCGGCTCGCTCATCGCCAGCGCGCCTTTCCATTCGCCAGTGCACAGCTTGGGCAGGTATTTGTTGCGCTGCGCCTCGTTGCCGTTGGCGTAGAGGTTGGACACGCACAGGTTGGAGTGGGCGACGTAGCTCAGGCCAACCGAGCCCGACGCGCGCGAGATCTCTTCCATCGCCACCAGGTGCGCCAGGTAGCCCATGTCGCTGCCGCCGTACTGGCCCGGCACGGTCATGCCCAGCAGTCCCAGTTCGCCCAGCTTGGGCCACAGGTCCTGCGGGAAAACGTTCTGGTGGTCGATCGCTTCGGCGCGCGGGGCGATCTCGCTGTCGGCGAAACGGCGCACCGCTTCGCGCAGCGCGTCGATCTCTTCGCCTAGCGGAAAAGCGTGGATTGACGCGTTGGTAGAAACAGGTCGCATTCGGTCCTCCCTCCTTTTGCGGCCGGCGCGGCGATCTTAATGCTCGCCGCGCAGGTGTCCCATGAAACGGGGCGCGGTGCGTCCCAGCGGCAGCTTCAGCTTGCCGATGGCCGTGATGCGCGCTTCGGCGATACGGTCGGCGGCGTACTGCGGCGCGATGCCTTCGCGCTCGGACAGCTCGAAGATGTTGCCGACGTTGTGGTAGATGTTGCGCATCAGGCGCATCGCCCGTTCGCGGTTGTAGCCGTCGATTTCCAGCGACACGTTCATCACGCCGCCCGCGTTCACCGCATAATCCGGCGCGTACAGAATGCCGCGCTTGGCCGCTTCGTCGCCGGTGACGTGCGACATCTGGTTGTTGGCGGTGCCGCAGATCACCTTGGCTTTCAGGCGCGGCAGCGTCTCGGCGTTGATCGCGTATTCCATGGCGCAGGGCGAGAACACGTCCACCGGCAGGTCGTAGATTTCGTCGGGCTTGACCGCCTCGGCGCCGTATTCCTCGACCGCGCGTTCGACCAGAGCAGGATTCAGATCGGCCACGAAAAGTTTGGCGCCGCGTTCCTTCAGCAGTTTCAGGAACTCCATGCCGATATGGCCCAGGCCCTGCACGGCGTAGCTGTACTTGCCGATTTCCTCGTTGCCGAACTTCTTGTTCAAGGTGGCCATCAAACCCTGCAGCGCGCCGTAGGCGGTGAACGGGGCGGGGTCGCCGGAACCGCCATGCACCTGGTGCACGCCGACCACGTATTCGGTCTCGCGGTAGACGTTTTCCATGTCGTTGACGTCGGTGCCCATGTCTTCGGCGGTGATGTAGCGGCCGCCCAGCGAATCGACATAGCGGCCGAAGCCGCGGAACGCGGTCTCGGTCTTGTCGGTGGCAGGGTCGCCGATCAGGATCGCCTTGCCGCCGCCGACATTCAGGCCGGCCAGCGCGTTCTTGTAGGTCATGGTGCGGCTGAGCCGCAGCGCATCGGTCAACGCCGCCTGGGTATTGGGGTAGGGACGCATGCGCACGCCGCCCAGCGCGGGGCCGAGCACGGTGCTGTGGATGGCGATGATCGCCTTCAGCCCCGCGTCCTTGTTGTTGCAGAACACCACCTGTTCGTGGCCGGACGTATCGAGGGTTTCAAAAATCATGGGGAGGGCTCCGAATTGCGCTGCCGGCTGGCTGCTGCAAGTTGCCAGGAACTGTGCTTAAAGGATTGACTGGAAACAAAAAAGCGACGTTGCCGAAAACGGGCAAGGGCGTCGCATGCGCACAGTCTAATCCAATCGCTGTGACGTGGTCGGCAGTGCTTTGGCGCGGAACGCCGGGTTTGCTTTGCCCCCTTTGGCAAAGGGGGCTACGGGGGATTTGCTTTTGATCTTCACCGAGAGCCAAGAGCAAATCCCCCTCGATCCCCCTTTTTCAAAGGGGGAGTCAAAACGCATCGGCGCTCAAGCCAGGTAGGTCGGGGCTACGCCCCCGATGCGCGCGGTACTGACGGTCCGCGATGTGTCGGCCGCGTAGAGCCTGTCCCGTACTTGATGCGGGGGCCGACCTACATCTCCGCGCGTCGGGGGCGTAGCCCCGACCTGCGCCGACGAGCGGCATTGAATAATACGAACGGTCGTGCTATTTATCTGGCCATGACACCCGTAGCCGCCACTTCCAAAGGCACCGCAACGCGCGAACTGATCGTAGAACGCGCCTTCGGTATCGCCCGTCGCAACGGCCTGGAAGGCCTGTCCATCGGCGAGCTGGCCACCGCGGTCGGCATGTCCAAGAGCGGGGTGTTCGCCCATTTCGGCTCCCGCGAGGACCTGCAGCTCAGCGTGCTGGAGTGGACCGCGCAGCGTTTCACCGAAACCGTGGTGCGTCCCGCGCTCACAAAGCCACGCGGTTTGCCGCGCCTGCGCGCCATCGTCTCGGGCTGGTTCGACTGGGTGCTGATGAGCGAGGAAGGTTGCGTGATCCTGGCCGCCGCCGGCGAATACGATGGCCGTCCGGGCCCGATGCGCGACCGCATCGTCGGCTGGCTGAGCCAGTGGAACGCGCAGTTGGCCAAGGCGGTAAGCCATTGCATCGAATCCGGCGAGCTGGCCGCCGATACCGACCCCGAACTCATGGCCTTCGAGCTGGCCGCTCTGGCCGACGGCCTGCACAACACCCGCCTGATTGATCCAACGCGCGCCGAAGACATGGCGCGCCGCTCGTTCGAACGCCTGATCCGCTCCTACTCCCCCTGAACCCCACCGACTGAAACCCCACGAGGTCATCGTCATGGCTGCCATCGCTAAATCCAGAAATAGCACGGTCGTTCTAAAATCGCTGCTCACTTCATTGCGTCTGGCCGCGATGCGCGCCGGTTTCGTCCTCGGCGGATGGCTGATGCCCAAGGCGACCCTGCATCGCGCCTTCCGTCTGTTCGGCACGCCCATGCCCGGCGCGCGGGAACGGGCGCTGGCCGCCGACACCCTGGGCGCGCGCATCGAGTGGCTGGAACACGGCGAGCACCGGGTCGCCGCCTATCTGTGGGGCGACCCAGAGCATCAGCCCCTGGTGTTGCTGGCGCATGGCTGGTCGAGTTTCGGCTTGCGCTTCGCGCCCTGGATACGCGCACTGCGCCAGGCCGGCTATGCGGTGATCACTTTCGATCAACTGGCGCACGGCCGCAGCAGCGGTCGCCGCGCCACGCTGCCTTCCTTCGCCGAAACCCTGTTCCAGGTCGCCAAGCATTACGGGCCGTTGGCTGCGGTGGTCGGCCACTCGCTGGGCGGCGCGGCCACCATGCTCGCGCTGTCCAAGGGCATGCGGGCCGAGCGCACCGTGCTGATCGCGCCGGCCGCCGATCCCATGGCCGCGGCCGATCGTTTCGGCCGCGCGGTGGGGCTGGCGCAATCGCTGCGCGGTCACCTCTTCGACGAGTGGGAGAAGCGCTTCCGTATCCCCGTCGCCGGATTGCAAGTGCACGTCAACGCTCCCTTCATCGCGCGCCCGGCGCTGGTGGTGCACGACCTGGAAGACCGGGAAGTGCCGTGGGCAGAAGGCGAGCGCTATGCGCGTTACTGGCCGCAGGCGCGCCTGCTCACCACCTCCGGACTGGGGCACCACCGCGTCGCCGCGGAGCCGGAAGTGATCGCCGAAGCATTGCGTTTCCTCAAGGGCGAAACCGTCGGCGAACGCGTCGTCTCCTCGCCCAATCTGCCGTTCGGCATCGCCTGAACCTCCTAGCAGGCGATGCATACGGGTGGGCATGGAGGCCCACCCACCTTTAGCAGCATGGGTAGATAACGCTTCGGCGGCTACAATTGGCGCTTGTTCAAATGCACGTGAGGGCGCGCATGAGCACGCCGGCTTCGAATCTTCCCGCCACGCAGAGCGACCACACGCCGCTGCGCTTCGTTACCGCCGCCAGCCTGTTCGACGGGCACGACGCGGCGATCAACATCATGCGCCGCCTGATCCAGGGGCAGGGCGCCGAGGTGATCCACCTGGGCCACAACCGCAGCGTCGAAGACGTGGTGCGCGCGGCGCTGCAGGAAGACGCCGACGCCATCGCGCTGTCGTCCTATCAGGGCGGGCATGTCGAATACTTCAAGTACATGGTCGACATGCTGGCCGAACGCGGCGCCAGCCATATCCGCGTATTCGGCGGCGGCGGCGGCACCATCACGCCCGAGGAAATCCGCGAGCTGCAGGCCTATGGCGTGGAACGCATCTACCACCCCAACGACGGCATGCACATGGGCCTGGTGCAGATGATCGAGGACGTGGTGGAACGCGCCTCCGACCATCGCCTGCCCACCGACAAGCCCGCGCGCATCGCCATCGACGATGAAATCTCCATCGGCCGCATGCTCAGCGCCATCGAAGAAGGCGCGCTGGACGAGCCCGAACTTGCCCGTCTGCGCAAGCAATGGCAGCTGGCCGGCAGCAAGACGCCCGTGGTCGGCATCACCGGCACCGGCGGCGCCGGCAAGTCCTCGGTCACCGACGAACTGTTGAACCGCTTCCTGGCCAGCTTCCCGCAGATGCGCATCGCGGTGATCTCGGTCGATCCCACCCGCCGCCGCACCGGCGGCGCGCTGCTGGGCGACCGCATCCGCATGAACTCGCTGCGCAGCCATCGCGTGTACATGCGCTCGATGGCCACGCGCCGCCAGCACGCGGCCACCAATACGGTGCTGAAGGATTGCATCGGTTTCCTCAAGGGCCTGGGCTACGACCTGGTGATCGTGGAAACGGCCGGCATCGGCCAGAGCGATTCGGAAATCGTCGACCTGGTCGATTTCCCCATGTACGTGATGACCAGCGAGTACGGTGCGGCCAGCCAGCTGGAGAAGATCGACATGCTCGACTTCGCCGAACTGATCGTGCTCAACAAATACGACAAGCGCGGCGCCGAAGACGCGCTGCGCGACGTGCGCAAACAGTGGAAGCGCAACCGCGTAGCCTTCCAGACCGCCGACGAAGACGTGCCGGCGTATCCCACCATCGCCAGCCAGTTCAACGACCCGGGCATCAGCTGGATGTTCGTCAACCTGTGCCGGCTGCTGCGCGAGAAACTCTCGCTGCCCGCGCAGAAATGGACGCCGTATCTCGATACCTCGCTGAAGGAACCGCGCGCCACCGTGCTGATACCCGGCGCGCGGGTGCGTTATCTGGCGGAAATCGCCGAGCAGGGCAGGGGCATCAACAAGGCCGTCGAACAGCAGGCAGAAATCGCCAGCCGCGCGCAGCATTTGTGGGAGTCGCTGCGCGAGATCGGCGATGACAAGCTGCCGAAGGCGCTGGAGCTGTATGCCTTCGATTCCCTTCTCCCCCCGGGAGAAGGTGCCCGCAGGGCGGATGAGGGAGTGCACTCTGCGCTCGCAGGAAACGACCCGTCGATCGGAAATCCCATTCCCTCACACCCCAAGGGTGCTTCCTCCGGGGCGTCCGGCGCTTCGCGCCACCTTCTCCCGGAGGGAGAAGGGAAACAAGTTGACCGCTCTTTGTTGACCTTGCGCCAGCGCTACCAAGACGCAGTGCAATCACTGACCAACGAAAACCTAAAACTCCTCCGCGACTGGCCGCAGCGCCTGAAATCCATCACCGACGAACACTTCAGCTACGACGTGCGCGGCAAGGCCGTCACCGGCGAGAACTACCGCCAGTCGCTCAGCCACCAGCCCATCCCCAAGATCGCCGCGCCCACCTACAAGTCGTGGGGCGAGCTGCTGACCTTCCTGGGCAAGGAAAACCTGCCGGGCAGCTATCCGTACACCGGCGGCGTGTATCCGTACCGCCGCACCGGCGAGGATCCCATCCGCATGTTCGCCGGCGAAGGCACGCCCGAGCGCACCAACCGCCGTTTCCACTACCTGTCGGTCGGCCAGCCCGCCGCGCGCCTGTCCACGGCGTTCGATAGCGTGACGCTGTACGGCGAAGATCCGGCGCCGCGTCCGGACATCTACGGCAAGATCGGCAACTCGGGCGTCAACATTCCCACGCTGGACGACATGAAGAAGCTGTATTCCGGCTTCGACCTGTGCTCGCCCACCACCAGCGTGTCGATGACCATCAACGGCCCCGCGCCGATGATCCTGGCCATGTTCATGAACACCGCCATCGACCAGCAGGTGGAGCGGTACCTGAAGGAAGACGAGCAGCGCTGGAAAGACGCGGAAGCGGCCATCGCCAAACTGTTCGAAGGCCGTCAGCGTCCGCAATACCATGGCGAGTTGCCGCCCACCAATAACGGCCTGGGCCTGGGCTTGCTCGGCGTCACCGGCGAACAGGTGGTCGATGCGGAAACCTATGCGCGGATCAAGGCGCAGACGCTGAAGACCGTGCGCGGCACCGTGCAGGCCGACATCCTGAAGGAAGACCAGGCGCAGAACACCTGCATCTTCAGCACCGAGTTCGCGCTGCGCATGATGGGCGACATCCAGCAGTACTTCGTCGACAACGGCGTGCGCAATTTCTATTCGGTGTCCATTTCCGGCTACCACATCGCCGAGGCCGGGGCGAACCCGATTTCGCAACTCGCCTTCACGCTGAGCAACGGTTTCACCATCGTCGAGTACTACCTGGCCCGCGGCATGAAGGTGGACGACTTCGCCGCCAACCTGTCGTTCTTCTTCAGCAACGGCATGGACCCGGAATACACGGTGATCGGCCGCGTCGCCCGCCGCATCTGGGCGCGCGCCATGCGCGAGCGCTACGGCGCCAACGAACGCAGCCAGATGATGAAGTACCACATCCAGACTTCGGGCCGTTCGCTGCACGCGCAGGAAATCCAGTTCAACGACATCCGCACCACGCTGCAGGCGCTCTACGCGCTGTTCGACAACTGCAACAGCTTGCACACCAACGCCTACGACGAAGCCATCACCACGCCTACCGAGGAATCGGTGCGCCGCGCGGTGGCCATCCAGATGATCATCAACAAGGAACTGGGCCTCAACTTCATCGAGAACCCGTGGCAGGGCAGCTTCGCGGTCGACTACCTGACCGACCTGGTGGAAGAGGCCGTGTACAAGGAATTCGAAGCCATCAGCGAACGCGGCGGCGTGCTGGGCGCCATGGACACCATGTACCAGCGCGGCAAGATCCAGGAAGAGTCGCTGTACTACGAACACAAGAAGCACGACGGCAGCCTGCCGCTGGTGGGCGTCAATACTTTCCTGCCGCGCGAACACGGCGGCGACATCGTCACCGAGATCGAATTGATCCGTTCGACCGAGGAAGAGAAGGGCCAGCAGATCGCCAACGTGCTGGGCTGGCAGCAGTCGCGCAACGCGCTGGCGCCCGATGGCGAGACCGAACACGGGCATGTGGTGGAGTCGGAAGACGAGGACGTCCACGACGGCCACGGCCTGGCCTATCTGCAAAACACCGCGCGCCAGCGCCAGAACGTGTTCGCGGCGTTGATGGAGGCGGTGAAGACGCACAGCCTGGGCCAGATCAGCCACGCGCTTTACGATGTG
>DASVNG010000003.1:0-48543 GCA_036383995.1 Pseudoxanthomonas sp.
CTCGCGGCGGGACGCCGCTCCCACGGGGCATCAGGAAATGTGAGTCACGAAGCTTTTGCGGTGCAACAAGCCGCATCTAACGGAAAAGAAACAATCGTGTTCATCGCTTCCGCTACTTTGCGCGAGCCGCCAGCCGGCGGATCGACACACTGAGGGGGCAACATGAATCTGGGCAAAAAACTCACGGCCGAGTTCCTCGGCACGTTCTGGCTGGTCCTGGGCGGTTGCGGCAGCGCCGTGCTGGCGGCCAAGTTCGGCGGCGACGGCAATCCGCTGGGGATCGGATTTGTCGGTGTTTCACTGGCTTTCGGCTTGACCGTGCTGACCGGCGCTTACGCGTTCGGCCATATTTCGGGCGGCCACTTCAATCCGGCGGTGAGCCTGGGCCTGTGGGCCGGCGGCCGTTTCCCCGCCAAGGACCTGCTGCCCTACATCGTCGCGCAGGTGCTGGGCGGCATCGCCGCCGGCTTCATCCTGTTGCAGATCGCCAAGGGCGGCGGCGGTTTCGCCATCGATCCGACCGCTGCGGGCGCCTTCGCCACCAACGGTTACGACGCGCTGTCCCCGGGCGGCTACACGGTCGCGGCGGCGTTCCTGTGCGAAGTGGTGCTGACGGCGTTCTTCCTGATCGTGATCATGGGTTCGACCCACAAGAACGCGCCCACCGGCTTCGCGCCTATCGCCATCGGCCTGGCGCTGACCTTGATCCATCTGATCAGCATCCCGGTCACCAACACCTCGGTGAATCCGGCGCGTTCGACCGCCGTGGCGGTGTTCGTGGGTTCGGGCCAGCTGAGCCAGCTGTGGCTGTTCTGGGTAGCCCCGATCCTGGGCGCGCTGATCGGCGGCATGTTGTACGGCTGGCTGGGACGCGATGAGCCGAATATCGTCGGCAACGGTTGAATACCTCACCAGCCTGAGACAGAAAAAGCCGGGCATCGCCCGGCTTTTTTCTGCACGTAGGTCGGGGTTACACCCCCGACGCACGGAATACCTCAACGTTCGACCGGCCCCGAAACCATCCGTGGCGTCGGCCGCGTAGGGCCGACCTACGATAGGTCGGGGCCCCGACGCTGCGCGTAGGTCGGGGCTACGCCCCCGACGCACGGAAAACTAGACGCCGAACACACTGAAGCGCTGCCGGTGATGCTTCGGCTTTTCGATTTCATCCAACACCGCCACCGCCAGGTCGTCGGTGGAAATGCTCGCCGGCTGCCCATCGCGCATCGGCGGCACGCCATCGCCGCCGGTTTCGTATTTCCCGGTGCGCTCGCCGAGCACCAGCATCGGCGGCGGCGAAACGAAGGTCCATTCCAATTCGCTTTCTTTCTGCAGGTCGGCGAGCGCATCGCGTGCGCCGCGCGCACCGGCTTTCCATTCGGCCGGGAAGGCTTCGGTATCGACGAGTTGCACGCCAGGCGACACGAACAGGCTGCCAGCACCGCCGATCACCACCAGCCGGTCGATACCGGCATGCTTGGTGCCTGCGACGATGGCGCGCGAAGCGCGCAAGTGTTTGCCCTGCACGTCCTCGGCCTCGCCGGCGGAACTGAAGGCGCTCAGCACCACGTCGCTGCCGGCCACCGCAGCGGCCACCTGCGAGGAGTCGTAGACGTCGGCAATCTTGACCGTAAGACCATCGATGGCCAGCAACTTGGACGGATCGCGAACGATGGCGACCACCTGGTGGCCGCGTTGCAGCGCCTCATCACGCAGTTTGGCGCCCACATAACCGCTGGCGCCGATCAAAGCGATTCTCATGGGTTGTTCCTCCGGGGGAGAGAAATCGGACGCTGGCGCAGTCTGCGCGCCGGCGGTTTTCAGAAACGGCCTTCCTGGAAATCGACGAAGGCCTGCATCAGTTCCTGTTTGGTGTTCATGACGAACGGGCCATGGCGCATCACCGGCTCGCGCAGCGGCCGACCCGCGACCACGATCAGGCGCGCACCCTTGCCGCCGGCGCGCAACCGCAACAGATCGCCACCGCCGAGCACCGCCATCTCGTGGGTTTCCAGCGCACGCGCGTCTTCGCCCTCGCCCACCGTCGCCTCGCCTTCGAACGCGTAGGCAAATGCGTTATGGCCTTCGGGCAAGAGGTATTCCCATGCAGCGCCCGCCTCCAACGCGACATCCAGATACACCGGATCGGTCGCCGGCTGCACGATCGGGCCGACCACCTCGCCCACTTGGCCAGCGATGACCTTCACGCTGACGCCGGCCGCCGGAGCGGCCACCGGGATGCGGTCGGGCGCGTATTCCTGGTACTTCGGGTCGGTCATCTTGTCGCGTGCGGGCAGATTCACCCACAGCTGGAAACCGCGCATGCGTCCGGACTCCTGTTCCGGCATTTCCGAATGCACCAGGCCGCGGCCGGCGGTCATCCACTGCACGCTGCCGGGGGTCAGCAGGCCTTCGTTGCCATGGTTGTCCTTGTGGCGCATGCGCCCGTCCAGCATATAGGTGACGGTCTCGAAACCGCGATGCGGATGGCTGGGGAAACCGGCCAGGTAATCCTCCGCGCGGTCGGTGCCGAATTCGTCCAGCAGCAGGAACGGATCCAGCTCCGGCAAATCCGGCCCACCGATGACGCGGGTCAGCTTGACGCCGGCGCCGTCGGAGGTGGGGCGGCCGCGCACCTTGCGGGCGACACGGGCGGGAGTCTTGGAAGTGGCGACAGTGTTCATGGAGCCTCCTATTCGATGCCCACAACATGGCACCGGCGAAGGCGGTTAGGAACGGCGGAGCACGCAACCATCCGTTCCACCAATGCAGCCGTTCTTGCCGCAGATCGCATCGTTTGACGCCAAATGGAACGGCCTACGCCACGTAAATCGACTTGATGTTCATGAACTCATGGATGCCGTGCTCGGCCAGTTCGCGGCCGAAACCGGAGCGTTTGGTGCCGCCGAACGGCAGGCGCACGTCGCTCTTGACGATCGCGTTGACAAAGGCCGCGCCGCACTGCAACTGGCGCGCGACCCGGTTGCCGCGCTCGCTATCGCCGGTCCATACGCTGCCGCCCAGGCCGAAACTGGTGTCGTTGGCCACCTTCACCGCTTCGGCCTCGTCCCTGACCCGCAGAATGCTGGCCACGGGTCCGAACAGCTCTTCGTCGTAGGCCGCCATACCGGGCGCCACGGCATCCAGGATCGAGGCTGGATAGCCCGCATGCGAAGCATCCGGTTCGCAGCCCAGTAGCGGCTTGGCGCCCTTGGCGATGCTGGCCCGCACCTGCTTGTGCAACTCGTCGCGCAGGTCCTGCCTGGCCATCGGGCCCAAGGTGGTGGTTTCCTCGTTGGGATCGCCGAGCTTGAGCCTGGAGGCGGCGTCGACGAAACGCTGCACGAACGCATCGGCGATGGCATCCACCACGATGAAGCGCTTGGCCGCGATGCAGGTCTGGCCCACGTTGCCGAAACGAGAAGCCACCGCACTGGCCACCGTTTTGTCCAGGTCGGCGTCTTCCAACACTACGAAAGCGTCGCTGCCGCCGAGCTCCATCACGCACTTCTTCAGCTGGTCGCCGGCATTGGCGGCGATCGAACGCCCTGCCCGTTCGCTGCCGGTCAGGGTCACCGCGGCGACGCGCTTGTCGCGCAACACTGCGGCGGCCTGGTCGTTGTCGATATGCAGCGCTGCGAACACGCCGGCGGGAATGCCGGCATCGCGCAGCGCTTCGGCGATGATGTCCGCACAGCGCGGCACGTTGCTGGCGTGCTTGAGCACCGCCACATTGCCGGCCATCAGCGCAGGCGCCAGGAAGCGGAACACCTGCCAGATCGGGAAATTCCACGGCATCACCGCCAGCACGCAGCCGATGGGTTCGAAACGCACATAGCTGTTGCTGGCTTCGGTAGCGATGGGCTGGTCCTGCAGATAGCCGGCCGCATGCTCCGCGTAGTAGTCGCAGGCGTCGGCGCACTTGTCCACTTCGGCCAGGGCTTCCTTGCGCAGCTTGCCCATCTCGGCGGTCATGATCTTCTGGATATCGTCGCGACGGCTGCGCAGCTGCGCGCCCACCTTGCGCAGGAAATCCCCGCGTTCGGCCAGCGGACGCGCGGACCACAGCGGGAACGCGGAGGCGGAGGCCGCCAGAATGGACTCGACGGTGGCGCTGTCCATCAGTTCCAGCGTGTACTCGACCTTTCCGGTCGCGGGGTTGACGGTTTCGACGGTCATGGTGATTTTCGTGGAAGTTGCCAAGGATGAATATTGCCAGCCGAGGAGTTAGCTGGGCGTATCGACCTCCCCCTTTGAAAAAGGGGGATCGAGGGGGATTTGCTTTTGCTCTTCGCCTTCGGGGCAGCTACAAGAAAAAGCAGAGCAAGAGCAAATCCCCCGTAGCCCCCTTTTTCAAAGGGGGCAAAGCAAAGCCGACGTGCCTTAGCCGTTGTCCTGCAACGCCAGCTGCATATCCCGCTGCCGCCGCTTCTCCTCGCGGTTCATCAGGTACCAGCCGATGAAGGCGGCCACCGACACCACCACGATCATGATCGTGGCCAGCGCATTGACTTGCGGGTTGAGCCCGCGCCGCGCCGAAGAGAACACCACCATGGGCAAGGTGGTGGAACTGGGCCCGGACACGAAGCTGGCGACCACCACATCGTCCAGCGACAGCGTGAACGCGAGCAGCCAGCCCGAGACGATGGCCGGGGCGATGATCGGCAGCGTGATCAGAAAGAACACCTTGACCCGGTTCGCGCCCAGGTCCATCGCCGCCTCCTCCAGCGACTTGTCCAGCTCGGCCATGCGCGAGGACAGCACCACGGTGACGAAGGCCAGGGTGAAGGTCACGTGCGCGATCCAGATCGACAGGATGCCGCGCGGAGCGAGGCCCACCAGATTGCCCAGCGACATGAACATCATCAGGATCGACAGACCCAGGATCACTTCCGGCATCACCAGCGGCGCGGTGATCAACGCGCCGAACAGGGTCTTGCCGGGAAAGCGCCGCATGCGCGTCATCACCAGCGCGGCCAGGGTGCCCAGGATCACCGCGGCGGTGGCGGTGAAGAAGGCGATCTTGATGCTGATCCAGGCCGCGCCCAGCATCTGGTCGTTCTCCAGCAGCTTGCCGTACCACTTGAGCGAGAAACCCGACCACACCGTGGCCAGCTTGTTCTCGTTGAACGAATAGAACATCAACACCAGGATCGGCACGTACAGGAAGCCGAATCCCAGCGCCAGGATCAGCCAGGTCGGCCAGCGCTTGGCGAGATTGCTCATGTCAGCCTCCCTTCGATCTCGCTCTGTTGCACGCGGTTGAAGATCAGGATGGGGATCAGCAGCAGCCCCAGCATCACGATCGCAACCGCCGAGGCAGTGGGCCAATCGCGGTTGTTGAAGAACTCGTTCCACAGCACCCGCCCGATCATCAGGGTGTCCGGGCCGCCCAGCAGTTCCGGAATCACGAACTCGCCGACCGCCGGAATCATCACCAGCATGCAGCCGGCGATGATGCCGGCCTTGGACAAGGGCAAGGTGATGCTGAAGAAGGCCTTCCACGGCTTGGCGCCGAGATCGTAGGCGGCCTCCAGCAGACGGTGGTCGTGCTTGACCAGGTTGGTGTACAGCGGCAGCACCATGAACGGCAGGTAGCAATAGACGATGCCGATGTAGGCGGCGGTGGGCGTGTTGGAGATCTGCAAAGGTTCGCTGATCAGGTGCAGCTTCATCAGCAGGTTGTTGAGCAGGCCGTTGGGCTTGAGGATGCCGATCCAGGCGTAGACGCGGATCAGGAACGAGGTCCACGAGGGCAGGATCACCAGCATCATGGCGATGTTGCGCGCCGAGGGCGGCAGCCGCGCGATGACGTAGGCCATCGGGTAGCCGATCAGCAACGCCAGGAAGGTGGAGATGGCGGCGATCTTGATGGAGCTCAGATAGGCCTGCACGTATTGCGAATCGGTGAACAGGCCTATGTAGTTGCTGAGGTTCAACTTCAGCGACAACGCGTTGTCCACGTACTCCAGCACCGGCGTGTACGGCGGCATGGCGATGGCGAGCTTGGAGAATGATATCTTCAGCACGATCAGGAACGGGATGGCGAAGAACACCAGCAGCCACAGATACGGAACCGAGATCACCGCCCAGCGCGGGTGCGGGAACGCTTTTTTCAGGATGGCGTTCATGAGGTCAGCACCACGCCTTCGTTGTCGCCCCACGACACCCAGACTTCGTCGCCCCAGGTCATGCCTTCGCTGGCCCAGCGCTGCTGGTTGGCGAAGTTGGCCATGACCTTGAAGCCGCTGGGCAGGCGCACGTGGAATACCGAGTGGCTGCCGAAGTAGGCGATGTCCTCGATCTTGCCGCGCGCCTTGTTGTAGCGCTGGTCGGGTTCGTCCTTGCTGATATGGACTTTCTCAGGGCGCACGCCGAAGGAAACGTCCTGGCCTTCGTAGCCGGAAATGCCGTGGCCCACGTAGATGGCGGTATCGAGCGAAGGCGACAGGATGGTCACGTAGTCGGCCATGTCCTCGTCCACCTTGCCCTGGAACATGTTCACCGAGCCGATGAACTCGGCGGCGAAGCGGCTGGTGGGCGATTCGTAGATTTCGTCGGGCGTGCCGACCTGGCGGATGCGGCCGGTATCCATCAGCGCGATGCGCGTGGCCATGGTCATGGCCTCTTCCTGGTCGTGGGTCACCATCACGCAGGTCACGCCGGAGGTTTCGATGATGTTGACCAGCTCCAATTGCATCTGCGAGCGCAGCTTCTTGTCCAGCGCGCCCATCGGCTCGTCCAGCAGCAACAACTTCGGCCCCTTGGCCAGCGAACGCGCCAACGCCACGCGTTGCTGCTGCCCGCCGGACAACTGATGCGGTTTGCGCTTGGCCAGCTTGCCCAGTTGCACCAGACCCAGCATTTCATCGACGCGCTTCTTGATCGCGTCCTTGGACAATCCGTCCTGCTTCAGGCCGAAGGCGATGTTCTGCTCCACGGTCATGTGCGGAAACAGCGCATAGGACTGGAACATCATGTTGATGGGACGTTCGTACGGCGGCAGGTCGTTCATCACCTGTCCGTCCAGATAGATTTTCCCCGAAGTGGGTTTCTCGAAACCGCCCAGGCAGCGCAGCAAGGTGGATTTGCCGCAACCCGAGCCGCCCAGCAGGGCGAAGATCTCGCCCTTGCGGATGCTCAGGTCGGTATCCTCGACCGCGACGAAACCATCGAACTCCTTGCGCACGTCGACGATGCGCAGGTAGTCCTCCACGCCTTTGGGATTGCTCCCGTTGTCCTTGCTTCCGTTCGTCTGTTGCGTTGCCATTGCTGCCCCCGGAGTGTCTTGGCGCCCGATATCAAGCGGATCTTCTGATGTCCCCGGCCACCGGCGATTCGATGGCGGCGGCGATGTTGTTCATGGCACGCGAAACGTATTCGTCTTTCTCGCCCACCGGGGCGACGTAATGAAGCGCGCTGCGTGCGGCCTCTTCGCCTTCCAGGCGCGCGATGATCCAGGCGGCAAGGTACTGCGAGGCAAGACAGCCGCCGGCGGTAGCCACATTGCCGCGCGCATAGAACGGTTGGTCGACGACCTCGATCCCCGCCTCCTGCACCCATGGCTTGGTGGTGAGATCGGTGCAGGCGGGAACGCCGTCCAGCAGGCCCAGTTTGGCCAGGATCAGGGTGCCCGAGCACTGTGCGCCTATCAGTTGCCGCGATGGCTCCAGCCGCAGTCTGCCCATGAGCTGCGGGTCGGCGACGATTTCACGCGTCTGCATGCCGCTGCCGACGATCACCGCATCGGCCGCGCAGGCTTCCTCCAGACTCGACTGCGCGTGCACGGTCACGCCGTTCATCGAAGTAACCGAGCCCGTCGGGCATGCAAGCGACACCCGCCAGCCCGGTTTCCGGACGCGGTTGAGCACGCCCAACGCGATCAGGGAATCGAGTTCGTTGAATCCTTCGAAGGTCAGGATGGCGATGTGCATGACGGAGTGGTTTCCGATGCCCGATGATTCATGCCCGAAACGATCGGGGGCAGACGCGAACGCCTGCCCCCGTGGTTGCGCTTACTTGCCGGTCTTCAACTCGGTCCAGATGCGCGTGTACAGCTTGTCGACTTCCGGCGGGATGATCGCGAAGGTGAACAGCTTCGCTGCCACTTCCGGCGGCGGGTACACGGTGGGATCGTCGGTGATGCTCTTTTCCATCAGCGCCTTGGCCTTGGGCACGGCGTTGGGATAGCTGATGAAGTTGGAGTTGTTGGCCATCACCTGCGGGTCCAGCAGGTTGTTGATGTAGGCGTAGGCCTCGTCCAGGTGCTTGGCGTCCTTGGGGATGGCCAGCATGTCGAACCATTGCGGCGCGCCTTCCTTGGGAATGGCGTAGGCGATGTTGACGCCGTTGCCGGCTTCGGCGGCGCGGTCGCGCGCCTGGATGATGTCGCCCGACCAGCCCACCACCAGGCAGATGTCGCCGTTGGCCAGCGCGTCGATGTACTGCGAGGAATGGAAATTGGTGATGTAGGGGCGGATGCTCTTCAACAGCACCGCCGCTTTGTTGATCACCGCCGGGTCGGTGCTGTTGGGGTCTTCGCCCAGGTAATTGAGGGTGATCGGAATCAGCTCCGAAGGCGTATCCAGCACGGTGACGCCGCAGGACTTGAGCTTGGAGATGTTCTCCGGCTTGAACACGATGTCCAGGCTGTTGGTCAGGTCGGTGCTGCCGAGCGCGGCCTTGACCTTGTCCACGTTGTAGCCGATGCCGGTGGTGCCCCACATGTAGGGAATGGCGTACTTGTTGCCCGGGTCCTGCGACTCCAGCTTCTTCATCATCACCGGATCGAGATTGGCGTAGTTGGGAATCTTGGATTTGTCCAGCGGCAGGAACACGCCGGCCTGGATCTGGCGCCCCAGGAAGTTCATCGTCGGCACCACCACGTCGTAGCCGCTGGCGCCGGCCAGCAGCTTGGTCTCCAGCACTTCGTTGCTGTCGAACACGTCGTAGGTGACCTTGATGCCGGTCTTCTTCTCGAAGTTGGCGTTGGTGTCCTCGGCGATGTAGTCGGACCAGTTGTAGACATTGACGCTCTTCTCGCCGCCGGCGGCGGTGGCGGCGGCCTTGTCGCCGTCCTTGTTGCCGCATGCGGCAAGCATGCAGACGGCGATCATCGCACCCAGCATTCGCAGTTTCATCGCACTCTCCAGATGGCCCGAAAGGGCTTGTTGTTGTCGTCGAACTCCGCTGCTTGCGGAGCGCCCGTTGTTCCCTTCCCAACTACTTGCCGACTACTTGCCCAGCTCCGCCGCGGTCTCGTTCAATGCCTTCCAGGCCTTTTCGAACAGTTCGTCGACCTGGGCCCGGCTGATGATCAGCGGCGGCGACAGCAGCATCGCATCGTAGGTCGCGCGCAGGATCAGCCCATTGGCCAACGCCCTGTCGCGGCACAGCTGCCCCACTTTACCGCGATCATCGAAGAATGCACGCCGGTCTTTGTCCGGCACCAGTTCCAACGCACCGACCATGCCGGCGATGCGCGCTTCGCCGACCAGGCGGTGTTCGCCCAGCTCGGCCCAGCGCTGGGCCAGGTAGGGAGCGGTGTCGGTCTTGCAGGTGTCGATGATTTTTTCTTCCTGCAGGATGCGGATGTTCTCCAGCGCCACCGCCGTGCACACCGGATGCCCCGAATAGGTGCAGCCATGCGCCAGCTCGCCGCCCTGCTCGGCCAGCACGCCGGCGACGCGGTCGTTGAACATGGCCGCGCCCAGCGGGATGTAACCGGAGGTGATGCCCTTGGCCAGGGTCATCACGTCGGGCATGAAGCCGAAGTAGTCGGCGGCGAACCATTCGCCGGTGCGGCCGAAACCGCAGATCACTTCGTCGGCCACCAGCAGCACGTCGTACTTGCGGCAGATGCGTTCTATCTCCGGCCAGTAGGTTCTGGGCGGGATATACACGCCGATGGCGCCCATGATCGGCTCGCCGATGAAAGCGGCCACGCGCTCGGGCCCCAGCTCCAGGATCTTGGCTTCCAGCCTGCGCGCGGCGACAAGGCCGTATTCGTCCGGATCCAGGTCTCCGCCGTCGGCGAACCAGAACGGCGGGTCGATGTGGTGGATGTCGGGAATCGGCAGCCCGCCCTGCTTATGCATGCCGGCCATGCCGCCCAGGCTGGCGCCGGCCATGGTGGTGCCGTGGTAGCCGTTGTGGCGGCCGATGAAGATGTTCTTCTGCGGCTGGTCCTGCACCGCCCAGAAATGCCGCACCAGACGCAGGATGGTGTCGTTGGCTTCGGAACCGGAGTTGGTGAAGAAGGCGTGGTTGAGATCGCCCGGGGTCAGCTCGGCCAGCTTGGCGGCGAGCAGGATGGTGGGCTCGGTGGTGCACTGGAAGAAGCTGTTGTAGTAGGCCAGCTGGGTCATCTGCTTGGAGGCCGCTTCGCCCAGCTCCTTGCGGCCGTAACCGAGGTTGACGCACCACAACCCGGCGAACGCATCCAGCAGCTTGTGGCCTTCGGCGTCCCACACGTAAGCGCCTTCGCCGCGGGTAAGGATGCGCGTGCCCTTCTTGGCCAGCGCCGCATTGTCGTTGAACGGGTGCAGGTGGTGCGCAGCGTCGAGTTGTTGCAGGGTGCGGGTATCGAGATGGTCCATTGAAACTCCTGTGTTCAAGCCCCTCTCCCAGCGGGAGAGGGGTTGGGGTGAGGGTACGGCGAAGCCCGGATGGGTAAACCATCATGACTTCGCCGTACCCTCATCCGCCCTTCGGGCCCCTTCTCAGCCTTGCACACCCTGCGGGTGCGGGAGGGAGAAGGGAATACATCAAACATTCAACAACAAAAACTCCCGCTCCCACGAACTGATCACGCGGAAGAAGGTCTCGTATTCCTTGCGCTTCACCGACACATAGGCGCGCACGAAGCGCGGCCCCAGCATCTTCTGCAACGGCTTGCAGGTCTCCAGCTCGTCCAGCGACTCGCCCAACGAGCGCGGCAGCTCGAAGCCCACGTCCTGCGCGCTGCTGGCCAACGGGCCAGTAGCCTTCAAGCCTTCCTGGATGCCCAGCAAGCCGCAGGCCAGGGTAGCGGCCATGGCGAGGTACGGATTGGCGTCGGAACCGGCGAAACGGCTTTCCACGCGCGTGTTCTCGATGCTGTCCATCGGCACGCGCAAACCGCAGGTGCGGTTGTCGTAGCCCCACTGCACATTGATCGGCGCCACCTGTCCCAGCGCCAGTCGGCGGTAGGAATTGACGTTGGGGGCGAAGAACGCCATCGCCATCGGCACGTATTTCTGCAAGCCGCCCAGGTACTGGTTGAAGATGGCGCTCTGCTTGCCCTCGGACTTGCCGGCGAAGACGTTGTTGCCCTTCTTGTCCAGCATGCTCTGGTGGATGTGCATGGCGCTGCCGGGCTCGTTCTCCATCGGCTTGGCCAGGAACGTGGCGTAGATGCCGTGGCGCATCGCCGCCTCGCGCATGGTGCGCTTGAAGAAGAACACCTGGTCGGCGCGGGACAACGCATCGGCGTGGGTGAAGTTGACTTCCAGCTGCGCCGCGCCCGATTCGTGGATCAAGGTGTCCACGTCCAGCTCCATCGCATCGCAGTAGTCGTACATCAGGTCGAGGATGGGGTCGAACTCGTTGACCGCATCGATCGAGTACGACTGGCGCGCGGTTTCCGGCCGGCCCGAACGCCCTGCCGGCGGCAGCAGCGGAAAATCGGGATCGGTGTTTTTCTGCACCAGGAAGAATTCCAGCTCCGGCGCCACCACAGGGCGCAGACCGGCCTCCTCGTATGCCGACAACACGCGCCTGAGCACGTTGCGCGGAGCCAGGTCGTGCGGCTTGCCGTCCTTGGTGTAGCAGTCGTGGATCACCTGCGCGGTGGGATCGGTGGCCCAGGGCACCATGCGCACCGTGTCCGGGTCCGGGCGCAGGAACATGTCCGAATCAGAAGGCGAGGTCAGATCGTAATAGTCGTCCGGATAGTCGCCGGTGACGGTGGTGGCGAAGATGCCTTCCGGCAGCCGGGTGCCGTAGTCGTGGGAGAACTTGTCGGCGGGAATGATCTTGCCGCGCGCGATGCCGGTGATGTCGGGCACCAGGCATTCGACCTCGGTGATGCTGCGTTCCTTCAGCCAGCGTCGCAAGGAGCTTTCCGGTTTTTCCGGAGTGGTTTTTTTCTGGGCCTGGCGTTGGGTCATAAATTCGCTTCAGTGATTGCGTTGTGCGGCGCGCGCCCGGCAGGCGTCGCCGAATGCCTTGAATATGCCTAGGTAAAACGGGTTTTCGGTGACGCGCCATTCCGGGTGCCACTGCACGCCGAGCATGAAAGCCGGGCCTTCATGGCGGAAGGCCTCGACCAGCCCGTCCGGGGCCACGGCTTCGACCTTCAGGCCGCGGCCCAATCGCGCGACGCCCTGGCCATGCAGCGAATTGACCTGCGCCGACGGCGTACCGGCAACCTTGGCCAGGAGGCCGCCGGGGTTGAACGTCACCGCGTGCACCGGCGCGTACTGCTTGTCGAGCGGATCGTTTAGGTTCTCGCGATGGTCCAGGAAACCGGGCTGCTCATGCACTTTCTGGTACAGGGTGCCGCCGAGGGCGACGTTCACTTCCTGGAATCCGCGGCAGATCGCCAGCACGGGCAAACCCATCTCCAGCGCCAGCGGCACCAGCGCAAGCGTGTTCGCGTCGCGCGCGGGATCGTGCAGGTTGCCTTCGTAGCTGGGCTCGTCGCTGTAGTGATGCGGTTCGATATTGCTGACCGAGCCGGTCAGCAGCAGCCCGTCCAGCCCTTCCAGCAACTTCGCGGCGGGCAAGGCCGGCTGCAACCCCGGCAGGAGCACAGGCAGCGCCGCGGCTCCCTCGACCACCGCCCGCACATACTTCTCGCCGACCGCGAGGAACGGATGTGGACCGATTTGCTTACGGTCGGTGGGAAGGCCGACCAGCGGCGTGCTGGCCATCGGGGGAGGCTCGGAAGAAGCTTGAGGCAAGTTAACCTGCCCGTTTTATTTTTACAACACGGCAGACTGGAATCCCGGTTTTATCCCGATAATGGTGCGCTGCGGCACCATTTCAGGTCTTTTCCAGCGCCGTGGACCGCCTAAGCGTTGAGTATTCTTGACAGCACGAGCTCTCTGGTAAGCTGCGGCGAACTGCCCGTGACCACATCATGACCCGCAACCAAGACGCCCCCATCGCCGCCATTTCGCCGTTGCCCGCGGCAGACGCAAAGACCCTGCAGCAACTTCCCGATTGCGAACTGGTCGATCTGCTGCTGCCCGACATGAACGGCCTGCTGCGCGGCAAGCGCATCACCCGCGATGCGCTGGAAAAGGTCTATGCGGACGGCGTGTGCCTGCCGATGTCGCTGATCGCCACCGACATCACCGGCAACACCGTCGAGGAAACCGGCCTGGGCTACGACATCGGCGACGAGGACCGCATCTGCCGCCCGGTTGCCGGGTCGCTACGCCCGGTGCCCTGGTCGCCGCGGCCGATGGCGCAACTGCTGTTGTCGATGGAAGACGCCAAAGGCGGCGCGTTCGAAGCCAATCCGCGCGAAGTGCTCAAGCGCGTACTGGAACGTTACGCCGCCCGCGGCCTCAAACCGGTGGTGGCGGTGGAACTGGAGTTCTATCTGTTCGACGCGCATCTGGATGCCGACGGCAAGCCGCGCACGCCGGTCAATCCGGTCACCGGCCGCCGCAGCAGCAGCACCCAGGTCTATTACATGGAAGACCTCAACGACTACCGCGGCTTCACCGATGCGGTGTCGGCGGCGTGCAAGGCGCAGGGGATTCCCGCCGATACGGCGGTGGCCGAATACGCGCCGGGCCAGTTCGAGATCAACCTCAAGCACCGCGACGACGCCCTGCTGGCCTGCGACGACGCGGTCATGCTGAAGCGCGCGATCAAGGCCGTGGCCCAGCAGCAGGGCGTGCAGGCCAGTTTCATGGCCAAACCATTCGCCGAGCAAGCCGGCAATGGCCTGCACATCCATGTCAGCGTGCTGGACGGGAAAGGCGACAACATTTTCGCTTCCGCCCCGGAAGCACCGGCCGATACCTTGAAGCATGCGATCGGCGGCCTGCAGCGCAGCGCCAGGGACAGCCTGCTGCTGTTCGCGCCGCACGCCAACAGCTACCGCCGCTTCGTGCTCAACGCCTTCGTGCCGCTCAACGACGCCTGGGGCTACAACAACCGTACCGTGGCCATGCGTATTCCGCACAGCAACGAGGCCAACACCCGCGTGGAGCACCGCATCGCCGGGGCCGACGCCAACGTCTACTTGGTGACTGCGGCGGTGCTGGCGGGGATGCTGCACGGGCTGGAGAATGGTTTCGATCCCGGCGCGCCCGTGGTGGGCAACGCCTACGAACAGACCGAGATCCGCACGCCGTATTGGCGTCAGGCCATCGACGACTTCATGGGGAGCGAGTTCATTCGAGAGCAGTTCGGCGAATCGTTCCGCCACATTTACGGGCAGCAGAAGTTGAAGGAAATGCAGACGTTCTATACGCAGGTTACCAATCTCGAATACGACTGGTATCTGCGGGCAGTCTGAATACCCTCTTCTCCCCTTGTGGGAGAAGATGCCCGGAGGGCAGATGAGGGGAGCGAGCGAAGCGAGTGCTTCTGACAACCCGCGAAGATCAAAATGGATCCCAGCGTTCGCTGGGATGACGATACGGGAAATTCGTTGATGCGTGCTGCAGGACAATCCACGTATCCACCCAGCTGGTACGCCGCCAGCGCCGCGCCGCTGCCCGAGCAGCCGGCGTTGCAAGGCGCGATCCAGGCCGACGTATGCATTCTCGGCGCCGGCTACACCGGCTTGTCCGCCGCATTGGAACTGGCAGAAGCCGGCTACAACGTGGTCGTGCTGGAAGCCGAGCGCATCGGCTGGGGCGCCTCCGGACGCAACGGCGGCCAGGCCATCGCCGGTTTCAGCTGCGGCGAAGCCAAGCTGGAAACGCTGGCGGGTTTCGAAGACGCGCGCAGGATGTTCGACCTGTCGCGCGAAGGCCTGCAATGGCTACGCGATCGCATTCGCAAACACGGCATCGCCTGCGACTGGCGCGACGGCCACGCCACCGTGCCGATCAAACCGCGGCAGGAGCGCGAAGTGCTGGCCGCGATCGAGGATTTCCGCACCCGCTACGACTATCCGGTCCAATGGTGGAACCGCGAACGCCTGCGCAACCAACTCGCCAGCGACCGCTATCTTGGCGCGCTCTACGACCCCAACAGCGGCCACCTGCACCCGCTCGAATACGCATTGGGCCTGGCCCGCGCCGCGATGGCGGCGGGCGTGCGCATCTTCGAGCAGTCGCGGGTGACGCAACTGGTGCGCGGAACCCGGCCGGTGTTCAAGACCGCGAGCGGCGAAGTGCATTGCGACTTTGCGGTCCTGGCCGGCAACGCGCTGCTGCATGGCATCGCGCCCGAGCTGGAATCGCGGGTCATGCCGGTCGGCACCTATATCGGCGCCACCGTACCGTTGGGCGAGGAACGCGCGAAGGAACTCATCCGCAACGACATGGCGGTGGCCGACACCAACTGGGCGTTGGATTATTTCCGCCGCAGCCGCGACCACCGCCTGCTGTTCGGCGGCCGCGCCAGCTATTCGACGCTACCGCCGCCGAATCTGCGCGGCACCATGACCCGGCGCATGCGCCGGGTATTTCCGCAACTGGCCGACGTGCAGATCGAATACGTGTGGGGCGGCTACATCGACATCTCGCTCAACCGCGCGCCGCATTTCGGGCGGCTCACGCCCAATGTCTACTTCGCGCAGGGGTTTTCCGGACACGGCGTCATCGCGACCGGATTGGCGGGAAAACTCATATCGGAAGCGATCCGCGGGCAGTCGGAACGCCTGGACCTGTTCGCGAAGATCCCGCACCTGCCCTTCCCCGGCGGCCGCGCCCTGCGCACGCCGATGCTGGTGGCGGCGATGGCCTGGTACAAGTTGCGCGACGCCTTGTGGTGAGCGGCCGATTCGCCGCTCAATGTTTTGCGCGCGGCGACAGCAGCAACGCTATCAAGGTCAGCGTGGCGGCCGCGGCCAGGTAATAACCCACATGCGAGACGCCGTGTTTGGTCGCCAGATAGGTGGCGATGGAAGGCGTCAGCGACGCGCCCAGGATGCCGGCGAGGTTGAAGGCCAGCGATGCGCCGGTGTAGCGCACGGCAGTGGGAAACATATCGGCCAGCAACGTCCCGCACGGTCCGTAGGTAAGACCGGTGACCGTCATGCCGATGATCAGGAACAACAACACGCCCGCGCCGCTGCCGACGCTGAAAAGCGGCCCGTAGAACAATCCGAACACGATGATCGAGACCGTGGCCAGCACCATCGCCAGGCGCCGGCCGTAGCGGTCCGCCAGCAGCGCCGATACCGGAATGCCCGCCCCGAAGAACAGCACGGCGATCATCAGCATCAACAGGAACTGTTCGCGCGTGTAGCCCAGTTGCGCGGTTCCCCAGGACAGGTTGAAAACGGTCATCAGGTAGAAGAGGACGAAAGTGGCGACCAGCGCGAACGTCCCGGCGAGCAAGGCCCCCGGGTGCTCGCGCAGCACGCTCAGCATCGGCAGGCGCACGCGTTCGCCCTTGTCCAGCGTCTTCTGGAAATCCGGCGTCTCGGCGATGCGCAGGCGCACCCATAGCCCCACGAAAACCAGCGCGGCGCTGGACAGGAACGGAATGCGCCAGCCCCAGGCCAGGAACTGGGTGTCGTCCATCGCTTCGGTCAGCAGCAGGAAGATGCCGGTCGAGCACAGGAAGCCCAGCGGTGCGCCGAGTTGCGGAAACATGCCATACCACGCGCGCTTGCCCGGCGGCGCATTCTCCGTCGCCAGCAGCACCGCCCCACCCCATTCGCCGCCCAGGCCCAGCCCCTGGCCGAAGCGGCAGATCGCCAGCAATACCGGCGCCGCCACGCCGATGGTGGCGTAAGTCGGCAGCAGGCCGATGGCGATGGTGGAAATTCCCATGGTCAGCAACGCCGCCACCAGCGTGGCCTTGCGCCCGATTCGGTCGCCGAAGTGGCCGAACAATGCCGACCCCACCGGCCGTGCGAAGAACGCCAGCGCGAAGGTGATCAGGGATTTGAGGGTAGCGGTAGCGGGATCGCTTTCGGGAAAGAACAGCTGCGGGAATACGATCACCGCGGCGGTGGCGTAGATGTAGAAATCGAAGAATTCGATGGTGGTGCCGATCAGGCTGGCGAACAGCACGCGGCGCGGGGAATTGACAACGGTGGGTGCGGTCATCGTCTACGATCTGGCTTGGCTGGCCGGATTCTGGCAGATTCTCCGGCTATCGGCGCAACCGGACTTCGGGAGGCATGCCGTGGACGAAGATCTCGATCGACTGACCCAGGCGGAGCTGATCGCGGAAGCGCGCAAATTGCGCGCCGCCATCCGCAAGCACCGCGACTCCACCCTGCACGAGCTTTGCTGGCACCACCCGGATCTGTGGGGCCTGCTCCCGGAGAAGACCGACCCGCAGCCAGCGGTTCCCGAGTGGCCGCAGTTCATGCGTGGCTGCATCCACTACCGGCAGTCGCTGGATCGCCAGTTGCCCGATGCGCCGCGCGTGGACGTTCCCTTCCGAAAAACGGACTAACCGGGACTTTCAGGAACGACGCAAGTCGCGAAACCGTGAAACTTCAACGGTACGGGTTTCGCGACTCGCGCCGCTTCTACATAAGGCGTTCGCGCCATCAATCCCAATCGTCCTTGTAAACGAACTTCGGCATTTCCCAGTGGTAGCGGATGGCCAGCATGCGCACGGCGAAGCCTGTCGCCATCGCGATCACCATGCCCACGTCGTGATCCATGCCGACATGCGGAGCGGTCATGTAGATCCCGCCGGTCAATATCGAAACGCTGGCGTACAGCTCCTTGCGGAACAGCTGCGGAATCCGGTTGCAGAGCACGTCGCGCAGCACGCCGCCGAAGGTGCCGGTGATCATGCCGCTGACCAGGATGATCAGCCAGTGCAGGTGCATTTCCTTGGCGATGTTGCAGCCGATCACCGTGAACACCACCAGGCCCAGCGCGTCCAGCGCCAGGAAGACGGTGCGCAGGTGTTTCATCATCGGCGCCACCAGAATGGTCACCAGCGCCGCACCCAACACCAGCACCAGGTAGCTTGGGTGCTCGATCCAGGTGAGCGGATGCCGGCCCAGCAGCACGTCGCGCACGGTGCCGCCGCCCAGCGCGGTGAAGAAGGCCACCACACAGACGCCTACCCAGTCCATCTCGCGACGGCCCGCCACCAGCGCGGCGCTCATCGCCTCGACCGCGATGCCGATCAGGAAAAGCACGTGTAGAAGCATCTTCCCTCCCGGGCCGCTGGCGGCGTCGCGTGGATCAGCCGCCCAGATTGATCCAGGTCGCCTTGATCTCGGTGTACTTGTCGAAGGCGTGCAGCGACTTGTCGCGGCCGTTGCCGGACTGCTTGTAGCCGCCGAACGGCGCGGTCATGTCGCCGCCATCCCAGTAGTTCACCCACACGCTGCCCGCGCGCAGTTTGCGCGCCACGCGATGCGCGCGGCTGATGTCGCGGGTCCACACGCCTGCCGCCAGGCCGTACTCGGTGTCGTTGGCCATGCGCAGCGCCTGCTCTTCGGTGTCGAAGGCGATCACAGACAGTACCGGCCCGAAGATTTCCTCGCGCGAGATGGTGTGTTCGTGCGCCACCTCGTCGAACACGGTCGGCTCGATATAGCTGCCGCCGGGCACGGTATCGGCGCGCTTGCCGCCCAGCACCAATCGCGCGCCTTCGGCGACGCCTTTTTCGATGTATCCCAGCACCCGGCTGGTCTGCGTCTCATCGACCATCGCGCCCATCGGCGCGCCCGGTTCGAACGGATGCCGCGGCTGCATCTTGCGGCCGGCCTCGACCACGCGGGCCACGAATTCGTCCTTGATGGAACGCTCCACCAGCAGGCGCGAGGCCGCCGTGCAAACCTCGCCCTGGTTGTAGAAGATGCCGCCGGCTGCCGCTTCGGCCGCCTTGTCCAGGTCGGGCGCATCGGCGAACACCAGGTTGGGGCTCTTGCCGCCGCATTCCATGTAGGCGCGCTTGAGGTTGGAGCGCCCCGCGCACTGCAGCAACTGCTTGCCGACCGCAGTGGAACCGGTGAACACCAGGCCATCGACGTCCATGTGCAGCGCCAGCGGTTCGCCCGCCTGCTTGCCGAAACCAGGCACCACGTTGAAGACGCCCGCCGGGATACCGGCTTCCATCGCGATCTCGGCCAGCCGTATTGCGCTCAAGGGGGATTTCTCCGAAGGCTTCAACACCACCGAATTGCCCATCGCCAGCGCCGGCGCCAGTTTCCAGGTCGCCATCAGCAGCGGGAAATTCCAAGGCACAATGGCGCCGATAACGCCCAGGGGCTCGCGCGTCACCAGTCCGAGTTCGTCGGAACCGGTCGCGGCGACTTCGCCATAGACTTTGTCCAGCGCCTCGCCGGTCCAGGCCATGCAGCGGATCGTCGCCGCCACGTCGACCTGGCGCGCATCGGTGACTGGCTTGCCCATGTCCAGCGACTCCAGCAAGGCGAGCTCGTCACCGTACTGTTCGATCAGTTGCGCGAACTTCAACAGCACTTTCTTGCGGTAAGTGGGCTTGGCCTCAGACCATTTTCCCGAATCGAAACTGCGCCGCGCCGCAATCACCGCGCGCTCGATGTCTTCGGCCGAGCCTTCGGCCACCTGCCCCAACGACCGCCCGTCGATGGGGCTGATGCAGTCGAAGGTCTTGCCATCGGCGGCATCGACGTATTTGCCGTCGATGAAGGCCTGGGTGCGGATCTTCAATCCGTCGGCGAGGGCTTGCCAGTTGTCGCGGGTGCGGGGGGCGTTCATAAATAACTCCAGCGGAACTACAGAAAATTGAGCCGAGACAGCTTCTGATCTTGCTTTTGTTTTTTGCTTTTGCTTTTGCTTGAACACTCCCGTGAGTCGCGGCAAGTGGGGCAGGTAAACCCCGAAGGGGCGGCGCACAGGGATGTGCGCCGTTTTTGGAGCAGCAGGATGCTGCTTCCAAAAATTCCTGCCCCGCTTGCGGACCCGGCGGCTTCATCGCCGGGCGCGACGTTAGGGCGGCTTTCTTTTGGTTACTTTTCTTTGCCGTTCAAAGAAAAGTGACTCGCGCGCAGCGCGAAACGCTTTGAACTTTGAAGGGCGACGCTAAAGAGCTAAGGGCAAGAGCAGGAGCAAGATCAAAGGCCCCCCTCCTCAACCCTCCCCTGCGCTGCGCGCAAGGGAGGAGGAAACTGCAAAAGCAAAAAACAACGGCAACAGCAACGGCAAGATCAAAATGGATCCCAGCTTGCGCTGGAATGACGGCGGAAAGAATTAGAAGGTAGCTGGGGTGTTGGCACTGAAGATGACCGCATCCGTTTCGCCGATATTGCGGAACCGATGCGGAATCCTGCTCTCGAAATAATAAGCCTCGCCCGCGCGCAGAATGCGCACCTGGTCGCCGACCGTCACTTCGACTTCGCCTTCCACCACCACCCCGCCCTCCTCGCCCTCGTGCAGCAGCATGCTGTCGCCGGTGTCGGTGCCCGGCGGCATCACCTCGCGCAGGATGCACATCTGGCGTTGCGGGCGGTGCTGGCCGATCAGGAAATACTGGATGCCGTTGCTGCCCACGTCCGGCAGCTCGTCGGCCGCGTAGAAGGGACTGTCCGGCAGGCCCACTCCCAGATCGAGAGTGAAGAAATCGGCCAGCGAAATGGGAATGCCGTCCAGCACCTTCTTCAACGAACTGACCGACGGGCTGACCTTGTTCTGTTCGATCAGCGAGATGGTGCTGTTGGTCACGCCCACCCGCTTGGCCAGCTCGCGCTGGCTGAGATCCTTGGATTTGCGAACCAGCTGCAGGCGCGCGCCGATGTCCATCCGTTCCCTTGGGGGTTGCCCGGTAATTGTGACCGGAATGTTGCCGGATACTTTACACGGCGTGAGGATGCGGTCAATTTTCGGCCGAATTGGCCTGCGGTTGTAAAGTTTTTTCAACGCGCTAAGCTGGCGGCCTCTCCCTTCCGCGACCCCTACGGAGCCAGCCGAATGAGCGCAGATTCCAGCCCCGACCGCGGTGCCCTGGCCGACCATTACGCCGCCCAGGCCGGCGCTGCGCCGGCGTCTATGGACGCCTTCTGGATGCCGTTCACCGCCAACAAGCAGTTCAAGGCCTCGCCGCGCCTGCTGGCCAGCGCCTCGGGCATGTACTACAAGACCGTCGATGGACGCGAAATCCTGGACGCCACCGCCGGCCTGTGGTGCTGCAATGCGGGACATTCGCGGCCGCGCATCGTGGAAGCGGTGAAGACCCAGATCGAAACCCTGGATTTCGCCCCCAACTTCTCCATGAGTTCGCCGCTGCCGTTCGTACTGGCCGAGCGCCTGGCCGAGCTGGCGCCGGGCAATCTCAACCATGTGTTCTATGCCAACTCCGGCTCCGAAGCGGTGGACAGCGCGCTGAAGATGGCCATCGCCTACCACCGCGCCCGCGGCGAAGGCCAGCGCACGCGCCTGATCGGGCGCGAGAAGGGGTATCACGGGGTCGGCTTCGGCGGCATTTCGGTCGGCGGCCTGCCCAACAACCGCAAGTGGTTCGGTCTGGGGCTACCCGGCGTGGACCACATGCGCCACACCCTGGACATAGGCCGCAACGCGTTCTCCAAGGGACTGCCCGAATACGGCATCGAACTGGCCGAAGACCTCGAGCGCATGGTCGCGCTGCACGATGCGTCCACCATCGCCGCGGTGATCGTCGAACCGATCTCCGGTTCGGCCGGCGTGGTGATTCCGCCCGACGGCTATCTGAAGCGCATCCGCGAGCTGTGCACCAAGCACGGCATCCTGCTGATCTTCGACGAAGTGATCACCGGTTTCGGCCGCGTCGGCAACGCCTTTGCCGCGCAACGCTTCGGCGTGCAGCCGGACATGATCACCGCCGCCAAGGGCATCACCAACGGCTGCGTGCCGATGGGCGTGGTGATGGTGTCCGACGACGTGCACGACGCCTTCACCCAGGGGCCGGACAACGCCATCGACCTGTTCCATGGCTACACCTATTCCGGACATCCCCTCGCCTGCGCGGCCGCCATCGCCACGCTGGACACTTATGCGGAAGAAAACCTGTTCGACAAAGCCATCGAACTGGGCGACTACTGGCAGGAAGGCATCCATTCCCTGAAGGGCCTGCCCAACGTCATCGACATCCGCAATTACGGCTTGATCGGCGCCATCGAGCTGGCGCCGCGCCCGGGCGCGCCCGGAACGCGCGCCTACGATGCGTTCACCCACGCCTTCCACCAAGGCAATTTGCTGCTGCGCGTCACCGGCGACGTGATCGCGTTGTCGCCGCCGCTGATTCTGGAAAAATCGCATATAGACAGCATCTTCAGCCGATTGGCCGACTCTCTGCGGGCCACCCGCTGAGGCAGGTCCCGTTACAATGACGGGACTGCAGTACTGGCCCCAGTCCTGCGCACCCGCACAACCAACACACAGGTGACTCGATGCCCGCACTCTTCCTGAAAGACAGCGATCAATTCCTTGCCGACCTCAGCGACGCCGACCTGGCGCACCTGGTCAACTTGATGGAAGAGGAAAGCTCGAAAGACACCGATTACTTCATCGACCTGGGCACGGTGGACCTGCTGAAGTCCGCTGGCGCTTCGGAAGCGGTCACCAGCGCGCTCGAGTCGGCCATCGGCGGCTCCGAAGGCATCGACGTCGTCTGGCGCTGAGCGCCTCGGCGTACCGCGACACCACAGCTCAAAGAATCGGCCCCGGGAGGGCAAACACAATGTTGATCGGCGTCCCCAAGGAAATTAAGAACCACGAATACCGTATCGGCCTTACCCCGGCCGGCGCCCGCGAACTGGTCGCCAACGGCCACAGCGTCATGGTGCAGAAGGACGGCGGCAAGGCCATCGGCCTGACCGACGAGCTGTACGTGCGCGCGGGTGCGGAAATCGTGGAGAGTGCCGAGGAAATCTTCAAACGCGCCGACATGATCATCAAGGTCAAGGAGCCGCAGCCGGTGGAATGCGCCATGCTGCGTCCCGGCCAGGTGCTCTACACCTACCTGCATCTGGCGCCCGATCCGGAGCAGACCAAGGCGCTGGTGAAATCCGGCGCCACCTGCATCGCCTACGAAACCGTCACCGACCGCAAAGGCGGCCTGCCGCTGCTGGCGCCGATGAGCGAAGTGGCCGGACGCATGTCGATCCAGGCCGGCGCGCATGCGCTGGAGAAAGCGCAGGGCGGCTCCGGCGTGCTGCTGGGCGGCGTGCCGGGCGTGAAGCCGGCCGAAGTGCTGGTGATCGGCGGCGGCGTGGTCGGCATCAACGCCGCGCGCATGGCCATGGGCATGAACGCGCACGTGACCATCCTGGATCGTTCCCTGGACCGCCTGAAGTACCTCGACGAAGTCTACGGAGATCGGCTGACCACTATCTATTCCACCCACGATGCGATCGAAGAGCGCCTGCCCGACACCGACCTGGTGATCGGCGCGGTGCTGATTCCGGGCGCCGCCGCGCCCAAGCTGGTCTCGCGCGCGCAACTGAAGCTGATGCGTCCGGGCTCGGTGCTGGTGGACGTGGCCATCGACCAGGGCGGCTGCTTCGAAACCAGCAAGGCCACCACCCATCAGAACCCGACCTACGAAGTGGACGGCATCGTCCATTACTGCGTGGCCAACATGCCCGGCGGCGTGGCCCGCACTTCCACCTTCGCCCTGACCAACGCCACCCTGCCCTTCGCCGTGCAGCTGGCCAACAAGGGCGCGCGCCAGGCGATGCTGGACGACGAGCATCTGCTCAACGGCCTGAACGTGCACGACGGCAAGATCACCTACAAGGCGGTCGCCGACGACTTGGGATATGAGTACGTGCCTTCGACCAAGGCGTTAGGTTGATTTTGATTTGCCCTTCTCCCGCATGCGGGAGAAGAGCCTGCTCCGTACTTGATACGGGGTGCCCGCAGGGCGGACGCCGCGCAGCAAGCACTCTTGGGGTGTGAGGGCGCTTTTGCTCTTGCGAAATAAGCAAGCCTGCACGTTGAATTCCCGCGAAGAGCTCCCTCACCCGCCCTTCGGGCACCCTCTCCCGTAAACGGGAGAGGGGCGCTTGTTAGAGGCGCATCAAACGCCAGCAGCGATGGATGCGCGGGTTGCGTTCGAAATCGGGCGGAATGGTCTGCGGGGTGATGTCCTCGCACGCCGCGAACTCCGCCACCGCTTCGGCATCCAGCTTGAAGCGCCGGAAGTTGTTGGAGAAATACAGCACGCCCTCGGTAGTCAGGCGATCCACGCAGGCGCGCAGCAGGCGCACGTGTTCGCGCTGGATGTCGAAGTCGTCGGCACGCGCGGAGTTGGAGAACGTGGGCGGGTCGCAGAAGATCACGTCGTAGCGGTTCTTCTCCGCTTCCAGCCAGCGCAAGGCATCGGCCTGCACCAGGCGGTGCTGGGCGCCGGCAAAACCGTTCAACGACAGGTTGGCCGCGCACCATTCCAGGTAGGTGCCGGACAGGTCCACGCTGGTGGTCGAATCCGCGCCGGCCACCGCCGCCTGCACCGAGGCCACGCCGGTGTAGCAGAACAAGTTGAGGAAACGCTTGCCGCGCGCCTCCATCGCCATGTGCCGGCGCAGCGGGCGGTGGTCCAGGAACAGGCCCGTATCCAGGTAGTCGAACAGATTGACCTGCAGCTTCGCCCCGCTCTCGCGCACCTGCAGCAGTTCGCCGCGCTGCTCGAATTTTCCGTACTTGCTGCCGCCCTTGCCGCGCTCGCGGGATTTCATCGCCACCCGTTCGGCCGGCACCGCGAACACTTCGCGCGCCGCGGCCAGCAGTTCGTTGCGGCGGCGGCGCACATCGGCCTCGGGAATCTCTTCCGGCGCGGCGTATTCCTGCACGTGCAGGAAGGTGCGCAGGTCGCCCTGCGCTTCCTGGTACACATCGATGGCCGCCGCGTATTCGGGCAGGTCCGCATCGTAGACGCGGAAACAACTCACCTCTTCGCGTGCGGTCCAGGACTTCAGCTTGCGCAGATTCTTGCGCAGGCGGTTGGCGACCATCAATGCGCCTTCGGAAAGCTCGCGCGGCGCGCTGCTTTCCTGCTTCGGTGGGCCGACCGGGTCGCAGACGATCAATGCGCATTCGATGGCGCCGTTGAAGATCTGGTATTTCTTGCTGGCGCGCAGGCCGGTGGCGTACGCCAATTCGGCATTGCCGCACAACAAACTGGCGCGCCATTGCGGCACGGTGCGCCTGAGCGCGTCGCCGAGTTTGCGGTAAAGCGCGTTGTCGGCCGCCAGCCGCTCGTCGTAGGGCGGGTTGCAGACCACGGTGCCGCGTTCGAACGGCGGCGCCTGCAGGTCGCCCACCTCGCGCGTGCCGAACCAGATGTCGTCGGCAACGCCGGCCACTTCGGCGTTCTCACGCGCGGCCCTTATCGCATGGGGATCGAGGTCGCTGCCGAACATCGCCTGCTTCAGCGCCGACCTGCCCTTCTCCTCGCGTTGCTTGGCTTCTTCGACCAGCCGCTTCCAACCCTCGACATCGAATCCGAGCCAACGGCTGGGCAGGTCGCGTCCGTGCCGTTGCAGTCCCGGGGCGACATCGGCCGCCATCAGCGCGCCTTCGATCAGCAAGGTGCCGCTGCCGCACATCGGATCGAGCAAGGCCCCGCCTTCGTGATAGGTCTTCGGCCAGCCGCCGCGCATCAATACGGCGGCGGCCAGGTTCTCCTTCAAAGGGGCATCGTTCTGCACGTTGCGCCAGCCACGTCGATGCATCGGTCCGCCGCCCAGGTCGATGGAGATCGTGGCCCGTCCCTTGCGCAGCGACAGATTGATGCGCACGTCGGGATGGTCCACATCCACCGACGGACGCTCGTGGCCCTGCGCGCGCAGCGTGTCGACCACTGCGTCCTTCACTCTCTGCGCGGCGTAGCGCGCGTGGGTGATGGCATCGCCGGACACGTGCGCATCCACCGACAGGGTGTGATCGGAGCGCAGGTGTTCCTGCCAGGGGATGGCGGCGACACCGTCGTAGAGCGCCAGCTCGTTCAGGCATTCGAACTCGGCGATAGGCCACAGCACGCGGCTGGCCAGCCGCGACCACAGCACCGCGCGCTGTGCGTCCGCCAATTCGCCTTCGGCGTTGGCGCCGGAAACGGTGGCGGTGGCTTTGGCCACGCCCAAGGCCAGCAGCTCGTCGACGAGCAGGTATTCCAGGCCTTTGCCGCAGGAAACGAAGAATTTCAAAGTTATTCCTAAATTTTTTCCGGAGCCGTCATCCCAGCGAACGCTGGGATGACGTCGTTCATTTATTCGATTGATTGGAGAAGTTGCGCGAACGCTTCCGCAGAAGCCTCCACATGCTCCGACAGCCGATGCGTATCGTTGACCAGCAACAAGCGTGCGCGGCGCTTATGCGCCCAATCGACCACTTGTTGCGCAGGAATAAGTTCGTCGTCCCAGCCGTGGATGATCGAAGTCGGCACAGCCGCGGCGTCCAGATTTTCCAGCCGACCCATCGTCGTAGGCGGCGCCATCAGAAACAGGCCAAGCACGGGAACTTCCAGCGACACCCGCGCGGAAATGTAGGCACCCAGGCTGGAGCCAGCCAACACCAGCGGCCCGCGTTGCGCCGCTTCGGCGGCCAGCGCCAGCAAATGCGCCTGGCGCGCTTCCACATCGCCGAGCTCGCTGAGGTCGCGGCGCGCGTCGAAACCGGTGTAGTCCGGACGCTCATGGGTCCAGCCCAGGCGTTCGGCGGCGATGGCCAGCGCGGCGACCTTGGTGGCGTCCGGGCCGCTTTCGAAGCCGTGGGAAAGAATGCAGTGGCCGCGGCCGGCGACGCGTCCGCTCACAGCGCCACCACTTCGTCGCCGACGCTGAAATTCCCGCCGGACACGATGCGCGCGCAAAGTCCGCCCATGCCGCGCATGGCGTTGTAGCCGCCCGCGCCCAAAGCGGTTTCCATGCGCGAACACGGATCGCAGGATTCGGTGCCTTCCAACACCACACCACCGATGCGGAACCGGCGATCCTTCAACGCGATCAACGGAATACCGGACACCACCACGTTCCGCCGCAACAAGGCAGGCTCGACATCGCGCCCGGCCAGCGCCGCGATGGCCGGCAAGTGCTCGGCCTGGATCAGGGTGATGCCGCGCTTGCCGCTGCCGCCCTTGTAGCGGTCGCCACGCAGTCCGCCGTCGGCGATCGCCTCGACCGATTCGACCGCGTTCATCCACTCATCGCGTGCCGGGCGCAGGCCTATCCATCGCACCGTGCCGACCTGCGGCAGAGTGGCCATGAGCTTGGCGAGCTCGGAATCGGGGTTGAGGGGCATGGGCGCATTCCTGCGGCGGACAGGCATCCGCGCGAACCGTCAGTTTACTTGACAGCGCCTGTCCGGGCCTCGACAGCGGATTAGGTCCCGCAGGCCGGGTGCTAGCATTCCCGGCATGCTCCCCGACCCGCCGCCCGTGATTCTCTCGCCCCTGCCCTACGAACCGTTGCTGGACCAACGCCCACGCGACCGGATCGACCTGGTGGTGATCCATTGCACCGAGCTGCCCGACCTGGCCACGGCGCGCAGTTTCGGCGAGCAGGTGCTGTACGACTCCGGCACCGGCAACAGCGGCCACTACTACATCGACCGCGACGGCAGCGTGCACCAGTACGTGGCGGTGGAACGCGTCGCCCACCATGTGCGCGGCTACAACCCGCGCGCCATCGGCATAGAACTGGTCAACACCGGCCGCTATCCGGACTGGCTGGCGGCCGGCAGCCAGTCGATGCGGGAGGCCTACACGGAGCAACAGGTCACCGCGTTGGCGGCCTTGCTGAACTATCTGCAGCGGGAATTGCCTTCGTTGAAGTTCATCGCCGGCCACGAGGAGCTGGACACGACCCAGGTTCCCGCCAGCGATGACGAAAAGGTCCTGGTGCATCGGAAGCTGGATCCCGGCCCGCTGTTTCCGTGGGAACGGGTGATGCAGGCCATTACCTTGGAACGCCTGATCGCGTCTTCGTAGGGCCTGCGCCGGGCATTCCCGCCGGGCCGGTATAATTCGGCCATCGCAATCCCACCGGAATTCCCTTGTCCCCCAGCCCCGAACCCGTCGTCAGCGAACTGATCGAGCTGCTCTCGCTGGAGCGGCTGGAAGACAACCTGTTCCGCGGCCAAAGCCGCGATATCGGCACCAAGTACGTGTTCGGCGGCCAGGTGCTGGGCCAGGCGCTGTCCGCGGCGCAGGCCACGGTGGAGGACGGCGGCCGCATGGCCCATTCGCTGCATGCCTACTTCCTGCGCGCCGGCGATGTGGATCATCCCATCGTCTACGACGTGGACCGCACTCGCGATGGCGGCAGTTTTTCGGTGCGGCGGGTGACCGCGATCCAGCACGGCAAGGTGATCTTCTTCTGCGCGGCTTCTTTCCAAGGCGCCGAGCCCGAGGCCCAGCAACACCAGTTGTCGATGCCGGAAGTGCCGCAGCCGGAAGACATCGAACCGGCCCCCGCCGTTCCCGCCGAAGTGATGGCGACGCTGCCGCCCAAGGTGCAACGCTGGCTGTCGCGGCGCGGTCCGTTCGAATTCCGCCATGTTTATCCGCGCGATGAGCTCAACCCGCCCAAGCGCCCGCCGTTCCAGCAGGTCTGGTTCCGCCTGAGCGAACCGGTAGGCGATGCGCCGGAATTGCACCATGCCCTGCTCGCCTACGCATCTGATTTCCAGCTGCTGGGCACGGCCAACTATCCGCACGGCATCAGCTACTACCAGCCCAACGTGCAGATGGCGTCGCTGGACCACGCGCTGTGGTTCCACCGCCCGTTCCGCGCCGACGATTGGCTGCTGTATTCCATCGACAGCCCCAGCGCGCAGAACTCGCGCGGCCTGGCGCGCGGGCAGATCTTCACCCGCGACGGCAAGCTGGTGGCCAGCACGGCGCAGGAAGGGTTGATCCGCGTGGTGCCCGATGGCGGCGCCGCGGCGCTGGTTCCGGCCAAGGAATAAGCATGCGCCAGGTATTCACCAGCCTGCGGGTCGAAACCGTCGAGGGCGTGGCCAAACTGCTGGAAGAAGCCGGCATCGAGGTCTACCTAGCCAACGGGCGTTCGTACCACAGCAAGCGCGGCGGGCAGTTCAGCTATGCCGAGCCGATGAAACTCAAACAGCAGCCCAGCGTGTGGGTGAAACGCGCCGAGGACCAGCCGCGTGCGCGCGAGATCCTGCGTGCGGCGGGACTGTTGGCGACTACGCGTCCAACCCAGGGGGAACCGCTGGTTTTCGCCGGTTCCGAGGCTGGCGACGAACCGACCAAGCGTCCGCTGGCCTGGCGGATACGCATCGCTCTGTTGGTAGCAGTCGCAATCGCGGTGCTGGTGACGCTCACGCGCCATCGAGGCGCACAGGAAACGCTGCAATCCCCTACGCAAGCTCCTGCGGCCGCTCAGCCTGCCGTTGAGCCCGCGCCAGCGGAGGAAGACGAAACCGTACGCGTGCAGATTCCAAATCGGCCCGCCGATCCAGCCAAGAAGTAACCCGTGGGAGCGGCGTCCCGCCGCGAGCTTTTAGTGATTGCAGAGGACAAGAGCTCGCGGCGGGACGCCGCTCCCACCTATTTTCTTCACTGATCGTGTCATTTGGTCACATCCGTGCTCTAGCGGCGTCGTGGTAAAGCCGATCCCAATGCGGAAGCCCGTATGAACGCCGAAACCCTGGACCTGATGCTGCAACGCGACCTGCCCGCCGCCGCCCGCGGCGACCAGACCGCCTATGGCCGCATCGTGGTCGCCTGCCAGAACACGGTGACCGCCATCGCCCTGACCATCACCCGCGACGTGGCCGCCAGCGAGGACATCGCCCAGGAAGCTTTCCTGAAGGCGTGGCAGCAGTTGGACAGGCTGAACAATTCCGCCAGCTTCCTGCCCTGGCTGCGCCAGATCACCCGCAACCTGGCGCGCGATCATTTGCGTGCGAACCGCAACCGGCCGCTGTCTGGCGAAGGCGCGGAGATCGCGATCCAGATGGCCGCCGACCCCTCGCCCACTCCCAGCGAGCGGCTGCTGCAGACGGAACAGGAGATCGTCGCCGCCGACCTCATTTCCAGCCTACCCGAGGAAAGCCGCGAAACCCTGTTGCTCTATTACCGCGAAGGCCAGAGTTCGCAGCAGGTCGCCTCATTGCTTGGGTTGAGCGACGCCGCCGTCCGCAAACGCTTGTCGCGCGCGCGCAGCAACGTGCGCGAGGAAATGCTCAAGCGTTTCGGCGAATTCGCGCGCACCACCGCGCCGAGCGCCGCATTCGCCGTGGCGGTGAGCAGCGCGTTGATGGTGACCGCGCCCGCTGCCAGCGCCGCCGCGCTCATCGGCGCCAGCGCGGTGGGTTCGGGCGCGGGGAAACTGGGGGCTGGCGGACTTGGCGCATCGGCCGTCAACGGCGGAGTGGCGCTCGGCGCATGGGGCACGATGTTCGGCGGGCAGCTGCACATCATTCTTCCCGCCCTGGCAGGCGGCATGCTGGGCGCCTATCTGGGCGGCCTGTTCCTGTTGCGCTTCGCCGACACCGCCGACGAACGCAGGCAGATACGCGGTTTTGTTTTCATGAACACCGCAACGGCCGCGGTCTTCAGCATCGGCATCCTGATATTGGTCGGCATCACCAGCCACTGGCTGCCGATACTGCTTTATGCACTGGCCGGCATGGCGGTCATCAACTACCAATGCCTGGTGCCGCTGCAACGGATCATGGCGCCGCTACTGGCGCGCGATAACGCCAAGCATGGCCGCACCGGCACCCACTGGGCCTACGAAAGCATGTATGGCCGCACGGGCGTACTCATCGCCAACCTGTTCGTCGTGTTCGCGGTGGGCTGGGCATTTCTGAGCTGAGCTTTTCTCCGCGCTTCATCGGCGGAAAAATCCCGCAAGGCAAAAATTTGCCCAAGCGCTATCGCCACGGTCTCCGGCGATTGGCCAGAAAAAACCCATGCCGTCGCCGACATGGGTCCGTTTCCAGCTTCGCCGCGTGAGGTTTATTTGGGCGTAGCGGCCGGGCGCTCACCCATGCGCTCGCCACGCCTGGACTTGGCGGCGTCCACTTCGGCACGGCTCAGCTTGCCGTCCTTGTCCGTATCGGCGCCTGCGAACCAGGCATCGGTGCGTTGCTTGGCGCGAATCTCGTGGTCGGCGCGGTCGATGAAACCATCCTTGTTGGTGTCTATTTCATCGAAACGCGAGGCCAGCTTGCCTTCGCCGGCGGCCGCTTCGGCACGGCTGATGCGGCCGTCCTTGTCGGCATCCAATTTGGCCATCGCTTCGCGCCGACCTTCGCCGTGCGCACCGTGGCCGTCCCGGCCATGCTTGCGGTCGCCATGGCGCGGCATTTCTTCCTTGCTCAGCTTGCCGTCCTTGTTTTTGTCCAACTCATCGAACTTGCCGGCCAGGCGCGGGTGCTTGGCCGCCTCGGCGCGGTCCACGCTGCCGTCGCCGTTGCTATCGAGCTTGGCGCGGGGCACCGGTTGTCCATCGGCTGCAGGCGCGGAGGCGGGCGTGGTGGCGGCCAAAGCGGTGCCGGCGGCCAGCGCGGTCAGGACGGCGAGCGTGAGCAGAGTCTTGCGGGTCATTTGAATCTCCGGATAGGCGTGGCGCGGTGCCGCCACTGCCAGGGTTAACGCCCGGACCCAGCGCGCGTTGACCGGATCGACTGCCTATTCATTTTTTAGACAGTCGCAACCCACGCGATGCGCACCCCGCAGTATCCTGCCCCCTATGAACCACGCCCTGGCCCGCGTTGTCTCCGTCTCCGGACACCCGATGGTGGCGCTGCCGCTGGCGGCCCTGGCGTTGACCGCGGCGCGCGGGCAATACCGCATCGCCCTGTGGATGGCGCTTGGATTCACCGTCTTCGCGACGGTGGTGATGGCCTATTCGAACTGGCAGGTGCGGCGCGGGCGCTGGTCGCATGTGGACGCCAGCGGCAAAAGCGAACGCAGATCGCTGAATCGCTTCCTGCTCGTCGCGCTGCTGGTTTCCAGCGCATGCGCGGCTTGGCTCGGATTTTCCGCGCAACTCACGCTGGGCCTGGCCTTGTCGACGGCGATGGTGGCCATCGCCATGCTGACTTCGCGCTGGTGCAAGCTCTCGCTGCACATGGCGTTCGTGGTGTTCGCCGCATTTCTGCTGCTGTTCGATGCCCCATGGTGGGCGGGCCTTGCCGGGCTGTGTCTCGCGGGGATGGTGGCCTGGTCGCGTCTGGCTTTGCAGCGCCACGTGCCGCGCGACCTCGTTGCCGGGACCGCCGCCGGCGCACTCGCTGGAATAGCGTTCGCGCTGACCGTCATCGCCGGAGCGGTGTGAGCGATGGGCAACGATCCGCAACAGCCAGCCGACGACCTGCGCCTGTTCCATACCGGCGAGCACCCCTGCGGTTATTGGGAAGAACGGATCGCGCGCGATCTGGTCCTGGATCCGCGCGATCCGCGTCTGGCTTCTTTTTATCCCGTCGCGCTGAGCTGGGGTTTCCGCCGTTCCGGCGATCTGGTCTACCGGCCGCATTGCGAAGGCTGCCGCGCCTGCGTGGCGGTGCGCATTCCGGTGCTGGAATTCCTGCCCGATCGCAGCCAACGGCGATGCGCGGCGCGCAATAAGGAAGTCGAAGCGCGCATCGTGCCCGCAGAACGCACCGACGAGCATCTGGCGCTGTACCGCCGCTACCTGGCCGCGCGCCATCGCGACGGCGGCATGGACGACCATGGTGCGGTGGAGTTCGAGCAATTCCTGGTGGGCAGTTGGTCGCAAGGGCGCTTCCTGGAGCTGCGCGAACACGGCAAGCTCATCGCCGTCGCCGTCACCGACATCACTCCGGAAGCCTTTTCCGCCGTCTATACCTTCTTCGACCCGGATCTGGAAAAACGCAGCCTGGGCACCTTGGCGATCCTGCGCCAGCTGGAGTGGGCAAAACGCGAGTCGCGCCGCCACCTGTACCTGGGCTATTGGATACAGGGCCATCGGAAGATGGACTACAAGCGCCGCTTCCAACCCCTGGAAGCCTTCGACGGCCGCAATTGGAATCGGTCGCAGTTAACCGATTAACAACACGGCAACCCGACTCTCGTGAGAGCATGGCGCGCCCGCCAGGCCGGCTGTGCCGATCCGCGGGGCAAGCGAGGCGGATGTCCTCGTCCATTCAAACCTTAAACCGATGGAGCTTTACATGAAATTGAATGCCCTTTTCCTGGCCGCTGCGGCTACCCTGGCGCTGGCCGCCTGTAAGCCCGCCGACAAGCCAGCCGATGCTGATGCGCCTGCCGCCGATACCGCTGCAGCGCCTGCTGCCGACACCGCCGCTGCACCGGCCGCCGACGCGACCGCCGCCGCCCCGGCTGCCGATACCGTCAACGCCAGTACCGGCGTACCGGAATGCGACACCTACCTCGAGAAGGTGTACGCCTGCATCAGCGACAAGGTGCCGGAAGCCCAGCGCGACATGATGAAGCAGGGCATCGATCAGTCGAAGGCCAGCTGGGCCTCGGTCACCGACAAGACCGCGTTGGCCGCACAGTGCAAGACCGCGATGGAGCAGGCCAAGACCAGCTTCGGCGCCATGGGTTGCACGTTCTGAGTTCGACAACGGGGAGCTGCGCCTCGTCGTTCGGCCCCTGAAGGCGCCCCGGGAAACCGGGGCGCTTTTTTTGTCGCCTCACCGACACGGGCGCATGGCAGAATCCGGCCATGCGCCCATTCCTGACTGCCCTGACCGCCCTGCTCATGCTCCCCGCCCTCGCCGCCTGCGTGCACGTCAATGTGCATGGCGATCCTTCCGCTTACGCCGCGGAGAAAAAAATACGCGTCGCCACCTACAACACCTCGTTGTATTCGGATGAAGCCGGTGGATTGATCCGCGAGTTGGAAGGCGACAGCGCGCATGCGCGCAAGATCGCGGCGGTACTGCAACGGGTGCGGCCGGATCTGGTGCTGTTGAACGAATTCGATTACGACGATGCGCACCGCGCCGCCGATCTTTTCCAGCGGCGTTACCTGGAGGTTGCGCAAGCCGGCGGCGGCGAAGCCTTGAAGTATCCCTACCGCTATCTGGCGCCGGTCAATACCGGCGTTCCCAGCGGCCTGGACCTGGATCGCAACGGACAGGCCGGCGGCGAAGGCCGCAGCCGCGGCAACGATGCGTGGGGCTACGGGCTGCATCCGGGCCAATACGGCATGCTGGTGTTGTCGAAGTATCCGATAGACACCGCTGCGGTACGCGCTTTCCGGAAATTGCGGTGGAGCGCGATGCCCGATGCGCTGCGTCCGATCGATCCCGCCTCGCGCGGCTATTTCTATCCGGACGACATCTGGAGCCAGTTGCGGTTGTCTTCCAAATCGCATTGGGACGTACCGGTACGGACGCCCGGCGGCACCACCCATTTCCTGGTGTCGCACCCCACCCCGCCGGTGTTCGACGGGCCTGAGGACCGCAACGGCAAGCGCAATCACGATGAAATCCGACTGTGGTCGGAATATATCTCGCCCGGCGACAAGCCCTGGTTGTGCGACGACACGGGCCGCTGCGGCGGCCTGGCCGGCGACGCGCGTTTCGTGATCGCCGGCGATCTGAACAACGATCCGGTCGACGGCGATGGTTCGCACGAGGTCATCATCGAATTGCTCGAGCATCCGCGCGTGATGCGCTATGCCACCCCGCGTAGCGAGGGCGGCGCGGAGGTTGCGAGCGTCTATGCCGCGACGGGCATCGAACATCGCGGATCGCCCGCGCACGTCACCGGAGATTTCGGCCCGAAAGCGGGCGCGATGCGGCTGGATTATGTTTTGCCGTCCACCGGCTTCGGTTTGATCGCAAGCGGAGTGTTCTGGCCGCCGTCCAGCAGCGAAGAAGCGAAGATCGCCGACGGCAGCGACCACCATCTGGTGTGGGTGGACTTGTCGGTCGAGTAGCCCTTTAAAAAAAGAACGACGTCATCCCAGCGGTCTTTAACAGCCGAATGGCTGGTCAAGCTGGGATCCATCTTGATCTTGGCTTTGGTTTTTACCCGAGAAGCCGCCTGAAAGTCAGAGGCAAAAAACAAAGTCAAAATGGATCCCAGCTTTCGCTGGGATGACGATTCATTTTTATCGCTTTGTGGGAAGACCGACTACGGATTCGAGTCACTTCTCAACCGCAGGCGCCGCCTTGCGCGGCCCGAAGCCGAAACTGCCATCGCTATGCGCCGAAACGATCATGCGCACCATGCTGCCCGGCACCATCAGTTCGATCATCGCAGGCTTGCCGTCGGCGGTCTGCGCCTGCAACGTCATTTCGATCAAGGCGCCGGCGGTGTCGATTTCCTTGCACAGCACATGCGCACCGGCCGGCCCTTCGGCCAGGTACGGCTTGATGGCCTCGCCCAGCGCTTCCAGCGCCTGGGGGAAGAAGAACACCGCATAACCTTCGCTTCCGTCCATCACTTCGTTCCTTCTGGTTTGAGTTCGATGGAAACCGCTTCGCAGGCCTGCCGCGCGATCTGCCGGGCGGCGTCCACGGTGCCGGCGCGGGCCAAGGTCACGCCGACGCGGCGATGGCCTTGCACACGCGGCTTGCCGAACAATCGCAGCGCGGTGTCCGGCGCCTGCAGGGCCGCTTCGATGTTCGAGAACACCGGCACGCCGTCGCCGTGCGCCAGCATTGCGCAGGAGGCGGAGGCGCCGAGCTGGCGGATCGCAGGAATCGGAAGGCCCAGGATCGCCCGCGCGTGTAATGCGAATTCGCTCAGATCCTGCGAAACCAGCGTCACCAGACCGGTGTCGTGCGGGCGCGGCGACACTTCGCTGAACCACACCTCGTCGCCCTTCACGAACAGCTCCACGCCGAACAGACCCCAGCCGCTCAGATCGTCGGTGATCGCCTGCGCGATCTGCTGCGAACGCTGCAGCGCCAGCGGCGACATCGGTTGCGGCTGCCAGCTTTCGCGGTAGTCGCCGTCCTTCTGCCAGTGCCCGATGGGATCGCAGAACGACGTGCCGCCGGCATGGCGCACGGTCAGCAAGGTGATCTCGTAATCGAAATCGACGAATCCTTCCACGATCACCCGGCCTGCGCCGGCACGGCCGCCGGTTTGCGCGTATTCCCAGGCCGCATCGATATCGGATTGCGTGCGCAAGGTGCTCTGGCCCTTGCCCGATGAGGACATCACCGGCTTGACCACGCACGGCAGACCGATAGCGGCTACGGCTTCCCGGTAATCGGCGTGCGTATCGACGAAACGGTACGGCGAGGTAGGCAGCCCCAGGGTTTCCGCAGCCAGCCGGCGGATGCCTTCGCGGTCCATGGTCAGGCGTGCGGCGCGCGCCGTGGGAATGACGCGCAGGCCTTGTTCGCTTTCCAGTTCCACCAGGGTCTGGGTGTGGATGGCCTCGATTTCCGGCACCACCAGGTGCGGCTTCTCCAGTGCGATCAGCGCGCGCAGCGCCGCCGGGTCCAGCATGTCCAGCACATGCGAACGATGCGCCACCTGCATGGCCGGGGCGTCGGCGTAACGATCGGCGGCGATGACCTCCACCCCGAACCGCTGCAACTCCACCGCGACCTCCTTGCCCAGCTCGCCCGAACCAAGCAGCAGGACGCGGGTGGCATGCGGGGAAAGCGGGGTGCCGAAGGTGGTCATGCGGAGGGTCCGGACGAAGGGGCCGCCATTTTAGCGGCCCGTTCCCCGCACGTCGGCAGCCTGTTGATATTTGATATCACTTTGATATCTTCATCTCGAACCCTGAGGACACCACCATGAAAGAAAATCCGCTCCGTTCGCTTCCCGGCATCCCCTTCCTGCTTGGCGTGCTGGTCGTCGCCATCCTGGCAGTCTGGTTGTTCATCAAGGGCACTGGCCACGGCGAAGCCCCGCCCAACCCGCTACTGCTCATCGCCGGTCTGGTGACGGGCATCGTGGCGTTCCTGAGCCTGATCGGCCTGTACACCGTGCAGCCCAACCAGGCCGCGGTGATCAGTCTGTTCGGCAAATACGTCGGCACGGTGAGGGACAACGGCCTGCGCTGGAACAACCCCTTCTATTCCACCAAGAAGGTTTCCCAGCGCGTACGCAACTTCGAAAGCGGCAAGCTCAAGGTCAACGAACTGGACGGCAGCCCCATCGAAATCGCCGCGGTGATCGTGTGGCAAGTGGTGGATTCGGCCGAGGCCGTCTACAACGTCGACGACTACGAGAGCTTCGTGCACATCCAGTCCGAATCGGCCCTGCGCACCATGGCCACCAGTTATCCCTACGACCAGCACGAGGATGGCCAGCTCGCCCTGCGCAGCCATGCCGCCGAGGTTTCCAAGCATCTGCTGGACGAACTGCAGGACCGCCTGGCCGATGCCGGCGTGCAGGTGCTGGACGCGCGCATCAGCCACCTGGCCTACGCGCCCGAAATCGCCCAGGCCATGTTGCAGCGCCAGCAGGCCAACGCCGTGGTCGCCGCGCGCACCCGCATCGTGTTCGGCGCGGTCAGCATGGTGGAAATGGCCCTGGACGAACTGCAGAAGAAAGGCGTGGTCGAGCTGGACGAAGAACGCAAGGCGCAAATGGTCAGCAACCTGCTGGTGGTGCTGTGCAGCGAGCGCGGTTCGCAGCCCATCGTCAACGCCGGCACGCTGTACTGAGCCGGCCCACCGGAAGTTATCGTGGCAGAGAAGAAAGCCTACCCCTTGCGCATCAGCGCCGACGTGTTGAGCGCGGCGCAGCGTTGGGCCGACGACGACCTGCGTTCGTTGAATGCGCAGATCGAGTACGTGTTGCGCGAAGCGCTTCGCAAGGCCGGGCGGCTGCCTAAAGTCAGCGAAGACAAGAAGGAGAGCAAGTGATGACTACCCGCTGGAGCTACCACGTGGCCGAGGTCAAGGTGCAGATGTTCGGACGTTCGGTCACCGAACGCGTGCAGGAAGAGTTGACCCGGCTGGGGCAGCTGGGTTGGGAGCTGGTGTCGATGTCGCATGCCGAAGCCATGGACGCGGTACGCCTGGTCCTGAAGAAACCCGCCTGATCCGCCGCTACGCCGAGGAGCGCGCCATGCTGCATATCGTCCACCTGGTCCAACGTCGTTTTCCCGGCAGGTTCCGTTCGCTGAGCGCCGTTCTGGCCGGCGCTTCGGCTGCGCTGCTCGGCGTCGGCGCAATGCTGTTGCTGCGGTGAGCACGCCGAAACTCGATCCGCGCCTGCAGCTGGTTGCCCCCGGCAAGCAGCCGCGAGTTTGGATGCTCTGCCTGTGCGTACTGTTGCCGGTGCTGGTCACTATCGCGGCCCTACTCGCGGTCAAGGGCGGAGACACGCATTGGGACTTTGCCGGCGGCGATCCGCTCAAAGTTGGCGCGGCCATCGTCGGTGTCGAGTTGCTGTTGATGTCTTCCCTGTGGGCATTGCTGGACAAGGCAATGCGTCGGCATCGGCTGGCGCTTTCGGCCGGCTCCCTGGAAGTGAAGACCAGCTTCTACTCGCGGACCGTTCCGCTGTCGGAACTCAGACTGGATGAGGCGCGCATAGTCGACCTGGACGAGCGTACGGAGTTCAAGCCGGGAGTGAAGACCAACGGCTATGCGGTACCAGGCTTTCACAGCGGCCACTTCCGCCTGCGCAACCGCGAAAAAGCATTCGTCGCCATCGCCGGGGAACGCCGCGCGCTATGGCTGCCCATTGCCGGCAACGCCGGCCTGCTGCTGCAGCCGCAACAACCCGACGCCCTGCTCGACCGTCTGCGCGAACTGGCGACAAAGCCCCTGCGCCGCTAAGCTGCGCCGATGCGCGGCCAACCCCGAATCCTGATAAACACCCCTGAAGTGGAACTCTGGCCCACCGGCCTGCTGCGCGCGCGCAGCAATGCCGACGCGCGCACGCTGTCGCGCGCCGGGCATGTGCTGCGGCGCAAACGCGACGGCCGCTACCTGGCCGCCGCACTGCCCGAGGGCATGCTGTCGCTGTCGCCGCGTTGGGCGCACGAACCCGGCGTGGACGCCGCGCTGGATGCGCTCGATGGCCTGCGCACCGATCGCGGTTTCGATATCGATGCCTCGGGCGAGCTGCCGCTGGACCAACTGATAGAGCGCCTGGATTATCTGGGTCTGGACGAAAGCTACGGCCAGCAGGTCGGGCTTGAACTGGTGCCGGAACCCGCCGCCCTCGCCTTCGCGGGATTCGACCGCTACCGGCGCCCGCTATGGCTCACTGCGCGCGCGGCACGCGCGTGGCAAGCCGTGCGGCGCGCCGCCGGAGACGACGGCGTGGTGCTGGAAGCCATCTCCGGCTACCGCAGCCATCACTATCAGCTGGGCATTTTCGAACGCAAGCTCGCGCGCGGGCAGACGGTGGAACAGATCCTCACCGTGAATGCCGCGCCCGGTTACAGCGAACACCACAGCGGCAATGCGTTGGATATAGGCACACCGGGAGAAGCGCCTGCGGAGGAATCGTTCGAGGGAACACCGGCGTTCGCCTGGCTGACCGCGCATGCCGGCGGTTTCGGTTTCCTCATGAGCTATCCGCGCGACAATCCGCACGGCATCGTCTACGAACCCTGGCACTGGCACTACGCAAGGTAGGTCGGGGCTACGCCCCCGACGCGCTTTATCATTCAAAACCAATCGTGTCGGGGGCGTAGCCCCGACCTACGGAATCCCAATGACCAATCTCGCCTCGCTGCAGAACCACCAGATCCGACTCGCCAATCGCCCGGTCGGCATGACCACGCGCGAGAACTGGCAATTCACCACCGAAGCGGTAAGCGAGCCGGCCGAGGGCGGCGTGCTGGTGAAGACGCTTTCGCTGTCGCTGGATCCTGCGATGCGCGGATGGATGAACGAAGGCAAGTCCTACATCCCGCCGGTGGAAATCGGCGAGGTGATGCGTGCGGGCGGAATCGGCAAGGTGGTGGCTTCCAGGCACGAGAGCTTCGCGGTCGGCGATCTGGTGACCGGAGGCCTGGGCGTGCAGGAATACCGCCAGTTCGCGCCCGCCGAAATCAAGCGCCACGGCGTCAGCAAGATTGACCTGCGCATGGGAACCATCACCCAATGGCTCAACGTGCTGGGCATGCCGGGCATGACCGGCTACTTCGGTCTGATGGATGTGGGGCAACCCAAGGAAGGCGATGTGGTGGTGGTCTCGGGCGCTTCGGGCGCGGTGGGCCAGACCGTCGGCCAACTGGCCAAGATCAAGGGATGCCGCGTGGTCGGCATCGCCGGCGGCAAGGCCAAGTGCGACTTCGTGGTGAACGAAATGGGCTTCGACGCCTGCATCGACTACAAGAACGAAGACGTGCGCGCCGGTCTTAAGACGCACTGCCCCGACGGCATCGACATCTATTTCGACAACGTGGGCGGCGAAATCCTCGATCACGTGCTGGCGCGCTTGCGCCGCAAGGCGCGCATCGTCATCTGCGGCGCGGTTTCCCAGTACAACAGCGCCACCGGCGTGCAGGGGCCGAAGAACTACCTGTCGCTGCTGGTCAACCGCGCGCGCATGGAAGGCATCGTTGTGTTCGACTATGCCGACCGCTATCCGATCGCCATCGCGGAGTTGGCCGGCTATCTGAAGGATGGGCGGATGAAGTCGCGCGAGGACGTGGTGGTGGGGTTGGAGACCTTCCCCGAATCGCTGGTGAAGCTGTTCACCGGCGAGAATTTCGGCAAGCTGGTGCTGCAGGTGGCCAGCGACTGAAGGCCGCGCTAAAAAAACCGTCGTCCCCGTGAAGGCGGGGACGACGAAATCATTGTCCTGTTCAATCCTGCGAACGCTTCACCAACGTTTTCGCCTCCGCAGAAAAATCCGCGATGCGCCATAAGTACTGGCTGGCGTAACTGCGGTAGGGTCCCCAGCGTTCGCCGCGCGCAAACAGTTCCTTGGGCGTCGGCATGGTCTCCAGCTTGTCCACGCACTGCGCGCCCTTGCGGATGCCCAGGTCGTCCACCGGCAGCACATCGGGACGGCCCAGACGGAACATCAGCATCATTTCCACGGTCCAGCGGCCGATCCCCCGCACCGGCACCAGCGCGGCGACGATATCGTCCTGATGCATCGTGGACATCTGCCGCAGACTGGGGATTTCCCCATTGGCTTCGCGGGCCGCCAAGTCGCGCAAAGCCAGGCTCTTGTTGCCGGAGACGCCGCAGGCGCGCAAGGTGGCGTCGTCGATGCGCGCCAGGGTGTCGAAATGCAGACGGGTGCTGCCGATAGCGGTCTCCACGCGGCCCACGATGGTCGAGGCCGCCTTGCCGCTGAGCTGCTGGTACAGGATGGCGCGTGCCAAGGCATCGACCGGATCGAAAGGCTTGCGCCAGCCCGGTTGCGGTTCCAGGTAGCCGACGCGTTTCATCCATGCGCCCAGCTTGCGGTCGCGCTTGCTTAGATGATCGAAGGCTTCTTCGGTATCGAAACCTCGGGCGTGACGCGGCATGCGGACGGACTCAGCGGCGGACCGCGTCCAGCGCCCACAGCAGCCAGCCCAGCATCAGACCGATGCCTCCCACCGGCGCCAGCCTGGCGCTGATTTGCGCCAGCCCCGCCAAGGCCAGACTGCCCGAAAACAGCACCGTACCTATCAGCAACAAATAGAGGCCCGCGCGTCCGAGCGAACGGGAAGTGCCGGCGGCAAGCGCGGCAAGCGCGATGCCGTGGCCGAATGCGTACAACGCGGCGGTCTGCAGATTGGATTGCGCGTGCGCGTCGGCCACACCGTGGGCGGCGTAGGCGCCTAGCGCGACGGCGAGCGCCGCGAACAGGGCGCCGGAAAAAGCGAGCAAGGAGGGTTTGCGTTGACGACGGTCGTAATGCAACAAAGCAGCGGCCTCTTCAGGAAGCGGCGTCCTGGCCGGTGACGGCGAATACTCCGAAATGCAACGCGCCGCAAAAGCGGCGCGTTACCCCCAAACCGCGCGCGGACCAGAGTCCGCGACGCGTTTCTCGCATATCGCCTGATGTTGCCCGGCGTGCTCTCTAACCGGCGTGCTCTTACCGGTGTGTTCTTACTTGATGGCCCAATAAACGTCGAACGCGCCATCGGCGGTGAACGCCTGATCCACGCCGCCCTTCCAGGACTCGTAAGGACGGTCGGCGACTTCGTAGCCATTGGTCATCGCCCATGCGCGCAGCGAACTGCGCACGGCATCCAGCTCGGCCATGTAACCGGTGTAATTGGCGGAAGCGGCGCGGTGCGCGTCGACATGCACGTATTCGACCGGCGTACCGGAAACCGAAACCTTCAGCGGACCGGCCGAGGCAGTGGTCGTGGCCGGCGGCGTGATCGGAGGCTCGGATTTGGCCTTGTCGCCATTCGCCGGTTTCGGCGCGCCACCGCTGCGCTTGCGCACCGGCTGGGCTACGTCGAAGGCGTACTTTTCGGTACCGAAATCGGTGGTGACGATGCGTACCGGACCGGCGGCCTCAAGGCCGTTGGATTCCATCACGCGCTTGATCCACTCCTGGTTGGCCTTGATCGACGCCTTGATGACTTCGTTGTTGCGGTCGATGTTGCCGGCCTTGACCACCAGCAGGTCTTCGGCGGGAAGCTCGACCACCTTGAGGCCGGTCAGCTTGGAGCCTTCGATGCGGTAGTCGAAGTTAGGCACGGTGGCCAGCATGTTGGTCAGCTTGGACAAGCTGGCCTTGACCGAATCGCCGACATGGCGGCTGACGTACATGCCGTTGAAACGGCCGAGCAGGTTCCAGCCGTAGTTGACGTCGTAAGTCTGGGTGACTTTCACGTTGCGGCCGTTCTTGCCGGTCGGCTCCAGAGTGAAGACGGTCTTCTTGTCGCCGCCGGGGGTGCGGTCTTCGATGGCGTAGCCCACCTTGCCGCCGCCGGTGCCGGCCGGGGCTTCGCTCTCGGTGATTTCCCAATGGCCCTTGCCCCAGCGCTTGTCGGCCGAGTTGAAATCGACGCGCGCGCCGACGCCGGTATGGCCTTCGCCGCCGCCGCTGAAGGTGAGCTCGGAAGCCTTGCTGGGCATCAGCAGGTTCCAGTCCTTCAGGCGACGGACGTTGTTGATGGTGTCGAACACGATAGTCATGCGTCGATTGGTCTCGGTGCTTTCCACCAAGTGACGCTTGGAAGGCAGCACCAGGCCGACCACCAGGAATAGCGCAAGGACAAGCGCCAGTGCAATCAGGAACTCGAGCAAACGGGTCATTCAGCAGTCTCCGGGGGCCGATCCCTTGGCCAGTGAAATAGGTGCAGGGCGCATCCTAGCAGGCTTGGCGGATTCGGTCAGCCTGTCGATGCGCTGGCGGGCGCTGCGTTGCAGCGCAACGAAGTCTTCACCTACGCCCAAGGAGCGAAGAAAACCGTAGGACGGACTGGGGCAACCCTGCCCTGCCCTGCCGGCTTTCCGGTTCAAACCAGCTGAAGTTCGAATGCCTTGAGCACGGCCCGGGTGCGATCGCGCACGCCCAGTTTGGACAGGATGTTGGAGACGTGGTTCTTGATGGTGCCCTCGGCCACGCCCAGGGAATTGGCGATCTCCTTGTTGGAGAAGCCGCTGGCCATCAGGCGCAGGATCTCGGTTTCCCGGTCGGTCAGCGGATCGGGACGGTCCAGGCTGACGAACTCGTTGCGCATGTGCTCCAGGCCCGACAGCAGACGCTGGGTGACTGCCGGCTGGACCAGCGAACCGCCCGAAGCCACGGTGCGGATCGCGCCCACCAGTTGCTCCAGCGAGACGTCCTTCAGCAGGTAGCCCTTGGCGCCCGCCTTCAGCCCGGCCAGCACCAGCTGGTCGTCGTCGAAAGTGGTGAGGATGATCGCCGGGGGCAGCTGGTGCGTGGCGGCCAAGGCCTGCAAAGCTTCCAACCCGGACATCACCGGCATGCGCATGTCCATCAGCACCACGTCGGGCTTGACCTGGGGGATCAGCTCCACGGCCTGGCGGCCGTCGGCGGCTTCGGCCACCACTTCGATGCCATCGTCCAGCCCCAGCAGGGAGCGAATGCCCTCTCGCACCAGGGTTTGGTCGTCGACCAGGCAGACACGGATCATGCGGTACCTCCGGTAAGGGGCTCTGGGCGAAGCTCCAGGGCAAGGGGTTCGGTTGTCTCAACAGGAACCTGCAGGCACAGGCGGAAGCCGCCGCCCGCGCGGGATTCGATGGTCATATTGCCGCCATGCTGGCGCAGGCGCTCGCGCATGCCGCGCAGGCCGTTGCCGGCGATCACCACGTCCGCGCCGCGCCCGTCGTCGTGGGCGTTGATGACGATCTGGCCGCCGTCGCGCCGGCAATGGATCCACAGATTGCGCGCGCCGGCATGGCGTACGGCGTTGGTGATGATCTCCTGGGTGCAGCGCAGCAGCACATGGGCCCGCTCGGCATCGTCCAGGGTCAGCGGCTCCTCGATGTCCATGTGTATGGCCAACGCCGGCACCCGCTCGGTCAGCAGCAGCAGGGCCCCGCCCAGGTCGATGGCGTCGCCCTCGCGCAGCTGGCTGACCACCTCGCGCACGTCGGTCAGCAAGAGCTTGGCCAGGGTGTGGGCCTGCTTGACGTGCTCCAGGGCGCGGCCTTCGGTCATGTGCCCGGCGACTTCCAGATTCAGGCTGAGCGCGGTCAGATGATGGCCCAGCAGGTCGTGCAATTCGCGGGAAATGCGGGTGCGTTCGTTCACCCGGGCGCTTTCGGCCAGCAGCATGCGGGTGGCGCGCAGTTCCGCGTTGAGCCTGCGTTGATCGTCCCGTGCCTGCGCCTGCTGGCGCGCTACATAGGCGGTGACCAGTACGAAGGCGGAGAATCCGACGTAGAAAGTCGACTGGAACAGCGCTTCCCAGAAGCTGAAATCGTCGCGGGCCATGAACGAGGGCACCAGCGGGATATGCGCCAGCAGCAACCACGCCACCGCCGCCCGCAGGCTGAGGATCCACGGCAGCACCCCGGCCAGGACCAGCAGCAGCATCGCGCTCAGGCCGGTCTGGGTGAAATAGCCCACCGCCACCGCAGCGGTCGTCAGCACCATCAGCAGGACGAAATTGCCGCGGGTCGAGGCCAGCGTGTCCCGGGAACCCAGCGAACGGGTGGCCAGCCAGTAGCAGAGCCCGAACGCCAGGTAGGAAACGATGGTCATGGGCACGTTGATGCCCAGCCCTGAGGTCTCGTCCACACCGCGCGAAGGCGGCAGGAACCAAACGTTCAGGATGATCGGGATGCCCACCAGCGCCCACGTGTACAGGCCGGCTGCACGCAGGAGACGGGTGTGGCTGAGTCTATTCAACATGCATCCATCTTAGGCCGATTGCCCGGCGCCCACCCTGACCGAAAGTCATGCATGAGGTTCCACGGTCGCCCCGCGCCATGCCGCGCATGCGATAATCCGGCCCGGTGGCTCGCGGCCACCCGTACCATCTCCCCGGAGCGAGTTGAATGTCGATTGTCATCCGCGACGTGCGCGAGCACGAGCTGGATTCCGTCCTAGCCCTGAACAACAACGCCGGACTGGCGATCCTGCCGCTGGATTCGGCCAGGCTGCACCGTTTCCACGAGCAGGCCGAGTATTTCCGCGTCGCCGAGCGCGACGGCAACCTGGCCGGCTTCCTGGTCGGTTTCGGCGCCGATTCGGACCACGACAGCAGCAACTTCGCCTGGTTCCGCGAACGCTATCCGAAGTTCTTCTACATCGACCGCATCGTGGTGGCCAGCCGCCGCCGTGGCGGCGGCGTGGGCCGCGCGTTCTACGCCGATGTGCAGAGCTACGCCGAGCTGCGCTATCCGCAGCTGGCCTGCGAAGTATTCCTGGACCATGGCGCCGACCCGGCGCTGCTGTTCCACGGCAGCTTCGGCTTCAAGGAGGTCGGCCAGAACCAGATGCCCGATGCCGGCGTACGCGCCAGCATGCTGATGAAGGAATTGTGCAGCTATCCCTGGGTGCGCGAGACCTATGGCGATGCCCTGCCCGACCTGCCCTGGGCGCGCAGCCGTTTGATCCCGGCAGCGGCCGAAAGGTCGACCGGAACATGAGTGTGACTTCAGCGAACTTGGATTACGAGCAGGCCGGCGAACTCAAGATCGGCCAGGTAGGTATCGCCAACTTGCGCGTGCGCACGCTGGACGTGGCCCAGCTGTCGCGCGAAATGCGCGAACGCGTCGATCGCGCGCCGAAGTTGTTCGGCCGCGCCCCGGTCATCGTCGATTTCGGCGGACTGGCGCAGATGCCCGACGTCGCCACCGCCCGGGCATTGCTTGAAGGATTGCGCGGCGCGGGCGTGCTGCCGGTCGGCCTTTCCTACGGCACGCGCGAAACCGAACAACTGGCCGAACAGCTGGGATTGCCGCTGCTGGCCAAGTTCCGTGCGCAATACGAACCTGTCGGCGCCGCCGCGCCCGCCGCGGCACCGCCTGCGCGCACTGCGGCCGAAACCGCTCCGGCAAAGGCCGCAAAAGCCCCTGCCGCCGCGGCCGCCAGCCCGGGACTGGTGCAGAAGACTCCCGTGCGTTCCGGCCAGCAGCTGTACGCCGAGAACCGCGACCTCACCGTGCTCAGCACGGTCGGCGCCGGCGCCGAAGTCATCGCCGACGGCTCCATCCACATCTACGGCACCTTGCGCGGCCGCGCGCTGGCAGGCGCGCAGGGCAATACCGATGCGCGCATCTTCTGCCGCGAGTTCCATGCCGAACTGGTGGCCATCGCCGGCCACTACAAAGTGCTGGAAGACGTACCCAAGGATCTGCGCGGCAAACCCGTGCAGGTCTGGCTAGAGAAAGACCAACTCATGATTGCCGCCCAGTGAGCTCGATCTGCGCCCAGATGCAGACGATCCTCTGAAGAAAGCATTCCCCCGAACGTAAAAAAAGCAGGAGATACACCATTGGCTGAGATTATCGTTGTCACTTCCGGCAAGGGCGGCGTGGGCAAGACCACTACCAGCGCCAGCATCGCCTGCGGTCTGGCCCGTCGCGGCAAAAAGGTCGCCGTCATCGACTTCGACGTCGGCCTGCGCAACCTTGACCTGATCATGGGCTGCGAGCGCCGGGTGGTGTACGACTTCGTCAACGTCACCCAGGGCGAGGCCACGCTGAAGCAGGCGCTGATCAAGGACAAACGTTTCGACACGCTGTTCATCCTGGCCGCTTCGCAGACCCGCGACAAGGACGCGCTAACCAAGGAAGGCGTGGAAAAAGTGCTGAAGGACCTGGAAGCCGACGACTTCGACTACGTGGTCTGCGATTCCCCCGCCGGCATCGAGAAAGGCGCCTATCTGGCCATGTATTTCGCCGATACCGCCGTGGTGGTGGTGAACCCGGAAGTCTCCAGCGTGCGCGATTCCGACCGCATCCTGGGCCTGCTGGATTCCAAGACCCGCAAGGCCGAGAACGGCGAGACGCTGAAGCCGCACCTGCTGCTGACCCGCTACAGCCCCTCGCGTGTGGAAGGCGGCGAGATGCTGAGCATCAAGGACGTCGAGGAAGTGCTGGGCCTGAAGACGATAGGCGTCATCCCCGAATCCGGCGACGTGCTCAACGCCTCCAACAAGGGCGAACCGGTGATCCTGGAGCTGGAATCCACCGCCGGCCAGGCCTACGACGACGCCGTGGGCCGGTTGCTGGGCGAAGAACGCCCGCTGCGCTTCACCACCGTGGAGAAAAAGGGTTTCTTCAATAAGCTGTTCGGAGGTTGAGCATGGGACTGTTCGATTTCCTCAAGCCTAAGAAAGAAACCGCCTCCATCGCCAGGGACCGCCTGCGCATCATCGTGGCGCAGGAACGCACCACCCGCGGCGGGCCGGACTATCTGCCGATGCTGCAGCGCGAACTGCTGGAAGTGATCAAGAAGTACGTCAACGTGGACGCCGACGCGGTCAACGTGAAGTTGATCAAGGAAGGCGAGCACGACGTGCTGGACATCTCGGTGTCGCTGCAGGAAGGCCACGCCTGAGTCCGCATCGGGAGCGTCCCTTGGGCGCTCCTGCGGCCGATCGCATGAACACCGCCGTCGCCCTCGCCAAACCGGAAACGGCGCCCGATGTGCTTTGCGTCGGCGATCTTCCCTTCGGAGAACTTTCCGCCCTGCTCGCCGGACACGGCCTGAGCCTGCATCTCGTCGAAGCGGGCCTGCCCATACCCGGCAGCTTCTGGGGCGATCCGGAAGCCGGTGTGATCGGCGGCAATGTGTACGCACGCGGCGACACGCCGGTGCACTCCTTGCTGCATGAAGCCTGCCACCTCATCGTGCTGCCGCCCGAGCGCCGCGCGCTGGTGCATACCGACGCCACCGACTCGGACATAGAGGAAGACGCCACCTGCTACCTGCAGATCGTGCTTGCGGACGATCTTCCCGGCGTGGGCCGCGAGCGCCTGATGGCGGACATGGATGCATGGGGCTACTCGTTCCGGTTGGGCTCGACGAGAGCGTGGTTCGATAACGATGCCGAGGATGCAAGAGCCTTTCTCAAGCAACGCGGCCTGCTCCCGGCCTAGCAAAGCGCGTGGGAGCGGCGTCCCGCCGCGAGCTGTTGATCGAGCCATGCCGGGTCCATGCGTCGGGGGCGTAGCCCCGACCTACGGCAACGGCGAAGAGCTC
>DASVNG010000004.1:0-94684 GCA_036383995.1 Pseudoxanthomonas sp.
AGCTCGCGGCGGGACGCCGCTCCCACGCATCGCCTGGATTGAGCGAAGTCTGCTGGTTCCTGCGCTACCGCGCCTTACTCCGGGTCGTAGTCCAGGTTCGAAGCCAGCCACCGTTCGGCTTGCGCCAAGGTCGCACCTTTACGTTTGCCGTAATCCTCGGCCTGTTCCTTGGAAACCCGGCCCACCACGAAGTACTGGCTCTGCGGATGGCTGAAGTAATAGCCCGACACCGCCGCGGTGGGCAGCATGGCGAAGCTCTCGGTAAGGGTCATGCCTGCGTTGCTGCCTGCGTCCAGCAATTCGAACAGCGTTGCCTTTTCGCTGTGTTCCGGACAAGCGGGGTAGCCTGGTGCGGGGCGGATGCCGCGGTACTTTTCGGCGATCAGCGCCTCGTTGTCCAGTTGTTCTTCCGGCGCGAAGCCCCAGAACTCCTTGCGCACGCGCTGGTGCAGGCGTTCGGCCAGCGCTTCGGCCAGACGGTCGGCCAGCGCCTTGAGCAGGATCGAGTTGTAGTCGTCGTGGTCGGCCTCGAAGCGGGCCACATGCTCGTCGATACCGATGCCGGCGGTGACGGCGAAGGCGCCAATCCAGTCCTGCTTGCCGCTTTCCTTGGGCGCGATGAAGTCGGCCAGGCAAAAATCAGGCCGTTCGACTGGCTTGTCCACCTGTTGACGGAGAAAGTGCAGCGTGCGTGTAGGAGCGACGTCAGTCGCGACTGACGTCGCTCCTACGCCTTGGACTACGACGTCGTCGCCAACGCTGTTCGCCGGCCACAGCCCAAACACCGCTTTGGCCGTCAGCCACTTCTCCTCGACGATCTTCTTCAGCATCGCCTGCGCATCAGCGAACAACTCGCTGGCCTGCGTGCCCACCACTTCGTCGGTAAGAATCGCCGGATACTTGCCCGCCAGTTCCCAGGCCTGGAAGAACGGCGTCCAGTCGATCAGCTCCGCCAGTTCGGCCAGCGGATAGTCGTCGAATACGGTGATGCCGGGTTGCTTCGGGGTCGGCGGGGTGTAGTTGTCCCAATCGCCGTCGAACCGCTGCCCGCGCGCCTTGGCCAGCGGAACCAGTCGTTTGGCATCGCCGCGATTTCTGTGGCGCTCGCGGATCTCCGCGTAGTCGGCATCGTTGGCGGCCATGAACGGGCCGCGCAGATCCTTGGAGATCAGCGACTGCGCCACGCCGACCGCGCGCGAAGCGTCTTTCACCCACACCGTGGGCGATTTGTAGTGCGGGTCGATCTTCAACGCCGTGTGCGCGCGGGAAGTAGTCGCCCCGCCGATCAGCAACGGCATGGTCATGCCCTGGCGCTGCATCTCGCGCGCCACGTGGGTCATTTCCTCCAGCGAGGGAGTGATCAGGCCGGACAGGCCGATCAGGTCGGCATTGTGCTCGCGGGCGCTGTCCAGGATCTTCTGCGTGGGCACCATCACCCCCAGGTCGACCACGTCGAAGTTGTTGCAGGCCAGCACCACGCCGACGATGTTCTTGCCGATGTCGTGCACGTCGCCCTTGACCGTGGCCATGATGATCTTGCCGTTGGACTTGCCCACTTCGCCGGTGCGCAGCTTTTCGGCTTCGATGAAGGGCAGCAGATAGGCCACCGCCTTCTTCATGACCCGCGCCGACTTGACCACCTGGGGCAGGAACATCTTGCCCGCGCCGAACAGGTCGCCGACCACGTTCATCCCGTCCATCAGCGGGCCTTCGATCACGTCCAGCGGGCGCGTGGACAGTTGCCGAGCTTCTTCGGTGTCGGTTTCCACGTACTGATCGATGCCGTGCACCAACGCGTGGCTGAGGCGGTCGCGCACGGACTTGTCGCGCCAGGCCAGGTTCTCGACCTGCACTTCGCCTTTTTTGCCGCGGTAGCGCTCGGCGATCTCCAGCAGACGCTCGGTGGAATCCTTGCGCCGGTTGAGGATCACGTCTTCGACGCGTTCGCGCAGCTCCGGGTCCAGGTCGTCGTAGATCGGCATGCCGCCGGCGTTGACGATGCCCATGTCCATGCCGGCCTTGATGGCGTGGTACAGGAACACCGAATGGATGGCCTGGCGTACGGGCTCGTTGCCGCGGAACGAGAACGACACGTTCGACACGCCGCCGGACACATGGCAGCCCGGCAAGGTCTGCTTGATGATGCGCGTGGCTTCGATGAAGTCGACCGCGTAGTTGTCGTGCTCCTCGATGCCGGTGGCCACGGCGAAGATGTTCGGGTCGAAGATGATGTCTTCGGGCGGGAATCCCACCTGTTCGGTCAGCACCTTGTAGGCGCGCGTGCAGATCTCGACCTTGCGCGCGCAGGTATCGGCCTGGCCGTCCTCGTCGAAAGCCATCACCACCGCGGCGGCGCCGTAGCGCAATACCTTGCGTGCGTGATCGATGAAGGCTTCCTCGCCCTCTTTGAGCGAGATCGAATTGACCACGCTCTTGCCCTGCAGGCACTTCAGGCCGGCTTCGATCACGCTCCATTTGGACGAGTCCACCATCACCGGGATACGGGCGATGTCGGGCTCGGACATGATCAGGTTGAGGAAGCGCACCATCGCTTTCTCGGAATCGATCAAGCCTTCGTCCATGTTGACGTCGAGGATCTGCGCGCCGTTGGCGACCTGCTGGTGCGCCACTTCCACCGCTTCTTCGTAGCGCTCTTCCTTGATCAGCTTCTTGAACTGTGCGCTGCCGGTGACGTTGGTGCGCTCGCCCACGTTGATGAACAACAGGTCGGGCGTGATGACCAGCGGTTCCAGGCCGGAAAGGCGGGTGTGGCGTAGGGTTGCTGTCATAGGAAAAGGTCTTCGAACATGAATCGGCATACGACGATGGGGGGCAATAGCAACGTAGCGCCGTAGGTCGGGGCTACGTCCCCGACAAAGGCTCGTCCGGGCGAAAGGCGTCGGGGGCGTAGCCCCGACCTACGCGCAATCGATCCTTGCGGGCCCGAGTCAGGCAGCATGCGCAAGCGCGGCAGGCAATCGGCGCGGTGCGACACCAGCCACGGCTTCGGCGATCGCCTTGATGTGCGCGGGCGTGGTGCCGCAGCAGCCGCCCACCAGATTGAGCAACCCGGATTCGGCGAACTCCTTCAACGTCTCCGCCATTTCTTCCGGCGTTTCGTCGTACTCGCCGAACGCATTGGGCAGGCCCGCATTGGGATGCGCGCTGACGTAACCGTCGGCTACGCGCGCCAGGGTTTCCACGTGCTCGCGCAGGTCCTTGGCGCCCAGCGCGCAGTTCAGGCCCACCGACAACGGCTTGCCATGCGCCACGGAAGCGTAGAACGCCTCGGCGGTCTGGCCGGAAAGCGTGCGTCCCGACGCGTCGGTGATGGTTCCGGAGATCATCACCGGCAGGCGTCCGCCGCGCGCTTCGAATACTTCTTCCACCGCGTATAGCGCGGCCTTGGCGTTGAGCGTATCGAAGATGGTTTCCACCATGATCGTATCCGCACCGCCGTCGATCAGGCCTTCGATGGCTTCGCGGTAGGTGGCGCGCAACTCGTCGAAGTTGGTGTTGCGGTAGCCCGGATCGTTGACGTCGGGGCTGATCGATGCGGTGCGGCTGGTGGGGCCGAGCACGCCGATCACGAAACGCGGCTTGTCTGGCGTTTTTGCTTCAACAGCATCGCAACAGGCCCGGGCAACGCGAGCGCCTTCCTTGTTCAATTCGTAGACAAGGTGCTCAAGATGGTAGTCGGCCTGGCTGATCGAGGTCGCATTGAAGGTATTGGTCTCGACCAGGTCGGCACCGGCTTCCAGATATTCGGTATGCACGCCGGCGATGACTTCCGGCTTGCTCAGCAGCAGCAGGTCGTTGTTGCCCTTCAAGTCGTGGCCGCATTGGCCGTCGTGGACATGGGCGCTGTCGAAGCCGTCGACGAAGCGCTCGCCGCGGTAGTCGGCTTCTTCCAGCCGATGGCGTTGGATCATGGTGCCCATGGCGCCGTCGATGATCAGGATGCGTTCGGACAGCGCCTTCTGCAGCGCGTGGGCGCGGGCGGGGTTCAACCAGGGCAGGGTCTTCATGGTTTGACTCCTATCAGCGAGATCACTTCGAAATGCGGTGGACGGCGCTCGCGGGTCACCGTGCCCAGGTTGGAAACCTGTAGCCCGGCTTTTTCGGCGAATTTGCGCAGTTCCTTGTCGCTGAAGCCCAGGTTGAGGTGGCCGTAGGCCTGCACCGCGGCCTGGTGTTCGTGCTTGGCCAGGCTGCTGAGCAGCAGGCGCCCGCCACGGCGCAGCACGCGGGCCGCTTCGGCCACCGCCTGCGCGGGTTTGGCGGAATAAGTGAGGGCGTGCATCAGCACCACAAGGTCGAAACTGTTGTCCTTGAAGGGCAGGGCATGCATGTCGCCTTCGCGTACTTCCACGTTGGGAAAACGGCGCAGGCGCTCGCCCGCGGCCGCCACCACGCGGGCGCTGGTATCGATGCAGACGTAGCGTTTGGCGTGAGGCGACAACAGTTCCGCCAATACGCCGTCGCCGGAAGCGATGTCGAGCACGTCGCCGGTTTCCAGCAGCGGCAGCGCGGTACGGGCCAGCGCTTCCCAGGTGCGGCCGGGGGAGTAGTGCCGTTCCATGTCGCCGGCCACGCTGTCGGCCCAGTTCTGTTCGGCCGCGCGCGAAGCCAGCACCGAGGGCACCCGCTCGGCATCCTGGCGCAGTAGCGGGTCGTCGCTGCCCTGGCGCAGGCTGCGCCATAGCTCACGCTGGGCGTTGTCCAGATTGTCTTCATCGAAACGGTAATACGCCGAAACGCCGGCGCGGCGGTCGCGCACCAGGCCGGCTTCCTTCAATTTGGCCAGATGGGTGGAAACCCGGGGCTGGGCCAGTTGGGTGATGGCCGAGAGCTCGGCCACGGTCAGCTCTTCGGAGGCCAGCAGCACCAGCAGACGCACGCGGGTGGCATCGGCGAATACCTTGAGGCGGGTCGACCAGGCTTCCAGGTCCATACATATCTTCCTATCGCGATATAAAGATATTGTCCGCTTGCAGGGGGCCGCGGTCAAGCCGCGTACGCCCGCGCATGGTGGCCCCGGTACAATGGGCGGACATGCTTACAGGAAGGGGTTTGCCGTGGATTTCGGATTCACCGAAGAACAATTGATGCTTCAGGACGTGGCGCGGCGCATCGCGCAGGAGAAGATCGCGCCCAGCGCCGAGCACTTCGACCGGGTGGGCGAGTTTCCCCTGGAGAACATCCGCCTGCTGGGCGAGAACGGCCTGATGGGCATCGAGGTGCCCGAGGAATACGGCGGCGCCGGCATGGACCCCATCGCCTACGTGCTGGCCATGGTCGAGATCGCCGCCGGCGACGCGGCCCATTCCACCATCATGTCGGTCAACAATTCCCTGTTCTGCAACGGCATCCTGTTGAACGGCACCGAGGCGCAGAAACAGAAGTACGTGCGCGCGATTGCCGAGGGCCGCGAGATCGGCGCCTTCGCACTGACCGAGCCGCAATCCGGTTCCGACGCCACCGCCATGCGTTGCCGCGCGGTGAAGCAGGCGGACGGCAGCTACGTGATCAACGGCAAGAAGAGCTGGATCACCTCGGGCCCGGTGGCCAAGTACATCGTGCTGTTCGCCATGAGCGAGCCTGAGAAAGGCGCCCGAGGCGTCACCGCGTTCCTGGTGGACACCGCCAATCCCGGTTTCCATCGCGGCAAGACCGAACCCAAGCTGGGCATCCGCGCTTCGGCCACCTGCGAGATCGAGTTCCAGGATTACGTGGTTGCCGCCGAGGATGTACTGGGCGAAGAAGGCCAGGGCTTCAAGATCGCCATGGGCGTGCTGGACGCGGGCCGCATCGGTATCGCCTCGCAGGCCATCGGCATCGCCCGGGCCGCGTACGAGGCGACTTTGGGATACGTGAAAGAGCGCAAAGCCTTCGGCGCGGCCATCGGCACTTTCCAGATGACCCAGGCCAAGATCGCCGACATGAAGTGCAAGCTGGATGCGGCGATGTTGCTGACTCTGCGCGCGGCATGGGTGAAGGGCCAGAACCAGCGCTTCAGCAATGAAGCCGCCATCGCCAAGCTCACCGCTTCGGAGGCGGCGATGTGGATCACCCATCAGGCGGTGCAGATCCACGGCGGCATGGGTTATTCGAAGGAAATGCCGCTGGAGCGTTATTTCCGCGATGCCAAGATCACCGAGATCTACGAAGGCACCAGCGAGATCCAGCGCCTGGTGATCGCGCGCAACGAGACGGGTTTGCGCTGAGGTTCGAGAATCGTCTACGGACCGCTTGCATGATCGGGAATGATCGAAGCGATCGATAGCAGTCTTCCCGCACTAGCCGTGATGGCCTCCCCCTTTGAAAAAGGGGGATCGAGGGGGATTTGCTCTTCGCACAGAGCAAGATCAAAAGCAAATCCCCCGTAGCCCCCTTTTGCAAAGGGGGCAAGGCAAGGGCGAAGCCCATCATCGATACGATTGTGGAATGCGCGCAGCGGACGGGATCGCTCCGATCCGTTAGAGTTCGGCGGTTGGACATGTCTTATGTCCTTGACCGCCGTGCTTCTACTGGAGAACCCGATGCGTAAAACCTTGATCGTCTGCGCGCTTGCGCTGGCCCTGTCCGCTTGCGACCGCGCCCCTTCGTCCGACACCGCTGCGACGCCCGCAGTCGCCGCTTCCCAGGCCGACATCGCAGCGGAAACCGAACGCCTCAACCAGTGGTTCGAGAAGAAGTACGAGGAACAACTGCGCTTCAGCCCGTTGCAGCTGACGTTCCAGGGACGCAAGGAACTGTACGACCAGTTGGACGACCTGTCCGAGCAGAGCCAGATCGACCAGGTCGCCTGGCAGAAGGCCAGCGTCGAGGAAATGGAAAAGACCTTCGACTACGCCAAGCTCAGCGATGAGGGCAAGTTCTCCTACGACCTGTGGAAGCTGCAGTACGAGGACGCCAAAGCGGGCCTGCCTTTCCTGGCCGACGGCTACAGCTTCGATCAGATGAACGGTGCGCAGAGCTTCCTGCCCACCGTGCTGATCAGTTTCCACAAGGTGGAAGAAGAATCCGACTACACCGCCTACATTTCGCGTCTCAAGGCCACTGCGCGCGCATTCGACCAGTTGCTTGAGCGCGCCCGCAAGTCGGCCGGGCAGGGCATCCGCCCGCCCAAATTCGCCTATGAGGGCGTGATCGAGCAGTCGCGCAAGGTGATTGCCGGCGCGCCGTTCTCCTCGGGCAAGGATTCGGACATCTGGGCCGATGCGCAGGCCAAGGCCGATGGGTTGGTGAAGAGCGGCAAGATCGACGCCAAACGTGCGGCCGAGCTGAAAGAGCAGGCGCGCAAAGCGTTGCTGGAGCAGTTCGAACCCGCCTATGAGCGCGTGATCGCCTGGAGCGAGGAAGAGCTGCCCAAAGCGGCAGTGAACGCTACCGGCGTCGGCGCCACGCACCCCAACGGCAAGGCGTATTACGAGTATCGCCTGCGCCAGATGACCACCACCGACATGACCGCCGAGCAGATCCATGAGCTCGGCTTGAAGGAAGTGGAGCGGATCAAGGGCGAAATGACCGCGCTCAAGGACAAGGTCGGCTTCAAGGGCGATCTCGATGCGTTCTTCGCCTTCATCGATTCCGATCCGCGCTTCAAGTATCCCAACACCGATGTCGGTCGCCAGGCCTATATCGATGATGCCACCAAGGCCATCGCCAATATCAAGAAGGAACTGCCGAACTACTTCGGTTTGCTGCCGAAGGCGGACTTGGTGGTCAAGCGCGTCGAAGCTTTCCGCGAGCAGGACGGCGCAGCCCAGCACTACTTCCCGGGCACGCCCGATGGTTCGCGTCCGGGCGTGTACTACGCGCATCTGTCGGACATGAATGCGATGCCGAAGCCGGAGCTCGAGGTGATCGCCTACCACGAAGGCCTGCCCGGCCATCACATGCAGATCTCCATCGCGCAAGAGCTGACCGGCGTGCCGAAGTTCCGTACCCAGGCCGGCTTCACTGCGTATCAGGAAGGTTGGGGACTGTATTCGGAATGGCTGGCCAAGGAGATGCCCAACACCTACCAGGATCCGTACTCCGAATTCGGACGGCTGAGTTCGGAAATGTGGCGTGCGATCCGCCTGGTGGTGGACACCGGTCTGCATGCCAAGGGTTGGACCGAACAACAGGCGGTGGAGTATTTCGACGACAACAGCGCCGTGCCGTTGACGGCGATCCAGTCCGAAGTGCGGCGCTATCTGATCATGCCGGGGCAGGCCACGGCCTACAAGATCGGCATGATCCGCATCCAGGAACTGCGCAAGAAGGCGGAAACCGAATTGGGCGATAAGTTCGACATCAAGGGTTTCCACGACACGGTGCTGGGCGGTGGCGCGCTGCCGCTGACTTTGCTGGAGAAGCGGGTGGACCAGTGGATCGCCAGCCAGAAGGGCAAGGCCGCTGTGGCGAAGTAGGTTGTTGACCGACAGTTGCACTAATAAAAAACCCCGGCTTGGCCGGGGTTTTTTCTGGAACGTCCTCCCCGGCAAGCGTGAGAGGAGGCGTGTTCATGGCCTCAGCGCGCTTTCGCAGCCGGTGCAAATCTATCACCGAAGAAATCGCCCTTGTTCCAGCGCGGCCGCTCGGCCGCATCGCCGACCAGCACGCCGATGCGCGCGTTGAGGCGCGCCAAGCGGGCCGCATCTTCGTACTGAATGGGTTGCGAAGCGTCGTCGCAAGGCTGGTGGTAGCAAGTGCGCAGGAACTTGTCCAAGGCTTCCTTAGGGCTGGCGCCGCCGGCTGCCGCAGGCTCTATGCCGCCGTCCAGATAGACCGCTGGAACGCCCGCGCGCACGAAGGCGTACTGGTCGCTGCGCACGAAAACCACCTCTTCCGGAAACGGATCGGCCGACAGGCCCACGCCGATCTCCTTGGCCGCCGTATCCAACGCGGTTTTCAGCGTGGAATGCTCTAGTCCTATCGGCACCACATCCTTGGCCGGCACCAGCAGCACCGGCATGTCCATGTTGATGTTGGCCACCAGGTCGGTCTTGGGCACGGTGGGGTGCGAAGCGAACCATTCAGCACCCAATAATCCTTTCTCTTCGCCGGTCAGGGCGATGAAGAGCAACGAGCGTTTGGGTTTGTTCGCGGCATCGGTCAATTGCTTCGCCGCTTCCAACATCACCGATACGCCCAATGCATTGTCCATGGCGCCGTTGTAAATGCGGTCGCCGTTTACCGCCGCACCCATGCCGATATGGTCTAGATGGGCGGTGTAGGCGATGAATTCTCGGCCCAAAGCGGCGTCGCTGCCGTCGAGCCTGGCCACGACATTGCGCGACTCGGCCGGTTCGATGCGGGTTTGTCCGGCCAGGGTCAGCGTGCCCGGCAGATCGAATGGCTTCAGCCGTCCGTCCGCGGCGTCCTTGAACAAAGCGTCCGCTTCGTGCCCGCTGCCGGCGAAGATCGCTTTGGCCATGGCCGCGCTGACCGAGGCGCCAGCCTTCAATTGCGGAAACGTATCGATACCGGTGCCGTCCACGGCACGCAGTCGCATGCCGGGCATGCTCCATTTGGCGGCCGAACTCGCCCATGGCCCGCGCTCCTCGTATTGCGGAGTGCCCACGAACACGACCCCGACCGCGCCCCTCTCGGACAACGTGCGCAGCTTCTGGGTGCCGGACGAATAGAAGGCGCGGCGGTCGTTGTCGAAGCGCGCGGGAGCTCCCGGGAACAACACCGCGATCTTGCCGCGCACCTCGACTCCGGCGAAATCGTCCTGCCCCAGGTCCGGCGCGTACACGCCCTGGCCTACGAATACCGCCGCCGCGGTCAGCGTATGCGAAGGCGCGTTGTAGTTGAGGCCGGGCAGGAATTCATCGCGGAACTTCAGCGAGACCTTGCCGCCGTCGCGCTCGATGGTGAAGGCGGCCCCCTGTTCCTGGCGGAGCGCTTTCAAAAGCGGCACGCGCTGGAAGAAGGTTCCGTCATCGCCCGCCGGTTTCAGCCCCATCTCGGCATAGCGCCGCGCCACGTATTCGGCGGCCAGGTCGTAGCCCGGCGTGCCGGTGTCGCGTCCTTCCAGCTTGTCGTCGGCCAGGTAACGCACATCGGCTTCGATGCGCTTGGCTTCGCCGGAGGAGGCGTTTGCGGAAGGCGCCTGCGTTGCGGTTTCCGGCGCCGGGGCCGGATCGGGTTTGCATGCGGCAAGGCAGGCAAGCGCCAGGAGCAAGGGAATATTGCGGGGCATGGGCAACGGCTCCATCGAAGGAGCCGGAACCCTAGCATGCCGGTTGCGGGCCCACCGAGTGCCGGAACGCACAACGCCAAAAACGGACAACAGCCGATGCAGAACTCTTCGCGCCGAAGACAAAAACCCCGGCGTAATGCCGGGGTCGTTGTCCAAGCAGGCGCTGGAATCAGCGCGGCGCCGGCTGTTTCATTCGCTCCACGTATTCGCCTGAGGACTCATCCAGTTTGTCGCCCAGCATGCGGCGCACCACCACGAAGAACACCGGGATCAGCAACAGGCCGATGAAGGTGGCGAACAGCATGCCGCCGATGACGCCGGTGCCGATGGCGTGGCGGGCGTTGGCGCCGGCGCCGCTGGAGATGGCCAGCGGGGTCACGCCCAGGATGAAGGCCAGCGAGGTCATCAGGATCGGACGGAAACGCAGACGCGCCGCCTCCACCACCGCATCGCGCAAGGTTTTTCCTTCGCGGCGCTGCTCCACCGCGAACTCCACGATCAGGATGGCGTTCTTCGCCGCCAGGCCGATGATGGTGATCAGGCCGATCTTGAAGTAGATGTCGTTGGGCAGTCCGCGCAGCATGGCGAAGACAATGGCGCCCAGCACGCCCAGGGGGACCACAAGCAGCACCGAAACCGGGATGGACCAGCTTTCGTACAGCGCCGCCAGGCATAGGAAAACGACCAGGATCGACAGCACCAGCAGCAGCGTAGCGGTGTTGCCGGCCAGGATCTCCTGATACGACAGGCCCGTCCAATCGTAGCCGAAGCCCTGCGGCAGATCCTTGGTCACGATATTTTCCATCGACTTCATCGCCTCGCCGGAGCTGTGTCCCGGTGCTTGCGAGCCGACGATGTTGACCGCAGCGTAGCCGTTGTAGCGGGTCAGGGCCGGGGCGGCGCTGACCCACTCGGACTTCACGACATTGCTGAGCGGAATCATTTCACTGCCGCCGCTGCCGTTGCTGGCCAGTGTGCTTGGCGTGTAGAGATGGCTCAGCGACTCCGGCCCCATGCGGTAGGCCGCATCGGCCTGCATGGTCACGCGCTTGATCCGGCCATCGTAGAAGAAGTCGTTCACGTACACCGGCGCCAGCATCACCTGGATGGTGCTGAAAACGTCCGAGACCGACACGCCCATGGTCTGCGCCTGCACACGGTCGACGGTCAGCTTCAACTGCGGCGCTGGTTGCAACTCGTTGGGGCGCACGCCGGTCAGGGCAGGGCTGGCCTGCGGATTGCCGGCTTTGCCCAGCAACGTGCCCATGGCTTGCATCAGGGCGTCGCGCCCCTTGCCGGTGCGGTCCTGAAGGTACATGTCGAAGCCGCCGAACTGCCCCAGCCCGTTCACCGTGGGCAGGTTGACCACGAAGATCTGCGCGTCCTTGATGCCGAACAGGGCCATGTTGGCGTTCTGGATGAATTGGCTGGCGTCGACCTTGCGTTCGTCCCAAGGCTTGAGCTTGATGAAAGCCATGCCGACGTTCTCGCCCTGGCCGACGAAGCTGAAGCCGATCACTTCGAACAGGCCGTCGAAACCTTCCAGCTTGCTCAGATTGGTGCGCACCTGTTGGAACACGTCCTGCGTGCGCTGCATGGTGGCGCCCGGCGGCAATTGCACGATGCCCAGGGCGTAGCCCTGGTCTTCTTCGGGCAGGAAGCTGCCGGGCAGGCGGGTGAACAGCAGGCCGCATATCAGCGCCAACGCCACGAACACGACCATCCAGCGCGGCGCGTGTCTCACCGCCGAACCGATATGGCCCACATAGGTGTGGCTGATCTTGTCGTAGTACTTATTGAAGAGGCGGAAGATTATATTGCGGCTTTCATGGTGCCCGGTGGGCTTGAGCATGGTCGCGCACAATGCCGGAGTGAAGCCCAGCGCCAGGAACGCCGAGAACAACATGGCGATGGCGATGGTCAGGGCGAATTGCTTGTAGATTTCGCCCGCGCTGCCGCCCTGCAGGGCGCTGGGAATGAACACCGCCGCCAGCACCACGGTGATGGCGATCACCGCACCGCTGATCTGGTGCATGGCCTTGATGGTGGCGTCGCGCGGGGACAGGTTCTCCTCGGTCATGATGCGTTCGACGTTCTCGATCACCACGATGGCGTCGTCGACCACGATGCCGATCGCCAGCACCATGCCGAACAGGGTCAGCTGGTTGATGGTGAAGCCAATCACGGTCATGCCGATGAAGGTGCCCAGCAGCGCCACCGGAATCACCAGCGTGGGGATGAGGGTGGCGCGCAGGTTCTGCAGGAAGACCAGCATCACCAGGAACACCAGCACGATGGCCTCGATCAGGGTCTTGACCACTTCCTCGATCGAGATCTTCACGAAATCGGTGGTGTCGTAGGGCACGAACCAGGTCACCCCGGGCGGGAAGCTGGGCGCCAGTTCGTCCATCTTGGCGCGGACCGCGTCGGCCACGTTGAGCGCGTTGGCGCCGGGCAACAGCAGCACGGCGAAGCCGGCGGCGGGGTCGCCGTTCCAGCGCGTCTCGAAGCCGTAGGACGAAGCGCCGACGCTGATGCGGGCCACGTCCTTCAGACGTACGGTGGAGCCGTCGGGGTTGGCGCGCAGCAGGATATTGCCGAATTCCTCGGGCGAACTGAATTTGCCCTCGGCCGAAACCGAAGCGGTGAAGCCCTGGCCCCGCACCGCCGGCTCCGAGCCGATCACGCCAGCGGTGAACTGCACGTTCTGGCCGCGCACCGCCGACAGCACTTGGGTGGCGGACAGGCCGTAACCCTGGAGCTGGTCGGGATTGAGCCAGATATTCATGGCGTATTCGCTGCCGAACTGCTGGGTGCTGCCCACGCCGGGCACGCGCGAGATCTGATCCAGCACGCGTCCGCCGACCAGATCCTGCAACGCATCCATGCCGACGGCCGGGTTGCTAGAGCGCAGCGCCGGCACCATCAGGAAGCCGGCATTGGACTTGGCCACCACGATGCCCTGTTGGGTCACTTCCGAGGGCAGGCGCGGGGTGGCCAGCGAGACTTTGTTTTGCACCTGCACCTGGGCGATATCCGCGTCGGTGCCGGTTTCGAAGGTCAGGGTGATGCTGACGCCGCCGCTGGCGCTGGACGAGGAGCTGAAATACAGCAGATGGTCGATGCCGGTGAGCTGCTGTTCGATCACCTGGGTGACGGCTTTTTCCGCGGCCTCGGCGCTGGCGCCGGGGTAGCTGGCATTGACCGTGACCTGGGGCGGGGCGATGTCGGGGTAGGACTCGACGCCCAGGCTGAAGATGGAGATCACGCCGCCCAGCGAGATCAGGATCGCTACGACCCAGGCGAAGATCGGGTGGTCGATGAAGTATTTGGACATCATGGAAGCGGTCCCTTTTTAGTGCTGCGACGCGGCGGGGGTGGCTTCCGGAGCCTTGGCTGCGCCTGGCGCGGCTTCGGGTTTCCACGGAGTCGGTTTGGCCGGGGCGCCGTCCTGCACCTTCTGCAGGCCGGAGACGATGACCTGGTCGCCCACGGCCAAACCCGCCGTGATCAGCCATTTGCCGTCGGTTGCGTCGCCAGTGGTCACGTTCTTGCGCGCCACTTTATTGTCTTTGCCGACCACCATGGCGTAGGCGCCGACAGGGTCGCGCTGGATCGCTGCCTGCGGAACCAGGAAGGCGTTTTTCTGTTCGCCCAGCGTGGCCTTGAGGGTGACGAAGCTGCCCGGCAACAGCGTGTGCTGCGGATTGGGAAGCTGCGCGCGCAACGAAACCGCGCCGGTAGCGGGATCCACCACGGTGTCGGAAAAATCCACGGTGCCGGGCTGGTCGTAGACGCGGCCGTCGCTAAGCACCACATTGACGCTGGCCTTGCCGTCGCCCGCCAGGGACACGTTCTGGGCGCCGCGCAGTTGTTCCAGTTCGCTCGCGGCAATGGAGAAATTGACGTACAGCGGGTCGATCTGATCGATGGTGGTCAACAAGGTCGCATCGCTCGTACCGACCAGCGCGCCTTCGGTGACCTGCTGCTTGCCGGCGCGGCCGGAAATCGGCGCGGTGACGCTGGCATAGCCCAAATTGATGCGCGCGCTGGTGACGCTGGCCTTGGCGGACTGCACTGCAGCGGCGGCCGTGCGTTCGGCGGCTTCGGCATTGTCCAGGTCGGATTTGGAAACGAACTTCTGCGGCGCCAGCTGGCGCGCGCGATTCGCAGCGACATGGGCGTTGGTGTAACTGGCCTGGGCCGAAGCCAGGTTGGCCTGGGCTGCGGTCAGCGCCGCCTGCAACGGAGCCGGATCGATCTGGAACAGCGCCTGGCCTTCCTTCACATCGCTGCCTTCCTGATAGACGCGCTTGAGCAGTACCCCGGATACGCGGGCGCGCACATCGGAGCTGCGGAACGGCGCCAGCCGTCCGGCCAGGTTGCGTTGCAACGGCACGGTTTGCGCTTGAGCGGTGATCACACCCACTTCCGGCGGCGGCATTTGTTGCTCTTCCGGCTTCTTGCAGGCAGTCAAGGCCAGCAAAACGGCACTGGCCAATGCGAGGGAACGGAGGTTGGCGGTCATGGTCGGGAGGCTCCGGAATCGGTGTCGAAACGGTTGGAAGGGGGAATCGCAAAAAGAGGAACAGGGTCGGCGCTGGTGGTCGCAACAGGTGAGAAAGCGCGCAGGAAGGCATCGACGGCGAATTCGGCCCAACGCTGGCGAGTGGCATCGGCGTCGCGATGCGGCACGGCGAAGCGCTGGCGCTCGAAATCCAAGCCGACGATCATGCCCAAAAGCAGTTCCGATGCGCAGTGCGGATCGTCATGCCTGAGTTGGCCGCGGCGCATGGCCCGCCCCAGCCATTCGGCCAGGCGCTGCTGCAGCGTGTCGCAACCGTCGCGGTACAGGGTCCGGGCCTCTTCTGGGAACAGGGCAGCCTCCGCGCTCAAGAGTTGGCAGGTAGCGATCACATGCGGCTCGGACAGGCGCTGCAGGTGCTCCAGCGCGAACGCTAGCAGGATCGTGCGTGGATCGCTGTGGCTGTGTTGGTCGTCCAGACGGGCGGTGGCCATGTCCAGGTGCTCCTGCATGACGCTGCGCATCAGCTCCTGCTTGCTGCCGAAATACGAGTACAGGGTCTGCTTGGAGCAGCCGGCGCGCGCGGCCACCGCGTCCATGCTGACCCGGAAACCCTGTTCGGCCATCAGTTCGCGCACGGCGTCGTGCACACGCTGTCGGCGCCGCAAGGCGGGGGAAGGGCTGGGGGAGGGCGGCATAGAAATTGGACTATACCGTCCAGTTCAGAATTTGACCAGCCCTCGAAACCAGGAACAAGGGGCGTATCGATACCGGCATGGGCAATTCATCGGCCCGGGCCGAGGGCTTGCTCGAAAGTGAAGCGGTGCACGCGCATCCCGGACGGACCGTCATCGGCTTACCAGCAAGCCGCTGATTCCTCCATGAAGGCGCCCCGATATTTGCGGCCGCGCAACAAGGCTGTCATCGCTCGCGAGGCTACAATGAACGACTGCCTACAAACACAGAGCCACGGCCTGCATGAACGCTGTTCGCAAACCGAAAAAAACCGCGCCCAAGAAGAACGCGAAACCTTCCTCGAAGCAAGATTCCACGATCAGCGGCACCCAGGCCTCCACGGCCAGGGCCAGCAAAGCCGCCAAGGCCACGGCAGCGAAAACGGCGCCGGCCAAGCCCGCTGCGGGCTTCTCGCTCGAACCCATCTTCACCGCCATCCGCAAGCGCCTGCCGGCCGCGCGCCAGACCGAGGCAAAAGCCTTCGCCGAATCGTTCTACAAGCGGATGGAAGACGACGAATACCCGCACCACACGCCCGAAGCCTGGGCCGCGCTGGCCTGCGACATGCTGGATTTCGCGCGCGTGCGCAAGCCGGGCACCGCCAATGTGCGCGTGTTCAACGCCACCCTGAAAGCCAACGGCTGGGAGTCGCCGCACACGGTGCTGCAGATCGTCAACGACGACATGCCGTTCTTGGTCGATTCGGTGAGCATGGCCCTGGCCGAGGCCGGCATCGGCGTGCACGTGCTGGGCCATCCGTTGCTGCGTTTCGGCCGCGACAAGGCCGGCAAGCTCACCGCGGTGGGCGAAGGCAAACCCGAATCCCTGATGCTGCTGGAAATCGACCGCCAGCCCGCCGAACAGATGCCGGTGATCGAAGCCCGCGTGCGCAAGGTGCTGGGCGAAGTGCGATCCATCGTGCAGGACTGGAGCCAGATGCGCGACAAGATGCTGGCGCTGGCCGAGGAGCTGGCCACGCGCCGCATGCCGGTCAACGATGCCGGCCGTCGCGAAGCCCAGGAATTCCTGCGCTGGGCCGCCGACGACCACTTCACCTTCTTCGGTTATCGCGAATACCGCATCGAACGCAAGGACGGCGAACGTATCCTGGAAGCGACCGAAGGCGGCCTGGGCCTGCTGCGCGGCAAGGGCAAGTCGACCACGCGCAACGTGAAGTCGCTCGCCGCCCATTACATGCCGCAATCCGGTTCGGTGGATACGCTGATCCTGACCAAGACCAACGCCCGCTCCAGCGTGCACCGCCCCGGCAACATGGATTACATCGGCGTGCTGGAATTCGACGCCAAGGGCAATCCGGTGGCCGAGCAGCGCTTCATCGGCCTGTACACCTCCAGCGCCTACAACCGCCGCCCCTGGGAAATCCCGCTGGTGCGCGAGCGCCACGAACACGTCATGCGCCAGTCCGGCCTCTCGCCCAGCAGCCACAGCGGCAAGGCCCTGCGCCATATCCTGGAAACGCTGCCGCGCGAGGAGCTGTTCCAGTCCAACGAGGACGAACTCAGCCGCACCAGCCTGGGCATCCTGGGCCTGCAGGAACGCGTGCGCAGCAAACTGTTCCTGCGCCGCGACCGCTATGGACGGTTCTTCTCGGCGTTGGTCTATATCCCGCGCGAGCGCTTCAACACCGACGTGCGCCTGCGCATCGAAGCGTTGCTGAAGGAAGCGCTGCACGGCGAATACGTCGACACCAACGTGCAACTCGGCGAATCGCCGCTGGCGCAGCTGCACCTGGTGGTGCGCCCGCGCGCGGGAGAGCAGGTCGATATCGACACCGCCCAACTCGAAGCGCGTCTGGCGCACCTGCTGCGCAACTGGCAGGACGATCTGCGCGAAACCCTGATCGCACGCCATGGCGAATCCGAAGGCCTGAGGCTCTCCGGCAGCTATGCGCGTGCCTTGCCGGCCGGCTATATCGAAACCGTTTCGCCCGACATCGCCGCCAGCGACGTCGAACAGCTCGCCGCGCTCAATGGACCCGACGACCTGCGCCTCAGCCTGCATCTGTCGCGCCGCCAGCGCGAAGGCGAGGGCAGGCTGCGGCTCAACCTTTACCGCCGCAACAGCGACCTGCCGCTCTCCGACGCCTTGCCGTTGATGGAGAACATGGGTCTGCGCGTGATCTCCGAACATCCGTTCCGCTTGGAAGTGGAGGGCGCCCCGGTCTACATCCAGGAATTCGAGGTCGAATCGGCCAGCGGCGAGATCGATGTCGAGAACCGCAATGCGGCTTTCGAAGAAGCGTTCGCGCGCATCTGGCGCGGCGACGCCGAGAACGACGGCTTCAACCGCCTGGTGCTGGGCGCCAGCATGGAATGGCGCCAGGTCGCGCTGTTGCGCGGCTATTGCAAATACCTGATGCAGACCGGCGTGCCGTTCTCGCAAAGCTACGTCGAAGAAACGTTGAACCGCTATCCGTTGCTGGCCAGGTTGCTGGTGGAGCTGTTCGAAGCGCGCTTCGATCCCTGCACTGGCAAGGAGAGCAAGGCCGAGATCAAGCAGGGCCAGGAACGTTTCGCGCAGCAGCTGCGCGCGCTGGCCGCTGGCGACGAAGCCACGCTCAAGTCGCTGCAGTACGTGATCGAAATGCGCGGTGAAGGCCGCGAGCACCAGGTCGAAGCCACCCACAAGACGCTGCTGAAGCTGATGGACCGCGTTTCGAGCCTGGATGAAGACCGCATCCTGCGCAGCTTCATGGGCGTGATCGAAGCCACCCTGCGCACCAACTATTACCAGAAGGGCGCCGACGGCCTGCCCGCGCACACGATCAGCTTCAAGCTGGATTCGGCGCAGGTGCCGGATCTGCCCAAGCCGCGCCCGTACCGAGAAATCTTCGTCTACGGCCCGCGCGTGGAAGGCGTGCATCTGCGCTTCGGCCCGGTGGCGCGCGGCGGTCTGCGCTGGTCCGATCGCCGCGAGGATTTCCGCACCGAGGTGCTAGGCCTGGTCAAGGCGCAGATGGTGAAGAACACGGTGATCGTGCCGGTCGGCGCCAAGGGCGGTTTCTTCGTCAAGCAATCGCCGGTGGGCGGCGATCGCGATGCGGTGCTGGCCGAGGGCATCGCTTGCTACAAGCTGTTCATCCAGGGTCTGCTGGATATCACCGACAACATCGTCGGCAACAAGATCGTTCCGCCTAATGATGTGGTTCGCCACGACAACGACGACCCGTACCTGGTCGTGGCCGCGGACAAGGGCACCGCCACTTTCTCCGACATCGCCAACGGCCTGGCCATCGCGCATGGTTTCTGGATGGGCGACGCGTTCGCCTCCGGCGGTTCGGTCGGTTACGACCACAAGGGCATGGGTATCACCGCCAAGGGCGCGTGGGAATCGGTCATGCGCCACTTCCGCGCCATGGGCCGCAATTCGCAGACCCAGGACTTCACCTGCGCCGGCATCGGCGACATGTCCGGCGACGTGTTCGGCAACGGCATGCTGCTGTCCGAACACATCCGCCTGGTGGCGGCGTTCGATCACCGCCACATCTTCCTGGATCCCAACCCCGACGCGGCGCGCTCGTTCAAGGAGCGCGCGCGCATGTTCCAGGTGCCGCGTTCCAGTTGGGCCGATTACGACGTGAACCTGATCTCCAAGGGCGGCGGCGTGTATCCGCGCTCGCTCAAAGCCATCGCCATCAGTCCGGAAGTCCGCGCTGCGTTGGGTCTGGCCGAGGACGTGAAGTCGCTGTCGCCGAACGAGCTGATGAGCGCGATCCTTAAGTCGCCCGTCGACTTGCTCTGGAACGGCGGCATCGGCGTCTACGTCAAGGCCAGCAGCGAACAGCACACCGATGCCGGCGACCGCGCCAACAACGCGCTGCGCGTCAACGGCAGCGACCTGCGCTGCAAGGTGGTGGGCGAGGGCGGCAACCTGGGCTTGACCCAGCTGGGCCGCATCGAGGCCGCCCAGCACGGCGTGCTGCTCAATACCGACTTCATCGACAACTCCGCCGGCGTGGACACCTCCGATCACGAGGTCAACATCAAGATCCTGCTCAACGGCGTGGTGCAGTCCAAGAAACTGACCTTCGAAGCGCGCAACAAGCTGCTGGCCTCGATGACCGACGAAGTGGCCGACCTGGTGCTGTTCGACAACTACCGCCAGAACCAGGCCATCAGCCTGATGGAACGCATGAGCGTCTCGCGCCTGGGTTCCAAGCAGCACTTCATCCAGACGCTGGAATCGCAGGGCCTGCTGGACCGGCAGATCGAATTCCTGCCCTCCGATGCCGAACTGGCCGAACGCAAAGCGCGCGGCCAGGGACTGACCCGTCCGGAGCTGGCGGTGCTGCTGTCCTATTCCAAGCTGGTGGTGTACCAGCAGTTGCTGGATTCGGACATTCCCGAGGACGCGTACCTGTCCAAGGAACTGCAGCGTTACTTCCCCGAGCCGTTGCAGAAGAAATACGCGACGGAAATGGAGAAGCACCGCCTCAAGCGCGAAATCATCGCCACCGCGGTGACCAATTCCACCATCAACCGCATGGGCGCGACCTTCCTGCTGCGCATGCAGGAAGACACCGGCCGCAGCCCGGCCGAAGTGGCCAAGGCCTTCACCATCACCCGCGAAACCCTGGACGCCCGCGCCCTGTGGACCCAGATCGACGCGCTGGACGGCAAAGTGCCCGAGCCGGTGCAGATCGACGCCCTGCAGGTGATCTGGTCGCTGCAGCGTTCGTTCACGCGTTGGCTGTTGAGCCGCCCGGGCGCCATTCCCGACATCGCCACGGCGGTGGCGCGCTACCACGACGGCTACAACGAGATCCGTGCGGCCGATGGCGTGCTGCCCGATTCCCTGCGTCCCGCCTACGAGGCCAGCCTGAAGGATTGGAAGGACAAGGGCTTGCCGCCCGCGCTCGCCGGCCAACTGGCGGCGTTGCCGTACCTGGAGCCGTCCAGCGACATCATCGAACTTGCACGCGCGCGCAAGCTCAAGCCGGCGGAAGTGTCCAGGGTCCATTACCGTCTGGGCGAAGCGTTGCACCTGCCGTGGCTGTTCGATCAGATCGATGCCTTGCAGGTCGACGGCCGCTGGCATGCGGTGGCGCGCGGCGTGTTGCGCGACGAACTCGCCCTGCAGCAGCGCCTGATCACCGATCAGGTGCTGTCGATGCCGGGGGCCAATGCCGATGCCAAGGTCCAGCACTGGATCGGACGCGACGATGCTTCCCTGCGCTTCACCCTGGCCATGCTCAACGAGCTGGCGGCGCAGAAGACGCTCGACTATCCCACAGCCTCGGTGGCGGTCCAACGTTTGTCGCAACTGTCGGTCAAGCATTGAGCCGGCAACGGGAGCGGGCCAAACCCGCTCCCGTATCGCTGGCTTGAGGTTATGCTGCCGCCATGACCAAACCCCGCATCGCCTTTCTCGCCAGCCCTGCCGAAGAAGCACAGCAGGCGCTGACGCAAATGACCGCGCTCCATGGCGCCTGCGAACCCGAGGATGCCGACGTGCTCTGCGCGCTGGGCGGGGACGGGTTCATGCTGCAGACCCTGCATCGCCATGGCGGCCTGGGCAAACCGGTATTCGGCATGAAGCTGGGTACGGTCGGCTTCCTGATGAATCATTACCGCGACGAAGGTCTCCTCGACCGCATCGCCGCGGCCGAACCCGCCAAACTGCGTCCGCTGGAAATGCTGGCGCTCACCGAGTCGGGCGCCAGCATCGGTTCGCTGGCCTACAACGAGGTCTCGTTGCTGCGCCAGACCCGGCAGGCGGCGCACCTAAGCATCGATCTCAATGGCCAGACCCGCGTCGACGAACTGGTCTGCGACGGGGTGCTGGTGGCTTCGCCGGCCGGCAGCACCGCCTACAACTTTTCCGCGCATGGCCCGATCCTGCCGTTGGGTTCGCACACCATCGCCCTGACGCCCATCGCACCGTATCGGCCGCGTCGCTGGCGCGGCGCGATCCTCAAGGCCGACACCGAAGTGCGCTTCCGCGTGCTGGACCCCTACAAGCGTCCGGTCAGCGTCACCGCCGATTCGCACGAAGTGCGCGATGTGGTGGAAGTCACCATCCGCGAATCGCGCGAGCGCACCGTGACCCTGCTGTTCGATCCGGAACACAATCTGGAAGAGCGCATCCTCAGCGAGCAGTTCGTGGTCTGAGCTGGCTTGACTTGAGTCGATCGGAAAGAGGTATGCTTCCGGTGGCCGCGAAGTGGGGCGGCTGAAATGCAAACACATCCGATTGGGGGAGGGGTCTCCTATGAAGGGCAAGTGGATGGTCGTGTTGTGCGCGCTATTGGCCGCACCGCATGCGCATGCGTGCGGGATGACCAACAGGCTGACGCCGTTCGCGCTGGAGGCGGGCAATGCGCCTGCCGAAACGACCGACGGCGAGGTTCCTGCGCCCGTGGTGGTGGTCAAGGAAATAGTCCGCGGCATCGGTCCCAAGCACGCTACCTGCGACGACACCGGCTTGCTTTCGTTGGCGCTGGAATGGCCGCGCGGGAAACACAAGCTGCGCGACATGGGATTCGAGTTCAAGGTGGTTTCGGGCAGCCAGCCGTATGCGATCTTCCCCCAGGGGCCGATACAGGCGCCCGTCGATGGACGCAGCAGCGACTTCCTGTTCATGTGGCAGGAAGGCGCGCCGGCGCAGCAGAAAACCATCGACCTGCAGGTCGATGTGCGGGCGGTCACTCGCGACAACCGGCGCGGTCCGGCAACCAGGATCGTGGTGCGTGCAGCTCCCGGAGGCTCAATGTAGGTCGGGGCTACGCCCCCGACATGCGGAAACCGGAACCGTCCGTGCGTCGGGGGCGTAGCCCCGACCTACGCATCTCGTTGTTTGCGACCGGTGTGCGGGATAATGGCGCATGTCTTCCGATAACGCCCCCCGCCTGCTGACGGTCGCGGTCACCTCCCGCGCGCTCTTCGACCTTGAAGAAAGCCACGCCCTTTTCGAGAGCCAGGGGGTCGAGGCCTATAGCGATTTCCAGCGCATGCACGAGGACGACGTGCTGGCGCCGGGTATGGCTTACTCGGTCGTGCGGAAGCTGCTGGCGCTCAACGAAGGCGCGCCCGCCGACACGCCCAGAGTCGAGGTGATCCTGCTGTCGCGCAATTCCGCCGATACCGGGCTGCGCATCTTCAATTCCATCCAGCACCACAAACTGGGCATCGTCCGTGCCACTTTCACTTCGGGCGAACCGACCTGGCCATACGCCAAACCCTTCGGCGCCGACCTGTTCCTCTCGGCCAATCCGGAGTCCGTGCGGCGCTCGCTGGAGCACGGCATCGCCGCAGCGACCATCCTGCCGGCCAAGGCCTTGCAGCAACGTTCCGACCAGCTGCGCATCGCCTTCGACGGCGATGCGGTGATCTTCGGCGACGAAAGCGAACGCGTGTCGCGTGAGCAGGGAGTGGAGGCTTTCGGCCGGCATGAGCGCGATCGCGCCAAGGAGCCTTTGTCGGGCGGGCCGTTCAAGAGCTTTTTATCCGCGTTGCACGACCTGCAGGCCGCATTCCCGCCCGGCAAGGACGCGCCCATCCGCACCGCGCTGGTCACCGCGCGCTCGGCCCCGGCGCACGAGCGCGTGATCCGCACGCTGCGCGAGTGGGGCGTGCGCCTGGACGAAGCGCTGTTCCTAGGCGGCAGGCATAAAGGCCCGTTCCTGGAAGCCTTCGGCGCCGACATCTTCTTCGACGATTCGCAGCACAATATCGACAGCGCCCGTCTGCATGTCGCTACCGGGCATGTACCGCACGGCGTGGCTAATTCCTGACCCAGCTTTGTAAGAGCGCCCCATGGGCGCTCTTACAAAGGCAAGCGTATGTCGGCCAGCTTCCAGGTCAGTCCCTTACGCTTGAACACGAAGACCACCGTATCGCCATCCTCGTCCTGCACCGTGGCGGTGAAGCGGGACAGCGACTCGTACTTGTGCGTCGCCGTTTTCAGGGGATCGGCAGGCACGGGTTTGCCGTAAGTGTCGCCGTCCACCGTTTCGCCGATGGATTTCTTCCACATGCTGCGGCCCTGCAACAGGGCGCCGATGCCGAGCGGCGTGACCATGGCATCCACGCCCGTTCCCACCACATTGCTGGCGACCGACAAAGCGAACGCACCGAAGATATTCGAGCCCAGATCGCTGCCGGCGCGCCGCGCCAAGGCGTCCTCCATCTGCGCCTTGATGCTGACGCGCAGGGCAGGGAAGTCGATATGCCGCTCCAGCTTGCCGGTGTCCTGTTCGGCCAATGCCGTACGGATGCCGTTGATGGCGAGATAAGGCCCGACGGCGACATAGCCGACCAGAGCGATCAACAGCACCGCGACCAGAGCGATCCACTTCTTCATGTCAGAACTCCAGATCCAGGGCCGCGCACAGATAGTCCACGAACGGCGCCAGGGCGGCAAGATCCGCCGCCAGCGTCTGCCGCAGTTTCGGCCCGGTCATGGTTTCGTTGTCCAGCGAACGCCAGAACACGAAGTTCTTGTGCTTCAGGTCGTCTATGAATTCGAAGTCCGCCGGAAATCCGCGTGGTGGGCGACTCAACACCTCGCTTTCTTCGAATTCGAAGCGCTTGCGGAATTTCGGCGTATGCGCGGCGGCCTTCCAGCTTCCCGGATTGTCGTGGATGAACTGGCGGACGCGGCGCTGGGTGTCCGGCTCCGGGTGCCACAGGCCTGCGCCGACGAAGCATTCACCCGGCTGCAGGTGCACATAGAAGGAAGGGGCGGGCACCTGTTTGCGCCGTTCGTGATACAGGCGCGCGCCTTGCCAGGATTTGTACGGGGACTTGTCGTTGGAGAAACGCGCGTCGCGATAGATGCGGAACAGCGAGCCGCCCACGGTTTTGGGGTCGGAACGGAAATGGGGACTGACCTGGGCAAGATCCGGCTGCAGGTCGACCAGCAGGCGCAGGAACGGCTGCCGCACATGGTCTTCGTATTTCTGCTTGTTGGCGTTGAACCATGCCTTGTCGTTGTGCTTGGCCAGGGCGCGCAGGAATTTGAAGCTGGCATCGGAGAAATAAGTGGTCATAGAAAGCCCATAAGCGGGTTGCATGCAATCGCGGCAGGAGCGACGCAAGTCGCGAAGGGAAATCGCGTATGGAAATCCTTCGCGACTTGCGTCGCTCCTACGATAGTTGGTGCTCCAGTTCGTTGCCCCATGCCGATAGCTGGTCCAGCAGGATCTGCTTAGGGCCGTCTGCCGCGTACTGCAGACGCAGGGTATCGATCTCCTGGTAATAGGATTCGAATGTTACTTCCGACATTCCGTTGTCCACGCATAGCCGTTGCCGGCGGTAATGATTCCAGCGTTCCTGTTCGGATTGCGTCAAAGTGCCTGGCCAGTTCCGCGCGCGGTAACGGAACAGCAGTTCCGGCAGACGCGGGTCGCCGAAGCCGAACTCGCGCTTGTCCAGATGTTCGGGCGGCGTAGCGCGGACCTCGGCCATCCTGCGCTTGTCGCCGTCGGCGATGAAACCGTCGTAGAGCGCGGCATCGGCGTCGGGTTTGTCGTGGGCGCGCTCGCTGCCGAAAACCTGCCGCATCTTTTCGGCCAGTTGCGCAGCGAACGGGCGCAGCCGGTCGGCCACGGCTTCCACGGCGAGCCTGTCGATTCCCAGACGAACGAAATCCTCTTCGCGCAAATGCGGCCATGCGACCAGCGCCGGTGAGCGGTTCAGATGCACTTCCTTCAGCGGTACGCGCATTTCGCCGGGCGGCAGGTCCGCCGCGGGCGTGTACAGCCGATCCGCGATATCCGCCGCATCCAGCCGCAACAAGGCTTCGGGGTCGCCATCGAGATCGAACACGATGATGCGGTTGTCGATGCGCGGATGGCGCGCCAGCGGCAGCACGGGCGCCGCGCACATCCGGCTTGCGGGATAGCGCTGGGACACGTGCAGTGCCGGCGTTAGCGCCACCGTATCCAGCAACGTGGCGGCATAGCGTTTGTCGCGCAGCTTCAGCGCGTATTCCCACAGCCTGGGCTGGGCGTCGCGGAATTTGCGCGCCATACCCACTGTCGCCCAGACATCGGACAGAGCTTCGTGCGCTTCGCCCTGGCGCACGCCATTGGCCAGCGCCAAGTGTTCCAGCTTGAACGAAGTCGCTCCATCCTCGCGCTCGGGCCAGATTATTCCTTCGGGACGCAAGGCATGGGCGAGCCGCATCATGTCCAGCAGGTCCCATCGGCTGTTGCCGCCGCGCCATTCGCGCTCGTAGGGATCGTAGAAATTGCGGAACAGCCCGTAACGCACGAACTCGTCGTCGAAGCGCAAGGAGTTCCAGCCCAGCGTGCAGGTCTCCGGCCGCGACATTTCCTCGGCGATGCGGGCGAACGATTCAGCTTCGTCCACGCCCTCGCGCAGCGCGTGCTGCGGCGCGATGCCGGTGATCAAGGTGGCGGTGGGCGAGGGCAGCAGATCGTCGGCGGGTTTGACGAAGAAACTGATGGGTTCTTCGACGGCATTGAGGTCGCTGTCGGTGCGCACCGCGGCGAACTGCGCGATGCGGGTGCGGCGCGGATCGCGGCCGAAGGTTTCCAGGTCGTAGAACAGGAAACTCGCGGCCATCAGGCGGCGTCCACCAGGATATCGAGACGGCTAAGCACTTCGGCATCCAGCGCTTCCCAGTCGATTCCATCCAGCGAGTCCAGGCCGCGCGTCGCGTCGATCAGGATCTCACGTTGTATCTCGCTGCGATCCAACGCGGTCGCATACGGAATCAGCATGAAAGTGACCATGGTGTAATGCGGCACGAAACGCCCCGGATGCCTGTCCTGCAGCACGCGTTCCAGCTCGCGTTGCAACAGGAAATCCGGATCGTCCACGCGATCTCGCATTTCCAGGTAGTTTTCCAGCGCCATCTGCTGGATGGCCGAGGCGTTGGGCTTGCGTTCGGCCTCGAACGCGGCGAAGGCATCGGCAAGGTCCGCATGCTGTTCCAACTTGCGCGCCAACACCACGCAATCCTCGAAAGCGCAGTTCATGCCCTGGCCATGGAAAGGCACCATGGCGTGCGCGGCGTCGCCCAGCAGCACCGCGCGGTCGTCGATATGCCAGCGGTCCAGGTACAGCGTAGCCAGCAGGCCGGGCGGATTGCGCTCCCAGTCTTGTTCCAGCTGGGGGATCAGCGGCACGGCGTCGGCGAAATCGCGTTCGAACAAGGCCCTGGCCTCGGCCCCGGTGCGCAGCGTGGCGAAGCTGGGATCGCCTTGGTTGGGCAGGAACAGGGTGACGGTGAAGGTCTTCTCGTCGTTGGGCAGGGCGATGCACATGTAGTGGCCGCGCGGCCAGATGTGCAGCGCGTTGGGTTCGATCTTGAAATCGCCGTCCGCATCCGGCGGAATTTCGAGTTCCTTGTAGGAATGATCCAGGAATTCCGTGGTCTCGCCCAGGTCGGATCGCTTCATCATCGCCGCGCGCAGCGAAGAGCCTGCGCCATCGGCGCCCACCAGCGCCTCGAATCCCGCTTCGCTTTCCGAGCCGTCGCGCTCATCGACGAAGCGCGCGGAGCGGGCCTCGAAGTCGACGCTTTCCAGCTTGCGGTCGAAATGCAGGCGCGCGCCGGCCTGTTCGGCAAGGTCGAGCAACACGATATTGAGATCGCCGCGGTGGATCGACCAGATCACTTCCGAATCGTCGCGTCCGTAACGCTGCAACTGCTGGCGGCCGTCCAGGAAGTGCACCATGCGGCCGCGCATCATCACCGCCTGTTTCATCACTTCGTCGTCGGCATCGGCTTGGCGCAAGGCATTGCGCCCGCGTTCGGCCAGGGCCAGGTTGATGGAGCGGCCGCCCTGGTAGCCTTTCACGCGCGGATCGCCGCGTTTCTCGTACACCTCTACGCGCCAACCGCGCCTGGCCAACAGAATGGCCAACAGCGCGCCGGCCAGGCCGGCGCCGATGAGGGTGATGGATCTGGCAGTCGTATCGGTCAATGCATCCACCTCTGGTCAATCACAAAGTTCCCCGTCATTCCCGCGAAGGCGGGAACCCAGCGACTTGGCTCCCTCTACGCCCGGTAGAGAATCCATCTGGCACCCGAGTCGTCAAAGCAGTGGTCGGCAAAAAACCAAAGCCACTGGGTTCCCGCCTTCGCGGGAATGACGAATCAGGAATACCGTTTAAACGCCTCTCCACGATTCCACTTCTTCCACGAACCGGTAGACATCCATGAACTTGTTGTAGAGCGGGGCGGGCGAGATGCGGATCACGTCCGGTTCGCGCCAGTCGCCGATGGTGCCGACGGAAGACAGGTATTCGAACAGCTCGCGTCCCCGTTCGCGCCCGCCGGCGACGCGCAGCGAAAGCTGGCTGCCGCGATGCGCCGGGTCGGAAGGCGTAACGATCTCCAGGGTCTCCGGCACGCGTGCCCGGATCAGCGCCTCCAGGAAGCCGGTGATTTTTTCCGACTTGGTACGGATCGCCCGCATGCCCCCAGCCTTGTCGAACAGCTCCAGCGAGGCCAGCAGAGGCGCCAATGCGAGGATGGGCGGATTGCTGAGCTGCCAGCCGTCTGCACCAGGCGTCGGCACGAACTGCGGACCCATCTGGAAACGGGTTTCCTTTTCATGGCCCCACCAGCCGGCGAAGCGGGGGCGATTGGTGCGCGCATGACGCTCGTGCACGAAACAGCCGGCCACGGCTCCTGGCCCTGCGTTCATGTATTTGTAGTGGCACCACACCGCGAAATCGGCCTGGCTGTCGTGCAGGTCCACCGGCACGTTGCCGACGGCGTGGGCCAGGTCGAAACCGGCCACGGCGCCTTGGGCATGGGCGAGGCGCGCGATCTTCTTGAGTTCGAAAGCCTGTCCGGTGCGGTACTGGATGCCCGGCCACAGCACCAGCGCGGTGCGCGACCCGTGTTCGCCTATCGCGCGTTCTATGGCCTCCATCGACAAGGTGCCGTCGGCCTGGTCTGGTTCGACTTCGATCAAATGGGTCGCCGGATCGAAGCCGTGGAAGCGGATCTGCGATTCGACCGCATGCCGGTCGGAAGGAAAGGCGCCCGCTTCGATGATGATGGCGGCGCGTTCGCTGGTCGGACGGTAGAAGCTGACCATCATCAGGTGCAGGTTGGCGGTCAGCGAATTCATCGCCACCACTTCCGTAGGCTGGGCGCCGACCACGCGCGCCAACGGCTCGCGTACCTGTTCGTGATAGGTCATCCATTGCGCCTGGCCGGTGAAATGGCCTTCCACCGCCTCATGGCTCCACTTGTCCAGCACCTGCAGCACGTGCGCGCGCGCGCCGCGCGGCTGCAGGCCCAGCGAGTTGCCGCAGAAGTAGATTTGCTCGTTGTGCTTGTGCTTGGGAATCAGAAAATCGGCGCGCAGCGGACGTAGCGGGTCGGCGGCATCCAGGGCCATGGCGTGGGTGCGTGAAAGCGAGTCGGTCATAAGCCTTTCAATGGAAAAAATGGAGCGTCGTAGGAGCGATGCGAGTCGCGATGGATTTTTGCTGGTGGAACCTGGTCGCGACTCACGTCGCTCCTACGGGGGATAGGGGTCATTGGAATCTCGAGGCGGACAGGCCCAGCCATTCCAGCGCGGTGCCGTGGTACAGGCGCGCCTGGCCGGCCGGGTCGAGGTTCAGGGCCGCGATGCCCGCGCCCGGTTCCTGTTCGCCCAACGGGAAGGGATAGTCGGTGCCCAGCATCACGCGGTCGGTGCCCACGGTGTCCAGCAGGTATTGCAAGGCACGGGGATCGGCCACCCAGGAATCGAAATACAACTGCTTGATGTAGTCGCGCGGATTGCCGGGGTTGTCGGTGGCCACCAGGTCCGGACGCATGTTGAAGCCGTGCTCGATGCGGCCGATGGTGTAGGGAAAACTGCCGCCGCCGTGGGCCAGGCAGATCTTCAGCTTGGGCAGGCGTTCCAGCACGCCGCCGAAGATCAGGCAGCAGGCCGCGCGCGATTGCTCGGCCGGCATGCCCACCAGCCAGGGCAGCCAGTATTTGGGCATGGTCTCGGCGCCCATCATGTCCCACGGATGCACCAGCACTGCGGCCTCCAGTTCGGCCGCTGCCTGGAAGAACTCGAAAAGCTCGGGCGCATCCAGATTCAAGTCACCGATATGGCTACCGATCTGCACGCCCTGCAGTCCCAACTGATCCATGCAGCGCTCCAGCTCCTGCACCGCCAGACGCGGGGACTGCATGGGCACCGTGCCGATGCCGGCGTAGTGACGGGGGTACTGCCGGCACGCCTCTGCCGTGTGGTCGTTGAGTGCCTGATGCAGTTCCAGGGCCTGATTGGGCTTGGCCCAATAGCTGAACATGACCGGCACGGTGCTGAGCACCTGAACCTGCACGCCGAATCTGGCGTAGTCGTCGATGCGCACCTGCGGGTCCCAGGTCTTGGGCCAGATTTCGCGGAAGAACTTGCCGTCCTTGTAGATGCGCGCCCGCCCGTCGTCGCCGTGGTGGATGACCGGGAAGCGCTCATCGTTGTATTTCTTCGCCAGGTCCGGCCAGGTGTGCGGCAGGTAGTGGGCGTGGGTGTCGATCTTGAGCATGGCCCAGTTTAGCCGGGCAGGGCGCGGCCTGCCCGTGTCCAAGCTCAGGTATCGGGCATTACGTAACGGGCCGGCGCGGGGTTCAGGTGCCCGCAGTGCTTGCAGGTCCTGTGTTCGACCGAGGAATAGAACCGGTCGAACACCGGCGGGAAGTCCTTCTCGATGTCGCGCAGATGGAAATATTCCTCGTACACCTTGTGGTTGCACTGTTCGCAGAACCACAGCAGGCCGTCGTCCTCATGGGCCAGGCGCTTGCGCTCGATGACCAGGCCAATGGAATCGGGCATGCGTTGGGGCGAGTGCGGTACGCGCGGGGGCAGCAGGAAGATTTCGCCGGCCTTGATCGGGATGTCGCGCACCGCGTTGTCCTCCTGGATGCGCAGGATCATCTCGCCCTCCAACTGGTAGAACCACTCCGGACCTTCGTCCCAGTGGTAGTCGGTGCGCGAATTCGGTCCGCCCACCACCATGACGATGAAATCGCCGGCATAGATGACTTTGTTGCCGACCGGCGGTTTCAGCAGGTGGCGGTGCTCTTCGATCCAGGCTTGCAGGTTCAGCGGGCTGGGAAGCATCCGATTACTCCTTGATCGCGGCGACGCACTTGAGTTCGATGGCGATGGGCGTGGGCAGGGCGGTGATGCCCAGCGTGGTCCTGCACGGGGCAGTGGCCGGGTCGGGGAAATGTTCCGCCCAGACTTTGTTGTAGGCTTTGAAGTCGCGGCCCATGTCGGTGAGGTAGACGGTCACATCCACCAGGTCGGCCCATTCCGCGCCGCTGGCCTGCAGCACGGCACGCACGTTGGCGAAGACCGCGCGCGCCTGCGCTTCTATGTCGTACTTGCGCACGCGACCGTCGGCGAAATACTCGCTGCCGGCGATCTCGTTGGTCGCCGCATCGCGCGGACCGATGCCGGAAAGGAACAGCAGGTTCCCCACTCGGCGCGCATGCGGGTAGCTGCCCACCGGCGCCGGCGCCGAGTCCGTGCGTACGACTTCACTCATGTCGGTCGCCCTGCGGCTTCACCGCGGCAATGGCGTTCTGGTAGGCGGAGACAAGCTCGTCGGCGCTGTCCACGTCGATGCCGAGCTGGCGCACGCGCCCATCGAACAGGCTGTACACCCAGCCGTGCACCGAGACCTTCTGTCCGCGCGCCCAGGCGTCCTGCAGCATGGTGGTCTGGCACACGTTGCTGACCTGTTCGATCACGTTGAGCTCGCACAGGCGCGCATGGCGCAGCGAATCGGTTTCCACCTGCTCCAGCAACGCCGCGTGCTTCTGCGCGACATCGCCGACATGGCGCAGCCAGTTGTCGGCCAGCCCCACGCGGCGGTTGGTCAGGCTGGCGTGCACGCCGCTGCAGCCGTAATGGCCGACGATGAGGATGTGTTCGACCTTGAGCAGGTCTACCGCGAACTGGATGGCGCTCAGGCAGTTCAGGTCGGTATGCACCACCAGGTTGGCGATGTTGCGGTGGACGAACACTTCGCCCGGGTCCAGGCCCAGGATCTGGTTGGCTGGCACCCGCGAATCCGAGCAGCCGATCCACAGATAACGCGGAGACTGTTGCTGGGACAGGCGTTTGAAGAAGCCCGGATCCTCTTGCTTGATCCGTTCGGCCCATTCCCGGTTGTTGCGCAGCAGTTCGTCGAGGTCGCTCATACGTCCATTATCTCAGACTAAGGCAGCAGGCTAGGACTGCAACGCCAGACAGACATTCTTGGGTTCGGTGAAGAAGCGCATCGCTTCGGCGCCGCCTTCGCGGCCCAGCCCGGAAGAACCCACGCCGCCGAACGGCGTACGCAGATCGCGCATCAGCCAGGTATTGACCCAGACGATGCCTGCGCGCAGCCCTGCGGACAACCGATGCGCACGGTCCAGGTCGCGGGTCCACAGCGACGCGGACAGGCCGTAGTCGCTGGCGTTGGCCAGGGCCAGCGCGTCTTGGTCCGTATCGAAGGGTTGCAGCGTGACCACCGGGCCGAAGATTTCCTCGCGGTTGCTGGCGCAATCCGGTCCCAGTCCTTCGATCACCGTCGGTTCGACGAACCAGCCGGCGCGTTCGATGCTACGTCCGCCGCAAAGGAACGTGCCGCCCTCTTCGCGGGCACGTTGCAGGCAGGCCATGACCTTGTCGAAGTGGGCCTGGGAAACCAGCGGGCCCAGATTGGTTCCATCGGCCGTTGGATCGCCGACACGCAAACCACGCACCCGTTCGACGAACCCATCGCGGAATTCGCTGTAGATCGAACGCTCGATCAGCAGGCGCGACCCGCACAGGCAGATCTGCCCCGAATTCTGGAAAGCGGAACGGACCAGCGTATCCAGCTGAAGGCGCCAATCGCTGTCGGCGAAGACCAGGGTGGGGTTCTTGCCGCCCAGTTCCAGCGACAGCTTCTTCAGCGAAGTCGTTGTCAGCGCCGCGATGCGCTTGCCGACGGCGGTGCTGCCGGTGAACGAGACCGCGCGCACCTGGGCATGGGTCACCAGGGGTTCGCCGACCTCCGGTCCCAATCCGTGGACGATGTTGAGCACGCCTTTGGGGAATCCGATCTCGGCCGCCAATTCGCCCAGCATCGTCGCCGTCAGCGGCGTCACTTCGGAGGGCTTGGCGACAACGGTGTTGCCTGCCGCCAGGGCGGGGGCGATCTTCCAGGTGAACAGATACAGCGGCAGGTTCCACGGCGAGATCGTCGCCACCACGCCCAGTGGCGGGCGCAGCGTGTAATTCAGGCCGGCTTCGCCGTGATGCGATTCGCTGGCGAACTGGGTGGCGGCATGGGCGAAGAAGCGCAGATTGGAGACAGCGCGCGGAATCTCCGCATCGCGCGCCAAAGCCAGCGGCTTGCCGCCGTCCAGCGATTCGGCACGGGCGAACTCTTCCGTGCGCGCTTCCAGCGCTGATGCCAGCTTTTCAAGCCATGCGGCGCGCTCGCTGTTGCGTAGCGCGGACCACGAGGGAAAGGCGCGTGTCGCGGCAGCGATCGCGGCTTCGACATCGTTTGCGTCGCCGCGCGACACTTGCGCATGGGTTTGCGCGGTATTGGGGTCGAATACGTCCAGCCAGCCTCCGCTTCGGGGCTGTTGCGGCTGACCATCTATCCAGTGGTGCAGTTTCTGCATGGGCCAAGCTTAACCTTCTGTGCCGATAGCGTCTGCAACAAAAGCTAGTGATGCGGTGCCCAGCCCCTCTTAACGACGTCATCCCGGCGAATGCCGGGATCCAACCGTCCGATCACTGACGCATGGGTCCCGGCATTCGCCGGGATGACGATCTTATTTTTTACGTGCTTCGTATGAGAAATAATTACAACAAGCGCTAGATAGACTGCATCCGCCCGCCATCCACCGCCAGGCTGACGCCATTGATATAGGCGGCCGCAGGACTGGCAAGAAAGGCGATCGCCGCCGCAATCTCGCTGGCCTCGGCGAAGCGCCCCACCGGCACTGTCGACAGCATGGCGGCGGCGGCGGCATCGCGCGACTTGCCGGTGGAAGCCGAACGGTCGTCCAGAATCTGCTCCAGCCGTTGCGTGCGGGTGTAACCGGGCAGCACGTTGTTGACCGTGATCCCGTCGCCGGCAAGTTCGCGCGACAGCGTCTTGGCCCAGCTCGCCACCGCGCCGCGGATGCTGTTGGATACGCCCAGGTTGACGATGGGCTCTTTCACCGAAGTGGAGATCACGTTGACGATGCGGCCCCATTGCGCGGCCTGCATGCCCGGCAGCACGGCCCGCGCCAGCACCTGGTTGGCGAGCAGATGCTTGTTGAAGGCATCCAGATAGGCGCCAGCCTCCGCATCGATGGCGCGGCCGCCAGGCGGCCCGCCGGTGTTGTTGATCAGGATATGCACCGGATGGGCGTTGGCGAGCGTTTGTATGCGCGCCGCTAATAGGTCGTGGTCGGAAATATCGACGGCTATCCAGTCGTGGCGCTGGCCTTCGGCGTTGCGGGGCAGGGAGGAAGCCAGGGCTTCGAGGGTCTCGGCGCGGCGCGCCAGCAGGGTGACGTCGGCGCCCAAAAGAGCGAGTTCCAGCGCGGCCGCGCGGCCGATGCCTGCCGAGGCTCCGCAGACCAGTGCGTGCTTGCCGTTGAGATTCAGATCCATGCCTTCCTCAGTCGGGTGCGCGGTTTGCCAGCCGCTCTCTCATCAGTGCCGCGATCTCATGCGATTGCGGGTCTTCAAGCCTCGACAATCCGTCCGCCGCGCCCCGTACATTGGCCGCAGGGTGGTTCTGGCTGAGCTTGAATTTCAGTTCGATCCGTTCGGGCACGAAACGGAAGCCCACGATTCCACGCAGCTGGCTGCGGAGCCGTGGGTTGCCGTGTTCGTAACGCCAATCGCTGCCGACGGCGGTTTCGTGGCGGATGCTCAAGCGGTCGACGATACCGGCAAGGAGCTCCTCTTCCGTGGATGCCTGCAGCCGGCCGGTCAGATGCGCCACCGCATAGTTCCAGGTAGGCACCCGCGCCGCTTCTTCCTTGTCGGTGTACCAGCCCGGTGAGATGTACGCGTGCGGACCCTGCACGATCATCAGGGCGGGGCCGGAATGCAGGCTTTGCGGATTGGCTTTGGCCCAGTGGCCTTCCAGGGTCACTTGCCCGCCGTCGCGCGAATACAGCACCGGCAGGTGACTGGCGAAGGGAATGCCTTCGTCGCTGGTGACCAGGGTGACGAAGGAATCGCGCGCCAGCAGTCTGTCCAGTTCCGACAGGTCGGTTTCAGCGAAGGCCCTGGGTGTGTACATCGGCCCGGATCAGGCCCGCGCGCCCAGCGATTGCACCATCAGGTGGCGCAAGGCCGCATCGTTCTCGGCGCGCGGGGGAGAGACTTCGTCCAGCGAGAAGCCCCTGGCCAGCGCATCGTCTTCGTCCAGCCCGTCGAAGGCCACGAATTCGGCGTCGAACAGCGCCGCGCGGGCGGTGTCGTCGCTGTCGTAGGTCAGGGTATTGCCGTCGCTGTCGAAGACTTCGGCGGTGCCTGCTTCGCGCACGCGCAACCGCGCCCACACGAGGGTGCGGCCCAGGGACGCCACGTACCACTGGTATTCCACGGTGTCGTTCATGCCATCACCAATGACAGAAGCCAAAGCGCACCGGCGCACGCCACGCCGCCGAAGATGACCAGCAGCGAAACCTTCGCCGGCGTCGCCAGGCCGGTCAGCGAAGCATCGTGCGTCTGCCGATAGCGCCCGCTCAACAGCCAGGCCAGTGCGGCCGGCTTGAGGAAGGCGCCCGCGCCGAATTCCGCGGCGATGGCTTCATGGCGGTCGCGCACGTGCACCAGGGTCAGCGGCCAGAAAATCACGAAGGCGCAGAAGCCGGCGATGGCGGTGGCGAGGAAGAGTAGGGCGAAGAACAGGATCACTGGGAATTCAGACCTCGTAATTTCTAATCGTCGTCATCCCAGCGAAAGCTGGGATCCATTTTGACTATGACTTTGTTTTCACTTTGCCGCGCGCCAGTAAGGCTGACGCGAAGGTCGAGATGGATCCCAGCTTTCGCTGGGATGACGACGTTCTATTCTTTCGGATGTCTGAGACATCAAAACTCCGCATTCCCCGGCGCGCGCGGATAGGGGATCGAATCGCGGATGTTGGACAGCCCGCAGACATAAACCACCAGGCGCTCGAAGCCCAGGCCGAAGCCCGCATGCGGCACCGTGCCGTAGCGGCGGAAATCGCGATACCAGCCGTAGTGCGCCGCATCCAGCCCGAACTGGGCCATGCGCGCATCCAGCACGTCCAGGCGCTCTTCGCGCTGGCTGCCGCCGATGATCTCGCCGATGCCCGGCGCCAGCACGTCCATCGCCGCGACCGTCTTGCCGTCGTCGTTCAGGCGCATGTAGAACGCCTTGATGTGTTCGGGGTAGTTGGTGACCACCACCGGACGGCCGACGTGCTGCTCGGTCAGCCAGCGTTCGTGCTCGGTCTGCAGGTCCAGGCCCCATTCCACCGGGAAATCGAACTTCTGCTTGGACTCCTGCAACAGCTTGATCGCATCGGTGTACTCGATGCGCTCGAACGGCGCGTTGATGAAATCCTCCAGCTTGCTGATCGCGTTCTTGTCCACGCGCTCGGCCAGGAAGGCGAGGTCGTCGCCGCGTTCGTCCAGCACCGCGCGGAACAGGTACTTGAGGAAAGCCTCGGCCACGCGCGCGTCCTCGGCCAGATCGGCGAAGGCGATCTCCGGCTCGATCATCCAGAACTCGGCCAGGTGGCGGGTGGTGTTGCTGTTCTCGGCGCGGAAAGTGGGGCCGAAGGTGTAGACCTTGCTCAGCGCCAGGCAGTAGGCCTCGACGTTGAGCTGGCCGGACACGGTGAGGAAGGTTTCCTTGCCGAAGAAATCGCGGCTGAAATCCACCTCGCCCTTGTCGGTGCGCGGCAGGTTGGCCAGATCCAGCGTGGACACGCGGAACATCTGTCCGGCGCCTTCGGCATCGGAGGTGGTGACGATGGGCGTGCTGATCCAGTAGTAGCCGTTCTGGTGGAAGAAGCGGTGCACCGCCTGCGCAAGGCAGTTGCGGATGCGCGTCACCGCGCCGAACAGGTTGGTGCGCGGGCGCAGGTGGGCCACTTCGCGCAGGAACTCAAGCGAGTGCGCCTTGGGTTGGATCGGGTAGGTTTCCGGATCCTCCACCCAGCCGACCACTTCCAGCGTCGAAGCCTGGATTTCGTAACTCTGGCCCTGGCCTTGCGAGGCGACCAGCGTGCCGGTGGCGATCACCGCGCAGCCGGCGGTGAGGTGCTTCACTTCGGATTCGTAGTTGCCCAGCGCGCTCGGCGCGACGACCTGGATCGGCGCGAAGCAGGAGCCGTCGCTGACGTTGACGAAGGACAGGCCGGCCTTGGAATCGCGCCGCGTGCGCACCCAACCGCGTACCGTTACTTCGCCGCCGGCCGGGATCTTGCCCGCCAGCGCATGTTCAACGCTTACCACCGTCATGACTTGAATCCTTCGGGAACGCAACCATTAATGGAACGCGGAGTTTACCGGAGCAGCGCCGGGAAAGCCCCGTCCGCAGGTCTATAATCGTCGCCAGCAGGAGATCCGATGGCCATCACCCTTACCCCGGTCGCATTCCACCGCGTGCAGCGTTTCGTTGCCGAGACGGGCGCCCTGGGTCTGCGTTTCGGCGTCACCCGCACCGGCTGCTCCGGATGGGGCCACGTGGCCGACCTGGCCCGCGACCAGCGTCCCGACGACACCGTGTTCGAGCAGGAAGGGGTGAAGATCTTCGTCGATGCCGACAGTCTGTCCCTGGTCGATGGCACCGAGATCGACTTCGGCAAGCAGGGCCTCAGCGAAACCTTCCTGTTCCGCAATCCCAACGCCACCGCCGAATGCGGCTGCGGCGAAAGCTTCACCACCGAGGCCGATCTGGCCTGAGCTGCTTTTGCTCCCTTCTTCCTTTGGGAGAAGGTGGCGCGAAGCGCCGGATGAGGGAGGGAGAACGACTCGCCGGTAAGTTTCGCTACAAACTGATTTCTCATTCCCTCATCCGCCCTTCGGGCACCTTCTCCCAAAAGGGAGAAGGGAAAACATATTAAGCTCCCGGTTCGCCGAAACCCGGAGTACCCATGTTCCGTTCCCTGTTGCTGGCAAGCCTCCTGCTCGCCGCCGCCGTGCCCACCTACGCGCAAACCAACACCCAGAACCCCGCCTTGCACCAGCTGTTCGCCGACGAATGGGAACGGGGCCTGCGCGAGAGTCCGGAAAACGCCAGCTACAACGGCGATCCCCGCTACAACGATCGCTGGACCGACTTCAGCCTGCCAGCCATCGCCGCACGCCAGGAAGCCGACCGCGCCGCCTTGCAGAAGTTGCACGCCATCGACCGCAAGGCGCTCTCGCCATCGGACCAATTGGACTACGACACCTTCGAATGGAACCTGCTGCGCAGCATCGAACGGCAGAAGTTCAAGGAGTACCAGCAGCCGATCAGCCACCAGGGCGGCCCGCAGACCGCGGACGGCATCGCCGAGGTGCTGCCCTTCGCCACGGTCAAGGACTACCAGGATTGGCTGAAGCGGTTGCAGGCGTTGCCCAAGACCCTGGACCAGGTCGTCGTGCTGATGCAGGAAGGGGTGAAGGCAGGCAATGTGCCGCCGCGCGTGCTCATGCAGCGTGTGCCGGCGCAGATCGCAGGGCAGGTGGTGGACGATCCGGCCAAGAGCGCGTTCTACAAACCGTTCCTCAAATTCCCGGATTCCATCGCTCAAGCCGACCGCGACAAGCTGCAGGCGGAGGCCAGGCGCGTGATCGCCAGCGACGTGGTTCCCGCCTACCGCAAGCTGCAGACCTACTTCAACGACCAATACCTGCCCAAGACCCGCGAGTCGATCGCCGCCACCGACCTGCCGGATGGCAAGGCCTACTACGACTTCCTGGCCCGCTACTACACCACCACCGAACTGACCGCCGAGCAGATCCACGCCATCGGCCTGAAGGAGGTGGCGCGCATCCGCACGGAGATGGAGAAGGTAAAGGCGCAGGCCGGCTTCAAGGGCTCGCTGGCCGAATTCTTCGCCTACCTGCGCAGCGATCCCAAGTTCTTCCACAAGTCGCCCGATGAGCTGCTGACCGCCTACCGGGCCCTGTCCAAGCGCATCGATCCGGAACTGGTGAAGGTGTTCAAGACCATCCCGCGCCTGCCGTACGGCGTGCGCCCGATCCCCGACAACATCGCCCCGGATACCACCACGGCCTACTACCAGCCGGGCGCCTCCGACGGCACCCGCCCGGGCTACTACTACGTCAACCTGTACAAGCCCGAGGTGCGGCCGACCTGGGAAATGGTCCCCCTGTCCCTGCACGAGGCGGTGCCGGGCCACCATTTCCAGTTCGCGCGCGGGCTGGAGATCCCCGACGCGCCGATGTTCCGCCGCACCGCCTATTTCGTGGCCTACGGCGAGGGCTGGGGCCTGTACGCCGAGCAGCTGGGCTTCGAAATGGGCCTGTACGACGACCCTTACGATCATTTCGGCCAGCTGGTCTACGAAATGTGGCGCGCCGTGCGCCTGGTGGTGGACACCGGCATGCACGCCAAGGGCTGGAGCCGGGAGCGGGCCATCGCCTATTTCAAGGACAACGCGGCCAAGACCGACCAGGACATCGTCAACGAGATCGACCGCTATATCGGCACCCCCGGCCAGGCCCTGGCCTACAAGATCGGGCAGATGAAGATCTCCGAGCTGCGGGCCCGGGCCCAACGGGAGCTGGGGCCGAAGTTCGACCTGCGCGAGTACAACGATGCCGTGCTGGAGACCGGCTCGGTGCCGCTGGAGGCCCTGGAGAAGCACATCGATGCCTGGATCAGCGCTCGCAAGGCCGCCAAATAGCCTTTCCGCTTGCAGCTAAGTCATTGAGCTGACATAATTTCCGGCTTCCTGCGGGCCTGTCCTGCAGGAATCCTTGCCCCACCGCGTCCTTCATTCCCCTGGTTTGGGGACGGTCGGGGGGCTGTCCGGCCCGCCTGGGCCACATCCGAAAGGTATACAACGATGCGTCATTACGAAGTCGTGTTCCTGGTCCACCCTGACCAGAGCGAGCAAGTGCCGGCCATGATCGAGCGTTACAAGACGCTGGTCGAGAACGGCGGCGGCAAGATCCACCGCCTGGAAGACTGGGGCCGCCGTCAGCTGGCTTACCCCATCCAGAACCTGGTCAAGGCCCATTACGTGCTGTTCAACATCGAAGTCGAGCAGGCCATCCTGGCCGAGCTGACCGAGAGCTTCCGCTTCAACGATGCGGTGCTGCGCCACCTGATCATGAAGCGCGATGAAGCCGACACCGAGATGTCGATCATCATGAAGAGCAAGGACGAGAAGGGCGACAAGCCCGAGCGTGGCGAACGTCGCCGTCGCGACGATGAGGAAGGCGAGGCCGTCGAGGCCGCCGACACCGATTCCGACACTGCCGAAGCCGCCTAAGGAGCACCCCCATGTCCAAGTTCTTCCGTCGCCGCAAGTTCTGCAAGTTCACCGCCGAAGGCGTGAAAGAGATCGACTACAAGGATCTCAACACCCTGCGCCAGTACCTGACCGAAACCGGCAAGATCGTCCCCAGCCGCGTGACCGGCACCAAGTCGCGCTACCAGCGCCAGCTGCAGACCGCAGTCAAGCGCGCGCGCTTCCTGGCCCTGATCCCGTACACCGACAGCCACGACAACTGAGTCGTAGGCCGCGAAGGGCCCGCAGCGATGCGCGGCCCGTCCCGGCAAGGCGTCGCCAACTTTTACTGTCATTCGGACAGCCCACCGCTGCGGGATGAATCCCGCTAACGAATACGGAGCAATACCATGCAACTGATCCTCCTGCAGAAAGTGACCAACCTCGGCGTGCTCGGCGACAAAGTCGACGTGAAGCCGGGCTACGGCCGCAACTACCTGGTGCCGCAGGGCAAGGCCGTGCCGGCCACCGCCGCCAACGTCGCCGAGTTCGAAGCCAAGCGCGCCGAATACGAAGCCAAGGCCAAGTCGATCCACGACGAAGCCGAAGGCCGCCGCGCCAAGCTGGAAGGCGCCAGCGTCACCATCAGCGCCAACGCCGCTACCGAAGGCAAGCTGTTCGGTTCGGTCGGCCCGCGCGACATCGCTGAAGCCTTCACCAAAGCCGGCTACCCGCTGGAGAAGAGCGAAGTCATCCTCGGCGAAGGCGCGTTCCGTCACATCGGCGAGTACGACGTGGTGGTGCACCTGCACGCCGACGTCGAAACCACGGTCAAGGTCGTCGTCATCGCCGAAGCCTGATCGGGTTCTTCAGCAATACCGCGACGGGCGCCGGAAGGCGCCCGTTTCGTTTTCGGCATCGCAGCATTTGAGACGGACAAGGTTTATCAAGCAATCGTACTTATCCACAGGTTGTGCCATCGCGAGCACACAGGCGGAGCACCTACGATGGTCGATCACGCAAGCCTCCGCAGCATCGTAAGCACCGCACAGGAATCCACCGCACCCATGTCCGCACGCCCAGGTTTCCGCTACGACCAGCACGATGCGCGCATCGAACAGCTGCGCGTGCCCCCGCACTCCATCGAGGCGGAGCAGGCGGTGCTGGGCGGGCTGATGCTGGCGCCGGAAGCCTACGACCGCATCAACGACAAGCTCAACGACGTCGACTTCTACCGTCGCGACCACCAGCTCATCTACCGCGCCATCAGCGAGCTGGCGGAAAAGAGCCGCCCCTACGACGCGGTGACCCTGGGCGAGTGGTTCGAATCGCAGGGCCAGATCGAACAGGTCGCCGGCGGCGCCTACCTGGTCGAACTGGCCACCACCACGCCGTCGGCCGCCAACATCGTGGCCTACGCCGAGATCGTGCGCGACAAGGCGGTGATGCGGCAGCTGATCGAAGTCGGCACGGCCATCATCAACGACGGTTTCCAGCCCGACGGCCGCGACAGCGCCGAACTGCTGGCCAAGGCCGAGCAGGAAGTGTTCGCCATCGCCGAAGCCGGTGCGCGCGGACGCACCGATTTCACCGCGGTCAACACCGCGTTGAAAGACGCCTTCGAAGTGCTGCAGAACCGCTTCGAGAACGGCGGCAGCATCACCGGCCTGCCCACCGGCTACCACGACTTCGACGAAATGACCGCCGGCCTGCAGCCCACCGACTTGCTGATCCTGGCCGCGCGTCCGGCGATGGGCAAGACCACGCTGGCGCTGAACATCGCCGAGTACGCGGCGATCAAGTCGAAGAAGGCCGTGGCCGTGTTCTCCATGGAAATGTCGGCCTCGCAGCTGGCGCTGCGTTTGATTTCCTCCAATGGACGGGTCAACGCCACCCGTCTGCGCACCGGCCAACTGGAGGACGAGGACTGGAGCCGCGTCACCAGCGCCATCCGCATGCTCAAGGAAACCAAGATCTTCATCGACGACACCCCGGCGTTGTCGCCCGACGTGCTGCGCTCCAAGGCGAGACGCCTGAAGCGCGAACACGACCTGGGCCTGATCGTGATCGACTACCTGCAGCTGATGGCGGTGCCGGGCAACAGCGAAAACCGCGCCACCGAGATCTCCGAGATCTCGCGCTCGCTCAAGGGCCTGGCCAAGGAGCTCAACGTGCCGGTGATCGCGCTGTCGCAGCTCAACCGCTCGCTGGAAACGCGCACCGACAAGCGCCCGGTGATGGCCGACCTGCGCGAATCGGGCGCCATCGAGCAGGACGCCGACGTCATCATCTTCATCTACCGCGACGAGTACTACCACAAGGACTCGGCGGACAAGGGCCTGGCCGAAGTGATCATCGGCAAGCAGCGTAACGGTCCCACCGGCTCGATCAAGCTGAAGTTCTTCGGCGAGTACACGCGCTTCGACAACCTGGCCCACGATGCAGTCGGAAGCTTCGAATAAGCGTCATTGAAATAATGGCCGTCATCCCGGCGAATGCCGGGATCCATGCGTCCGATGGTTCGGAGCCGGATTTAGCCGGAATGACGAACAGTTAGTGCACGCTTCGCTTCAAACCGAATCGCCCTTGGGCTTCTCCTGCGTCACCTTGTTCAACAGCTTCACCGCATACCCGCTACCCGGCACCACCGCCGAAGCCACTTCCGCGCCCAGCTCGAACATCATCTCCCGCGACATCACGATGTCCACCTTCTCGCGGAACCATTCCCCGTTCTCGATCACCTCGCCGGTCAGCCCGTCGATCTCGATCACGCCCAGCTTGTTGTTCCAGTTGTATTCGAAGGCGAACACCGGGCGGAAGTACAGGTGCGCAGTGGTGAATTCCACCGTGTCGCTCTGGATCGAATGCGCGTCGATGGGCTCGGCGGCCAGTTTGGCCTTCACTATCTGCACGGCGGCGTTGAACGGAAGTTGCGGCGGGATAGTGCCGTCCATGTCCAACTGGGTGCGCTCGGTGGCCTTGTAACGGTCGATATAGCTCTGCAGCTTGGCCGGCTTGATCCCGCGCTTGAGCCCGTCCTGATGCACCGCCGCATCGATCTTGCGGTGGCAGAACTCCTGCAGCTGCACGTCGATGCGCGGTTTGCTGCCGCTGTTGGGAATGATCTCGAAGGCGCTGCCGGCGATCTCGACCTTGCGCGCATAGGGATTGGTGATCTGCACCGGATACACCGCTTCGTGCAGGTAGTCGATCTCGCGGCGCGCGATGAGGTGCCAGAAGGGTTCGTAGCGCAGCTCCCACTTGGAGAGCTTCACGGTTTCGGTTTTCGGCCGATTCAGCGGATTGAGCCGGGCCAGCGTGCCGAAGGCGGCGAGCTTGCTTTTCTCGGCCTGTTCCTCCGCGGCGCGGCTCGGGTAGATCTCTTCGAAATAGAGGATGCGGTAGACCGAATTGTCCGGGCTGAGCGTGGTGTCCATCATCGATCCTGGCGCGCCGTGGCTATCCTTATCGATACGGAATCGGGCGATGGCGCAGGCCACTTGCGGCGCAGACGGCGGGCCTGCCGACGCGAGGACGCAGGCGTCTTTCGCATCGCCGCCGGGGCAGGGCGGCTACAATCTGGCGATGTCCGAACCGTCTACGACCGCCGTGCCCGGTCAAGCCACCCTGTATCGCGCCGAGGCCAGCGACCGTCCCACGCGCATCCGCGTGGACCTGGGCGCCTTGACCCATAACTTGCGAGCCCTGCACAGCCACACAGGCGTGCCGGTCATGGGCATCGTCAAGGCCAATGCCTACGGGCATGGCTTGGTGCCCGTGGCCCTGCACCTCGAGGCGCAGGGCATCGCCCAATTGGGCGTCGCCTTCGTGGAAGAAGGTCTGGCGCTGCGTCGGGCGGGAGTGAAGGTGCCGATCCTGGTGCTGGGCGGTATCCACGCGCCCCAGGTGACCCAGTTCCTGATCCACGACCTGGAAGTGACCGTCTCCTCGATCGACAAGCTTCGCCAGGTGGAGCAGGCGGCCGAATCCATTGGCCGCAAGGCGGTGATCCATCTGAAGATCGATACCGGCATGGAACGCATCGGCGTGCACAGCGAAAGCGCGGCGGCGTTCATCGAGGCGGCGGTGGCCTCGCGCTGGTGCACGGTCAAGGGCGTCTATTCGCATCTGGCCTGTTCCGACGATCCTTCCTCGGCCATGACCGCCGAGCAGCTGCAGCGTTTCCTGGCCGCCTGTTCGCACTTCGAGCGGATCGGCGCGCCGATGCCGCTGCGCCACCTGGCCAACTCGGGCGGCGTGCTGCATTTCCCGGAAACCTGGCTGGACATGGTGCGCCCGGGCATCGCGCTGTACGGGGTGATGCCGGATCCGGCCTCGCGCGCCACGGTGGCGCTGAAACCCGCGCTGTCGCTGGTGTCCAGCGTGGTCTACTTCAAGGTGGTCGGGGCCGGCCGAACGGTGAGCTATGGCGCCACCTGGACCGCCAAGGCCGATACGCGCGTGATCACGCTTCCCATCGGTTACGGCGATGGTTACCCGCGCGCATTGTCCTCGCGCGGCCAGGTGCTGGTGCGCGGGCAGCGCCATCCGATCATCGGGCGCATCTGCATGGACCAGTTCATGGTCGACATCGGTCCGGCCGGCACCGCCTACAACGGGGACGAAGTGGTGCTGATCGGGCGGCAGGGCGATGCGGCCATAGACTGCGAAGCGGTGGCGCAGGCTGCGGGCACCATTCCCTACGAAATACTGACCGGCCTCAACCAGCGCATCCCACGCGAGTACCTTGCGACCGGCGCCGTCGGCACGTAGCGCTTCCTGCTCGCGTCTTCCGAACTGCGTTGACGCCCTTCGCCGCCGCGTGCTTCACTCGGCGCGGGAGAGGAGAAAACGATGGCAACGACAAAAGCGCCGCGCAAGCCGCGCAAGGAACCCATGTCGCGGGTGGACACGGCATGGCTGCGCATGGAACGCCCCACCAACCCGATGATGATCACCGGCGTGCTGATGCTGGACGAGCCGATGACGCTCGAAACGCTGAAGAAGGTGGTCAGGAAGCGTTTCCTGGCCTATCCGCGGTTCCTGCAGAAGGCGGTGGACACGCCCGCCGGTGCGGCTTGGCTGGAAGACGAGCACTTCGATCTGGACTGGCATGTGCGCATGACCGCGCTGCCGGGCCGCAGCGACAAGAAATCGGAGAAGAAGGCCTTCGAGCGCTTCGTCAGCCAGATGGCGTCCACGCCGTTGGACAAATCGAAACCGCTTTGGCAATTCCACCTGGTCGAGAAATACGGCGGCGGTTCGGCACTGGTCACCCGCATCCACCACAGCTACGCCGACGGCATCGCCCTGGTGCAGGTGCTGCTGTCGCTGACCGACACCACCCGCAAGCCGGAGAAGAGCAGCGAACTGCGCGCCGCTTGGTTGAAGCAGGACGGCGCCGAAGTCGTGCGCCGCGTCGGCGCCATGGACCGCTACATGAAGATCGGCGGCAAGGTGCTGGACAAGGGCATGGAGATGTACCGAGACCCGACCCTGGCCACCATGCTGGCCAAGGAGGGCGGCGAGATCGGTCGCGAGCTGCTGGCGGCGCTGGCGCTGTCCGACGATCCGCCCACCATGCTCCGCGGCAAGCTGGGCGTGAGCAAGCGCGTGGCCTGGGCAGAACCGCTCGACCTGGACGAAGTGAAGGCGGTCGGCCGCGCCTGCGACTGCACGGTCAACGATGTGCTGATGGCAGCGGCGGCCGGCGCGCTCCGCAGCTACATGGTAGAGCGCGGCGAAGATCTGGAAGGAGTGACCCTGCGTGCCACGGTGCCGGTGAACCTGCGTCCGCTGGAGCACGCCAAGAAACTGGGCAACCATTTCGGTCTGGTATTCCTGGAGCTTCCGGTCGGGGAAGACAACCCGATCCGGCGGGTAGAACGCGTCGCTCAGTGCATGAATGACTTGAAAAATTCGAGGCAAGCCATTGTTGCATTTGGGCTTCTTGCCGCACTTGGCATGGCGCCGACCGCAGTGCAGGGTGTTGCGTTGGAGCTTTTCAGCCGCAAGGCCACGGCAGTGGCGACCAACGTTCCCGGCCCGCAGCAGCCGCTGTATCTGGGCGGGTGCAAAATGCGGGAAATGATGTTCTGGGTGCCGCAGACCGGCTCGATCGGCATCGGCATTTCCATCATGAGCTACAACAACCGGGTGCATTTCGGTTTGATCGCCGACGCCAAGCTGGTGCCCGATCCCGACGCGGTGATCCAGCGCTTCGGCCCGGAGTTCGAGAAGTTGCTGTACCTGGCGCTGATGGGCAATTGGGACAAGAGCCTGGATTCGGGCGCGGCGGCGGCCTTGACCGCCGCCTGAAGCTGAACGGATTAACTCCGCATTGCGTTTTCTTCACCCGTCTTTAGCCAGCAGACATCACAAGCTAGGTAGTTTGCCGATTCTGAACCACCCAGGGGGCATGGTCCCTCATGACAGGAGAAGTCGAATGAAGACCTACGCAATCAAGGCCACTGCAGCTGCACTCATCGCCACCATTACCCTGGGTGGCTGCGCCACCTACACCGGACAGACCAACGATCCCAACGACCCCAACCGCACCCGCAACGCTGCGCTGATCGGCGCCGGCATCGGCGCGGTGGCCGGCTTGCTGAGCGGCGGCAACGCTACCGAACGGCGTCAGCGCGCGCTGGTGGGCGTAGGCGTGGGCGGTCTTGCCGGCGGCGCCATCGGCGCCTATCAGGACCGTCAGGAAGCCGAACTGCGCCGCCAGACCGCGGGCACGGGGATCGAGGTCAGCCGAGAAGGCGATGTCATCAAGCTCAATCTGCCCGATGGCGTGACCTTCGACTTCGGCAAGGCCAACCTGAAATCGCAGTTCTATCCGGCGCTCGACAACGTCGCCAGCACCTTGGCCCAATACAATCAGACCATCGTCGAGGTTTCCGGCCATACCGACAGCATCGGCAGCGATGCGGCGAACCAAACCCTGTCGGTGCAACGCGCCAACTCTGTCGGCAATTACCTGATCGGCAAGGGACTGGTGCGCGAACGCTTCGAGATCGTCGGTTTCGGCAAAACGCAGCCGGTGGCCAGCAACGACACCGATTCGGGCCGCGCCTTGAACCGCCGCGTGGAAATCCGCGTGTTGCCGCTGCGTTCGTAAATCGCCGCGTTCGGCAGTAGCGAAACAACGGGCCGCCTTAGCGGCCCGTTTTTATTGCGGCTTCGCTCTCGCCGGATTGCCGAACACGGTGGCGCCGGCGGCCACGTCGCGCGTCACCACGCTGCCGGCGCCGATCAGGGCATCGTCGCCGATCGTCACGCCCGGCAGGATCAGCGCGCCGGCGCCTATCCAGACGTTCTCGCCGATATGCACCGGACGTCCGAATTCCAACCCCGTGCGCCGGATTCCCGGGTCGCGCGGATGGTCTGCGGTCAGTATCTGCACGCCAGGCGCGATCTGGGTCTTGGCGCCGATGGTCACCGCCACCACATCCAGAATCACGCAATTGAAGTTGAGGAATACGCCCGCGCCCAGATGGATGTTGAACCCGTAGTCGCAATGGAACGGCGGGCGGATGACCGCGCCATCGCCTACGGCCGCCAGCCGCTCGCGCAGCAATTCGCGGCGAAACGAAGCGGGCTCGTCCGCCGCGGCGTTGTAGCGCGCCATCCAGTGCTTGGCTGCGGTTTGCGCGGTCTGTATCTCCATGTCGCCCGCGTCGTAAAGCTCGCCGGCAAGCATCTTCTGCATTTCAGAACGGGAATTCATCGTCATCTCCGGATGGCATCGCCGAATTCTAAGCATCCGCAGGCGTTTTTCGTGAAAAAGAAACGGGCCCCTTCTTTCGCGGCCCGTTCTTTCGCTGGATGATGAGGCAGGCAGTGGCCGGCTATGCCGCGCTTACGGCCATTTCATTTCGCCCTTGCTCACCTTCGCGCTCAACTCCAGCGAGGACAGCGCGCCGAGCTTGGGGTAACGCTGCTTCATTGCCGCGATCAGTTCGCTGGAACTCTTGGCCTTGGCGGCTTCCTCATCGTAGGCCTGGATGTAACCGGCGGTGAAACGAACTGCGTCCAGATCCTGCGGCGCGCCCGGGTCGAAGTGGCCCGGAATCACCCTTGCCGGTTGCAGCGCTTCGATCCTGGCCAGCGTGGCCAGCCAGTCGGCATGCGACTGCGGCGTCTGCGTATCGGCCATCCAGACGTGTTCGCCGGCCATGACGGAAATGCCGCCGGCCACGGTTTTGATCGACGGAATCCACACGAAGCTGCGGTCCGGAGTGGGGCCGTCCAGGCCGACGATCTGCAGTTCCCGGCCTTCCAGATCCAGGCGGTCGCCCTGCAAAGGTTCGGGGACGATCGTCCGCTTCGGCGCGCCGGCGCCGAGTATGGGCGCCCAATAGGCCAGCTTGCCTGCGCTGGTTTCCTTGATGTGCGCGATGGTCTGCGGAGTGGCCAGGATCTTCGCACCCGGGAATGCCTGCTTCAGCGTTTCCAGGCCGAAGTAGTAATCCGGATCGCCGTGGCTGATGTAGATCGTGGTCAGGCGCTTGCCGGAAGCCCGGATCAGATCCGCCACTTTCTGCGCATCGAGGGTGGAAAATTGCGCATCGATCAGGATGGCGTCCTGCGCGCCGCCGACCAGCACCGAGGTCACCGCGAAGATGGCCTTGTCGCCGGGGTTGTAGACCTCGGTCGTAAGCGCCTGGACTACGGGCTCGGCGGTTGGCGTGGTCGTAGCGGAGGTTTCCGCTGCCGGGACAGCGGCAGGAGGCGCTTGGCGATTGCATGCAGCCGTAGCCAGGGCCAGTGCCGCGGTGCAGGCGAGGGTTAGGGTGCGCGATTTCATGGTCGTTCCTTGGTAAGTCGTCAGTGGACGAGAGTGAGTTGCGATTCGCCGTGGTAGAAGCTTCCGTTGGGGCCGGTGATGTTGGTGTAGATGGTTCCCCTGGCGAAATCCTCCAGATGCACCACGGTGGTTTTGTCGGCTTCCTGCCAATACACCAGATAGACGCCGTCGCGGATCTTGCGATGTTCGAAACGGATGGTTTCCTTCATGCCCAGGTTGGGCGCCTGCAGTTTGGTGAAGGTCATTTCGCGGTCGGAGGCGAAGGCGATGTCGAAGGCATTGCCGCCGCCGAAGTCGACCCGGTAGGTGTGGCCGACGGCGGGAAATCCTTCATCGGTCGCGGGCGCCGCCGATGCGGTAGCGCATGCGGCCAGCAGCGGAATCAGGCACAGCGCAGCGATGGTTTTCCAATGGGGCATGGCGAAATTCTCGATTGGGTACGCGTGGCGCACGGAGGCTCAGTACGCCGCAGTGGCGATCTGGCGGATGAAGCGCGGCTGTTCGATTTCGTTGACGAAGGCGTCGGCGTAGTCGGCGTAGCTGATCTCGCTCTTGCCTTCGACATTGGCCAGCAACGCCTGGGCCTGGGCGCGGAACTGGCCACGGCGCTCGCCCGGGCCGATCTCGGCGGCGGGGGAATAGAACGTCCAGTCCAGATCGTCGGTCGTCTGGAAACGCTTGAGCGCATCGCGATGGGCCAATGCGTAGGGCTTGTAGGCGTCCGGAAAGTCGGGTGTGTCGACCAGCTGCACGCCGGGAGCGATTTCCAGACTGCCTGCGCCGCCGACCACTACCAACCGGCGGATGCCGGCATCGCGTGCGGCTGCGATCAAAGCGTCGGCCACTCGGCTGAGGCTGGCGTAGTCGCCGGGGGCGGGGCCGTAGGCGCTGGCGAGTGCGTCATGGCCGCGGATGGCCGCGACCAGGGCTTCGTGATCGTCTAGGGCTGCAACGACGAGACGGGCGCCTTCCAACTCGGCCGGCACATCGGTCGTGCGACGGACGATGGCGGTGACTTCGTGGCCGCGGGCGATCGCCTGCTGGGCGATGTGGCGGCCGATTTTGCCGGTGGCGGCGACAAGGGCGATTTTCATGATAGGGCTCCAGTGATGGGGAATGACGCCACTGTAATGAGCTGAAATCGACCAAAAAACACCGTATAAGTACATTGTTTATTGCAGATAGCGATCAAATAATGGATCGGATGACCGCCATGGGCGTCTTCGTGGAGGTGGCCGAGCGCGGCAGCCTGACCGCTGCGGCCGATGCTTTGGACATGTCGCGGGCCATGGTCACGCGCTACCTGGCCGAGCTGGAGAGCTGGCTGGGTGCGCGCCTGTTCCATCGCACGACGCGGCGCATCAGCCTGACGTCGGCGGGGGAGCAGGCGCTGGAACGCTGTCGGCGTTTGCTCGAGCTGGAGGCGGATCTGCAGACGGCAGTGGACGAAAGCGCGGCCGCCACGCCGCGTGGGCAGTTGCGCATCACCTGCAGCACTTCTTTCGGGCAAAGCCAGCTGGCAACAGCGGTGGCCGATTACGTCGCCCGTTTTCCCGGCGTACGGATCGACATGCTGATGGTGGACCGCACCGTCAACCTGATCGAAGAGCGCATCGATTTGGCCATCCGCATTACCCATGAACTGGATCCCAGCCTGATCGCGCGCCGCTTGTCGGTCTGCCGTTCGCTGCTGTGCGCCACGCCGGCCTATCTGGCGGCCCGCGGCACGCCGCAGAGGCCGGAGGATTTGCTTCGGCACAACTGTCTTACCCACCATTTCGTAGGCAAGAGCCTGTGGCAGCTGCGACGTCATGGACGCGATGTGGCGGTGGCGGTCGGCGGCAGTATCAGCGCCAACGAGGCCAGCGTGCTGTTGCAGGCGGTACGCGCCGATGCGGGCATCGCCATGCTGCCGACCTATCAGCTGGCGCCGCTTATCCACAGCGGCGAACTGGTCGCGGTGCTGCCGGACTACGAAGTGCCGCCCATGGGCATCTATGCCGTCTACGCTTCCCGCCGACAAATGCCGACCTTGGTGCGCTCGTTCCTCGATTTCCTGAGCGAACGCTTCGGTGAAGTGCCGGACTGGGAGCCGCAGCCGCTGGCCATCCTGCCGCTGGGCTAGGCGTCGAAGCGCGACAACGTTATCGATCGGCGAAAAACGAAAAACCGGAACCTCGCGGTTCCGGCTTTCGCTTGAAGATGGTGGAGATGGCGGGAATCGAACCCGCGTCCGAAGGCACTCCATCCCCGGTACTACATGCTTAGCGTTCCGTTAGATCTCGCCCCCGGGCAGCACGGCACGCAAAGCGCACCCGGTGACCAGCCTGTTGCGGTTAAGCCGTGACTGACAGGCAGCCGTCACAGCCGGTTCCGTGATAATGACCCTACATCCACGAGCACGGGCACAAGTGGGTTCGGGGCTTACGCCTTAAGCGGCGAGAGCGTAGTTGTCGTCGTTGGCAACTAGAAGTTTGCTACTGGATTAACGAGGAAAGTCGCCCCCTCGGCATGCACCAGGCAATTTCGCAACCCCCGTCGAAGCCAGTGCATCCCCGGGAATCAGACCTTGCTGATGCCCCCAGTGTAGGGGCGATGGACCCGGGTCACAACTTCTGCGACCGGCGCTGGTTAGCATCTCTTCATCGCCTCGCCAGCCCCGCTGGCCCCGGCGCCGACCGCAACGCGTTTCCATGGGAACTGGGAGATGAGCCATGGCTGTGAAGAAAACCGGCAAGAAGACGCCCTCGCGCGGCGTGCAGGCAGAAAAAGCGGCGAAGGCCGTCAAGAAGACGGTCAAGAAAACGGCCAAACAGAGTAAGACGGTGTCGTCCAAGGCAGCCAGCTCCGACGCCTTGCAGCGGTCGGATTTCATGGCCAGTGCGCAGGGTGAGGCGAAGACGGTCATCTACGTGCATGGCATCGGCAACAAGCCGACTGCCGAAGTCCTGCGCTGCCAATGGGACAAGGCGCTGTTCGGGCGCGGCATGGGCGAGCGCACGCGACTGGCGTACTGGGTCAACCGCGACCGTTATCCGACGCCGGAACCCGGCAGCTGCGGCGACCGCGACCAGGGGCCCACCATCAATCAGGCCGAACAGCGCGTGCTCAGTGCGCTTGGCGTTGCGCCCAGTCGCCGCGACCTGGGCGAACTGGCCGATGCTCTGTCCGACACTGCGGCCGAGAACCGGATGCTCCATTCCATGCTGGACGAATTGGGCGCGACCGGCGAGCCGCAGCGCGGGCCGGGCAAGCGCGGGTTGCTGGACAAGGTCAACGAGATCCTGCTGAAGCTCATTTCGGCCGCCTTGCTGCAGGACGTGCACGATTTCTTCTTCGACAAGAAGCGGCGCGAGGTGATGGAACGCAGTTTGCTGGACCGCATGGAATCCGGCGGCGGACCGTTCGTGGTGGTGGGCCACAGCCAGGGCTCGATGATCGCCTACGAAGTCCTGCGCAAACTCGACCCGGCCAAATACGACGTGGCCTTGTTCGTCACCATCGGCTCGCCGTTGGGCCTGCCCAGCGTGCGCAGCATGTTCAAGCGGTCGATCGGCAAGAAGAAGCTGCCGTTCCCGCCCTGCGTGCGGCACTGGTACAACGTCGCCGATCGCCAGGATCCCGTCGCGCTGGACGGAAATCTGACCGACGACATAGAGAATCCCGGGCAGCGCTTCTCCAACCTGCAGGGCGCCGACGTCAATACCGACAGCCCGCGCAACCCGCATTCCGGTTCCGGCTATCTTTCCAATCCGCACGTGCGCGCCAAGGTGCGCGAAGTGGTGGGCGTGGGTTTCGACCAGCCGGTTTCCAATACCGTGCTGATCAAGGATCTGTCCGATCAGCTGGAAGCCAACGGCGCCGAGCACCGCCATGAAGTCCTGATCGAACTCGACAAGCTGCCGGCGGGCGAGGGTGGGCGCGAGGCGGCGCGTGCTGCGCTGGTCGCGCGCATCCGCAGCCTGGCTTCGGAAACGACCAAGCTCAGGAACGAGGCGCTGGACGACGCAATCTACCTGGAGGACGGCCTGCAGCGCTTCGTTTCGGCCAAGCTGACCCGTTTCGAAATAGAATCGTTGCGCAACGACTACCAGACCTTGAGTTTCAAGCGGTTATGGCGCGATGCGGGCAAGCGCGCGCTGCTGAACCAGTCGCGCAGCGTCATCCAGGCCGACGCCGCGCAGTCGGCATACCGCGCGCTGGGGCAGAAGATAGGCTGGGCGGTGCTGGATACCGGCATCGCCGCCGGGCATCCGCATTTCTACGAGAAGGGCAAGCGCGACGTGGTGGTGGCGCAGTGGGATTGCACGGTGCGCGGCAAGCCGAAGAAACTGCTCCGCGCCGACGGCGTCGCCTTTAGCAAACTGGACCGCAATGGCCATGGCACCCACGTTGCCGGCGTGATCGCAGGGCAATGCAGCGCCCCCTTGCCGGGCGACGGCAAGGAGAAGGTGGATTTCGCCGGTATCGCGCCGCTGACGCAGTTGTACGGTTTCAAGGTGCTGGACGATGACGGCAACGGCCGCGATTCGTGGATCATCAAGGCGGTGCAGCAGGTGGCCGACATCAACGATCACGCCGGGGAACTGGTCATCCACGGCATGAACTTGAGCCTGGGCGGATACTTCGATGCGGAAAGCTACGGCTGCGGCTTCACTCCCCTGTGCAACGAACTGCGGCGTTTGTGGCGGCAGGGCGTGGTGGTGGTGCTGGCCGCCGGCAACGAAGGCCTGGCCTGGCTGGTGCAGAACGACGGCGAGTCGTACCCGGCGAACATGGACATGACCATCGGCGATCCCGCCAACCTCGAAGACGCTATTGCGGTGGGTTCGGTGCATAAGGGCAATCCGCACAGTTACGGCGTTTCCTATTTCTCCTCGCGGGGCCCGACCGCCGATGGCCGGCACAAACCCGACGTGGTGGCACCTGGCGAGAAGATCATTTCGGCGCACCACGGTTTCAAGGCGTCCGATCCGAGCACCTGGATGGTGGAGATGAGCGGCACCAGCATGGCCGCGCCGCATGTGTCCGGATTGATCGCCGGCTTCCTGTCGGTGCGGCGCGAGTTCATCGGCTTCCCCGACCGGGTCAAGCAGATCGTGTTGAACCACTGCACCGATATCGGGCGCGACCCGTACATGCAGGGCAAGGGCATTCCCAACATGATCCAGATGCTGGCCTCCACCTGATGCGGTAGGGGCGGTCAGGCGTCGCGGTTGTGGCGGCGCATGACGCGCTGCTTGTCGCGTTGCCAGTCGCGTTCCTTGCTGGCTTCGCGCTTGTCGTGGGTCTGCTTGCCCTTGGCCAGGGAGATGCCGGCCTTGACCTTGTTGCCCTTCCAATACAGCGAAGTGGGCACGATGGTGTAGCCGTCGCGCTCCACCTTGCCGATCAACACGTCGATCTCGCGCTTGTGCAGCAACAGCTTGCGGGTGCGGCGGTCGTCGGCGACCACATGGGTCGAGGCTTGGATCAAAGGCGTGATCTGCGCGCCGAACAGGAACAGCTCGCCGTTGCGGACCACCGCATAGGCTTCGGTGATGTTGGCGCGGCCGGCGCGGATGGCCTTCATCTCCCAGCCCTGCAATGCCATGCCCGCCTCGTAGTGCGCCTCAAGGTGGTATTCGTGGCGCGCGCGTTTGTTCTGCGCAATCGTGCCAGTGCTGTTTGCTTTATCCTTGCCGGGTTTCTTCGCCATGGCGCTATTGTCGCCGATGGGGGAAGTGCAAGCGAGCCCAGCCAAACGAGTCCCGTCACGCATGCAAACCATCCGCCGCAGCGCCCTGGTCGAACACTCCACCGCCCGCATGTTCGAACTGGTCAACGACGTGGCCGCTTACCCACGGCGCTTCGACTGGTGCAGCGCGGCCGAGCTGATCGAATCGGGTCCCGACCGGCTGGTCGCGCGGCTGGACCTGGGGCTGGGCGCCTTGAGCACCTGGTTCACCACCGAAAACACGCTCGACCGCCCGCACAGCATCGACATGAACCTGGTCGATGGCCCGTTCCGGAAATTGCACGGCCGCTGGGAATTCCACGCGCTGGACGAAAGCGCCAGCAAAGTCACCTTGACCCTGGAATTCGACCCCAACAACCGTTTGCTGGGTCCGGCGATCGCGCTTGGATTCCAGGGGCTGGCGGACCGCATGGTGGACGATTTCGTGCGGGTCGCCGACCGGGGCGAATGATGAAGGTCGAGCTGGTCATGGCGTGGCCGCGCCGGCACCAGGCCGTATCGCTGGATCTGCCCGAAGGCGCCACGTTGCAGCAAGCCCTGGAGAAGGCGGGCTGGACGCAGGTCGAGAACGTGGACGGTTACGCGATCTTCGGCGTCAATGCCGAGGCATCCACCGTATTGCGCGAGGGCGACCGAATAGAACTGCTGAGGCCGCTGCAGATAGATCCCAAGGACGCGCGCCGGCGGCGCGCATCGAAAACCCCGTCGAAGACCGGCGGCCGCTGAAGATCAGCGGCGGCGGGAACCGCCCTTCTTCTTGTCCTTGGCCAGGTTCGGGCCGAACTTGCGCACGTCTTTGGCCAACTGCACGTCGTTTTCCGGGAAGTATTCGCCTTCCCACTTCGAAACCACATCGCCTTCGAAGAAAACGGTCAGGTTCTTGATCTCGGTGGTGCCGCGGCGGTTGGTGCGTTCGGCGGCGGTGTAGTCCCAGCGCTGGGCATGGAACGGGTCGGCGATGGAAGGCGTGCCCAGCAGGGCGACGACCTGCTGCTTGCTCTGGCCCACGGCCAGCTGGTCGGCGTTGCTCTTCTCGATCAGGTTGCCCTGGTAGATCGGCTGTTTGTACAGGATGCCGCAACCGGAGACAGCGAAGGTCACGGCGGCGATCAGCAGGAATTTACGCATCGGAAAGGGCACCGCGTTTCGACAGGGAGATGACCCGGCGATGATACACTTCCGACAGCCGCCGCAACCCAGCCCAAGGCAGCTGGCGCTAAACCGCCAATGAACGGAGAGGCTATGGAATCGCAGGATCTACGCAAAGTCGGATTGAAGGTGACGCACCCGCGGATGCGCATCCTGGAGCTGCTGGAGCAAAGCAAGCCCCGCCACATGACCGCCGAGGACATCTATCGCCATCTGTTGGACCACGGCGATGAAATCGGCCTGGCCACGGTTTACCGGGTGCTGACCCAGTTCGAGGCCGCGGGCTTGGTGCTGAAGCACAACTTCGAAGGCGGGCAGGCGGTCTATGAACTGGACCGCGGCCAGCACCACGACCACATGGTCGATATCGAGACCGGCAAAGTCACAGAATTTTCCAGCGAAGAGATCGAGACGCTGCAGTCGAAGATCGCGGCCCAACATGGCTACGAAATCGAAGAGCATTCGCTGGTGCTTTACGTGCGCAAGAAGCGTTGACCGCAGGGCGGGCCTTGGCCCGCCCTGCGTCAGGTCACGTCGCTGAGCAGGCGTTTGGCCGCTGCGCGCGCTTCCTTGCTGACTTCCACGCCGCCCAGCATGCGCGCGAGTTCTTCCTCGCGCTGTTTGGCCGGCAGCAGTTCCACCGAGCTCTGGGTCATGCCGTCCACGGGCGCCTTGCTGACGCGGTAGTGCGCGTGGCCCTGCGCCGCGACTTGCGGCAGGTGGGTGACGCACAGGACCTGACGCTTCTCGCCCAGCGCGCGCAGTTTTTGCCCGACGATGTCCGACACGGCGCCGCCGATGCCCGAATCCACTTCATCGAAGACCATGGTCGGCACCGCGTCCAGTCCCAGCGCCGCCACTTCGATGGCCAGCGAGATGCGCGAGAGTTCGCCGCCCGAGGCGACCTTGCGCAGGGCGCGCGGGGGCTGGCCGGCGTTGGCCGACACCAGGAATTCCACCCGCTCGCCGCCCAGCGGGTCGGCGCGTTCGGTTTCGTTGGCTTCCAGCGCAATCTCGAAACGGCCCCCGCCCATGCCGAGCTCGGCGATCAGCGCCGCAGTCGCCTTGGCGAGTTTGTCGGCGGATCTCTGACGGGTCTTGGTGAGCTTCGCGGCGGCATCGCGCCAGGCGGCGGCGGCCGAAGCGATTTCGGTATTCAGGCCGAGCAGGCGTTCGCCGGCGCCCCGCAAGCCGTCCAGCTCCGCGGCAATGGCATCGCGGCGCGCCTCAAGCTGCTCCGGCGCGACCCGGTGCTTGCGCGCCAGGTCATGGATACGGGTGAGCTTGCGTTCCAGTTCCATGAATTGCGCCGGATCGGCGTCCAGGTCGTCGCGCACTTTGTCCAGCACCACCAGCGCTTCGTCCAGTTGGATGTTGGCGCTTTCCAACAGCGAATCGACTTCGCCAAGACGCGGCTCATGCTCGGCCATGCGCGCCAGCTCGCTGCGGGTTTGTTGCAGCTGCCTGGAAACCGAAGGCGCTTCCTCGCCCGCCAAGCGCGCGAAGGCGGCGTTGCAGGCGTCGATGAGGCCCGAGGCGTTGGCCTGACGGCGATGATTGGCGGACAGCGATTCGATGGCCGTTGCGGCCAGCTCTTCGCGCTCCAGTTCCTTGAACTGGTGTTCCAGGTAATTGATGCGGTCCGACACGTCGCCCTGCTGGGACAGGGCCTCGCGCTCGTGCAACAACGCGCTCCAGGCCTGCGCGGCGTTGCGGACGACGGCCCGTTCGGATTCGTTGCGTGCGTAGGCGTCCAGCAGTTCCAACTGGCTATGGCGCGAGAGCAGCGCCTGGTGCTCGTGCTGGCCATGGATTTCCACCAGCAGGCCGGCCAGTTCGGTCAGCTGGGCCAGGGTGACGCTGCGGCCGTTGATGAAGGCGCGCGAGCCGCCATCGGCGCGGATCACCCGGCGCAGCTGGCAGTCCTTGCTGTCGTCGAGTTCGTTGTCGCGCAGCCAGGTCAGGGCGGGCGAGGCGTCTTCCAGGCCGAACTCGGCGGAAAGTTCGGCGCGCTCGGCGCCGTGGCGCACCACGCCGCTATCGGCCCGCAGGCCGGAAAGGAAACCCAGGGCGTCCACCAGCAAGGACTTGCCCGCGCCGGTTTCGCCCGAAATAACGGTCATGCCCGGGCCGAATTCCAGTTCGGCGGAACGGACGACGGCGAAATCCTTGAGCGCTAGGTGTCTGAGCATGGCTGCGCATTGTAGTGGCTCTCCGCTCAGGTTCTGCGACAGCACGGCTCAATGCGGAATCTTCAGCACCATGACGACCAGCGCGCCCCAGGCGGCCAGCAGGCTGGCCAGGCCGATGCGTTCCCAGCGGAGCAACAGCTGCTGGCACGTGGCCCAGTCGGCATCGGGCCGCGCCGCGTAATCGCGGATGCGGCGTTGCAGCGGCGCCAGCCACATGAAAAGCAAGCCCGACAGTGCGAACAGCGCCAGCGCCGATGCGATCCAACCCACCCGCAGGACCGGAGTGAAACCGCCGAGCATCGCCGCAACGAAACCGCTGGCGACGATCAGCAACACGCAGGGCAGGGTGAACAGGCGGTCGCTGCGGATCACGCCGTCCATGGTTTCGGCGATGCGCGCCGGCACCCGATAGCGCTTGGCGTGGTGCATCCAGAACAGGCCGGTGGTGATGTTGCCCAGAAACAGGACGACCACGGCGATATGCAGCAATTTGAAGGCCAGATAATGCATGCGACGCCCTTGCGATGAAGTAAGGGCCATTTGCGCATCCGGACCGGTGCGGAACAAGCTGCCAGAAGTCAGTTTTTTGCTTCTGTCCCACCAGGGAAGGAGAAACCCCGGCAGCTTGCAAACCCTGCCCAGGAAGGCTATCTATCCGGAATGTCCACGCGCCCCGCCGATCTCGACCCCCGTGCCCGGCATCTGCTGCGCACGCTGATCTCGCGCTATATCCGCGATGGCGAGCCGGTGGGCTCGCAAACGCTGGCCCGGCACGCGGGGCTGGATGTCAGCGCCGCGACCATCCGCAACATCCTGGGCGATCTGGAGGAAATCGGTCTGCTGGCTTCGCCGCACACCTCGGCCGGGCGCATCCCCACCGCGCAGGGCTACCGCATGTTCGTCGACAGTCTGGTGCAGATGCAGCCGCTGGGGGAGGGCGAAGTGGCGCGGCTGCGTTCCGAGCTTCCCTCCGGCGTCGGCACGCAGGCTTTGCTGGGCAACGCTTCGGAGCTGCTTTCGGCGATGACCCATTTCGTCGGCGTGGTCAGCGCCCCCAGGCGCGAACAGTTCGCCTTCCGCCACATCGACTTCGTACCCCTGGACGGGCGCCGCGTACTGGCCATCCTGGTGTTCGCCGACAACGACGTGCAGAACCGGGTGATCGAACCGCGCCGCGCCTACGACCCTTCCGAGCTGGAGCGGGTCGCCAATTACCTGAATTCCAATTTCGCCGGCCGGCCGTTGTCGGAAATACGCGCGACCCTGCTGCGCGACCTGCGCAACGCCCAGTCCGAGATGGAGGGGCTGCTGGCGCATACCGTGGAACTGGCCGAGCACGCTTTCGTTCCGGCGGGCGAGGACATGGTGCTGAGCGGGCAGACCCGGCTGATCGGCGTGCAGGACCTGTCGGACCTGGACCGGTTGCGGGAGTTGTTCGAGACCTTCGCCCGCAAGCGCGAGATCCTGCAGCTGCTGGAACGCACGTTGCAGGCCCCGGGCGTGCGCATTTTCATCGGCGAAGAGACCGGCCTGGCCCCGCTGGACGGGGTCTCGGTGGTGACCGCGCCCTATATCGCCGGCGGGCAGGTGTTGGGTGTGCTGGGGGTGATCGGCCCCACCCGGATGGCGTACGAAAGGGTGATCCCGGTGGTCCAGGCCGCCGCCGATGCGCTGGGCTCTGCCTTGAATCCTGAAGCGCCGACCCCATAGGTTCGTCTTACGCCGCCCGTTACCGGGGCGGCCCGCCACGGAAGCCCGCATGACCCACAGCCAGAACCCATCCGATTCCGCGCCCGACGATGTCTCCGAAGGCGAGGAAAACAATCTTGAAAGCCAGTTGGCCAACGAAGTAGAGCATCTGCGCGCCGAGCTGGAACAGACCCGCGCCGATGTATTGCGCGAACGCGCCGATCTGGAGAACCAGCGCAAGCGCGTCAGCCGCGACCTGGAGCAACTGCGCAAGTTCGCCAACGAGCGCCTGTTGTCGGACCTGCTGCCGGTCTTCGATAGCCTCGATGCTGGCCTGGCCGCAGCGGGCAAGGAACCCGGTCCGCTGCACGACGGCCTGGAGTTGACCTTCCGCCAGCTGCTGAAAGTCGCCGCGGACAATGGTTTGAGCATGATCGACCCCACCGGCGAGGCCTTCAATCCCGAATTCCATCAGGCCGTCAGCCACGTCGAGGCGCCAGGCGCTGCGCCCGACAGCGTGGTGCAGGTGTTCCAAAAGGGTTATCTGCTCAACGACCGTCTGTTGCGGCCGGCGCTGGTGGTCGTAGCCAAGCACGATTGAGGCAGGCGGGAGCGGCGTCCCGCCGCGAGCTCTTCATTCAGCAAATCGGTCATTCAAAAGCTCGCGGCGGGACGCCGCTCCTACGCAGAACTCTTGAACTGAACGTCGCAAACCCCACATTCCATCCATAACCCGGCATATGGCCGGCCAAAGACAGACCTTTAGGGAGCAAGCAACATGGGCAAGATCATCGGCATCGACCTCGGCACGACCAACTCGTGCGTGGCGATCATGGACGGCGGCAAGGCCCGCGTCATCGAAAATTCGGAAGGCGACCGCACCACGCCTTCCATCGTCGCCTACACCAAGGACGGCGAAGTGCTGGTGGGCGCCTCGGCCAAGCGCCAGGCCGTCACCAACCCCAAGAACACCTTCTACGCGGTGAAGCGCCTGATCGGCCGCAAGTTCACCGACGCCGAAGTGCAGAAGGACATCGGCCTGGTTTCCTACGGCATCGTCCAGCACGACAACGGCGACGCCTGGGTCACCACCTCCGACGGCAAGAAGCTGTCGGCGCAGGAAATCTCCGCGCGCATCCTGGAGAAGATGAAGAAGACGGCCGAAGCCTTCCTGGGCGAGACCGTCACCGAAGCCGTGATCACCGTGCCGGCCTACTTCAACGACAGCCAGCGCCAGGCCACCAAGGACGCCGGCAAGATCGCCGGCCTGGACGTCAAGCGCATCATCAACGAACCCACCGCGGCCGCGCTGGCCTACGGCCTGGACAAGGACGGCGGCGACCGCAAGATCGTCGTTTACGACCTGGGCGGCGGCACCTTCGACGTGTCGGTGATCGAAATCGCCAACGTCGACGGCGAGAAGCAGTTCGAAGTGCTGGCCACCAACGGCGATACCTTCCTGGGCGGCGAAGACTTCGACAAGCGCGTCATCGATTATCTGGTGGAAGAATTCCAGAAAGACCAGGGCATCGACCTGCGCAAGGACCCGTTGGCCCTGCAGCGCCTGAAGGATGCGGCCGAGCGCGCCAAGATCGAGCTATCGTCCTCGCAGCAGACCGAAGTGAACCTGCCGTACGTCACCGCCGACGCCTCCGGCCCGAAACACCTCAACATCAAGCTGACCCGCGCCAAGCTGGAAGCGCTGGTGGAAGACCTGATCAAGAAGACCATCGAGCCCTGCCGCATCGCTATGAACGATGCCGGCCTGCGCACCAGCGACATCGGCGAAGTGATCCTGGTCGGCGGCCAGACCCGCATGCCCAAGGTGCAGGCGGCGGTGACCGAGTTCTTCGGCAAGGAGCCGCGCAAGGACGTCAACCCGGACGAAGCCGTCGCCTTGGGCGCCGCGATCCAGGGCGGCGTGCTGGGCGGCGACGTCAAAGACGTGCTGCTGCTGGACGTGACCCCGCTGAGCCTGGGCATCGAGACCCTGGGCGGCGTGTTCACCAAGATCATCGAGAAGAACACCACCATTCCCACCAAGGCTTCGCAGACCTTCAGCACCGCCGAGGACAACCAGTCCGCGGTCACCGTGCACGTGCTGCAGGGCGAACGCGAACAGGCCCGCTTCAACAAGTCGCTGGCCAAATTCGACCTGTCCGGCATCGAGCCGGCCCCGCGCGGCCTGCCGCAGGTGGAAGTGTCCTTCGACATCGACGCCAACGGCATCATCCACGTCAGCGCCAAGGACAAGAAGACCAACAAGGAACAGAAGGTCGAGATCAAGTCCGGTTCGGGCCTGTCCGAAGCCGAGATCGCGCAGATGGTGGCCGACGCCGAAGCGCATCGCGAAGAGGACCAGAAGTTCCATGAGCTGGTGCAGGCGCGCAACCAGGCCGACAGCCTGATCCACGCCACCCGCACCGCCATCACCGAGCACGGCAGCAAGGTCGACGGCAGCGTGATCGGCAATGTCGAAGCCGCGCTTGCGGACCTGGAAACGGCGATGAAAGGCGACGACAAGGCGCAGATCGAAGCCAAGACCAAGAGCCTGGAAGAAGCCGGCCAGGCGCTGTACGCGGCGGCCGCGGCGGCTGCGCAGCCCGGCGACGCCGGCGCGGCTCCGGGCCAGGCGCCTGCCGACGATGTGGTGGACGCCGAGTTCACCGAAGTCAAAGACGAAGAGAAGAAGTGATCGGGTAACGATCGTGATTCCGTAGATCCGATGGAGCGGGGCGGGTGCCTCGCTCCATCTTGTTATCCGATTCCTGAAACCTGGTTCCGATCAATCCATGAGCAAGCGCGACTACTACGAAGTTCTGGGCGTGGCCCGCAACGCCAGCGAAGAGGAGCTGAAGAAGGCTTATCGTCGCTGCGCGATGAAGCACCACCCCGACCGCAATCCCGGCGACTCCGCCGCGGAAGCCGCGTTCAAGGAATGCAAGGAGGCCTACGAAGTGCTGTCCGACGGCGGCAAGCGCCGCATGTACGACCAGCACGGGCATGCCGCGTTCGAGCACGGCATGGGCGGCGGCGGCGCGGGCCCCAACCCGGCCGACATGGGCGACATCTTCGGCGACATCTTCGGCAATATTTTCGGCGGGGGCGGCGGATCGCGTGCGGCCCGTCGCGGCGCCGACGTCGGCTACGTGATGGAGCTGGACCTGGAAGAAGCGGTCGCCGGCATCGAAAAGCGCATCGAAATTCCCACGCTCGCCGCCTGCGAGCCTTGCCATGGTTCCGGTTCGGAAGACGGCAAGACCGAAACCTGCAGCACCTGCGGCGGGCGCGGCCAGGTGCGCATGCAGCGCGGCATCTTCGCCATGCAACAGGCCTGCCCGCATTGCGGCGGCCGTGGCCAGATCATCCGCAATCCCTGCAAGACCTGCCACGGGGCAGGGCGGGTGGAAGAAGAGAAAGTCCTGTCGGTGAAGATTCCCGCGGGCGTGGACAACGGCGACCGCATCCGCCTTGCCGGCGAAGGCGAAGCTGGGCCTGTCGGTACGCCACCCGGCGATCTGTACGTGGAAGTGCGCGTGCGCGAGCACGAGATATTCCAGCGCGACGGCGACGATCTGCACTGCGAAGTGCCGATCCGCATCTCCCAGGCCGCCTTGGGCGACACCGTGCGCGTGCCCACTCTGGATGGCGAGGCGGAGATCCGCATTCCCGCCGAAACCCAGACCGGCAAGCTGTTCCGCCTGCGCGGCAAGGGCGTCAAATCCGTGCGCAGCCGCAGCACCGGCGACCTGTTCTGCCGGGTGGCGGTGGAAACGCCGGTCAACCTGACCGCCGAACAGCGCGAGCTGATGGAGAAGTTCGAGGCGACCTTCACCGGCGAAGACGCGCGCAGGCATTCGCCCAAGTCGGCGACGTTCCTGGATGGGGTGAAGTCGTTCTGGGATCGGATGACTTCCTAAGCCATACGCGCAGGCGATACCGAAACCCCCAGCCATTGCATTCCCCCCTTTTGCATTCCCCCCTTTGAAAAAGGGGGGGGGGATTTGCTTTTGATCTTGATCTTGATCTTGCTCTCCTACAGGCTCCCCGCGAAGAGCAAATCCCCCTCAATCCCCCTTTTGCAAAGGGGGAGGCAAAAGCGGGAGCCATCGCACAACGAATCAGACATTGCCCACCCGGGTCGGAATAAGTCGGTGGCGACTCGCGGCATACAGTTGCATGCCGATCCCGAAAAGTCAGAGCCTGGTTCCTCTCGTTAAAGCCTGGGTTAGCCTATCCGGCAGGCTGGATGCCAAGCCCGTTGGTCCGCGTGCAACCCAAAGATTTGCCGTTGAACAGGAAGCGCAGCAGCGGATGGCGCAAGATCAGGAAATGGTGGATCGCCAGGCTTAAGCCGACGGACACCGACAGCACGACGCCGAACTTCAGCCAGGCGCCCCAGTGCACGGTCAACAGCCAGGACGCCAGCGCCACCACGATCAGATGGTGCATCAGGTAGATCGAATAACTGGCATCGGACAGATAGCGGAACAACGATGAGGCTTCGCTGGCGATGCGGCGGAAGGCCGAGAACAGCATGCGGATGACCACCCAGACCAGCAGCGTCGAGGCGAGCAGGTGCAGGCTCTTGCCCGCAAGACCAGGGAGACCGGTCGAGGCCGTCATCGCGGCAAACGCCGCCAGGCCCGTAAGCGACGTGTAGGGACCGGGGCTGGAGAACCGCAGCAGCAGCGCTTCGTTGGTTTCCAGCAATAGGCCCACGCAGAAAAACGGAAGGTAAGTCAGCAGCTCCGAGGGGTCGACCAGGCCGAGGTATTCGTGGCTCAGGGCGGCTGGCGCCAGATGGCTCATCACCACCGCGCCGAAGCTGCAGGCCATCGCAAGTCCGAGCAACGTGGCGAATCCGGCCCTGGTCGCCAGCCGCGTCGGCCAACGCGAGAGGGTGAACCGTTTGATCGACGCTGCGCCCGCCGCGGCCAGCGTGCAGAAGACCAGCAGGTACACCAGGAACCACAAGTGGCCAACGATGTTTCCACTGGACCACATCACTTGCACTTCCTCGCCGGAGGGCAGCCACGGATGAGCAGCGGGCCTCTTTTGCAGCAACCATGTCTGCAACAGGTTCAAGGTGAACAGCGTGGACAGCAGCGGCACGCCGATGCGGCGCAGCCGTTCGCGCAGGAAGTCGGTGGCATTGGACTGGCGCAGCAGCAGAGTGGCGAAATAACCGGCAATAAGGAAGAACGCAGGCATGCGGAACAGGTGGATGCCCTGGGTCAGTGCCTGGAAGAAGGGGTTGCGCTGCGGATCGCGCACCAGCCAGCGCGCGCCGTCGCTGTAGGGGTAGGCCGAATGCAGCACCACGCCCAGCAGCATCAGCCCGCTGCGCAGCCCATCCAGCGAATGGATGCGGCGCACGGGCAGGGCGAGGACTTGTTTCGGCATCTTCCCCTCGGACTGGAGTTACGGAGCCTGATGGATCGGCCGACGGGGACCGATATGGCAGGTTGAACGCGCAAACCCGGACTTTGAGGCCGCCTGCGAGGAGGGCTGAGCCGTTAAACTAACGCCATGACGACCTCAATCCAGATATCCAAGCGCGCCCAGGGCCTCACCAGCTCGGCGATCCGTGAAATCCTCAAGGTCACCGAGCGCCCGGAGGTCATCTCCTTCGCCGGCGGCCTGCCGTCGCCGGACACCTTCCCCATCGAGCGCATGCGCTGGGCCTGCGCCAAAGTGCTGGACGAGGCCCCACAGGCGGCGCTGCAGTACGGCCCCACCGAGGGCTTTACGCCCTTGCGCGAGTGGGTCGCCGCACGCCTGAGCCAGAATGGCGCGACCATCCGCCCCAGCCAGGTGCTGATCACCACCGGCTCGCAGCAGGGCCTGGACCTGCTGGGCAAGGTGTTGATCGACGAAGGCAGCAAGGTGCTGGTGGAAACCCCCAGCTACCTGGGTGCGCTGCAGGCGTTCTCGCTGTTCCAGCCGGCGTTCTCGGCCATGCAGACCGACGAACAGGGCATTGTCACCGACGCGCTGACGAACGAACAACTGACCGGCGCGCGCTTCATGTACTGCCTGCCCAATTTCCAGAATCCCACTGGGCGCCGCCTGCCGCTGGAACGCCGCAAGGCGCTGCTGGAAAAGGCCATCGCCGCCGGCGTGCCGGTGGTCGAGGACGACCCGTACGGCGAGCTCTGCTACAGCGGCGACGCGCTCCCCAGCCTGCTGTCGATGGCGCCGGAGAGCGTGATCTACATGGGCTCGTTCTCCAAGGTGCTGGCGCCGGGCCTGCGCCTGGGTTTCGTGGTCGCGCCGGAAGAACTGCACGGCAAGCTGGTGCAGGCCAAGCAGGCCGCCGATCTGCATACGCCGTCGTTCTCGCAGCGCATCGTCTATGAAGCCGTGCAAGACGGCTTCCTGGACGCACACATTCCGACCATCCGCACCCTGTATGCGAAGCAGTGCGAGTTGATGCTGGCCGCCCTGGACCGCTATTTCCCCAGCGAAGCGACCTGGAACCAGCCGGCCGGCGGCATGTTCATCTGGGTCAATCTGCCCGAGGGCGTGGACAGCGGCGCGCTGCTGGCCAAGGCCATCGAACAGAACGTGGCATTCGTACCCGGCGCGCCGTTCTATGCGGTCGACCCGCAGGCCAACACGCTGCGCCTGTCTTTCGTCACCGTGCCTGCGGAGAAGATCGAGATCGGCATGCAGAAACTCGGCGCGCTGCTGAAAGCCGAAATCGCCGCGCTAACGCAATCCGCGGCCGCCTGAACCGAATTCCGGACGGGCAGAGCGGCATGAGCGAACCGACACGATTGCTGATCCACGGCGCTTCCGGACGCATGGGCGAGGCCTTGCTGCGTTTGTGCACGGAGCAGGGCGGTTGCCAGGTGGTCGCCGCCGTTACCCGTAAGTCGCCCGCGCAACGGGTCATCGACGGCGTGCCTTTCTTCGCGGCCAAGGAACTGTCCGGCGTTCCCGCATTCGACGTGGCCATCGATTTCAGCCTGCCGGAAGGCTTCGACCCGGTGCTCGATCTATGCGTGGCCCGCCGCGCCGCACTGGTCTCGGGAACCACCGGCTTGAGCGATGCGCAGCGCGCCGCTTTGACCGAGGCGGCAAAGACGATCCCGCTGGTCTGGGCTTCCAATTTCAGCCTGGGCGTGGCGGTGCTGACCGAACTGGTCGAGCGCGCGGCGGCGGCTTTGCCGGGCTGGGATTGCGATGTGGTCGAAGCCCACCACAGCCAGAAGAAGGATGCTCCCTCCGGCACCGCCCTGACTCTGGGCCAAGCCGCGATCACCAACGGCGCCAAGGTCAACTACGCCAGCCTGCGTGCCGGCGATATCGTGGGCGAACACACGGTTCAATTCACAGGACTGGGCGAACGTCTGGAACTGACGCACCGGGCCGGCAGCCGCGATATTTTCGCCCGCGGCGCCCTGCACGCGGCTTCGCGCATCGCCGGCAAGCCTGCCGCGGCCTACCGGGTCAGGGATTTGCTGGACTGAGCGCCAGATACACGCTGGTTCAGCCCGGTTCTTGAAAAAACGACTGGCGCCCGGGACCCCGCGCCCGTACAATTCTCGCTCGCCTGATTCCCACCGCCACGGACCGGAGAAATACCGAGTTCGCGGTTTCTTGCAGCCGCAAGTTGGAGGGACAGGGTTCCTTCACCCCCAAGGCGAGCCCAGTGACCCAACCCGCAATCCTCGTACTCGAAGACGGCACCGTATTCGAGGGCGAATCCGTAGGCGCGAGCGGCCTTTCCGCAGGCGAGGTGGTGTTCAACACCGCCATGACCGGCTATCAGGAAGTGCTCACCGATCCCTCCTACGCCCGCCAACTGGTCACTCTGACCTATCCCCACATCGGCAACACCGGCTGCACCGGCCAGGACGACGAAGCGCGCCAGGTCTGGTCCGCCGGCCTGATCGTGCGCGACGTGCCACGCCGCCCTAGCAACTGGCGCAACCAGCAGGCGCTGCCCGAATGGCTGGCGCAGCGCAACGTGGTGGCCATCGCCGGCATCGACACCCGCAAGCTGACCCGCATCCTGCGCGACCGCGGTTCGCAGAACGGCGCGCTGATGGCCGGTGAAATCGATGTCGAAAAGGCGCTGGAAGCCGCACGCAAGTTCCCCGGCCTGAAAGGCATGGATCTGGCGAAGGTGGTTTCCACCACGCAGAGCTATCCCTGGAAAGACGGCCAGCTGAATCTGGATACCGGCGTTCCCGTCAGCGCGCCGGCCAAATTCAAGGTCGTGGCCTACGATTTCGGCGTCAAGTTGAACATCCTGCGCATGCTGGCCGAGCGCGGCTGCGAGGTGACCGTGGTGCCCGCGCAGACCTCCGCCGCCGAGGCGCTGGCGCTCAAGCCCGACGGCGTGTTCCTGTCCAATGGCCCCGGCGATCCGGAACCGTGCGACTACGCGATCGCCGCGATCGGCGAATTCGTCGCGAAGAAGATCCCGACCTTCGGTATCTGCCTGGGCCATCAGTTGCTTGCGCTCGCAGCCGGCGCCAAGACCCTGAAGATGGGGCACGGCCACCATGGCGCCAATCATCCGGTGCAGGACCTGGATAGCGGCCGGGTGATGATCACCTCGCAGAACCACGGCTTCGCGGTCGACGAAACGACGCTGCCGGCCAACGTGCGCGTGACCCACCGCTCGCTGTTCGACGGCACCAACCAGGGCATCGAACTGACCGACGCGCCGGCGTTCTCGTTTCAAGGGCATCCGGAGGCTTCGCCGGGGCCGCATGACGTGTCGCCGTTGTTCGACCGGTTCGTCGCCTCGATGCAGGCAGGATGAAAAACTGGCGCACCAATCCGGCGGTGCTGCGCTGTTGGCGCCGCATCGCCCTGGCAGGTGGTTTGCTGGCGATCTATCCGGCGTTCGTGCTGGGTGCGGTGTACGCGCAATGCCTGGGCTCGGACCTGCCTGGTGGGCGCGACGGTCCTGGCGATGCCTACCGGCACACTTTGGCCAGCGCCATCGTCGCCTACACCAGTTCGCCGCGCTGCGTGTACTGGGTGACCCGGGTGATGGAGCGCGATACCAAGCAACGACCGGACCGCGCCATGGACGCGCACAACAACCGCATCGGCGCGCGCATCGGCGCCAGCGCCGAGAGTTGGAGTTCGATGCAGCAAGCCGTGCTTGCCGCCATCAAGAACGGGACGGTCGACGCACGATCGCCCGACCAGATCACCTGGCGCGCGCCCGACGCGTGGCGGGAACGACTTTACTGAGGACGAAATGCCTAAACGTAGCGATCTCAAAACCATCCTGATCATCGGCGCAGGCCCCATCGTCATCGGCCAGGCCTGCGAATTCGATTATTCGGGCGCGCAGGCCTGCAAGGCGCTGAGGGACGAGGGCTACCGGGTGGTGCTGGTCAACAGCAATCCGGCCACCATCATGACCGACCCGGAAATGGCCGATGCGGTCTACATCGAGCCGATCAACTGGCAGACGGTCGAGAAGATCATCGCCAAGGAAAAACCCGATGCGTTGCTGCCCACCATGGGCGGGCAGACCGCGCTGAACTGCGCGCTGGACCTGGCCGACAACGGCGTGCTGGAGAAGTACGGCGTGGAACTGATCGGCGCCAAGCGCGAAGCGATCATGATGGCCGAGGACCGCGAGCTGTTCCGCGTGGCGATGAAGGAAATCGGCCTGGAATGCCCGAAGGCCGAAGTGGCTCGTTCGCTGGAACAGGCGCTGGATATCCAGACCCGCGTCGGCTATCCCACCATCATCCGTCCCAGCTTCACCCTGGGCGGCAGCGGCGGCGGCATCGCCTACAACCGCGAAGAACTGATCGAGATCGTCAACCGCGGTTTGGAACTCTCACCGACCAGCGAAGTGCTGGTGGAAGAATCGGTGCTGGGCTGGAAGGAGTTCGAGATGGAGGTGGTCCGCGACACCGCGGACAACTGCATCATCGTCTGCTCCATCGAAAATCTGGACCCGATGGGCGTGCACACCGGCGACTCCATCACCGTGGCTCCGGCGCAGACCCTGACCGACAAGGAATACCAGCGCCTGCGCGACGCCTCCATCGCGGTGCTGCGCAAGATCGGCGTGGACACCGGCGGCTCCAACGTGCAATTCGGCATCAATGCGCAGACCGGGCGCGTGGTGGTGATCGAAATGAATCCACGTGTATCGCGCTCTTCGGCGCTTGCTTCCAAAGCCACCGGCTTCCCCATCGCCAAGGTCGCGGCCAAGCTCGCCGTGGGCTACACGCTGGACGAACTGCGCAACGAGATCACCGGCGGCCTGACCCCGGCTTCGTTCGAGCCGGCCATCGATTACGTGGTCACCAAGATCCCGCGCTTCGCCTTCGAGAAATTCCCCGCCGCCGACGCGCGTCTGACCACGCAGATGAAGTCGGTGGGCGAAGTGATGGCGATGGGCCGCACCTTCCAGGAGTCGCTGCAGAAAGCCCTGCGTGGACTGGAGACAGGTAAGGTGGGCCTGGACCCGACCGGCCTGGACCTATCCAGCGCCGACGACCTGGCCACGCTGCGCCGCGAGATGAAGGAACCTGGCCCGGAGCGCCTGTTCTACGTCGCCGATGCCTTCCGCGCTGGCATGAGCGTGGAAGACGTGCACGCGCTGTCGTTCATCGATCCCTGGTTCCTGGACCAGATCGAGGAAATCATCGCTGATGAAAAGCAGCTTGCCTCTGCCGGCCTCGGATCGCTGGATGCGGCGCGTCTGCGCAAGCTCAAGCGTGCGGGCTTCTCCGACGCGCGTCTGGCGCAACTGGCCGGCACCGACGAAGGCGCGGTGCGCAACCTGCGCCGCACGCTCAAGGTCAAGCCGGTGTACAAGCGCGTGGACTCCTGCGCGGCCGAGTTCTCCACCAGCACCGCCTACCTGTATTCGACCTATGAGGACGAGTGCGAAGCCGAGCCGACCGGTCGCGACAAGATCATGATCCTGGGCGGCGGCCCCAACCGCATCGGCCAGGGCATCGAGTTCGACTACTGCTGCGTGCACGCAGCGCTCGCCCTGCGCGAGGATGGTTACGAAACCATCATGGTCAACTGCAACCCGGAAACCGTGTCCACCGACTATGACACCTCCGACCGCTTGTACTTCGAGCCGCTGACCCTCGAAGACGTGCTGGAAATCGTGGAGCTTGAAAAGCCCAAGGGCGTGATCGTGCAGTACGGCGGCCAGACCCCGCTGAAGCTGGCGCAGGCGCTGGAAGCCAACGGCGTGCCGGTGATCGGCACCTCGCCCGATTCCATCGATCTGGCCGAAGACCGCGAACGCTTCCAGCAACTGGTCGAGAAGCTGGGCCTGAAGCAGCCGCCCAACCGCATCGCCCGCAACGACCAGGAAGCGTTGGTGTTGGCGCGCGAGATCGGTTATCCGCTGGTGGTGCGTCCGTCGTATGTGCTCGGCGGCCGCGCGATGGAGATCGTGTACGGCGAATCCGATCTGGCGCGCTACGTGCGCGACGCGGTCAAGGTTTCCAACGATTCGCCGGTGCTGCTGGACCGCTTCCTGGACAACGCGGTGGAAGTGGACGTGGACATCATCGCCGACAGTACCGGCGCGGTACTGGTGGGCGGAGTGATGGAGCATATCGAGGAAGCCGGCGTGCATTCCGGCGATTCGTCGTGTTCGCTGCCGCCTTATTCGCTGTCCGCCAAAACGCAGGCCGAACTGCGCCGCCAGGTAGTGGAGTTGGCCAAGGCCCTTAACGTGGTCGGGTTGATGAACACCCAGTTCGCCATCCAGACCGGCGACAACGGCGACGACACCATCTACCTGCTGGAAGTGAACCCGCGCGCTTCGCGCACCGTGCCGTTCGTGTCCAAGGCCACCGGCATGCCGCTGGCCAAGATCGCCGCCCGCTGCATGGCCGGCAAATCGCTGGCCGAGCAGGGCGCGGTGAAGGAAATCGTGCCGCACTACTACTCGGTCAAGGAAGCCATCTTCCCGTTCGCCAAGTTCCAGGGCGTCGATCCGATCCTCGGCCCGGAAATGCGCTCCACCGGCGAAGTGATGGGCGTGGGCCGCAATTTCGGCGCCGCTTTCGCGCGCGCGCAGGAAGCCGGCGGCATCAAGGCGCCGCCGGTGGGCAAGGTATTCCTGTCGGTGCGCGACCCGGACAAGTCCCGCGTATTGCCGGTGGCCAAGGATCTGATCGAGCGTGGCTACACCCTGGTCGCCACCCGCGGCACCTGCGCCTGGCTGCAGCAGAACGGGCACGCCTGCGAACAGATCAACAAGGTGGTCGAAGGCCGCCCGCACATCGTCGATCTGATCAAGAACGGCGAAATCGTGTATATCGTCAACACCACCGAAGGACGCCAGGCGATTTCCGACTCGTTCTCGATCCGGCGCGAAGCCCTCCAGCATCGCGTGACCTATTCCACCACCATCGCCGGCGCGCGCGCGCTGGTGCATTCGCTGGAGTTCCGCGGCACCGGCCCCGTCTGGGCGCTGCAGGAACTGCACAAGGAGCTGCAAGGGCAATGAGAGCGCCAATGACCCTGAAAGGCGCGCAACGACTGCGCGACGAGTTGGATCAGTTGAAATCGGTGAAACGTCCCGAGGTCATCAATGCGATCGCCGAAGCGCGCGCGCACGGCGACCTGAAGGAGAACGCCGAGTACCACGCCGCGCGTGAGCAACAGAGCTTCATCGAGGGCCGCATCAAGCAGCTTGAAGGCGAGCTTTCGCACGCCGAAGTCATCGACGTGGCCCAGCTCAACGCGGGTTCGCGCGTGGTCTTCGGCGCCACCGTGACCCTGGCCGACGTGGAGACCGACGAAGAGAAGAAGTACCAGATCGTCGGCGACCTGGAAGCGGACATCAAACTGGCCATGATCGCCATTTCCTCGCCGCTGGCGCGCGCCCTGATCGGCAAGAACGAAGGCGATTCGGTGGTCATCGACGCGCCCGCCGGCCAGCGCGAGTACGAAATCGTCAGCGTCGCGTACGCGGCCTAAGCGGAAGCCGCCCATGGCATCGGCAACCCTGTTGCTGCCAGCGCGTTCGCGGTTCGCGGGCAGGCCGTTGCCGGCGGCGTTCGCCAAGGCGCTGGCGCAGGGCGATCGCCAAAGCGGCGCCGCAGGCGAACGCGAACAGCTGAGCCGTCATTTCCAGCTGATCCCGGACCATTGGCCCGTCGCCGCGCTTACCCGCCAACTGGATGCCGGCGACGCCGCCCAGTCGTCGTGGCTGCGCGTGGACCCCGCGCATGTGGCGCCGGATATGGGCGGGGCGCGGATGCTTTCGCATGGCGAGGCGCTGGCGCTCACCGCCGAGGACACCGCCCAATTGCTGCCCGCCTTGCGGCCGTTGTTCGGTGACGCCGGGTTTGTTTTGGACGCGCCGCGGCCTTCGCGCTGGTACCTGCGCCTTCCGCGCGAATCGAAACTGCCGTCGTTCGCAGCGCCTGGCGAAGTGCTGGGCGAGGACCTGTTCGCGCATCTGCCCGAAGGCGACCTGGGACGCCGCTGGCGCGCGTTGCTCACCGAAGCCCAGGTGATCCTGCACAACCACCCCTGGAACGCCATGCGCGCCTCGCTAGGCAAGCCGGCGGTCAATTCCCTCTGGTTCTGGGGCGCCGGCACGCTGCCGGATTTCGTACGCACGCATTACAAACAGGTCAAAGGCAACGAGACCCTGCTGCGCGCATTGGCCGATGTCGCGGGAGTCCCAGGTACCGCCACCGATGGCGAAGAAGTCGACGCGCTGGTCGACCTGCGCCATCTGCGCGACCTGACCCTGGTCGCCCACGAGGCCGTGCAACCGCTGTTGGAAGCGGTGCGCAAGCGCGAACTGCAATCGCTGACGCTCGACTTCGAGGACGGCGCGATTTTCCAGCTCCGTCGCGACCAGCGCTGGCGATTCTGGCGAAAGCCGCTGGCCACTCTGTAACGTGGCTGAGACTCCAAGGATCCGTCGACGTCAGATCGACGCGGCAGGAAGCTGGCCGGAAACCCTTTCGCCGCTACTGCGCCGCATCTATGCCGGTCGCGGCGCCACCAGCCTGGAACAGGCGCAGCCGAAGTTGGCGCAACTGCTGCCGCCCGAAACCCTGGGCGGGCTGGCCGAAGCCACCGCCTTGCTCGCCGAGGCGATAGCGGCGAACAGACACATCGTCGTGGTCGGCGACTTCGACTGCGACGGCGCCACCGCCTGCGCCGTGGGCGTGCGCGGACTGCGCATGCTCGGCGCAACGCGGGTAACCCCGGCGGTGCCCAACCGAATGCTGCATGGCTACGGCCTGTCGCCGACGCTGGTGGGCGAGCTGGCCGGGCTGGAGCCCGACCTGCTGGTGACCGTCGACCACGGCATCGCCTGCCATGCGGGCATCGCGGCGGCCAAAGCGCTGGGCTGGAAGGTGCTGGTCACCGATCACCATCTCCCCGGCGAATCGCTGCCGCCGGCCGACGCCATCGTCAATCCCAACCTGCGCGGCGATGCATTCCCCAGCAAGATGCTGGCCGGGGTGGGGGTGATGTTCTACGTGCTGTTGGCGTTGCGGAAGAAGCTGCGCGAGCAAGGCGCCTTGTGGCAGAGCGGGCCGGACCTGTCCACGCTGCTCGATCTGGTCGCCGTGGGCACCATCGCCGACCTGGTTCCGCTGGACGTCAACAATCGCGCCCTAGTCGGCGCCGGACTTCGGCGGTTGCGTGCCGGACAGGGATGCGCCGGACTGCGCGCGCTTATCGAAGTGTCCGGTCGTGAGGCCGCGCGCCTGACGGCCGCCGACATAGGTTTCGCCATCGGCCCCCGGCTCAATGCCGCCGGGCGCCTGGAAGACATGGCCATAGGCATCGAATGCCTGCTCAGCGACGACGCCACCCAAGCCTACGAACTCGCCCAGATATTGAACGGCATCAATGCCGAACGCCGCGGCGTGCAGCAGCAGATGGTGGACGAGGCCGAGGCCGCCCTGGAGCGAATCGGCAGTCGGGACGATCTGCAAACGCCGATCGCGGTGTGCCTGTTCGATGCCGAATGGCATCCGGGCGTAGTCGGCCTGGTCGCATCGAAGATGAAGGAAAAACTGCACCGCCCAGTGATCGCCTTCGCGCCTTCGGAGCCCGGCAGCAGCAGCCTGCGCGGCTCGGCGCGATCCATTCCCGGCTTCCACATCCGCGATGCGCTGGCCAACCTGGATACCGCGCATCCCGGATTGATGGGCAAGTTCGGCGGCCACGCCATGGCGGCCGGGCTCAGCCTGGAGGAAAGCGAATTCGACCGTTTCCAGACCGCCTTCCGCGAACAGGTCGAGGCCATGATGGATCCGGCCATGCTGCATGCGGAGCTGCTCAGCGATGGGGAGTTGTCGGTGGAGGAGTTCGCCGCGGCCAACGCCGAGGCGCTGCGCAGCGGCGGGCCGTGGGGGCAGGGCTATGGAGAACCTCTTTTCGATGGCGTGTTCGAGGTGATCGACTGGCGCGTGGTCGGCGAGCGCCATCTCAAGCTGGTCCTGCGCGCGGAGGGCCGCCGCGAACCGCTCAACGCCATCCATTTCGGCGGCTGGCAGGAGCAAGAGCCAGAGCCCCGTTTGCGGATCGCCTATCGCCTGGTGCCCGACGATTATCGTGGCGGCAACGCCATCCAGTTGATCGTAGAACACCGCGAGATCCCGTAAAGCCGGGCGAACTCCGCATGGGCCATCATCGGAGCGGGCCATCAACCCCGTTTTCGGATGCCGCACGTTTGTCGGCTCACCTATCCCAGCACAAGCAGGAACCCATGCGCAGGATCGCCAAGCCCGTATTGCTCTGGATCGCAAGCTTCGCCTGCATAACCTTCGCTGTATTAGGCGCAGCGCAGAACCTCACCGCGCCGCGCACCCCGCCGTTGCTGCAGGTGAGCGGGGCCGAGACGCCGATCGCGTTGCATTCGGTGGATATCGACACGGTCGTGATGGGCGGCCTGGCCCAAACCACGGTCGAGATGGTGTTCTTCAATCCTAATGCACGGCCGCTGGAAGGCAATCTGGATTTCCCGTTGCGCGATGGGCAGAGCGTCGCCGGTTTCGCGCTGGATTTCGACGGCAAGCTGCGTCCTGCGGTGCCTGTGGAGAAAGCCAAGGGCCGACAGGTATTCGAGGCCATCGAGCGCCGGCGGGTGGACCCTGCATTGCTGGAGCAGACCGCAGGCAATCACTTCAAGCTGCGTATTTTTCCGATTCCCGCCCACGGCAGCCGCCGCGTGCAGCTGCGCTACGTCGAAAGCCTGTCGCGCGTGGGCAAGGACATGCGCCTGTCGTTGCCGCTCGGCTATGCCGCAGGCGTCGAAGCGCTCTCGCTGCGTATCGCCGCCGAAGGTCTCGGCGGCAAACCGGCGGCGGTCGGCGCGCTGGGCAAGGTCGAGTTCGAGCGCAAGGGTAGGGGCTGGGTCGCGGACGTGCGTCGCACCAGCTTCAAGGGCAGCGGCGACCTGACTCTCAGCTTGCCCATGGCAGAAGGCTCTCGCGTCTACACGCAGGAATTCGACGGCAGCACCTATTTCCTCGCCGAAGTCCCGGTACGGGAAACCGCGGCGCCGCGCAGCTTGCCCAAGCGGATGGGTCTGCTGTGGGACAGTTCCGCCTCCGCACGCAAGCGCGACATCGCCAGCGAACTGGCCGTGTTGGACGCCTACTTCAAGGCCGCCGACGCCATCGAAGTTTCATTGGTACGCCTGCGCGACCATGCCGATGCGGCCGAGGTTTTCAGCGTGCGCGGTGGCGATTGGTCCGCATTGAAGAGATCGCTGCTGGGCACGATCTACGACGGCGCCAGCAACCTCGGCGATTGGAAACCGCAGGCCGGAATCGGGGAGTATCTGCTTTTCAGCGACGGCCTCGATAACTACGGCGCTCGATCCTTCCCCAAAGTCGACGCCGGCCAGCGCCTTTATGCGCTGCATGCGACAGGCGCCAATGCCGATGGCCGGCGTTTGCGCGCATGGTCAGAGGCCAACGGGGGAAGCCTGGTCGCCATCAGCGCTTCCGGCCTGGACGCGGCGAAGAAGGCTTTGCTGGAAGAACGCCCACGCTTGCTCTCCGAAACATTGATCGGCGGTGAAGCGCTGGTGCATGAGTCGGCCAGCTCACGCAATGGCGTGTTCCGTATCGCCGGGCGGCTGCGCGGCAGCGGCGGCGAACTCCAATTGCAATACCGCGACGGCCAAGGCCGCACGCAGTCGATGGTGTTGCCCGTGGAGGCGAGCGAAGCCGCCGCCAGCGGACCTATTGCGCAACTGTGGGCCGGCTACCAGATCGATGGGCTGTCCGCCGACCCGGAAACCAACCGCGCCGGTATCCGCCGCCTTGGCCAGCAGTTTGGCATGGTGACTGCCGAGACCTCGTTGATCGCGCTGGAAACGGTGCAGGACTACGTGACCAATGACATCGAGCCGCCACAGGAATTGCTGGCCGCTTATGCCGAACTGAAATCGCAACAGGCCAAGGAGAAGGCGAGCTCGGAGAAAGAACGCATCGACGAAGTAGCCGTTGCTTTCGAACAGAAAATCGAGTGGTGGAAGAAAAGCTGGCCCAAAGGAGTACCCGAAAGGAAACAGCAGGTCGCCGCTGTGGAACCAGCGGGGGCATATGCTGAAGCGGCGCCGGCAGCGAGTCCGCCACCTGCACCGATGCTTGCCCGCAATGTGGCGCCGCCCGCCGCTATCGCTGCTGCCGAAGGCAACGCCGACGCAAGCACGCTGGACAGCATCCAGGTCACCGGTGCCCGCCTGAGTGAAGACGAGATTGCGGAAAGCGAGAAGAACGGCGACAGCTCGGGCGGCATCAGCATCGCGCTACAGGCATGGGAACCGGATTCGGCCTACGCGCGCCGTCTGCGCGATGCGCCTGAGGACCGCATCTACGCCCTGTACCTGGACGAACGCGATTCCCATGCCAACAGCACCGCCTTCTACCTGGACGTGGCCGACCTGTTGTTCCAGAAAGGCCAGCAAGAACTTGCGCTGCGGGTCCTGTCGAACCTCGCCGAGCTCGATCTGGAAAACCGCCATGTGCTCCGCGTGCTTGCCTACCGCCTGATGCAGGCCAAGCAGCCGGCGCTGGCGGTGCCCGTGTTCGAGCAGGTCAAGCGCCTGGGCGAGGAAGAGCCCCAGAGCTTCCGCGACCTGGGACTGGCGTACGCGGCGGTTGGGAGGTCGCAGGCGGCCATCGACCAGTTGTACGAAGTGGTCAAACGCGAATGGGATGGCCGTTTCGACGGGGTCAAGCTGATCGCCCTGGCTGAACTCAACGACATCGCAGCCAATGCGGAGCAGCGCCCGGACACCCGCCGCGTGGACCCGCGCCTGCTCAGGAATCTGCCGCTCGACCTGCGCGTGGTTCTGAGTTGGGACAGCGACAACAGCGACATGGACCTGTGGGTCACCGATCCCAACGGCGAGAAGTGCTACTACGGCAATCAGCGCACCTACCAGGGCGGACTGATGTCCGACGACTTCACCGGCGGCTACGGGCCGGAAGAGTTCTCACTACGCGATGCCAAGCCGGGCAAGTACAGGGTGGAAGCCAACTTCTTCGGCGACCGTCAGCAACTGGTCACCGGCGCCACTACTTTGCAACTGAAACTCACCACCCATTTCGGCAGCGGCAAGGCTAAGGAGCAACTGGTCACCATGCGTTTGAAGGAACAGGCCGAGACGGTGCTGGTGGGAGAGTTCGAGGTCAAGTGATCTTCCGATGCGGCGACTCGAGAGTCGCTGCATCGATTCGCCGGCCATAAGGAACCGCGTTCTTCGTATCCCGGCGCTCGGCTAGCTTGGCGCACGCGCTTCGGCAGCCTCCAATTTTTTCGCATCAGCTCTTTTTCCAGCCTTCAAACCGAACAGTGGCCGCAACCAGCGGACGCGCTTGATGATCTCGTAGCCGCCGAAGCAGGCCGCAAAGGTCGCTACGACCAGCAACAGGCCTTCCGGCAAAGGCGGGATATCCAGCGGTCTCAGGTTGTACGCGGCCACCACGATGACGGTCTGGTGCAGGATATAGACCGGAAATACCGCCGGGGTCAGATAGCGCAGCGCCGGACTGTCCGCACGCCGCCACCGGTAGGCGAAACCGAAGATGGCGGCGATGCTGGTCCACTGGTTGGTCGTCCAGACCACGCGCTGGAAGTTGCGCAGCACGTCCGGCGGCGGATTGGCGTCGCCATAGCCGCTCGCAAAGAAATACCAGATGAGGAAGCCGTAGCTGGCCGCCGCCAGCGGCAGCGAAACCCAGCGCAGCCGCTGCAGCGATTCCCAGAAGCCCGTGGTGCGGGCCATCAGGAAACCCAGCACGAACACACTGAAATACTGCGCATGGTTGTACCAATCGTCGACCAGCGCATGGGTCGATTCGAAGCGTTCGACCAGGGCGATCCGGACGACCGCCAGCAACAATATCGGCCACAACACAGCGCCCCAGCCGGACAACCTGCGACCCAGCCACTGGCTGGCGCGGGGCAGAGCATTCGGCGCAATGCGGTCGATGAGCCAGGTCGCCACCGTGTAGACCCACAGATAGACGACGAACCACAGGTGGTTCCAGGTCGGCACGTCCAGACAGCCGTCCTGGTCGCAGAACGACTTATCGCCAGCGAGATAGCGCCCCCAGAAGGCCAGGTAGCCGTCGTGGTAACCGCCCGGATATCCCGAATCCAGAATCTCGTAGTAGGACTGCGGCGGCACGATGACCAGCATGCCGAAGATCAGGGGCGGCAGCAGGCGCCAGGAGCGCGAACCCAGGAAGCCTTTCGGCATCTTCGCCAGCAGAAACGCACTGGCCGCGCCCGACACCAGAAACAGCAGCGACAGCCGCCAGGGGCCGGACAGCAGCATGAACGGTTCCAGGGTTTCGCCGGCGTAAGGACTTTTGACGTGCCAGTCCCAACTCACGTAGTACATGCCCACGTGATACAGCACCAATAGGCCGAAGGCGCAGACGCGCACCCAGTCGAGATCGTGGCGACGTTCCATGGTTGGCCTTTTTGTTGGGACAGGCCGCCATTGGCCGCCTACGGCCGGCAGGGCGCGAGCGTGAAGGGATCGGTTGCGGGCACCAAGGGACCAGTCGCTGCCTCCCGGGGACGAGCGCCGGCGATCGAATCGCCCGCTCGCCTAGAATGCGCCGATGCCCTTGTCCGATTCCGACGCCGCCTATCGCCGTTTCCTGCCCTGGCAGCGCACCGTCGAGGTCGGCTTCTGGGTACTGCTGCTTGGCAGCAACTTCATCGGCAACAGCCTCACCACGCTGATGGAGATCAGGCGACGCCAGTCGGACACCCAGAGCTGGGAGCCGGTGCTGTGGGAAGCGAGCAGCGGCCTGGTCTGGTTGCTGCTCCTGCTGCCCGCCATCGCTTGGTTCACCCGCCGCTTCCCGCTGCACTGGGACAACTGGCGGCGGCGTCTTCCGTGGTATCTGCTGGCCAGCGTGGCGGTTTCGCTGTTGCACGTGACGGCTATGGTGGCGCTGCGCATGCTGGTCTACCGCTGGCAGGGCATGGAATACGATTTCGGCCCCTGGGGCAGGGAATTCCTCTACGAATACCTGAAGGACATCCGCAGCTTCGCCTCGATCGTGGTGATGATGGAGGGCTACCGCTTCGTGCTGCGCCGCTGGCAAGGCGAGGCCAGCCTGCTGGAAGCCCCCGACGAAGGGCCTCCGGTGGAACCCGTGGAGCTGCCTGAGCGCTTCCTGGTGCGCAAGTTGGGCCGGGAGTTCCTGGTCGCGGCCAACGACATCGAATGGATCCAGGCCTCGGGCAACTACGTCAACCTGCGCGTCCGCCAGCACGACTATCCCTTGCGCAGCACCATCGCCGGCATCGAGACCAAGCTGGACCCGCGCCGCTTCGCCCGTGTCCACCGCAGCTATCTGGTGAACCTGGACCAAGTGGCTTCGATCGAGCCCCTGGACACCGGCGATGCGCGCCTGCACCTGAAGGACGGCACCATGCTGCCGTGCAGCCGCCGTTATCGTGCCGACCTGCGCGGGCGGGTCGGCGCCAGCGCTGCGGAATCCAGTGCCTGAGCATGCCGGTCTGCTAGGCCGGCCTGCTAGAATCGGCGGCTGTTTCAATATTCGTTGCCCACACCCATGATCGAACTCAACCCCATCCGCCAGCGCATCGCCGACCTCCAGGAACGGCTGGTTTCGCTTCGGGGGTATCTTTGACTACGAAGCCAAGCGCGAGCGCCTGGAAGAAGTAAACCGGGAGCTGGAAAACCCCGACATCTGGAACAACGCCGAATACGCCCAGACCCTGGGCCGCGAACGCGCCAGTCTGGAAAAGAACGTCAACGGCATCGCCAGCCTGGAAGACGGCCTGGGCGAAGCCAGCGAGCTGCTGGACCTGGCCGAAGGCGAGAGCGACGAAGAAACCGCGCTGGCGGTGGTGGCCGACGTGGACCGTTTCAATACGCACGTGGAGAAGCTGGAATTCCAGCGCATGTTCTCCGGCGAACTGGATCCGGCCAATTGCTTCGTCGACATCCAGGCCGGCGCCGGCGGTACCGAGGCGCAGGACTGGGCCGAGATGATGCTGCGCATGTACCTGCGCTGGTGCGAATCGCGCGGCTGGAAGACCGAGCTGATGGAAGTCAGCGCCGGCGAAGTGGCCGGGGTGAAGTCGGCGACCTTCCGCGTGGAAGGCGATTACGCCTACGGCTGGTTGAAGACCGAGATCGGCGTGCACCGGCTGGTGCGCAAGTCGCCGTTCGATTCGGACAATCGCCGCCACACCTCGTTCACCTCGGTGTTCGTGTCGCCGGAAGTGGACGACAACATCGAGATCGACATCAATCCGGCCGACCTGCGTACCGATGTCTATCGCTCCTCCGGCGCCGGCGGACAGCACGTCAACAAGACCGAATCGGCGGTGCGCATCACCCACATCCCGACCAACACCGTGGTCGCCTGCCAGACCGGCCGCAGCCAGCACGCCAACCGCGACACCGCGATGAAGATGCTGAAAGCCAAGCTGTACGAGTTGGAGATCCAGAAGCGCAACACCGAGCGCGATGCGCTGGAAGCCACCAAATCCGACATCGGCTGGGGCAGCCAGATCCGCAACTACGTGCTGGACCAGAGCCGCATCAAGGATCTGCGCACCGGCGTCGAGCGCACCGACACCCAGAAGGTGCTGGACGGCGATCTGGACGAATTCGTCGAGGCCAGCCTCAAATCCGGCCTGGAAGCCGGCTCCAAACGCAGCGACGCCTGATTTCGCGCATCATCATCGCTCTGCAATCCTTCCTCCATACAGCCGAAACCCGCCTCCATGACCGACCCGACTTCCGTGCCGCCGCTTCCCGTCGACGAGAACAGCCTCATCGCCGAGCGCCGCGCGAAACTCACGGCCCTGCGCGGGCAGGGCATCGCCTTCCCCAACGACTTCCGCCGCCACGAATACGCCGGCGATCTGCAGGCGCAGTACGCCGACACCGAGATGTGGACCGCCGAAGCGCTGGAAGCGGCCAATCGGGAAGTGAAGGTCGCAGGTCGGCTAATGGCCAAGCGGGTGATGGGCAAGGCCAGCTTCGCCCAGATCCAGGACGAATCGGGCCGTGTGCAATTGTTCCTGCAGTCCAACACGCTGGGCGAGGTCTACAACGCCTTCAAGGGCTGGGACGTGGGCGATATCGTCGGCGTGGAAGGCGGCCTGACCCGCACCCGCACCGGCGAACTGTCGATCAAGGTTTCCGTGCTGCGCCTGCTGACCAAGTCGCTGCGCCCGCTGCCGGACAAATGGCACGGCCTGTCGGACGTGGAGCAGCGCTACCGCCAGCGCTACGTGGACCTGATCGTCACGCCGGAAGCGCGCGAAGTCTTCATCAAGCGCTCCAAGATCATCCGCGCCATCCGCGAATGGCTGGACGCGCGCCGCTTCCTGGAAGTGGAGACGCCGATGATGCATTACATCCCCGGCGGCGCCGCGGCCAAGCCGTTCACCACCCACCACAACGCGCTGGGCCTGGACCTGTACCTGCGCGTGGCGCCGGAGCTGTACCTCAAGCGCCTGGTCGTCGGCGGCATGGAGCGGGTATACGAAATCAACCGCAACTTCCGCAACGAAGGCGTCAGCACCCGCCACAACCCCGAATTCACCATGCTGGAGTTGTACGAGGCCTACGCCACCTACAACGAGATCATGGACCTGACCGAAGGCGTGATCCGCGACGTGGCCCATGAGGTCCTGGCGACAGGGCAGGTGACCTGGGACGGCGAAGCCATCGACCTGGATCCGGCTTTCCGCCGCTGGCGCATGGACGAAGCCGTACGCCACCACAACCCGGAAATCAGTCTGGCCGACTGCACCGACCGAGAGGCCCTGGTGCGGCATTGCGAACGCCTGAAGATCCACGTCAAGCCCGGCTACGGCTGGGGCAGGCTGTTGCTGGAAATCTTCGAGAAAACGGTCGAACACCACCTGGTCCAGCCCACCTTCATCACCGATCACCCGGTCGAAGTCTCGCCGCTGGCCCGCGCCAACGACGACCAGCCCGGTTACACCGACCGCTTCGAGCTGTTCGTCAACGGCAAGGAGCTGGCCAATGGCTTCTCCGAGCTCAACGACCCCGAAGACCAGGCCGCGCGCTTCCTGGCCCAGGTCGAAGCGAAGGAAGGCGGCGACGATGAAGCCATGCATTTCGATGCCGACTACATCCGCGCCCTGGAAGTCGGCCTGGCGCCCACCGGCGGCCTGGGCATCGGCATCGACCGCCTGGTGATGCTGCTGACCGGCTCGGACTCGATCCGCGACGTGCTGCTGTTCCCGTACATGCGGCCCGAAAGCCAGCCCTGAGCAGGCGCAGGTGACGTCGGTGGGCAAAATGTGCCTGCCGGGCGACCCGGCTTGGGTCAACATCGTTCAGGTCCGTGATCCCCGGACCCCACACTCCGGGCCAAATACGTGATTTTGGTCACATTTTTGCGGAACCCCTGCCGCTGGGTGCCGATGGCACGCTTTCTGCGTTAAATCACCCGTAAGCGCGAGGCGCGGAGACTGATTTCCATAGTCCAATGCCCATCGCGATAGACGACCGAGTGACGGTATATTCGCCAACAGGCGGGATATGCCACGGAGGATTCGAGCAATGCTAGATGCCAGCAGGGTCTACACCGGAGTATCCTCCCCGGACAGCCACGTCACGTGGCCTCATGGGGTTGGAAGCGGCTTGGATATCGTCATCGTCGACGATCAAACTTCTGCGCGCACGATGCTGCGCCATGTCATCGAGGACATCGCCTCGGAATTGTCCGTGCACGACTTCGGCGATCCTGCCGTGGCGCTGGCCTGGTGCGAAGCCAATCGCACCGACCTGCTGCTGCTGGATTACCGCATGCCGGGCATGGACGGGCTGGAATTCGCACGCCGGTTCCGCCGCCTGCCGATGCACCGCGATATCCCGATCATCCTGATCACCGTGGTCGGCGACGAGCCGATCCGCCAGGCTGCGCTGGAAGCGGGCGTCATCGACTTCCTGGTCAAGCCCGTGCGTCCGCGCGAGCTGCGTGCCCGCTGCCGCAACCTGCTGCAGCTGCGCCAGCAGAGCGAGAACATCAAACAGCGCGCCATGTCGCTGGAACAGCGCCTGCTTTCGAGCATGCACGAAGTGGAGGAGCGCGAACGCGAAACGCTGTCGCGATTGGCGCGGGCCATCGAATACCGCGACAGCGGCACCAGCGCCTACCTGGAGCGCATGGCCCACATCGCAGGCCTGATCGCCGAACAGCTGGGCCTGCCCGAAGACGAAGTGCGCGCCATCGAAATGGCCGCGCCGTTGCACGACATGGGCAAGATCGCCATCCCCGATTCGGTACTGATGAAGCCCGGTCCGCTGACCGAGGAAGAAACCGAAGTCATGCGCCGGCATCCGCGCATCGGCCACGAACTGCTCAGCGGCAGCCACAACCGCTTCATCCAGGCCGGCGCCGTCATCGCGTTGCGCCACCACGAACGTTACGACGGCAGCGGCTATCCCGATGGCTTGAAGGGCGATGCCATTCCACTGGAGGCCAGGATCGTGGCCGTTGCCGACGTGTTCGACGCACTGATCTCGCCGCGCCCGTACAAGAAGGCCTGGGATCGCGACGCGGCGCTGGCGTACCTCTACGCGCAGCGCGGCCGCCTCTTCGACCCGGCCTGCGTGGATGCGCTGGGCCGCGGCCGCGCCAGGCTGGACGACATCTGCGACCAGTTCTCCACCGTGCACGTCCGCCCGGGCATGCAGTAAGCCATGAACGTGAAAGAGCTCTCTTCCTGGTTGCACTCGCGCCTGGCCAACCGCCCGGACAGCGAACATGGACAGGCGCTGATCCGCCTGATCATCTTCAGCGGCGTGATGGTGTACATGCTGCTGGGTGCGGCCCTGGGCGGTCTGGATCAGGCCGTTTCCAACCGGGCGCTGGCGATGAGCTCGGTCGGCGTCACCGTGGGTCTGGGGCTGTACTGCTGGATATTGTGGTCGCCGGGCAAATCCAATCTGCGCCGCATCATCGGCATGGTGACCGACTACGGTCTGATGTCGACCGCGATGGCGTTGATGGGCGAGCCGCTGGCCTGGCTGTACGTGATCATGATGTGGGTGACGGTCGGCAACGGCCTGCGTTACGGCAACCGGTATCTGGGCGGCGCTGTCAGCATAGCGGTGTTCGGCTTCGCCGGGGTGTTGCTGACCAACGCTTATTGGCACGAGAACATCAGCCTGGGCGTTGGCCTGCTGGTCGGCCTGGTCGCCGTGCCCATGTATCTGTCCAATCTGCTGCGCCAGTTGACGCGCGCCACCGAAGAAGCGCGCCGCGCCAACGAAGCCAAGAGCCGCTTCCTGGCCAACATGAGCCACGAATTCCGCACGCCGCTCAACGGCCTGTCCGGCATGTCCGAGTTGCTGGCCACTACCGAGCTCGACAGCGAGCAGCGCGAGTGCCTGTCCACTATCCAGGCCTCCACGCGCAGCATGCTATCGCTGGTCGAGGACGTGCTGGACATTTCCGCGATCGAAGCGGGCAAGCTGAAACTGGATATCGTCGAATTCTCGCCGCGCGAGCTGGTCGACAACATCGGCATGATCCTGCTGCCGCAGGCGCGGGCCAAGAAACTGGATTACAGCGTCCACATCGCCGCCGACGTGCCGAACAAACTGCGCGGCGATATCCGCCATCTGCGGCAGGTCCTGCTGAATCTGGCCGGCAACGCGGTCAAGTTCACCGACGTCGGCGCCGTGCGCTTGGAGGTCAAGAACCTGACCGACGCCGGCGATAAGACCAAGCTGCGTTTCACCATCACCGATACGGGCATCGGCATTCCGGCGAGCATGCAGGCGAAGCTTTTCGAAGCCTTCGAACAGGCCGACGTCAGCCTGTCGCGCCGTTACGGCGGCACCGGTCTGGGCACCACCATCGCCAAGGGCCTGGCCGAATCGATGGGCGGGCGCATCGGTTTCGAAAGCGTCGAAAAACAGGGCAGCAGTTTCTGGGTGGAAGTTCCCTTCGAAACCGTCGATGCCGCGCAAGCCGCCGTCGTGCCCGCATGGATCGAAGACCATGCGCCGCATGGCGCGGAAAACATCATCGCGTTCTCCGATCCGTTCCTGCGCCACCGCGCCCGCGTGCGCAGCCTGCAGATCCTGGTCGCCGACGACCACGAAGCCAACCGCATGGTCGTCCAGCGCCTGCTGCAGAAAGCGGGTCACCGGGTGGTCTGCGTGAACGGCGGCGAAGAAGTGCTGGACGCGCTGGAGATCGCCGACTACGACACCGTCATCGTCGATCTGCACATGCCCGGCATCAGCGGCCTGGATCTGTTGAAGCAGTTGCGCATCATGGAAGCCGGCGGCGGGCCGCGCACTCCGGTGCTGGTGCTCAGCGCCGACGTTACCCCCGACGCGATCTCGCGTTGCGAACAGGCCGGCGCGCGCGCGTTCCTCGCCAAGCCGATCGTGGCCACCCGCTTGCTGGATGTACTGGCGGAAATCGCGAACAACGGCCGCGTTACCACGCCGGTCCAAGTCGGCAGGCAGGACTTGCCGGTGTCCGACGACGTGCTCAACCCCAGCGTGCTCAACGAGCTCAGTGCGTTGGGCATGGGCGATGCGTTCGAACGCGAATTCATCACCCAGTGCCTCAACGACGCCGAAGGCTGCCTGGGCGCGATGGCCCATGCGATGGAGCAGGGCGACGGCGCGCACATGCGCGAGCATGCGCATGCGCTCAAAGGCGTCGCGAGCAATCTTGGCTTGATCAAACTGGCCACCGCCAGCGGCGAGATGATGCGGCTGGCCGACTCGGAAATGGCCAAGGAATGGCGCCAGCGCCTGGCCATGCTCAATACCTATCTCAGTCAGGGCCGTACCGCGCTGGAAGCGCGGGCTCGCAGCCGCCATGGTGCGCTCGACAAAGGCGAGCGCAACTGACTGGTACAAGCGAATCCCTTTGGCTCAAGGGTTCGCCGCTTCGTTAGAACTCCGCTTGGAAATCCATGCCGCTCACGCGGCGTTGGATGCGCCCAGACGCCTTTCCTGCGCGCGAACGATGCGCTCCATCATGCGCAGCGACTTGTCGCCCAGAGCCAAAGCCGTGTCTACCCACACTTCGGTGATGCCCATCAGCTCGTCGTAGCCCACGCGCTGGGAGATGTTGCGCACGCTGTTCATGGCCAGATGGGCATGCGGAGCGCGCTGCTGCTGGCGGATCAATTCCTGCACCGCGATTTCGCCCTGGCCCTTGGGAACCAGCACATCCACTATGCCCATCTTGTACATCTCGTCGCTGGTGTAGATGTTGCCGTCCAGGATGATCTTCTCGGCCAGTTGCGGGGTGACACGCTTGCACAGGAAAGAATAGGCGCCCATGCCCGGGAACAGGCCGAACAGCACTTCCGGCAGACCCATGCCGACGCCTTCCTCGGCGACGATGGTGTGGCAGGCCAGGGCCATCTCCAGTCCGCCACCCAGCGCATCGCCCTGGACCAGCGCGATGGTGCGCACGTCGCCGCCCAAACCGGTGTGCAGACCGTAGACGCCGTCCACGCAGCGGCGCGCATAGGCAAGCAGATGTTCGCGGTCGTCGGCGCGGATCAGTTGCGAGAACAATTCCAGGTCGCCACCCAGGTTGAAGGCGGGGGCCGCCGAAGCGAGCACGAAATGGCGCAGCTGTCCCGGCCGGCGTTCGCTGTCGCGCTTGATGATGGAGGAGGTGAAGCTCCACATGTCGTCCAGCAGATCGTTGCGGAAACAGGGGCGCATTCCGCTGCCGATGTTGTCGTGCATGTATAGCCAGTGGTTGTCTCCGCTGGGTGAAGATTCGGCGCGGATGGTGGAGTAATCACGGCTGCGCAGCAGTTTTTCGACGTTGCTCATTTTCGGGTCCTCGGCTTGAATGCGTTGTAAGGGAAGCTATGGGGGTAAGGCGGTGTTGCGGTCTGGGTGAGTGGCGGGCCCGATCCTACACCTGAACAGTCCGTTAAAAACCCCTTGCGGCGCCGTGAAGGGCCTTTGAACAGGTGTGATTAATGGCACCACTTCATGAACTGTGACGTTCGTCAAGAAAATCCGCCCGACATCCTTGCCGTCCATGACCTTCGGGCCAAAAAAAAGCCGGCGTAAGCCGGCTTTTGTTATCGATGTCCTCAGGCCTGCGGGGGAGCGGGATCGCGCAGCTCCTTACGCAGGATTTTGCCGACATTGGTCTTGGGCAGTTCGGTACGGAACTCGATGGTCTTGGGCTGCTTGTAACCGGTCATGTTCTCGCGGCAGAAGGCCTTCACCTGCTCGGCCGTCAGCGAGGGGTCCTTCTTGACTATGAAGACCTTCACCGCCTCACCCGACTTCTCGTCCGGCACGCCGATCGCCGCCACTTCCAGCACGCCCTCCATGCCGGCGATGACGTCCTCCACCTCGTTCGGGTACACGTTGAATCCCGACACCAGGATCATGTCCTTCTTGCGGTCGACGATGTAGAAGAAGCCCTCCGCGTCCATCTTCGCCATGTCGCCGGTGTGCAGCCAGCCGTCGGAATCGATGGAATTGGCCGTCTCCTCGGGACGCTGCCAGTAGCCCTTCATCACCTGCGGACCCTTCACGCAGAGTTCGCCCACCACTTCCAGCCCGCTCACGACATTGCCGTCGTCGTCCTTCAGGCACACGTCGGTCGAAGGAATGGGCAAACCGATGGCGCCGTTGTAGTCCTTCAGGTCGGGCGGGTTGATGCAGGCGGCCGGGGAAGTTTCGGTAAGGCCGTAGGCTTCCACCAGGGTCACGCCGGTCACTTTCTTCCACTTCTCCGCCACTGCGCGCTGGACCGCCATACCGCCGCCCAGGGTCATCTTCAGTTTGCCGAAGTCGACCTGATCGAAACCGGGTGTGTTCAACAGGCCATTGAACAGCGTGTTGACGCCGGTGATCGCGGTGAAGGGCGTCTTGCTCAATTCCTTGACGAATCCGGGCATGTCGCGCGGATTGGTGATGAGGTAGTTCTCCGCACCGAATTTCATGAAGACCAGGCAGTTAGCCGTCAAAGCGAAGATGTGGTACAGCGGCAAGGCAGTGACGATGATCTCCTGCCCGGGCACGGCGCTGCCGCCGATCCATATCGAAGCCTGCTGCATGTTGGCCACCAGATTGCGGTGGGTCAGCATGGCGCCCTTGGCCACGCCGGTGGTGCCGCCGGTGTACTGCAGGAAGGCGATGTCCTCGCCGTCGATGTCTATTTCGGGCAGCGGGTGCATCCGACCCAGGGTCAACGCATCCTTGAAACGTACCGCTCCGGGGATGTCGTAGTCCGGAATCATCTTCTTCACGTACTTCAGCACGAAGTTGACGATGGTCCCCTTGGGGAAGCCGACCAGATCGCCCAGCCCGGTGGTGATGACCTGCTTCAGCGGCGTGTCGGCCACCACTTCCTGCACGGTGTGGCCGAAATTGTCCACCACCACCAGCGCGCTGGCGCCCGAGTCGATCAGCTGATGCTTGAGTTCGCGCGCGGTGTACATCGGGTTGACGTTCACCACGGTCAGGCCGGCGCGCAGGATGCCGAAGATGGCGATCGGATACTGCAGGCAGTTGGGCGCCATGATGGCGACGCGGTCGCCTTTCTTGAGCTTCAACTCACCCAGCAGATAGGCCGCGAAATGGCGGCTGAGCACCTCTATTTCGTTGTAGGTCAGGGTCTTGCCGAAGTTTGAGAATGCCGGACGGCCATTGAAATTCCTGACTGCGGTATCGAATACCGAAACGATCGAGCGGTATTCGTCCAGATCGATTTCATGCGGCACGCCTTGCGGATAATTCTTGAACCACGGACGATCCTGACTCATCTTTTACTCCCTCCCCAGGGCCTTGTTTGGTCCGGCACATGCGAAGAGCAAGTGTCGTTTGTGGGGTTCCACGATACGAGCATACCGCCCCGGATGGAAAACGCGAAGACATTGGGATCGAGGCTGCGGACCTTTCGGCCGCGGGTCCGAGCCGGCTTGTTGTTGCTGGCTCTGGCGGTATTGGCCGCTTGTGCGCGCGATACCCCGGAAACGGCGCTGCGCGCGCAATTGCAGCGCATGCAGACCGCAGCGACCGAGCGCCGAGCCGGTGATTTCATGGAAGGCGTGGCTGCCGATTTCGTTGGAAACGAGGGAATGGATCGTGCTGCATTGCACAATCTAATGCGGGCGCAAGTGCTGGGCAATTCGACGATAGGCACAACCTTTGGTCCGGTCGAAATCGACATGAAGTCCGAGCAGGCGACGTTGCGTTTCACCGCATTGCTGACCGGAGGCCAGGGCCGTTTCATTCCCGACAGCGCGCAGACCTATGCCATCACCAGCGGCTGGCGGCTGGAAGACGGGCAATGGCGCGTCTATTACGCGCAATGGAAACCGTCACCGTAAGTCGGGGCTACGTCCCCGACGCATGAGTTGTCACCGCCGCACGTCGGGGACGTAGCCCCGACTTACTTATGCGGCCTTTCTGGCCGCCAGCTGACGCAATACGTAGTGCAACAAGCCGCCATTGCGGAAGTACTCCACTTCCTTGGGCGTCAGCAACAGTACCTTGGCCTGGAACTGCAGCTTGCCGCCATCGGCGCGGGTTGCGGTGAGCGTGGCCAGTTTGCCGGCGCCGTCCTGCAGGCCGGTGATGTCGAAAGTCTCCGACCCATCCAGGCCCAGCGTCTGCGCGTTCTCGCCGTCCTTGAACTGCAGGGGCAGCACGCCCATACCGACCAGGTTGGAGCGGTGGATGCGTTCGAAACTTTCGGCGACCACCGCTTTCACCCCTAGCAGGTTGGTGCCTTTGGCGGCCCAGTCGCGCGAGGATCCGGTGCCGTATTCCTTGCCCGCGAACACCACCAGCGGCACCCCGTCGGCCTTGTACTTCATGGCTGCATCGTAGATGGCCAATTTTTCTCCAGTAGCGCTTTTACCACTGAAATAAAGGGTATTTCCGCCTTCTTCACCGCCGAACATCAGGTTCTTGATGCGGATGTTGGCGAAGGTTCCGCGCACCATCACGTCGTCGTTGCCGCGGCGCGAGCCGTAGCTGTTGAAATCGGCCGGCTGCACGCCGCGTTCCTGCAGGAAGCGGCCCGCGGGCGAGTCCTTCTTGATGTTGCCGGCCGGCGAAATGTGGTCGGTGGTGATGGAGTCGCCGAACAGGCCGAGCACGCGCGCGCCATGCACGTCGTCGATGGTGCCGACCTGCATGGTCATGCCATCGAAGTAGGGCGGGTTCTTGATGTAGGTGGAAGACGCGTCCCATGCGTAGGACTCGCCATCGGGCGATTCGATCGACGCCCAGCGCGAGTCGCCCTTGAACACGTCGGCATAGTTCTGCGCGAACAATTCCGGCCCGACCGTGGCGGCGATGGTGTCGCCGATTTCCTTGTTGCTGGGCCAGATGTCGCGTAGATAAACGTCCTGGCCGTCGGTTCCTTTGCCCAGCGGCTGGGTGGTCAGGTCGATGTTGACCGTGCCGGCGATGGCGTAGGCCACCACCAGCGGCGGCGAGGCCAGGTAGTTGGCCTTCACTTCCGGGTGCACGCGGCCTTCGAAATTGCGGTTGCCCGACAACACCGAAGCCACCACCAGTTCGTTCTCGGCGATGCCTTTGGACACCGCATCCGGCAGCGGACCGGAATTGCCGATGCAAGTGGTGCAGCCGTAGCCGACGACGAAGAAACCGAGTTTCTCCAGTTCCGAAAGAACTCCGGCTTTCTTCAAATAATCGGTGACTACCAGCGAGCCCGGCCCAAGCGAGGTCTTCACCCACGGTGCGGCCTTCAGGCCCTTGGCCACCGCGTTGCGCGCAAGCAAGCCAGCACCCAGCATCACCGCCGGATTGGAAGTGTTGGTGCAGGAAGTGATGGCGGCGATGACCACCGAGCCGTCGTTGAGTTCGGCGTCTTGATCCTGGATGAAGATCTTCGAGATCGGTTTGGCGGCCAAGTGCTCGGCTTGCGGCTGTCCGCCGCCTTCGGCGACCAGGCGTTCGATGCTGCCGTTCTTCGGTTTGCGGTTGGCGACCAACGGAGCGAGGTTTTCCACGAAGTTCGTGTGCACGTCTTCCAGCAGTACCCGGTCCTGCGGTCGTTTCGGCCCGGCCATCGACGGCCGGACTTCGGCCATATCCAGATGCAGGGTCGCCGAGTAGGTCGCTTCCTGTTGGCCCGGCTCATGCCACAGGCCTTGTGCTTTGGCGTAAGTTTCGACGAGCGAGATCAAATCTGCAGGACGGCCCGAAAGACGCAGGTAAGTCAGCGATTCGGCGTCGATGGGGAAGATGCCGCAGGTGGCGCCGTATTCCGGCGCCATGTTGGCGATGGTGGCGCGGTCGGCCAGCGGCAGGTGCTGCAGTCCATCGCCGAAGAATTCGACGAACTTTCCGACCACTCCGAACTTGCGCAGCATCTGGGTGACGGTGAGCACCAGATCGGTGGCGGTGGCGCCTTCGGGAAGCTTGCCGGTCAGCTTGAAACCCACCACCTGCGGAATCAGCATGGACGAAGGCTGGCCCAGCATCGCGGCTTCGGCCTCGATGCCGCCCACGCCCCAGCCCAGCACGCCGATGCCATTGATCATGGTGGTGTGCGAATCGGTGCCGAACACGGTGTCGGGGAACGCCAGCAGTTCGCCGTCCACCTCACGCTCCATCACCACGCGCGCCAGGTTTTCCAGATTCACCTGGTGCACGATGCCGGTGTTGGGCGGCACCACCTTGAAGTTGCCGAAGGATTTCTGGCCCCAACGCAGGAAGCTGTAGCGTTCCTTGTTGCGTTCGAATTCGATCTTGCCGTTGAGGTCCAGCGCGTCGGCGCGGCCGAACACGTCCACCTGCACGGAGTGGTCGATGACCAGCTCGGAGGGAATCAGCGGATTGATCTGGCTGGCCTTGCCGCCCAGTTTGCCCACCGCATCGCGCATGGCGGCCAGGTCGACCACGCAGGGCACGCCGGTGAAATCCTGCAATACCACCCGCGCCGGCATGAAGGCGATTTCGGTATCCGGCTCGCGGGTCGCGTCCCACTGCGCCACCGCTTCGATATGGTCCTTGCCCACGGTCATGCCGCCGTCTTCGTGGCGCAACAGGTTCTCCAGCAGAATCTTCATGGAGTAGGGCAGTCGGGCGATATCGAAGCGCTGCCCCAGTTTGGGCAGGCTGAAGTAGGTATAGGACTTGCCATTGACCTGCAGGGAGGTGCGGGTGGCGAAGGAATCACTCATCGGGAGGCTCCTGTAGCTGGGGGAGGGCGCGGTTGGCGCTTGCTGCGGGTCAGACCGTCATGCCGCATCGACCGTTCAGTGATTATCCCCAATCGGGGAGTCATCCACCTTACGACCAGTGTAGGTCGGGGCTACGCCCCCGACGCTCTGGGTGCGCGGGCATAGCCCCGGCCTACAAACAGTATGCGCGCTTGAGTATGGATAATAAAGTACGTATTATTGTGGCATACCTGAGGAGGATGCCGATGGAAGCGACCGTCGCCGAACGTGGCCAGATCACCCTGCCCAAGGCAGTGCGCGATGCCCTGGGCCTTACCAAGGGCAGCATTCTGAAAGTCGAGCTGGAGAACGGCCGTATCGTCCTGCGCAAGAGCGTGGACGATGCCATTTCCCGAGCGCGCGGCCGTTTCAAGCTGGACGGCTTCGATTCCACCGACGAAGCCATGCGCGCCATCCGCGGCCGCGCGCCCGGCGATCCGCTGGATCCCTGAGACGGCCTTGTCATGATCGCCATCGATTCTTCCGTGCTGGTGGACCTGCTGGCCGACGGCCCGCAGGCCGACGCCGCCGAAGCCTGTCTGCGTCAGTGCCTGAGTAACGGTCCGGTCGTGGTCTGCGATGTGGCCCTGGCCGAAGTCTGCAGCGCTTTGCGCGATGGCTCCGAGGCTTTGAGCGTGCTGGAGGAAATGAGCATCCGTTTCAATGCCCTGGAAGCCAAGTCTGCATTGCGCGCCGGCGAAATGCAGCGCCGTTATCGCCAGCGCGGCGGCACCCGCAGCCGCGCGGTTCCCGATTTCCTGATCGGCGCCCACGCCCTGCTGCAATGCGATGGGCTGATCACTCGCGACGACAGCTTCTATCGCGACTATTTCAAGGGCCTGAAGCTGATCGTTCCTGCAGCCTGAGCCTACCGAACTTCAATCGATTTACCCCGGAGACGTATCCATGCTTCAAGCTTACCGCCAACACGTTGCCGAACGCGCCGCGCTCGGAATTCCGCCGCTGCCGCTGTCTGCGCAACAGACCGCCGAGGTGATCGAACTGCTGAAGGCGCCGCCCGCGGGCGAAGAGAGCTTTCTGGTCGATCTGATCACCCATCGCGTGCCGGCCGGCGTCGACGACGCGGCCAAGGTCAAGGCCTCGTATCTGGCGGCAGTGGCGTTCGGCACCGAGAAGTGCGCACTGATTTCCCGCGAGCGCGCGACCGAACTGCTCGGCACCATGCTGGGCGGCTACAACATCAGCCCCATGGTCGAGCTGCTCGACGACGCCGAAGACAGCGTGGCCACGCAGGCCGCCAACGGCCTGAAGCACACGCTGCTGATGTTCGACCAGTTCCACGACGTGCAAGAAAAAGCCGGCAAGGGCAACAAATACGCCAAGGCCGTGCTGCAAAGCTGGGCCGATGCCGAATGGTTCACCAGCCGCCCTGAAGTGCCAGAGTCCATCCAGCTCACCATCTTCAAGGTCGCCGGCGAAATCAACACCGACGACCTTTCGCCAGCGCCCGACGCCTGGAGCCGCCCGGACATCCCGCTGCACGCCATTGCCATGCACAAGAATGCCCGCCCCGGCGTCACGCCCGA
>DASVNG010000005.1:0-2946 GCA_036383995.1 Pseudoxanthomonas sp.
CACGACGGCCACGGCCTGGCCTATCTGCAAAACACCGCGCGCCAGCGCCAGAACGTGTTCGCGGCGTTGATGGAGGCGGTGAAGACGCACAGCCTGGGCCAGATCAGCCACGCGCTTTACGATGTGGGTGGGGAATACCGCAGGAATATGTGACGCTTCGCGCTCCGGAGACCCAGACACCCGCGAAAGCGGGTGTTTTTTTGCGCGTCTTTACGGCCCGGATCGCATTCGGGCAATAATGCCGGGCAAGCGGCTTTTGGGGTTGCCGGGCAATCGAACTTCGGGGGAAGTCAATGAGGGGATGTATTGGGCGCATCGGCGCCCGCTGGCTGCTGGCCGTGTTCGCACTGGCCTTTGCCGCCGCCGCGCAGGCCGGCATGCGCAAAGTGGCGCCGGGCGAGATTCCCGTGTTGCAGGCCGACGAAGGTCTGGTCCTGGTCGCCATCGACAGCGACATCCTCATCCGCTCCCTGCGCGTGTTGAAAGACGGCAAGTCCTTCGGTGCGGGCGTGATGTCCGACATCAAGGCCGGACGCAGCTTTCAGTTGTACGTGGCCGACGCCGGCGTCTACGAATGGCGCGAAGTGCGAATGGTCTACTTCAACCTCAGGTACAGCCTGGACGACGATACCGAGTTCAAGTTCAAGGTCGAGCCCGGCAAGATCACCTATCCGGGCGACCTTTTGTTTCGCGCGAGCAGCCTCTGGCGGGCGGAGATCGCCGTATCCAATCGTGGACTGGCGGCGATGGATTGGCTCGAACTCATGCATCCGGCGCTCTACGAGAAATACGCTTTCCAGTATTCCGGCCATTACCCCGATCCCTTTCCGGCGTTTTACCGCGAGGCGCGCGCTGCGCACCCCAGTTCGAAACCTTCGGCGCAGGTGGCGTTGCTGCCGCCGCTTCAGCCGGGGCCGCTGCCGATTGCGGTCAAGACCCTGTGGCAACCCGAGCGTATCCAGGAAGCGGCTCTGAATGCAGACGGCAATCTGCTGGCGATGCACGTGCGCAATGCGGAAAAGGACTGGGCTATAGAGCTGATCGACCTGCAGGCTGGCACATTGTCCGTCCTGGCCAAGAGCGCCGCCGAATTCAGTTCGATGGACTGGACGGGCAACGACGCGTTGCTGCTGGAAACCGGGGAAGGAAAGCAGGCCCGGATATCCGTGGTCAGGATCGGCATCAGCGCTGCGGGCAAGCGCGAATACGTTCAAATCAAGCTGCCCAATCACGGTCTGGTCGTGGATCCGGTTCCCGATGAAGGCAACCGCATCCTGTTCGGCACCAGCGGTGGCAGCGACGGCCAGTTGATGGTGCACAAGCTGGATATCTCCAGCCAAAAGACCGTGGATGCCTTCAGGCCGAAGATGCGCGACCGGCTCAATCAGGGCGTCCAGGACGACGTCGGCTGGTTGACCGACGGAAGCGGCCGGCTGCGTGTGGCGCTGGTGCGCAAGGACGATGAGGTGGTGGTGGTGCACGGCGCCAACGGCGTCTATTCGGAGGTGATGAAGCTCTCCGGCGACCGCGAGTTCGACCCGAAACAGCTTTCATTCGATGGTTCCCTCATCTATGGGCTCACCGATGAAAAGCGCGAGCAGCGCGAACTGGTGGAGTTCGATGTTTCGCAACGCAAGATCTCACGCACCCTGTTTTCCAAGCCCGGGGTGGATGTGAAGTCCGTGTTGTTCGATGCCAAACGCAATCCCATAGGCGTGACCTACTACCAGGGCGGTCGTCTGGTCAGCGAATATTTCCAGGCGGCGGACAACCGTTTGGCGAGAATCCTGGAGCAGGCTTTCCCGGACAAGACGGTGACGGTGGTTTCCCGCAGTCACGACGGCAAACAGCTTGCGCTGTGGGTGGATGCCGGGGACGAACCACCCAAGCTTTATCAGCTGGACACGGTCAAGGGCGAAGCTGCGCTGCTGGACGAAAGCATGCCGTGGCTTTCCAAGGAAAAATTCGCACCGTCGAAGGTCGTTTCTTTCAAGGGTGCGGACGGGTTGCCGCTTGAGGCTTTTCTGACGCTGCCTGTTGGCGCCACCAAGCGGCCTTTGATCGTATTCCCGCATGGTGGGCCGATCGGCATAGCGGACCGTCTTCACTTCGACCCGGAAGTGCAGTTCCTGGCTTCGCTGGGCTATGCGGTGCTGCGGGTCAACTTCCGCGGTTCCGATGGCTATGGCAAGGCCTTCCGCGAGGCTGGGTACGGCAAGCATGGCACTTTGATCGAAGACGATATCGACGCGGCGGTCCGCCACGTGCTGGCCAACTATCCGCTGGACAAAGGGCGCATGTGCGTTATCGGCGGCAGCTACGGCGGCTATTCGGCGCTGGTATCGGTAATCCGCTGGCCGCAGCGTTTCCGTTGTGCGGTCTCCATGTATGGCGTCAGCGACCGCATCCTGTTCTTCACCGCCAGCGATGGCGGCCGTACCGCCGAGAGCCGCAAGTTGCTGGAGAAGGTCATCGGCGACCCAAACACGCGGCAGGCCGATATGCAGAAAACCTCGCCGCTATACCAATACGATCAGATCAAGGTGCCGGTCATGCTGGTCCACGGCATGGAAGACAGGCGCGTGGACTTCGAGCACATGCGGCGGATGCTGCGCATGCTGGACATGGCGGGCAACGTGCCGGTCGGGCTGGAATTGGAGAAAGTGGGTCACGGTGTCGAGAAACCGGACGATCAAGAGAAAGTCTGGAACGGCGTCGCCGGCTTTCTGCGCAAATATCTCGATGCTCCGGTGGAAGCCGCGCAGGTTCCGTAGGCGATTGGGGCGCGGGCATGTGGTGGAAGCCGAAGACGAGGACGTCCACGACGGCCACGGCCTGGCCTATCTGCAAAACACCGCGCGCCAGCGCCAGAACGTGTTCGCGGCGTTGATGGAGGCGGTGAAGACGCACAGCCTGGGCCAGATCAGCCACGCGCTTTACGATGTG
>DASVNG010000006.1:0-103953 GCA_036383995.1 Pseudoxanthomonas sp.
AGGAGCGGCGTCCCCCATGGGGACGCCGCTCCTGCGCGTCCTTTATTGCTCCAGGACACGAAAAGCGATCCGCGTCCAGGCGCCGTTCTCCGCCAACGCGGTCAGAGTGTGGTCGCCGGGTTCTTCATAGTCGCGCAGGAAAGCCTGCGCGCCCTGGGTTTGCGCTATCCATTTCCCATCCAGCAGCCATTGGATTTTGGCGTCGCTGCCCAGCGCGCGTATCTGCAATCTCGCCGCATGCGTGCTGCCAGGCGCACGGGCGATGGTGGCACGGTCGTTCAGGCCTTCGATGCGCAGCTCGGTGGAGGCCTCGCGTCCATCGGCGATGCAATCCGGGGACAATGCGGGCAATCGGGATTGCTTGCGCGTTTCCGCCGACAGCCACGGCGACGCCAGCGCCGGCCAGCGCGCTATCTCCGCTGGACGCCGCTCATGCGGCTTGGCGCATTCGCCCGAAAGCCTCAGCCCTGTTTTCGCATCCGCCTCGAAGCGCTCGCGTCCCGCATTCCAGAGCCTGGCATCGCGTTCGGCGAAAGTCGGCGGAATGCTTCCATCCAGCGTCCACGCCTTCATCCGTCGCTGGCACAGTTGCGGCGCATCGGCTTCGGGCGGCAGCCCCAGCGGCCAGCAGATTTCCGCCTCGGCCACGTTGGCCGGCGGCGGCGCAGGGACGCCATCGCTGCGCGCGCGCGGCAGGCTGTCGATCACTTCGAACATCAGCGGCAGCGCGGTGACCGCGCCGTACTGGCCGGGCAAAGGCGTGCCGTCCGGCCGCCCTACCCACACGCCGACCGTATAACGGCGCGTACCGCCAATCGCCCAGGCGTCGCGAAAACCGTAGCTGGTGCCGGTCTTCCACGCCACCCGCGGGCGCGAACCGATATCGAATGTACCCAGTCCGTAGCCGGGTCTGGGATTGGCTTCGAGTATTTCGCGCAGGATCCAGGCCGCGCCCGGCGACATCATGCGACGGTCCACCATCGGATCGGCATCGGTGTAACGCACGCGGCCGGCGAGACCTTCGCGGTTGAAGGCGGCGAACGCGCCCACCAGATCCTCCAGTCGTGCGCCGGTGCCGCCCAGGATCATGGCCAGGTTGGGCTTGCCGCCGCGCGGATATTTCAACTCTATGCCGCCATTGGCCAGCCTTGCGGAAAAACGCGCGGGCCCCACCCGGTCCAGCAGATCCACCGCGGGCACGTTCAACGAAAGCCGCAAGGCCTCGGCCGCGCCGATGGGACCGTTGAACGCGGAGTCGAAGTTGCCAGGACGGTAACCACCGAAAGTCTGCGGCGCATCGATCAGCAGGCTCTCCGAATGGATCAACCCGTCGTCCAGCGCCAGTCCATAAAGGAAAGGCTTCAGGGTGGAACCGGGCGAACGCCAGGCCTGCACCATGTCCACGTGGCCCAACCGCTGCTTGTCGCCGAAAGTCACCGAGCCCACGTAGGCGCGCGCTTGCAGGCTGGTGTTGTCGACCACCAGCAGTGCGGCCGAAGTGCGTTCGGGAAGATTGGAGAAATAAGCGGAAACGCGTTCCTCCAGTGTGCGCTGCAGTTCGGGATCGATGCTGGACACGATGCGCGCGGCCTTGGGATCGGCCTGGTGCAGGCGCTCGGCCAGCAAGGCGGCGCTGAGCGGCGGCTTGAGCGAACGGGCGACGACGGATTCGACCCGCGCATCGTCCACCTCGGCTTGTGGCCAGACGCCCAAATCCACCATGCGCTTGAGCAGCTTGTCGCGTGCTGCACGTGCCGCTTCGGGATGGCGGTCAGGACGCAAACGACTGGGCGATTGCGGCAACACCGCCAGCAATGCCGCCTCGGCTTGCGACAGCCGCCCCGCCGGCTTGCCCAGGTAGGCCCAACTGGCCGCTTCCACGCCTTCGATGGTGCCGCCGAACGGCGCGCGCTCCAGGTACAACTGCAGGATCTGGCGTTTGGACAAATGCGCTTCCAGTTGCAACGCACGCAACAATTGCTTGGTCTTGCCCCAGGGCGTTCGCGAATGCGGGTCCAGGATGCGTGCGACCTGCATGGTCAAAGTGGAGCCGCCTGAAACGATGCGCCCACCGCGCAACCATTGCCCGCCTGCACGCAGCAGGGCCCAGGGATTGACGCCGGGGTGTTTCCAGAACCAGCGGTCTTCGTAGTTCAGCAGCGCCTGCAGGTAGAGCGGCGATACGGTTCCGGGCGTGGCCGGATAGCGCCAGACGCCGTTGCGGTCGGCGAAGGCGCGCAGCGGGGTGCCGTCGCGGGCGACTACCAGGGTGCTGGTGTCGCGGGCTTTCGGTAAGGGGGGCGGGAACGCGAGGTCGAGGATGAGGAGCGTCACCAGCAAGGCAACGGCTCCCCACCGCAGCCACGCCAGCCAGCGACGACGTCCGCGTACTTCATTCCAACGCAGGTTGGAGCCGACTTTGCTTTTCAACCAACCGATCACGTGACAGCCAGGAGCAAGATCAAGATGGATCCCGGCTTGCGCCGGGATGACGTCGGTTAGTTTTCGTGGCGCTGACCGATCACGGCTGCACCACCGTGATCGAAGCCGGCGACGACTTGCCCACCCCGCGGATATCCGGGCGGTACATGTCCTCCACCAATGGCGGCGGCACGCTGTAAGTGCCGGGCGTGACCGCGCGGACCAGGTAGAACACCTTGGCGGCATCGCCGCGGTCGAGCTTCAGCGCTGCGACATAGCGATCGTCGCGGTACTCCTCGTGCTTGACGTCGGCGGAGCTGGAGCGGTCGCTGATGTTGATGCCGTCCACCACCACGTCGGCCCACTGCTTGGCGTCGCCCAGGTTGAAGTTCTCGATCTCCAGGCCCGCGGGCAGCAAGTCGGTGAACAGCGCGTCGGGCATGCTGACGTTGGGCGTGATGCTGACCCGCACGATCAACGCTTCGCCTTCCTTCAGGTTGCCGCCCTTCCACTCCTTGCCGTCGGTGGTGTAGTAGCTGCGTTCGATGCCGATCTGCTTGTTGTCGAAAGCGGGCGCGGTACGCGGAATGCCGGCGATTTCCAGGCTGGCGAACAGCGGCGGCTCGCCTTGGGGTACGAACTTCACGCCCTTGGCCAGCGTTGCGTAATCGAAGCTGCGGCCGAAGATCTTCGCCGGCGCCACGGTTTCGCTTTCGCCACCGACGCTGTAGGTACCCGACACCAGCTTCTTCTGATCGGCCATCAGCGCCTTGCCCAAACGCGCCAGCGCCACCTGTTCCTGGGTGCTCAGATACATCCAGCCGCTGTTGCGGCGTGCGTCCAGTTCGCGGCCCAGGGCCACCGAGCGCGCGTCGTAAGCCGGCTTGCCGAGCTTGCGTTCGTGCACCAGCGCGATCATCAGCGCGTCGTCGCGTACGCGGCTGCCGTAGTCCCCCAGATAGACCGGGCGGTCGCCACCCTTGGCAAAGCCATCGGCGATGGCCTTCTCGCCGCGCTTCTTGTCGCCCTGCAGCGACAACGCGATACCCAGATGGACCAACGGCAATCCGGTCAGGCTCTTGCCGCGCTCGTTGTCGTACAGCGCGCGCAGCGTGCCCAGCGGCGCACGATTCACCCGTGCCAGCACGTAGCCGGAATAAGCCTGGCTGGCGAACTTCAGATGGTCGCGCGAGTCATAGCCGTAGAACTGCGCGCCACCGGCCAGCAGGTCTTCGCTCAGACGATTGAGCGCCTTCTGCAGCACCGCGTCGGGTACGGCGAAGCCGCCCTCCTTCGCATCCAGCAGGAATTCGACGATGTACGGCGTCAGCCCTGGATTGACGTAGCCGTCATCGCCCCACATGGAGAAGTGGCCGGTGGAAACCTGCATCGAAGCCAGCCGCCCGAACGCGCCTTCCATGCGCTCGCGCCGTTTCTTCGGATCCAGGCCTTTCACTCCCAGCATCTTCGCCGTGGCGTCGTCCAGTTCCAACGCGGCGTAGCCCTTGCTGGTGGTCTGTTCGGCGCAACCGTACGGATACTCCAGCGCGCCCTGCAGCGCGCTGGCGAAGGGAATCGGCGGCAACGCGCTGACCATCATGCGCACGCTCACCGAGCCGGTCATCAGGCCATCGGCAAAACCGCTACCCAGTTCGACCGGCGCCAACGGATCCAGTACGCGGGTCTGCGAGCGCAGCACCGCCGGCCAGCCGGCACGCACCGGCACGCCGTACTTGCGGTCCACCTTGAAGCCCCCACCGTCCACGCGCACCCGCACTTGCGCAGTCGTATAACCCTCGCCCGCCGTGATCGGGAAACTAAGCGTTGTCTTGGCTTCCTTGCCCAACTTGGCCGTGCGTGCGGACTGGGCGATGGACAACGGACCGATGCCGTCGACCTGCACCTTGAAATCGCCCGGCGCTCCGGTGAAGTTCTGCACGTCCAGAGTCACCATGCTCTTGTCGCCCGGCGCCAGCACGCGCGGCATGCTGGCTTCGGCCACGATCGGCGCGCGCACCAGAGTCTCGCGGTCCATGTTGCCGTAACGGTCTTCCGAGTACACCAGCACCGATACGCGCAAAGTGCCGTTGAAATCGGGCACCTTCAGCTTGACCCGCGCATTGCCCTTGGCGTCCAGCTGCACCGGCCCGGCGAACAGGTCGACGGTCTGCACGCGCGAGGTCGGGCGCTTGGCTTGCGGCAATGCGGCCAATGCCATGTCGCCACCGAAGCGGATCTTGGCGGTGTCGCCTTCGAAACTCTCGATCACCCGGCCGTAGACGTCGTACGCATCCACGCCGAGGCGGCGCTGGGCGAAGAACTGCTTGTAGGCGTCAGGCACCGGGAAACGGGTGATGTTGAGGATGCCCACGTCCACTGCCGAGACCGTCACGTACGCGGTCTTGCCCGCCAGCTCCGGCACGCTGACCGTGACCGGCATGTCCTGTTCCGGCCGCATCTGTTTCGGCGCCACCAGACCGACCGCCACGCGTCGCGCCTGGCGATCCATCGGCACGAAGGCCACGCCCACTGCGCGGGCCGGAGTGATCTTGCTAGGCACCGAACCGCCGCGGAACACCAGCGCCGTCACGTAGACGTCATGGCGCTCCCAATCCTTGGTCACCGGAATCTCGAAGGTGCTGCCGGGCTTGGCGTCGATGTCCTGCACGTACAACATGCGGTCGCTTTCCACCATCAGCACGCCCTTGCCGGCGTGCGGCGGGGTCACCGTCACCCTCATGGTGTCGCCGGCTTTGTAGGCGGTCTTGTCCAGCGCGATCTTCACTTTGTCCGGGCGCGCATCCAGGCCGCGGTTCTCGTCGTCCCAGCTCCAGCCGGCATTGAACGGATAACGCGTGGTCAGGCCGGTGGCCGGATCGAACACTTCCAACCGGTAGCCGCCCCACTCCACCGGGTAATCGACCTTGCCCGCGGTGGCGCCGACGTCGATGGTTTTCGTTTCGAGGTTTTCGAAGCGCTGGGTGAAGTCGTAATCCCAACCGTCGTCTTCGTCGTAGTTCCAGTGGTAATCGCGGTGCTCGCGCACCAAAGTGACCTTCAGGCCCTTGGCCGGCTGCGGCTTGCCGGCGGAGTCCACGCGCACCACTTCGAAACGCGCGTTGCTGTTGGCATCGGCGCCGTCCTTGTCGTCGAACAGCGGGCGCACGCCGACCAATGCAGCGGCCGGCCACAGCACGCGCTTGAGCGTGCGGTTGATGGTGCGGCCGCCGGTCTCGTAGACGCTGCCGGAGACGACTGCGGCGATGGTCGTGGCCGGCTTGGCTTCGGCCGGCAGCGCGATGTCTTCCTCGTACACGCCTTCGGCATCGAAGGCAGTGTCGATGATGTCCTTCGCTTCCTTGGGCAACTGCACCGTGGGGTCGCCGAAGAAATAGCCCGGCAACTGCTCCAGCGGGTGCTGTTCCACCGCGATGGCCAGCTTGGCGGTGAAGCGGTTGCCGTCGGCAGGTGCGCCATAAAGATAGGCGGCCTTGGCCTTGAGCTTGAACGGCTCACCGGGCTTGAGCACGGCCTGCGGCGTTCCCAGATCCAGCTTCATGCGCTCGGGCAGGAATTCCTCGATGCGCAGGGTCATGCCCTGCACCGCTTCCTTGCTGGCCGGATCGGTGCGGAACTCGACCTGCCAACGACCGGTGGGCGCTTCCACCGGGATCAGCTGTTCGAAGCTGAAATAGCCCAGCGCGCCGGGCTGCAAGCGGGTCTCGCGGAAGGTCTTGCCGTCGGGCTGCTTCAAGCGCAGGAAGATCGGCTGCGGCTTGGTCGGCCTGCCGTCGTTGTCGCGCAGCAAGGCGTTGATGCGCACGGTTTCGCCAGGGCGATAGAGGTCGCGGCCGGACCAGGCGAACACGTCGAACCAGGCCGATTCGCGGCCGGCGACCGCGAACTCGGACAAGTCCAGCGCCGGTTGGTTGAACGGCAACATGGACACGTCGTTGCCGCGCTTGGCGATCAGCACCTGTCCACTGTCCAGCTTGTAGTTCAACAGCACGTTGCCGTTGCTGTCGGTCTCGCCCTTCAGAAAGGTTTCGCCCTGCGGGTCGAGGATTTTCAGTTCCACCCCGCCGATGGGATCGCCGTTATTGAGCGAGGCGGTGTGCACGAACAGCTTGTCCTTGTAGGCGCGCGCGTGCAGGCCGATGTCGCTGACGGTGAAGAACGCGGTCTCGAAATCGCCGGAGAACTTGCCGGTACGCTTCATCACCGCGAAGTACAGGCCCGGTTCCTGCAGCTCCTTGATGTCCTGGATGGGCAGATAAGTCAGCATGCGCTCGTTCGGCTTGCCGCCGAGCAGGAAGCGGTTGACGTAGACCGGCTCGGCCAGGTCGCCGATCGGCGTGTTGTCGCCGTAGTCGCTGTCCAGGTCCCAGCTGCCGCGGCGGCCGCCGCGCTGGTATTCGGAGAAGAACTTGGGCAGGTTCTTCTCGGCCACGCGCAGGAATTCGACGTCCACTTCCTTGACGTTGATCGACACCACCGGCAGGCCACGGCTTTCGCGCGCCGGCAGCACGCTGCCCTGCGAGGCGAAGCCCACCGCCGGATCCAGCTCGCCGGTGTGCACTTTCTCTTTCAGCTCTTTGCCCAGGCGGCTGCCGTCGGCGGCCAGCAGGTCGGCACGCACCAACACTTGGTAGTCCTTGGCCGCTTCCACGTAGGGGAAGCGCAGGATCAGGCCTTTTTCGTCCAGCACCCAGCTGCCCTTGACCGCGGCGCCCTTGTCGTCGGTGACGGCCAGCAAGTTGTCGAAGTTCTGCGAGCCCACTAGCGGGCGGCTGAACTCCAGGGCGATGGAAAGATCGCCGTCGTGCTGGTCCGGGTAAATGCTGGCCAGCGCGAAGCCCTTGATCTCCTGCTTCTGCGCCTTGATCGGCTCGCCGCTGGGCTCGGGCAGTTGCCCGGTTTCGTTGCGCTTGCAGGCGCCCAGCGCCAGCAGCAGAAACGCTGAAACGAAAAACGCGCGCACCCAGCGGTTACGCGCGTTCGACTTTGCCCGAGATGCCGATTCCATTTGCATTTCCCTGCCTGGATTGTATTGGCAGTATAGAACGCAAATCCGGTCGGCTTGGGGTCAAGTCCACTCACATTTTCGAGTGCGAATTCTTGACCCCTAAGTGTCGTCGGTCGGCTCTGCTGTTGCTGTTGCTTTGCCCCCTTTGGAAAAGGGGGCTATGGGGGATTTGCTCTTGGCGCCAAAAGCAAATCCCCCTCAACCCCCCTTTTTCAAAGGGGGAGGTAGCTTCGCTTATGCTTCCGGGGGTGAGGCTTGGCTGTGGCTCACTGTCCGCAACCACATCGTCGTCCTCGTCCAGCGAGGCGTCCAGACGTTCGACCGCCTGCAGGGGTTTCTTCCTTTGGCAGGAATGGTTGTCGGTCTATCCCGCTTTTGCTCTTGCTTTGCCCCCTTTGAAAAGGGGGCTACGGGGGATTTGCTCTTGGCGCCAAGAGCAAATCCCCCTCAATCCCCCTTTTTCAAAGGGGGAGGTAGATTCGCTCAGGCTTCCGGACTCGGCCCCTGCACTGGTTCGCCTTCCGCAACCACATCGTCGTCCTCGTCCAGCGAGGCGTCCAGACGTTCGACCGCCTGCAGCGTTTCCTCCTTGGCCAGCTTGATCAGGGTCACGCCCTGGGTGTTGCGGCCGACCTGGGAAATTTCCGCCGCACGCGTGCGAACCAAGGTTCCGCCATCCGAAATCAGCAGTACTTCGTGGTGGTCGGACAACTGCACCGCGCCGACCAACTGGCCGTTGCGGGCGGTGGTCTGCAGGGCGATCACGCCCTGGGTGCCGCGACCCTTGCGCGGGTAGTCCTCGACCGGCGTGCGCTTGCCATAGCCGCGTTCGCTGGCGGTGAGGATGTCGCCCTCGCCTTCGACCACGATCAGGCTGCGCACCTGTTCGCCCTTGGCCAGGCGGATGCCGCGCACGCCGGTGGTGTTGCGGCCGGTGCTGCGCACTTCCTTCTCGGCGAAACGCACGGCCTTGCCGTTGGAAGCGAACAACATGACATCGCGGCTGCCGTCGGTCAGGGCCACGCCGATCAGCGCGTCACCTTCGTCCAGATTGATGGCGATCTTGCCGCGCGACAACCGGTAGGCGAATTCAGTGAGCGGAGTCTTCTTGACCGTGCCGTCCTGGGTGGCGAACAGGACGAAGTGGCCTTCGTCGTATTCGCGCACCGGCAGCACCGCCTGCACCCGCTCGCCGGCTTCCAGCGGAATCCAGTTGATGATCGGGCGGCCGCGCGCATTGGAGCCGGCCTCCGGCAACTGGTACACCGACAGCCAGAACACCCGGCCGCTGCTGGTGAAGGTCAGCAGGGTGTCGTGGGTGTTGACCAGCCACAGCTGGTCGATGAAATCCTCTTCCTTGGTCGCCGCCGCACTGCGGCCACGGCCGCCGCGACGCTGGGCGCGGTAGGCGCTGGCCGGCTGGCGTTTGGCGTAGCCGGCATGGGACAGGGTCACCACCACGTCTTCCGGAGCGATCAGGTCCAGGATGTCCAGATCTTCTTCGCTGTGGCGGATTTCGCTGCGACGCGCGTCGCCGAACTCTTCCTTGATGTTCAGCAGCTCGGTGCGGATCACTTCCAGCAGCACGTCCGGGTTTTCCAGGATGCGGATCAGGCCGGCGATGGTTTCCAGCAGTTCCTTGTATTCCTCGGTCAGCTTTTCCTGTTCCAGACCGGTCAGGCGGTGCAGGCGCATTTCCAGGATCTGGGTAGCCTGGGTTTCGGTCAGCTGGTACGCGTTGTTTTGAAGCGGGCCGCCCAGGAAGCCCACGCCGTCGGGCAGATCTTCCGGACGCGAGCTGTCCGCGCCGCTGGCCGCCAGCAGCGCACCCACCAGACCCGGTTCCCAGGTCTTGGCCAGCATGCGCTCGCGCGCTTCGGCCGGATTGGCCGAGGTCTTGATCAGCTCGATCATCTCGTCGATGTTGGCCAGCGCGACGGTCAGGCCTTCGAGGATGTGGGCGCGGTTGCGGGCCTTGCGCAGTTCGAAGATGGTGCGGCGGGTGACCACTTCGCGGCGGTGGCGGATGAACGCCTCCAGCATCTGCTTCAGGTTCAGCGTCTGTGGGCGGCCGTCGACCAGCGCCACCATGTTGATGCCGAACACCGATTCCATCTGGGTCTGCTGGTAGAGGTTGTTGAGCACCACCTCGGCCGAGTCGCCGCGCTTGACCTCCATGTAGATGCGCATGCCGTCCTTGTCGGACTCGTCGCGCAGCTCGCTCAGGCCTTCCAGCTTCTTTTCCTTGACCAGCTCGGCGATCTTTTCGATCAGCCGCGCCTTGTTCACCTGGTACGGAATCTCGGTGACGATGATCGACTCGCGGCCGGTGTCGTCGTTGACCTCGATGGTGGCCCGTGCGCGCATGCGCACCCGGCCACGGCCGGTGCGGTAGCCGGCGACGATGCCGCTGGTGCCGTTGATGATGCCGGCGGTGGGGAAATCGGGGCCGGGGATGTATTGCATCAGGCCGTCGACGTCGATCTCGGGATCGTTGATCAGCGCGATCAGGCCGTCGATGACTTCGGTCAGGTTGTGCGGCGGAATGTTGGTGGCCATGCCGACGGCGATGCCGGCCGAGCCGTTGACCAGCAGGTTCGGGAACCGGGTCGGCATGACCGTCGGTTCGTATTCCTTCTCGTCGTAGTTGAGCTGGAAGTCGACGGTTTCCTTGTCGATATCCGCCATCAGCTCGTGGGTCAGGCGCGACATGCGCGCCTCGGTGTAACGCATGGCCGCGGCGGAGTCGCCGTCGACCGAACCGAAGTTGCCCTGCCCGTCCACCAACAGGTAGCGCAGCGAGAACGGCTGGGCCATGCGCACCAGGGTGTCGTACACCGACTGGTCGCCGTGCGGGTGGTACTTACCGATCACGTCGCCGACGATACGGGCGGACTTGAAGTGGGCCTTGTTGCTGTGCGCGCCGAGCTCGTTCATGGCGAACAGCACGCGGCGATGGACGGGTTTCAGGCCATCGCGAACATCGGGAAGCGCGCGTCCCACGATCACGCTCATGGCGTAATCCAGGTAGCTGCGGCGCATCTCGTCTTCGAGGTTGACCGGGATGATTTCCTTGGCGAGTTCTGCCATTCGGGTTCCGTCTTGAGGTTATTTCTTCGGCCAATATCCGGGCTGCCGAAGCGGGTTCGGCGGGGCTGGAATCGGTGGGATTTTCAACTGCGGAATTGTACCACGGATAGGTAGTGGGAAGCACCCCGGGAAGGCCGGAAAAACAAGCACTTAGGGGCCCTAGTTGGGGTAAAAAAAAGCGCAAGGCGAATGCCTGGAACTTCAGGACCGTCATCCCGGCGAAAGCCGGGACCCAAGCCCGCAACAACGGATGAATGGGTCCCGGCATTCGCCGGGATGACGATCTTGATTTCTGCGTGTATTCGCTAGTTCGGCGAACGCTGTCCGCAGCTCGCGTAGGGCGGGCAGTGCCCGCCCTACCTTCAGCCGAAAGCCGCCTGCATCTTTTCGGTGGTCGGGCGTTCTATAACGCCCTTCTCGGTCACGATCGCGTCGATCAACTCGCCCGGGGTCACATCGAAGACCGGGTTCCAGGCATGGATGCCCTCGGCGACGACGCGGGTTCCGCCGATGCCCAGCATTTCGGCCGGGTCGCGTTCCTCGATCTCGATCAGGTCGCCGCTGGCGGTGGCCATATCCACGGTGGACGACGGCGCCACCACCATGAACTTGACTCCGTGATGGCGTGCTGCGATGGCCAGCTGGTAGGTGCCGATCTTGTTGGCGGTATCGCCGTTGGCGCAGATGCGGTCGGCGCCCACGACCACCCACTGCACTGCGCCGGTTTTCATCAGGTGCGAAGCGGCGGAGTCGGCGATCAGGGTCGCGTCGATGCCGTCCTGCTGCAATTCCCAGACGGTCAGGCGCGCGCCCTGCTGCCATGGGCGGGTCTCGCCGGCGAAGACCTTGGCGATGCGTTGCTGGGCCACGCCCGCGCGGATCACGCCCAGCGCGGTGCCGAAGCCGGCGGTGGCCAGCGAACCGGTGTTGCAATGGGTCAGCACGCCGCTGCCTTCGTTGATCAGGGCTGCACCCAACGCTCCCATGTGGCGGTTGGCGGCCAGGTCTTCTTCGGCGATGGCCTGCGCTTCGCGCTCCAGCACCTGACGCCAGTCGGCGCCGGCGGTCTGCAGGGTTCGGCGCATACGCGCCAACGCCCAAGCCAGGTTGACCGCCGTGGGCCGTGCCGCATTGAGACGCTGCAGCGCCGGCTCGAGCTTGAGGGCCGCTTCAGCGCCGTCGGCTGCGTCGACCTGACGCGCGGCCAGCACCACGCCCCAAGCCGCGGCGATGCCGATAGCCGGCGCGCCGCGGACCGCCAGCGAATGGATCGCGGCGGCGACTTCATCGCTGTCGTGCGAACTGAGGTGTTCGACCTGGAACGGCAGCTTGCGCTGGTCCAGCAGATCCAGTGTTTCGCCGGTCCATAGGATCGGGCGGATTCGGTCGTAGCGGGCGTAGTCGATGTCGTTTTCCATGGCTCAAGTTTAGAGCATCGACGGTGGACGTAATGTTGCGCTCAATGCACGCCGAATTCCGCCCGGCAGCCTTTGTCCACCCAGATCCCGGCGTGGTCCCACCCCCAGTTGGCTTCCTTCACGCAGCGCGTCCGGGAGAGCTGACGCAAGAGGTCCACTCCATTGTCCACGGTCACCTCGCAACGCTTGCGCTGTCTGTCGTCGGATGCGCACACGAGTTTCTTCGACTGGGTATCCAGGACCGCATCGGCAAAGCCCACCCTGAATTCCGCCCGGCAGCCGCGAGCGGTCCAAATGCCGGTTTCGTCATAGCCCCAGTCCAGGTTTTCGACGCAATCGGAGGTGGATAGGAGCCGGGTCAGACGCACGCCATGGCGGGTTTCGGCAGGACAATGCTCCACACGGTTGGCGACCGATTCGCAACGCACCAGGGTGCCACGGGTTTCTTCCTGCACCGGAACCTGCTTGCCGGTGACGAATTCCGCCCGGCAACGATGCGACACCCAGACCCCGTGCCGGTCGTAGTCCCAATTGCGGCCTTGCATGCAGGGGACTTTCGATAGCTGCTTGACCAGAGTGATCCCTTCCCCGGTATCGACCTCGCAGTAATGCTGCTGGGTACTGTCGGTTTCGCAACGGAAACGCATGCCGCTGGCACCCGACGCCAGCGGTTCGGCAAACGCCGGGGCCTGACAAACCAGCAGCGACACCAAGCAGCTCTTAACAACGATGTTCATGCCCGCCCCCGTAACCTCGGCAACAGGGTCGCATTAATGTCGTTAACGAATATGTAAACCGGGCGCCCGATCACTCTCCGCACGCCCTCTGTTCAGGCTTCGCTGAACGGGAACGCCAGCACCTCGGCGATGCGGTCGGTGCCGACCATGGCCATGAGCAATCTGTCCACGCCCAGCGCCACTCCCGCGCACGCGGGCAGGCCGTGGGCCATGGCGTCCAGCAGGCGCTGATCCAGCGGCGGCAGCGACGCGATCCTGGCCTGGCGCACCGACAGGTCGCGCAGGAAGCGCTGGCGTTGTTCTGTCGCATCGGTCAGCTCGTGATACCCGTTGGCCAGTTCGTGATGGCCCAGGTACAACTCGAAACGTTCGGCCAACGGCGGATCGCCGGGCCGTATCCTGGCCAGCGCGCACTGCGAAGCGGGCCAATCGCGGACCACGGTGATGCGGTCCGGCGGAAAAGCGGGTTGCAGCAGGTGCGTGATCAGCAAGTCCAGCCAATCGTCGCGGGTCAGGCCCTGCGCATCGATGTTGTGGGCGGACAAAGGTGCGCGCAATTGCGCTTCGGTGGCGGTGAACGGCTCCAGATCCAGGCCCTGCAGGAACAGCTCGCGGTAGGTGCAGGAAACCACTTCGGCCTGGCGGCCGATCAGAGCCAGTGCGCGTTGCACCAGTTGCACGGTTTCTTCGATCAGCCGCAGGTGGTCCCAACCCACGCGGTACCACTCGAGCATGGTGAACTCGGGGTTATGCCGCCCGCCTGCTTCGCCGTTGCGGAATACGCGGCCCAACTCGTAGCAGTCGCCCACGCCGGCGGCGAGCAAGCGCTTGAGCGGATACTCGGGCGAGGTGCGCATCCAGCGCGTGCGCGCGCCGGCGTCGGAGTGCCCGGTGAAATGGGTGGTGAAGCTTTCGATGTTGGGTTCGGTGTTGCCGGCTTCGGACAGGATGGGAGTTTCCACCTCCAGCACGTCGCGTTCGGCGAAATACAGGCGGAACAGCGCGTTGACCGCCGCACGCAGACGCAGTGCATCCAACCTGGAGGCCGTCAAAATGCCCTGCCCCTTTGGCCCGGCATTCCGATCATGAGTGCGCTTCCAAAAACTCGAGCAATCTAGCCTCGTCCCAAATTTCGATGCCCAGCTCTTCGGCCTTCGCCAACTTGGAACCGGCGGCTTCGCCGGCCACCACCAGGCTGGTCTTCTTGGAGACGCTGCCCGCGATCTTCGCGCCCAGCGCTTCGAGCCTGACGCCGGCTTCGTCGCGGCTCATCGACGAAAGACCGCCGGTGAGCACCACGGTCTTGCCGTCCAGCGGACCGGCAGCGACTTCTTCGCTTTCCGGCACCAGCGCGCGCAGCCGCACGATCGTTTCGCCGCCGCGCAACAGCAGGCCGGCGTTTTCCGGGTCCTCCAGCCACGCAGCCAGCGCGTTGCCCGATTCCGAAGGCAGTCCGGCGCTGACGAAGTTGTGCGCCGGCGCATCGACCAGCGCCTGGGCCGTGGCGAAGGCGTTGCCGAGCTGCTCGGCGCGGATGCGGGTCACCTTGGGGATTTCCAGATCCGTCAGCAGGGTCGGCAAGTCCAAACCTTCGCTCAGTTTCGCGGTCGGCGGATGCGTATCGGAAATCGCCACTCCGCGCGCAAGCAGATCGTCGATCACCTGCTGGTTGCCGGGCTGGTCCAGGAAGTGCCCGATGGCGCGCGCGACTTCGCCGCCGACATCGGGGACGTGCTTGAACAAGGGCCAGGGCAACCGGCGGATCAATTGCAGATCGCCGAACCATGCCGCCAATGCCTTGGCGGTGCTTTCGCCGACGTGCTGGATGCCCAGCGCGAACAGGAAACGCTCCAGCGTGGTGCTGCGGCTGCGATCGATGGCCTCGATCAGGTTCTCCGCCCACTTGGTGGCGACCTTGCCGGCCTTGACCGTCTCCGGCGTGGTGCCGTCGCGTTCGTCGGCGCGGCGCTTCATTTCCAACAGGTCTTCCAGCGTCAGCTTGTAGAGATCGGCTACCGACTGCAGATAACCCAGGTCCGACAAAGCCTCGATGAAGCGATCGCCCAGTCCGTCCACATCCATCGCCCGGCGCGAAGCGAAATGACGGATGGCTTCCTTGCGTTGCGCCGGACAACTCAATTCGCCCGAGCAGCGCCATGCCGCCTCGCCTTCCTCGCGCACGATTTCCGAGCCGCAGATGGGACAGACCGCCGGCATCGTCCAGGGCTTGGCGCCCTTCGGCCGCTGCTCCAGCATCACGCTGACCACTTCAGGAATCACATCGCCCGCACGGCGCACGATCACCGTGTCGCCTACACGTACATCCAGGCGTGCGATCTGGTCGGCATTGTGCAAAGTCGCGTTGGTGACCACGACGCCGGCGACCTGCACCGGCTTCAACCTTGCGACCGGCGTAGCCGCGCCGGTGCGGCCGATCTGGATCTCGATGGCCTCGACCGTGGTGGACTGCTCCTGCGCGGGAAACTTGTGCGCGATGGCCCAGCGCGGCGCGCGCGAGACGAAACCCATCTCGCGCTGGCCTGCGTTGTCGTCCAGCTTGTAGACCACGCCGTCGATGTCGAAGGCCAGCGCATCGCGCTTGCCGCCGATGCTCTGGTAGTAATCCAGCAGGCCGTCCGCGCCCTTCACCACTTTGGATTCGACACTGACCGGGAAACCCCATTCGCGCAATCGCTTGAGCGTGGCCGAATGCGATTCGGGCAGGTCCCCGCCTTCGACCAGCCCTACGCCATAAGCGAAAAACGCCAACGGCCGCTGGGCGGTCAGGCGCGGGTCGAGCTGGCGCAGCGATCCTGCGGCTCCATTGCGCGGGTTGGCCAGCACTTTGCCGCCGTGCAGGCGCGCCTGTTCGTTGTACTTCTCGAAAGCCGCGCGCGGCATGTACACCTCGCCGCGGACTTCGAGAATGGAAGGCCAGCCTTTTCCACGCAGGTGCAGCGGAATGGCTTTCACCGTGCGCAGATTGTTGGTGACGTCCTCGCCGCTGGCGCCGTCGCCACGGGTGGCGCCCTGCACGAACCGGCCGTTTTCGTAGCGAAGGCTGATGGCCAGGCCGTCCAGCTTGGGTTCGGCGGAAAACTCCAGCACCGGCCGCTCCAGCTTCTCCTCGATACGGCGCACGAAATCGCGCACTTCGGTTTCGCTGAAGGCATTGCCCAGGGAAAGCATGGGGATGGCGTGGCGGATTTCGGCGAATTTGGAGGACGGCGCGCTGCCGACGCGCTGGGTCGGGGAATCGGGCGTGGCCAGTTCGGGGTGTGCGGCTTCCAGTTCGTCCAGCTCGCGCAGCAGGCGGTCGTACTCGGCGTCCGGAATGTTGGGCTCGTCGAGGACATGGTAGCGGTAGCTGGCGTCGTCGAGTTGCTGGCGGAGCTTGGTGGCGCGGGTGGCGGCAGTAGTCATGAGGTGGCGGCTTTGAATCCCTTCTCCCATCGAGAGAAGGTGGCGCGTAGCGCCGGATGAAGGTACGGCGGAGGCAGCAACGTCGGAACCATCATGACTTTCACCGTACCCTCACCCCAACCCCTCTCCCAAGGGGAGAGGGGCTCTAATCACCAGCGCGGCGACTTGGTCAGCGGCGGCGCTTCGTGCTGGCGGTCGTAGGCACGCAGTTCTTCGCGGATATGCATGATGCGTTGGCGGCCCAGCGCGTTGCGGCTGTCGTCCAGGACCACACCGTCCAGCAGCTCGGCCATGCGCTGTACATTGGGCAGCAGTTTCTCCCAGGCGTCCAGCGCGGTCAGCGGCGCCGGCAGGGTGAGGAAGAAGGCGATGGCCGGCGTTTCCAGTTCGCGGATGTTGGCCATGTCGAAACTGCCGGGCTGCAGGATGTTGGCCATGCTGAAGATGGGGCCGCGCTCGGGATGGTTCTCCACCAGACGGTGGAACACGTTCATATGGCCGAAGGTCAGGCCGGTCTTTTCGGCGGCGACCACGATGTCCTCGCCGCGCAGGGTATGGCCGGCGCGGGCGGCGACGTAAAGCGAGACGATCTTGTCGAAATCCTGGCTGGGGCGCTTGCCCAGATCGGTTTCGATGGCGCCGCCGGGCAGGCCCAGCTCGGGTTGGGAAACGGCGTCGCTGCTGTAATCCAGGCCCGAGCCGTCGGCGGAAAGGTCGCCCGCCAGGCTGGGCTCGGTGCGCGCGCCGTCCCGCTCGCCGGGCTCGATGCGCTTGCCTTGTTTCGACCTCTTGGGACGGCCGAAGAAGACGATCGCCGCGATCAGCAGTACGCCTGCGATCAGGATTCCGATTCTAAGCAAGGCCATGTCGGACATTTATCTGTTTCTCCGCGTGGGGGTCGCTGAGGGAATCATGCTGGTCAAGGTCGTGCTTTCAGGGTAACGCAACGGTCATGCCGCCCAAGGTGATGATGCCGTCTAAAGTCGTGCCGTCCAAGCTCATGCCGCCCAAGATCAGGCGGCTCCGGCCAGGCGCGCGGCTTCTTCCAGGTCCACCGAGACCAGACGGCTGACGCCAGGCTCCCGCATGGTAACGCCACTGAGCTGGTGCGCGGCCTCCATGGTCGACTTGTTGTGGCTGACGAACAGGAACTGCACCTTCTCGCTCATCTCCTTGACCATGGCGGTGAAGCGGCCGACGTTGGCTTCGTCCAGCGGCGCGTCCACTTCGTCCAGCAGACAGAACGGCGCCGGATTGAGCTGGAAAATGGCGAACACCAGCGCCACTGCGGTCATCGCCTTCTCGCCGCCGGACAGCAACGAGATGTTGGAGACGCGCTTGCCGGGCGGCCGGGCCATGATCGCCACGCCGGTGTCCAGCAGGTCTTCGCCGGTCAGTTCCAGGTAGGCGTGGCCGCCGCCGAACAGACGCGGATAAAGCTCCTGCACACCGGAATTCACGCGGTCGAAGGTGTCCTTGAAGCGGCCGCGGGTTTCGCGGTCGATCTTGCGGATGGCCTCTTCCAGGGTTTCCAGCGCCGAGGTCAGGTCGGCGTTCTGCGCCTCCAGATATTCGGAACGCTGCGAGGCTTCGCCGTATTCGTGGATGGCCGCCAGGTTGACCGGCTCCAGCCGGCGCATCTTGCCGTCGATGCCGTTGACCGCCTGTTCCCAATCGGCCACGGCAGCGACTTCGGGCAAGGTATTGATGACGTCTTCCAGCACGAAACCGGCGTTGACCACGGCCGATGACAGCTGCTCGGCCTTCAGACTCAAGGCCTGCTGGTCCAGCTTGCGTTGCGAGATCACTTCGCGCTGGGTCAGCGACTGCTCGTCGCGCTGGTGGCGCACCTGCTCGAAGTTGCGCAGGTCGTTGTCGATGCCTTCCAGCGCCGCACGCGCTTCGCCCAGGTGGCGATCGGCCAGCACGCGCTGCTCCAAGGCCGCCTGGCGCTCGTTTTCCAGCGATTCGACCGGAGAGTCGCCAGCGCTCAACTGCGAGGACAGTTCGCCCAGGCGCGAATCGAGCTGGCCGCGCTGGCCGCTCATGCGCTCCAGGGCCTGGCTCAAGGCCACGATCTGGGTGCGCTGCGACTCCAGGGTCAGCGCCAGCGCGTGGGCGGTGTCGCGGGAATTGCGGGCCGCATCGCGCGCGGCGTCGCGCGCTTCGGCCAGTTGGCGGCGCTCGGCGTCCAGCGCCTGGCGCGTGGTTTCCAGCTCGCCCATGCGGCTGATCGCGTCTTCCAGCTTCGAGCGGGCCTCGCGGGCCTGTTCGCGGCTGTTGTCCAGGGTTTCGAGCAGCTGCAGCAGTTCGCCGTCGATACGGTCGATGCGGTTTCGCGCCGATTCCACCTTGCCCTGCTGGCTCTGCAACTGGCCGGCCAGTTCGGAAACGCCGCGGTGGGCCATGTACAAAGCGCGCTGCGCGTCTTCGCGGTGCTGTTCGGCGGCCAGCAGCTGATCGCGGAAGCTGGTCAGCAGCTGGTCGAGTTCGGCTTCGCGTGTCTGCAGCGATTCGATGTCGATACGCAGCGATTGGATCTCGCGCTCGCGCAGCAGCGCGCCCTGCTTGGCCGCGCCCGAACGCAACACGCGCACCCAGCCGGCGCCCATGCGTTCGCCGCCGCGGGTGATGACCGAATCGCCCTCGCCCAGCTGCGGCAGCAGGCGGCGCGCTTCGGCCAGGTCCTCGGCCACGTGCAGGCGCGCGAGCAGGCGGCGGATCGCCAGCGGGCCCTGCACCTTGGCCGCGAGCGAAGTGGAAGCGAAGGGAGAGCCGTCGTCGTCGGAAGACACCAGCGCGATGCGGCCTTCGCCGAGTTCGCCCAGCGCATCGACCAGCGTTTCGGGAGCATCGACGAGAACGCCCTCGATCAACTGGCCGAGCGCGCCTTCGACGGCGTTTTCCCAGCCCGATTCGACGGTCAGCTTTTCGCCGACGCGGCTGGCCGAATCCAGGCCCCGCGATTTCAGCCAGGCCACCGCCGCGCCCTGCTCCTGGCCCAGCGCGGCATGCTGCAGGGTTTCCAGCGAGGACAGGCGGCCGCGCGCGGCCTGGGTGTTCTTGCGGACTTCCGCCAGCTCCGATTGCGCGCCGCGCTGTTGTTCCTGCAGGGCGCCGACGGATTGCTTGCGGGTTTCCAGATCGGTGTTGAGCCCGTCCAGCGAAGCCTTCTGGGTTTCGTGCTGCTGCTGGGCCTGTTCGAAGAGCGCGGCCAGCGCGTCCAGATCCAGCCCGCTGCGCTCGCTGGTCAGCACCTCGCGGCGGCGGTCGGCTTCCAGCGACTGCTTATCCAGGTAGTCGACACGGGTGCGTTCCACTTCGCCGGCGCGCGCGGCTTCGGACGAATCGCGGCTATGGGTTTCCCAGCGCGACTGCCAGTCCTGCAGTTTGGTCTCGGCTTCGCGCAGGGCTTCCTGTTTGTACTGGTCGTTTTCCTGCAACTCCGCCAATTGCGGTTCGGCTTCGTCGACCGAAGCGCGCAGCACCGTCAGTTTGGTTTCGTCGCCGCTGATGTGCTGGCCCAGTTCGGAGAGCGCGTTCTGCGCTTCGTCGCGGGCTTTCTGCAGACGTTCGGCGAGCTCGCGCTGGTGCTGGATCTGCTGTTCGATGCGGGCCAGCGCGCTGCCTACCTGGTAGACCTCGCCCTGGGCCTTGTTCAAGGCGTCGCTGGCCGATTCGCGGCCGGCGCGGCCGGTCTCCAACTGGCGTTCGGCTTCGCGCTGCTCGGCGATGAGTTGCTGCAGCTTGGTCTCTTCCTGCGACAGGCCTTCGCGCAGTTTCTGCAGTTCGCCGTCCAGGCCCCGGTATTCCAACGCCTTCCACTCGGCGTCCTTGATCTTTCGTTCTTCCTGCAGCGCCTGGTATTGCTCGGCCTGACGGGCCTGGCGCTTGAGGTGCTCCAGCTGCTTGGCGATCTCTTCGCGCAGGTCGCCCAGGCGGTCGAGGTTTTCGCGGGTGTGGCGGATGCGGGTTTCGGTTTCCTTGCGGCGCTCCTTGTACTTGGAGATGCCGGCCGCTTCTTCCAGATAGATGCGCAGGTCTTCCGGGCGCGCTTCGATGATCTGGCTGATCATGCCCTGCTCGATGATCGAGTAGCTGCGCGGGCCCAGGCCGGTGCCCAGGAACAGATCGGTGATGTCGCGGCGGCGGCACTTGGTGCCGTTCAAGTAATAGTTGCTGGTGCCGTCGCGGCTGACCAGGCGTTTGACCGAGATTTCGTTGAAGGCGGCGAACTCGCCGGCGATGGTGTGGTCGCTGTTGTCGAAGATCAGCTCGACCGTGGCCTGCGAAACCGGCTTGCGCGCGGCCGAACCGGAGAAAATCACGTCAGTCAACGAATCGCCGCGCAGGCGGCTGGCCGAGCTTTCGCCCATCACCCAGCGCACCGCATCGATGATGTTGGATTTGCCGCAGCCGTTCGGACCGACCACACCGGTCATGTTGGTGGGCAGATGCAGGGTGGTCGGGTCGACGAAGGATTTGAAACCGGACAGCTTGATGGTGGAAAGGCGCATGCGGCGGTTGCTTCCGGGCATCGCGGCCGGATCGACCGGCGCGCTGCCACATTTGGTAATCGGGATTAGGTTTCAACGCCAAATGATTGATTCAAATGGCGAAGACACTCCGCAAACAGAGTATCAACCAGGGAGTATAACGGGCCACAGGGGTGGAACGGCTGCCTACTGCGGCCCATGGCCCTGGAGAGCGGAGCTTGCCGGCCCGTTACTCCAACCCCAGTTCCAGCCGCACCTGGCCCTCGTGCGCTGCCGGCGCCTTGTTGGCCGTGATGAAGACGCGCACCGGGTCCAGTTCGCCGCCCGCCAGCAAGGCGTCCTGGATGGCGCTGGCGCGGGTGCGGCCAAGTTCCTGCAATTCCGCCGGCGTTGCCTGATAGCGGGCCAGCAGTTCGGTCTTGAGCCAGGCGGCCTGCGCCTGTTCGCGCAATGCCCGCTTCTCTTTGCGGGTAGCTTCTTCTTCGGCCGCCGGGGGTTCCGGATCGGGCAATTCCGGCTTGCTGCCGACCACCTGCTTGTAGAGCTTGCTGAGCAATTCCACCTGCCGTTCGGGTTCCATCGTCGCCAGGGATACTCCGACCTCCCCCGCTTTCTCCTGGCCCGCCAGCGCCTGCTGCAGACGCGCCTCGGCCAACGCGCCGGGGTCCAGTTCGGCGACCACGCCGGACGGAATGTCCAGCTTGAGCGCCGGCCTGTCCACCAGGCCCTTGGCCAGGGCGGCGAGCTGGGTCTTGGCGCTTTCGGAAAGTTCGGCCGAGCCCGGCGCGAAGCTCACGTATTGCGCATCCTCCGCTCCGGCGAACAGCGAGCCGAGGAAGGAGAACGGCGCGGTCACCACCTTGGTCAGGATGTTCTTGACGATCTGCCAGATCACCGGACCGACGCGGAACTTGGGATCGTCCAGGGTGCCGTTGACCGGCAGATTGAGGTCGATGACGCCATGGCGGTCCTTCAACAGCGAAGTCGCCAGCCGCACCGGCAGCGAAACCTTGTCCTTGCTGTCGGTGGCCTGGCCCCATTCCAACTGATCCAGGATCACGTGATGCGCGGCCTGCAGTTTGCGGTCGTCGATCTGGTAGTGCAGTTCGGTGGTCAGTTTGCCCTTGGCGATGGCGTAGCCGGCGAACCGTCCCGAATACGGATTGAAGATGGGCAAGTCGATGTTGCGGAAGGTCATCTTGATGTCGGTGTGCTTGTCGTAGGCGAACAGGTTGGTGCCGCCCTGTATGGTCACCGGCGAATACTTGTTGATGATCTGGCCCTTGAGGTCGATGTCGGCCACCGAGTCGGTGGCGGTGGACAGGCCGGCGATGCTGCCGCTGAGCGCGTCGATGCGGGCCTGGAAGTTGGGCTCGATGGAATAGTCGGCGAAGCCCATCACGCCGTTCCCCAGCGACAGGCGCCCTAGTTTGATGGGCATCTCCGTCGTCTCTTTTCCGCTGGACGCGGCAGGCGCAGCGCCCGAGGGCGCGGACAGGATGCTGACCAGGTTGATGGTCCGGTCCGGCGCCACGATCACCCGGGCGAACGGCTTGCGCGCCTTGATCTGCTTGATGGACACCGAATCGGGCGCCTGGGCGAAGGCGATGCCCTGCGCATCCAGACGGTCCCAGGAAATGAATTCGCGGGCGCCAGCGGTTTCCAGCAAATCGAAGTCCGACACCGAAGCGTCCCCATCGAAACTCAGCGATGGGCCGGGCGCTGGTTCCGGTTGCAGGCGCAGTTGGCCTTTGGCGCCGACCACGCCGGACTTCAAGGTCAAGCTGGGGTAATGCGGCAGGTAGGCCATCACCTCGCGCAACGGCAAGCCGGACAATTCCACCTGCAGATCCGCTGCTGCCGTTTCCGGCACCACGCTACCGCTCAGCGACAACGGCGCCTTGCCGTTGAGCGTGGTCTGCAAGGTGAGCGATAACGGCTTGGCCAGATCGAGACTGACGTCGTCGACATTCAACGCCAACGGCGAGAGTTGGAATTTCGCCGCCGGGCTCACGCTGCGATCCTCGAAATCCAGCCGTCCCTGCTGCAGCGCAAGCCGCCCCAGTACGACCTTCCAATCCGACGGCGCGGCTACCGGTTTGGAGGTCGGCGCAACCGCAGCGGCTTCGGGCGACGGCGCCAGCAGGCGGTCCAGATTCAACGAGCCGTCGCGCTCACGCCATAACGTGGCCTGCATGCCTTCCAGACGCAGGGCGTCGATCTCCACCGACCGCCGCGCCAGCGATAGCCGCGTGTTGTCCAACGTTGCTTTTGGCAGCGTCACCCAGTCCTGGTCCACGCCATGCGCGCGCAGGGCCAGCCCGGTGGCCGTTGCCTTGGACAAGGTCGCATCCAGTTGCGTGCCCGCCTGCTTGCCGGCGGAGAACGCATAACGCCCGTCCACATCGAAGCTGCCGGCACTGAGCTCCATCGGCAGTTCGTCGCTCAGGAATTCGTACACGCTGCGCGCCTGCAGCGCGGACACGCGGAACTGGCCGGTGGAAGCCAACGGTTGCAGGTTCAACTTGCCCTGCCAGTCGAAACGCTCGCCCCGCTCGCTGGCGGCGGCCAAGGTGAAGCCGCCGCTCTCGGCGGTGGTGCGGAAATCGCGCAGGCTGAAATCGATGGGCGCCAGGGTTTTTTCCGGCTTCAGGCGGCGGCTCTGGTCGGCGAAATCGACACGGCCGCCCTTGACCTGGAATTGTTCGATCAGCACTTCCGGCGTCGGCGTTTCTTCTTTTTCCTTCGGTATCAACTCCGCCAGGTTGAGCGAACCGTCCGCACGGATGATGGCGCGCGCGAACGGCTGATCCAGCTCGACCTGACGGAACACGTAGCCGCTCTTCCATAACGAGGAAACCTGGAAATCGGCGAACAGACGTTTCAGCGCCACCAGCGGTTTGCCGCGAGCGGCGCCGCGATCGCGGATGGCGATGTCGCGGATCTCGAGTTGGAAGGTGAAAGGATTGAACTTGATCTCGCCCAGGGCCAGATCCTTGCCCAGTTCCGTCGCCACGTATTCGACGGCCTGGGAGCGCAGGTACTTGGGCAATGCCCAGAAACCCAGCAGCGCATACAGGCCGGCCAGCAGCGCCAGTGCGAGGGGGACGAAGAAAAGCAGCCTGGATTTCTTCCAGAACGACATGACGCCACCGCATGCCCGCTTGGGGCGGTCATCATGCAGTAGTTTTCGTTACAACGGCCAGACCGGCCAAGCGGCATGGGTCGCAGACCGCGTTTCTCGAGTCGTACCCGTGAAAGCGCTTCGCTTGCTGCGGCATTACGCGCCGTCGATCCGGATCGACGCGGACCTCCCCGACAACACCGGTCGCCTACGGCCGACGACAGACCATCACAGCCGCCCCTTCGTTTGGCATGACTTTCAGGGGGTTGACAGCAGGCCATGTTCGTACTGTACTAGTAGTCACATTACAGAAGACACAGTAGAGACGGACAATGGCGCGCACCCAGGCATTGATGATCCAGATCGCCACTGGCGACCCCCGCCCCATCAGCAAGCAGATCGTGGATGCGATCCGCATGAAGATCGCCACGGCCGAGCTGGCCACCGGCGACCAGCTGCCCAGCGTGCGCGGATTGGCGCAACAGCTGACCATCAACCCCAACACCGTGGCCAAGGCCTACGCCGAACTCACTACCGAGGGCTGGCTGGAATCGCGCCAGGGATTGGGCCTGTACGTGGCCACCCCGCGCCAACGCTTGAGCGACGCCGAGCGCGAACGGCGGTTGGACGATGCGATCGGGCGCTTCCTCAACGACGTGATCGCGCTCGACTACCCGCCTGGCGAGGTGCAGGCCCGCCTGGAAGCCGAGTTTCGTGCGTTGGCGCCCCGCAAGACCGCCTGACTCCCCTACCTGATCCCTTCCCTTCGCCCGTTCCCGCTACGCACGAGACCGCCATGTCCGTTCCGCAAAACGATTACGTGATTGAAACCGAGACGCTGAGCAAGCGTTACGGGCGCAAGCTGGCGCTCGACCGCCTCGATCTGCGCATTCCGCGTGGACGCATCCATGCCATCGTCGGCGCCAACGGCGCCGGCAAATCCACGTTGTTCCGCGTGCTGCTCGGCTTCCTTCCGCAGACGGCGGGCCAGGCGCGCATCCTCGGGCGCGACAGCCGCAAGCTGACGCCCGGCGACCGCGAACGCATCGGCTTCGTCAACGAAGAACACACGCTCCCCGGCTGGATGAAGGTGTCGGCGGTCATCGCCATGCATCGCCGCCTGTATTCGCGCTGGAACGAGACCGCTTTCCGCGGCGTGCTGGACCACTATCACGTACTGCCGGAGCAGAAAGTCGGCCAGCTCTCGCGCGGCGAGCGCGCCGGCTTCAACCTGGCCCTGGCGCTGGCGCAGCGCCCCGAGCTGCTGGTGCTGGACGAGCCGACCCTGGGCCTGGACGTGGTCGCCAAGCGCGCGTTCCTGGAGTCGCTGATGTACAGCAACGCCGCCGACGAATGCACGGTGATCTATTGCTCGCACCAGATGGAAGAGATCGAGCGCGTCGCCGACAACCTGATCATCCTCGAGCGCGGACAGTTGAAGAACATGTCGGCACCCGACGATTTCTGCGCGCGGGTGACGCACTGGGTCGCCGACATTCCCTTCAAGGGTCCGGAGCCCGCCACCGTGCCCGGCTTGCTGGAAGTGCAGCGCCTGGACGGCCTGCATCACTACCTGGTGCTGGACCAGGACGAGCGTTTCGGCGATTTCCTGCGCACCCACGGCGCACGCTCGGTGCAGAGCATGCAGGTGAGCCTGGACCGCGCGGTCAACAGCTTCCTGGCCAAGAACCACGCCGCGCCGCAAGCGCTGGCAAGCGCGTCCGCCTGACGCGGCGCCAACCTCGGAGAATCTAAACATGTGGGATTTGTTCAAGGCCGAAATACTGCGCTTCCGCAGCTGGGCCATCGCCTACGCCGCGTTGCAGTTGGTGCTGCTGGGTTTCATGAGCCGCGTCGTCGACATGGCGCAACAGCCCCTGCTGGTCTATCAGGTCATCGGCGGTCTGTACGGGCTGACCGGTCTGTTGCTAGGGCTCTATCAGATGGGCGGCTACCGGCGCCCCAACATCTGGTTGAACCTGTTGCACCGACCGATGCCGCACTGGCAGGTCGCTGCCGCGTTGTTCGGCGCCGGCGCGGCGCTGCTGGCGATCGCCGTGCTGCTGCCCCTGCTGGTGCTCGCCGGCTGGCAGGAGTCGATGACCGCGCGCGTGGTCGACTCACGCCACCTGCTGCTGGCGCTGTCGGCCTGGCTGGTGGCGTTGTGCACCTATCTGGCCGGCAGTTACGCCATGCTGGCCAACAAGCGCTACAGCTTTTGCGCGCTGGTGTTCGTATTGTTGCTGGTCTTCGGCAAGGCTACGGGCATGGGCGCGATCGCGGTGCAATGCCTGGCGCTCGTGTTCCTGGCGGCCATGAACCTGACCGCGTTCAAACCGGATCTGAATGCAGCCCCGGGCAATCCGGCGGGCATCGTGGTCACTGCGCTGCCTTTGCAGATGGCGATGTGGTTCGCGCTGGTGATGGTGGGTTTCGGCGTGGAATTCGTCTGGATAGCGCAGGGTTCGCATCCCAACAACATGGCGGTGCCGCTGACGGGCGGCGAGAAGGAAGCGGAGAATGCCGAAGCCAAGGATTTGATGATCGCCGGGCTGAAAAACAGCACCGATCCGCAAGCGCCGCTATGGCGCGAACAAGCCGGCATTTCCGAGATGTTCGGGCTGCAGTCCTACCTGCGCGCGGTGCCGGTGCGCAACGAACTTACCAACCTGGCGCCGATGGAATTCGACGACGCCACCCGCCGCGTACGTTGGGTGTTCAGCCACGACGACATGCGTTTTCACGGCTACAGCCTGGTGGACAAGCGCCCGGTGGGAACGTTGGGCGTCGCCGGGCAGCAGCCGTTCCCCACGCCTCCGCTGCCCGGCCCAGACGGCGTTTTTTTCACCGGCGACACCGTGTACCAGTACTACGAAGACGACGAATTGATGCTGCCGCGCGCGCGCCTGCCGTTGGGCGAAGTCGTCACCGGTTACGGAAAAGTCGGCGACGACCTGGCGCTGCTCAGCAACCGCGGCCTGTATTTCTACGACGTTGAGGAATTCAGCAATGGCGACGGCGTGCTGACCCCGCGCCAGCGCTTGCCGCTGCCGGGCAAGCCGGGCGATTTGATCCGCATCGAACTGATGGAACTGCTGGATGGCTGGCTGGGTTCCTTCACCTACACCCGCCGTTCCTACAACGCCGAGGGCGCATTGCCTTTCCAGCAATTGATAAGGGTGGACACGCAAGGCCATGTCACCCAGGTCGCACGGCGCGATCTGATCATGGATTATCCGGTCGCCTGGCGTTACCAGAACTGGTACACCTCGTCCGCGCTGTACTCCGCGCAAAGAGCCATCGCCCGTCTGTTTTCGGGTTACCTGCCGGACGACGAAACCGACCGCCCCGCAGTGCCCCGCAGTGCGCAGACGATCGCCGCCGTGCTGATGCTGCTTTCGTTGCTGGGCGCGGTCTGGCGAACACGGCAGACTGCGCTTGCGATGCCGGCGCGCATCGCCTGGATCGCGGTTTGCGGAGCGGTCGGTCCGCCCGCCTTGATGAGCCTCTGGTTGATCCATCCCAAACGCGAAGTGCTGGAGGACCTGCCGCTGGCGCAGGCCGCTACGGCATGACCCATCGCTGATTTCATTCCGGCCCGTCCTTGTGCGGGCCCGCAGGAGAAGAACATGTTGAAGTTCCCGAAGAGTTTCGGGGCGCGGGCGGCCGTTGCCTTGACGCAGGGTATTCAGTGCGCGCTTGCGATCGCGGTTCTCGCGTTGTCGCCCTCTTCATCCGCACGCGCGGATGAAACGACCGCTCTGCGCGCCGCCGTTTTCGCCGAACGCGCGCGGCCACGCGCGCCGCAGTTGGATCGCGCTCAGTTCCTCGCCAAGGCCGGCGTCGTGGGCGCCTGGCTTTCGCCCGATGGCCGGCATGTCGCCTATTTGCGGGAAGAAGGCAGCAATCGCGGCGTGTGGCTGCTGCCGACCGCGGGCGGTGCGGCGAAGCAGCTGTTGCCGGACACCGAATCGGCGCAGTTGAGCTGGTCGCGCGACAGCCGTTGGCTGTTCCTGTCCTCGCCACGGCAATTGTCCGCGCTTGCGGCGGCCGGACAGCCCGGGTCCGGCGTCATCGCCAAACTGGACGGAAGCTGGCGACGCGCGTTCAAGGGCGCCGATCCGGCGCTTCCCGCGGCGGCCCTGGTCGTGGAGATTCCGCCCAAGGTGTCGCGCCTGCCGCGCAAGTGGCGCTTGCTGCGCATCGGCGTCGATGGCAAGTCGACCATGCTGCATGAAGACGCCAAGCCCATCGTCGATTTCGCTTTCGGTCCGAACGGCCGTCTTGCGTTCGTGACCCTGGCCGAGAAAGACAAGTACGTCATCTACCGCAAGCAGGACAACCGGTTGCGGCAGGCGATGCGTTGCCAGGGCCTGGACCGCTGTCGCATCGTCTCCACTCTCAATGCCGGCCAGGAACTCCTGCTGATCACCGATACGGGCAGCGGCTTCCGGCGCCTGGCGTTGCTGGACTACCAAGGAAGACTGACGACGCTGCATGCGGATCCGCGCGGCGAGGCCGATCTGGACGAAGTCGTGCCGGACCCGCGGACCGGGCAACCTCTCATCGCCAGCTATCGCAGCACCGTGGCCGCGAACTACGGGCTGACGCCGGCCACACGCCGCCACGTCGAAGCGATAGAGCGGCGATATCCGGCGTGCAACCTGAGCATCGAAGCGGGCGACGGCGCCAACGCGCGGTGGCTGGTGCGGGAACGCTCGGGTTCGCTGAAAGGCGCGCGGTTCCACCTTTACGATCCGGCCACCAGCGGTTTCCGCGACATCCTGGACGACATCGCTTTCCGACATGCGGGACAGACCGTCGCACGGCCGCCCGAATCGGCGATGGCGCGCAGGATCGCCTTCGCTTACCGCGCCTCCGACGGCATGCGCCTGCACGGCTTCCTGATGGTGCCCCCGGGGATCGACGCTGCGCGCGCGCCGTTGATGGCGCATGTGCACGGCGGGCCGTTCAGCCTGGCGCGCCCGGAGTTCAGTTCGACCGGCCAGTTGCTCGCCAACCGCGGCTACATCGTGTTCGAACCGAACTTCCGCGGCTCCACCGGCCTGGGCCGCGACTATCTTTTTTCGGCGCACGGCGATTTCGGCAATGGCCGCGTGCAGCAGGACATCGTCGACGGCGTGCGCTTCCTGCTGGACCAGGGCATAGGCGATCCTGCGCGCGTGGGTATCGATGGCGCCTCGTTCGGCGGCTACTCCGCGTTGCAGGGCGTCACCTTCCAGCCGGAACTGTTCAAGGCGGGCATCGCCGCCGTGCCGCCGGCCGATTTCGGCTGGGTGCTGCGCTGGTATGCGCATTCGGCCGATCAGTTCACCGATGGCATTCCGATGTCCACCACGATGCGGCTGTTGTCGCTGGATCCCGCCGATGCCGGCGTGGCCGAGCGCCTGCGTATCCAATCGCCCATCGCCAACGCAGACAAGTTGTCGCGCCCGCTGCTGCTGCTGGCCGGCGCCGACGATGAGCGCGTGCCGATCCGCAGCGTGACCCACTACGCCGCCGAGCTGAAATCGCTGGGCAAGGATTTCAGCCTGTTCATCGATGCCGAGGGTCGTCACCAGTTGGAGGATCCGCGCACGCGCGAGGCCTATTTCTACCTGATGGAGGAGTTCCTGCACCGTCGCCTGGGCGGCGCGGCGCCGAAACCGCCCAGCAAACCATTGCGCGAACACCTGCGGCGCAACCTGCAGGTGAAAGGCAGCGATCTGTCCAATCTCTAGGCTATCGGCGACAACGCCTGCCCGGTTTCGCTATCGAAGAAATGCATGCGTTCGGCCGCATAGCCCAGGTGAACCTGGTCGCCCACCGCAGGCAGGTGGTAGGGAGGCAGGCGGATCACCAGATCGCAACCGCCGCAGCCCAGATTGAGGAAAGCCTCGTTGCCCACGGGCTCCACCACCTCGACCTTGGCCGGCAGGCTGTCCGGACTTGCCGGCCCCAGGTGCATGTCTTCCGGCCGCAAGCCGACGGTCAATTGCCTGCCTACATAGGCCCGCAACGCAGATTGCATGGCCTCTTGCCGTAACGGCAGTTCGACGCCCTCGCCGACGACCAGGCGCAGGCCATCGTCGCGCTGCTGCAGTTCGCCCCACAGCAGGTTCATTTTCGGGCTGCCGATGAAGGTGGCCACGAACAGGTTGGCCGGTTTCAGGTACAGCGCCATCGGCGTATCGATCTGCTGCACCTCGCCGTCCTTCATCACCACGATGCGTTGTCCCAGGGTCATGGCTTCGACCTGATCGTGGGTGACGTAGATCATGGTGGTGCCCAGTTGCCGGTGCAGGCGGGCGATCTCGGTGCGTACCGAGTGGCGCAGCTTGGCGTCCAGGTTGGAGAGCGGCTCGTCCAGCAGGAAGACCGAAGGCTCGCGCACCAGCGCCCTGCCCAATGCCACGCGCTGGCGCTGGCCGCCCGACATCTGCCCCGGCAGTTTGTCCATCATCGGCGTAAGCCCCAGGGTCTCGGCCGCTGCGGCGACCCGTTTCTCGATGGTGGCTTTGTCGTGCTTGCGCAGCTTCAGGCCGAAGGCGAGGTTTTCGGCCACGGTCATGTGCGGGTATAGCGCATAGCTCTGGAACACCATGGCGATGTCCCGGTCCTTCGGGGCCACTTCGTTGACCACGCGACCGCCGATGGAAAGGGTGCCGCCGGTGATTTCCTCAAGCCCGGCGATCATCCGCAGCAAAGTGGATTTCCCGCAGCCCGACGGCCCCACCAGCACCATCAGCTCGCCATCGGCCACTTCGAAACTGGCCCCATGCACGGCCACCTGGCCTTTTTCGTATACCTTGCGGACGTTGTCTAATCGAACGCTGGCCATCATTTCTCCGGCGATGAACTACTGACGGTCGCCGGCCCTCCCGGTGACTGCTGGGCATGCCCATGATTGCCGGGTGCGGCAATCGGGATGCAGTTGGCTTTATTTCTATTTCTGCCCTTTGACCGGTTCCGCTGATCGAAGGCTTGCGGTATTCTGCCATGTAACCGTTTTCACAACGCAATACTCCGAATCCCAGATATATCCACCGACACCGCCGGAGGGGCCATGTCGAATATTTACCAGTTCCCGGACGATTTCGTCTGGGGAAGCGCCACCGCCGCCTACCAGATCGAAGGCTCCCCGCTCGCCGACGGCGCCGGCCCCAGCATCTGGCAGCGTTTCGCCCACACCCCGGGCCGCATGCTCAACAACGACACCGGCGATGTGGCCTGCGACCACTACAACCGCTGGCGCGGCGACATCGCGATCATGAAAGAACTGGGCATGCAGGCCTACCGCTTCAGCATTTCCTGGAGCCGGGTGCTGCCCGAGGGCCGTGGCCGGGTGAACCAGAAAGGCGTGGACTTCTACGAACGCCTGGTCGATACCCTGCTGGAAAACGACATCCAGCCCGTCGCCACCCTCTTCCACTGGGACCTGCCCGCCGCGCTGGACGACCAGGGCGGCTGGCTGAACCGCGATATCGCCGGCTGGTTCGCCGATTACGGCCGCCTGATGTTCGAGCGCCTGGACGGCCGCATCAAGCGCTGGGCCACGCTCAACGAGCCGTGGGTGGTCACCGATGGCGGCTACCTGCACGGCGCGCTGGCGCCGGGGCACCGCAACCGTTTCGAAGCGCCCATCGCCTCGCACAACCTGATGCGCGCGCATGGCGCGGCGGTGAAGGCGTACCGCGAAGTCGGCAAGCACGAGATCGGCCTGGTGGTGAACATCGAGCCGAAGTATTCGGCCAGCGATAGCGCCGAAGATCTGGCCGCGACCCGTCGCGCCGAGGCTTACATGAATCGCCAATACCTGGACCCGGCGTTCTTCGGCACCTACCCGGAAGAGCTGCGCGAGATCTTCGGCGAAGCCTGGCCGGAGTGGTCGCAGGACGACATGGACCTGATCAAGCAGCCGCTGGATTTCATCGGCGTCAACTACTACACCCGCAACGTGGCCAAGCACGACGAATCGAACTGGCCGCTGAAGGTCGCACCGGTCCGGCAGAACCAGCATACGTATACAGAAACCGGTTGGGAGGTATTCCCTCAGGGACTAACCGACACGCTGGTGTGGGTGAAGGAACGCTACGGCAATCCCAAAGTATTCATCACCGAGAACGGCGCGGCCTTCTTCGATCCGCCCAAATCGGAGAACGGACGCGTGCGCGATCCCTTGCGGCTCAGCTACTTGCGCCAGCATTTGCGCGCGGTGCACGCGGCCATCGAGGCCGGTTGCGACATCGGCGGCTACTTCGTTTGGTCGCTGCTGGACAACCTGGAATGGTCGCTGGGCTACTCCAAACGGTTCGGTATTGTCCATGTGGACTTCGAGACCCAGAACCGCACGCCGAAGGACAGCGCACGCTATTATGCGAAAGTTGTCGCCAGTCACGGCGCAGCCTTGGCCAACGAGGACGACTGAGTCGGATGCCGCGGAATACTCTTTGTAACCATCGCTTGAAGTACTCCGCATGACCGCCGCGCCTACTGCTTCCGCAGAACGTGCTTCTACGGAGCGTGTACTGCTTGCCGACATCGGCGGCACCAATGCGCGCTTCGCGCTGGCCGATACGTCGCTTGAAACCCCGCTCATCGTCGATAGCGTCGGGGAATTCGCGGTAGCGGATTTCCCTTCGCTTGCCGATGCCGCGCAGCACTACCTGGACAAGACCGGCGCGACCGCGCAAAACGGTGTGTTCGCGGTCGCCGGCCGCGTCGATGGCGACGAAGCACGCATCACCAACCATCCCTGGGTCATTTCGCTTTCGCGCACGCGTACCGCGTTGGGCTTCGACGACATCAAGCTGGTCAACGACTTCGCCGCGCAGGCGATGGCGGTGTCGCTGCTCACGCAAGCCGACGTAGTGCCGATCGGCGGCGCGCGCTGGTCGCCGGCGCCTGCGACGGCGAACAAGACCTATGCCGTCATCGGCCCCGGCACCGGGTTGGGCGTGGGTGGCTTGATCGTGCGCGATGGCCGTCGCTATCCGCTGGAAACCGAAGGCGGCCATGTCAGTTTTCCGCCCGGCACGCCCGAAGAGATCGAGATACTCGAAAAACTGTCGGCGCAGTTCGGCCGCGTTTCCAACGAGCGTCTGATCTGCGGGCCCGGTCTGGTCAACCTGCACCGCGCCCTGAGCGAGATCGCCGGCGAAGATCCCGGCCCGATGCAACCGGCCGACATCACCGCGCGCGCCGCGGCAGGCGATGTGCGCTGCATGCGCACCCTGGATGTGTTCTGCGCCGTGTTCGGCGCGATTTCCGGCGATCTGGTGTTGAGCGCCGGCGCTTGGGACGGCGTATTCCTCACCGGCGGCCTGGTACCCAAGCTGCTGTCCTCGCTTCAGCATTCCGGCTTCCGCCAACGCTTCGAGCACAAGGGCCGGTTCTCGCCCGCCATGTCGCGCGTGCCTACCCTGGCCGTGGTGCATCCACGCCCCGGGCTGCTGGGTGCGGCCGCCTTCGCGGTGGAAAGCTTCGGCACCAAGTAGGACCTTGCGGCCAGCCAGTGCTGACGCGAAGTGGTATCGCACTGGCATCTAAATTAGCCGGGAAATGAAACCCAGGAAGGGCTAAACTCGGTCCCGTGGAGCGCTCGGCCAGACCTGCCCGGAAAATTGGTCTTATTTTGGTCTGACAGCGAATTCTTTCGCCTCGCTCCCTGCCCCCTCCGCAGACCCAGCCTTCGCCATGACCCTGCATCCAAGACTCCACGAAATCACCGAACGCATCCGCAAGCGCAGCGCCGATTCGCGGCGCGCCTACCTGGCCGGCATCGACGCCGCCCACCGCGAAGGCCCCAACCGCACGCGCCTGAGCTGCGGCAACCTGGCCCATGCCTTCGCCGCTTCCGGTACCACCGACAAGGGCCGACTGCGCGCCGACATCACCCCCAACCTGGGCATCATCAACGCCTACAACGACATGCTGTCGGCGCACCAGCCGTTCGAGCACTACCCGGAGATCGTGCGCCAGGTCGCCCGCGAACTCGGCGCCACCGCGCAAGTCGCCGGCGGCGTACCGGCGATGTGCGACGGCGTCACCCAGGGTCGGCCGGGCATGGAGCTGTCGCTGTTCTCGCGCGACAACATCGCCCAGGCCACCGCCATCTCGCTGAGCCACGACATGTTCGACGCCGCGCTATACCTGGGCGTCTGCGACAAGATCGTGCCCGGCCTGCTGATCGGCGCGCTCGCTTTTGGTCACCTGCCGGCGATGTTCGTGCCCGCCGGCCCGATGACGCCGGGCGTTCCGAACAAGAAGAAAGCCGAAGTGCGCGAGCGCTACGCCGCCGGCGAAGCGACCCGCGAGGAACTGCTGGAAGTCGAAGCGGCTTCGTACCATGCCGCCGGCACCTGCACCTTCTACGGCACCGCCAATTCCAACCAGGTATTGCTGGAAGCGATGGGCCTGCAGCTTCCCGGCACGTCTTTCGTCAATCCCGGCACGCCGCTGCGCGACGCGCTGACCCGCGCTTCCACCGAACGCGCGTTGCGCATCACCGCATTGGGCAACGACTATCGCCCCATCGGCCACCTGATCGACGAACGCGCCATCGTCAACGCCATGGTCGCGCTGATGGCCACCGGCGGCTCCACCAACCACACCATCCACTGGATCGCCGTCGCGCGCGCCGCAGGCGTGATGCTGACCTGGGACGACATGGACGAGCTTTCCCAGATCGTGCCGCTGCTGGCGCGCGTGTATCCGAACGGCGACGCCGATGTGAACCGTTTCGCGGCAGCGGGCGGCACCCAGTTCGTATTCCGCGAGCTGATCGACGCCGGCCTGATGCATGGCGATATCGCCACCGTCGTTGCCGGCGGCATGCGCGCGTTCTGCGACGAACCGCGCCTGACCGACGGCAAGCTGGACTACACGCCGGGCATCGCCAAGAGCGCGGACGAAGCGGTCGTGCGTCCAGTGGCCGATGCCTTCGACCCGCACGGCGGGCTGCGCCTGCTGCGCGGCAATCTGGGCCGCTCGTTGATGAAAATCTCTGCAGTGAAGTCCGAATACCACCGCATCGAAGCCCCCGCGGTGGTCCTGGACGATCCGCGTGCGCTCAACAAACTGCATGCCGCAGGCGTGCTGCCGCAGGATTTCATCGCCGTGGTCCGCTACCAGGGCCCACGCGCCAACGGCATGCCCGAGCTTCACTCGCTCGCCCCGCTGCTGGGCCTGCTGCAGAACCAGGGCAGGCGCGTTGCGCTGGTCACCGACGGCCGCCTTTCCGGCGCCTCCGGCAAGATTCCCGCCGCCATCCACCTCACTCCGGAGGCGGCGCGCGGCGGGCCGATCGGCAAGCTGCGCGAAGGCGACATGATCCGGTTGGATGCCGAGGCCGGCACCTTGGAAGTATTGGTCGATGCGGACGAGTGGAACGCGCGCAGTCATGCGCCCAATACCGCACCGGCCGCGCAGGACCTCGGCCGTAATCTGTTCGCCTGGAATCGCAATCTGGTGACGCCCGCAGACCAGGGCGCGCTGTCGATTTCCTGCGGTCCGCCTTCGCCGGAGGGTGGTTGGGAATACGATGCGGAATACGAGTTGGGGCACGATCATGCTGCTGCGGCTGCGCCGCATGAAGCAAAAGACGCTTAGTTTTTCCCTTCTCCCAGTGGGAGAAGGTGGCGCGAAGCGCCGGATGAGGGTACGGCGAAGTCCATGATGCCCAAGCCGACTGATTCCGCCGTACCCTCACCCCAACCCCTCTCCCGATGGGAGAGGGGCTCTACTACAGAACCAGAGAATCGCATGACCATCGCCCAGCACCAGCAAAAAGCCGAACAACTCCTCCGCGCCGCTGGCATCCTGCCCGTGGTCACCGTGCACACGCTGGATGAAGCCCGCAAAGTGTCCGCAGCGCTGCTGGAAGGCGGTCTGCCGGCGATCGAGCTGACCCTGCGCACGCCGGTGGCGATGGAAGCGCTGGCGATGTTGAAAAAAGAACTGCCCGACATCGTGATCGGCGCAGGCACCGTGCTGACTATCGAACAGATGGAGCAATCCATCGCCGCCGGCGCCGATTTCCTGGTCACGCCCGGCACGCCCGCGGAGATGGCCGACGCCCTGGCCAAGGCGCCTATTCCGGTCGTGCCCGGCGCGGCGACGCCGACCGAACTGCTGTCGCTGATGGCGCGCGGTTTCCGCGTGTGCAAACTGTTCCCCGCCAGCGCCGTGGGTGGATTGGCGATGCTGAAGGGCCTTGCTGGTCCGCTGTCCGACCTGAAGATCTGCCCGACCGGCGGCATCACCGAAGACAACGCCGCCGATTATTTGTCGCAGCCCAATGTGGTCTGCATCGGCGGTTCGTGGATGGTGCCGAAGAACTGGATCGTGGCCGGCGAATGGGAGAAGGTCACGGCCAGTTCTGCGAAAGCTGCCTCAATCGTCCGTAACGTTCGCGGAGTCTGATCGATAGCGAGCGACTGCAGTGCTCATGCAGCAACACGTCTAGTAATCAGCATTTCATTTAGCGCGTCAAAAATGCTGAATCGAATGCGCATCTCGACAACTCGTTCGATGATCCATGATTCCGGCCAAGAACGTTCGTCGGCCTTGCCGTCGCCTAATTGGAATTGTTCGTAAAACACGAACCATCGGTTTCCGATTTTTGTCTATAAAAAAATACAGCGCTGCGATATGTATGTTGCTGTCGGGAGTTTGTTAAGCGTCTCTCTGACCCTTGGCGCAAAGGATTTGCGTGAGATTCAATGGAGAAAATAATGAGAACCCTGAGTACCCAAGAAGTTTTCAGCATTACGGGTGGCGTGGGAGTGCCTAATTTGAGCAGAGGCGGAACATTGACTGGTAGCGGCCCAGGCCCTTCCCAGTGCACTGCGGGCGCTTTGAGAGACACGATGGTTACGGGAACAATTGGTGGCGCAGTAGCAGGCGGCTTGGTAGGAGCAGCAATCGGCGCCGTGGCCGGATTTATAGGCCAATTTTCTGCGTGCATGGCTGCTGACGCCACGGAGTAAACGCCGCTAATGCGTATGACTGTGGGGCCTATGAGCCTCACAGTCATATCTCAATTCGAGGTCTTGTTATGTTTCAGAGAACGGTTGTGTTTTTCTTGCTCATTCTTGTCTCGCTGCTCGCCATCAGCATTTTTAGGAACGGAGCGTTCGTTGCGGTCGATCTAGTTTATTCACTGATTACTGCGGCTATTGCCGCATTGATTTTCAATATTCTTTATAGAGGTTCGATCAAGAAGCAGTAGGCCAACAATGTACTTCCCAAGGAGAGCTCATCGCGACTCGCGTCTCTCCTACGGCATCGGATGCGCTCCGATGCACCTTTACGGCGTCTCGGCGATGACGCGCGCGGGCAACGCGAGCACGCGCAGCTCACCATCCTTCCACTGTGCGGGCTGGCCGTTCACTGTCGTCCTGCCAGGCGGCTTCGAATATGGCCATGGCAGAACCAGGCCACCGGCGGGCAGCTTCTTCAGGCCCGCGTCGGTCTCCAGCTGAAGCTTGCCGCGTGCATGCCGCAGCGAATAACCCAGCTTGCCCTCCGGCGTGCGCAGATCGCGTATTGCGATGCCCTTCCCTTCCAGCCACTCCGTCGGGATGCCCGCCGCAAGCACGATGCTGTCGTCCGACTCACGCGCATAGGCGAACATGTCCAGCGCCGAGCGCACGAAATCCGACGCCACCCACGCATGCGGCAGATCGCCCAGGAAGAACGGCTTGCGCGGCGTGCGCGAAACGACTTCGGCCCACTGGTTCCAGGGCTGCGGCGCACGGTCCTTGAAGAAGAACTGGACCGCATCCCAGGCGCGTTCGCGCCAGCCCAGGCGCACGAAGGCGGCGACGTTGCGCCATTCGTAGGGCGTGTAGTCCTTCCACTCGCGCGTGCCGTTGCTGCGCTTCTCGAACTCCTTCCAGTAACGCTCGAAAGTCGCATCCAGCAATCGCTTCGGCATCCTGTCCTGCTCGCCGCCCGGCGCCAGACCGATGGTGGTCGAGGTGGCGTCGAAATCGCCCAATTCCGCCGAGCCCGGCAGGAAGTCGATGCCGTGCTGCCGCACTGCGGCGTCGAAGGAACGGTACAGGTCTTCATGGAACTGGTCGCGCGAAGCGGCGAAGCGCTTGGCTTCCTCGTCCTTGCCCAGCCAAAGCGCCACATCCACCGCGTCCTTGTAGCCGCGCAGCGCCCAGAAATTGTCCCAGTACGAATGCACCGGCTTGGCCGAATAGCCTTCATGGCTTATCGACACCGGCATCATTCCGTAGAAGGCCGGGTTGAGCGCGCGGTTGGCCTCGGTACGTTCGCTCAGGCGCAACTTCTCCATGTACTCGTAAGCGCCCAGCACATGCGGCCACATCTGTTCCAGGAACGCCTTGTCGCCGTCGTAGCGGTACAGCTCGGCGATGTTGTAGATCAGTTCGCCATGGCTGTCGTTCTCCGGCACCGGATCGCTGCCGCGGTCGTCAACGCAGCATGGCACCATGCCGTCCTTGAACTGGTACGGCGCATAGAACTCGACGTAGTCGCGCACCACCCCCTCGCGGCCCATGCGCAGCAGGCCTTCGGAGATCATCGCACCGTCGCGTATCCAACTGCGCGCGTACGAGCGCGTGCCCGGCTGCAGGCGCGGGCCGATGCGCGAAATCAGCATGTGCGCGGTGGCGGTCCGCAGGGTGTCGACCAGCGCCTGTCCCGGCGCCGGAACCTCGATCCGCACCTGATCCAGTTTTTCGCGCCACTGCGCAGCAGTCCGTTCCTGCGCGGTATTGGCATCGAAACCGGCGGTGGCGACGTGGTCGTAGGCGATGCCGCCTTCCAGCGGCAGCAGCCACGCCACTTCGCGGCTTTCCCCGGGCGCCAGCTTGATCCGGTACAGCAACGCGCCGGAAGCCAGCCCCGTCGCATCTTCATCCACCACGGCCAACTTGGCGTCTTTGTTACCCCAAAGATCTTCGCCCGCCTGCAACCGCCGGGCGATCATGCCTGCGTCGAAAGGCGTCGCCAGCATCGCATCGGCAGGCTCGACGGCCTGCACGATCTTGTGCTGGAGAGCTTCGGGTCGGTCGGTATCGTCGTTGATCCAGAGATGGGTCGGGGTCAGCTGCAGTTTGGTGATCGCGCTGACGCCGCCTGGAGTATTGAGGAATTGGCTGGGCGGATTGACCTGCCAGGGCTGTACGGCCAAGGCCAGCACATAGTGGCGCGTGCGCTTGCCGGTATTGGTCAGCCGGTAGCGTCCTACCAGCCGTGCATCGCCCGGCTCGCCTTCGGCGAACGCGGTCACGCGCAAGCCGAAATCGGCATGCTTCCAATCGACGCTGGGAATCGGCAGATATCCGTCCTGCAAGGATTGGCTCAACTCGACATCGGCCCAGGTGACCAGCTTGCCATCGACCAGGACCATAGGCGCGATGCTGGGCGCGCCTTTCCCCAACTCGATGGCGCCGTCTTCGCCGATCAGGCCTTGCTCATGACCGCCGTCGATGCCGACGATGGTCCAATAGGTTTGTTCGCCGGAAAATCCACGGGGATACAGACCGCGGTCCGCCGCGGCGGCCATCGACTTGACGAAATCGTTTGGCGTGGCGGCGAACTGCAGTGGCTGAAGCGAGACCTCGGCGATTCCGAATCGCCCGTGGGGCCCTTCCGCCGGCAGTATGCGGACGTATCGCGCCTCGGACTCCGGTAGCGCGACCGCATCGAATCCGCCGTTTCCGGCCGTCACCGCGCGCACCGCGTGCCATGCCTGTCCATCGTCGGAGAGCAGGATGCGGTAATGGGTCGCCTCGCCCTCGAACGCCCACAACAGCGTCAACCCGCCGAACTCGCGAACCTTGCCCAAATCCAGCGTCCATTCGGGGGAAGACGCTTGTCGATCGCTCCACCAGGCGCTGTTCACGTCACCGTCTATCGCGAGACCGGCACTGCTTTCCGTCGCCGTGCCTTGTGCAGTGGATGTGGCGGTGGTTCGCAACGGAGTGTGGTCCTCCGGCGGCAACACAGTGAAGCTCAGCTCATCGAAACACACCGACCCCTTGCCGCCGGCGTTGTTGTAGATGGTGTATTCCAACCTGGCGCTCTTGCGCAGCACCGGATCGGCGCTAGGTCCCCAGGCCTTGCCGATATGCCGCTGCTTGTAGCGAACGGGTGTCCATTCACGGGGGAAGTCGTATTTCGGGCTGTTCACCCACCACACGTTGTCGCCGCTGGCATCGACCAGCTTGAACTGCAGATCGTTCTTCGGCGAATCGCCGCGCAACTGGAAGTCGAAGCGGTAGTTCTGCGGGTATTCCAGCGGCAGATCGCGCTGGATGCCGACATAGCCGGAAACGCCGTGGTAATCGTAGTCCAGGCACAGCGCCTTGCCCTTCGTGCCCTCGACCGTGCGCAGGCTGCCGCTGACCTGGTTGGAGGTGACCACGCGCCAGTGGGCGGGGTTGCTGAAGTCGTCGAGGATGCGGGGCTTGTCTTGCGCGCTTGCGGTGGTTGCAACCAGCCCAAGGAAAGCGGCCAACAAAAATAACCTCGTCATTCCCGCGCAGGCGGAAGCGCTTCTCAACAGCGTAAGCCGGTCAACCCGGCGGCTTGGCTTTCCGGCTATCGATGCGCAAAAAGCAAAGCCACTGGGTTCCCGCCTACGCGGGAATGACGATTCAGTTATTTCGCGCAGAACAATCATCGTTATCCTTTTACGCTTCCCAGCAACAAACCCTGGATGTAGTACCGCTGCAACACCAGGAACAGCAACAGCACCGGCAGGATGGTCACCACCGAACCGGCCATCATCAGCTCATAGTCCATCACGTGTTCGCGCGACAGCGAAGCCAGCGCCACCGGCAGCGTCTGCAGCCGGTCGTCGCTCAGCACGATCAACGGCCACATGAAATCGTTCCAGGCGCCCAGGAAACTGAAGATGGCCAGCGTCACCAGAATGGGCTTGAGCGCCGGCAGCACGATCTGGAAGAAGATCCGCCATTCGCCGGCGCCATCGATGCGCGCGGCTTCCAGCAGTTCGTCGGGAATCGTGCGCGCGTACTGCCGCACCAGGAATATCCCGAAGATCGCGGCCATGCCGGGCACGATGGCGCCCATATAGGTATTGACCAGGCCCATCTGCTTCAGCAACAGGAACAGCGGCATCATCGCCACCTGCGCCGGGATCACCAATGCGGCCAGCAAGGCCCGGAAGGTACGGTCGCGGCCCTTGAAGCGCAGTTTGGCGAAGGCATAGCCGGCCAGCGTGTTGAACAGCACCGACAGCAGCATCACGCAGCTGGAGATGAGGAAGCTGTTGAACAGGAAGCGGCCCATGCCCGCGCGCAGGAACAGTTCGCGGTAATTGTCGAAGGTGGCGTGCGAAGGCAGCAACGGCGGCGGGAAGTGCCCCGCTTCGCCGGTCTGCATGAAGGACACCGACAGCATCCATAACAGCGGCGCCAAGCTGACGACCGCGACGACGATCAGCATCGCGTTCACGGCCAGCGACCAGAGCGGACGATGCTTCATTCCACCCCCTTGCGCCGCGCGAACCAAAGCAAGCCGCTGGTGGTCGCCACCATCAACAGGAACAGCAGGAACGCGACCGCCGAGGCGTTGCCCAGGTTCCACCATTTGAAGCCTTCTTCGTACATCAGATACAGCACGCTCTTGGTGCTTTCCAGCGGCCCGCCCTGGGTCATCACGTAAGGCTCGGCGAACAACTGGAAATAGCCGGCCATGGTCAGGATGCTCACCAACAGCAGCACCGGCCCCAACATCGGCAGGGTCACGTGGCGGAACTGCTTCCAGGTATTGGCGCCGTCGATGCGCGCGGCTTCGTAAAGATCTTCCGGGATGCTCTGCAGGCCAGCCAGGAAGATGATCATGTTGTAGCCGAAGTTCTTCCACACCGCGAACAGGATGATGGTGGGCATGGCCCAGTGCGGGTCGCCCAGCCAGTCGATGGCGTCGATGCCCAATGCCGACAGGCCCCAGTTCACCAAACCGTATTTGGTGTGGAACAGATAACGCCAGATCACCGCCACGGCCACCACCGTGGTCACCACCGGCGCGAAATAGGCGGTGCGGAAGAAAGGCTTGAAACGTCCGGCTTTGGAATGCAGCAACAGGGCCGCGCCCAGCGACATCGCTACCGACAGCGGCACGCCCACGATCACGAAGTACAAGGTGTTGCCCAACGATTTCCAGAACAACGGGTTCTGCAGCAGGCCCACGTAGTTGCCGATGCCCACGAAGCGCAGATTGCCCGGATCGGCCAGCGCGTAGATGTCGAAGTCGGTCAGGCTCAATGCCAGCGCGGCAATCACCGGCAGGCCAAAGAACAGGCCTATCACGGTCAACGCCGGCGCGGCGAACAACCAGCCCGCGGTCGAGGTCTTCATGGCGTGCCGACCTTGGCGGCTTGGTCCAGCATCCACCGACGTTTCTCCAGGAAGCGGTCGGCGCGGCGGTCCATCTCCTCGGCCGCCTGGTCGACGCTCATGCGACCGTTGGCGACCTCTTCGCCGATGATGCGCATCTCCTGCGCGATGCGCTCCCACTCGGGCACCTTGGGCGTCGGCACGGCGCGCTCGAGCTGTTCGCGGAATGCCTTGGCGTGCGGGTCGTTGGCCAGCGCCGGCGTCCGCCAGGGCGAACGCCGTGGCGGCAGGTCGCCGGTAAGTTCATGGAAGCGCGCCTGCGTTTGCGGCAGCGAAAGATAGTGGATCAGCTTCCATGCCGCGGCCTTGTGCCTGGACTGGCGGAACACCACGAAGCTGGTGCCGTTGGCCAGCGACGCGCCCGGACCGTTCGGGCCGGGCAGCGGCATGGTCATCCAGTCTTTCTGCTGCGCAGCGGGCAAACGCTCCTTGAACTTGGCGATGTTCCAGGGGCCTGAGATGTAATACGAATAGAAGCCCTTGCCGAACTCGTCCCACACATTGGAGATCTGGTTGTTGGTGACCACCGGCGCGAGCTTCTGGTCGAACATTTCCTTGTAGAAGCCCAACGCATGCTTGAAGCCGGCGCTGCGGAAATTGCCGTAGCGGCCGCCATCGCGCAGCAGCGGGTCCGGTTCCTGGATGGCCAGGCTCAACAGCGGCTCGAACTCGTTCAACGGCAGCAGGATCGCGTAGCGCTCGGGCCCTACTTCGCGCTTCACCGCCTGCATGGCCTTGCGCCACTCTTCCCAGCTTTGCGGCGGCGTGGCGATGCCCGCCTTGGCCAGCAGGTCGATGCGGTAGAAAGGCAGGCGCGTCTCCACGTACCAGGGCACCGCGTAGATCTTCCCTTCGACCAGGCCGCTGTCCCACACGCCGGGGAAATAATCGGGCACGTCGAAATCCGGCGTCGCCGCGATTTCGTCGTCGAGAGGCTCCAGCGCATCGAGCGCGGCGAATTCCGGAATCCAGGTGTTGCCTATCGGCGATACGTCCGGCAACGATTCGCCTGCGAACGCGGTCAGCAGCTTCTCATGCGCCGACAGCCAGGGCAGCTGCTGCAGGTCTACTCGGATGCCTGGATTCTGTCTTTCGAATTCGGGTATCAGCTGGGCCACCACCTCGCCCTCGTAGCCCATCGCCCAGAAGGTGACCACTTCGCGATCGTCGGTTTTGCTGCTGCAGGCCACACAGAGACTGAGCAATGCAGCGATTACAAGGAGTGCGCGCAAAGCCATGGCCGTCGGCAACCTCACTTTCTTGCCGTCATCCCAGCGGTTTTCGACAGCGAAGCTGGTCAAGCTGGGATCCATTGTGATCTTGCTTTACGGTGGTTTGATACATGCAAGGGCAAAAGCAAAGTCAAAATGGACCCCAGCGTACGCTGGGATGACGGGGCCGGGTTTAGCGACTCAACCTCACTCTGCGCCGTGGCTCCATCTATTCGGTCTCTACTCCACATTCGCACAGCTTACTCCGGCTGCTGCGGCCTCGGCGCGGCCTCTTGCTGGTCGTCCGCATTGCCGCCGCGGGATTCGGCCGCGCCCAACGCGCGTGCCGTAGCGGCCTTGGGATCGGCGGGAGCCTGGGCAGGCACGGGTTCGCCTTCGGGCGTAAGCCAACCGCCCTTGAAGCCGGCGCGCTCCAGACCTTGCCGGATGTGTTCGTTCTTCTTCATCACGTTCCAGACGAATCCGTTGCGGTAGTTGGCGATCATGGTCAGGATCGGTCCCTGGTCGATGCCGATGTAATCGCTGGACACCCAGCCCTCGCCCGGCACCAGCCGCCCGGTCTTGAGCGGGATGTCGTAATCGAAGCTGCGGTTGAACGAATCCAGGAAGCCGTAACTGGAATAGATGTACTCGCCGTAGCGCTCATGCATTTCCATGGTCGCCGGGATCACGATTTCGGGGGCGAAAGGCAATGAGGCCACCGCCGCGGTCGGGGCGATGGTGCCGTCGTCGAAGTTCTCGCGCAGGCCGGCCCCGCGCGAGGAGTAATGGCGGAACTCGCGCTGCTCGCCGCGGTAGTCCTGCAAGGTCTGCTGCGGGCCATCGCTGGCGGTCAGGCCCCATACGTTCTCGCCGTAGTCCTTCCACTTCATCGGATTGGACATGGCATAGGAGCGCTGCGCGAGCGTGGCGCGGCGGCTGTTCTCGAAATAATCGATTCCGCGTTCGCGCATGTAGTCGTCCTGGATGCCTTTGTAGTCGATCCAGACATGGCTGTACTGATGGCCGAACATGGGGCCGAAGGCCAGGAATTCCTGGTCCTGGTACACGCCCCATACGTCGTTGTAGCTGCGCGTCCAAACTTCCCAGGCATCCGGGCTGACCGGATGCGTAGGCGAGCCCAGGGCGAGCACGTAGACCATCATGGCCTCGTTGTAACCGGCCCAGTCGTGCTTGATGAAGCCGCTCTCCGGATACCAGCCCATCGAGATCAGCGGCTTGTTCTGCTGCATCCAGGTCCAGTCCACGCGCCGGTAAAGTTCTTCGGCGACATCGCGGATCTCCTTTTCGCGCGGATCGTCGCGGTCGTAGTACGACTGCGCGAACAGCACGCCCATCATCAGCAGCGTGGTGTCCACGCTGGAAAGCTCCACCCAGCGGTCGTAACGCTGGCCCTTCTGCATGTCCAGGAAGTGGTAGTAGAAGCCCTTGTAACCGCCCTTGCCCGTTTGCTGTGGCCCCTGCGGCAGGTCGCGGAAGAACTTGAGCGTGAGCAAGGTCCGATCCACCGCCTGGTTGCGGCTGACCCAGTTGTTTTCGATGCCGATCGGATAGGCGGTCAGCGAAAAACCGACCGAGGCGATGCTGGCGAAGGGACGCGAAGGGAAGCGATCCGGCGTAAGCCCGTTCAATTCATTGGTGGTGTCCCAGAAGAACTGGAACGTGCGGCGCTCGATATCGCGGAAAAGCGGGGGGAGTTCCGGCTTGATGTTCTGGGCGGGCACGCCCGCCACCGGCTTGTCCGCCGGCCTTGGCGCTGCGGCGGGCGGCGGCGCCTTGTTGCATGCGGCCGCGAGGGCGATCAGCGCACCCAGTGCGATCGTACGGCCAAGTTTCGGATTTACTGAATTCATCTAACGATCCGTTGTAAACGTTTTCATTTTGAATCGAGGATCGGATCGCACCTATTGGGCAATCCATCCAGGCATTTTTACATTGCTGTTGGAGGAGCAGCCGCGCAGTAACGGTCAATGAAGGCTTGCTGCATCGGCATGACATCGACGCAATCGGAAATCGTGCCGCCGATACTCGCCATGTATCGAGCCAGCTCTTCGTTCGGCAACTGATCGACCAGCGGATGATAGCTCTGCGGCAGGATGCCCTGCCCGATCAGGATCTGCACCCAGCTCATCTCCGCGAACATCTCGTCGGCATTGCGGAAGAAGCGGCCGCTATCGCGGAACAGGTCGATATTGGCTTGAAGTTCGGCCGGTATCGACATGGCCGTGCACTGCCGCCAGAAAGCGGTGTCGTCGCGCTGGTTGGCGTGGTAATGCAGGATCAGGAAGTCGCGGATCCGTTCGAACTCGAACGCCAGCTGCGCGTTGTAGCGATCGACCAGCACATCGCTGATGCCGTCTTTCGGGAACAGACTGAGCAGGCGCATGATGCCCACCTGGATCAGGTGGATGCTGGTTGCCTCCAAGGGCTCCATGAATCCACTGGAAAGCCCCAGGGCGACGACGTTCTTGTTCCAGCAAGCTTTGCGGCGGCCGGTGGTGAAGCGCAACGGCCGCGGATCGTCCAGTGCGCGCCCGTCCAGGTTCTTCAATAGCGTAGCCGCCGCTTCGTCGTCGCTGATGTGCGCACTGGAGTACACGTAGCCATTGCCGGTGCGGTGCTGCAACGGGATGCGCCACTGCCAACCCGCTTCGCGCGCGGTGGCGCGCGTATATGGCAGCGCCGGACCTGCGTTTTCGCTGGGCACGGCCATGGCCCGGTCGCAGGGCAGCCAGTGGGTGAAATCGATGTATCCGGTTCGCAGCGCCTCTTCTATCAACAGTCCGCGGAAGCCCGAGCAGTCGATGAAGAGATCGCCGGCGATGCGCTCGCCGCTTTCCATCTGCACTGCCTCGATGAATCCCGATTCCGGGTTCTGCGAAACGCGGGAGACGATGCCTTCCGTGCGCTTCACGCCCTTCTGCTCGGCGTAACTGCGTAGGTAACGCGCGTACAGGCCGGCGTCGAAATGATAGGCATAAGCGATGTTGGCCAACGGCGACGCCGGCGGCACGTCCGTCGCCGAAACCATGAATTTGCCGCGTTTGGCCGCAAGCGCAGTCAGCAGATAGGCGCCGATGTCCGCGGCCTTGCCGGACTGCGCCGCCTTGATCCAGTACTGGTGGAACGGGAGCATGCCCAGGCTGCGGCCGATTTCGTTGCCGAAGCCATGCATGTAGGAGTCGCCGATGCGGGTCCAATCGTTGAACTGGATGCCCAGCTTGAACGTGCCCTGGGTCTTGCGGACGAAATCCGCCTCGTCGATCTGCAGCATCTGGTTGAACAGCCGGATGTGCGGGATCGTGCCCTCGCCCACGCCGACGGTGCCGATGGCTTCGGATTCGATCAAGCGGATCGAATAGCCTGCCCCAAGCACTTTGGAGAGCGCAGCCGCCGCCATCCAGCCGGCGGTGCCGCCGCCGACGATGACAATATTTCTGATCGCGTTTTCGCTCATCGCATGACGCTCTTCACGCAGGTACGACTCAATTTCGTCAACTTGGTTCCAGCCATTTCCAGCGCTTCGGCTCTATCGCAAGACAAGACCCGCATTCGCGGGCCTTGTCTTTGCCGTCTTGTTACAACTGCAATTACCAGATTACCCGGACGCTCATGAACAAGGTGCGCGACGGCGAGTACTGGGAACCATACTGATTGAAAGATACCTGCGGATCGTAAACACCGCCGCCGCCCCAGTTGATGGTGTACTGGTTGAGATTGTCCTCGTTGGTGGCGTTGATGAGATCCCCGCGCACCTGAACCGTTACGTTCTCGGTCACCAGCATGTCCTTCGACAAGGACAGGTCCAACTGCTTGACGCCGAACGTACCCGGGGCATCCAACGCTACCGCGCGCGGCAATACGGTATTCGGCGCGCCGTAGTTATAGAAACCCACGATCTCGTTCAACGGCGCCGGCGTAGCCAAGGTCAGCTTCGCCGAAGCGGTCATATTCCAAGGCAGGTCGTAGATGCCGGTCAAGACCAAGCGATGCTTGGGTACTGCCTTCAGATCGATGAAGGCATACTCCTCGATGGTTGCAGCATCGAAAGCGTAATGCTCATCGGCGCCGCGGTTGCCAGTGGCGTGCGAGAACGTATAGGCCGCCGAAACGCCCCAGCCGGACTCTTTGGTATAGGGCTTATCAGCAGACAGCAACAACTGTGTCGTTTTGGTCTCTATGCCGTTGTTGCCGATGATCAATGCGCCAAAGCCGGGCGGCGAATGGCCCCAAGGCTGCGAACCACCCTGGAAGAAGTCGCCGTTGGGATACCGGTTGCCGAGCGTAAAGACGAATCCTTCCTTGCTGTGGATGTAGGCAAGGGTTGCCGAGGTATTCCATTCGCCGACCTTGTTGCGCATACCCACGGAGAACTGGTCCGAATACGGCGTCACCAGATCGTTGTTGAGCAGATCGATCTCGCCGTTGCGGACGTTCGAGGTCACTAGGCCAGCGAGTTCTTCAGGTCCATTGAGGTAACGCGGATCCCAAGCTACGCAACTGCCTGGGGTCGGCGTGCAGCCCGTCGTATCCGAGAAGCGGATCGTGTATCCGGATAGCGCGGACTTGACCTGCTCCAGCCCCATGTAGTCGTACAAATTGCGATCGTAGCTGCGGCCCGCGCCGCCGAAAATCACGTGCTGCTCGTCGCCATTGAGGTCGTAGGAGAAGCCAAGGCGCGGCGCCCAGTTATCCTTGTCCGATTTGCGATTATTTCCGGTACTGATGTAGTCGGCGAGGTCGACGCCACCGAGCGCCAACTGCTCCGCATAGGTCGGGGTAATCGCCGGATTGGTGCCAGGGCCGGTAAGCGCAGCCACGACTTCAGGCGGAGTTACGTGATCCACGTAAGAAGGGATTTCCTCGTAATCCCAGCGCAGGCCCAAATTCAACTGGAGCTTGTCGGTGACGTTCCAGTCGTCTTGTATGTAGATGCCAAGCTGCTTGGCCTTGGTGGTCACCGACGGCGAAGCGCCCTCAAACGGCAAATTGAACCTCACCTGATAGGGAATGCTGCTGGTGCCGAGCGGCAGGCCAGCCTGGGTACCATCGTTCACGGCGTAGTAGAACGAAGGGTTTTCCGTCGAATTCTCGCTCTGGGTCAGCTCAATGTCTTTGTACTTGATGCCCGCCTTGATGACGTGGTCGCCATGCCACTCGAAGCCGTTGAAGGTGATGTCGTTCTGGATGGCCGGCCCTTTCTGGCCCTTGCGCTGGATCGCCAGGCCACTGGTCGCATCGTCGAACAGGATGACCTGATTATCCTGCAGACCCAGCGTATATATGGACTGACTGCCGATGGTGTAAGCAGTGGGGTTGAACAGCACGTCCTCGTAAGTGACCCGCAGTTCGTTGAGATAGCCTTCCCCGTAATGCTCCCAGTTCAGGTCGTAGCGTTCCTCATTGTTGTCGGTGACCTTGGCGGCGGCCGCCGTGGTGGTGCCGCCCAAGCTGCCTCGGCCGCTTTCTTCGCGGACCTTGACGGAAAATTCCAGCTTGTCGTTATCGCCGATTTCCCAATCGATCTTGCCGAAATACAAGTCTTCGTTGAATGGGCGCGTGGCCGGTCCGAGCCTGGCTTGCACGTCGTCCGGCAAAAAGGCGCCGATGCCCACATTCGTGCCCGGAACAACCGGATCCACGTTCGTCAGGAAGCCTTTTCCTTCGTAACTGACGAAGAAATGCATCTTGTCCTGGATGATGGGTCCGCCCAACGCGAAGCCATATTCATTCTGATGGGTTTTCTGCTTTTCTTTGCCAGGCGCCTGCTCGCCAGCGGTCAGCGCACGCCAGCCCGAATCCGTATGCCGGCCGAACACTTCGCCGTGGAACTCGTTGGTGCCGGATTTCGTCGCCGCGACGATGGCCGCAGATCCGACCTGATCGAATTCCGCCTTGTAGTTGGAGGTGATGACCTTGTATTCGCCGATCGCCAATTGCGGGAAAGGATTGCCGCCGCTTTGTTCCTGGCCGGACACGCCGCCGAACAAATAGCTCTTCTGACCGACGCCATCGATGTAGACATTGACCGCACTGGAAGTTTGGGCGCCGCCACGGATCTGGGTGTTGCCCTCTCCGGTTGTGCTGAATTGCATGCCGGGTACGGTGTCGGCGAATTCAAGGAAGTTGCGGGTCAGCTGAGGCACCGTGCTGATCTGCTTGAGCGATACGTTGGTACCAATTTCCGAGGTCTTGACTTCCGTCAACGGCGGCGCGACCACCGTCACTGTATCCAGCGTCGTTGCATCGCCGGCAGCAGGAGCGGCTGCACTAGCGGTCAGATCGAGGCTGACCGAAGTAGCCACGCTCAGGGTGACCGTTTGCTCGGTGCCGGGACCGGCATCTACTTGATAGGTGCCCGGCGGCAGACCTACCAACGAATAGGAGCCGTCGGCATTCGGCATGACCCGACGGACCGAGCCGGTGGCGGTGTTCTTCGCCGTCACCTGGGCACCGATGGGCGCCTTGCCGCGCAGAGTCGCATTAGAGGACTGGGCGAAGGCCGGAGCCATGCTCAGCGTCAAGCAACTGGCTAAGGCGCAGGTGAGCAACTTGCGTGTGGGACGGATGTTGCGTGGCTTGCGGTTCTTCATGACCTCTCCCCTCCCAGGGTATGCAAACTAAAAAATTGGAACAGCTATGGAATCCATGGAATCGGTTACATCTTCAGAAAAAAAATATTCGGCTCAGGAACCTCCGGGTTGGCTGGTCCGGTGCGCGGCATGGATGCTGGATTCGCGCACGATGAGTTCGGGCACCAGGGTCTGCAGCGCCGACGACTGCGATTCGTCGGATTCGATCGATTGCAGCAAACGGGTAAGCGCCAACCCACCCAGCTCCGCGATACTGACCCGCATCGTGGTCAAGGTAGGGTGAACGAAGCGCGCCAGCGGAATGTCGTCGAATCCGGCCAGCGCTATATCGGCGGGCACTTTCACTCCCGCTTCGTTGAAGGCGTAGAGACAACCCAGCGCCATCATGTCGTTGGCCGCGAACACCGCGTCGGGGCGCTGCTTGGAAGCCAAGATCCGCTTGCCGGCTTCGTAGCCGGAAGATTCGTCGAAGTCGCCCGGCAGCTCGATGGCCTGGGCATCGGGCAAATGCTGCGCCAACGCGGTGCGATAGCCGCGCAGGCGCTCGCTGGCGTCGAAGTTGTCTTCAGGGCCGCAAATGAAAGCGATGCGCTTGTGCCCGGCTTCGGCCAGATGCTTGACCATGGCCGAGGCGCCGCCGAAGTTGTCGATGCTCAGCACCGGATAGGTGGCGTCGGGCAGATGCGTATTGATCAGCACCGCCGGCAACGCCGTCGGCAGATTGTCAGTGAGGAAACCGGGGCGGTCCGCGTAAGGCGACAGCACCAGCAGGCCGTCGACGCGGCCGCGCATGGCGCGCAGCGCCTCGCCCTGCTCTTCCGGATGGCCGTGATAGCTGGAAACCAACAGATGCTGGCGACGGGCACGGGCGACCGCGTCGATACCGCGGATCAGCTCGGAAAAGAATTCGCCGTATAAATCCGGTAACACGACGCCGATAGTCTGGGTGCGGCGGCTGCTGAGACTGCGGGCAGCGGCATGCGGCTGGTAGCGAAGCCGATTTGCGATCTCCGTCACATGCTTGCGTACGCCTTCTGCGACATTCTCATGTCCGTTCAGCGCGCGCGACACGGTGGCGACGGAGACCGACGCTTCACGTGCAACATCCTTGATGGTGACATTGGTTCGCGCCATCCCCGCCCCTCCGCGGTTACGACTGCTCTAAGTGGCGGCGACTGTAAACGTTTCCATGAGCGTATGTAAAGCTTTCATAAGCCGCGCTCGCAATTCGTTACTTTTCAGTTACTTACGAAGCATAATCTGGTCAAAATAGTGCCGCAGCGCAACATATTTGATCGGCCGGCCGGTTATCGCCCGTCCGGCCGATTGCGCCTGCCGTCGTCGCTTACTGCGCGGCCACTTCGAACTTCGCTTCAAGATTGTCGACCGAATTGCCGCCGGCGAACACCGTGAAACTGCCCGGCTCCACGACCCGCTTCATGTCCGATCCGTAGAAAGCCAGGTCATTTGCGGTCAGGATGAAGGTCAACGTTTGCGACTGACCGGCCAGCAAGTGGACACGGCGGAACCCGCGCAGTTGTTTTACCGGACGGGTGATGCTGGCGACATCGTCGCGCAGATAGAGCTGCACCACTTCGTCGCCGGCGCGGTCGCCGGTATTGGTGACGGTGACTTCCGCCTGCAGCGTGCCGTCGGCCGGGATCTTTTTCTGGCTCAATCGCAGCGCGTCGTAACGGAAGCTGGTGTAGCTGAGGCCGTGGCCAAAGGCATACAGCGGCTTCCAGGAAACGTCCAGATACTTGGAGGTGTAGCGTTCCTCTTCGCGCGGCGGGCGGCCGGTGTTCTTGTGCGCGTAGTAAATCGGCACCTGGCCCACGTTGCGCGGGAAGGTGATGGGCAGACGACCGGCGGGGTTGTAATCGCCGAACAGCACATCAGCCAGCGCATTGCCCGCTTCGACGCCGGGGAACCAGGCTTCCAGGATCGACGGCACCTGTTCCTGCAGACTGTTGACCGACAACGGCCGGCCATTGAACAGCACCGCCGCCACCGGCTTGCCGGTCTTCTGCACGGCCAGCGCCAGCTGTTCCTGCACGCCGGGCAGATCGAGCGTGGTGCGGTTATTGGCTTCGCCGCTCATGTCTTCGGCTTCGCCCAGCATCAGCAGCACCGCGTCGGCCTGGCTAGCGATGCGCACCGCTTCGGCGATGCCGCTGGTGTCGGCCGTGTTGATGGCGGTACCGCGCGCATAAAGCACTTTGGTCTCTGGTCCCACTGCCGTGCGGATGCCGGCCAGCGGCGTCACCACGTCCTCGGGGCGGCCCATGCCCGCCCAGCTACCCAGCATGGCGCGCGGGTTGTCGGCCAGCGGGCCGATCACCGCCAGCGTGCGCACCTGCTTGGACAGCGGCAGCACAGCGCCTTTGTTCTTCAGCAACACCATGGACTCGCGCGCCATGCCGCGCGCTGCGTCGCGATTGGCGGCGGTGAGCGTCTGGCTTTTCTCCAGCGACTCGTCGCAGTTGCGGTACGGGTTGTCGAATAATCCCAAGCGATATTTGGCGCGCAGCACGCGGCGCACCGACTCGTCGACCGTGGCTTCGGACACCTTGCCCGCGCGCACTGCTTTGGGCATGTCCTTGCGGTAGATCTCGCTGACCATGTCGATGTCCACGCCGGCATCCAGCGCGCGCGTGCCGGCTTCGGTGGCGTTGGCGGCAATGCCGTGGTGCATCAGTTCCATCACACCGGTGTAGTCGCTGACCAGCACGCCGTCGAAGCCCCATTCGCCGCGCAGCACGCCGTTGATCAACGGGCCGTTGGCGTGCATCGGCACGCCGGCGATCTCGTTGAAGGAAGCCATCACCGAGCCGACGCCCGCATCCACCGCGGCCTGGAAGGGAGGCAGGTAGACCTCGCGCAGGGTGCGTTCGGAGATGTCCACCGTGTTGTAGTCGCGGCCGGCCTCAGCGCCGCCATAGGCGACGAAATGCTTGGCCGTCGCCAGTACCGTGTCTGGCGCGCGCAGGTCCTTGCCCTGGAAACCGCGCACCCGCGCCGCAGCCAGCACTTCGCCCAGATAAGTGTCTTCGCCGGCGCCTTCGACCACTCGGCCCCAGCGCGGATCGCGCGCCACGTCCACCATCGGCGCATAGGTCCAGTGGATGCCGTGCGCGGTGGCTTCCACCGCGGCGATGCGGGCCGTGTTTTCGATCGCGACCGGATTGAAGCTGGCCGCTTCGCCCAGCGGCACCGGGAACACGGTGCGGTAGCCGTGGATTACGTCGAAACCGAACAGCAAGGGGATGCCCAACCTCGATTCCTTGACCGCGACGCGCTGCAAGTCGCAGGTCTGCTTCACACCCTGCATGCCCAGGAACGAACCCACCTGGCCTTTGCGCACCTGGTCGGTGCCGGCCGCCTTGGCCTTGGGTCCGGTGTCGTTGCCGATGCCGGGCGGCTGGTTCAATTGACCCAGCTTTTCCTCCAGGGTCATCCGCGCGAGCAGCGAGTCGACGAAAGCCTTTTCCGCAGCCTCGGTGGGTTTTGCCGCTTCGGCGGCCAGCGTTCCCAAGGGCGCCAAGGCCATTACCCAAAGTGCCAGCGAACTCCGGGCACGTCCCCCACGATTCCCCTTCCGATGCGTCGCTTTCATTTCCCCGCTCCTTCTTCCAGATTTTCAGGCGGGCAAATGTAAACGTTTTCAGTGAGACGTGTAAGTCGCACCGCAGCACTTTTGGAAACTCAGCCGGGCTCACCCGGCGCCCGCGCGCGGATCTGCAGCGCGTGAATGTCCGTGGTCATCATTTCCCCCAATGCCGCGTACACCAGCCTGTGCCGGGCCAGGGGGCCCTTGCCGGCGAAGGCCGCGCCGACTATTTCGACGCTGTAATGGCCCCTGCCATCCCGTGCGCCTGCATGGCCGGCATGCAGGTGGCTGTCGTCGTTCACGACCAGGTGGTCAGGTGCGAAAGCGGCCTCAAGCGCCTCCCGGATGCGGGTGAGCCGACTATTCGAGATTTGGCCGCTCAAGGCAGGACCTTGCGGAAGGGACGCACTTCGGTGCGCGCATAAGCGCCCGCCTCCACGTAAGGATCGGCTTCGGCCCAGGCGCGTGCGGCCTCCAGGGAGTCGAAGTCGGCGATCACGATGCTGCCGCTGAAGCCGGCCGGGCCCGGATCCTCGGCATCGATCGCCGGGCATGGCCCGGCCAGCAAAAGCCGGCCTTCGTCCCGCAACGCGGTCAGCCGGGCCAGATGCGCGGGGCGTGCCGCCATCCGCTTGGGCAACGCGTCGGCCTCGTCATAACCTTCAATCGCATACCACACTGGATATCTCCGAAAGTCCTGTCCAGGCTGAATTGTACGGTGGCGCGGCAAGCCGGGCGCTGGACACCCGCCCCGTCACCGCTTACTCTTGATCCATTGCACGGCCGGAAGCAGCGGCCCGCCCGGACCCGGCTCATTCGCCTTCAGGCTCATTTGCCAGCAGTCCCGTCGACCGATTCGCTGCCCCCACCCGCCCGGGCCCAACGACCTTCTCGCTGTATGCCGCCCTGCCCCCAGGCGTGCATTGCCTGCTTGATGTGTGGGAATGCGATCGCCCTGCGACGCACTGTTCAGCCGCAACACCCAAGCACGCCGGCCCCCGCCGGGCGATGCCTGCAATCCATGGCTTATTAGATGACTTCCGACCTCGCGCAAGACGCGAATCCGCAAATCGATACGCATAAACCGCCGCAGCCGGCGCCTCAGCAGCATGAGATGCCGCTGGCGATGGTGCATGGGCAGGCGGTGCTGCAGATTCCGCAGGACCTGTACATCCCGCCCGACGCGCTGGAAGTGATCCTGGATGCGTTCGAAGGCCCGCTGGACCTGCTGCTGTACCTGATCCGCCGGCAGAACCTGGACATCCTGGACATCCCGGTGGCCGAGATCACCCGCCAGTACGTCCAATACATAGGCGTGATGCAGGACTTGCGCTTCGAGCTGGCCGCCGAGTACCTGGTCATGGCCGCGATCCTGGCCGAGATCAAGTCGCGCATGCTGCTGCCGCGCCCGGTCAGCGAGGAAGGCGACGAAGGCGACCCGCGCGCCGACCTGGTCCGCCGCCTGCAGGAATACGAACGCTTCAAGCAGGCCGCCGAAGACATCGACGCCCTGCCCCGCCAGGACCGCGACACCACCCCGGTGCAGGCGCACGTGCCCGAACGCGCCGCGGTCCGCCTGCCGCCGCCGGTCGATCTGCGCGAGATGCTGCTGGCCCTGCACGACGTGCTCAAGCGCGCCGACCTGTTCACCGGCCACGCCATCAAGCGCGACGCCCTCAGCGTGCGTCAGCGCATGGGCGACGTGCTGACGCGGCTGGAGGACGGCAAGTTCCACCGCTTCGAATCCATGTTCACGCCCGAAGAAGGCCGCCAGGGCGTGCTGGTCACCTTCCTGGCCATGCTGGAACTGGCCAAGGAACAGCTGCTGGACTTCGTGCAGGAAGCGCCGCTGGCGCCGATCTACCTGAAGTCGCTGGCCCTGAACAACACCAACGAGCCGCTGGCGTTCTCCAGCGAATTCGATGACGGCGACGCCGCCAACGACAACTGACCGACTACCCGAAGCCAAGCACCGAATGGATCAAGCGCTCATCACCCGTATCGTCGAAGCCGCCCTGCTGGCCGCCAACCAGCCGTTGACGCTGGCCCAGCTGCATGGCCTGTTCCCCGAAGAACAACCGGCCCCGCCTGGCAGCGTGGAGCAGGCGCTGGAACAACTGCACGAGGCCTGCGCCGAACGCGGCGTGGAATTGGTGGAGGTCGCTTCGGGCTTCCGCTACCAGGTGAAGGAAGAAGTGCACGGCTGGGTCTCGCGCATGTGGACCGAGCGCAAGACCAAGTACACCCGCGCCACCCTGGAAACGCTGGCGCTGATCGCCTACCGCCAGCCCATCACGCGCGGCGAGATCGAACAGGTGCGCGGCGTGGCGGTCAGCAGCAACACCATCCAGGCGCTGGAAGAGCGCGAATGGATCCGCGTGGTCGGCCACCGCGACGTGCCCGGCAAACCGGCGCTGTTCGGCACCACCAAGATCTTCCTGGATTATTTCGGCCTCAAGCGTCTGGACGAATTGCCGCCCCTTTCGGAATTGAAGGACATCGGCGAGCTGGAACCGCAGTTGTTCATGGATGAGGCGCCGGTGCCGGCTGGTCTTCCCCGCTCGGAATCGGCCTTGGACAGCGACGCAGGCGACGACGGCCAGGAATTGCTGGCCGCCAACGACGAACAAGACCCCGGCGCGGACAACGCGACGGACGCAGAAGAACAAGACATCCGTTCCGAAGACGAGGCTGACGAAGAATTTTCTTCCGAAGCCATCGCCGATGAAGAACATTCCTTAGAGAACCATGACGAAACCGAAAGCGCCGATACGGACCGCGCGGATTCGTCGGAGCAGAAACAATGAGCGACACCCCCCGCAACAAGCCCACCCTGGGCAAACTTTCGCTGAAGCGCGGCGGCGACGCCGCCGAAGCCGGCGAAACCGCAAAACTTTCCGAGCGCCTGCACAAGGTGCTGGCCCAGGCCGGCCTGGGTTCGCGCCGCGCGCTGGAGCAGCGCATCGCCGACGGCCTGGTCAAGGTCAACGGCGAAGTCGCGCAGACCGGCATGTCGGTCAAAGGCGGCGACCGCATCGAACTGGACGGCAAGACCTTCGTCGCCAGCGCGCTGACCGAACCGGCCCGCGTGCTGCTGTACAACAAGCCCGAAGGCGAAGTGACCACACGCGAAGATCCCGAAGGCCGCCCCACCATCTTCGAAGCGCTGCCCGCCTTGAAAGGCGCACGCTGGATCGCCATCGGCCGTCTGGACATCAACACCACCGGCCTGCTGCTGCTCACCACCGACGGCGAGCTGGCCAACGCGATGATGCATCCGTCCTACGAAGTGGAACGCGAGTACGTCTGCCGAGTGCGCGCGCCGGAAGGCATGGAGACCGTTCCCGACAATCTGGTCGACCGCCTGGCGCGCGGCGTCGCGTTGGAAGACGGCCCGGCCAAGTTCGATGAAATCGAACGCATCGGCGGCACCGATTCGCACGACTGGTTCCGCGTGGTGGTGAAGGAAGGCCGCAACCGCGAAGTCCGCCGCCTGTGGGAATCGCAGGGCTGCCAGGTCAGCCGCCTCAAGCGCACCCGCTACGGCAAGATTTCCCTGCCGCAGCCGCTGCTGCGCGGGCAGTCGCAGGAGCTGCCTGATGTGCAGGTGGAAAAACTCCGCGCCGAACTGGGTTTGGAAACCGGCGCTCCGCCCGCATTGACGCTGCAGCCGGTGATCGGCCAGCGCAAGGCGGCCAAGGCCACCGTGCACGTGGGCGGCGGCCGCAGCACCGGCCAGGCCTATGTCAACGGCCACAACACCGCCGACGAAGGGCGCGAGCTGCGCCGCTTCGATCATGTGCGCGAAGACCGCGGTCGCGGCCGCTTCGGCAGCAAGAAACCGCATGGCGGCCTGACGGTCAGCGGCGAAGCTGCGGCCAAGCAATCGCAGAAGCCGTTCAAGTCGCGCCCCACCAAAGGCCCGAAGCCACTGCCCGATGGCAATCCCGCTGCGTTCCGCAGCTGGTACGTGCCCGAGGGTGTGGACACTGGCCCCACCGGTCACCGCAATGCGGGTCCGCCGAAGCCTTACGGCAAGAAGCCGGGTGGCCCGCGTCCTGCGGGCGCAGGCCGGCCGGGTCCGGGCGGCAATCGTCCGTATGCGGCGCGCAGCGAAGGCAACTTCGGCAACGAATCGCGTGGTCCGCGCGGCGCCGGTCCGAAGGGTCCGCGTCCTGCTGGTCAGGGCGAAGGACAGCAGCGCGCACCGCGTCCTTACGGACATCCGGGCAACGCGCCCAGCTTCCCGTCCGACCACGCCAACCCCGGTGCCTACAACCCGTATGGCCAACAGCCGCGTGCGCCGCGTCCGCAGGGCGCGCGTCCGGGCGGCAACCGCCCGCACAGCAACGCAGGCCCGCGTCCGAACGGTCCGCGTCCCGGCGGCCCGCGCGGCGCCGGTCGCCCGCCGGGCGGCAATCGTGGTCCGCGCGGCGGCGGTCACGGCTGAACCGCAACCGGCATCGATATAAGAAAAGGGCGCTCAGGCGCCCTTTTTTATTGCCACTTCATGCCCGCCTCACATGGCGCCGGCAATGTGCGCGCACCACGACAACTAGCACGAAGTACCGATGGCAATCGGCAACACTCCGCATTACGACGCGATCGTCGTGGGCAGCAGTTTCGGCGGCGCTGCCTGCGCGCTGGCGGCGCGCCAAGCCGGCCTGCGCGTGTGTGTGCTGGAACGCAAGCACGACCCGGGCGAACGTCTCCACACTACCGGCATCATCGTCAAGGAGGCCGCCGAGGACACGGCGCTCAGAGACCTTCCAGCGAACTTGGTACGCAGGATCGACAAGGTGCGGCTGTACTCGCCCAACTTGCGCAGCGCGTTGCTGTCGGCGCCCGGTTACTACTTCCTGACCACCGACACGCCCAACGTCATGCGCTGGCTGGCCCAGCGACAACGCGACGCGGGGGTGGAACTGCGGCTGGGCCATTCCTTCCAGACCGCGCAACGCACCGAGGCGGGATGGCAAGTGGACGGCGTAGGCGGCGCGCGCTATCTGATCGGCGCCGATGGTGCGCGTTCGCGCGTGGCCGAACGCTTCGGCTTGGGCAAGCCCAGGCGTTTCCTTTATGGCATCGAATACGAGTTCGATGGAATCTCGTTGCAGGAACCGGACACGCTGCATTGCTTCATCACCAGAAAGTTCGCGCCCGGCTACATCGGCTGGGTCGCCCAGACACCGACAGGCGTCCAGGCCGGCCTTGCGATGCGGCACGATCCGACGGCCGCGCGCGCGCCGGATATCGCCGGTTTGCTGGATCGTGTCGGCGGGATTGTCGGGCTGCCGGCAGGGCGACGTGCGGATGCAATACGCGCCGGGCTGATTCCTTGCGGAGGCCCGGTGACGCCGCTGGCGCGCGATGCAGTCATCCTGACGGGAGATGCCGCCGGTATCGTTTCCCCGGTCACCGCAGGCGGAATCCGTTCGGCCTGGCGTCATGGCTGGCTCGTTGGCCAGGCACTGGCGGGCATCGCTGGAAACGGCACCGCCGAGGAAATCGCGACCAGTCGGGCGCCGCGGTTCCGCAGCAAGCGGGCGTTGCGCTGGGCCTTCGATCATGCGCAGATGGATTGGCCTTTCGATCTGCTGTTGAGAACGGCAGCGCTGCGTTGGACCGCCGAATGGATCTACTTCCACAAGCGCGGCGCTTCCAGGGACAACGCGGCCTGAAAGCCCACACTTATCGGCACGACACGATGAGAACCGCTCTCATTTCCTCGGTTACAATACGCCCCTGACTTACCGCCTCTGATATCCCCATGTCTTCCGCTTTCGGCACCGAGACGGTGCTCGACGTCCGTCACTGGACCGACGACTACTTCAGCTTCACCACCACGCGCGACGACGGCTTCCGTTTCGACAATGGCCAGTTCGTGATGATCGGCCTGCAGGGCGAAGACGCCGCGGCCAAGCCGCTGATGCGCGCCTATTCGATCGCCAGCGCCAACTGGGAAGAGCAGCTGGAATTCTTCAGCATCAAGGTGCCCAACGGCCCGCTGACCTCGCGCCTGCAGCACATCAAACCCGGCGACACGATACTGGTCGGCAAGAAGCCCACCGGCACGCTGCTGATCAGCGATCTGCACCCGGGACGGAATCTCTATCTGCTGGGCACCGGCACCGGGCTGGCGCCGTGGCTGTCGGTGATCAAGGATCCGGAAACCTACGAACGTTTCGACCGCGTGGTGCTGACCCACGGCGTGCGCCATCCGCGCGACCTGGCCTATCGCGACTATTTCGAGAAAGAACTGCCGCACCACGAATTCCTGGGCGAACAGATCCGCGAGAAGCTGCTCTACTACCCCGCCGTCACCCGCGAAGACTTTGTCAACAAGGGACGGCTGACCGAGTTGCTGGAAAGCGGCCGCATGAGCGAATCACTCGGCCTGCCGCTGCTGGACCCGCAGCACGACCGCGCCATGATCTGCGGCAGCCCGCAGATGCTGGCCGATCTGCGCGGCATCCTGGATACGCGCGGCTTCGTGCCGGCACCGCGTATCGGCACCGCCGGCCAGTACGTCTTCGAGCGCGCTTTCGTAGAAAAATAACCGCAGGTCGGGGTTACGCCCCCGACGCTCGCATGCTTCGACTTCTACGTAGGTCAGGGGCGTAGCCCCGACCTACTTCGTCGAGAACCCCTCCGGTCCCATGTTAGCCTGCAGGCAACGGAGGGGAGTCCGATGATCAAACAGATCCTGTTGGGCGCACTGCTTTGCGGCTGCGCGTTGGCCGGCATGGCGGGGGAATCGAAACCGCAACCGAAGGTCGGCGAGGTTCCGCCGCCGATGCTGGGCCGACTGCACGGCAGCGATACCCAGATCGACCTGGCGGATTACCGCGGCAAGGTCGTGATCGTGACGTTCTGGGCTTCCTGGTGCGGGCCGTGCCGGCGCGAGCTGCCGGTATTGGCGCATTTCCAGCAGGTGATCGGGCACGACGCGCTCGAAGTCATCGCGGTGAACTTCAAGGAGCCGCGCTCCGATTTCCTCGGCGTGCTGCGCGCCAACCGCAAACTGGACATGAACTACGTCCACGACAGCAAGGGCGCCGCCAGCGACGAATACGGAGTGAACTCGCTTCCTAACATGTTCGTGATCGACCGCGACGGCATCATCGCCTACGTGCACCGCGGCTATTCGGAGGAAATGCTGGAAGGATTCATCGCCGAAGTCATGAGCCTGCTGCCGGAAGAAGTGCTCAAGCGCCCCGCCGGCACAGCGGACACAACGAAGAAAAGCTGAGTAGGTCGGGGCTACGCCCCCGACGCACGGATACTCTATTTTCTACGTGCGTCGGGGGCGTAGGCCCGACCTACGTCACGCCAATGCGGATTCGATATCGCCGGCCATGGATTCGGGCTTGTCGGTCGGCGCATAGCGTTTCAGCGGCTTGCCGTCGCGGCCCACCAGGAACTTGGTGAAGTTCCACTTGATCGCATCGATGCCCAGCAGGCCGCCCTTCTCCTTCTTCAGCCATTTCCATAGCGGATGGGTGTTGGCGCCGTTGACCTCGATCTTGGCGAACATGGGGAAGTCCACTTCATAGGTCAGCGAACAGAAGTTCTTGATCTCTTCCTCGTTGCCGGGCTCCTGGTTGCCGAACTGATCGCAGGGGAAGCCCAGCACCACCAGCCCGCGCTCGCGGTAGTCCTGCCAGAGTTTTTCCAGGCCCGTGTATTGCGGGGTGAAGCCGCACTTGGAGGCCACATTGACGATCAGCAGGGCCTTGCCGCGGTAGTCGGCCAGAGGCACGTTGTTGCCGTCGATGTCGACGGCTTCGAATTCGTAGGCGGTAGTCATGGTTGCGCTCCGGACAATGGCCTATGAAACACCCGATGCGGGCAATGGGCAAGTCCGCGCAAGCCCGGCCCTGTGCGCCGGGCGCGAGGATCGAATAGCCTATGCGCACGAGCGCAGAACGGTCCCCGCCCATGCAGGCAGCTTCCGACCCCAACTCCCTGGTCACGCTGTATATCCACGTGCGGATATTGCTGGGCATGATCGTGGGCCTGGGGCTGACCCACCTGCTGCGTCACCTGGCGCGCATCGTCGAACGCCCCAAAGCGCAACGGGTGTACTGGGTGCACCTGGTGTGGGCGCTTTTCATGTTCATCTACCTGCTGCACTTCTGGTGGTGGGAGTTCTACCTGTCCCACCAGACGCGCTGGAATTTCAACCTCTATCTGTTCGTCACCGTCTACGCGCTGCTGCTGTACCTGCTGTGCGCACTGATCTTTCCCGAGAGCGTGGACGACTACCAGGACTACCGCGAATACTTCTATTCGCGCGGGCACTGGTTCTTCGGTTTGCTGGCGGTGATGTTCGCGGTGGATGTGGCCGATACCGCCATCAAGGGCGCCGATTACTTCCGCCACCTCGGTCCGGAATACCTCATCCGCAACACCGGCTACATCCTTGCCAGCCTGGTCGCCATGAAGACCGGCAACCGCTATTACCACGGCGCTTTCGCCGTGGTGGCCCTGCTCTACGAATTGTCCTGGATCCTGCGGCGCTACGAAGCGCTGCAGTTCTGAGCGCGTCCGGCGCGCTCAGCGCGCCGTCTGCGCCCGCACGGGTTCGGCGAAGGGCTTGATGCCCAGCGCCTCATCGATCTCGCTGGGGTAATAGGCCTTGCCCTGTTTGATCACCAGCGCCACCTTGCGGATGTCGGCGATGTTCTTGGTGGGATCGCCGTCGACCAGGATCAGGTCCGCGCGCTTGCCCACCGTCACCGAACCGCGATCGGCCGCGGTGCGCGTGTACTTGGCGCCGTTCCAGGTGGCGATCTGCAGCACCTGGGCGGGGGTAATGCCGGCTTTCACGTACAGCTCCAGCTCGCGCTGCAGGGTGAAGCCGGAGATCTCGTCGGTGCCGGCCACGAGGGGCACGCCGGCCTTGTACAGGCGGCCGACGAACTCGACCAATTTATCGAAGGACTTGGTGTACAGCGCCTCGGTGGCGTCGTCGGGGATGTTCATTTCGCCGACCCGGCGGCTGCGCTGGATGTCAGGCGGCAGATGGTCGGCCACGTCGGCCACGATCGGCGACAGCTCGCCCTCGCGCTGGTGGATGAACTCGAAGGTGGCCAAAGTGGGATCGATCACGATCTGTTTTTTTGCCAGCGTGGCGATGAAGTCCTGCACCGGCTTGGAATCGAAATCCAGGCCCGCGGTCTTCTTGGCCACCAGATAGAAGCGCTCCAGCGTGCGGGTGTCGGTTTCCGGGGTGACGAAGAAGTTCAACATCACCTGGTTGATGTGCTGGATCTCGTCGTAGCCCTGGTCCACTGCGTCCTGCGCGCGCATGAAGGCGGGGATGTGGCCGCTGACCCGCAGGCCACGCTGGTGCGCGTAGGCGGCGGTGTCGCGCAGGATGTCCTTGGGGAAGGAGTTGTAGATCTTGACCTGCGGATAGCCGTGGTCGGCATACCAGTCGACCGCTTTCTTGGCTTCGTCCAGGTTCTTGATCACGAAGCCGTTGCGTGCCGACATCTTGCTCTCGCCTTCGATGAAGCCGGCGGGCACCACGCTGGGGCCGAGCAGCTTGCCCTCGCTCAGCTGCGCCATCAGCTGCTGCAGCGTGGTGTTGTCGTTGCCCATGTCGCGAATGGTGGTGATGCCGGCCGCCAGATGCAGGCCGCCGTCCCAGGGGCCGAAATGCGCGTGCATGTCGAACAGGCCCGGCAGCAGCACCTTGCCGCCTGCATCGATGATGCTGTCGGCCTTTGCTTTCTCGCCGCCGCCATTGGCGATGGACACGATCTTGCCGTCGCGGATCAGCACGTCCGAGGCCGCGCCCAGAGTCGCTTTCTCGCTATCGAACACGCGCGCATTGCGGATCAGCGTGGTGCCGGCCAGGGGATGGGCCAGGCGCTGTTCCATGCCTACCAGCACTTCGCCTTCGGCCTGCTTCTGGCGCGTTTCCAGCGCCATGGCGTTGGACTCCCAGCCCTCTTCTATCAGTTGCAGGAAACCGGGGTAGATGAAGGCGAACAGGCGCGGATCGGCGCCGGTGGTGGCCCAGGCGAAGGTCGGGGTCAGGCCCACGCCGGTCATCGCCACCAGCTGCACAGTGCGCTTATCGCTGCCGTGCGCGACTTCTGCATCGGCGATCTTGCGCACCGTCAGGGTACCGCTGGGAATCAGCGGAAGCTTGCCGTCGGCGCGTTTGGCCAGCGCCGACATCGCCACCGAAAAACCCGCCGGCGTGCCGCCCAGGGCCGAGTACAAGGCCGTGCCCGATACCGCCTGCTTGCCTTGATCGGAAGTCGACTTCCACTGCGCGCTGTCGCCCGTGCGCGAGAACGTTTCCTCGACCTTGGCTCCGAACGTGGACGTGCCGGTGACCTTGTACTGGCTGTAGGTGCCGTCGGCGGCCAGTTTGTATTCCTCTTTCAGTTCCGGCCCGCGGCCGTTGTCCTTGAAAATGAAATCGACATGGGTAGTGCCATCGTCGTCCTTGCGCACGACCTGTTCGCCGGCCTTGGTGCCGCCATCGACCAGGGCCACGTAACGGATGGTTTCGGCCGCCGCTGCCGGGCCGGCGAGGATCGGGCTTGTGAGGAGCAGCGCGAGGGACAGGCACAGGACATGCTTCATCCGAGATCTCCAAGGGGAAGTAAGTAGTGGGCCAGAACGGCCGTCGCCGAGCTTATCCCAGCCCCGCACCGGCTACCCCTGTCTTTCGTCACAGGTGCGGCATGGGGCCCATCGGTTAGCCTGTAAAGTCCAACTCTGTAAGGAAGCTGCAGAATGACCACCCGTCTCGCCCTGGCGCTTGCCGCCTCCCTTGGACTTGCCATGCCCGCTTATTCCCAGGCCGCAGCACCGGCCGCCGCCGAAGCCGCCAAGGCTTCGAACCCGTTCTTCGCCGAAAGCCCGCTGCCGCTGCACTATCCGCAGTTCGACAAGATCAAGGATTCCGATTTCGCGCCCGCCTTCGACGCCGGCATGGCCGAGCAGCTGAAGGAAGTCGACGCCATCGCCAACAACACGGCGGCGCCGACTTTCGACAACACCATCCTGGCGATGGAGAAAAGCGGGCAGGTGCTGAACCGCGCGCAGACCGTGTTCTTCAGCCTGGTCGGGGCAGACACCAACGACGCGCGCAACAAGCTGCGTGCCGATTACGCGGCCAAGTTCGCCGCGCACGGCGACGCCATCGCCCTGAACCCGAAACTGTTCGCCCGCATCGACACGCTGTACAAGGCGCGCGACACGCTGGGCCTGGATGCCGAAGGCCTGCGCCTGGTCGAGCGCTACCACACCGATTTCGTGCGCAGCGGCGCCAACCTGTCCGAAGCCGACAAGGCCACGCTGAAGGGCATGAACTCGCAGTTGGCCGAACTGGGCAGCAAGTTCAGCGACAACGTGCTGAAGGAAGTCAACGCCTCGGCCGTGGTCATCGACAGCGCCAAGCAGCTGGACGGCTTCACCGAGGAACAGATCGCCACCGCCGCCGCAGCCGCCAAGGAGCGCAAGCTGGAAGGCAAGTACGTGATCGCTCTGCTCAACACCACCGGCCAGCCGCCGGAATCGGAGCTGACCGACCGCGCCACCCGCCAGAAGCTGCACGAAGCCTCCATCGCGCGCGGCAGCCACGGCGGCGAATACGACAACCGCGAAATCATCAGCACCATCATGAAACTGCGCGCCGACCGCGCCAAGCTGCTGGGCTACCCTAACCACGCGGCCTACGTGCTGGAAGACGAAACCGCCAAGACCCCGCAGGCCGTGAACGACATGCTGGGCAAACTGGCCCCGCCGGCCGTGGCCAACGCACGGCGTGAAGCGGCCGATCTGCAGGCGATGATCAAGAAGGAAGGCGGCACTTTCGAACTGGCGCCATGGGACTGGTCGTTCTATTCGGAAAAAGTGCGCAAGGACAAGTTCAACTTCGACGAATCGCAGCTCAAGCCGTATTTCGAACTCAACAACGTGCTGGAAAACGGCGTGTTCTTCGCCGCCAACCAGCTGTACGGGCTGACCTTCAAGAAGCGCACCGACCTGCCGGTGTACAACCCGGACGTGACCACCTACGACGTGTTCGACGCCGACGGCAAGCAGCTGGCCATCTTCATCGCCGACATGTACGCGCGCCCGTCCAAGCGCGGCGGCGCGTGGATGAACTCCTACGTGTCGCAGTCGGGCCTGACCGGCTACAAGCCGGTGGTCGCCAACCACCTCAACATTCCCAAGCCGCCGGCCGGCAAGCCCACGCTGCTGACCTGGGATGAAGTCACCACCGCCTTCCACGAATTCGGTCACGCCCTGCACGGCATGTTCTCGAACGTGGAATACCCCTACTTCACCGGCACCAGCGTACCGCGCGACTTCGTCGAGTACCCCTCGCAGGTCAACGAGATGTGGGCCGACTGGCCGGCGATCCTGAAGAACTACGCCAAGCACCACGAAACCGGCGCGCCGATGCCGCAGGAGCTGCTAGACAAGGTGATCGCCGCTTCCAAGTTCAACCAGGGCTTCCGCACCACCGAATACCTGGGCTCGGCGATGCTGGACCAGCGCTGGCACCAGATCACCGCCGATCAGGTGCCCGATGCCGCCGGCGTGATGGCTTTCGAAGCCGCCGCGCAGAAAGCCGACGGCACCAATTACGCGCCGGTGCCGCCGCGTTACCGCACGCCCTACTTCAGCCACATCATGGGCGGCTATTCGGCCGGTTACTACGCCTACATCTGGTCGGAAGTGCTGGATGCCAACAGCGTGGAATGGTTCGAACAGCACGGCGGCCTGACCCGCGCCAACGGCGACCATTTCCGCAGCACCCTGCTCTCGCGCGGCGGCAGCAAGGATGCGCTGCAGCTGTTCCAGGATTTCGCCGGCCATGCGCCGAAGATCGAGCCGTTGCTGAAGAAGCGCGGATTGGTGGCCGATGCCGCCGATGGCGGCAACCCGACGCCCGAAGCAGCCAAGAAGTAAGTCCTACCGTCCTCGTTGTGCAAGCACGCCACCTTCGGGTGGCGTGCTTGTTTTGGGAGAAGGAAGCCCGGTGGCTGCGGTCTCAGCGCTCGCGCAAAGGCCGGCTCAAATCCAGGAAGATTTCGCGCGCGGCCACGCCCTGGTCGGGCTGATCGATGAAGAAACCCTGCACGCCAAGACCGTACAACTGCACGGCCTCGGCGATCACCGACTGCGGAATTCCACCCGGCGTCTGCGCCAGGAAAGACTCTTCCGCACGCAACGTATAGGGATGCACCTGCAATCCGGCCTTCAACGCCCAGCCGAGCATGGGATGGACCAGACCCGTTCCCTGGCTGGCCAGCTCGGCCTTGCCGTCGCGGTTGGCATCGACCTTCGCCGCCAGCGGTTCGCGCGGCAGCAGGTTGCCCTTCCAGGGGCCGACGCCGCTGGCGTAGTTGGCCTTCATCCACTGCAGGACCTGTTCGGTGGCGAACGCACCGTACAGCGTATTGGCGTTGATGCCGCCCTCGACCTGCCCGATCAGACCGCCGTACAGCGCAGTGAGGTTGGCGCCGTGGCTGGCGTTGTAGACCACGTCATACGGCTTGGCCGCGTAGAAATCGTCGTACAGCTGCACCAGCGGCAGATCGACGCCGGCCGCAGGCATCCAACGCTTCTCCAACTCGATCAGGTTCTCGAACTCGAAGCTCTGGATATAGACCCGCGCCGGATCGGTGAAACCCTCCGCCACCAGGGTTTCGATCAGCTTGGCGCCCAGAGAGACCGCGATGGGACTGCCGTCGAGGCGGCGGCCTTCCTTGGCGAAATAAGTCGGGTGCTTGGTTTCCGGATACACGCCGACGCGGCGCCCGTTGCGGCTCTCCTGCTTGGCCAGTTGCACCACTTCGGCGAAGGTCGGAATGGCGTACAGACCGTCGAAGCGGGTATTGCCCGGGCGTACTTGCGGAATGCGCTCCTTCGCGCGCAGCGTCTTGATCTCGGCCAGGGTGAAGTCTTCGGTGAACCAGCCGGTCATCGCCACGCCATCGACCTGTTTGGTGGTCTTGCGGCCAGCGAACTCGGGGTGGGCGGCGACGTCGGTAGTGCCGGAGATTTCGTTCTCGTGGCGGGCGATCAGCACGCCGTCCTTGGTGGCGACCAGATCGGGTTCGATGAAGTCGGCGCCCTGCTGGATGGCCAGACGGTAGGAGGCCAAGGTGTGCTCGGGGCGGTAGCCGCTGGCGCCGCGGTGCCCGATGACGATCAGCCCGTGTTTGTCGTTTCCGCGTTGGTCGGGCTTACGGGAGCTCATGACCTCTTGCGCGCAGGCGACCACGGCCAGTGAGAATAGAGCACATACGGATAATGCACGAACTAGCGCTACGCGGTTCGGTCTCTTGTTCATCGGTTCGTCCTTTTTGGGAGATCGGGATGCCGAGCTTCCCCCTCAAGCCGACGCGGCCAGCCTCGAATACGCAGATTGCAGCCGCTTTACCGAATGACTTACGCCGCGTGACCCGCACGCAGCGTGTGATGCCTGTCCGCTATCTCCCGTTGTTGTCCAAGACGAACCCTTTGCACGCCGCACTGCCGCCGGCTCGGCCGGATGCCCCGCGGCTTCGCGCCTAATCCAACAACTTTTGTTGCTGGCCCGAAGTCTCCGTCCAGTGGTAGCGGCCGGTAGCCGGGTCGTACACGCGATTGGGCGCGACCTGGATCATGCCGTTGACCGGCTTGCCGTTCGCGTCCAGCACGTTGGTCGGCTGTTTGCGTGCGGGAGACGCCCTGGATTCGGTCGGTACTTCACGCGCCGGGCCCGTGCTGGGAATGGCGGCCGGCGCCTGCGGGCGTTGGTTGGGATCGCTGGCCACTTTGGGCGTCGACGTGGGTTGCGCTTGCTTGAGCGTAGGGCCGATGCCGCTATCGCTGGGCGGCGTGGCCGGCTTGATGGCCGGCACGGTGGGTTGCTGCAGTTGTTGCGCCAGCACCGGCAGCGCGGCCAGGCCTATCAGCGCGGCGAATACCAGGGCAATGGGTTTCATGAAGCGGCTCCGGTGGAAGGAATGACCCGACCGTAATCCCCTCTACCTTCACGCATCATGAAAAAGCCGGTTTCAGCGCGGAGCCAGATAACCGCCCTTCACCCCGCCGTTGGACAGCACCACCTGCCACAGCTGCGAATTGCGCGTGCGGAAGGTGGCCATGGACGCGGCCAGATAGAACCGCCACATGCGACGGAAGCGTTCGTCGTAACGCGGATTCGGCGGCCAGGCGCGTTCCACGTTGTCGCGCCAGGCCTGCAGCGTGCGGTCGTAGTCGGCGCCGAAGTTGTGCCAGTCTTCGATGACGAACAGACCTTCCACCGCTTCGGCGATCTGCGCCGTGGAGGGCAGCATGGAGTTGGGGAAGATGTAGCGCCCGATCCAGGGATCGGTATGGTTGACCGAGCGGTTGGTGCCGATGGTGTGCAGCAGGAACAAGGCGCCCGGCGGCAGGCAGCGCTGCGCCACTTCGAAATAGCCGCGGTAATTCTTGACGCCCACATGCTCGAACATGCCGATGGACAGCGCCGCATCGAAAGGCTCGTGCAGCTCGCGATAATCCTGCAGTCGAATCTCGACCGGCAAGCCGGCGCACAGCTCGCGCGCGTAGTCGGCCTGTTCTTTCGAGATGGTGATGCCCACCCCGCTGACTCCATAACGCTCGGCGGCGAATTTCAGCGCTTCACCCCAGCCGCAACCGATGTCCAGCACGCGCATGCCCGGCTGCAGGCGCAGCTTGCGGCAGGTCAAATCCAGCTTCGCTTCCTGCGCCGCGTCCAGCCCGTCCAGTACGCGTCCGTCGGCCTGGGTCCAGTACCCGCAGCTGTAGACCAGGCGCCGTCCCAGCATGGCCGCATACAGATCGTTGCCCAGATCGTAGTGGCGTTCCCCCACTTCCCGGCTGCGGCTGCGGCTCTGCAGGTTCAGCAGGCGCGCGCGCAACGCGTCCCAGAGTTCGCCGGCCCCGTGCACGCGCTGCTCCAGCCGCGCCCGCAACAGATGGAACAGCAGTCCGTCCAGCGATTGCGCATCCCACCAGCCGTCCATATAGCTTTCGCCCAGGCCCAGCGATCCCTGTCCCAGCACCCGCGCATAGAAATGAGGATCGTGCACCTGTAGATCCCAGGGGCGCTCGCCGTCGATCCTTACGTCCGCCTCCGCAAGCAGATCGGCGACCCGTCGTTGGAAGCGTTGCTGCGGCATGGCCCGGCCGGTTGTCAGGACTTGGCGAACAGACCGGCGTACTCGGGGGCGACGTAAGGCAGCAACACCGCCGCCGGCACGTCCACCGTCTGCGTACCATCCGCGTAGGGGCCCACCTGATAGGGCGGGAATACGAAGCGCAACGCGGTCACCTTGCCATCGGCGCCGACTATGGGCTGGAACTGGCTGAAATTGTCCACGTCCGGCTCGGTGCCTTCGTCGATCATCTTGTCGGCGCTGCGCACGAACTGCAGCCGCTCCTCGGGCGGCAATTCGTCGGCGTCGGCGCGTACCGACACGCTGGTGTGCAGCTGTTCCCGGATGTAGGCGCCGATGGCGGCCCAGCCTTCCACCTTGGGCACCAGTTCCTTGGCCGTCAGCAACTTGTTCTGCGAAGGCAGCCAGACGAACCGGGCCACCAGCGGTTCGCCATGCGCGCCTCCGGTGTAGCGGCTGCCATCGGCGGCGACCGCCACCAATTCCGGCGTTTCCGCAATCTGTTCGAAGCTGAGCGACAGTTCGTACGGCGCCGATGGCTTGTCGTTGCCGAATCCGGCGACGGCCTGCATCAGTTCCGCCCGCGCTGCTTCGGAATAGGCGGCGACGGCCTGCGCCAGGCCCGGATATTTGTTGAGCGTCGGCGGATAGCTGATGCCCACTATGTAGGCATCGTTGGTTTCGATGACGTCCTTGAGCTCGGGCACGGCGGCGGCCACGCCTGTGGCCGGCGTCTGTGCCGGCGCCGCGTCGGGTTGCGCCGCAGCGGCGGGCGTGTCGGCTTCGCGCTTGCAGGCGCCAAGTGCCAGTACCAGCAGGAAAAACAGGGGGAATTTCGACACGGATCGCACGACCAGACTCCTTCCAGGGAATGCCTACAGTTTATGCCGCGGCGCAGCAGCCTGACAGCTGCAATTCCGGTCGGCGCGGCGCTTCAGTCGACCAGATCGGCGTACTCGGGATGGTGCTGGACGTAGGCGGCCGAATACGAACAGGCCGGCACCACCCGCAGTCCCTGGGCACGTGCGTACTCCAGCGCGGCCTTGACCAGTTCCCCGGCGATTCCGCGCCCGCCGATGGCTTCGGGCACGCCGGTGTGGTCGATGGTCAGGCGTTTGCCGTCCTGGCGGTAAAGCAGCTCGGCTTCGTGCCCGTCCACCCGGACAGCGAAGCGGTGGGAGGCGGGATCGTGGGCGATGTCCAGGGACATGGGTCTCTCCAGTGGGGACTGCGTCACGGCTGGATTGTGCCGTAGGCGGTTCAGGGGCGGCAAAACTGGACGCGGCGCGTCACATTCAGGCTGGCCAATGCCGCTCGCCCCCGCCCTTCAAAGCTTTTAGTGCAAGAACTCACAGTTGGCACGATAACTGCTTTATCCCTCCCAAGAGCAAACACACGGGGAACGGCAATGAACTTCGACGACGCAACCATCAACAACAACAATTCGTCCAGCGACTTCACCCTGCTGGAAGGCCTGTACCAGCTTGCCGTCACCGGCCACACCGACGACTGGGAATTCGAGCGCCTCAACAACGCCGTATACGAGCGCCTGCTCTCTTCCTACAACAGCGGCGTCGACATGGGCATGCACGAAACCGTCAACCCGATGAACCTGGTGGGCTGAAACCCGCTTCGGTATCCGCAACACCGGTTCGACGGCATCGCTTCAACGCAACAACCAGAATAATAAGACGACCTGTACACAGGTTCGGACGCAGGTGACGGGGGTCGCCTGCGTCATTTTTTTTGGGCCGACTTCGGCTCAGCGGTTGTCCCGCTTGCCCTGGTTGCGTCTGTCCTGGGTACCCGAACTGCCCTGTATCGCTTTCATCCTGCTTTCGGCGGCATGCAGTTCCACCGCCTTGTCCGCTGCTTCGTTGGATTGGAAGCCCGTGTCCAACACAGGCGTGTGATGCGGATCCAGCAACTGCCAGGGCTGCGTTTCCCGATCGTGGGCCTGCTTCTGTTCCAACAGCTTATGGGTATTGGCCAGGGCCTCGCCCGGGGTGACTTTTCGCGGGGCGGCCTTGCGCACGCGCTTGGCGGGCGCCGATCTCGCTGCGGGTTTTGCTGGAGCGGATTCCGACGGGGCCGGCTTGACCGGCGCCTTCCTTACCGTAGCCATCGCCTTCTTCACCGCAACCTTCTTTACCGCCGGTTTGCCGGCGACGGCCTTCTTAGCGGCCTTCTTGACGACTGTTTTTTTCGCAACCGCCTTCTTGGCTCCGTTCTTGACCGCTTGCTTGGCAGGCGCCTTCCTCACAGAAGTCTTCTTCGCCACGGCCTTTGCGGCCTTTCGCGGCTTGGCCGCCGGCTTCGCCGCTTTCTTGACGGCCTTCTTGGCGGCCTTGCCCTGCGTTTTCTTTTTCGCGGGCGCCTTTTTGGCAGCCTTGGATGTCTTGGCGGGTTTGCGGGTGGCCATCGCTCATGATCTCCGTTGATGTCTTGCGGCCATTCGATAGCACGCAAAACATTCAGATACGGTGATCGCCGCGCGTAACAGTTCAGGTCAGAAGCTGGGACTTTGCAGTTCGCGCAGGAAATGCTGCAGCACTTGCGGCCGCATGATGATCAGGAACATGACGCCGTAGGCGGCGCCGGCAAGATGCGCGCTGTGGTTGATGCGGTCGCCACCGCGCCGGTCCATCCAGATGCTGTAACCCACATAAAGGACGGCGAAAACGACTGCGGGCAAGGGAATGAACAACACGAAGATCAGCTGCCAAGGCGCCACCAGGATGAAAGCGAACAGCACGGCCGACACCGCTCCCGAAGCGCCCAGGCTGAGGTAGTTGGGGTTGTGCTGGTTCTTCAGGTAGGTCGGCAGAATGGAAACCACCAGCGCCGACAGATAGAACACCGGGTAGACCCAGATGCCCACGGCGTTCGTCATCAGCGCCTCGATCTGCGTGCCGAAGAAATACAGCGTGATCATGTTGAAAAGCAGGTGCATGAAATCGGCATGGATGAAGCCGTAGGTCACCAGCCGGTCGTATTGCTTGTGCTTGTCGATCGCCGGCGGCCACAGGATCAGCCTGTCGGCCAGCTTGCGGTTGTTGAACGCGATCCACGACACCACGCAGGTGATGGCGATCAAGGCATAGGTAACTGGGGTTTCCATCAAACGGCTCCGGCTGCGCGGTAGTTGTCCTGCATGGGGTAGCGCCACGCATACAGGGCGAATGCCAAGGCCGCGACAAAGGCGAATGCGGCAAAGAAGAACATCAGAAAAGCGTTCTCGCTCAGCCCGGTGTTGGCGATGCGCGAAATCACCGCTTCATTGCGGACGCTGACATTGGTCAACAACACCCAGACGTTGCCGAAAGTAACGGAGAGGTACCAAAGCGCCATGATCACCCCCTTCATGGCCTGCGTCGCCTGGCTATAGGCGAATTCCAGCGCCGTGGCCGATACCAGCACCTCGCCGAAGGTCAGCAGCACGTAGGGCAGCATCTGCCAGGCCAGCGATACCGGATCGCCGCCGTCGATCCACAACTGGATCGCGCCGGCAGCGATCCATGCCACGCCGGAGAACGCTATGCCCCACCCCATGCGTTTGAGCGCAGTGGGCTCGTAGCCCATGCGCCGCAGCAGCGGATACAGCACGATATTGTTGAACGGGATGATCAGCATCACCAGCAGCGGATTGAGCGCCTGCATCTGTCCCGCCTCCTTGACCAGCCAGCTGGGCCACCACCACAGATCGTGCGGCACCACCATGGTCTTGCCCTGCAGCACCCAGGTGGAAGCTTTCTGGTCGAACAAGGACCAGAACGGCGTGATCAGCGCGAACACGATGATCACACGCAGAACAGCGCGAACGCTGTCCACTGCCGAATCCGGATGCAGGCCTCGGGCGCGTTCGAGCTGCATAGACACGCCGATGCCGCCGAATGCGATCAACACGCCCAACGCCAGGCAAGCGGTGATGACGAAACCGAAACCTTCCGGCCAAAAACCGGGCTTGACCGCCCAACACAGCAGCATCGCTACCGCCAGCGCGGCGCCAATCAAGGCCACCGACAGACCGGACCGGCTCTGCCCTTCCTTGCGCCGGGTCAGCGCGGTGCGAGCGACGTTGTAGAACGAGTTCGGATCGTCGCCATGCGTCGGCGGCACCCGTACGTACTGCTTGCGCCCCAACCAGAAGATCAGCGTGGCGATGAACATAAGTATCCCGGGAATGCCGAACGCGACGGCGGGTCCATGATTGCGCAGGAACAACGGCATCAGCAGCGAGGCGAAGAAGCTGCCGAAGTTGATCGTCCAGTAGAAGAAATCGAACACGATCTTGGCCAGGCTCTTGTTCGACTCGTCGAATTGATCGCCGACGAACGACACCACCAGCGGTTTGATGCCGCCGGAACCGAGTGCGATCAGGAACAACCCGGTATAGAACCCGTTGCGGTTGTCGTCGAATACGGCCAGGCAGGCATGGCCCGCGCAATAGATCAGCGAGAACCACAACACGGTGTTGTACTTGCCGAAGTATCGATCCGACAGCCAACCCCCGAGCAACGGGAAGAAGTAAACGCCGATCACGAAACTGTGGAATACGTCCTTGGCCGCTCCTTCGCGATCGGCTTCCGGCAGATAGGCCAGGATCACGCTGCTCACCAGGAACTGGACCAGGATGTTGCGCATCCCGTAGAAACTGAAGCGTTCGCAGGCTTCGTTTCCGATAATGTAGGGAACCTGCCGCGGCAGGCTTGCCGATTGCGCCCTGGCTGTCGTGCTCATCCGGTATTCCAGCGAATAGTTGCGGGAAGGGTAACCCATGGAACGTGCGCGAATCGACGTTTCCGGCTAATGCGATGCTGGCCCGCAGCGTGCATCATTGGCTTTTGAAGGCGAGAATCCACTCCATGCGCTCACTGCTTCTGCTTCTCCCGGTGCTTCTGCTCACCGCGCCCGCCATGCCCGCCTCCGCCGCCAACGCGCCCTTGACCACGGTTTCCGAACGCTCCGGCTTCCTAAAGACCGGACGCTACGAGGAAGTCGTGGCCTTGTGCGACGCCTTCGCCAAAGCCTATCCGGACGCGGTGCGCTGCATCGATTTCGGCAAGTCCCCCGAGGGCCGGCCGATGAAGGCGCTGGTCGCTTCCACCAGCGGTGCGCTGGATGCCGCCGCCGCGCGCAAACGCGACCTGCCGGTGGTGCTGATCCAGGGCGGCATCCACGCCGGCGAGATCGACGGCAAGGACGCGGGCTTCCTGGCGCTGCGCGAAATCCTGGAAGGCAAGGCGGCCAAAGGCGCGCTGGACAAGCTGGTGTGGGTGTTCGTTCCGGTGTTCAGCGTAGACGGCCATGAGCGCTTCGGCGCCTGGAACCGCCCCAACCAGCGCGGTCCCGAGGAAATGGGCTGGCGCACCACCGCGCAGGGCTACAACCTCAACCGCGACTACGTGAAAGCGGACGCGCCCGAGATGCAGGCCATGCTGGCACTGATCGACGAATGGGACCCGCTGGTCGAAGTGGATCTGCACGTCACCGACGGCGCCAAGTTCGAACACGATGTCTCCATCCAGGTGGAACCCATCCACGCCGGCGACGGCGAACTGCGCAAGGCCGGCCGCGTGTGGCGCGATGGAGTGATCGCCGACCTGACGAAGCAGGGTTCGCTGCCCCTGCCCTATTACCCTTCTTTCGCGGTGTCCGACGACCCGACCTCGGGATTCGACGATAGCGTGCCGCCGCCGCGGTTCTCGCACGGCTATTTCTGGCTGCGCAACCGCATGGCCATGCTGGTGGAAACCCATTCCTGGAAGACCTACCCGGTACGCGTGCGCATCACCCGCAATACCGTGGTTTCGGTGCTGGAACAGGTGGCGAAAAACGGCCGGCAATGGCTGCAGCTCGCGCACCAGGCAGACGCGCGCGCTCGCGAACTGGCGGGAAGTTCCGTGCCGCTGGCGTATGCGGCCGGCAAGGAATCGCATCTGGTCGATTTCCGCGGCTACGAATACACGCGCACGCCCTCCGAGATTTCCGGCGCGCTGATGACGCGCTACGACGAGACCAAGCCGCAGATCTGGCGGATTCCGCTGCGCGACAACGTGCAGCCCAGCCTCAGCGTGGCTGCGCCGGCCGGCGGCTACATCGTTCCGGCGGCGCATGCCGGCTGGGTGGGAGCGAAGCTGAAACAGCACGGCATCGAATTCCGCACGCTCGGCGCGCATCCGGGATCGGCGGTCGAAAGTTTCCGCGCCAGCGAGGCGACGCCCGCCGCGCAATCCTCCGAAGGCCATCAACGCATGACCGTCAAGGGCGAGTGGAAAGCCGACAAGCGCGATATCGGCGCGGGCGCGCTGTTCGTGCCGATCGCGCAACCCAAATCGCGCCTGGTCATGTCCATCCTGGAACCGCTGGCGCCGGACTCGCTGCTGGGCTGGGGAGAATTCAACAACGCCTTCGAACGCAAGGAATACATGGAGGACTACGTGGCCGAGGAAGTGGCGCGCCAGATGCTGGCCAAGGACCCGGCGCTGAAGGCGCGGTTCGAGAAACGCGTTCGCGAAGACGCCGCCTTCGCCAAGGACCCGCAGGCGCGCCTGGAGTTCTTCTACCGGCTGCATTCCTCCTGGGACGAACGCAACAACCTGTATCCGGTGATGCGCATCGATACGGTTCCCCGCTGATCCTTCGCTGAGTTCATGGAATGAAGACGCTCGCCCTGGCCCTGCTGTCGCTGATCGCTTTCTCGCTGCCCGCGGGCGCGGCCGATTCGTCGCCCGCCCCATCGGAGAGGAACTTGAAGGTCGTCACCCTCAACCTCTACCACGACAAGGACGATTGGCCGAAACGCCGCGTGCAGATCGTGGAGGAATTGAAGCGGCTGCGACCCGACGCGATAGCCCTGCAGGAAGTGCTGCAGGATGAAGGCCTGACCAACCAGGCCGAATGGCTGGCGGTGCAATTGGGTTACCAATGGCATTTCGTCAGCACCGATCCGGCCGGCCAGCCGCGGCGCTACGGCAACGCCCTGCTGACCCGCCATCCGATCCTCAAGCGCGGCCAGAAGTTCCTGCAGCCGCTGGACGACAGCCGCAGCGCGGCGTTCCTGCGCATCGATCTGGACGGACGGCCGCTCAACCTTTATGCCACCCACCTGCACTGGACCGACCAGGGCGGAGCGATGCGCGCCCGGCAGATCGCCGATCTGATGCAGTACATCGCCGCCACTTCGGAGGGGATTCCCAGCCTGGTGGCCGGCGACTTCAATTCCACCGCCGATTCGCCGGAACTGGCCGCGCTGCGCGAAGGATTCGTGGACACCTACGGCAACCGGCATCCACAGGCGGACGCGACCTCCAGCAGCACCTTGAACCTGAAGTACTTCGCGCCCAAACGCATCGACCATGTGTTCTTCCAACGCGATGCCTTCACTCCTGTCGGCGCCACGATCCTCTTCAACCAACCCGATGCCCAGGGGGTATGGGCCTCGGACCATTTCGGCATGCTCGCCGAGCTGCGCCTGGCCGTATTCGAAGCCAGGGCGAAGCCCGCTCTGGACTAGCGATTGCGGCCCAATGCCTATGCCCCTTTCCGTCACGGTCGCTAAAGTTTTCTGCGGCTATGCTGCAATTACCGGCGACACAGGCTAAAAAGGACGCTGGCCGTTGCGCACGCGTCCCGTTCGCTTGGAAACCACATGCCGCTTCGTTCCCGCTCCCGTAGAAAGTCCGGCGTACGCAAACCCGCGCTGATCGCGCTGGTGCTGGTGGTTCTGCTGTCGGGATGGTTCTGGCAGCAGAATCGTACGCGCCATGCCGCCGTGGGTGATTCCACGCCTGCCGCTACGCAGACAGTCGAAGCCGGCAACAGCCAGCCGCTCCCCTTGCCGCCCCTGGAAACCACAGGCAACGGCGCGCAGACCGACGCTGTACCAGCACCAGCACCAGCACCAGCGCCGGTGGCTTCGGCGCCGGCCGGCCCGGTGCTTGCTTCGTTCCTGCCACCGGAGGCGCACGCGACCTTGCGCCTGATCGCCCAGGGCGGACCGTTCCCCCATAGCCAGGACGGCAGCGTTTTCGGCAACCGCGAGAGGCACCTGCCTTCCAAACCGCGCGGTTATTACCGCGAATACACCGTCGAGACACCGGGCCTCGGCCACCGCGGCGCCCGCCGCATCATCACCGGCGGCCAACCACCGGATGTGTATTACTACACCGATGACCACTACGACTCATTCCGCAGCTTCCAGGTCGCGCGATGACTGAAACGGGTTTCGATCTGGGGCTGAGCGACCCGACGCGGGCCGGAGTTTTCTTCGTCACCGCCGACGATCTCAACGTGCTTGCGGCCGCGGCGCACGACGCCGGCCTGCTGCCCTGCCTCATCGATCTGATGGGTTGCGGCAACAAGGCCACCCTGCTGTTGCGGGTCGCGGTGGCCATGGATTTCCCCACCACTTCCAGCCGCAACTGGGATGCGCTTTCCGACTGCCTGCGCGATCTGAACTGGATGCCGGCCCAGGGCTATGTACTGCTGTTCGACGGCGCCGGAGAATTGCACCACGTGGACGAAGAGGACTTCGACACGCTGGTCAGCATCCTGGATGAAGCCAACCGCGCCTGGGCCGAGCGCGACGTGCCGTTCTGGGCGTTCCTGGCCCTGCGCGAGAGGGATTTCGCCGAGCTGGAGGACTGAGCGCCGATATCTGGCCCGGCACAAGGCTACGCAGTTCAGCGCGATGCTGCGATCATGGCGCATGACCGACCAGCCGACAGATTTCGACAGCCTTTCCCTCTCGCCAGGCCTGCAGCAAGGCGTGGAGGCGGCCGGCTACGCGCAGATGACTCCGATCCAGGCCGAAAGCCTGCCCGCCATTCTGGCGGGGCGCGACGTCATCGCGCAGGCGCCTACCGGTAGCGGCAAGACCGCGGCCTTCGGCCTGGGCCTGTTGCACCGGCTCGACCCCGGATTGATCCGCGCCCAGGCGCTGGTGCTCTGCCCTACCCGCGAGCTGGCCGACCAAGTGGGCAAGCAGCTGCGCAAACTGGCTTCCGGCATCCCGAACTTGAAACTGCTGGTGTTGACCGGCGGCATGCCGCTGGCGCCGCAACTGGCCTCGTTGGCGGCCCATGATCCGCACGTGGTGGTCGGTACGCCCGGCCGCATCCAGGAACTGATGCGCAAGAAGGCCCTGCATCTGGCCGGCGTGCGCACGCTGGTGCTGGACGAGGCCGACCGCATGCTCGACATGGGCTTCGAGGAAGCGATCCGCGAAATCGTGGGCAAGACGCCGAAAGAGCGGCAGACCTTGCTGTTTTCGGCCACTTTTCCCGAGACCATCCGCCAGATCGGCCGCAACACCATGCGCGACCCGCTGGAGGTCACCGCCGGCGGTGTGACCGAGCAGCCGGTGGTCGAACAGACCTTTTACGAAGTCGATCTATCGCGCAAGCAGACCACGCTGGCCGGATTGCTGTTCGAACAACGGCCCGAGTCGTGCGTGGTGTTCTGCAACACGCGCCGCGATGTCGACGAGGTGGCCGAATCGCTGAAGCACTTCGGCTTCACCGCGCTGGCTCTGCATGGCGACATGGAACAGCGCGACCGCGACGAAGTGCTGGTGCGTTTCGCCAACCGCAGCTGCAATGTGCTGGTGGCCAGCGACGTGGCCGCGCGCGGGCTGGATATCGACGAACTGGCCACGGTGGTCAACTACGAACTGCCCACCGACCCGGATGTGTACGTGCACCGCATCGGGCGCACCGGCCGCGCGGGCAAAGGCGGCCAGGTACTGAGCCTGGTGACGCCGCGCGAGATTTCGCGCGCGCATCTGCTGGAAGAAAAACAAGGCGCGCCGCTGCGCTGGAAGAAGCCGGTCGTGGTAGCGCCGGCCGCACGCAGCGCGCCACCAGCGGCCATGGCCACCTTGCGCATCGATGCCGGACGCACGGACAAGCTTCGCCCCGGCGACATCCTGGGAGCGCTCACCGGCGACGCCGGCCTGCCGGCCAGCGCCATCGGCAAGATCGACATCTTCGCCACGCGCTCCTATGTCGCCATCGCGCGCAACCAGGCCAACAACGCGCTGGCGCGGCTGGACAAGGGCAGGATCAAGGGCCGGAATTTCCGCGTTCGCAAGATGTAGGTCGGGGCTACGCCCCCGACATGCCGGATCTATCGGTAAAGCTTCCGTCGGCCACATAGGGCCGACCTACAGGGCCGCGCAGGTCGGGGCTATGCCCCCGACGCGTCGGATCTATCGGTAAAGCTTCCGTCTGCCACGTAGAGCCTGCCCCGTACTTGATAAGGGGGCCGACCTACCAATCAACTGCTGCAGGAAAGCATCGAGCATCCCGCACGATCGCGCGCCCAATCCGGACGACGTTGCGCGAAGGCTTCCCGACCCGGCTGTTCGTCGTACGGATGGCGCATGACCTCCAGCAACTCCTCGATTCCCGCCGTGTCGCCCTGCTCGGCACGATCTATCGCCTGCTGCGCCAGATAATTGCGCAGCACGAAGCGCGGATTGGCCAGGCGCATGCGCGCTTTCCTGGCCTCGGCATCGAGCGGGTCGGACCCGATCCGCACCGCGTAGCGCCGTAGCCAATCCAGCAGCGCCGGCTCGGTGGCTGTGCGCTTGTCGGCGTCGTAGAAGGCTCCATTCAAAGGATCGAGGGTCGGCACGACGGGATCGGTCCAGGCCAGTTCCCGGAAGAAGATGCTCATGTCCACTTCACCCGCATGCAGCAGCGACTGCAGGTCTTCCATTAGCGACACATCCTCTTCCCGGCACTCCGCCAGGCCCAGCTTGCGCGCGATGTTGTCGTGATCGGTACGGGCGTAGGTTTCCCGATAGCGCTGCAATCCTTCCTGCAAGGGTTCGGCGCCTGCGAACAGCGGAGACAATGCGCCCGCCAGACGGGTCAGGTTCCAATACGCGATCTTGGGCTGCCAGCCGAAGCGGTAGCGCCGTCCCTGCGCATCGGTGGTGTTGGGCGTCCAGTCCGGGTCGTAGTCGTCGATCCAGCCATACGGGCCGTAGTCGATGGTCAGACCCAGAATCGACATGTTGTCGGTATTCATTACTCCGTGCACGAAGCCGACCCGCATCCAGTGCGCCACCATGACTGCGGTGCGCTCGCACACTTGCGCGAACCAGCGTGAATAAAGCGCTTCGCCCTCGCCTTCCAGTTCGGGAAAATCGCGACGGATAGTGAAGTCCGCCAGTTGCTTGAGCAAGGGCAGCTCGCCACGCGAAGCAGGCAATTCGTAATTGCCGAAACGCAGGAAAGAGGGTGCGACGCGGCAGACGATGGCGCCCGGTTCGGCTTGCGGATGTCCGTCGTAGAACATGTCGCGCACCACGGGCTCGCCCGTCGCCACCAGGCTCAGCGCACGCGTGGTCGGCACGCCCAGGTGATGCATGGCCTCGCTGCACAGGAATTCGCGGATGGACGAACGCAGCACCGCGCGTCCGTCGGCGGTGCGCGAGTAAGGCGTCGGGCCGGCTCCCTTGAGCTGCAGCTCCCAACGCTGGCCTGCGGCGTTGATCGCTTCGCCCAGGGAAATGGCGCGCCCGTCGCCCAGTTGCCCAGCCCAATGCCCGAACTGGTGGCCACCGTAATTCGCCGCAAAGGGCCGCATGCCCTGCAGCAGCGCGTTGCCGCCGAAGATCTGGGCGAACTCCGGTGAAGCGACATCGCTTTTTTCCAGATCCAACAGGGCGGCCGTTTCGCGGGACCAGGCCAGCAGCTGTGGCGCGGCGACCGGAGTCGGGTTGACCTGCGAATACAGCGCATCACGGACTTCGCGCACGCCGCTGCCCGTTTGTGGGTCGGCAGGAAGTTCGGTGGCGAAACGGTTGTCGAATTTCAGTGGTTTCATCGGCACAGGCTACGCGCCCGGCGCGCGGATTGAACGGCATGAATTAGAAGCCGCACAAACAAAAACGCCGGGGCAAGCCCCGGCGTTTCGGACAACGATACAGTCGCTATTAGAGCGGCTGGACTTCGTCGGCCTGCATACCCTTCTGGCCCTGCACGGCGACAAAGCTAACGCTCTGGCCTTCCTGCAGCGACTTGAAGCCGGAACCCTGGATCGCGCGGAAATGCACGAAAAGGTCCGGGCCGCTCTGCGGGGTGATGAAGCCAAAACCCTTGGCATCGTTGAACCACTTGACGGTACCGGTTTGACGGTCAGACATCTTTGAAACTCCTGAAACGGATGAAGAAAATCACGACCTGGGGGACCCCGGGCCGAGACTGAGTTGCAGGTGTTAAGCAAAGCGGAAAGATGTAGCTGATCGTTTTGGATCGACTGCATCAGGCCACGATTTACGGTGACCCAAGCAAACACAGTGCCGTGCACACTACACACCTTTCCGGGAAAAGCCAATCCCCCGCCCAACCGCGGATAACCGGCAGTGGGGCGGTTTGCCCTAAACTGGCCTCCCCTACCGGAAACAAGCCCATGGCCAAGCCCAATTATTCGTTCGAGAAGAAGCAGCGCGAGCTGGCCAAGAAGAAGAAACAGGACGAAAAACTGGCCAAGAAGCAGGCTGCGCGGGACCCTGGCCCGGTCGAAGACGTACCGCCGACCGACCCGGACTCGTCCGGCGGCGGCCGCTAGTCCAGGCTTTCCAGCACCCTCCGGCTCTCGAACGCCCGCTGGACCCCGCTCAGAGGGTCCATGAAGGACAGGCCCTTCGCCAGCAATTGCAGGGGGCGCCCGTAGTCGTCCCCCGCCTGCTCCGCCAGGTCCGGGTAATAAGGATCGTGGCGGATCGGCGCTCCCAGACCGGCCATATGCACCCGCAGCTGGTGCTTGCGGCCGCTGACGGGGAATAGCCCGTAGCGCCACCATTCGCCGTCCGAACGCAGCACCTCGATCCGGGTCCGGGAATTGGCTTCCCCCTCTTCCTCCCGCATCCGGAAGAACGGCTCCGACTTCACGATGCGCGACTCCCGCACCAGCGGAAACCTCAGACCAGGCAAGGCAGGCGCCACTGCTTCGTAGCGTTTTTCGATCAGACGCTCGCGGAACAGCGCCTGGTAGGCGTCCCGGCTAGCCTTGTTGGCCGAGAACAGCACAAGCCCGGCAGTTCCGCGATCGATGCGATGCAGCGGCACCAGGTCGGGGTTGCCCAGCCGCCCGACCAGCCGGGTCAGCAATGTTTCGCGCACGTGCGCGCCTGCGGGAGCTACCGGAAGAAAATGCGGCTTGTCGGCCATCACCAGGTGCTGGTCCACATGCAGGATCGCTTCCTCGAACGGGATCCGGGGCTCCTCCGCCACTTCACGGAAATAGCGGATCGTCGCGCCAACACGGTACGGCGTATCGGCAGACAGCGGCCGTCGCTCCGAATCCAGCACCCGTCCACGCGCGAACCGGTCCAGCCATCGCTCGCGGTCGATCCGCGGAAAACGCGCGCATAAGCCGTCCAGCAAGGTCGCCCAGGCACCCGGCGGGAGCTGCAGAGTGCTGGCGACCGCCTCGGCGGGATCGGATTCGGAAACGGACAAAGCGGGGCCTCCGCGGAACAAGGCCGTATCATGGCCGACCTTTTCCCCAGGCACCTCGATGGCGCTCAAATCCACGGTCGTGAAGGCCGAACTGCAGATCAGCGACATGGATCGCCATTACTACGCGACCCACAACCTGACCCTGGCCCAGCATCCGTCCGAAACCGACGCGCGCCTGATGGTGCGGCTGTTGGCCTTCGCCATGTACGCGGACGAGCGGCTGGAATTCGGCCGCGGCCTGAGCCAGGACGACGAACCCGATCTGTGGCGCAAGGAGCTGACCGGCGAGATCGTGCAATGGATCGACCTGGGCCAGCCCGACGAAGCGCGCGTGCGCAAGGCCTGCGGCCGTTCCCGCCAGGTGGTGCTGTTCACCTATGCCGGCCGCAGCTCGGATATCTGGTGGGAAAAGAACGCCGCCTCACTGGCCCGCAGCAAGAATCTCACCGTCATCGACATCCCGGTCGAAGCGGTGGAACAGCTGACCGCGATGATGGTGCGCGGCATGCGCCTGAACGTGATGATCCAGGACGGCGAACTGCAGGTGCTGGGCGGCGAGGTCACCATCGACATCCGGCCGGTCGTTCGCCAGGCGGCCAGCCAAGGCCAGTAAGCGCATGAGCCACAGCCACGACGTGCTGGTCATAGGCGGCGGCGCGGCCGGCTTGATGTGCGCGTTGACGGCCGGCCGGCGCGGGCTTCGCGTACTGGTGATCGAACACGCCAACCGCGTAGGCAAGAAGATCCTGATGTCCGGCGGCGGGCGCTGCAATTTCACCAACACCGGCACCACGCCGGCGAATTATCTTTCCGCCAATCCGCACTACTGCAAATCGGCGCTGGCGCGCTACACGCCTTCGGATTTCATCGAGATGGTCGAACGCCACGGCATCGCCTACCACGAGAAAGAACTGGGCCAGCTGTTCTGCGACGACTCCTCCAAGCAGATCGTGAAGATGCTGGTGGACGAATGCGAAGCGGCCGGCGTGCGCATCGAAACCGGCTGCAGCGTGGAGAACGTGCAGCGCACCGACGGCGGCTTCCGCCTACGCACCAGCCACGGCACGCTGTCGGCGCCGGCGCTGGTGGTGGCCTGCGGCGGCCTTTCCATCCCCAGCATGGGCGCCAGCGGTTTCGGTTACGAACTGGCGCGCCAGTTCGGCCACACGGTGCTGCCGACGCGCGCTGGACTGGTACCGCTGACCCTGACCGGAAAGCACCAGGAGCACCTGCAGGATCTGAGCGGTGTGGCGCTGCCGGTCGAGGCGACCTGCAACGGGCGAAGCTTCCGCAACTTCATGCTCATCACCCATCGCGGCGTGAGTGGGCCTTCGATCCTGCAGATCTCTTCCTACTGGCGTCCCGGCGACGATCTGCGGCTGGATCTGCTTCCGGACGGCGACGCTTTCCAGCTGCTGCGCGAGCAACAGACCGCCCGCCCCGCCGCCGAGCTCAAGACCGTGCTGTCCGACGTGCTGCCGCGGCGTTTCGCCCAGCGCCTGTGCGAGTTGTGGCTGCCGAACCGGCCGATGAAGCAGTTCAACGAACCGCAGCTGCGCGAAATCGCCGCGCAACTGCAGAGCTGGCCGCTGGTCGCCAGCGGCACCGAAGGCTACCGCACCGCCGAGGTCACCCTGGGCGGCGTGGATACCGACGAACTGTCTTCAAGCACGATGCAATCGAAGAAGATCCCGGGGCTGTACTTCATCGGCGAAGTGGTCGATGTCACCGGCTGGCTGGGCGGCTACAACTTCCAGTGGGCCTGGGCGTCCGGCCACGCCGCCGGAAATGCCATAGCGTAGGTCGGAGCTACGTGTACGTAGGTCGGGGCTACGCCCCCGACGAACGGAGCCGACCATAAGAGCCGGCGGTCCATATCTCACCGGATCCGCGCGTCGGCCGCGTAGGGCCGACCTACCTCCATGGCTTCGGCGGCAAACTCGAAAGATCGCAACCGCGCGCTGTGATCGAACACATTGGCCACCAGCATCAGCTCGTCCGGACGATGCCGGTCGACGAAGGCGGCAATTCCGCGCTTCACCGTTTCCGGGTCGCCGACCACACTGCAGGCCAGAGCATTCTCCACGCCCAGCTTTTCATGCGGCTGCCAATAGGTTTCGATGTCGTCGATGGGCGGCGGTATCAGCCCGGGCTTGCCGCGGCGCAGATTGACGAAGCTCTGCTGCGCTGTGGTGAAAAGACGCTTGGCTTCGGCATCGGTGTCGGCGGCGACCACGTTCAACGCCAGCATCGCATGCGGCTTGACCAGGTACTGCGAGGGACGGAAGTCGCGGTGATAGACCGCCAACGCCTGATCCATCGCATCCGGGGCGAAGTGCGAGGCGAAAGCGAACGGCAAGCCCAGCGCCGCAGCGAGTTGCGCGCTGAACAGACTGGACCCCAGCAACCACACCGGCACCTCGAGCCCGGCGCCCGGCACGGCGCGCACCAACTGGCCGGGCTGCACCGGCGCGAAGTAACCCAACAATTCCTGCACATCGCGCGGAAACTGCTCGGCGCTGTCGAAATAGCGCCGCAACGCCTTGGCCGTGGGCTGGTCGGTGCCGGGCGCGCGGCCCAGACCCAAGTCGATGCGGTCCGGATACAGCGAAGCCAGCGTGCCGAACTGTTCGGCCACCTGCAGCGGCGCATGATTGGGCAGCATCACTCCGCCCGAGCCCACGCGGATGGTCTTGGTGCCGCCGGCGACATGACCGATCAGCACCGCGGTCGCTGCGCTGGCGATGCCAGGCATGTTGTGGTGCTCGGCCAGCCAGTAACGCTGGTAACCCCAGCGTTCGGCGTGCTGGGCCAGATCAAGGGTATTGCGGAATGCCTGTGCGGCGTCGCTGCCTTCGCAAACGGGGGCAAGGTCGAGGATGGAAAAAGGAACCATGGCAACGGCAATTCCGGAGGGGATACCGCACTACATTGGGCAAGCGATGCCGCATTGCCAGCGCATCGGCGCGGAATGCAGCATTCCGCACATGGCTTGCACGGTCACATCAGATGGCGCAGTTGCGGCAGGTATTTCTCCGCCGAACCGGTATTGACCACGACCACGCGTTCGCCGCGCCCGATCAAACGGCGTTCCAGCAACTGCGGCAGCGCGGCCAGGCACGCGGCGCCTTCGGAACCGATCCACGCCGGCTGCTCGCGCCAGAGACGTGCGAATTCGGCGGCGATCTCGGCCTCGCTCACCGCAACGGCTGCGCCGCCACTGGCGCGAATGATCTGCAGCACACGAAAATGGCCCACGCCGCCCGGCACGTTGAGGCCGACGGCCAACGTCTGCCCCGCAGCCACTGCCGTGGTGTCGTCCGCGCCCGTATCGAATGCCCGCACCAGCGGAGGCGTGGCTTCGCTCTGCACGCACAACATGCGTGGACGGCGGCCGTCGATCAGGCCCAATGCCTGCAGTTCGTCCCAGGCTTTCCACATGCCCAATACGCCGGTGCCGCCGCCGGTGGGATAGATCACCGCATCGGGCAACGACCATTTGGTTTCTCCCGGAAGCGGTTCGGCCAGCTCCAGGCCCAGCGACTTCTTGCCTTCGATGCGCCAGCCCGGTTCCTGGAACGTAGCCACGGAGAAGTAGCGTTGCGGAATGTATTTCTCCTTCAACAGCGCGCCAGCCTCGCGAATCGTCGGTCCGGCCAGTTCCAGGACGATGCGGTCCGGAAAGCGCTGCGCCGCTGCGGCCACGCTGCCCAGGATCGGCAGCGGCGTGTCTTCCGGCATCGCCACCACTACCGACAACCCGCCGGCCAGCGCATAGCGCACCAGCGAATCGCCCGCATTGCCCTGGGTCGGCACGGCGAGCCTGGTCAGGCCCAGCCGGCGCGCCTGCGCGGCGACCATGGCCATGCCGCGGTCCTTGAAACTCTGCGTGGGATTGGCGCCGTATCCGGCATGCGCCCTGCCCTCATCCTTCAGTTGCAGCGCGATCCCGGCCTGACGCGCTGACGGATGATGCGCATAGTCGAGCAGCGGCGTTGCGCCCTCGCCCAGCGCGACGATGTGCGCGGCGTCGGCGGGCGATTCGATGTCCAACGCCATCAATGCACCGAAGCGCCACAGATCGCGGCGCTGTGGGTTGTACCAGCCCGCGTCAGGAAGCTCGGCCGCCAGCCGTTCGAGATCCAGCACCATTTCCACAGGCCGTCCGTCCACCGGATCCAGGTTCATCGGCACATCCGGCGGATATTCGATGCCCGATCCCAACCCGCGCAGGGCGCGCACGTAAGACATCGCGACTCCGTTTCATCGAAAGCGAAATCATAGCGGCGCAAGGCGTCGCCGCGTCATGAGCGGATGGAATATCGACCGCACCTCCCGTAGGGCGGGCACTGCCCGCCGCTGCAGACAAGGAGCGGATCAGGACAGCAGGTCGAACGGCCCGCCTTGCTCCAGCGCGCGTTGATAGGCCGGCCGTGCATGGATGCGCTGCAGGAATCCGCGCAGATTGGGTTTGTCTTCCAATCCATGCCGCGCCGCGGCCGCTTCCACCGGAAAACTCATCTGGATGTCGGCCGCGCTGAATCCGTCGCCGGCGAACCAGCGCGACTTGCCCAGCTCGCTTTCCATGTAATCCAGATGCAGCTTCACCTGCGGGCCGACGAAGGTCTTCATCACCTTGTCTGCGATTCCCTTGGCGATCGGCTTGGCGAAGAACGGCATCGGCGCCTTCTTCAATCGCGAGAACACCAGACTCATCAGCAATGGCGGCATCGCCGAGCCTTCCGCGTAGTGCATCCAATAACGGTAGCGCAGGCGCTCGGCCGTACCAGGCGATGGAGCGAAATCGTGCGCGGTGTCGTAGCGCTCCACCAGATATTCGAGGATGGCGCCGGACTCGGCCAGGGTATTGTCGCCATCCACCACCACCGGCGATTTCCCCAACGGATGCACCTTGCGCAGCGAGGGCGGCGCCAGCATGGTTTCGGGATCGCGCTGGTAGCGGATCACGTTGTAGTCCAGCCCCAGTTCCTCGAGCAACCAGAGCACCCGCTGCGAACGGGAGTTGTTGAGATGGTGGACGGCGACCATGCATGCCTCGCGACAGTGGGAGAACGCGTCATCGACGCATGCCGATCATAGCCCAACGTACCCAATCAACTAATGCGGGAGCGATGTCCGTGGGAGCGGCGTCCCGCCGCGAGCTCTGAGCGCTGAGTCCCCCAGAGCAAGTATCGGACTTTGTCGGAAAGTGAAAAGCTCGCGGCGGGACGCCGCTCCCACGGGTATGGGCCAGCACCGAATCCCGTCAGGCCGCATCCACCATCGGCTTGAGTTCGGGGTCCAGCGCGACGCGCTCGTCGAACACGAAGCAGCGACCCTCGTAACCCTGCCCCCCGACCTGTTCGAAATAGCCCAGGATGCCGCCGTCCAGCTGCAGCACGTTGTCCATGCCCGCGGCCAGCATCCACAACGCGGCCTTTTCGCAGCGGATGCCGCCGGTGCAGAAACTCACCACCGTCGCATCGGCCAGCCCATCGCGATGGGGCTGCATGGCCTCGGGCAGATCGGTGAATTTGTCTATCGGCAAAGTAAGCGCGCCGGTGAAGGTGCCGTACTCCACTTCCTGCCGGTTGCGCGTGTCCAGCAGCACTACGCGTTTGCCCGAGTCGTCATGGCCTTGCTGCAGCCATCTGGCGAGCGCCGCCGGGGCGACGGCAGGAGCGCGTCCCGCCAGAGGAGAAGTCTCGTCGCGGCGAAAGCTGATGATCTCCGGCTTGATCTTGACCTTGAGCCGGGCGAAAGGCTGCGCGCCGCTGCGGCTGTATTTGACCTTCAGCTCGGCCAAGCGCGGATCGGCCCGCAGCTGTTCGAAAAACGCGTGGATCGCCCGCTCTTCTCCGGCGAGAAAAAGGTTCACGCCTTCCGGCGCGATCAGCACGGTGCCACGTAATGCACCCGCTTCCGCCCACGCGCGTACCCGCGCGGCCAGGGCCGGCGGATCGGCGATCGTTACGAAATGGTAGGCGGCGGTATTGAGGATCATGGGCGCCATTGTAAATGGCGCTGGCCCGGGGCCATAAAATATTCAACCAAAGGGTTGACAATCAAATCCGGATCGATAATATTCAACCCCATGGTTGAATATGACTCTCCCCAGCTGGATTCCGTGTTCCAGGCCCTTTCCGACGGCACGCGCCGCCGCATGCTGCGCAGCCTGAGCGCGCAACCGCGCAGCGTCGGCGAGCTGGCCGCGCCTTTCCAGATATCGCTGGCCGCCGCTTCCAAGCACATCAAGGTACTGGAACGCGCTGGTCTGGTGCAGCGGCGGATCCAGGGCCGCACCCATCTCTGCCAGTTGCGCGCCGAAGCCCTGGCTGAAGCCGAACGATGGCTGCAGTACTACCAGCAATTCTGGACCGAACGCCTGGACGCGCTGGAAATCGCGCTGCATGCCGATACGGCCGCACAAACCAAAAGGAAATCGCGATGAGCCCTGCCCTACCCATCGAGGTACGCGCCACCCGTTATTTCGAAGCCAGTCCCGAGCGTGTTTTCGATGCCTGGCTGGTGCCTCGCACGCTGGGGCAATGGATGTTCGGTCCGCGCGTGCGCGAGGAGAACGTGGTGCGGCTGGACGTGGACCCGCGCGTGGGCGGCAGCTTCTCGCTCAAAGTCGAGCGCAACGGCCAAATCATCGATCACGTGGGCCAATACCTCGAAATCGAGCGGCCCCACCGGCTGGTCTTCACCTGGGCGGTCAAAGTCGAGTCCGACGACCAGCCCAGCCAGGTGCATATCGACATCGCCGCCTCCAGCAGCGGTTGCGTACTGACGCTCGTCCACAGCATGGACGCGAAGTGGGCCGACTACGCGCAACGCGCGCAGGACGCCTGGAACACCATGCTCGACGCGCTCGCCGGGCTCTTCTGACTTTTCACCCACAAGGTATCGCCATGAACGCTTCCTACGCCGCAGTCACCGCCCCCAATACCGTGCGCATCGAACGCACTTTGCCCGGCCCGATCGAACGGGTCTGGGCGTACCTCACCGAGTCGGAAAAACGCCGCCAATGGCTGGCGGCCGGCGAGATGCAATTGAAGCAAGGCGGTGCGGTGGAACACGTATTCCGCAACTCCGAACTGACCGGGCACGACGGCAGCCCTCCCCCGAAATACGCGGCCCACGCCGGCGAAAGCCGCATGCACGGCCGCATCACCGTCTGCGAACCGCCGCGACTGCTGGCTTATGACTGGGGCGAAGGCGAAAACGCTTCGCACGTACGCTTCGAACTCACCCCCCAAGGCGATGCGGTGCATCTGCTGCTCGTGCACAGCCGTCTGCCCAACCGCGACCAGATGCTCAGCGTCGCCGGCGGCTGGCATACGCACCTGGGAATTCTGCTGGACAAGCTGGAAGGCCGCGAGCCGGAGGGTTTCTGGCCGACGCATGCGCGGCTTGAGGCCGAGTACGAAAAACTTATTCCGTAACCGACGGCAAGCTTGAAGACGCCAAGCGAAGGGTCGACTTAGCCGGCCCTCTCGTTCCCCTTGTCGTTTGCGCAGCCCTAACGCAAAAACAGATACGGCAATCCCAGCGTCAAGGCCACGATGCCGATGATCGCCGCCAGTATTCCCAACACGTACCACGGACGCCGGCTGAACAGCTTGCCGAAGGTTTCCTCGCTGCCCTGTTCGCGCGCCGCGTTCTGCGCCGCCTTGGCCTGCTGCAGGCGCTTGGCCTGGTAATCGGCCATCAAGGCCTTGGCGCGAACGATGTCGGCATCTTCGCGCATCCAGATGCCGCCCGACGAGATTCCCCACGGGCTGGCTTGGGTTTCGTAGAAATCCATGCCGCTTTCGCTCAGCCAGGCGCGCACTTCATCGGCTTCGTCGTCGGGCACGTTGCGCAGGTTGAGCAGTAGTTTGGCCATGGCCGCATGATAACGGCGTAACCGGCAATCGCGGCATGCGTTACCCTGCGCGCCTTCGACAACAAGGATTCCCCATGCGTTTCGCACTGCCGTTGCTCGCCCTGCTGGCCCTTTCCGCCTGCGCCGACCCCGGCCCGCCGCCCGGCGGCAGCGTGGCCGAGCTGCAACGGATCGACGAAAAAACCGGCACCGGCGCGGTCGCGACCTCGGGATCCGACGTCACCGTGCATTACACGGGCTGGCTCTACGACGAAAAGGCCAAGGACAAGCGCGGCGAGAAATTCGACAGCTCGGTGGATCGGGGCGAACCCTTCACCTTTCCGCTCGGCGGTGGACGGGTGATCCGCGGCTGGGACGACGGCGTGGCCGGCATGCGGGTCGGCGGCAAGCGGCTTCTGCTTATTCCATCGCACTACGGTTACGGCAGCGAGGGCGCGTTCGGCGTGATCCCGCCGAACGCTTCGCTGGTGTTCGAAGTCGAGCTGCTTGACGTCAAGCCGCACTGATTCGCGATGACCTCCTTTTCCACAGCAACCTCTTCGCGTCTGGCCGTGATCGGCGGCGGCCCCGCCGGGCTGATGGCGGCGGAAGTCGCGCGCGCGGCGGGCCTGGAGGTGGATGTTTACGAAGCCAAGGGATCGGTAGGGCGCAAATTCCTGATCGCCGGCAAGGGCGGATTGAACCTCACCCACTCCGAACCCCTGCCCGCCTTCATCCAACGCTTCCGCGAGCGCAGCAGCGAAGTTGGCGCCTGGCTGCGGGATTTCGATACCGATGCGGTGCGCGAATGGGCACGCGGACTGGGCGTGGAAACTTTCGTCGGCAGTTCGGGGCGCGTGTTCCCATCCGACCTGAAAGCCGCACCGCTGTTGCGCGGCTGGGTACGGCGATTGCGCGAAAGCGGTGTGCGCTTCCACGTGCATCATCGATGGCTGGGCTGGGATGGCGAGCAGCTGCGATTCGCTACGCCCGCAGGTGAAACGAACCTTCGCGCCGACGCCGTGGTGCTCGCGCTGGGCGGTGGCAGCTGGCCGCAACTGGGTTCCGATGGCGTCTGGCAGGCCTTGCTGGCCGAACGCGGCGTCGACGTTGCGGCATTGCAGCCGGCCAACTGCGGTTTCGATATCGACTGGAGCGAACACCTGGCCGCGCGCCATGCCGGCGCGCCGCTGAAACCCGTGGTCGCCCATTGGCGCGATGCCGATGGCCGCGCGCACGAACTGCAAGGCGAATGCGTGATCAGCGCCGAGGGCATCGAAGGCAGCCTGATCTACGCTTTATCGGCCGAACTGCGCCAAGCCATAGCCCGCAACGGCCATGCCACCCTGCAACTCGACCTGGCGCCCGGACGCAGCCTGGAGCGCCTGCAGCAGGAATTGTCCAAGCCCCGAGGCCACCGCAGCGTCAGCGAGCACCTGCGTCGCCAAGCCGGCATCACCGGGGCCAAGGCAGCGCTGATCTACGAAATGCTGGACAAGACCCAACTGGATAATTCCGCACTGCTTGCGCGCACCATCCATCGCCTGGCGCTGGTCCTGAAACGCGCGCGTCCCCTGGCCGAAGCCATCAGCAGCGCCGGCGGCGTGCGCTTGGAGGCGATGAACGACCGACTGATGCTGAACGCATTGCCCGGCGCGTTCTGCGCAGGAGAAATGCTGGATTGGGAAGCGCCGACCGGTGGCTATTTATTGACTGCCTGTCTAGCCAGCGGCCACCGCGCCGGCGAAGGCGCGGTGGCTTGGCTCAAGGCATCGATGCCTGCTTGATCTGGTCGTCCGCCATGGCCCGGCAAGGGGAGAGACCCTGCCTGCGACGATCGCGGACGTGGCAACAGGATATCCAGCGCGGTGTTGAAATTCGGTTAGAACTCCGCGTCACTCTGATGACAGAAGTGCATGTGTTCAGAACGGAGTCGGTAATCCCAACACGGGCGCCAGCAACCAGTATGCGACGCCAAGCACCAACACCCACAACAAGAGCTTAAGCGCGAAGCCGGCGACTTTGATCGCCAGATAAATGCCGACCACGACCAGCACGATTCCGATCCAACTCATGCGCTTTCCCCACGGCTGCGTTGCGTGAAGTTCATTTGCTTTTGACGCCGCGCTTGCGCGCCTGCGAGGCCACGAACATGTTGTCCACCAGGTTCGGATAAGCGCGGCCCGCCGCTTCGGCGCGGGCCTTGGCCTGTTCTATCTGTTCCGGCGTCAGCTTGACGTGCCCGCCGGGCCCGGCCGGATTCTTGCGGTCCCACGGTTTTGCGGTGCGGCTGGTCATTGCTCGGATCCTTATGCGGTGGACTCAGTACGCGCCCATGTAGTCGCGCTTGCCCACCGCCACGCCATTGTGGCGCAGCAGGTCGTAGGCGGTGGTGACGTGGAAGAAGAACTGCGGCAGGCCGTAGTGCAGCAGATAGGGTTGGCCTTCCATCCTGCGTTCCTTGGGCGTACCCGGACGCAGCACGATCTCGCGCGAACCGGCGGCCGCGAACGCCGTCGGGTCCAGGCCGCCGATGAAATCCAGACTGGCGGCGATCAGGCCGCGCAGATCGGCGAAGCTCTTGTTGTCGCCTTCGAAGGCCGGCAGTTCCGCACCGGCCAGGCGGCCGGATACTCCGCGTGCGAAGTCGCAGGCCACGACTACCTGCCTGGCCAACGGGAACATGTCGGGAAACAGCCGCGCCTGCAGCAGGGCGTCGGCGTCGATCTTGTGTTCGACCGCATGCGCCTCGGCCTTGGCCAGCAACTGGTCGAGGCTGCCGAGCAGCTGCTGGAAAACGGGAACCGAGGCGGCGTACATCGAAATAGTCATCGGAAATCCTATTGAAATTAATCTGGTTGGAATGAATCTGGGTCGTAGGAGCGCCCTCCGGGCGCGAGCTCTTCTGTTGGATTCGGCGAAAAGCTCGCGCCCAGAGGGCGCTCCTACGGGGGAATGGTTGGGTCAATCCAACTCGGCGGCGGCCTCGCGGCCTTGCTGGCGGATCAGCGCTTCTTCGCGAGCGTCGTTGATGGCGTCGCGCACGCCGTCCAGATCCACGCTGCGCTCGTCGTGCACGAAATTGCCGGTCAGCGGCGTGTCCGCCAGCAGATCCCCGGCTTCGAACAGCGCCCACATCTCTTCGCCATACCAGCTGTCCAACAGCTCCGGCGCGAAGGCGCCCAGCGTGGCGGTAAGGTTGTTGACATCGCGCAGCAGCATCGCCCGTGCGGCGTTGTTGCCGCCGGCGCTGACCACCTGCGGGAAATCGATCACTACCGGACCTTCGGCGCCCACCAGCACGTTGTAGGCCGACAGATCGCCATGGATCAGGCCGATGCACAGCATCAGCTGGACCTGTCTGACCAGGAAAGCGTGGTATTCGCGGGCCTGGCCGGGTTCGAGCGCCAGCTCGCCCAGGCGCGGCGCGGAGAAGCCGTCGGCGTCGGTGACCAGTTCCATCACCAGCACGCCGTGGAAATACCCGTACGGCTGCGGCACGCGCACGCCGGCCTCGACCAGTTGGTAAAGCGCGTCCACTTCCGTGTTCTTCCAGGCCGTTTCCTGCTGCTTGCGCCCGTACTTGCTGGCCTTGCCGATGGCCCGTGCTTCGCGGCTGCCGCGCACCTTGCGCCCTTCCTGGTACTGCACCCGCTGCTTGAAGCTGCGCTGGGCCATGTCCTTGTAGACCTTGGCGCAACGCACCTCGTCGCCGGAACGCACCACGTAGACGGCCGCTTCCTTGCCGCTCTTCAGCGGGCGCATCACTTCGTCGATCACGCCGTCGTCGATCAGCGCTTGCAGGCCTTGCGGGGTCTTCATCCAGTGGGGCGGGTGGCAGAGGAAGCCCATTGTGCCTGCGCGCGGCCTTCATCGGGGTAAACCTTGCGTTGGCATGCCAGCGCTTACACTGCACGCCCTACCCGCGCCACGCCTTCCATGTCCGAATCCGTCCGCCTTGCCAAACGCGTCGCCGAAATCGCCGGCTGTTCCCGGCGCGAGGCCGACCAGTACATCCAGGGCGGCTGGGTGACCGTGGACGGCGAAGTGATCGACGCCCCGCAACACCCCATCACCACCCAGGTGGTGCTGATCGACCCGGAAGCCGACCTGGAGGCCGCCGAACCGGCGACCCTGCTGCTGCACAAGCCGGCGGGCATCGCCTTCGATGCCGCTTCGAAGCTCGCCACGCCGGCCACGCACACCGCAGGCGACGACCCCGCCATACGGGTGCTCAAACGCCATTTCGTGCGCCTGACCCCGCTGATGCCGATGGACGATGAGGCCAGTGGCCTGGTCGTACTGAGCCAGGACGGACGCGTCTGGCGCCGGCTGAGCGAAGATGCGGACATGATCGAGCAGGAGTTCGTGGTGGAAGTGAAAGGCGAACTGGCTCCCTACGGCTTGCCCAGGCTTTGCGACGGCATGCTTTACCAGGGCCGCGCCCTGCCCCGCGCCAAGGTCAGCTGGCAGAACGAGAACAACCTGCGCTTCGCGATCAAGGCGGTGCGGCCCGGGCAACTGCGGCACATGTGCGCGCAGGTCGGCCTGGACGTGCTGTCGATCCGTCGCCTGCGCATCGGCCGCATCGCGCTGAGCAAGATGCCGGTAGGCGAGTGGCGTTATCTGCCTGTCGGCGAGCGCTTCTGAACACTTGCTGTTCGACCCGCGCTTCGGCTTTCCCAGCGATTGACTAAGGCCGCCGGGCTGACAACACTAGGCGCCGCATGGCGGCCACCGCCATCCTCCCACCAACGCAGACGAGGCTTGTATGAGCAAGGGCATGGACCAGAAAAAAAGCGAGAAGAAGGCGCCGACCAAGACATTGAAGGAAAAGCGCGCCGAGAAGCAGGAAAAGAAGAAGAACAAGTAATTAAAGTCACCGTGGGAGCGCCGTCCCGGCGCGGGCTTTTGTTCCTTGCCGATCAAGTCAAGGCTGACCGAGTCAAGAGCTCGCGCCGGGACGGCGCTCCCACTGTTTTGTTCCGGCAGTTGCCTAGACCGCTGCGGTAATCACCACTTCTATCTTCCACTTCGGATTGGCCAGCGCCGCCTGCACGGTGGCCCGCGTGGGCGTATGCCCCGGCACCACCCACGCCTCCCAGACCTCGTTCATCGCCGCAAAATCGCCTATTTCAGGCAGGAAAATCTGCGCGTGCAGGATCTTGCTCTTGTCGCTGCCGGCCTGCGCCAGCAAGGCGTCGATGGACTCCAGCACCTGCCGGGTCTGGCCCTGGATGTTGACGCTGATGTCGTCGGGAACCTGTCCGGCCAGGTAGATGGTGCCGTTGTGCACGGCCATTTCCGACAAGCGCGGACCTACTTCGAATCGCTGGATCATGGGGGTTTCCTCCGTGGCTCGATAAGGACCTAATCCTACGGGAAGGGCCCGCCATCCCGTAACATCCATTCATCCACGCAATGGGTTTCGATGGGGTGAATATTTTGGACGGAACCAAGGTCTCCTCTCAGGGGACGGCAAAAGGACGTCTCCGGCGCGCATGCAAACGTCTGTTGCTGGCGTTCCTGGGGTGTTATCTGATCTCAGCCGCCTGGCAGGTATACAAACCGCTGCCTGCAGGCATTGGACGGAATTTTCCCATCGCCTCTTCCAGCGATCCGGCCTTGCTGACCGACATCACCTATGTCGATGCAGCCGGCGTGCGCCATAGCGACCAGCAGGTGTTCGATGAAGTCCTGCGACTGATCGGACAGGCGCAGCGCGTGGTCGTGATGGACATGTTCCTGTTCAACGACTTCACCGGCGCCGATGCCGCACCCAGCCTGCGCCCGCTTAGCGCTGAACTGACCCAGGCGCTGGTCGAGCGCAAACGGGCGGTGCCCGGCTTGCAAGTCGTCGTGATCACCGACCCCATCAACACGCTGTATGGCGGAATGCCATCCAAGCACCTGCAGGCCTTGCGCGCGGAAGGCATCGAAACGGTGGTCACCGATCTGACCCGGATCCGCGCGCCCAACCCTGCGTGGTCCGGATTCTGGCAACTGTGCTGCCGATGGCTGGGAAACAGCGACCGCGGCGGTTGGTTGCCCAGCCCGTTCGGCCAGGGCGAAGCGACGCTGCGCAGCTATCTGGCGTTGCTCAACCTCAAAGCCAATCATCGCAAGACCCTGGTAGTCGATTCCGGCGACGATTGGGTGGGATTGGTGGCCAGCGCGAACCCGCACGATGGCAGCAGCGCGCACGGCAACGTGGCGTTGCGGTTCCGCGGCCCGGCCGCATCGGACCTGCTGCAAAGCGAACGAGCTGTGGTGGCGATGTCCGGCGCGGCTTGGCCATCGTCGCTGGCATCGACCACTCGTCCCACCTTTCCTGCTGGTCCTGCCGACGGCAACCAGGTGCAAATCCTTACCGAAGGGCGCATCCGCGACGCACTGCTCGCAAGCGTCGCCAGCGCCAAGCCAGGCGATCGGCTGGATATCGCCGTGTTCTATTTCTCCCACCGCGGGTTGGTGAGGGAGCTCTTGGCGGCGCAACGGCGTGGCGTGACGCTGCGCGTGCTGCTGGACCCCAACGAAGACGCTTTTGGCCGGAAAAAGAACGGCATCCCCAATCGCCAGGTGGCGCTGGAACTGCACGAAGCCGGAGTGCCCGTGCGCTGGTGCGACACCCATGGCGAGCAATGCCATGCCAAATTCATGCTCAAGCGCAGCGCCGCCGGCAAAGCGGAGCTGATCGTAGGATCGGCCAACTACACCCGGCGCAACCTGGACGACTACAACCTGGAAAGCAGCGCGCGCGTGCTGGCGGCCGCCGATACGGCCGTGATGAGCCGGGCGGCCTCCTATTTCGAGCAGAGTTGGAGCAATACCGAAGGCCGCCGGATCAGTCTGCCCTACGCCCGCTATGCCGATGATTCGCGCCTGCGCTACTGGCGCTACCGCTTTACCGAGGCCACCGGCCTGTCGAGCTTCTGAAGCAGGCCAGCGCCGCACAGGCACGCTCCTGCTCTTTCGAGGAGCCAAATGCAGCCAGGACGGCCAGCTTCAGGAAGCCTGGCGTAGGATGTCCGGGCCACATGCTCGCTCGCGCGTCTCGCCCGGCCGTACCCCAGTCGCCCGCTTCGCTCCTTCCCTCCGCGTCCTCCCCCTTGTCGGGATTACTTGAGACGCCATTCCTGGAGCGCCCATGCCGGGCTACACCACTCGCTTGCTTACCGTCCGTCTGGGCCGACACGACTATCGCATCCGTGCGCTCAGCGACCTGCAGCAGTTCGCCGATCCCACCGGCCGTGCGCATCGTGCAGGCATCTCTTCGTCGCTGTGGAGCCTGTTCGGGCAGGTCTGGCCTTCCGGGCGCGTGCTGGCCGAGGCCATGAGCAACTTCGATGTGGCCGGCAAACGCATCCTGGAACTGGGTTGCGGCCTGGGCCTGTCCAGCCTGGTGCTGGCCCGCCGCGGCGCCGACGTGGTCGCCAGCGACCACCACCCGCTGGCCGAATCCTTCCTGGCCTACAACGCCGGGCTCAACGACCTGCCGGCGGTGACCTACCGCGACCTGCCCTGGTCGGTGCCGGATGCGACTCTGGGCAGCTTCGACCTGATCATCGGCAGCGACATCCTGTACGAGCGCGATCACGCCGCCCAGATCGCGGCGATGATGCTGCGCCACGCCAATCCCGATGCCGAGCTGCTGGTCACCGATCCCGGTCGCGGCAACAGCGGGCCGTTCACCCGCGCCATGGCCGAACAGGGATACGAAGTCGCCGAACGCCGCAGCCGTTTCGACGAAAAGGACGTCGAACCCTTCCGCGGCCGTCTGCTCAGCTACCGTCGCGGCGCTCCTATGGTTAACGCCGGGTTGGCGCCGCGATGAACGCCATTCCCCTGCGCCTGCACAACGGCATCGATACATCGGTGTCGTGCAGCCATTGCGACGCGGTGTGTTGCCGGCTGACCGTGGTGGTCATGCCGGAGGACCAGGTTCCGCGCCACCTGGTGGAGCGCAACGAGCACGGTGTGGAAGTCATGGCCCACGGCGAGGACGGCTGGTGCGTGGCGATCGACCCGTTGCGCATGTGCTGCAGCATCTACGACCAGCGCCCGGGAATCTGCCGCAAGTTCGCCATGGGCAGCGAGTATTGCGTGGACGAACGCCGGATCTACCGCAGTCGCTACGCATAGAGAATCCTACACGCCCTATCCGTCCCCATGGCGCGCTTTCCAGGCGGCCAGCGCTTGTTCGTAGCGCTCCAATGCGCTTTCGTACGCGTCGTAGACGCAGGTCACGCAGCCGCCGCCGCAGCAATCGCCGGGGTCCGGTTTCACTGGGGGTTGCGGCGGCGGGTCGTCCTTCGGTTGCATGGGCTTACTGTAACGCCGCGAACCGGTATGGTTGCGGCATGCAATCGCTCAAATACCTGGCCGGATATCCCGAAGACCTGCAGATGCGGGTGCGCGCGCTGATCGAACAGGACCGGCTGGGCGCAATACTCGTTGACAAGTACGGCCAGCCGCACGCCGTGCGCAACGACCGCCAGTTGTACGAATACACCGTGGAAATGAAGGACCGCTACCTGCGCAAGGCCGAACCGCTAAGCAAGGTCGTCTACGACAACAAACTGCAGGTGGTGAAGCACGCCCTGGGCACCCACACCACGGTATCGCGCGTACAGGGAAGCCGCTTGAAGGCCAGCCGCGAAATACGTATCGCCACCGTTTTCCGCGACGCCCCGGCGGACTTCCTGAAGATGATCGTGGCCCATGAACTGGCGCACCTTAAGGAAAGCGAGCATAACAAGCCGTTCTATCAACTCTGCATGCATATGGCGCCGGACTACCATCAACTCGAGTTCGACCTGCGCCTGTACCTGACCCACCTCGACTGCGGCGGAAGCCTCGCCTAGCGGTCGATTACGCGCCGCAGATTTGCGCGCGCCGCCGCATCGTAGCGCTGATGGAACCAGTCGCTCATGTAGATGCGTTCGCGGGCAAGCAATCCCTTCAGGAACCGCTTGCGATTGAGCCTGAACAGGAATCCCGGCACATGGCCGCGGTATTCCTCCGCGATGCCGGCGTCGTAGGCATCGAACACCGCGGGTTCCGCGCCCAGGATCGCCATGTCGCAATCCAGGAAATGGCGCGTATCCAATGAAAAACCATCGTCGCCGAAATCCGCCGGCGAGAACTGGCCGTGGCGCGCGGTGAGATTGATCAACTCGGCTACGCGCAGCGTATCGACCCCGTGTTCCGGCAGCCATTGCGCAATCTGCGCCATCGCCAGATCGGCCGAACGCGCCTCGTTGTCCTTGCGCCCGGCTTCGTAGACGGCATCGTGGTACAGCACCGCCAGATAGACCTCGGCCGGCTGCGCCCAGCCCGGGCCCGCGGTCACCTCGGCGAAACGGTGCAGCACTTCCTGCACATGCCCGAAATTATGGTACGCGCGCTGCGGCGTCGCATAGGCAGCTTCCAGCTCGGACAACATCAACGTGGGCAGCGTCAGCGGCGCGGTCATTTCGGCTCCAGCCAGGGCTTATGCGGACACTATATCGCCAGCGGCGCCGGTCAACGGATCACGTGCCACTGCGTCTGCCGTCCCGCCAGATATTCCACCCGCTGGCCGTCGAACAAGGCGGTCTGCTCCAGTTTGATCTGCACGTTCTGGCCTTTCCACTCGGGCAGCCGGGCCTTGATATTGCCTTCGATGGCGTAAGCGGTCATCGCATGCAGAGGCCAGTCGCCTTGTCCGGCGGTAGCGCTCTGGTTGTCCCACATGCCGATCGTCGGCCCAGGGGCATGGCCGAAGAAGCCTACCGGATGCGAGTAAGTGGAGGATGCGATACCCGCCGCTTCCGTCTCGCGCCGTGTCTTCGCCAATACTTCGTTGCCGCTGCGGCCAACGGCGAAATTGGCGGTCAGCAAGTCCTGCCAGCGGTTGCCCGTGGCCATCGCCTTGCGCAGTCCGTCGGGCACGTCGCGTTCGCCCGCCCGCGCGACGTAGCCCATTTCCTGAGTATCGGTGCAGAGCTTGAGGTAGCAGATGCCGACGTCGGTGTGGAGTACGTCGCCAGGTTGGATCACGCCCTCTTCGCCGCAGAACGGCGCATCGTCGGCGCACGCCGCGCCCATGCGTTGGAAATTGACGTCGGGCATGAACCAGATCGGCAGGCCCAGCGATTCGAAACGCTGGCGGATGTACCAAGCCACATCGTCGGTGCTGGTGATGCCCGGCGTGATCACTTTGCTGGAAAACGCTTCGCCGATCACCGCGCGCGCCAGCGACACGATATGCGGATAAGCCGCGCGTTCGGAGGCGCTACGGGTTTCCAGCCAGCGCACCACCAGTTTTTCGGCCGACACCAGACGCCCGTCGTAGCCTTGCGGCAACACGGCGCGCAATCGCTCGTGCAGACCGTGGGTCAGGCCGTCGGCGACCGGCCACTGCGCGGAAACATCGATGCCGATGCGTTTCGGGTCGCGTTTGGCGATCAGTTCGCCCAGCGCCTTCCACTGCGCCTCCAGATCGCCGCCCGACCATGCCGATTCATAGGGCGCGCCGAACGGATAACGGTTGATCGACAGACGCTTGACGCTGCCGTCCGGCTGCCGGTCGAACACCAGCATGGTCGTGCGCCGCGCCGAATGGCTGGGTTGCGGCACCAGGGTGAAGTAGACCGGGTCCTCCGCATATTCGCGGGCGATGACCAGCCACATATCCAGCTCAGCTTCCTTCATCAACTGCGGTAGTAGCGTATCCAGCCGCTCCTGCAGCATCCGGTTCTCGGGAGCGACACGCTCGCGCGGCGCCAGCACCGCACCTACCGTATCGACGACCCTGCCCTGCGCGAAAGCGGCTGCGCCCGTTTCCTGGCAATACGCAGCCGGAGCAGCGAAAGCCAGAAGGGACAGCGCTGCACAGAGCAATGAGGACGACAGTGAAAAACGATGAAAACTCATGCTTCGGTCCTGGAGCGATGGAAAAGGAGTTCGGGCGTGTGCGGGCGGCTGGCCGAAGATGGACTATCGCGTATCGAGAAGCCAGGACCGCGCTTCCGATTCAGTACTGAAGACATTGCCATGCATGCCGAAATTTCCGGCAGCAACCACCCCGAAACGCTCCGGATCGATGAAGGCCGGCGGCACCACCATCGCGATCGCGACATGGCCCCTTGAGGCCTGGCTCCACTCGCGCACCATGGCATGCCGGTCGGCCATGGAAGGCGGATCGAAGCCGGTCGCTTCGGTGGTCACTATCATCATGCGCGCCAACCCCAGTTGGTCGGCCCTGGCGATCGCCGCGCCGATCGCCTGCACTGCCTGTTGGAAGCGCCAGGCGCCGGACAGGCGAAAATGGCCGATGCCGTCTATCACCTCAAGATCGTTCGGGTTCATGCGAATTCCCCGTTCGCTGCATCGTCACAGTAACCTGGTCCTCCCCAACGGCACGTCGCGATCCGGCACGCACAACGCCACCTCGCCGTTCGCATCGTGGAATCCGGTCACCAGGCATTCGGACATCAACGGTCCGATCTGTTTCTTGGGGAAGTTGACCACCGCCACCACCAGCCTCCCCACCAGCTCTTCCGCCGCGTACAGCGCGGTAATCTGCGCGCTGGACTTGCGCATGCCGATCTCCCCGCCGAAATCGATCTGCAGCACATAGGCCGGCTTGCGCGCCTCCGGAAATGGAGCCGCAGCGACGATCTTGCCCACGCGCAGCTCCACTTTCTCGAAATCGCCCCACGCAATCATCTGCATCGCAAGATCGCTCCAACCCCGAAAGGCCGGTTCCTGTTCATTCCACGAAGAAACCGGTGATATCGAAATGCAGGTCCACACGGGAACCGCTAGCCAGCTTCAGGGTAATCACATCGTAATGCGGCGGGCCGACCACTCTGCCCCTCGATTCGACCGTGGCGCCGGGATAATGGATGCGTATCCATTCCTGTTCGGCGGCCAAACCTTCGCTTACGCTGCTTGCGCCGGCTATCACCACGGCTTTCTTGGGCGTCAGTCCGTCGCCGCCGGAATAACGGACGGCCTGGGTGGTGGCGTCCTGCGCCAGCGCCTGGCACGGGTCGGCCGTCGCCAGCAACAGCAGGCAGGAAGCCAGGATGAAACCACGCATACGGAATCCTCGGCCGGAATTGTCGGCGTTTTCGCGGTGCCGCCGGCGCTGGCACCGGGGCATTGTCGTTCAAGCGGACACGCAATGCATCGGGCGCGCTAGGATTCGTCGATCAGCTTCCCATCGGACCAGCGCATGTCTTCCGCAATCGATGAATTCCACGCCGGCGCTCACGCTTTCGGCCAGGCCGATCTGGCCGACCGCGGACTTCCGCTGGTGATCCGAGGATTGTGCCGCGATTGGCCGGCGGTCGCGGCGGCGCGCGAATCCGATACCGCTTTCGCCACCTATCTGGCCGGCTACGACAACGGCACCGAGGTCGACACGCTGTTGATGGCGCCCGAAGAGGACGGGGTCATCGGTTACAACCCGCAGATGGATGGCTTCAATTACCGGCATTTCCGCGTTCCGGTCACCGAGGCCTTGCGGCGGCTGGCGGCCTATAGCCGCCATGACGGCGTTACCCCAGGGGTGGCGTTGCAGAGTGCGCTGATCTCCGCCTGTCTGCCGGGTTTCCGCCACGAGCATCCGCTGCCGCAACTGCAGGCGGAGATCGAGCCGCGCCTGTGGGTCGGCAACCGGGTCACCACGCCCGCGCATTTCGACGCTTCCCACAACCTGGCGGTGGTGGTGTGCGGCCGCCGGCGCTTCACGTTGTTCGCGCCGGAACAGGTCGGCAATCTGTACATCGGTCCGCTGGATTTCGCCCCTACCGGGGCCGCCATCAGCATGGCGCGGCTGGATCGACCGGACGACCCGCGCTTCCCGCGCTTG
>DASVNG010000007.1:0-125345 GCA_036383995.1 Pseudoxanthomonas sp.
CAACGGCGCACGGGGTCCCATCAGGACCCGAATCCTCGACCCCGTCATCCCAGCGAAAGCTGGGATGACGACATAGGGGTTTGAGGCTTACCGAACTTCCTTTGGCAAAAGCCGGATCGATCAAAAAAATGCTGCGCAGCATTTTCCCCTTCCTGAACAGGCCTACCCGCCCTCCGGCAGTTGCAAGCGGTGCTGCGCTGCGTCATGCTGCACTTCAGTTGATTTAGAGTGATTGCTCAATGGCTGCGATCCGCATCATCAAGAAGTATCCCAACCGTCGTCTCTACGACACCGAAATTTCCAGCTACATCACCATCGAGGACGTGCGCCAGCTGATCGTCGATGGCGAGGACTTCGAAGTCCGCGACGCCAAGACCGGCGACGACCTGACCCGCACCGTGCTGCTGCAGATCATCACCGAGCAGGAGCAGGACGGCGAACCGATCCTGTCCACCCAGCTGCTCAGCCACATCATCCGTTTCTACGGCGATTCCATGCAGGGCTTCATGGGCAACTACCTGGAGCGCAGCATGACCTTGTTCATGGAGCAGCAACAGCAGTTCCGCCAGCAGATGGGCGGCATGCTGGGACAGACGCCCTGGACCATGATGAACCAGCTGACCGAACGCAACATGGAGCTGTGGCAGGAATTCCAGCGCAACCTGAGCGGCGGCCTGGGCCGGCCGACGGTCAAGCCGGAAACGCCGCAGCGCGAAGCGCCGAAATCGCGTACGCGCTGAGGCCCCGAATCGCAACGCCGGGCCCGCACATCGCTGTGCGGGCTTTTTTAATGTCGACGAAATAGAACCGGAAACGAAAAAGCATGAGCAAGCGCGTAGCGGTAGTCACCGGCGGCATCGGCGGGTTGGGAACCGAAATCTGCAAGGCCCTGGCGCAGGCCGGGCGCACGGTGATCGCCGTGGACCTGGATTCCCGGGAAGAACGCGTCGCAAGCTTCAGGCAGGAGGTGGAAGGCCACGACATCCACTTCGCCACGGCCGATGTCGCCGATCACCAAAGCTGCGGCGCACTGGTGCGCGACATCGAAAGCCGCCACGGTTCGCTGGATATCCTGGTCAACAACGCCGGCATCACCCGCGACTCTACCCTGCGCAAGATGGACCGCGCGCAATGGGACGCGGTGTTGGACGTGAACCTGGGCAGCGCGTTCAACCTGTGCGGGCATGCGATGGACGGCATGCAGGCGCGCGGCTTCGGGCGCGTGGTCAACATCAGTTCGGTCAGCGGCCAGACCGGCAATTTCGGCCAGACCAACTATGCGGCCGCCAAAGCCGGGCTGCATGGTTTCACCATGTCGCTGGCGCGCGAAGTCGCCACCAAAGGCATCACCGTCAACAGCATTTCGCCGGGCTACATAGAAACCGCGATGACCGGTGCGATGCCCGCCGAGGTGCTGGCTAAGATCACCACCGCCATTCCCGCCGGACGCATGGGCAAGCCGGGCGATATCGCCCGTACGGTGGCGTTCCTCACCGACGACGCGGCCGGCTACATCACCGGCGCCAACGTGCCGGTGAACGGCGGCTTGTTCATGAGCTTCTAGTAGGTCGGAGCTACGCCCCCGACCACCGCGCGGTCACGGTTTACGGTGCGTCGGCCGCGTGGGCCGACCTACGGATTCGGTTTCTGCTTGCGCAGATATTCGGCCAGGCCGCCCAACTGCAGTCCCTGCACCTTGTCGATCACCGGTACGAACTTGCTCAGGTCATCGGGCGCGTAACCGCCGGCGCGATACCACAGGGTGATGCGCGTGCCGCCCTTTTCGTCCACGAAACGCCATTCCAGCGCACCATCCAGGCCCATGCCCTGCAAGGGGCCCAGGCCGCCGGTCATGCGCATCAGCTTGCCGGGATCGACGAAGGTCACCGTCATGTGCCAGGCCTGTTGCGCGCCATTGATTTCGCAGAAACAGCCACCGGCTTTTTCGGAAATGGAAAGCTTCGAGGCATCGCCCCACCAGCTATGGTCGGCGGGCCACCACTTGCCCACATCGTGGACGAAGGCTTTCCACGCGGTGGCGGAATCGACCGGCACCCATTGCGAGTTTTCCAGGGTGAAGCCATTCGGCGCCTGGTCCTTCACCTCCGCATGCGCAGGCATGTGCGGACCGCCGAACAGCAGCGCAGCGCCCACAAGGCACAGCGACCTGATCATGGCGCGCCGGTCGATCCGGAAGCGGCGCCCTGCGAGCAATACTTCTGATAGAACTGCTTGGCTTGCGGCATCAGCGATTGCAGGTGCTGGATGCGGTTGGCCGGATCCGGATGGGTGGAAGCGAATTCGGGCGGACGCTGGCCGCCGCCGAGCTCGGACATGCGTTCCCACAACGGAACCGCTTCTTCCGGATTGAAGCAGGCTGCCGCTGCCAGCATCAGGCCTACCTCATCGGCCTGGCTCTCATGCTTGCGGCCGTAAGGAAGTACGACGCCATACTGGGTAGCCGCGCCGATCGCCGACATCATCGATTGATCCATGCCGGAAACGCCCGCCGCCACCTGCCCCATCTGCACCAGCTTCTGCTGCGCCATGCGCTGGGCGCCGTGCCGTTGAAGCGCATGCGCGATTTCGTGCCCCATCACCACCGCCATGGCGTCGGCGTTCTTGGCCACGGGTATGAGCCCGGTGTAGACCGCGATCTTTCCGCCCGGCAGGCAGAACGCATTGGCTTCGTCGGACTGGATGACGTTGACGTCCCACTGATAGCTGCTCAGGTCGGGCGTCGGCTGCTGATGCAGGGCGGCCAGGTCCGCGGCGACCTGCGGCACGCGCGCCACCAAACGCTGCGCGATCTGGCGGATCTGCTGGCTGGTCTGGTTGTCGGCCGGCAGCAGAGCGCGCTGCGCCTGCGCATCTCCGAGCACCTGTTGATAGGCCTGGGCGCCAAGTTCGGACTCTTCCTGCGGAGTCGCCCCATAGTGGGCATCCTCGCCGGTATAGGGATCGACCTCCTTGCTGCTGAACCAGCTGAAGGCCGCGTAGCCCGCGAATGCGATCAGGATCCACCAGCGCACATTGCCGAACAGCCCGCGCCGCCGGGGCGCGCCCTGCTGCTGTTCGTAGCGGCCTTGGCCGAATGGGTCGTTCCTCATTGCCCCTCTCCTGTTCAGATGCCACGCACCACGCGGAAACCCACCCGCGCATTAGTCATATCCGAATCCGACGCCGAACGCCATGCCGCGCGCGCCTGGGTCGGCGAGCTGGCCCAGGAACCTCCGCGCACTACGCGCGAACGGCAACCGGGATTGAACCATGATGCGCCGTCCGCCGGAGCGCGGCGATAGCTGGCGTGCCAGCAATCGCTGACCCATTCGCTGACATTGCTGCCCAGGTCGTAAAGCCCGAAAGCGTTCGGCAGATAACTGCCCCCCGGCGCCGGGCCCCAATAGCCATCGCGGTAAGAAACGAAGGCGTTATTCCAGTGCCGTCCGCTGGGCGAGACGTCGTTGCCGCCGGTCAGGTTGCCGAAGCGTGCGGTCGGGATGCCATCGTTGCCCCAGGGGTAGCGGCCCTGGCTGCCTGCGCGCAGGGCGTATTCGAACTCCGCCTCGCTGGGCAGGCGGTAGCTCATGCCGGTCTGCACGGACAGCCAATCCGCATAGGCCTCGGCATCGCGCACGCTGATATGGACGACAGGAAGGCTGTCGGCGGCCTTTGCCCCGGCATAGTCCGATTGCCAGTCCACGCCGCTGCGGCGCGCGAAATTGCCGCTGCGTTCGTCGTACACCACCGAATGCCCCCGCCGGGTGGCGCGCGGCCGGTAGCGGGCGGCCTGCACGAAGCGCCTGAACTCGCCCACGGTGATGGCCTGGCGCGACATGGCGAAGCCCCGGTCGAAGCGTACGTAGTGCGCGGGCTTCTCCGATTCCACCGAACCCAGCTCCGATTCGGTCGCGCCCATACGGAAACCGCCATGCGGGACCACGATCATTTCCGGCGCACGGCCGCCGGCGGTCATGGCATCGGTGAAGGCCTGGCCCGGCCTGAACAAACCATAGTGCGTGGCCAGATCGATGCGCGTGCGGAAATCCGCGGCCACCGCATCGCCCGGTTCGGCGATGCGCAGCACTTCGGCCAGCAATACCCGTGCAGTGCGCTGGCCGCGAAGCGTGGCCAGATCGCCGATGCCGCGTTCGCGCAACGCGGCGATGCGCCTGTCGCGGATGGCGCCGACACGTTGCCGTGCGTCCTCCACGGTGGGCGCCGAATCGCGCACCTGCGCCGCCCGTTCCAGCCAGCGCGAGGCCGCATCGAAATCGCTGCCTGCCGCCGCTTCCTCGGCCTGGCGGATCATGGCGCTCTCGCTGGCCGCAAGGCCTTGCAGTGCGCGCGCCTGCCCAGGTTGCAACAGCAGCACCTCACGGAAGGGAGCCAGCGCCGGCTCGCCGGTCTGGCCGATCTGCCCGTTGCGCAGCAAACGCTCGCCTTCCGCATTCAGCCGCCAAAGCTGGTCGGCCTTGTCCACCTGCTCCAGGTAAGCCAACACGGCAGGATCGTCCGGCGCCAGCGCACGCGCCACCGCCCCGATTTCGCCGGCCAGGCTCAGGGCATCGGCATCGTCGCCAGCATCGCGCAGCGCCGCCGCGCCCTGTTTCAACAGAGCCTGCAAGGATTTTTTCAGGCCTTGGGCAACCTGGCTGTCTTGCGGCGCCAGCGTTCTCAGCGCCATGTACAGGGGAATGGCATCGTCGGCTTCGGCATACAAGCGGTTCTGCGCCAGCGCGCTTGCCGCAGCACGCTTGGCCACTGCGAGGTCCTGCCCAGTCAGATCGGGTTGCGGCGCTTGCCAGTTCCATGCAGCGGCACCGGTTTCATCGCCGCTTACGGTGATGCTGGGCAGACGCGGATCGACCGCCTCGGCCGCAGCGGCGGGCGGCGGCGGAGTATCCGGCGTGCGCGTACAGGCAGCCAGACACACGGCCAGAACTGCCGCCGCCAACACCATCGAATCCCGGATTGCGCGCATCTTCCTCCACAATGTCGGTCCCGAACGGTACGCCGGACGTTAGGCTATTGTCGCCCGAGCCGGCAACCGATGCATTCACGTGGAGATTTCGTGCCTCTTTGGATAGATGAACCCGCCGCCTTGCGTGCGCAGCTGCAATCCCCGCCCGAATGGGTGGGGCTGGACACCGAATTCGTCCGCGAGCGCACTTATTGGCCGCAGTTGGCCCTGGTACAGATGGCCATCGGCGACCGGATACTGCTGATCGACCCGTTGGCGCCCGGCATCGCCGAAGCGCTGCGGCCGCTGCTGGCCGACCCGGGCGTACTGAAAGTGATGCACAGCGCCAGCGAGGACCTGGTAGCCCTGTCGCACGATTGCGGCGTGCTGCCGGCGCCGTTGTTCGATACCCAGATCGCCGCCGCGCTATGCGGCCTGGGCGGAGGCATGGGCTATCAGAAACTGGTGCAGGAAATCACCGGCGTGGCCCTGGCCAAGGGCGAGACTCGTTCCGATTGGCTGCGCCGTCCGCTGAGCGATTCGCAGCTGGAATACGCTGCCGACGATGTAGTGCACCTGGGAGCGATCTACCGCGAACTGGATTCCCGCCTGCGTGCCTTGGGCCGGCGCGAATGGCTGGACCAGGACGGCTCCCGCATGCTGGCCAACGCTACCGAGGAAGGCGAACGCTGGCCGCACTTGTCCATGCGCAGCGCGCAATTCCTGGAGGCGGATGCCCAGTTGCGCCTGCTGCGCCTGTTGCGCTGGCGCGATACGCAGGCCCGCAGCAGCGACAAGCCGCGCAGCTGGATCCTGGACAACGAATTGGCCACCAACCTCGCCCGCACGCCGCCGGCGGACCGCAATCAACTGCAGGCGCAGCTCGAATCCCACCCCAAGGCTCCACGCAAACTGGGCGATGCGATCTGGCAGGCGCTCAGCACCCCGCTTGCCGACGAGTTGCAAGCCCCGCGGGCGCGCAACGCCAGCAACGACGACAAGAACGCCCTGAAACGCCTGCAGGACGCGGTTTCGGCGCGCAGCGCCGAGCTCGGCCTTCCCGACGGCATCCTGGCGTCGCGCCGCTACCTGGAAGCGTTGCAGGAAACCGGAAACTGGCCCGCGGCGCTTGCCGGCTGGCGCCGCGCCGAGCTGGAGCCGCTGCTTTCTCCCCTGCTTGGTCCGCCGCGCGAAGCCGCGGGGTAGCCTGAACTGCCAAGGGGGCGTTCCCTGTCTCTCGGCTGGGAGAGCGCAATAGCGCCGACTCTCCGAGCCGGCTCATTCTTTCAAGTAGTCGGGCAGCGACGCATCGCCGCCCGTATCTCCCTTTATTTGAAAATCGCGACGCTGCGACCAAGTGTCTCGAACGAGCAGGTAGTCATCGCTGGCTTCATCCCTCAGCGGGTCGAAAGCCATCAGGCGCGTTCGCATGTCCACCAAGTTCAATGCCGTCAATCCAATGCGCACCTTGTCCGTCTCCACATGCGACACCGGCTGCAAGGGCGAATCCCCGGCGATGCCAAAAGCGTCCCGCACCGTGCTGGGACCGAAGAAAGGCAGTTCGAGATACCGGGAACGCCTCCAACCCCATGTCGCCAGGGTCTGACCGAAGTCTTCTTCGCGCTCGGGTATTTTCATGCGACTGGCCGGATCAAAGAGCCCGGCCACTCCGACCGTGCTATTGACCAGAAACCGTCCCATCGCCTGGGCCGAGTGCCTGACCTTGCCCTGGAGCAGCGCATTCACCGCAGTGGCCGGCTGGCCCAAATTGTCGAAAAAATTGCTGACCTTCGAGCGCACGGGTTCTGGCACGACTTTCACATAGGCCTGGGCCACGGGGCGCGCCACCGACCTGTCCACCGCGTTGTTGAAGCGATGCATTCTGCGGTTGAACCGTTCCCATGGGTCATGGACACCCGCGGACTCTCCTGCAGACGCGATCAAGCCACCTATAGGCTCACCTTCTTCAGGGCCCAGCAGCACGGCAGGGGTCCCACTGTTTGCGATCTGCTCAGAAGCGACTTCTTGTGAAGGGTCGACCGGTTCCGGGTAGGCTTCAATCTGCGCTGGCGCCATTCCCAGATTCGAGAGTGGAGCCTCTTCCGCTGGCTCAAGCTGCGCAGCGCTATCGACGCGAGCGCTTGCTGCGGGCGGTCGTTTATCGGCAACCGACGCACAGCCCATCAGGCTCGCCGCCAGGGTCAAACACAAACCAAACTTCCAGGCGAGCGGCTTCATGAGCCGGCTACGACCAGGCTTGCCCAGGCCGAACGGACGATCAGGCCCAGGGAAATCAGCAGGAAGCACACCGCCACCCGGCGCAGCCAGAGATTGTGGCCGCGGTTTGCACGACGAGTGTCAGGCGAGGGCAAATCCGGAAGGCGCTGCAGCGCAAGCAGGCTCCGGCTTTTTCTCGGCTCATTTTGATCCCTGAGTTTGTAGGCGTGCATCGCAGGTTCCTCGGAAAGCGGTGGGGGCGCTTTATTCCTGTTGCTCTTCGATCAAAACGGGTCTGCTGCCGAAAGAGCTCGGCGCTGACGGGAAGGCACGGCTGTTAACCGGGTCGATCGCAACTCAGAAGCCGCGCGAGAAGCCGACGAACACCGAGAAAGCGCCGTCGGTATCGGGCTCGATCAGAGGGCTATCGCTGATTTCATCGGGCAGCAGGTCGTATTTGGCGAACCCCAGCAGCGACCACTTCTCGCCGATAGGGCGGAAGTAAGAAACCCCTACACTGGGGATGACCACCGAGCCGGGCTTGTAATCCACCACGCCTCGCGCCACTTCCTCATCGAGCGTGCCGTAGTAGTAATTGGCCGTGTCTTTGGAAAGCCACTTCGCGCTCACATTCGGGCTGAGCTGGCCTTTGCCGACGTCGAAACCATAGCTGTATTGCAGCGAGACTTCCTGGCCGCCGCTGGTGTCCGTCGCATCGGCCAGGATCTCGGTTTCCAGCTCGCCGAAGTCGCCCTTCCACTTGGCGCTCAGGCCAAGATCGAGGCCCTTGTCCCGGTCTTCCAGGAGGCGATAGTCGATACCGTTGGCGGCCAACTCGCTACGGCCCAGATCTTTCACTTCGAAACCGTCGAGCTTGCCCTTCGCCACCGCCGCCAGTTCGAACGAATCGTTCTCGACGAATTGCCATCCGAACGACAGCCCGCGGAAGAAGAGATGCTCGCCTTGGAAGCCGATCAGCGGGATTGGAATAATGCGCGTCCCTTCGCCAGCGTAAGGACTGTCGTTCACCACTGCAGCGATGCCCAGATTCCAACGGGGAGGTCCTTGATGCGGCTCCTGCTCCTCGGGGATGGCCTCATCGGGATCAGCCACCTGGGCCAGTGCGGCAAACGGCAGAGCCGACAACAACGCGGTCAAAAGGAGTTTTCTCATGGGACGCCGGACCTCTTCAGTGGTGGGGATCTCTTCTTCGCGAGCTTTCCCGTGCCTGGCACGGGTCGCTGCAACCATTCCCACAGGATGACGAGGCCATGTCGTCTAAATGTCGCGTATCCCCCTCAAAGCGCTGAATGAAGGCTGTCTGCCTTAGAAATCGATCGCGCTCGCACAAACGTCCAGTGCGGCCCGTGTGCCGCCGCCGGCGGCCTGCTCGATGGTGAGCTTCCAATTGAACCGGTCGCAGATCCGGCCGATGAGAAACAGGCCCAATCCCTGCCCGCGAACCGGCGCGGACTGACGCAGGCTCTCGCGATATCGGCGTGCCGCCTCGACCGGATTGAATCCACTCCCCGAATCGGTAACGCAGATCACGCACGCGCGCAGCGACAGCTCGACTTCGCCATCCTCCGTGCTCTCCACTGCATTGCGGATCAGGTTGCTTACCGCGATGCGAACCATGGCCTCGGGTGCCGCGATGAAGGTGGGCGCCATGTCGCCGATGCGCAGCCGCGCCGGCTTATCGCCCAAAAGGTGCTCATGGTCCGCCAGCAGGCGAGGCAGCAGATCGTGCAGGACCGTGATCTCCATCGGCTCCGGACTGGAAGGAGCCTCGCGCGCCAGATACAGCAGCGCGACCATGGTTTCCGAAAGGTCCTGCACGGCATGCTCGATGCGCCCGAGTACAGGCTTGGAGGCCTCGGGCAGCGATGCCTGTTTGAGCACGTCCACCGCCCCGGCAATCACGGCGATCGGCGTGCGGAATTCATGGCTCGCCTGGTCCAGCAAGCTGCGTTCGCGCTCTATGAATTGTTCCACCCGCTCCAAGTGCGCATTGCTGGCCTGGGCGATCACCTGTATCTCTTCGCGCTGGTAGCTCGTGGGAAGACGAGCGCCGGGCGCGCCCGGCACGATCGTTTGCATGCGCTGGGCCAGGTCCCTCACCGGCCTCACCAGATTGATATGCAGCCAGAGGATGACCACTCCGATAAAAACGACGAGGAATGCGGCCCACACGCCGCTTTGCAAGGAACCAAGGTTTTGCTGATCCTCAAGCTGGGCGATGTCGATCATCGTTATCAGCTTGCCGGGCGGCAGACTAACGACCAGTACGTGGAAGCTGCCATGATTATCAAAGGCATCGCTGTCTTTGAAGGTCCAGTATCCGCTCTCGGACGAATACAGCCCCGGCTCCAAATCCGCAAGGTAATCCGGGGCCTCCGAGGCACCGCGCCCGTTCTCCACATACCAAGAGCGAACAATTCCGCTCTTGGGAAGCGAGTACGCCTCGCCTGCACGCACGCGAGCCGCATGCTCGGCAGAAGTGGACTTCAACAGATCCACCCAGAATTTGTGTTCGATCAGGTATTGGCTGCTGAAGCTCTGCACGCTCAGCGCCGCCACCATCACCAGTCCGAACACCACCAAGGCCACGCTGATCCAAGAATGGACGCTGCGCGGCTTTCGAATGATCTTGGAAAGCTTATTCATTCTCGCAAATCCTGTATCCCGAACCAGGCACCGTATGCAGAAGCGGTTTCTCCGATTCGCTTTCGATCGCCCGGCGCAGCACATGCATATGCGAACGCAGCAGGTCGTTGCCCGGGACGATATCGCCCCACGCCGCCTGCTCCAAGCGCGCCCGGCTCACGACATTCGGACTTTCCCGCATCAGGAGTTCAAGCAGGCGGCGCCCAATGCGGGCAATGGGAACATTTCTTTCTCCGCGGCGCACCTGCACCTTTCGAATATCGAAATACAGATCGCCGACAGCAAGCACATCGTCCGGCGCGGCCGATTGCTTGAGGCGGTTGACCAAGGAGCGTAGCCTAACTTCGATCTCCGGCAAGGCCACCGGCTTGACCAGGTAATCATCCAGACCCCCTTCAAAGCCATCGATCTTGTCGGCCAACTGATCCCGAGCCGTCAGCATGATGACCGGCACCTTCTTCTTCGCATCTTTCCTCAGCCGGCGCAGCACCGTCAGGCCGTCGAGCCTGGGCAGATTCCAATCCAGCAGGATCGCGTCGTAGTCCTTGGTGGAAGCCAGATGCAGCCCCGACAGGCCATCGGGCGCCGCATCCAGGCTATGCCCGCAAGCGGCGAGATAGTCGTACAAATTAGCGGCCAGCTGGGCATTGTCTTCGATGATCAGGATGGACAAAGGTTCGTTATTCATGCGCTTGTCTCCGTCATGCTTGGTAGACATAGAAGATACTGGCCATCACATAGGCAAGCGCGGTCAGCGTCAACAGGCCGCTTACTGGGAAATTCATGCCCATTTCTCCGAAGCGCCCAGCGCAGAAGAGCTGTCGCCCAGCTTGAAGCGGGCCCTGATCGAAGCGATGGCATCGTCGATATAGCTGTAGGCCACAGGTATCACCAGCAGGCACAGCACGGTCGAGGTAATGAGGCCGCCCATCACGCCGATCGCCATGGGCGAGCGGAAGCTGGCATCGGCTCCCAGGCCAAGCGCGATAGGGAGCATGCCTGCGCCCATGGCGATGGTCGTCATGATGATGGGGCGCGCCCGCTTCCGGCAGGCGTCGACAATGCCTTCCAGCCGGTCCATCCCGTGATCCCGACGGGCGATGATGATGTAGTCCACCAGCAAGATGGCGTTCTTCGTGGTAATGCCCATCAGCATGATCAATCCGATCATGGAAGGCATGGACAACGATGAGCCGGTAAGGGACAGCGCGAGGAAGGCTCCTGGCACCGAGAGCACCAGGGCCACCAGAACGGTCAACGGCTGGGCGAAGTCTTTGAGCAGAAGCACCAGCACCATGTAGACGCACAGCACGCCGGCTAGCATCGCCACGGCAAAGCCAGTGGCCAACTCGCCCATGTTTTCCGCATCTCCTGTCGTGGTGATCTTGACGCCACTGGGAAGGTTCTTAAGGCTGGGCAATGCGTTGGCGGCCTTCTCCACTTCGCCCAGGGGTTGCCCGTTGAGCTCGACGGTGAGATTGATATTGCGTGTGCGGTCGTAACGCGTTAGTTCGGACGGACCGCTCAAGATCCGCAGATCTGCCACGCTTTCCAGGGGCACCGCCCCGCGCGCGCCCGGGACCGGCAAGCGCCGCAAGGTTTCCAGATCATCCCGACCACGGTCGGCCAGCCTCACCACGATGGGAACTTGCCGCTCGCTCAGGTTGAGCTTGGCCAACGCCTGGCTGTAATCGCCCGAGGTGGCCACTCTCAGCGTTTCGGCAATCGCCGCAGAGGTCACGCCCAGATCGGCGGCACGCGCGAAGTCGGGACGCACGATCAGCTCCGGCCTCACCAGACTGGCCGAGGAGGTAACCGCGCCAATGCCTGGAATAGTCCTTAGCTCACGCTCCACCAGAGCTGCGTGCTGAGCCAGCAGTTGGCCGTCTTCCGAGGCCAACGCCAGGGAGTAGCCCTCGCCCATCCCATCCATGCCCACTCTGATCCGGGCCCCGGGCACGACCGACAACGCTTTCCGGAGCTGGTCCTCGATCACCTGCCGGTTGAGCCCGTCGCGCTCGCCTCGTGGCACCAGATTCATGGTAATCACGGCCGTCCCGACACCCCCGGATGATCCTGCAGAATCATCCGGTTCCGACGAGCTCGAACCGCTCCCGATGGCCGTATAGACGGACAGCACATGGGGATTTCCAAGCATGACGCCGCGCGCGGTCTCGGCCAAGGCGCGGGTATCGGTCAGCGTGCTGCCAGGCGGCAGCGACAGCGTTGCCTGCGTTTGATCGCCATCATCGGCGGGAATGAACTCACCCGGCAGGGTAAAGGCAATGGCCACCCCGCCCAGGATGAGCAGAGCGGCAGCAGCCACGGTCGGGCCGCGATGCTGCAAACACCAGCGCACGTATCCCAAGTAGGTTTCGATCCAGCGCGGGCTCTTGGGCTTCTTCTCGGGCGCCTTCAACATATAGGCCGCCATCGTGGGCGTCAGCATGCGCGCCACGACCAGGGAAAAGAACACCGCCACCGCTGCGGTCCAACCGAACTGCACGAAGTATTTGCCTACCATTCCGCCCATCAGCGAGGTGGGCAGGAACACCGCAATCAGCGTAAAGGTCGTGGCGATCACCGCAAGGCCGATCTCGTTGGCCGCCTCGATCGAGGCTTCCATAGGCGTCTTGCCCATGAGCAGATGCCGCTCGATGTTCTCGATTTCCACGATCGCATCGTCCACCAGCACACCGATCACCAACGACAAGGACAGCAGCGAGACCGTATTGAGGGTAAAGCCCATCAGATACATCGCGGCAAAGGCCGGGATGGCGGAGAGCGGAAGCGCCACGGCCGCAATGAAGGTGGCACGCCAATCGCGCAGGAAGAAAAACACCACGATGACGGCCAGGGCGGCGCCTTCGAGCAGAAGGGTCATCGAGCCGCGGTAGTTGTCCACGATCGGATCGATCGAATTGACGGCTTCCGCAAACCGGATTTCCGGGTGCGCGGCCTTCAGCTCTTCCATCACCGTTCTGGCCGCCTCCGCCACATCGATCTCGCTCGCGCCCCGCGCGCGGATGACATCGAAACCCACCGCGGACTTCCCATTGAAAAGCGCCATCGATCTGGGCTCGGCGGTGGTATCGGAAACGGTGGCCACCCGGTCCAGCCGCACCCTGCGTCCATCGCCCAGCGAAATGTCCAATGCGGCAATGTCTTGGGCTGTGGCTACGGTGGCGATCGTGCGAACCGATTGCTCTCCCCCACCCACTTCCACTCGGCCGCCCGAGGCTTCTTGCTGGAGCTCGGCGAGTTGCCTGGAGATATCCGCCGCGGTGGCATTCAGGGCCAGCAGCCGATCCGGATCCAGTTCGACCCGCACCTCCCGGTCCACGCCACCGACGCGTGAGACCGCGCCTATGCCCGGCACCGCAAGCAAGCGCTTGCGCACCTCATTGTCGATGAACCAGGAGAGCGCTTCCTCATCCAACCGGGCCGAGCTGATCGCATAGGTCATCACCGGCGAATCGGCCAAGGCGCTCTTCGTGATCACGGGGTCCCGCAAGTCCGCAGGCAAGTCGGAACGAGTGCTCGATACCGCATCGCGCACATCGTCCATCGCCTCTTGCACCGGCTTGTCGAGAAGGAACTCCGCCGTGATGGTGGCCGTGCCGTCCGTCAGCGTGCTGCTGATGTGCTTGATTTTGGGAATGTTGGCCAGCGCATCTTCGATCTTCCGGGCCACATCGCTTTCGATTTGCGGCGGCGAAGCCCCGGGCAGCTCGGCGGTCACCGTGATGATCGGAAAATCGATGTCCGGGAAGTTCTGGACCTTCATGGCTAAAAAGCCGCCTATCCCAGCCACGGTCAGCAGGATGAAGAACAGAATCACCGCGACCGGATTGTGGATGGACCAAGTGGAGACGTTGAGATTCATGGCGCGCTTCCGGCCTGCGTCGCACCCCTCGCAGAGGCGCCGGCCACTGAAGCGCGCACTACTTTGACGGTGTCTCCTTCGCTCAGGAAGCTGAGACCCGAGGCAACAATGGGTTCAGAAGGTTCAAGTCCACCGGTGATCTCCACCCGATCACCGACCCGTCTGCCCACGGAGACCTTGGTCATGAGGACCTTCGCTTTGGGATCCAGACGCGCGACATAGCTGAATCCATCCCGCAACAGCACGGCCTGCTGGGGCACCGTCAGTGCTTGGCCCTCGCCGACCTCGAAAAATCCCCGCGCGAACGCGCCCGCACGCACTTGGCTGTTGGCCGGCAGATCGACATACGCCAGTCCGCTATGGGTCTGGCTATCGATCGATGGAGCCACTATCCGCAGGCGGCCTTGGATAGGGGTTTGGCCATGAACGCCGATCTCGGCCACCTGGCCTGGCGCCAGTTGGGGCATATCGGACACGGCGACGGCGGCGCGCCATTCCAGGCGGCCGTCCTTGATAAGGCGAAACAGCTCTTGCCCGCTGGGCATCACTGCGCCCACGGTGGCCGTGCGCGCAGTGATGATCCCGTCGCCAGGCGCCAGCACGCGCGTCTGCGCCAACCGCAGCCGGTTTCGCTGCTCGATCGCCCTGGCGGCATCCAACCTGGCCCGCGCCGTCCGTGCCGCGACCACATACCCATTGATCTGTTGGGCGGATATCGCGCCCGAGGATTCCAAACCTCTTGCGCGCTGCGCATTGGCTTCGGCTTCCATCGACTGCGCCTGTGCTTGGGCCACGGACGCTTGTGCCTCGACCAAATCGGCGGCCACCATATCCGGCTTGAAGACGGCCAGGATCTGGCCGCGCCGGACTCTGTCGCCCACATTGACCTTGACCTCCGTGAGCTGCAGTCCCTCCGCCTCGGTTCCCACGCTGGCTTCCTGCCAGGGGGCGATGTTGCCGGTCGCAGGGATTCGTCTTGGGAGCGTAGACACCTGCGCACGCGTCATGACCACCGACAACACGGGGGTGGCTACGGCCTTACTCTGCGGAGTGTCGCTCTCGCCACCGATATTGAGAGCCATCGCGAGTACTGCGATAGCTAAGAGCACCGCTCCAACCAGAGCGATTCGGCGTTGTTTCATGTGCACTTTTTCCCTTGGCGAGGATTGCCGCGCTGTCCTATGCAGAACGCGGCTTCGAGTCTTATTCGATGATCGGCCTTGGATGTCGCGGAAATGTCGCGTTTTGCCGGGCCCCGCGCGCCTCAAGCGTGCAACGGCTGAACGATCCAGAGAGGTTTGTGCTTTAGCACCGACCGGGCCACTCCTAGTAATTGGCGCAGTAAAACTACGGCGGACCCAGGCGTGGGCGGGCCGTGCGGTCGTCAGTGCAACGTATCGGAGCGGCGGAAATGCAGGCAGGACGTGGATCATCGGCAATGGGACGCTCGGAAGCGGGCTTGCTTGAGGCCGAAGGTATTTACGTGGCTCGAAGGCTACCGAGAGCCCCAGGGCGGGCTGGCGCAGCCCCGCCCGACACGGATAGACTATGCAGGTACCTGGGGCGGTAGCTCAGCTGGGAGAGCGCCACGTTCGCATCGTGGAGGTCAGGGGTTCGATCCCCCTCCGCTCCACCAGGACAAAGAAAAAGGGCTGCGGTTTCCGCAGCCCTTTTCTTTTGCAGTCCAGTCCGTTCCGGATCAGAACTTGTAGGTCAGGCCCAGCAGGAAGCTGCGGCCCCATTCGACGTATTCCAGCGGACGGTCCTTGCTGCCGGCGTAGGTGCGATAAGCCTCATTGGTCAGGTTGCTGGCCTGCAACAGCAGGGACAGGCCGCTGAAGGCGCTGTCTTCGCTGAAGGTATAGCTGACCTGCGCATCGGTGATGTTTTCGCCGACGACATAGCGCAAGGTTCGGTTGCCGTTGAAGTTGCCGATTTCGCCGATGAAGTCCGAACGACGACGCTGGTTGACGCGCGCTTCGAAACCGTTCTTTTCGAAATACACCGTCAGGTTGTAGATGCGCTTGGACAGGCCCGGCAAGTCGATGTCGCCGCTGCCCACGCTGGAGGCGCTTTCCGGGTCGCGTATCTTGATGTTGCTGTCGTTGAAGGTGGCGCTGGCCACCACGCCGAAACCGCTCAAGGTTTCGCTGAACATATCGAACGGCAAGGAACCGGTGAGTTCCAGACCCTGCAGGGTGCCGCCTTCGCCGTTTACCGGCCTGGAGTAGCTGCCGATCGGGTTGACGCCTACGCCCGGGAAGTTCGGGTGCGGAGGGATGTCGGAGGTGTACTGGGACAAATCGTAGAACGGATCGGTCTGGGTATAGATGTACGACTGCAGATCCTTGTAGAAGTAGGCGGCAGCGACATAAGCCCTGGTGCCGAAGTACTTCTCATAGGAAATATCGAACGCGTAGGCGCGCCACGGATCGAGCATGGGGTTGCCGCCGCTGGCGAAGCTGTTACGCAGACCGGTGCCATTATTCTGATCGGGGCCATCTGAAGCGCTCACTTCGAGCGAGGCGCGCAACTGATCGACGCGCGGACGTGCCACCTGCTTGGCCAGGGCCACACGCAAGGTCTGGTCGTTGGCGAAGCCAAACACCAGGTTCATGCTCGGGAGCACGTCAGTGATGGTCTTGCCCTGATGGATGGGCTGCGGATCGCTGCCGTTGGAGAGCCGGATCGCATCGGAGGACTGATCCACGCGCTGGATCTGCACGCCGACATTGCCGCGAACGTTGACGTCGCCCCAGTCAGTGTCGATGTTGCCGCGCAGGTACGCTGTCGTGGTTTCTTCGTTCACGTCCCAGGCTTTGGCGACCAGATACGGGAACGCCGTGGCGCTGGGCTCGAAGGTCATGTAGCGCGCCACCGCACCCGGAACGTTCCAGGCGGGGATGTAGCCGACGCCGGCGAAGCCCAGGTCGACCGGATCGAACTGCAGGTCCGATGCGATAGTCGTGTTGCCCTGGGAACCCAGATTGATGTTGCCCTCGGGCTGGCGCTTGTTCTTTTCACGTTCGGCGTAGTTCAGGCCGAAATCGATATCCGAGAAGAACTTGGTCCACGCCGGCGCAGGCAGGGAAACTGCCAGCTTGGCGGTCTTCAGTTCATCGACGACCTTCGGCACCTTGCCGTAACCGGAGCCGTAAATGGTGCCGGTCAGGAACAGCGATTCCGGATCGGAATAGTCGCGGCCCGGGTTGATCTGCGAAAAGCCGTTGTTCCTGATCTGCAGTTGCAGCGTGTCCAGCTGCGGCGCAGGCAGCATCTGGGTGTTGTTCTCCAGATTGAGTTCGTCGCGTTTGGCGCGCGACCAGCCGATGTCGGCGACGATACGCGCCTGACCGACCGTGAAGTCGTTGTTCCAGCCGAAGGCGTTGATCTCGTCTTCGCGACGGTTGTACATGCCGCGCACCAGTGGGTACACGTTGCCCATGGTGCCGCCGGTGAAGGTGTTGTTGCCGTTGATCTGCGGATTGGTCACGGCCAAACGGCCGAAACCACCGTTGTAATCGCCGATATGCACTTCCAACTGGTTGGCGGTGTCCGTCTGCTCAGCCGAGGAGTGGAACAGGTCCAGCGTGCTGGTCCAGGCATTCGAAGGACGGTACTGGAAGGTACCCATCAAGCCGGTGCGGGTCTGGTTGCCGGTACGGCGCAGCGCCTTGATGCCGTCGGAGTAGAAGGTTCCGGCGGGCACGCCTGGGCGCCAGTTGTCGCCAATGGCCTGCCAGGGTTCGTACAGGCCCACCTGGTTTTCCTGGATAGGCGTATCGGAGTACGAGAAACCCAGCGCGATGCCGAAGGTGTTGTCGGCGAACTGGTCGATGTAGCTGATGTTGTAACGCGAGCCGGTCGCATCCTGGTTGGCCGCCGAACCCAGCGAGTTGCGCTGGCCGCGAATGCCGACGATGGCCGCCGATCCGTCGTAGCTCAGCGGGCGCACGGTCTGCATGTCGATGGTGCCCGACAGACCCTGGCCGATCAGGCCGGCATCAGGAGTCTTGTAAACGGTCACGCCGCTGACCAGTTCCGATGGGTACTGGTCGAATTCCACGCTGCGGTTGTCGCCGGTGCTGACCATCTCGCGGCCGTTGAGCGTGGTGGTGGAGAAGTCGGGCGACAAGCCGCGCACGCTGATCACCTGCGCGCGGCCGGCGACGCGCTGTGCGGCCAGGCCGGGCAGACGGCCGATGGATTCGGCGATGCTGACGTCGGGCAGCTTGCCGATGTCTTCGGCCGTGATCGCCTCGACGATGGAGGTGGAGTCGCGTTTGACCGAGATAGCGCCCTCGATTCCGGCGCGGATGCCGGTCACCGTGATCCGGTCCAGCTCTGTCGCGTCGGTGCTCGCCGGTTGTGCGGTTTTTTCCGCGGTCTCTTCAGTCGATTGTGCATAGGCACTCGTGGCGCTCAGTGTCATCGCGGACACCAAGGACACGCTCAGCAGATTGCGCTTGAGCTTCACCATCTCCCCTCCACTCCCATGGTTGGTTTTCTAATTTTGAAAGGCTGCGCGACTCGCCAAGAGGCGCTCGCTTCAGCCAGTGCGTCCGGTTGCGCAGACCGCCCTCGATACGTGCGGCAATGGTAGTCGTGGCGATTGCCGCACAACTTATGTTGCATACGTATTCATGGCATCCGACGACAGCTCGCCACTGCTAACGTCATCGAAAGGTTGCTTCAGGAAACCGGTTTCAACGGGTTCCGGTGAAAATAAATACTGGTTGCGCTGCAATGCAGCATCGCCGATGTCGCAAACAGCATCGCCACGGCGAAGGCCTGGCAGGCAAGCCGCTCATGGCCGCAGTATCAGCTAACGCTGGCGTAGAACACGCCTCGCGCAGGCAAGCTAAGCAGGCCCGCGGCGACCTCGCCGTGCAACAAGCCATGACCGTCGATCGCATTCAACTGCAAACCGGCAGGAATGCCCCATTCCACTGCTTCAGCGGAAAGATTGAACACCGCCAGTACGCGCTGGCCCTCGAAACTGCGGACGAATGCCAGCACGGGTTCGGAGGTATCGAAGAAATCTATGCCGCCCCATTGCAGCGCCGGCACCGTCTTGCGCCAGCGCAGGAACGCGCGCGTGGCATTGAGCGTGGACGCCGGATCGCGTTCCTGCGCTTCGACGGCCAATGCACGATGCGTATCGGCGACAGGCAGCCAGGGCTGTCCGGAAGTGAAGCCCGCATGCTCGCCACCGTTCCACGGCATGGGCGTGCGGCATCCGTCGCGGCCCTTGAAGTTCGGCCAGAACGTTTTCCCGTATGGATCCTGCAACGCTTCGTAGGGCACATCCGCTTCGCCCAGCCCCAGCTCCTCGCCCTGATACAGGCAGACCGAGCCGCGCAACGAGCACACCAGCGCCACCAGTTGCTTGGCCAACGCATCGGTCGCATCGGCGCCGCCCCAGCGGGTGAGCGCACGCTGCACGTCATGGTTGGATATGGCCCAGCACGGCCAGCCATCGGCCATCCTCGCTTCCAGGGCCTGCGCGGTGGAGCGTATGTAGGCGGCGGTGAAATCGTCGGTCAGCAGCTCGAAGCTGTAACCCATGTGCAGGCGTTGGTCGTTGACGTACTCGCCCATGGTGGCCAGTGAGTCTTCCGACGATATTTCGCCCAGGCTCGTGGCTTGGGGGTAACGATCCAGCAGGGCGCGCAGCTTTTCCAGGAACACCAGGTTCTCGGGCTGCGTGTTGTTGTAGTAGTGATATTGGAAGGCGTATGGATTGTCGGGGCTGAAGCCGCGCCCTACCCGCTTTTCCACGGGCTTGGGTGGGTTGTCGCGCAATTGCAGGTCGTGGAAGCAGAAATTGATCGCATCCAGCCGCAGACCATCCACGCCCTTCTGCAACCAGAATTCCACGTTGTCCAGCGTGGCCTGCTGAACCGCGGGGTTGTGGAAATTAAGGTCGGGCTGCGACGACAGGAAATTGTGCAGGTAGTACTGGCCGCGTCGCGGCTCCCAACGCCAGGCCACGCCGCCGAACAGCGACATCCAGTTGTTGGGCGGACTGCCGTCGGGTTTGGCGTCGGCCCACACGTACCAGTCGGCCCTGGGGTTGTCGCGGCTTTCGCGGCTCTCCTTGAACCATTCGTGCTCGACCGAACAATGGCTCAGCACCTGATCGATCATCACTTTGATTCCCAGCCCGTGCGCCTTGGCCAGCAGGCGGTCGAAATCCTCCAGGTTGCCGAACAGCGGATCCACATCGCGGTAGTCGGCGATGTCGTAGCCGAAGTCGGCCATCGGCGATTTGAAGAACGGCGAGATCCAGATGGCGTCCACACCCAGGCTGGCGATGTAATCCAGCTTGTCGACGATGCCCGGCAGGTCGCCCACGCCGTTGCCGTCGCTATCCATGAAGCTGCGCGGGTAGATCTGGTAGATCACCGCGCCGCGCCACCAACGATCGTTCGCCATCCGTATCCCCGACATTTGAATTGCGATCCTGCCCTGTCCGCACAACGGGCGCCACTATTCCATGCCGCGCAGCTACAGGTATCGACCGGGTCGGCACGCCTGCCATGAATACGTATGCAGGCAAACGATTGCGCGTGCGGCCAATGCTCGCAATTCGGCGAGCGCCAGTGCGCTGGAATCGCGTGGCGAGCGGCAAAGAAAGCGTTTTTCTTTCGTTTACGCAGGCTCAGCGCCGTGGCACAAGGCGTATGACAAACCCCTGTCGTGTTTGCAGTGCAGCATGGTTTCCCACCGCGTTGCCTGCAACATGTCGCCGGTCAAGACGCGATGCCATGGGGAAACCGACGCATGAATACAGTGGGCACGAACCGCAAGCCGCAGCTCTCGTTCTGGCAGATCTGGAACATGTGCTTCGGCTTCTTCGGCATCCAGTTCGCCTTCGCCCTGCAGAACGGCAGCATGAGCCGCATCTTCCAGACCTTGGGCGCGAAGATGGACGACCTGGCGATCCTGTGGATCGCAGCGCCCATGACGGGGCTGCTGGTGCAACCGATCATCGGCTACTACTCCGACCGTACCTGGACCCGGCTGGGCCGTCGGCGGCCGTACTTCCTGGTCGGTGCGATCCTGGCCACGCTGGCGCTGTTCGTGATGCCGAACTCGTCGGTGCTGTGGTTCGCCGCGATCATGCTGTGGTTGCTGGATGCGTCCATCAACATCTCCATGGAGCCTTTCCGCGCCTTCGTCGGCGACCAGTTGCCGCCGGAGCAGCGCACCCGCGGCTACGCCATGCAGAGCTTCTTCATCGGCGCCGGCGCTGTGGTGGCCTACTTGTTGCCTGAAATACTGACCCGGTTGGGCGTGGCGAACACCGCTGCAGCCGGTGAGATTCCGCCCAGCGTGCGTTTGTCGTTCTACATCGGCGGCGTGGTTTTGATCTGCGCGATGGGTTGGACCATCCTGCGTACACGCGAATATCCACCCGAACAGTTGCAGGGTTTCGACGACGCGCATCCCGAAGCGGAAGCGCAACCGACGCCGGTGCCTGCTTCCCGCCTGACCGGCGAGATGGCGCTGTTCGCGATTCCGGCCGCGGTCCTGGCCTGGTGCATTGGACACTACGGCCTGGACAAGTCGCTGTACCTGCTCGCGGCCGGACTGGCGGCTTACGCGCTGTTGCTGCTGCTGACTTCGGGCGGGACGCGCGGCGGCGGTTTGAGCGAAATCATCCACGACATGCGCAACATGCCCAGTACCATGCGCCGGTTGGCAGTGGTGCAGTTCTTCTCCTGGTTCGCTTTGTTCGCCATGTGGATCTACACCACCCCGGCGGTCACTTCCCTGCACTTCCATAGTTCCGACCCCACCAGCCAGGCCTACAACGACGGCGCCGATTGGGTAGGCGTGCTGTTTGCCGCCTACAGCGCGTTCTCGGCGCTGGCCGCGTTCGGACTGGCACCGCTGTCGCGCCGTATCGGACTGCGCGCCACCCATCTGATCTGTCTGTTGATCGGCGGGCTGTCGTTCGTGTCCTTCCGTTTCATCAGCGACCCCAACTGGCTGCTGCTGCCCATGGCCGGTATCGGCGTCGCCTGGGCCGCGATCCTCGCCATTCCTTATGCCTTGCTCAGCGGCGCGGTTCCGGCGAAGAAGATGGGCGTGTACATGGGCATCTTCAATTTCTTCATCGTCATTCCGCAGCTGGTCGCCGCCAGCCTGCTGGGATTCCTGCTGAAGACCCTGTTCGGCAACCAGCCGATCAATGCGCTGATGATCGGCGGCGCCAGCCTGATCGTGGCCGGGCTGTGCGTATTGATGGTGCGCAAGGAGACCGTGGTATGAGCGTCATGACCGGAAGCCGAACCCGACGAACCGCCCTCGCCGCTGCAATGCTGTGTGCGACATCGATGGCGGTTGCGGGCGCGCGGGCCGCAGACGCCGAAGAGTTCTACGGCACCACCGAACCCTTCGCCAGCGAATCCGTCTACTTCGTCCTGACCGACCGCTTCGTCAATGGCGACACCTCCAACGACCACCGCGACCAGGGCGGCAAGCACCGCACTTTCGACGTCCCCACCCCGGGAGCTCCCGAAGGCGAAAGCGACAACATCGGCTACTTGGGCGGCGACTTCAAAGGCATCGTGGACAACGCGGCCTATATCCGCGACATGGGCTTCACCTCGGTGTGGGTCACGCCGATCGTGGACAACCCGGACGAAGCCTTCACCGGCGGCGATGCGGCGAAATGGGGCGGCATGTTCACCGACCGCGGCAAGACCGGTTTCCATGGCTACTGGGGCATCAATTTCTACAAGCTCGACGAGCACCTGCCCAGCGCAGGCCTGGATTTCGCCGGCTTCACCCAGGCGATGAAGCAGCAGAAACTGGACGTGGTGCTGGACATCGTCGGCAACCACGGCTCGCCCGCCTACAGCATGCCGAAGATGCAGCCGCAGTACGGCAAGGTCTACGACCGCGACGGCAAGCTGGTGGCCGACCATCAGAACCTCAATCCCGATCAGCTGGACCCGGCGCACAAGCGCCTGCACGCGTTCTACAACACCAGCGGCGGCCTGGCGCAGTTGTCCGACTTCAACCAGGACAATCCGGCGGTGCTGGAGTACCTGGTCGGCGCTTATGAACAATGGATAGACCAGGGCGCGGCCGCGTTCCGGGTGGACACCATCGCCTGGATGCCGCATTCGTTCTGGAAGAAGTTCGCCGACCGCATCCGCGCCAAGCGCCCGGGCTTCTTCATGTTCGGCGAAGCCTTCAACTACGACGCGGCGACCATCGCCGGACACACGCTGGACCGCAACGGACACTACAGCGTGCTGGACTTCCCCATGCGCGGGAAGATGGCGGCCACGTTCGAGAAGAAAGGCACCGATTTCGCCGATCTGGCTACATCGCTGTATCTGGAAGACGGCCCCTACGCCAACCCCTACGACCTGGTGACTTTCTACGACAACCACGATATGGCGCGCATCAACGCGACCGATCAGGGTTTCATCGACGCCAACAACTGGCTGTTCACCGCACGCGGCATTCCGGCCGTTTACTACGGCTCGGAAACCGGCTTCATGCGCGGCCGCGCCGAGCACATGGGCAACCGCAACTATTACGGACAGGAACGGGTGGACGCCGCGGGCAAGAGCCCCATCTATCCTGCGCTGAAGCGCATCGCCAACCTGCGGCGCGAGTCGCCTGCACTGCAGCGGGGCTTGCAATTGAATCTGCGCATGAAGGGCGACGAGGCGGTTTTCTACCGCGTCTACCAGCGCGAAGGCATCGCGCAGACCGCCCTGGTGCTGCTGAACAAGGGCGATGAGGCACGCAGCGTGGCGGTAAGCGAATATCTGCAGCCGGGCACTTGGCGCGATGGCTTCAGTGGCGCGAAATTGAAGATCGGCAAGCAACTCCGCGCCGACGTTCCCGCCCATGGCGTACGCGTGCTGTTCTTCGATCAAGCGCTGACGCGCAAGGATCTGCGCACGCGCCTAACCGATTCCATGACCCGCAAGGACCGCTGACCGCAGGAAAGGGCCTCCCACTGTGCAATGCGCGCATTTCTTGCAAGGAGAATTTCCGGCGCAAGACGGCATCGCCGGAACACGACATCCCACGGGGAATTCAGGTAGCGCCGGAAGAACGCCTTAAAGCCAAAGACACCGGAATGGTCCGGCTTTCCGCCGGCTCGTCGTTGACCAGCGCCAACAGGGTTTCCACCAATATCGTGCCGGCCAGCTTGGTGTCCTGCTGCACGGTGGACAGGCTGGGATTGACGAATCCGGCCATCGGAATGTCGTCGAAGCCCGCCACCGCCACGTCCTGCGGCACGCGCATGCCGCGCTCGTGCAAGGCCTTCATCGCGCCTATCGCGATCAGGTCGCTGGCGGCGAAGATCGCATCGAACGATGTTCCCCGCTCCAGCAATTCGCGTGCCGCCTCATAGCCGGATTGTTCGGTGGTGATGGCGTCGAACTGCAGGCCAGGCTGCACTCTCTGCCCACTGGTCAGCAGCGCATGCGCGTAACCGCGGTAGCGCTCGAAGAACTCCGGATAGTGATTGGAAGCGTGACCCAGGAAGGCGATATCGCGCCGCCCCTGGCGCAACAAATGCTGGGTGATGTCGTGCCCGCCCTGGAAGTTGTCGCAGCCGATCGAAATGCCAGGCTGTCCCGGTAGCACCGCGCCCCAGCGGACGAAATGGGTGCCCTGCTCCACCAGGCGCTCCAGCCGCGACTGCGATTCCAGATAATCGCCGTAACCCAGCAGGATCAGGCCGTCGGCCTTGTTGCTGTCTTCGTAGTCGGCCTGCCAGTCGGTGGACAACTGCTGGAAGGAAATCAGCAGGTCGTAGCCGCGCAGCGCGCAGGCGCGGGTGATGGAACCCAGCATGGACAGGAAGAACGGATTGATCTGCGAGTCGTCGGGCGTGGGGTCTTCGAAGAACAGCAGCGCGATGGTCCCCGAATGCTGGGTGCGCAGGTTGGACGCGTTCTTGTCGACCTTGTAGTTCAGCTGCTCGGCGATGGCCTGGATGCGCTTGCGCGTTTCCTCGTTGACCATGGGGCTGCCGCGCAGGGCGCGCGAAACCGTGGGCTGGGAAACCCCCGCCAGGTGCGCGATATCGAGCGAAGTGGCCTTGCCTTTGATGGTCATCGGCGCATGGTCGCAGAAATGCCTGCCGCCGGCATGGCGCGGTGCAAGGCGGGGACTGCGTCCCGGGCAGTGTTCAGGGCCGGGCGATACGCCGGCGGAAAGCGTCGTAGTCGACGCCCATGGGCTCGGCGTGCGCCGGTCGCGCCAGCAGCGCCGCCAGCGCCGGAGGAACTTCCAGGGCACGCCCGATCAGCGGCTCGACCACGCTCTCGAACTTGGCCGGGTGCGCCGTCGCCGCCACCGCCCAATCGCCGGCCGCGCCCTGCGCGCGCAGATCCTGCAGCGCCTTCACCGCGGTGGCGGTGTGTGGGCAGAACACTTCGCCGTGCTTGCGGTAGCGTTCGGCGATCACCGCGCGGATGGCCTCATCGTTCACGCTTTCGGCGGTGAAATCGGCGCGCAGCGCGGCATCGTCGCCCTGGTAGAGCCAGCGCAAGCGTTCGAAATTGCTGGGTGCGCCCACGTCCATGGCATTGGCGATGGTGGCGACGCTGGGCGCGGTTGCATAACCGGCCCCGCCGAAGAAGTCCGGCAACACCTTGTTGGCGTTGGTCGCCAATACGATACGGCCCAGCGGCACGCCCAGGCGTCGGGCGATGATCGCCGCCATCGCATTGCCCAGGTTGCCGGTAGGCACGACGAAGTTCAGCGTCTCGCCGGTGGCGCGCTTGTGGCCGAGCGCAGCGTGCGCGTAGTAGCTCATCTGCGGCAGCAGCCTGCCCAGGCTGATGCTGTTGGCCGAACTCATCGGCGCGACGTCCTGCAGGGCCTGGTCGTTCAGGGCGCGCTTGACCAGCGCCTGGCAGTCGTCGAACGAGCCGGCCACGCGCAAGGCGCTGATGTTGTCGCCGAAGCAGCCCAACTGGTGCGCCTGTCTGGGCGAAACGCGTCCGTCGGGATACAGCACGATCACCCGCAAACCGGGCTGGTTGTGGAAGGCGGCGGCGACAGCCGCGCCGGTGTCGCCCGAGGTCGCGACCAGAATGGTCAGCGGCCGTTCGTGCTGACGTTGCAACCGGGCCAGACACGCGGCCAGGAATCTCGCGCCGAAATCCTTGAACGCGGCGGTGGGGCCATGGAACAGCTCCAGTACGTGATCGTCGGCGGTCGCCAGCGGCAACAGCGGCGCGGGAAAATCGAAGGCTTCGCGGCAGATCGCGAGCAGTTCGGGGGCCAGCGCGTCGCCTTCGAAGAAGGGCGCGATGAGCCGGGTGGCGGTATCGGCCAGGTCGGCGCCGACTTCCAGCGAACGGATCGGGGGAAGGGTTTCCGGAACGTAGAGACCGCCGTCCGGCGCAAGGCCGGCGGCGATGGCCTGGCTCAAGGTGGCTGCGGGAGATGCATTGCGGGTCGAGATGAAGTTCATTGCGGTCCGGGAGAAGTGGATGCCGATAAAAATGAAACCGTCATTCCAGCGAAAGCTGGAATCCATTTTGATTTTCGCGCGAAATCTTCAAGAGCAAGATCAAAATGGATCCCAGCTTTCGCTGGGATGACATCCAGATTGTTTAATTATTCTCGTAACTGTTCCGACCTCAACTCAGCCGACAACCTTCGCCGCCGGACTATCGATAGGCGACACCCACGCCTGGCTGTCGAACCCATGCGCCGCGAAAGCCGCCTGAATCGCAGGCGCCGCCGCCGCCGCCTGCGCGCGCGTCTCGAACCACCCGAACACGCTGGGCCCCGCACCGGAAATGCTCGCGCCCATCGCGCCGGCACCCAGCGCCGCGCGCTTGGCCGCATCGAAGCCGACGATCAAAGGCGCGCGCCGCGGTTCCACCAGCACGTCCCGAAGGCCCGCGCGAACCAGTTCGGTATCGCCCGCGTAACAACCGGCAAGCACCAGCGCGAGATTGGCCGATTGCGATACGAATTCGCCCAGGGCATAGCCGCCTTTCAAGGCCTCGCGCGCGCGGCGCGTTTCCAGGATCGCCTCCGGATGCACCAGCACGCTGTGCCAGGCGGCAGGCACGGGAATCCTGACCAACCGATCGGCCGTGGACAGCACCAGACCGCCCAGCAGCATCGGCCCCAGGTTGTCGCCATGGCGGCCGCCGCTGGCGACCGCTTCGCCGGTCAGGGCGAAGTCGTACAGCGACTCGCGCGGCAAGGGCTCGTCCAGCAGTTCGTTCGCCGCGACCAGCGCCGCGACACAGGACGCGGCCGATCCGCCCATGCCCGAGCCCAGCGGTATGCCTTTGTCGATTTCGATCTCGAAACCAAATGGCAATGCCAGCGCGGCACGCAATGCGATCAGCGAGGCGCCGGCGGTGTTGCCGGGCGCATCCAGCGGCAAGTCGACGGTGGCGCCGCGGATCGCAGCGATGCGCACTTCGGGCGAGTCGATGCGACGCACCGTCACCGTATCGCCGGGTCCTTCGATCACGTGGCCAAGGATGTCGAAGCCGACGCCGACATTGCCTACAGAGGCAGGCGAAAATGCAGTTGCCGCTTGCTTCACAGCTTGGCCCCCTGCCCCGCCGCCACCCGCAGCACATCGGCGAACACGCCGGCCGCGGTGACTTCCGGGCCCGCGCCCGGTCCCTGCACGATCAACGGATTATCGCAATAGCGGCGCGTGGTGAACTGCACGATGTTGTCGGTCAGGCGCAGGTTGGCGAAGGCGTGCTCCTTCGGCAATTCCACCAGACCCACGCTGGCCTTGCCTTGCGCATCGAGTTTGGCGACATAGCGCAGCACCTGGCCGGCGGCCTTGGCTTTTTCCAGTTTGTCGGCGAACGACGCATCCACTTCGCCCAGGCGCGCCATGAAATCCTCGACGCTGGCCTGACGCAACGCGGCGGGCACCAGGCTTTCGACGTCGACATCGTCCAGGCTCAGCGAACGCCCCGCCTCGCGCGCCAGGATCACCAGCTTGCGCGCCACGTCGGTGCCGGAAAGATCGTCGCGCGGATCCGGTTCGGTGTAACCCAGGCCGCGCGCCTCGGTCACCAGCTGCGAGAACGGCACGCTGCCGTCGAACTTGTTGAACAGCCACGCCAGCGTGCCGGAAAAGATGCCTTCCACCGACAGCACCGCATCGCCGGTGTCGATCAGATCGCGCAAGGTGGAAATCACCGGCAATCCCGCGCCTACCGTCGCTTCGTAGCGGAAACGCGCGCCGCTGGCCGCCGCGGCTTCGCGGATCGCATCGTAGCGTGCGCTGGGCCCCGCGCCGGCCTGCTTGTTGGGCGTGACCACGTGGATGCCTGCGGCCAGCCAGTCCGCGTAACGGTCGGCCACTGCCGGGCTGGCGCTGCAATCGACGATCACCAGGTGCGGCAGGTGCGAACCGACCAGGTGCGCGGTGAAACGGTCCAGATCCAGCGCTTCGCTTTCGGCGCCGAAACTAGCGCGCCAGTCGCCGCCGATGCCGCGCCCGTCCAGCAGCATCTTGGTGCTGGAGGCGATGGCCCGCAGCCGCAGATCCAGGTTGGCCTTGCCCAGCAGTTGCGGCTGCGCGGCGCGCAGCTGATCGAGCAGCGCGGCGCCGACCTTGCCCGGCCCGATCACGCCGACGGCGAAAGTCTGCGGCGACAGCCAGAAACCGGCGTGCGCCGCACGCAAGGCCTTGGTGGCGTCGGCGCTGTCGATGGCGACCGAGATATTGCGTTCCGAAGATCCCTGCGCAATGGCCAGGATGTTCACCCGCGCCCGGCCCAACGATTCGAACAAACGCGCCGCCACGCCCGGCTGCCCGGCCATGCCATCGCCGACCGCCGCCAGCACACTGACGCCTTCGGTCAGCTGCACGCGCTGGATCTGGCCGATGTTGAGCTCGTGCGCGAACGCGTTGAGCAGCGCGGCCTGCGCACGCAGCGACTCGGCGCTGCGCACCACGCAGCAGATGGAGTGTTCGGAAGAACCCTGCGAAATCATCACCACCGACACGCGCGCGTCGCGCAACGCCGCGAACACGCGTTCGGCCGTGCCGGGCACGCCGATCAGGCCGGTGCCTTCCAGATTCAGCACCGCCAGGTCCGGGCTGAGGGTCAAGCCTTTGACCGGACCGGCGATATCGCGCTCGGCGGTGATGCGCGTGCCGGGATGCTCGGGATGGAAGGTGTTGCGGATGATGATCGGCAGGCCGCGCTCTATCGCCGGCGACATGGTCTGCGGGTGCACGACCTTGGCGCCGAAATAAGCCAGCTCGCAGGCCTCGTCGTAGCTCAGTGCGCTCAGCTGCACCGCCTCGGGCACCACGCGCGGATCGGCGGACAGCACGCCGTCCACATCGGTCCAGATATGCAGCTCGGCGGCGTTGAACAGCGCGGCGAAGATGGCACCGCTGTAGTCGCTGCCGTTCCGGCCCAGCGTGGTGACGCGGTTGTCGCGGTCGCGCGCGATGAAACCGGTGACCACCACGCGGCGCTGCGGATTGTTCGCGCGCCAGTCGGCCAGGCGCTGAGCGCTGGTTTCCCAATCCACCTCCACGCCCAGGTCGCTGCGGTCCACCACCAGCACTTCGCGCGCATCCAGCACGGCGCAGTCCTCGCCCTTGGATTTCAGATAATCGCCGAGCAGGCGGGCCGAACAGATTTCGCCCAGGCCCTGCACGCGGTCCAGCACTTCGCGCGGCAATTCGCCGATGACCGACAGCGCGGCCAGGATTTCGGCCAGCTTGTCGAAACGCTCGTCCAGCCATTCGATGGTCGGCCCGGAATCCTCTCCCAGCAGCGACACCACCGCGCCGCGATGGCGGGCGCGCAATTCGTGCCAGGGATCGCGCCAGTCGCTGCGGCTGCGTGCGGCCAGTTCGCACAACTCGATCAGCGCATCGGTCACGCCCTTCATCGCCGACACTACGGTGATCTGTTCGTGCTCCTCGCGCGCCAGCAGCAGGACCGCGACATGGCGGAAGCGCTCGGCGTCGGCGACCGAAGTGCCGCCGAATTTGTGCACGATGGCGCGCGGAGAGGAACTGTCTGGCTGTAGCTGTGCTGCGGGCGGCATAAAACGATGGACCTCCGGGTGAGGTCCCCGCGCGGTTCAGGCTCCGGGTTCCCCCGCATCCTGATCCGGGTGCGGGGACGTGGTTTGCGAGATTACGCGAACACGATCCACCGCACCCCGCTAATCGCGGTAGTGGCGGTGGTAATAATGCGACCCAGGCCGGACGCGGCCTGCGGCGACGCGACCGGGACGGTCGTGGGGCGCGGACGGGCGTTGGCGGCGAAGGAAGGCATGGCCCTAGGGGACATGATGGCGTGGGGGGCTGTCAAGTGTTGCAGTGCGACAAGTTGCAACTGAAACGGAATAAGCCCAAAAACAAGCCCGAAAAGATGGTGACCCCGGCGCGATTCGAACGCACGACCTGTCCCTTAGGAGGGGACCGCTCTATCCAGCTGAGCTACGGGGCCTTGGGCGAAATTGTAACGGCTGCCGGTGCGCCGTTGGCGAGCCGCCTCACAATGGCCTCTCGCCATGAGCCGCTGCTGCGCTGCCGTGCTAACTTCCCTTGGCCGGTCCGCTGCTTGGTCAGTACGCCGGCATCGGGGGGCGGCTTCATCGGGGGAAATCGGGAAAACCAAGCGGCGCGCTGCGCTGCCGGGCTCCCGTCGCGGCGGCGTTGCGCGGAACCCTTCAGCTTCAGGAGTCGTGTTGCATGTGTCCCAGTAAGGTCGCCGACGGTGGCGAAAGAGGTTGGATCGTTCCCATCGGCGGCGCCGAGAACAAGGAAGACAACCCCCGTATCCTCAAGCGATTCCTCGACCTCTGCGGCGGTCGCGATGCCGAGATCGTGGTGATTCCCACCGCCAGCCAGTTGGCCGATACCGGCAGCCGCTACGAAGATATTTTCGGCGACCTGGGCGCCGGCCGGGTCGACGTGCTTGATTTCGACACCCGCCGCGATTGCCAGGAACAAAACCGCCTGGACCGCATCGAGCGCGCCAGCGGCATCTTCTTCACCGGCGGCAATCAATTGCGGCTGTCCACGATTCTGGGCGGCACCCCGGCGGCCAAGCTCATCCGTGAGCGCAACGCTTCGGGCATCACCGTCGGCGGCACCAGCGCCGGCGCCAGCATCCTCAGCGAACACATGATCGGCTTCGGCAAGGAAGGCGCCTCGCCCCAGGCCGACAGCGTGCGCCTGGCCCCGGGCCTGGGCCTGACCAACCGTTTCATCATCGACCAGCATTTCCGCCAGCGCGACCGCCTGGGCCGCCTGGTCGCGGCGCTGGCCTACAACCCCTTCGCCATCGGCATCGGCCTGGACGAGGACACCGCCGCCTTCATCGGCCCGGACAACACCCTGGAAGTCGAAGGTAGCGGCGCGGTCACCGTGGTCGATGCCGACGGGCTCACCTTCTCTTCGATGGCCCAGGTCAGCGAGAACAAACCGGTCTGCCTGCTCGGGTTGACCGTGCATATTCTCGTCGCTGGCGCTACCTTCAACCTGCACACCCGCAAGGCTTCGGCCGGTTCGCTGGCCCAGCCGAAATCCTGATTTCCAGATTCCATGATTTAAAACTCCGCGATGATTTAAAACTCAGCAACTCGAAACCCTACGATCCAGAGGTAAGGCATGCGCATCCTCGAACGCTCCGTCTACGTCGGCCCCTCGCAATACGCCCATTTCCCGGTGATCCGCCTGGAGCTGGATCTGCAGGCGCTGGAGGCCTGGCCCACCGGCAAACTCGGAACTGCGTTCGTCGATGGGCTGGTCGCCGCCCTGCCCGGCCTGGCCGAACACGGCTGCTCCTACCGCGAATCCGGCGGCTTCATCCGCCGCATGCGCGAAGGCGAAGGCACCTGGCTGGGCCATGTGCTGGAGCACGTGGCGATCGAGCTGCAGAACGTGGCCGGCGAAAACGTCACCTTCGGCAAGACCCGCAGCGTCGGCGACGACCGTCCCGGCGTGTACAGCGTGGTCTACGAGTACGCGCAGAAGGAAGAAGGCATCGCCGCCGGCGAACTGGCGCTGAAACTGCTGTCTTCGCTGCTGCCGGCCGAATTGCGGCCCAAGGACAGCGTGCCTGAGGATTGGGACTGGGACACCGCCCGCGACGATTTCATCCGCTACGCGCAACGCCGTGCGCTGGGGCCCTCCACCGCCTCGCTGGTGCGCGCGGCCGAAGAGCGCGGCATCCCCTGGCTGCGCCTGAACCAACAATCCCTGATCCAGTTCGGCCACGGCAAATACCAGCAGCGCATCCAGGCCACGGTCACCGGCAAGACCCCGCATATCTCGGTGGAACTGGCCAGCGACAAGGAGGAAACCAACAAGATCCTCGGTTCGCTGGGCCTGCCGGTGCCGCGACAGGAACTGGTCAGCGACGCCAGCGGCGCGCTGCGGGCCGCACGCAAACTGGGCGGCAGCGTGGTCACCAAGCCTTACAACGGCAACCATGGCCGCGGCATCACCATCAATATTTCCGGCGAAGACGAGATCCGCGAAGGCTTCGCCGCCGCGCGCGAACATTCGCGTTCGGTGATCGTGGAAACCTACATCGGCGGCGACGACCACCGCCTGCTGGTGGTCAACGGCGAACTGATCGCCGCGACCAAGCGCACCCCCGGCCACGTGGTCGGCGACGGCAAGAGCGATATCGCCGAACTGGTGGACCAGGTGAATTCCGACCCGCGCCGCGGCGTCGGCCACGAAAAAGTGCTGACCCGGCTGGAACTGGATGCACAGGCCGACCTGATGCTGGAGCGCGTGGGCTACAACCATTTCTCGGTGCCCAAGCAAGGCGAAACGGTGTACCTGCGTTCCACCGCCAACCTGTCCACCGGCGGCACCGCCACCGACGTCACCGACATCATCCACCCCGACAACCGCGACATGGCGGTGCGTGCGGTGCGCGCCATCGGCCTGGACGTGGGCGGCGTGGATTTCATTTCCCCCAATATCGCCGAGAGCTACAAATCCATCGGCGGGGGCATCTGCGAGATCAACGCCGCGCCCGGCTTCCGCATGCACGTGGCGCCCAGCGAAGGCACCCCGCGCGATGCGGCCGGTCCGGTGATCGACATGCTGTTCCCGCCGGGCACGCCCACGCGCGTGCCGATCGCCGCCATCACCGGCACCAACGGCAAGACCACCACCGCGCGCATGCTGGCCCACATCACCAAGATGGCCGGCTACACGCCCGGGCTGACCACCACCGATGGCGTGTACATCGACGGCCAGCGCACGGTGGAAGGCGACATGACCGGACCGGTGTCGGCGCGCATGGTGTTGTCCGACCCGCAGATCGACATGGCGGTGCTGGAAACCGCACGCGGCGGCCTGCTGCGCAGCGGCATGGGCGTGCCGGAAGTGGACGTGGGCGCGGTGTTGAACGTGGCTTCCGATCATCTGGGATTGAAAGGCATCGACACGCTGGAACAACTGGCCGAGATCAAGCGCATCGTAGTGGAGGTAGCGCGCGATTGCGCGGTGCTCAACGCCGACGATCCCAACGTATTGAAGATGTCGGCCTACACCGACGCCAAGGTGATCTGCTACGTCACCCTCAATCCCTCGCACACATTAGTACGCGAACACATCCGCGCCGGCGGCCGCGCCTGCGCGCTGGAGGCCGGCGTCAACGGCCACATGATCACGCTGTACGACAAGGGCAGCCACATTCCGCTGATGTGGACGCACCTGATTCCCGCCACCCTGGAAGGCCGCGCCCTGCACAACGTGCAGAACGCGATGGTGGCCGCGGCCATGGCGTTTTCGCTGGGGATCAAGCTGGATGCGATCCGCCAGGGCTTGCGCACCTTCGACACCACGTTCTTCCAGGCCCCGGGCCGCATGAACGTCTACAACGAACATCCGTTCAAGGTGCTGATGGACTACGGCCACAACGCGCACGCGGTGGGCATGATGGCCGACCTGGCCCAGCGCCTGGACGTGACCGGCCGTCGCATCGTGGTGCTGACCGGGCCCGGCGACCGCCGCGACGAGGATCTGCGCGCGATTGCGGATGTGGTCGCCGGCAAGTTCGACCATTACGTGGTGCGGCGCGACGACGCGTTGCGTGGCCGCGATGGCGACGAAGTGCCACGCATCATCGCCAAGGCGCTGCTGGCCGCAGGCGTGGCCGAAGGCGCGATGTCGATCATCCCCGATGAGCAGGAAGCGATCGACGCGGCGCTGCGCATGGGCCAGCCGGGAGACCTGATTCTGGTGTTCGCCGACGCGTTGACCCGCTCCTGGAAGCAAATCATCAAGTTCCAGCCGCAGGGCGAAGTGGCCAAGGCCGCGCCGCGGGTGGAGTTGCCGTCGCTGGAGACTGCACCGGAAGAAGCGCCGTTCGCCAGCATGGAAGGCGTGATCCGCGAGGAACGCGGGCTGGTGTTCGAGCGCGAAGAGAGCGACTGAGATCTCCGTGCTTCCCGAACCGTTCGAGGACTCGCGCCGGCTCACCGGCAGCAATTTGTATTTTCCCGGCACCGGTGCGGCGCTGGAGACGCTGCCTGGGCTGGCGTTCGACGATTCGGCGCTGGAGGCGTGGGCGCGCAACGTGCAGCGGGCACGCGACGCGCTGGGTTGGCCTGAGCAGACGCTGGTGCAGCGCCGCCACCGCAGTGGCGTGTCGCTTGCTTTCACTGCGCCGGCGGACCAGCTGTACACCGCCACCGAGGTCAACGAGTGGGCCTGGTGGGCCGCCCTTGCCCTTCCCTTCTCCCGCCGGGAGAAGGTGGCCGAAGGGCGGATGAGGGAGGGAGCTTCGGGCTCCAGCGCCGCTCACCGAAAGAAGCTGCCGCTAGATGCGGAAACCCAGAGCTTCATCCGCCAACTCAGGAAGAACTCGACAGAACCCGAACAGTTGATCTGGTCCTTCCTGCGCGACCGCCGTTTGCACGATCAGAAGTTCCGGCGACAGAAAACGCTGGGCCCGTATGTGCTCGATTTCTACTGTCATGAACTGAAGCTGGCAATCGAGCTGGATGGCGGTCAGCACAATGAGACGGAGCATTTGACTCGCGATGCGAAGCGCGATGCTTACGTCGCGGATCACGGCATCACCACGCTGCGATACTGGAACCATGATGTGCTGAATCGAGCCGAGGTGGTTCTGGAAGCCATCTGGAATGAGGTGCATGCGCGCGTACCTGGAGAAACGGGTGCCGGAGAGTCCATTCCCTCATCCGCCCTTCGGGCACCTTCTCCCGGGGGGAGAAGGGAACAGCCGGAGCCTTTCCACGCCCCTGGCCATGCGGCCATCTGGGATACGGAGCTCGCCCTGCAAACACTGCGCCTGGCCGCAAGTGCAGAGGCACGCCCTGCCCTGATCGCGCTGATGCACGCAGCCGATGCGCACAGACTTCCCCTTCTCGCCGACGACGACGAAGTCACCCTCGGCGAAGGCGAAGGCAGCCGCACCTGGTTCGTGGACGAACTGCCGGCACCCGATGCAGTGCCATGGGAGCAACTGCATGCCATTCCCACCGCGCTGGTCACCGGCTCCAACGGCAAAACCACCACGGTGCGCTTGCTGGCCGCAATGGCGCACACGCACGGCTGGCGCACCGCACACAGCTGCACCGATGGCGTTTATTTCGAAGGCCAAGCGCTGGAAGCAGGCGATTTTTCCGGACCCACCGGCGCGCGCACCGCGCTGCGCCAGGGCGGCGCGCAGGCGGCGATCCTGGAAACCGCGCGCGGCGGCATGCTGCGGCGGGGATTGGCGATAACCCGCGCCGACGCGGCCATCGTCACCAACATCGCCGCCGACCACTTCGGCGAATACGGCATCCACGACCTGGACGATCTGGCTTTGGTCAAGCTGGTGGTGGCGCGCGCCATCGGTCCGCAAGGTCTGCTGACGCTCAATGCGGACGACCCGGTGTTGCTGCGCCAGTCGGCGGAGCTGGAGTGTCCGTTGGGCTGGTTCGCGCTGGATTTCGACCTACCGTGGCTGGCGGCGCACCGGGAACTCGGCGGCCCCACCAGCGGCGTGCGCAACGGCCGGCTGTTGCTGCATTTCGATGGTCGGACACACGATCTGGGCGCGGTCGATTCGATGCCGCTCACGCTGGGCGGGCGCGCTGCCTACAACATCGCCAACCTTGCCGGTGCGGTGCTGACGGGCGCCGCGCTGGGCATCGAGGCGGCCACGCTGGCCTCGGTGTGCGCCGGCTTCGGGCGCGCTCGCGGCGACAACCCGGGCCGCCTGCAGCGCTGGCGTTTGGGCACGCTGGAAATATTCGTCGACTACGCGCACAACCCCGATGGCCTGCAGGGCCTGCTCGATGCGGTCGACGCGCAGGGGCGCACCGGCCGCCTGGCCATCGTCCTGGGCCACGCCGGCAATCGCGAGGACGCCGATCTGCGCGCGGTCGCCGCGACCGCCGCACGCGCACGGCCGGAACTGGTGGTGTTGAAGGACATCGCCGGTTACGAACGTGGCCGCGCCGCGGGCGAGATTGCCGCGATCATGCGCGCGCAGCTGCTGCAAGATGGCGTGCCGGCCAGCGCCCTCACCACCTGCCTTGACGAAGTGGAAGCCGCGCGCATTCCGCTGGCCTGGGCGCGCGAGGGCGACCTGCTGGTACTGCCCATCCACGAAATGGACGCGCGCGAGCAGGTGACCGCCCTGCTCGACCAGCTTGCCGCCACCGGCTGGCGACCCGGCCAGCCCTTGCCTCCGTTGTAGGAGCGACGCGAGTCGCGTCGCTCCTACCAGAGCGGCACGGCGCCGCTGTCTGCTAAAATTCCCGGATTCTCGGCCGCGCTCCCCCGCCTGCGGCCAAACCCGAACCCAGGAGCACTACATGTCCGCTGACCTGCTCAAGGCGCTTGGCCTTGGCTCATCCAATTCCGGTACCTACCTCGGCCGCGACGAGTGGTCCAGCGCCACCGGCGCAGGGGTGCTGCAATCGGTGAACCCGACCACCGGCCAAACCATCGCCGAAGTGCAGGCCACCAGCGACGCCGACTACGAGCGCATCGTCGCTCGCGCCCAGGCCGCCTTCAAAGTCTGGCGCACCACCCCGGCCCCGCGCCGCGGCGAAGCCGTGCGCCTGTGCGGCGACGCGCTGCGCAAGCACAAGGACGCGCTGGGTTCGCTGGTCGCCCTGGAAATGGGCAAGAGCAAGCCGGAAGGCGACGGCGAAGTGCAGGAAATGATCGATATCGCCGATTTCGCCGTCGGCCAGTCGCGCATGCTGTACGGCTACACCATGCATTCCGAACGCCCCGGCCACCGCATGTACGAGCAGTACCAGCCGCTGGGCCTGGTCGGCATCATCAGCGCGTTCAACTTCCCGGTCGCGGTGTGGGCCTGGAACTCGTTCCTGGCCGCGATCTGCGGCGACGTGTGCATCTGGAAGCCGTCCAACAAGACCCCGCTCACCGCCGTCGCCAGCATGAAGATCTGCAACGAGGCGCTGAAGGCCGGCGGCTTCCCGGACATCTTCTTCCTGGTCAACGATGCCGGCATCGAACTGGCCGAGAAACTCGTTGACGACAAGCGCATCCCGCTGATCAGCTTCACCGGCTCCACCGCCGTCGGCCGCCGCGTCGGCGAGCGCGTCGCCCACCGCATGGGCCGCAGCCTGCTGGAGCTGGGCGGCAACAACGCCATCATCCTGGACGAAACCGCAGAGCTGAAGCTGGCCATCCCCGGCATCGTATTCGGCGCGGTCGGCACCGCCGGCCAGCGCTGCACCACCACGCGCCGGCTGATCGTGCATTCGTCGATCTACGACAACGTGCTGGCCACGCTGATCAAGGCCTACAAGCAGGTCGAGGGCAAGATCGGCGATCCGCTGGACCCGGCCAACCTGATGGGTCCGTTGAACAGCCCGCACGCCGTGCAGCAGTTCCTGTCTTCCATCGAAAAGGCCAAGGCCAGCGGCGGCACCGTGGAAACCGGCGGCACCGCCATCGACCGTCCCGGCAACTTCGTGTTGCCGGCGATCGTCACCGGCCTGAAGAACACCGACGAAGTGGTGCAGCACGAAACCTTCGCGCCGATCCTGTACGTGATGAAGTACGAAACGCTTGACGAAGCCATCGACATGCAGAACGCCGTGCCGCAAGGCCTGTCGTCTTCCATCTTCACCCAGAACCTGAAGGCGGCCGAGCAGTTCCTGTCGGCGGCCGGTTCGGACTGCGGCATCGCCAACGTCAACATCGGCACCAGCGGCGCCGAGATCGGCGGCGCGTTCGGCGGCGAGAAGGAAACCGGCGGTGGCCGCGAATCGGGCTCGGATGCGTGGAAGGTGTATATGCGCCGCCAGACCAACACCATCAACTACTCCGACTCGCTGCCGCTGGCGCAGGGCATCAAGTTCGATCTCTGATCACCGCAGGAGCCGGCCGATGAATGTTCCCGTTCGACAGACCAGCGCGCTGGCCGTCATCAGTCTGGTCGCCGGCATCGCGGGCTGGACCCTGCTGCCGTTCCTCGGCAGCCTGGTGGCCATCGTGACCGGACACCTGGCGCGCAAGGAAATCCGCCAGGACCCGGCGCTGGACGGCGACGCCATGGCAGTCATCGGGCTGGTGCTGGGGTGGGTGGCCGTGATCGGCACGATCCTGGCCATCCTGGCTTTCGTGCTGTTCTTCGGCGGCCTGGCCTGGCTGGGTACGCGCTGACGGATGTACCACTTCGCCCGTCCCTTCCTATTCGGTCTTGACGCCGAACACGCTCACGGCCTTGGCCTCAAGGCAATGGAACTGGCCTACCGCACCGGCACCAGTCCGCTGCTGGCGCGGAAGATCGAGCCGCTGCCCACCAAGGCCTTCGGGCTGACCTTCCCCAATCCGGTGGGGCTGGCGGCGGGTCTGGACAAGAACGGCGCGCACATCGATGCGCTGCTGGCGCTGGGTTTCGGTTTCATCGAGATCGGCACCATCACGCCCCGCGCGCAACCCGGCAATCCGAAGCCGCGCATGTTCCGCCTGCCGCAGCACAAGGCGGTGATCAACCGCCTGGGCTTCAACAACGAAGGCGTAGACGCGCTGGTGGCAAACGTGGAACGCGCGCGCCGCAAGAGCGGACTGCTGGGCATCAACATCGGGCGGAACAAGGACACTTCCAACGACCGTGCCGCTTCCGATTACCTGTATTGCCTGGAGCGCGTATACCCGCTGGCCGACTACATCACCGTCAACATTTCCTCACCCAATACCGCCGGCCTGCGCGAGCTGCAGGAAGAACAGGCGCTGCGCCAGCTGATCGGCGCCCTGCGCGAATCGCAGGAGGAATTGGGCGCCCAGCACGGCAAGCGCGTGCCGATGCTGGTGAAGATCGCGCCGGACCTGAGCGATGAGGACATCGATGCGGTGGCGCGCGTGCTGCGCGATCTTTCCGTGGATGGCGTCATCGCCACCAACACCACCGTTTCGCGCATCAGCGTGCAGGACCACCGACTGGCCCACGAAACCGGCGGCCTTTCCGGCGCGCCATTGATGAACCAGTCGACCATGGTGCTGCGCAAGCTGCGCACCCGACTGCCCGACAGCATTCCGGTGATCGGCGTGGGCGGCATTCTGTCCGGCGCCGATGCGGTGGCCAAGATGTCGGCAGGCGCTACTTTGGTCCAGTGCTATACCGGCCTGGTATACCGCGGGCCCGAGCTGGTGCACGAATGCGTGGAAGCCATCCGCCGCCGCCGCGAACACCGCAGCGGCGGTCCGGTCGCTCCGGCATGAACTCAGGCTGGCGGTCGAGCGTCGATGCGGATCTGCGTTCGCGCAATACCTTCGGCGTCGCCGCGCGCGCGCCCTGGCTGCTGGAAGTAAGCGACAGCAGCGCGCTGGGCGAAGTGCTGGCGCTGCCCGAGCTTCGAGGAACCGCACCGCTGGTGCTGGGAGGCGGCAGCAATCTGCTGTTCGCCGGCGATTCCGAAACCGCAGTCCTCGCCCTCGACACCCATCGCATCGACATTCTTGAAGACGATGGCGCCACGGCGATCGTCCGGGTCGATGCTGGGGTTCAATGGCATGCTTTGGTGCTGTGGTCGTTGCAGCAGGGATTGATGGGGTTGGAAAACCTCGCCCTGATCCCGGGCACGGCGGGCGCTGCGCCCATCCAGAACATAGGCGCCTACGGTACCGAAGTCGGTGAGTTCGTCCATATCGTGGAAACCTGGGACCGCCATGCCGGCGCGATGGCGCGGCTGGATCGCGCAAGCTGCGCGTTCGCCTACCGCGACAGCGTGTTCAAGCAGGTGCCCGACCGCCATATCGTCACCGCCGTGGAGTTCGCATTGCCGCGCCAGCGCCCACTGAAATTGGACTACGCCGGCATTCCGGAGGAATTGCTGGCGATGGAAGTGGACTCGCCCGATTTCCGCGACGTGGCGCAGGCGGTGATCCGCATCCGCAGCCGCAAGTTGCCCGACCCGGCCGTCATCGGCAACGCCGGCAGCTTCTTCAAGAATCCCATCGTTCCGGCGGCGTTGGCCGAAGCGCTGCAACGGCAACATGCCGGGCTGCCCGTCTTCCGTGGCGATGCGGCCGACAACCGCAAGATCTCCGCCGCGTGGATGATCGAAAACTGCGGTTGGAAGGGGTATCGCGACGGCGATGCCGGCGTGGCCGCTTCGCATGCGCTGGTGTTGGTGAACCATGGCGCGGCGAGCGGGCAGCAGCTGCTTTCGCTGGCGCGGCGCATCGCCGAATCGGTGCATGCGCGTTTCGGCGTGGCGATAGAACCTGAGCCCCGGATCATCGGAGCCACCTGGTAGCCGGCTTGTCTTCCCCCTTTGAAAAAGGGGGATCGAGGGGGATTTGCTCTTGCTTTTAAAAATAAGATCAAAAGCAAATCCCCCGTAGCCCCCTTTTCCAAAGGGGGCAAAGCAAAAGCGACCTCGCATCGCGGGTGAGCGCTGAATCGGCAATTGCATACCAGCAGCCACAGCCGCAAACTAGCGCCACGAACCACGAACCACTCCTCTTATGCCCCTCCCCACTCCCGTCCGCGCCGCCCTGCTCATGCTGGGCAGCACGATGTTCTTCGGGCTGATGGTGGTGGCGATCCGCTTGGCCTCGGCCAGCCTGCATACCTTCGAGATCGCGTTTTTCCGCAACTTCTTCGGCCTGATCGTCGCCCTGCCCCTGCTGCTCAGGCACGGCCCTGGTTTTCTGCGCACCACGCAGTTCCCGAAATATCTGTTCCGCTGCCTGATCGGCATCTGTTCGATGCTGGCCGGCTTCTGGGCCATCGGGCACCTGCCGCTGGCGCAGGCGGTGTCGCTGTCCTATTCCACGCCGTTGTTCGTGACCATCGCCGCCGCCGCGATGCTGGGCGAACAGGTGCGCGCACGGCGCTGGACCGCGGTGATCCTGGGTTTCGTCGGCGTGCTGATCATCGTGCGCCCGGGCATGACCGGGTTCAGCAGCAACTCGATCATCGCGGTGCTGGCGGCCGTGCTCAGCAGCATCGTGGCGATCCAGATCAAGCAACTGTCGGCCACCGAGCCGGCCGACCGCATCGTCATCTACACCACCTTGTTGTGGGTGCCGATGTCATTGCTGCCGGCGTTGGGCGTGTGGCAGTGGCCGCAGGGCATCACTTGGCTATGGGTGGTCGCGGCGGGCGTGATGGGCACCGGCGGGCACATGCTGTGGACGCGGGCGTTGAAGCTGGGCGAAGTCTCGGCGCTGACACCGATCACTTTCATGCAGCTGCCGCTGGTGGTGCTGTTCGCCTGGTGGCTGTTCGATGAGCCGCTGGATCATTGGACCCTGCTGGGCGCGGCCATCATCTTCGGCGCCAACGCCTACATCGCGCACCGTGAAGCGGTGCTGGCGCGGCGCGCCCAGTCGGAGGCGCCGACCTCGGCGGCCAAACCGGGCGAGTAAGCTCTATCTTCCGCCGCAGACGATTGGCCGCTGCGGCGGCTTCCATCAAACGATTTCCATCAAACGACTTGAATCAACGAGACCGACCCCATGGCGATGTCCGAATCCGATATCCAGAAAGGCTGGATCTACCGCACCAGCCACAACCAGGAGCGCCTGGTGCTGGGCTGGGACCGCGATGGGCGCGTGGTGTACTGCTCGAAGGGCAAGGACAAGGAACGGCCTTTCCTGAACTGCCATGTCCGCATCACCGGCCAGAAATTCGCGCAGCGCGCGATCGGCAAGGTCGGCCAGATCGAAGACTTGAAGCCCTACCTCATCGCCAACAAGGCCACCACGGTAGTGGTGCGCTGAAGACGTTCAGGAAGCATCTTCCTGTTCCGATTCGCGGATGTTCTGCGCCAGTTTGGCGAGGTCCGGGGATAAGTCTTTGTCGCTTGCGGCAAGCAATGGCACCACGTATTTCGAGCGCAGGCTAACCGCTTCTTCGCGTTTACCGGCTTCGCTCAGCGCCTGGCTCAGCTGCCAGGCCACCTCGATGGTCTTGGCATCGCCTTCGCCCAACTGGGCCAGCCGCATGCGCAGGACTTCGCGGTAAGCGCCGATCTCGTTGGTGAGATCGCCCACCCCTTGCGAGGCATGCGCCCTGATCATCCATGCCGCCTGCAGCTGCGGGTGGTTTTTCTCCAGCACTTCCTCGGCCAGCGGCAGCACGCGCTGCAGCTCCTGCAACGAGGCGGCGTACTGGCCGGTCTGCTCCAGCGTGCCGGCATGGTTGATCATGATGAACACGGTGTCGGGATGGCGCGGACCCAGCACGCGCAGGCGCGCATCGACGACTTTCTGCTGCAGCGCCAGCGCCGCCTTGAAATCGTGCAGACGCGCGTAGAGCGAGGACAGGTTCAACATGGAACGCAAGGTCTGCGGGTTGTCCGGCCCCAGCAGGCGCGTGCGCGCGTCCACTACCGCGATTCCTTCGGGCAACGCTTCCTGTGCGCTGCCGGAGTCCATCAGCATGTTCACCAGATTGCCGCGCGCGGTCAGCGTAGCCGGGTGTTCGTTGCCTAGCCGGCGTATCTGGGTTGCCACCAGCCCGCGCTGCAGATCGATGGCTCCCTTCATGTCGCCGGTCATCGCCCGCATGCTGGCCAGGCTTCCGAGGGCGAACAGTGCGTCCTTGTGCTCGGCGCCCAGGGTCTGGGTGCTCAGCGGCACCAGCTTCTCCATCAGATCGCGGCCGGCCTGCATGTCGCCGGAGCGGGCCAGGGTGATGGCCAGGTCGGTCATCGCGCGCATGGTCAATTCGTCTCGCTCGCCGTAGGCGGCCAGCGTGCGGGCATAGATCTCCCGCTGCAGCTTCAGCGCGCGAGGCCGGTCGCCCAGCGCGGCGATGGCGTCGCTTTGCAGCAGTTCCATTCCCAGGCGGATGCGGCCGTTGGGCGGCAACCCCGGCGCGGCCGACAGCGCCTTGTCCAGTATCGCCATCGCTTCCTTGGGTTTGGCCGCATTGAGCAACGCACTGGCCTGTTCGCGGCGCGCCTCCAGCGTGGACTCGGCGGCCGGGCCGGACACCTTGGCGTGATAGTCGCCTACCTGTTGGAAACCCGCTGCCGCTTCCGGGTACAGACCCAGCGCGCCGCGCACGCGCGCCACCGATTCGCGCAGATCGTTGGCCAGCGCAGGCTGATCGGAGAAATCGCGGACGATGGCTTGCTCGGCTTCCACCAGGATATTGCGCTCGACCAATCCGCGCGCCACGTCGGCGGTGCTGGCGTGGCCCAGCGCCTGCTCCAGCGCGGCCGCATCGGCGGGATCGGCCTGCGCCACCTGTTCCCGCAGGCCGGTCGCCATGCCCAGGCCCATGGCTTCGATATCCACGCCTTCCAGCATCGACTGCTGGAAAGCGGCGACCTTGCCCAATTCGACGCTGCGCTGTTCGGCCACCGCGCGCTGCTCGCGCGCCTGCATCAATCCGTACAGCGACAAGCCCAGACCGCCCAGCAACGCGCACGCCACCAGACCGGCCGCCACCAGCGCGCCGCGATGACGGCGCGCGAACTTGCCCCATACGTAACGCCGGCTCGGGGGCACCGCCTGCACCGGGCGGCCGTCCAGGAAGCGCTGCAGGTCTTCGCCCAGTTCCGCAGCCGATGCATAGCGTTCGCTGCGGTCGTGGCGCATGGCTTTCAGCACGATCCAGTCCAGCTCGCCGCGCAGTGCGCGACGCATGCCTGGCAGGCTCAACCCCTGGGCCCGCGCCACCTGCTCGGCCTGTCCCGGCGGCAGAGTCATCAGCTGTTCCGAGGGACGGCGCAGAGTGGCGGCCGCGGACGCCTCCAGGGTTTCGTGCCTGGCGAAAGGACGGACACCGGCCAGCAATTCGTACAACACCACGCCCAACGAATACACATCGCTGCGCGTGTCGACGGACGCGGGATCGGCGCCGGCCTGTTCCGGGCTCATGTAGTCGGGCGTGCCCGCGCGCTCGACGCTGCCGCCGCCAAGCGCGCGCGATGTGGCCGTGGCGATGCCGAAATCGATGATCTTGGGCACCGGTTTTCCGTCGACTTCATCCACCAGCAGGTTGCCGGGCTTCAGGTCGCGGTGGATGACGCCTTTCTGGTGCGCATGCTGCACGCCCTGGCAGATGCGGATGAACAGCTCGACGCGCTGGCGCAGCGGCAGCGCATGCGCTTCGCTGTAACGGGTGACCGGCGTGCCGTCGATGAACTCCATGGCGAAGTACGGGAACCCTTCGGCCGTGGCGCCGGCATCGTAGACCTGGGCGATGCCGGGATGGCGCATCTGCGCCAGCATCTGCCGCTCCACTTCGAAATAGGCCAGATGACGGGCATCCAGGCGCTGCCGGCGCAGCAGCTTCAATGCCACGGTGCGACGCACCGGCTGCAACTGCTCGGCGCGGTAGACCTCGCCCATGCCGCCGCGGCCCAGCAGCGAATCTATGCGGTAGTGGCCCACCAGGACGCCGGGCGCAAGCGTCCCCTCCTCTCCGGCGAGCCCGATGGGCGAACGCGCGGGCAGGATTTCGGTCGGATCCGGATCTTCGGGCTTGTCTTCAGGCGTGTCGCGCGGATGCAATGCCATCTCCCCAAATCGATAGCGGCCCCATGGTAGCGGATAGCCCGGGCCGGCAGCGGGTACACTGTTTTCCGCCCATCCCAACCGACCGGCGCATGGCTTCCGACGACGACAATCCCGCCACCACCCAGCGCACCATCCTCAGCGCCGGCCCGCACAGCGCCTCGCCGCGCTCGGCCTGCGTGGTGGTGATCCATGGCGAAGGCTTGGGCAGGCGCGCGGACGTGGACGAACGGGCGGTGGTGGTCGGGCGTTCCCAGGAAGCGGACCTGCACATCCCGCACAAGAGCGTTTCGCGCCAGCATTGCCATATCTGGCGCGACGGCGACGAATACCGCATCCGCGACCTGCAGGCCACCAACCCCACCCGCGTCAACGACAAGGTCGTCGATGAGGCCGTATTGAACGACGGCGACCACATCACCCTGGGCGAAAGCATCCTCAAGTTCATCAGCCACTCCAGCGTGGAGGCGCGCTACCACGAGGAGATCTACCAGCTCGCCACCCAGGACGCGTTGACCGACCTGCACAACCGGCGCCACTTCATCGACATGGTGGACAAGGAAATCGCCCGCGCCATGCGCCACCACCGCGAACTGGCCATGTGCATCATCGACGTTGACCTGTTCAAGCCGGTCAACGACCGCTACGGGCACATCTCCGGCGACAACGTGCTGCGCCAGATCGCCGGCATCCTGCGCCGGCACGTGCGCAGCGACGATTTCGCCGCGCGCATCGGCGGCGAGGAATTCGCGGTGTTGCTGCCCGAATGCGGCATGGAGGCGGCCTACGGCTTCGCCGAACGCCTGCGCCTGGCGATCGCCGATGTGGAATTCAGGCCCGGCAACGAGCCGCAGAGCATCACCGTGAGCATCGGCATCACCGCGATGACCGCCGAACGCGATACCTGCAGCCGCATGATGGCCGCGGCCGACACGGCGCTGTACCGGGCCAAGAGCCAGGGACGCAACCAGGTGTGCATCCAGGATTGAGACCGGGCTTGGATTGAGGCCAGGATTCTCCGGCGCTAACCCGCGTCGATGATCGCTTCCCGCTTCCATGGCGGTGCCACCGTCCTGAACAGCAACAGATACGCACCCACCACCCATGCCGTCGCCGCCATCCAGCCGGCCAGGATGTCGGAAGGAAAGTGCACGCCCAGATAGACGCGGGAATAGCCGACCAGCAGTACGAACGCGGCAGCGAGCGCCAGCACCGGCCAGCGCCAGCGTGTCGGCCACGCCAACAGCACCGCCGTCGCGGCCAGGGTCATCGAACCCATGGCGTGTCCGCTGGGAAAACTGAAAGTGTCTTCCGGCGAAATGGATTCCCATAACGTCGGCCGGTCGCGCTGGAAGAATTGCTTGGCGCCCAGGTTCAACAACGCCGATCCGCAGAAAGCGACCGCGGCGAAGGTCGCCCCGCGCCAATGCCGAAGGGCCAGCAACAGAACCACGACGGCGACATCCAAAGCGATCACGCCCTGGTAGCCGATCTTCGAAACAACGATGAAGAACCCGTCCAGGCCCGGCCCGGCCAGCGCGTGGGCGCGCAGGAGGATGGGGTCGTCGAACACGAACTGCTCCATCTCGTGCACTTCGTCGGCCAGTTCCGCGAATACCCACATCGGCATCAGCAGTCCGAGGAAAAGCAAAGCGATCCGCCAGCCGCTACGCTTCAGCAGCGCGGCGACGAACCTGCCGCCGCGCACGACCGACTCAACCGGCACTGCGCGCGTATCGCTTTTCGACGTAACCGTCGATCAGGGCGACGAATTCCTGGGCGATGTTCTCGCCGCGCAAGGTCACCGCCTTCTCGCCGTCGATGAAAACCGGCGCGGTGGGCGCCTCGCCGGTACCCGGCAACGAAATGCCGATATTGGCGTGGCGCGATTCGCCGGGACCGTTCACCACGCAACCCATCACCGCCAGGGTCATGTTCTCGGCGCCGGGATGGCTGACTTTCCACTCCGGCATCTTCGCCCGCACATGGTTCTGCACCACGCCGGCCAGTTCCTGGAAGAATTCCGAAGTCGTGCGACCGCAGCCCGGGCACGCAGTGACCATGGGCGTGAACGCGCGCAAGCCGGTGGTCTGCAACAGTTCCTGCGCCACGATGACTTCCTGGGTACGCGACTGTCCCGGCTCGGGAGTGAGCGAAATGCGGATGGTGTCGCCGATGCCTTCCTGCAGCAGCACCGCCAGCGCCGCCGCCGAAGCGACGATGCCCTTGCTGCCGATACCGGCTTCGGTGAGTCCCAGGTGCAGGGCGAAATCCGAACGCTGGGCCAGATCGCGGTACACCGCGATGAGCTCCTGCACGCCGCTGACCTTGCAGCTCAGCACGATGCGTTCGCGCGGCAAACCGATTTCCGCTGCGCGTTCGGCCGAATCGAGCGCCGAACGGATCAGCGCCTCGCGCAGCACCAGGCTGGCTTCCCAGGGTTCGGCGCGCTGGGCGTTCTGGTCCATCAACTGCGCGGCCAGCGACTGGTCCAGCGAACCCCAGTTCACGCCGATGCGCACCGGCTTGTCGTACTTCAGGGCGAATTCGATCAACTGCGCGAACTGGGTGTCCTTCTTGCGCCCGAAACCGACGTTGCCCGGGTTGATGCGGTATTTGCCAAGCGCCTCTGCACAGGCCGGTTCATTGGTCAGCAGAGTATGGCCGTTGTAGTGGAAGTCGCCGATCACCGGCACTTCGATGCCCATCATCCGCAGCTTTTCGACGATGTGCGGCACGGCTGCGGCCGATTCGGGATTGTTCACCGTGACCCGCACCATTTCCGAACCGGCGCGCCACAGTTCGGCCACCTGCTTGACGGTGGAAGCGATGTCGGCGGTGTCGGTATTGGTCATGGACTGCACCACCACCGGGTGGCCGCCGCCCAGCGTGACCGCGCCCACCTTGACGGTGCGGTTGATCCGGCGCGGCGCGGGGCCAGCGGCGATGGGAAGTTTGCAGGGGGCCGACAGATCGTTCATGCCGGCTATTTTAGACGCTTCCGGTGACGCTTCAGTCTTCCCAGCCTTTCCGCCAGCGAAACAGCTGGGTTAGGGTATCGGGATGATCCAGGACACCGCCCGCGACATCCTCACCCCCACTCAGCTCAATACGCTGGCGCGAGACCTGCTGGAAAGCGCGTTTCCGCTGGTCTGGGTGGAGGCCGAACTGGGCAACGTCACCCGGCCCGCCTCCGGGCACCTGTATTTCACCCTGAAGGACGCACGCGCGCAGGTGAAGTGCGCCATGTTCAAGCCCAAGAGCCAGTGGCTGAAGTTCGTGCCGCGCGAGGGCCTGCGCGTGCTGGGGCGCGGACGCCTGACCCTGTACGAGGCGCGTGGCGACTACCAACTGGTCATGGACCACCTGGAGGAAGCCGGCGAAGGCGCGCTGCGCCGCGCCTTCGACGAACTGAAGGCGAAACTGGCCGCCGAAGGCCTGTTCGACGAAGAGCGCAAGCGCCCCCTGCCCGCCCATCCGCGACGTCTGGCCGTCATCACTTCGCCCAGCGGCGCGGCGGTGCGCGATGTGCTGAGCGTGCTGGGAAGGCGATTCCCGTTGGTGGAAGTCGATGTGCTGCCCGTGCAAGTGCAGGGAGAAGCCGCTGCGGGACAGATCACCGCGATGCTCAGGCGCGCGGGCAATTCTGGTCGCTACGACGTGATCCTGCTCACCCGCGGCGGCGGTTCGCTGGAAGACCTGTGGGCGTTCAACGACGAACAACTGGCGCGCGCGATCGCCGCCTCGCCGGTGCCGGTGGTGTCGGCGGTCGGCCACGAGACCGACTTCAGCCTCTCCGACTTCGCGGCCGATTTGCGCGCGCCCACGCCATCGGTGGCGGCCGAACTTCTGGTTCCCAACCGCAACGACTTGAACACCCGCTTGCAAGGTCTGCATCGGCGCATGGCCAACCTGCAATCGCAATCGCTGCGCCAATGGATGCAGCGCGCCGACCGTGCGGTACTGCGTCTGCAAGCGATGCGTCCGCAGGCCAGGCTGCAATTACTGCAAAGGCGTCGGCTCGAAGCGCAGCGACGGTTGGAGTCGGTATGGCGGGAGCAATTGGAGCGTCGTCGCGCCGCTTTGCGCCATGCCGCCGCAGTGCTGCGTTCCAACCAGCCGCAACGACGCGTGTCGAGCTTGCAGGAAACGGCTTCGTCGCTGAGCCTGCGCGCGCAAGCCGCCACCGCCCGCACCATGCAACGCAAGACACTGGAATTGCGGAGCTTGGCGCGCTCGCTTGAAACGGTAAGCCCGCTGGCGACCATCGCCCGTGGTTATTCGATTCTGCAGGACGATGCCGGACGCATCGTGCGCAGCGTGAGGGACGCCGCAGCGGGAGACCGGCTCAGCGCCCGCCTGCAGGATGGCGCATTGACGGTTCGCGTCGAAGATTCCAACGAATGAAAGCGTGAAGACTGCAGAGACGCAAGGTCGCTGCGCACATTTCTGAAAACGTTATCAACGCGAACGTAATCGCGCATACGCGATGGGATTGCTGTTTTCCAGCCAGAATTCTCATTCTTTGCCCATAGTCAAATGTTATTTGTCATACAAGTTGTCATGGCCTGACATGCAACTCGGCGCGCAAACGTCGCGCCTCGACATCGACCGCAATCATTCATTGGAGGAATCATGCCCATGCATTCGCACGCGCGCAGCCGCGGTTTCAAGCCGGTCCTCGCCACACCCCGCCTCACTGTCCTGGCCTTGAGTTTGTTGCTCGCCCTCCCGGCCGCCGCACAGGAAACCGCCGCGCCAGACCAGGACGCCGTGCAACTGGATACGGTCCAGGTCCTGGGCTCGCGCGCCAAAGGCCGCACCGCGGCCGAAACCGCGGCGCCGGTCGATGTGATCAACCGCGAGCAACTGGAACGCACCGGCGCGCAGGAAGTGGGACAGATCCTGCAGATGCTCGAACCCAGCTTCAACTTCTCGCGCACCACCATCAGCGACGGCACCGACATCCTGCGCCCCGCCACGCTGCGCTCGCTCGGTCCCGATCAGGTGCTGGTGCTGGTCAACGGCAAGCGCCGTCACCAGCAGGCGCTGGTCAACGTGCAGCAGACCATCGCCCGCGGCTCCGCCGGCACCGATATCAACGCGATTCCCGTCTCGGCCATCGAACGCATCGAAGTGCTGCGCGACGGCGCGGCGGCGCAATACGGTTCGGATGCGATCGCCGGCGTGATCAACATCGTGCTTCGGCGCCAGACCGATGAGACCCGGGTATCGTTCGAAGCGGGCCAGACCTATGAAGGCGACGGCACCGTGCTGCATGGCGGCGTCAACACCGGCTTCAAACTCGGCGACGAAGGTTTCCTCAACCTGACCGTCGAGTACCGCGACCGCGAAGCCACCAACCGCGCCGGCCCCGATCTGCTGCGCGTGAATCCCCCGCGCGTAACGCAGAAGATCGGCGATGCCGACGCTAAGGACGCTTATTTCTGGCTCAACGGCGGCCTGCCGATCGGCGCGGGCGAGCTGTACTGGTTCGGCGGCATTTCGCGGCGCGAAGGCGATTCCTCCGGCTTCTTCCGCAGCGCCGGCGACGGCCGCACCGTGCCCGACCTGTACCCCAACGGTTTCCTGCCCAACATCATCACCACGGTCGAGGACGGTTCGCTTGCGGTCGGTTACCGTGCGCCGTTGGGCGAGAACTGGGACTGGGACGTGTCGGTGAACCACGGCCGCAGCAAGTTCGGTTTCCACGAACGCAATTCGGTCAATGTCAGCTGGTGGTACGAACCGGCGCCCGGGGGCGGCATCTACGCAGACTCGCCGACCTCGGCCGACACCGGCACGCTGGAATTCGACCAGACCACTTTCAACCTGGATTTCCGCGGCCGGGTCGATTGGGGCATCGGCAACGAACCGTTGAGTCTGGCGACCGGTTTCGAATATCGCCGCGACAATTACGCGATCAAGGCCGGCGATCCGGTGTCCTACACCTACGGGCGCACCAACGATCCCTCCATCGCCATCTTCGACCAGAACGGCGGTTTCGCCGCACCGGGCATCCAGGGCTTCCCCGGCTTTTCGCCGAACGAAGCGGTCGATGAGGGACGCCACAACTACGCCGTCTACTTCGACGCCGAGTCGCGGTTGACCGAGCGTTTCCTGCTCGGCGCCGCGGTACGTTTCGAAGATTATTCGGACTTCGGCAACACCACCACCGGCAAGCTGTCCGCACGCTTCGACTTCAGCGACAAGTTCGCCTTGCGCGGCACCGTCTCCACCGGCTTCCGCGCGCCCGGCGTGCAGCAGCTGTTCTACAGCCAGCGCTCGACCAACATCGATCCGGCCACCGGCAATCTGGCCGACACTCTGACCGCACGCCAGGACAGCGACGTCACCCGCGCGTTCGGCATCGATGCGTTGAAGGAAGAGGAATCGACCAGCGCCACGCTCGGCCTGGTGTTCCGCCCCAGCGAGAATTTCAGCCTGACGGTGGACGTATTCCGCATCGACATCGACGACCGCATCATCTTCTCCAGCAACATACGTCCGGAGACCGTCGGCAGCGACGGCCTGGCTTGCGATGCCACCAACAGCAACTGCCCGATCCGCGCCATCCTCGCGCCGTTCGACGTGGCCCAGGCGCAGTTCTTCACCAATGCCATCGACACCCGCACCACCGGCATCGATATCGTCGGCGAATACAGCACCGAAGCCGCCGGCGGCACGCTGGACCTGACCGCGCTGCTGCACTGGAACAAGACCGAGGTCACCGACCGTCGCTCGCAATCGGCGATCCTGCCGCCGGCGATGCTGTTCGACGACAGCCAGGTGACCTTGATCGAGGAAGGCCAGCCCGGCGCCCACCACGTGCTGCAGGGCGTGTACTCGATCGGAAACTGGGACTGGACCCTGCGCGCGAACTATTACGGCTCGGTCTCCGGCTCGGGCTTCGCGCCCAAACAGACCTGGGACGGACAGACGCTGTTCGATGCGGCGGTCGGCGTGGACATCACCGACAAGCTGCGCCTGTCGGTCGGCGCCAACAACCTGCTCGATACCTACCCCGACAAATGGAAAGTCGGCGCCGACGATCCGAACGTCAATCCGTTCCCGTCGCTCGGCTTCGTCTACGGCTGGGAGACGCTGCCGTTCGGCATCAATGGCGGTTACTACTACGCCAGGCTCGATTTCAGGTTCTGACGCCCCGTCGCACCCAAATCGATGGCAAAGCAAGCGCCCGCCGCCCAACCGGCGGGCGTTTTTCCGAATTGTCCGCGATTAACCCCACTTGCGGACCTGCCGCGTTGAACTCCCTGTCCACCACGGGAGATCCGCCATGCAACGCCGCCTGCCCCGCACCGCCCCGCTTCACAATGCGCTGTTCTGTGCCAGTCTGATCGTCATCGCCGCGCTTAGCGGTTGCAAATCCGCCCCCGAGACCGCCGCCGAAACTGCTGCCGATACTTCTGCACAACAGGAAGCAGCAGCACTAGCTCGCGTGGAAGTCACTGGCACCCGCTTGAAACGTGCGGAACTGGATCGCGGCCGGCTTGCGGGCGCCGCAAAGGCGAGCGATGGCTATGTGCGGTCTGCGCCACCGCCACCGGCGCCGATGATGGCCTATGCGCCGGCCGGCAACGTAGCCCCGGCACAATTCGGACTGATCTCTATACAGCCAGAACCCGCCAACACCGAGAAATACGCGGAACGCACGGACAACCCCGTGCACCGCACCAGCGAACAACCTGTCTCCACCTTCTCCGTCGATGTCGACACCGGCAGCTACAGCAATGTGCGGCGCATGCTGACCCAGGGCGTGCGTCCCCCGGCGGATTCGGTGCGCGCGGAGGAATTCATCAACTACTTCGACTATCAGCACCCTGCCCCGGCCAACCGCAACGTCCCCTTCCGCGTCACCACCGAGTTGGCGGCCGCGCCCTGGAACAACCAGCGCCAGTTGCTGATGATCGGCATCAAGGGTTACGACGTTCCCAAGGCGACGCTGCCGCCTTCCAATCTGGTGTTCCTGATCGATACTTCCGGCTCGATGGATTCGCCGGACAAGCTGCCGCTGCTGAAGCAAGCCTTCTCGGTGCTGGTGCCGCAGCTGCGCGAACAGGACCGCGTATCCATCGTGGTCTATGCCGGTTCGGCGGGACTGGTGTTGCCGCCCACGCCGGGCGATCGGCATGAAGAGATTCTGGCCGCGCTCGACAATCTGCAGGCCGGCGGAAGCACCAACGGCGGGGACGGCATCCAGCTCGCTTACGCCATGGCCAAGCAGTCCTACCTGAAGGACGGCGTCAATCGCGTGATCCTGGCCACCGACGGCGATTTCAACGTGGGCACCGTCAGCCAGGAAGCGCTGGAGACGCTGGTGGGCGACCAGCGCAAATCCGGCATCGCGCTGACCACGCTGGGCTTCGGACAAGGCAATTACAACGACAGCATGGCCGAACGCCTGGCCGACGTGGGCGATGGCAACCACGCCTATATCGACACGTTGCAGGAAGCGCGCAAGGTGCTGGTGGAGGAAATGCAGGCGACCTTGCTGACCATCGCCCGCGATGTGAAGATCCAGATCGAGTTCAACCCGGGGCTGGTTTCCGAATACCGCCTGATCGGCTACGAAAACCGCTTGTTGAACCGCGAGGATTTCGCCAACGACAAGGTCGATGCCGGCGATATCGGCGCAGGCCACGAAGTCACCGCGTTGTACGAAATCACTCCCGCGGGTTCCGGCGCCGATCGCCTGCCCGAGTTGCGTTACGGCAAAAGCAAGCCGGAAGCCGCCGGCAACGCGAACGAACTGGCGCATCTGCGTCTGCGCTACAAGCTGCCGGGCGCGGACAACAGCCGCCTGATCGAGACCCCGATCCTGCCTTCGTCGCTGACCGCCCATCCCAGCCAGTCGCTGCGCTTCGCCAGCGCCGTATCGGCCTATGCCGACCTGCTGCGGGGCGGCACGCATGTGGAGAAGTGGAGTTGGAACGACGTAGCCGAAGCTGCGCGCGGTGCGCAAGGCGAAGACCGCTACGGGCTGCGCAGGGAATTCGTGGACATGGTCGGCCAGGCGCGCCGGATCGTTTCCAACGACAGCGCTACGCCGGCTATTGCGGGCGAATGACGGACCCGATCCGCACAAGGACGTGCGGTCCGGCTTGCCGGTGCCGGTGACCGGGTCCCCTGCCGATCCTGTCTCAATCCGTGCGACACAAGGATGCTCCCATACCCTCGCGTTCGACCCGACGCGACCAGAGGGAATGGCGATGCGGCTTCAAGGTGCTGTAGTGAACGAACAGGGCGTGACTTTCTCCATCGTCGTGGTGAAGGAATCCGCGACGCAGACCAGCGCCTCGGCGGAACGTGCGCGGGTTTCCTTCCAGCACCTTTTCCCCGGCATGCCGATCATTCTCGCTTCGCGGAACCCGAACGGCCGTTTCAAGTATCAGGGACGCCTGGACATCGTAAGGTTCCTGTCCAGGACCGACCCAGGCCGGATCCCGTGGAAGGAATACACAGTCTCTTAGAGCCTGTCCGCGATCCCTTAAATGATCCGCAGAACTGAAAAATAAACTCGTCATCCCCGCGAAGACGGGGACCCAGCGACTTTAGGCTTTCTACAAGCCATACGGTCTCGGCACGAAAGACACTGGGTCCCCGCCTTCGCGGGGATGACGGAACTTTTTTTAACGGTTGCGCAATTCGCGCGCGACGTTCAGTCCCAATTCGGCTCCAGCGGCGCTGGCGGCAATCCGCCGATCTGCGCCGCGGGCCGGCCGAACAGGTAGCCCTGCCCGTAGCTGCAGCCCAGGTCGATCAGCGCCTGGCGCTGCTCTTCGCTTTCCACACCTTCGGCGATGGTGTCGATGCCCAATGTGCTGGCCAAGGCAAGGATCGCGCGCACCAGGGCCAGGCTTTCCGGCCTGCCCTCGCCGCCTATGCCGGCGATGAAGCTGCGATCGATCTTCAATACCGAGATCGGGAAGCGATGCAGGTAGGAAAGCGCCGAAAAGCCGGTGCCGAAATCGTCCAGCTGGGCCAGGATTCCGTGCTGGCGCAGAATGCGCAGGGTGCGCAAGGTACGCGGCGCGTCGTCGAGCAGCGCCACCTCGGTGATCTCCACCCGCATGCGCGCCGGATCAGCGCCGACCGCGTAGAACATGGCCAGCAGACGGTCGGCGAAGTCCGGCGAACGGAAATGCCGCGGCGACACATTGACCGAGATGTAACCCTCTCCGCCGCGCGCCAGTTGCCCGACCACCTGCTCGTACAGCAGCCAGTCCACCTGTTCTATCAGGCCGCTGTCCTCGCCCAGGCTGATGAATTCGGCCGGCAGCAATAAACCCCGGCGCTCGTGCTGCCAACGCAGCAGCGCCTCATGGCCGATGATCGCGCCATCCTCCAGGCGTTTGATCGGCTGGTAGAACGGCAGGAAATCGCGATTGTTGATGGCCCGGCGCAGATCGGCTTCCAGGTCCAGGCTCTGCATCGCCTCTTCGCGCATGGCCTCGTCGAATACCGCATAGCGGTCGCGGCCCTGCGCCTTGGCGCGGTACATCGCCGCGTCCGCATCGCGCAGCAGCTCTTCGCCGTTGCGGTAGCGCGGATGCCAGGCGGCGATGCCCAGGCTGGCCGAGGGAAACAGTTCGCGCCCGGCGACCCACATGGGCCGGCCCAGCACCGACAGGATGCGCTGGGACAGCTCGCGCGCGCTTTCCAGGCCGTCGGCGTATTCGATGAGGATGGCGAATTCGTCGCCGCCCAGGCGCGATACGACATCGTTGCCGCGCACCGTGGAAGTGATGCGCCGCGAAACTTCCACCAGCAATTCGTCGCCGGCGGCGTGGCCGATGCTGTCGTTGACCAGTTTGAAACGGTCCAGATCCAGGAACAGCACCGCGAATTCCTGCCCATCGCCGTGGCGGGCGCGGTTGATGGCCGCGGACAGGCGATCCAGCAGGTGCGGGCGGTTGGGCAGGCCGGTGAGTCCGTCATGGGTGGCTTGATGGGTCAGGCGCTGTTCGGCGCGCAGGCGTTCGCCCATCTGCGCCAGCAGCTTGGCGTTGGCCTCGGCCAGCTCGTGGGTACGGTCGTCGACACGCCGTTCCAGCTCGGCGTGGGCGGCGCGCAGATGCTGTTGCGCGCGCTGTTTGGCCAGACCATTGCCGATATTGTGGGCGACGAAAGTAAGCAGGTTCTGGTCGTGCGGGCTGAAGCTGACGTCCGGCGAATAACTCTGCACGGCGATGACGCCCACCACCTCTTCGTCGCGATACAGCGGCACGCCCAGCCAGCTGTAGGCGTGCGGGCCGTATTCGTGCACCTTGCCCTGCGTACCCAGCTCGTTCAGCTTGGCGCGGTCGGCCAGAAGCGGGCGGCGGCTGGCGATGACATGCTCGGTCAAGCCATTGGTCAATTTGCGCGACAACCGCATCGGGTCGCGTTCGTCGATGGAATACGGGAAATCCAGCGTTTCGCCGTCGTCGGACAACAGGGCGATGTAGAAATTGCGCGCGTAGATCAGCTCGTCCACTACCGCATGCACGTCGGCGTAGAAGCGCTCCAGGTTTTCGGAAGTGATCGCCAGCTCCGCGATGCGGAACAGCGCGCGCTGCAGTTTCTCGGCGCGTTTGCGTTCCAGGATTTCCGCCTGCAGTTCGCGGTTGGCGCGTTGCAGTTCGTGGGTGCGCGCCTCGATACGGCGCTCCAGGTCCACGTGCGCGTGCTTGCGGTCCAGCGCGGTGAGGATGTGCTGGGCCACGTAACCCAGCAACGCGCGGTCCTCGTCGGCATAGCTGCCCGGGGTGTCGTAGCTCTGCACCACGATGGCCCCGCAGACGCGGTCTTCGCGTCGCATCGGCACGCCCAGCCAATCCAGACTGTCGGGGCCGTGCGAAGGATCGCGCACCACGCCCATTTTCTGCCGCACCGCGGTGGAAGGCCCGCGCACGGGCTGGCCATGGCGCAACAGGGCGAAGGTCATGCTGTTGGGCATTTCCTCTTCGGTGAATTCGCGCTCGGGGTCGGCGACGTAGGTGTCTTTCTGGTCCACGAAATGCAGGAAGCGCACGCTGCGGCGCTGGTCGTCGTAGAGCACGATGTAGCAGTTGTCGGCCAACATCAGCGAACCGACCACCGCATGGATGCGCCTGAGCATTTCCGGCATTTCCAGATCGGCGCTGGCCAGGTCGGCGATTTCGTACAAGGCCTGCTGCAGGCGCTTGGATTTTTCCAGCGACACGACCCGCGCCTGCGCGCGCGACGAATCCAGGGTAGCCACCACCAAGGTCTTGGCCAGCGTCAGCCATGCCTGTCGCTCGCTGTCGGCCATGGCCGAGGGCATCGCGGCCGCCACGGCCATGCGCGCATTGCCGTCGGCGTTGTCCCAGGCGTGGATCAGTCCCTGTGGACCGTCGGTTTCGGCATCCGGGTCCGACAAGGCCAGTTCGGCGCTGCGGCGCAGGCCGGCGCCTGCCCCGGGCGAAATCGCTCCTCCGCTGCCCAGCGCCCAGTCGCGCCAGCACACCGCGACCGAGGCGCCCGCGGGCAGCAGGCCACGCAGGATCGCCACGATGCGTTCGGTGGGCGAAACCGCTGTTGCCGGCGCAGGGCGGACCTCGCTCGCGGACAAGTCGTTGAGGGAAGCTTCCGCAGCATCGATGGTAGGCAGTGGCACGGATTCCCCAGGAATGAACGTATGGACGCGATACGCGATCCTTGCGTCTCCGGCGCGGAAACCCCATCCCCGCCGGGTGGACGTTATCAGGTTCCATGAACAGCGCCATGGTTCCGGCGGTTTCCGCGCCACTTCCCTTCCTATACGGATTGCCCGCCCCGCGGCGGCCAGTCCGCGGCCGTGCGCGCGGCTATGCGGATTGTGGCCCAAGCTTTACGCTTGTCAGGGTGAACGACTTCTCAGAACCCGCAGACGAGACCCTGATGCTGGCCTACGCGGGCGGCGATATGGCTGCGTTCGAGCAGCTGTATGCGCGCCACCGTACCCGCCTGTACCGGTTCCTGCTGCGCCAGCTGCGGGATCAGGCGCTGGCGGACGAGTTCTTCCAGGACATCTGGCAACGGGTGATCACCGCGCGCGAGGGTTGGAAACCTGAAGCGGCCTTCACGACCTGGCTGTTCCGGATCGCGCACAATCGCCTTACCGACCATTGGCGGGCGCTCAAGCATCGGCCGCCCGCGCCGGTGGATGGAGACGAACGCGCGGCGCGGGTGCCCGATCCGGAGACGCCCGAACGCATCCTGTCCGACTTCGAACAACGCCGGCGCCTGCAGCTGGCCCTGGCCGAGCTTCCGGACGACCAGCGCGAGGTGCTGCAACTGCGCCTGGAGCAGGAACTGACCCTGGAGGAAATCGGCGAGATCACCGGCGTAGGTCGGGAAACAGTCAAATCGCGGTTGCGCTACGCGATGGACAAGCTGCGCGCGAGATTGAGCGAATGAAATCCTACTCCCCCGAACCCTTGACCCCCGAAGAGCGCGAACTGGCGAAGCTGACCGCGCACCTGGGCCCGCAAGGAGAACCCTCGCCGTCGCTGGATGCGCGCATCCTGTCCGCCGCGCATGCGGCGCTGGAGCGCAAGCAACCTGCCCGCCGCAAGCCGCGCTGGCCGGTGGCCATGGGCCTGGCCGCCTCGGTGGTCTTCGCCGTGGGCATCGCCTGGCAGTTGCGGCCCCTGCAGCAGGCGCCCATGCCGGCGTCGGCCGAAGCGCCCGCGGACGAGTCCGCCGAACAACCAGCTGTGGCCGCAACCATTCTCAGCAGCCCTGCTCTGCCTCAGGCGGACGTGGCCGCAGACATGGCGAGCGCCGCGCCGGCAGCGCCTGTGTCGGTCGAGCAAGCGCCGCCCGCTCCGCTCAAAGTCCTTGCCCCACCGCCTGCCGAGGCCCGCGCGCCGCTGCCCCGGCAGCAGGTCGCCAGGGCCAAAACCCGGGTTAGCGCGCGCCAAGCGCAGATCGCAGGCAATGTAGCCGCGGCCGCGACGCCTCCGCCGCCAGCCCCACCCGCTCCGGCGGCGATAGCGGCCACAGCCGAGGCTGAAGCCGATGCCCCGATGGCGTTCGCTCCGGAACCGCGCGGACGCGAGAATCAACATGACGGTTATCTGGCACGTGGAGTTGCCGCCGACAGTTCCATGGCCGGTGCCGGCATCGTCTCGGCCAAGCCGCAGGCCGAAGCATTGGCGGAGGCCAAAGCGGCCCGAGCGGCCGCCTCCACGCGCCAGAAGGAAAGCGCCTCGCTGGATCGCATCGAAGTCACCGGTTCGCGCATGAAACGCACCGACTTGCAGGTACCGGTTTCCGACGATGCCCAGCTGCCGGTCAACGAATGGCTGGAGCGGGTGCGCACCCGCTACGGTTTGGGCGATGCCGGCGCGGCCAAGCAAAGCCTGCTGCTGTTCGTGAAGGACCACCCCAGCGAACCCGTGCCGGGCGACCTGGAACCCTTGCTGGAAGAATGACCGACACCCTGGCCACGACGGCGACGCATCTGCTCGAGGTCAAGCACAGCCGGTTCATCGCCCAGGCCGCGCCGGCGACCTCTCCACAAGCCGCCCTGGCCTTCCTTGCCCAGGTCGCCGATCCCGACGCCACGCACAACTGCTGGGCCTACCGCATAGGCGCCGAGTACCGCTCCAGCGACGATGGCGAACCGGCCGGCACCGCGGGCCGCCCCATCCTGGCCGCCATCGAAGGCCAGGGCTACGACCAGGTCATGGTGGTAGTCACCCGCTGGTATGGCGGAATCAAGCTGGGCGCGGGCGGCCTGGTCCGCGCCTACGGCGGCGCGGCCGCCGAATGCCTGCGTACGGCCGAACGCCGTTTGCTGGTGGAGATGCGCGAGCTCCGGTTCGGCTGCGCCTTCGACGATCTGGGCAGCGTGCATGCCGCCCTGCCGGCCTTCGCGGTGGAAAAGCTGGCCGAAGATTTCGACGAATCCGGCGCTGTCCTGCACATCGGCTTGCCCGCCGATCGGGTGGACGCCTTGAAAACCCATCTGCGCGACGCCACCCGTAACCGTGTGCGTTTCGCCGAATCGGATCCCGAATGACCTCCCTCCCCGCAGCTTCCGCCGATACCGCTTCGGCAACGGCCGCTTCTGGTTCCACTTCTCCCAAACCAAAGCCGCGACTGGGCAGCCTGCGCGCGCTGTGGCCCTTCGTACGCCGGCATGGCGGTCTTTTCGGCCTATGGCTGGTCGCGCTGGCGGTGGCCTCGGCCGCGACCCTCAGCCTGCCGGTCGCGTTCCGGCAGATGATCGACAACGGATTTTCCAGCGGCAGCAATGTCGACCGCGCCTTCCTGTTCCTGTTCGTGGTCGCGGTGGTCCTGGCGCTGGCCAGCGCCGCGCGTTTCTATTTCGTCTCGCTGCTGGGCGAACGCGTGGTCGCCGATCTGCGCAAGCAGCTTTACGGGCACCTGATCGGCCTGGGCGCCGGCTTCCACGACCGCACCCGCAGCGGCGAACTGGTCTCGCGCCTGTCGGCGGACAGCGAACTGTTGCGCAACGTGGTGGGCACCAGCATGTCGGTCGCCTTGCGCAGCACGGTCACGGTGATCGGCAGCCTGACCATGTTGTTCATCACCAGCCCGCGCCTGGCCGCCTTCGCCCTGGTCGGCATACCGCTGGCGGTGCTGCCCATCGTCCTGGGCAGCCGTCGCCTGGAAAAAGCGTCGCGCGCCAGCCAGGACCGCGTTGCCGACGCCAATACGCTGGCCAGCGAAACCCTGGGCGCGGTGCGCACCGTGCAGGCCCATGCGCGCGAACCTTATGAGCAGGGCCGCTTCGGCGCAGCGGTGGCGGTGGCGGTCGAAACCGCACGCAAGCGCATCCGCGCACAGGCCTGGGTCACCGCCGCGGCCATCACCCTGGTGTTCGGCGCGATCGTACTGGTGCTGTGGTCGGGCGCACACGATGTCATCGGCGGCCGCATGAGCGCCGGCACGCTGGCGCAGTTCGTGCTGTACGCGCTGGTCGGCGGCGGATCGGTCGGCGCGTTGGCGGAGGTATGGAACGATCTGCAACGCGCTTCCGGCGGCATGGGCCGCATTGCCGAGCTGTTGCAAGAAACTTCCGAAATCAACGCCCCTGCCCATCCACGCACGCTGCCGGCGCCGCTGCAGGGCGATATCCGCTTCGACAACGTGGTCTTCCACTACCCCTCGCGTCCGGACCTGCCCGCGCTGGACGGTTTCGATCTGGAAGTGCGTCCGGGCGAAACCGTGGCGCTGGTCGGCCCGTCGGGCGCCGGCAAGAGCACCGTGTTCTCCATGCTGTTGCGCTTCCACGATGCGCAGTCGGGCGGCATCCGCATCGACAGCGTGGACCTGCGCGAACTGGATCCTGCCGATCTGCGCGAACACATCGCGCTGGTGCCGCAGCAACCCACCATCTTCGCCGCCAGCGCCGCCGAGAACATCCGCTACGGCAAACTCGACGCCACCGATGCGCAGCTGCAAGCGGCCGCCGAATCGGCCGAGGCCGACGACTTCATCCGCGAACTGCCGGAAGGTTTCGCCAGCGAACTGGGCGAACGCGGCGCGCGCCTGTCCGGCGGCCAGCAACAGCGCATCGCCATCGCCCGCGCGCTGCTGAAGGACGCGCCGATCCTGCTGTTGGACGAAGCCACCAGCGCGCTGGACGCGCAGAGCGAACGCGCCGTGCAAAGCGCGCTGGAACGCCTGATGGAGGGCCGCACCACCCTGGTCATCGCGCACCGCCTGGCCACCGTGCTCAAGGCCGACCGCATCGTGGTCATGGACCGCGGCCGCATCGTCGCCCAGGGCACGCATGCCGAACTCATCGCCCAGGACGGCCTGTACGCCGAACTGGCGCGCCTGCAGTTCATCGATTGAAGCCAGCCAAGAGCTCGCGCCGAGACGGCGCTCCCACCAACTCCGATGTAGCGTGGGAGCGCCGTCCCGGCGCGAGCTCTTAATCGCAGTCCCCGATACCTTTCACAAGGACAGATCAAACCTCCCAGCAACACCACCAATAAGGGTAATCACGGAAATCACTGACGAGCCCGGCGCGCACTGGATTCAATAGGCAGTATTCCACCTGCGCCCGAAGCGCCGCCCCATCGCGTATCCCACGATCATGATAGCCACGCTGCCAGATGCCTCCATCGGTTGCCATCGCTTTGGCAATGGCATGGGAGGTGTAGCTTTTGAACCGATGCATGACCTGGGGCAGTGAAAGCTCGCCCAAGCCAAGAACCAGATGCACGTGATCCGGCATCACCACCACGGCATTGAGCTCAATTGCCTGGTGCTGATCCAGCCAACGCGCGCAATCCAGCACGATACGGGCCGCGTCGGAGTTGAGGAGTACAGGGATGCGATCACGACAACAGGTGGTCAGCAGGTAGTAACTGCCTTGCTCGGAGCTGCGGCCGGTTCGCAGCTTGCATGAAGAAGCGGACATCGAGGTACGGCCCGGTAAGAAGATCTCCGGATTTTTGCTTCATCCGATGCGCCAGGGAATCGGAGTATTAGCTGCCTGGCGGCCGGAAATCGCCTCGCGACGGCATAAGAGCTCGCGCCGGGACGGCGCTCCCACCAACTCCGATGTGGCGTGGGAGCGCCGTCCCGGCGCGAGCTGTTTGCGACGATCCCTCAGCCGGTTCGCGTCTGCTCAGCCAGCCTGGGTCTGCAACGCAGCCGACACGCGCGGCGGGCGGCTGGGCCAGGCGTGGCGCAGGATCCGCCAGATCACCTGGCCGAACTGTTTGGGCAGCGAACCGGTGTTGTAGTGCTGGCCGTAGCGGACGCAGATCGCTTTCACTTCCGGCGCCATTTCCGCGTAGCGATTTGCGGGAATGTCCGGATAGAAATGATGCTCGATCTGGTGGCTCAGATTGCCCGACATCACGTTGAGCAGCTTGCCGCCGGCAAGATTGGAGGAACCGCGCAGCTGGCGCTGGTACCAGTGGCCGCGCGATTCGTTGCGGATGGATTCCTTGGGGAAGGTTTCCGCATCGGCGGTGAAATGGCCGCAGAAGATGATGGTGAAGGTCCACAGGTTGCGCAGCAGGTTGGCCACCACGTTGCCCGCCAGCACCGCCAGGAAAAACGGGCCGGCCAGCAGCGGGAACACCAGGTAATCCTTCAGCACCTGCCGCAGCATCTTCTTACCCACCGGCTTGAACGCCTTGCGCATCTGCGCATTGCTGGTCTTGCCGGCCCACCAGCGGCCCAGCTTCAGGTCCTGGATGGCCACGCCCCATTCGAACAGCAGCGCGAACACCACCGCGATGAACGGCTGCAGCAGGAAGAACGGGCGCCAGCGCTGTTCCGGGAAGATGCGCAGCAGACCATAGCCGATGTCGTCGTCCATGCCGCGCACGTTGGTATAGGTGTGGTGCTGGAAGTTGTGCGTCTTGCGCCAGCTGGCGCTGGTGCCGGCGATGTCCCACTCGTAGGTCTTGCCGTTGAGGTGCGGGTCGTTCATCCAGTCGTACTGGCCGTGGATGACGTTGTGGCCCAGCTCCATGTTCTCCAGGATCTTGGATAGCGCCAGCAACAGGACGCCGGCGATCCACGTTGCCCAGAACATACCGGCGAAGGCCATGGGCAACGAGGCGAACAACAGCACGCGGCCTGCGATTTCCGTGTAACGCACCGCCTTGACGATGCCGCGGATGTAATCGGCGTCCCGCTGCCCCAGCGTGGCGACGGTGCGGGCGCGCACTGCATCCAGTTCGGCGGCGAAGCCATCGAGTTCGGCCGCGCTCAGCATTCGGTTGCGTGGGTTCTGGTTCATGGTCTTCATCAAAGATCGAGCACAAGGTCGGTGCTGGCGCTGCTGATGCAGAGCTTCAGCGCCGAAGCGGGTTCGTGGAAAAGTTCGCCGGTATGCAGGTGGCGGGTGACGCCGGAAGACTTGCCGCAGGCGCAGGTATTGCAGATGCCCATGCGGCAACCGGACGCCGGCTTGAAGCCTTCTGCTTCCAGCGCGGTCAGCAGCGACTGGCCGCGCGGCAGGGTGAGCGTGCGGCCGCTGGCGGTCAGGGTGACCTGCACGCTACCGGTGTCTTCCACCACGCGCGGCGGCGGCGAGAAGGCTTCGGCCTGGAAGGATTTCGCGCTTGAGAGCGCCACGCGGGCGGTATCGACGAAGCCGCCCGGACCGCAGGCAAAGACTTGCTGCGAGGACAAATCGCCCACCAGTGTCTGGATCGTGCTTTCGCTGAGACGGCCGGTTGCTTCTTCGCCTGTTGCCGGCTCTCGGGTCAGTACGAAACGGACGGAGAAGTTCGCGTGTTCCGACGCGAGCTTTTTCAGCTCGTCGACGAAGCAGAGCTCATTCCGCGTACGCGCCCAATACACCAGGGTCAACGGCACCGGCATGCCCTGCGCCGCCAGGGCACGGATCATGGACACCAAGGGAGTGATGCCGCTGCCGGCGGCCAGAAACAGCCAACTGCCCTGCGGGGACGACGGCAACGTCATCTCGCCGAAGGCCTGGCCGATTTCGAGCACATCGCCTACCCGCGCGCGTTCGCAAAGGTAGCGGCTCAGTTTTCCGCCCTCGACACCTTTCACGGTGATGGCCAGACGGCCATCGGTGGTCGAGGCATCGGTGAGGCTGTAACTGCGGGTCACGCGCACGCCGTCGATCTGTGCGCTGACATTGAGGTGCTGGCCGGGCTGGAAACCCGCCCAATGGCGGTTCGGCCGCAGCCACAGGGTCACGGCATCGGCCGATTCCGCCTTCCGCTCCGTTATTCGCCCCATGGGACGATCCCAGGACCAGGCCCGATTCAATCGGGAAGCCCAGAAATCAAAGACTTGCGGGGCGATCAGTGGCTGAACCAGGCGCTTGAGCCTGTTTCGGGGGCGCGGCGCGGGCGGGTGGACTAAAGCATTCATGGCTAACACTATACAGGCGCAGATACAATTGTGTATACAACTGTATATTAACAACCCCGATATGATGTTTGCATGACATCGCCCAGGCCGCTCCCATCGTCGTGACCACCCCCTTGCAAGTACACCCCGACGGCGACCCGAGCGCCGGCCGCAAGGCCTCGATTTCGCGCGAAGACCTGTTGGCTGCGGCTTTGAAACTGATCGGCCCGCACCGCAGCGTGTCCACGCTGAGCCTGCGTGAAGTGGCGCGCGAAGCCGGCATCGCGCCCAACAGCTTCTATCGTCAGTTCCGCGACATGGACGAGCTGGCCGTGGCCCTGATCGACCTGGCCGGACGTTCCCTGCGCAAGGTCATCGGCGAAGCGCGCCAGCGTATCGGTTCGGACAAGAGCATCGTGCGCGGCTCGGTCTCGGCCTTCATCGAACAGCTGCGCGCCGACGACAAACTGCTGCACGTGCTGTTGCGCGAAGGCACGGTGGGATCGGACGCTTTCAAACAGGCGGTGGATCGGGAACTGGAGTTCTTCGAGGAAGAACTGCGCATCGATCTGATCCGCCTGGCCGCCGCCGACGGCGCCACCCTGCACGAACCCGCGCTGGTGTCCAAGGCCATCACCCGCCTTGTATTCGCCATGGGCGCCACGGCCATGGATCTACCGCCGGAAAAAGATGCGGAACTGATCGAGCAGCTTTCGCAGATGGTGCGCATGATCCTCACCGGCTCGCGCGCAATAGCCGAAGAGCCGTAGATCGGGGTTACACCCCCGACCCACGCATTGCGGGATCGCACGCACGTCGGGGACGTGGCCCCGACCTACGGGTTGATGCGGATCGGGGTGCCCACCGGCACCAGCCGCCATATCTCTTCGATCTGCGCATTGGTGACGGCGATGCAGCCATCGGTCCAATCGCCGGTGTAGCCCGGTGGCGTGCTGCCGTGGAGCATGATGTCGCCGCCCGGATCGACGCCGCGCTTCCTGGCTTGCTCGCGATCGGCCTGGTTGGGATAGGACACCCGCAGCGACAGATGGAAACGGCTCTGCGCGTTGCGGTAGGTGATGCGGTAATCGCCTTCCGGCGTGCGTTCGTCGCCCTGCTGGCGCTTGCGCCCCACCGGCGCGTCGCCCAAGGCGATGCGATAGCTGCGCAGCACCTTGCCGTCGCGCAACAGTTCCATCCGGCGCGTGGACTTGAATACGCGGATGGCATCGGCCTGCTCGGCCTTGGGCGCCAGCTCCGGCGCCGCGGAAGCGTCGTGAGGAAGAATCACGGCCAGCGAGAACATCGCCAACGAGAGCATCGCCAGCAGCCATGCCCGCATCACGGCAATGCCCGGCTTATCAATTCATCGATGCCCTGGGCGACGGGCAAGGTGCCGAAGGCAAGACCATGCCTTCCTTGCAAGCGGCTGGCTACGAACAACGCTGCGGCGGGACTTCCGGCATTCAGCAACACGGCCGCCTGCAACGCCAGCGCCAAGCGTTCGACCAGCATGCGGGCGCCGAATTCGTCGGCCGATTGCGATGCGAGCTGCGTGCGCAGTTCGGCGACGGCCCTATCGAATGCGGCATCGCTGCCCTTCGCGGTTTCAAGCTCGGCCAGCAGCGCGGCACCGGTCTCGGGCTCGCGCGACAGCGCGCGCAGCACGTCCAGGCACTGGATGTTGCCGCTGCCTTCCCAGATGGAATTCAGCGGCGCCTGCCGATACAGCCGCGGCAGGATCGACTCTTCCACATAGCCCGCCCCGCCCAGGCACTCCTGCGCTTCGTTGACGAAAGCCGGGGCGCGTTTACACAGCCAGTACTTGCCGATGGCGGTGGAGATGCGGGCGAAAGCGGCTTCGGCGGCGTTCTGCGGCGCGGCATCGACCGCACGCGCCACGCGCAGCGAGAACGCCAGCGCGGCTTCGGATTCCAGCGCCAGATCGGCCAGCACGTTGCGCATCAGCGCGTGCTCCGCCAGCGGTTTTCCGAAGCTGGCCCGGTGGCGCGCATGGTGGACCGCCTGCGCCAGCGCCATGCGCATTTCCGCGGCGGCGCCCAGCATGCAGTCCAGGCGGGTGAACATCACCATTTCGATGATGGTCGCCACGCCGCGGCCTTCCTCGCCGACGCGTCGCGCCCACGCGCCGCAGAATTCGACCTCGGACGAGGCGTTCGACCAGTCCCCCAGCTTGTCCTTCAAACGCATCAGCCGGAAAGCGTTCTTGTCGCCGTTGTCCAACCGGCGTGGCAACAGGAAACAGGTCAACCCGCCGGGCGCCTGCGCCAGCACCAGGAATCCGTCGGACATCGGCGCCGAGAAGAACCACTTGTGCCCGACCAACGCGTATTCGCCTGCAACCGCAATAGGCGTAGCGACGGTGGCATTGCTGCGCACGTCCGAGCCGCCCTGCTTTTCGGTCATGCCCATACCCAGGGTGACGCCGGATTTCTGCGCGATGGGAACCTCGCGCGGATCGTAGTGGGGCGCAGCCGCTTTGTCGGCCCATTCGCGCAACGCCGGTTCGCGGCGCAGCACCGGCACCGCCGCATGGGTCATGGTCAAGGGACAACTGGTGCCGGCTTCCACCTGGTGATGCAGATAGCTGAGCACGGCGCGGGCGACGTGCGCGCCGGGTTGCGGCTCGTGCCAGGAAAGGCCGGCGACGCCATGGCTTTTGGCCGCCTCCATCAGCCGGTGATAGGCCGGGTGGAACTCCACTGTGTCGATGCGGTGGCCGAAGCGGTCGTGGGTCTTCAAACGCGGCTTGTCGCGGTTGGCGTCGAAACCGATGCGGTAGAGCTCGTCGCCCGCCAGCCGCGCGTACTCCGAAAGCTTTGGCGCGAATGCGGCCGCGCCTTCGCGCGCCACCGCTTCGCGCAATACGATGTCGTCCGCCCACAGGTCGCGCGGTTCGAAGGGCGGCGGCTGGTTGTCGACGCGATGGGTTTCGAAAGGCAGCAGCTTGTCCATGGGCCGATTCTAGCGGCAGGAAGCTTTGTCTGGCGTGGCCGTTGGATGCAGCCTTGCAGGAGCGACGCAAGTCGCGAAGCCCTCGGCTTTTCACGTGCCTGGGCTTCGCGACTTGCGCAGCTCCTACACGCTCCTACCCGTTCGGTGCGGGCCGGCGCTTGGTCAATGCTTCGATGAAATCCGGTTGCAGCGCGTATTTACCCAACCAGCCCTGCTGCGTGCCGCTGAGGATGCGCAGCATATGGCCGCGGCCGCCGGGCAATTTTCCCAAGGGAAGGAAACTGGCGTCGCGGACTCGCGCCACCAGGTCGTAGTCCGACTGGAACAGCGGGGTCAGCCAGTGGCTCCAGAAGTGGTAGATGGAAACGTGCTTGCGGCGCACGCGCTGGTATCGCGCCAATGCGCTGTCCAGCCCGGTTTCCCCGCGCAGCGCGTCCCGCAGCGCCATCGCATCCATCAGCGCCATGTTCACGCCCTGCCCCAGTTGCGGGCTCATCGCATGCGCCGCATCGCCCGCCAACACCAGGCGTCCGCGATGCCAGTGTTTCTGTATCGCATCGCGATAACTCGCACGAGCCAACTGAGAAGATTCGGTGATGCCCTCCAGGCGCGTGCCAGCTTGCGGCCAGATGCCGGCCACTTCCTGCAACCATGCCGTCATTCCCCGCGACTGCCAGTCATCGAAATCGGATCTGGGCAGGCTCCAGAAGAAGCTCAAGCGCGGCACGTCGTCACCGGGCCGGGTGCCCACCGGCAGCAGGCCGATCATCTTGCGCGCAGCCACGTAGCGCTGGCGCAGCTCGTCCGGCCACGGCCAATCGCCGCGCTCTACCAGACACCACAACGCGCCCCAGGGATACACCCGATCCATCCGGCTCGGCGATACCTGCCGGCGCAATTGCGAAGCCGAACCGTCCGCCGCGACGACCAGATCGAAAGGGCCGTGCTTGCGGCCATGCTCATCCACCAGCCTGCCGGCATCGTGATCGACCTGGGTCACGCCGGTGCCGCGATGCATATGGGCAACGCCTTCCCAGGCGTCGGCCAGCAGCGTGAACAAGGCGCCGCGCTGCATGCCCAGGCCGTACATGCGGGCGTCGAGACCTTCGTAACGCATGTCCATGACCCCGCGCCCGCATGGCGTTTCGCCATACAACCGCCTGACTGGCGCCCCGTGCTCCAGCGCGGCGGCAAGCAGCCCCATCTGCCACAGCACTTGCAGACCCGTCGGTTGCAGCAGGAAACCGGCGCCGACCGGGCCCGGTTCCGGCGCGCGTTCGAACACCTCGACCTGGTGTCCATCGCGCGAAAGCAGGATCGCCAAGGCCTGCCCGGCGGTTCCGTAACCGACGATGGCGACATTCAAAGGTGGGGGCATGGCATTCCTATTGCCGGTGGTGGGAAATGATGGGTCCATTATAGAAATTGCGGCGCTGTCGTCGCCGGCCAGATCCGAATCCTGTCATCCGAACCTCATCATCCAAACTATCGTCATCCCAGCGAAAGCTGGGATCCATTTTGACTTTTCCCTCGGTTGGTCGTGACCCCATAGGAAGATCAAGATGGATCCCAGCTTCCGCTGGGATGACGATCGAATTAATTGGGGTGACGATTTGATTGGGATGATGATCGAATCGATGAGCCTGCCTGCCACCCATAAAAAACCCCGCTGTAGCGGGGTTCAAAAAAAACGGGAATCAAATGGGGATCAGGCTGCCGGCTCGATGTTCGATGCCTGTGCGCCCTTCGGGCCCTGGGTCAGCTCGTAGCTGACGCGCTGGCCTTCCTGCAGGCTGCGAAAGCCCTTGCTGTTGATCGCGGAGTGGTGGGCAAAGACATCGGCGCTGCCATCTTCCGGCGCGATGAATCCGAAGCCCTTGGCGTCATTGAACCATTTCACGGTACCGTACGGCATAGCTCTGGTATTTCCTTTTGGATGCGGGTGGTGGTGGTCTGTGCACAAAGCGCACCCGGCGGAGTATGCAAATACCGGGCCGCGTTGACAATCACCCGCGTGCCAGCTCGGCCACCAGTTCCGGCAAACCGTTGGAAGCGGCTTGTACGTTGGCCAGCACTTCGGCCATGGTGATCTCCTCACCGGTGCCGCATCCTGCGGCCCAGTTGGCGACGATGGCCAAGCACGCGTAGTCCAGGCCCAGCTCGCGCGCCAGCGCCGCTTCGGGCATGCCGGTCATGCCCACCAGATCGCAGCCATCGCGTTTCATGCGCGCGATTTCGGCCTTGGTTTCCAGGCGCGGCCCCTGGGTAGCGCCGTAGCAGCCATGGCCCACCAGTGAGACGCCGGTCACACGCGCGGCCGCGATGATCTTGTGGCGCAGCATCGTCGTATAAGGGTCTCCGAAATCGATATGCAGCGCTTCCGAACCGCCACCGCCGGCAGGATTTCCTTCCCAGATCGTCGAGCTGCGGCCCCAGGTGTAGTCGATCAACTGGTCGGGACAAGCTAGAACACGCGGGCCGAAGGCGTCGCCGATGCCGCCCACCGTATTGAGCGCCAACACGCGCGTGGCGCCGATCTGCTTCAAGGCGGCAAGATTGGCGCGGTAGTTGATCAGATGCGGCGGCACCGAATGGCCTTCGCCATGGCGCGCCAGGAACGCGACCCGCTGACCGAGCAAGATGCCGATACGCACGGGTCCCGACGGCTTGCCGTAAACGGTATCGATCTGCCGCGTGTCCACGTCCTGCAGGTCGGCGAGTTTGTACACGCCGGTCCCACCGATCACCGCCAATGCGATATCCGTCATCGTTCAGTCCTTCAGCGCGTAGATGCCCGGCAGATTGCGGCCTTGCTCGTGATAGTCCATGCCGAAGCCGAATACGTAGCGGTCCGGAACTTCCAGACCCGCGTAGTCGGCGCCGATGCCGGCGATCGTGCGGTCATGGCGCTTGATCGCCAGTGCGGCGATACGCACATCGGTCGCGCCCTGTTCCAGGCACCATTCGCGCACCGCGGCCAGGGTGTAGCCCTCGTCCAGGATATCGTCGACCAGCAACACGCGGCGGCCATAGAGCGCCGTGGCCGGGCGGTGCTTCCATACCAATTCGCCGCCGCTGGTCTGGCCGCGGTAGCGGGTGGCGTGCAGATAATCGAATTCCAGGTCCAGGCCCAATGCGCCCAGCTCCAGCGACAACTGCCCTGCGAACGGCAAGCCGCCGTGCATCACGGTCAGGTAGACCGGCACTTCCCCGGCGTAGTCGCGCGCGATCGGTACGGCCATCGCGGTGATGGCCGCATCCAACGCGGCGCGGTCGACGATGAGCTCGGCATTGGCCAACGCGGCGGAGAGCGGAAGCGACGCCATCAGGCGACGTTCCCTGCAATGGCCGGAAGGCGGGACTGCGCATCGCCATAACGGTTGTCGGCAAGCAATCCGTCCCAACCCAGCCCGCCGCGGCCCATCAATCCCAACAAGGAGGCGGTATTGGAGGTGCGCCCTTCCATCGCACGCAGGGATTCCTCGACCAGTTTGGGCGCGCAGACCAGCACCACGTCGCAACCGGCATTCAAGTGATCGTCGATGCGCGCCTTCACCCCGCCTGCGGAAAACGCGGCGGCCATGCCGATATCGTCGGAGAACACCACGCCGCGGAAGCCCATCTCTTCGCGCAGGATGCCATTGATCCACAGCGGCGAATAACCGGCCGCTTCAGGCGCCACGGCCGGATAGGTCACGTGCGCCAGCATCACCGCATCGGCGCCGGCTTCGATGCCGGCCACGAACGGAACCAGGTCTTCCTTGCGCAACACCTCCAGCGGACGCGGATCGACCGCATCGTCGAAATGCGTGTCCTCCAGCACCGTGCCATGGCCGGGGAAGTGCTTGAGCGTGGCGGCCATGCCGACGCTGTGCATGCCGCGCACATAGGCCCTGGTGAAGGCGGCGACGACCTGCGGGTCGTCGCTGAAGGCGCGATCGCCGATGGCGCGGTTGCCGCGCGCCAGATCGACCACCGGCGCGAAGCTCAGGTCGACGCCGCTGGCGCGCACTTCGCTGGCCATCAGCCAGGCGTGCTCCTCGGCAAGCTTCAACGCGGCTTCCGCATCCCGTGCGTACAGCGCGCCGAAACCTTCCAGCGAAGGCAGTGCGCTATAGCCGGTACGGAAGCGTTGTACGCGTCCGCCCTCCTGGTCCACGCTGATCAGCACCGGCCGCGGCGCCGCGGCGCGGATCGCCGCGCACAGCTCGACCACCTGCTCGCGCGAAGCGAAGTTGCGGGTGAACAGGATCACCCCGGCCACGGCATCGTTCTGCAGCCAGTCGCGTTCCTGCGCGGTGAGTTCGGTGCCGGAAATTCCTATGACGAGCATGCTTTGAATTCCTCAGGGAATATCGGTGACAACAGGAGCGATGTCGCTGGCGGCGCGTTCGTCGTCCGTCCATTGCGAATACGGGTACGACGCCAGGGCCAGATTGTAATAGCGCAGCGAGTCGGTCACCTGTTTGCCGGCCCATTCCGGCAAGGCGAAGGCTTCGTCGGCATGCTGCAGCTCGATTTCGGCGACCACCAGGCCGGCGTTGTCGCCCAGGAATTCGTCCACTTCCCACAAATGGCCCTCATGGCGCACGTAGTGGCGGCGTTTGTCGATCAGACCGCCGACGCACAGCGCCAGCATGGCCCGCGCCTCGTCCACGGGGACGGCGTAGTTGAATTCCTGCCGGGTGTGGCCGCGTTCGCGCGATTTCAGGTTCAGGTAGGCATCGTCGCCTTCGATGCGCACGCGCACCGAGGCCTTCTGCGCGCCGCCCTCGACCATGGCCAGGTCGTTCAGGTAGCCCTGCGCCATCGGCGCGACCTTATGCGCAGCAGCGCGCCAGGCATCGCCGGCGACCAGGAACTTGCGTTCTATCTCGATTCCCATGGCTTTCTATTTCGTCTCGAATAAAGCGATGCTTTCCACATGGCCGGTGTGGGGGAACATGTCCATCACGCCGGCCGCCTTGAGTTTGTAACCGCGCTCCTTGACCAGGAAGCCCGCATCGCGCGCCAGCGAAGCCGGGTGGCAGCTGACATAGACGATGCGGCCGATATTCTTGAGCGGCAACTGTTTCAATACTTCATCGGCGCCCGAACGCGGCGGGTCCAGCAGCAGCTTATTGAAGCCCTGCCGCATCCAGGGCGTGCCGCGCTGGTCTTCGGTCAGGTCGGCGGCGTGGAAATGCGCGTTGCCCAGACCGTTGCGCTCGGCATTCTCGCGCGCACGGGCGACCAGCCCGGCTTCGCCTTCCACGCCCACCGCTTCGCCCGCCAGCCGCGCCATGGGCAGGGTGAAATTGCCCAGGCCGCAGAACAGATCGAGGATGCGATCCTGCGGTTGCGGATCCAGCAGCTCGAAGGTTCGCGCGATCATTTTCTGGTTGAGCGTGGCGTTGACCTGGATGAAATCCAGAGGCCGGAAGGCGAGTTCGACATTCCACTGCGGCAACGCGAAAGCCAGCTTGGCCGCATCCGGCCATAGCGGCACCACCGTGTCGACGCCGCCGGATTGCAGGTAGAAGGCGAAATCGTGCTGCTGGGCGAAAGCGGTGAGTTTGGCGCGGTCGGCGTCGTTCAAGGGGTTCAAGTGACGGAACACCATGGCGACAGTTTCGTCGCCAGCGATGAATTCGATCTGCGGGATGTCTTCACGCGCGTCCAGGCTCTCCACCAGCAGCGCCAGCGCTTCGATGCGTTCGCCGATCTGTGGAATGACGGTGTGGCATGTCTGCAGGTCGGCGACAAAGCGCGGATCGGTCTCGCGGAATCCGACCAGGGTCTTGTCCTTCTTGTTGACCCGACGGACCGAGAAGCGCCCTTTGCGGCGATATCCCCAGCGGTCGCCGGTCAACGCCGGCAGCACGGTCTGCGGCGCGACATGGCCGATGCGCTCAAGATTTTCCAGCAACACGCGCTGCTTGAGCAGGATCTGCTTGTCTTCGGCCAAGTGCTGCAGCACGCAGCCGCTGCACACGCCGAAGTGCTCGCAGCGCGGCGTCACGCGGTCCGGCGAAGCCTGCAGCACTTCGACCGTGCGACCTTCATCGAAGTGCCGGTTCTTGGCGGTTTGTTCCACCATCACCCGTTCGCCCGGCAGTGCGCCGGACACGAACAGGGTCTTGCCGTCGCGGCGGGCCACGCCGCGGCCGTCGTGGCTGTGGTCGACGATCTGGGCTTCGAATGGGGCTTTATCGATGCGGGAGCTGCGGGGTCTTGCCACGTGGCGGGGGCTGCGTGCGATTGCGGGGGCGTATTGTCGCAGATGTGCCTGCTTTTCCTTCTCCCACCGGGAGAAGGTGCCCGAAGGGCGGATGAGGGCGTGGATCATCCGCTTGTAGGATGGTTTTCGTGGGTCTGGACTCCCCTTCCCTCATCCGTCGCTGCGCGCCACCTTCTCCCGGAGGGAGAAGGACAGCAAAATCACTTCTGCTTCCAGCTCCCGCCCGCATCCTGGTACCACCAGCCGCTATGCGCACTGGCGATCCACTGCTGGGCGAAGATGCCGCGGATCTGGCTTTCCCATTCCGGATGGCCGTTGGCGACGGCCACTTCGCGGTACACCGCTTTGCGGTCGCGGTTGTCGTCGGCCACGGCCTGGGTGATGGCCACCCGGTCCTTCAGGGCCAGCTTGGAGGCGTCGCGCACCTCGACCATGCCATCGCGGGTCAGGCCCAGCGCGCCAGCGTCGAAACCGCCCGCCAACTGGGTCTGGAAACGGGTGGCCATGCGGTTCTGGATGGCCTGGATGGCCGGGGTCTTGATGCTGATATCCGCGCTTTCCTGCGCGTAGGCGGTGCCGATGCCGACCAAGGCCAGCCAGTTGAACGAACGAGTCGAATGCAAAGAAGCGCTTCCACCCTGCCCGCCTGGGGTCTGGGGCGCAGGCTTGGCTTCGCTGGCGGGCGCGTCGTCGCCGATCACTTTGTCCACGAATTCCTTGGCCGCTTCCTTGGCTTCGGCCGCGGGGAAATAGACATTGATGGTGACGCAGGCGGTGAGCAGCAGCGCTGCGGCCAATGAGGTTCCCAACCAACGTTGCATGTCGCTTCTCCCTGGATTATTCGATGACCGGCTTGCTGTCGCCCTGGGTGACCGCCACCAGTCGTTCGACCAGCGTAGGCCAATCGACGCGGCGGTTGAAACCCACTACGTTCAGACGCGGCAGGCCGGAACCTTCGACGATAATAAAGCCGTTGCCGGCTGAACGAAGGCCGTCCATGTCGCAGACCTGTTCGGCGAGCTTGCAGCGGATGCCGATGCGGCGGTAACCGAAGTCGTCGAACAGCTTCAACGCCTGCGCCTGCAGGCTGTCGCCCAGCCCACCGGCGCCGCCGACGCTGGAAAGGTCCTGCACCGCGCGCTGGCTGATGCGGCGTTTGCCTTTCCACTGGGTGTCGGTGTGCAGATCGGCGTCGAAGGCTTCGGCCTGCCAGTCCACCAGGCGCAGATTGCGGATGCTTCCATCCAGCGCGCCGGTGATCTCGCCAAAGCCGAACACCCCGGTGAGCGATTGCAGGTTCATGTCGTCCAGGCTGATGTCGGCGGACAAGGTCGGCGCCGTGCCGAACGGGCGCTCCATCGCCAGCCCCGACACCTGCACGGTGCCGTCGAACATGTGGGTGACCAGATTGCCTTCGAAATCCAGCCGGTCGTCGGCGTAGCGCGCCTTGGGAATGCGCCCGTCCAGCCGTCCCTGGAAGGCGGGCCAGTCCAGCGCCTTGGCCAACTGGCCCACGTCCAACCCTTCGACGGTCAGGCCAAAATCGAATTCCAGGCCGCGTTCGCCCGCCGGCGGCCGCAGATTGATGTCTTCGAACCGCAAGCCGCCGCCCAGCATCGGCACGGTCACCGGCTGGCGCAGTCCGATCACGCCCTGGCCGCTGTCCAGCAACAGTTCCGCAGGACCGAAAGCCAGGCCGTGCACTTCACCGCCACGCCAGCGCAGCGCGCTGTCCACGGATGCGCCGGCGGAAAAGACCGGCCTGCCGCTGAGTCCATCGAAACGGAAGCGCTGTTGCGCATCGATCACCGACACTTCACGCAGCTCGGCTTCGGCGCTGGTCAACTCGCCAGCCTGCATCCGCAGCCGCGCACTCGCACCGCCCTGCAAACCCAGCTCGCCCAAACCCAGCAATCCCAGCCAGCCGGACAGATAGCGTGGACGCAACGGCGCCATATCCGCGCTTTCCATGCGCAGGTCCGCATCGCGCAGGTTCGCTTGCGCGTCGAAGCCCAGCGAACCCTGTACGCGCATCGCGTCGCCGTCGTCCCACGACAACTGGGGAATTTCCCAGCCGGACTCGCCTCGCTGGCGGGCGGCGATGCTGATATTCACCGGCGTGGCCGGCAGCGCGAGATAACCGTTGCCCACCAGCATCTCGCCGCCGCGCAGGCTGCCCTCCACCGTCACCAGGGACAAGCTGGCGGACTTGCGGTAATCCAGATCGACCTGCGCGCCCAGGCCTTCGGCAGCGATGCTGCCATCGGGCGTATCCAGGCCAAGCCCGGCCAGGGCGAGCCGGCCTTCGACACGCAACGGGTGCGACTCGGGAACATGGATATTCAGCGCCCCCGACATCTGTCCCGCTTTCAGATTCGCTTCGGGCCAGGCCTGCGCCAGCAGCGCTTGCGCCCATGCCAGCGGCACGCGGGTCAGCTCGATGCGGGTGAGGTCGGGCGCGGCGGCGTTGCGATGCAAGGCCAGATTGGAACCGCCGCTCGCCAGCACCGCATCGGTGCTGGCCGTTGCCAGGTCGATTCCCAGCTTCAACGGCTTGCGGCCTGCACTGCGGATTTCTCCTTCGCAGCGCCAGCCTTCCTGTTTGGCGCCCCGTTGCAGAGGGCAGTGCCAGGTGAGATTGTCGAAACGATAGCCGAGGTCCGGAGCCGTCACGTGCCTGGCAGTTAATGTGAGTTGCCCAACATCGGCCGTCTCCGGCCATTCCAGCCGCACCGTCACCTCTTGCAGGGTCGCCACCGGCGTAGTCACCTTGGCGATGCGCGCACTCATGATCCTGGCATGCCCGGTGGCGGGCAGCGCCAACAACGTCAGCAGGAGCAGCGGTAAGATGCGGCGGGACATGGAAGGCAGCATAACGATGTCGGAGAACCAGGGAATGAAGCTTCGCTTGCTGCTGGTGGAAGACGATTCCATCAGTTGCGGTTTCATGGCCGCCGCGCTGCAGGCATTGCCGGCGGAAGTCGATACGGCCGCTTCTCTGCGTGCCGCTTTGGCGCACGAAGGCGTCTACGACCTGTGGCTGCTGGACGCCAATCTTCCCGACGGCTCCGGAACGGACCTGCTGGCGGATCTGCGCGCCCGCTTTCCCTGCACGCCGGCCTTGGCGCACACCGCCGACGATTCGCCTGCCCTGCATGCGCAGTTGCTGGCCGCCGGCTTCGATCAAGTTCTGGTCAAACCGCTGACCGCAGTGCAGCTGCAACAGGCGGTTGGACGATTGCTTGGGCCCTCGCCCAGCGAACGCTTCCGCGTGGAGGAAGCCCGCAACGGCCCGGCGCTTCTTCCGCTATGGGACCAGGCCACCGCGCTGGCTGCATTGAACGGCAATCAGGAGCATGTGGCGACTTTGCGCCGGATGTTTCTGCAGGAGCTCGCCAAACAGCACGATGAGATCCACCAAGCGCTACGGTCCAGCGATCTGGAAGCCGCCAAGAAAGTGCTGCACCAATTGAAGGCCAGCAGCGGCTTTGTCGGTGCGATGCGCTTGAATGCGGCTGCCGCATTGTTGGAAAAATCGCTGTCCGATGCCGGAATGCTTGCGGATTTCTCGATAGCCGTGCGCGATACGCAGTCTTCTGGCGAGGAGTCCGAACCCTACGCCGCTCCTACATCCTCCTAATCGCGGCGCTTCAACCGCCCAAGCTCGCCCAGCATTTCCCAGGATTTCAATCCGCGTCCGCCCAGGTGATGGCTGAGCACGCTGCGCAAGGCCAGGCGCAGGCTGGCGAGGTCTTCCGTATCGGGTTGCCGGTCGGCGGCCAGAGCCAACAATGCGCTGCCCGTCGCCGCGCTGCTGCGTTCATCGCGTCCGCGATCGCTCAGCAAGCGGCGCGGACCCTGTTCCGGATCGATCCGGTAACGTGCGGCGGGATCGATGGCCAGGCCTTCGGCGTCTTCGCTCAAATCGAAACCCGAACCCAACGATTCCAATAGGTCGCGCTCGAAGCGCCGCAAGGTCCAGGCCAGTAAGCCCTCGCCGAGCAAGCTCTCGCTGCCCAGTCGTGCTCGGGTTTGGCCGTAGATGCGGTACAGATCGCCATGCGGGTCCTGGCGCGGCGCCAGCCGCATCACCAGCTCGTTGACGTAGAACGCCGCCAGCATCGCATCGCCCACAAGCCGGGGAGCGGCGTCCAGCGCTTCGGCCGCTATCAGCTGAGCCAGCTCGCCCCGCTGCAGAGCGTCCAGGCGGATGTGCTGAAGCGGCTGCAAGGCTGCGCGCAATACGTGTTTCTTCGGCCCCTGAACGCCGCGCGCCACCAGCCCCAGACGTCCGTGATTCTGCGCAAGCACTTCGACCAGCAGGCTGGTTTCGCGCCAAGGGCGGGCGTGCAAGACATAAGCGGCTTCGGCATTTATGCGCATCAGTGCGCCATTGTAGAAGCTGAGCTGCATTGTGGGAGCGCCGTCTCGGCGCGAGCTTTGTCTTTTGTCCAAACAAAGCCGCGTTAGCCGGCTATTTGGAGCCCAAAAGCTTGACTCTGCCAAGAGCTCGCGGCGGGGACGCCGCTCCCACAACGCCGCTTCCACGAAGGGTGTCGAAACTATTCGTTGTAACCGAACGCCTTCAACGCAGCAGCATCGCCCGACCAGCCTTCGCGCACGCGCACCCAGGTTTCCAGGAAGACCTTGGCATCGAACATGCGCTCCATCTGCAGGCGCGCCTTGCTGCCGATTTCCTTGAGCCGCGCACCGCCCTTGCCGATCACGATGGATTTCTGGCTTTCGCGCTCGACCCAGATCACCGCGCCGATGCGCAACAAGCCTTCTTCCTCGGCGAAGCGTTCGATTTCCACGGTGGTGGCATAAGGCAGTTCGTTGCCCAACTGCCGCATCAGCTGTTCGCGCACCAGCTCGCCGGCCATGAAGCGCTGGCTGCGGTCGGTGATTTCGTCTTCGCCGAACATCGGCGGCGCCACCGGCAGCAACGCGAGCATGTCGCGCACCAGCTGCTCCAGGCCGTTGCGCTTCAGCGCGGAGATCAGATGCACGCTGGCGAAGGTGCGGCCTTCGGTGACCTTGCCCAGGAACGGCAGCAGTTCGGCCTTGAGCTTGATCTGGTCGACCTTGTTGACCACCAGCATCACCGGGATGCCGGTGTCGCTGAGCACGTTGTAGGCCAGGGTGTCGGCTTCGTCCCAACGCCCGGCTTCGATGACCAGTACGGCGGCATCGACATCTTCCAGCGCGCCGCGCGCGGCGCGGTTCATCACCTTGCTCATCGCCGAAGCCGAGAACTTGCCCTCCTGCTTGTGCAGGCCGGGCGTATCGACCAGTGCGATCTGGCCTTCCGGGAAAGTGGCGATGCCCAGCAGGCGATGGCGCGTAGTCTGCGGCCGGTTGGAAACGATGCTGACCTTGCTGCCGACCAGCGCATTGGTGAGCGTGGACTTGCCCACGTTGGGCCGGCCGATGACGGCGATGCTGCCGCTGCGATGGCCGTCTTTGCCGGGCGTTTGTGCGTTCACGTGGAGATATCCAGTTTTTCCAGCAGAGCCGCCGCCGCGGCCTGCTCGGCGTTGCGGCGCGAGCTGCCCTCGCCCTCGGCGGTCAGGGTGGGATCGATGATGGTGCAGCTGACGTTGAACGTTTTGGCGTGATCGTCGCCGCTTTCGGAAACCAGTTCGTAGGACGGCAGCGGCCGCTGGCGGGCCTGCAGCCATTCCTGCAGACGCGTTTTCGCGTCCTTGCCCGGCTTGCCTACCGGCAACGCCGCCAGGGATTCCTCGAACCAGGGCAGCACAGCGGCGCGGCAGGCTTCGAATCCGGAGTCCAGATAGATCGCCGCCACCACCGCTTCCAGCGCATCGGCCAGGATCGAGTCGCGGCGGTGACCGCCGGATTTCATTTCGCCCGGACCCATGGTCAAGCGGGCACCGAGCTCCAGGTGTCTGGCGATGGTTGCCAGTGAGGCTTCGCGCACCAATTCCGCGCGCGCCCGGGTCAATGCGCCTTCGTCGGCCTTGGGCCAGCGTTGGAACAGCACTTCGGCGACCAGCAGGTTGACGATGCCGTCGCCCAGGAACTCCAGGCGCTCGTTATGCGGGGCGCCGGCGCTGCGATGGGTCAGGGCCTGCTGCAGCAGGCCCGGGTCCGCGAAACGGTGGCTGTCCAGCTCACCGTGACGGAATTTCAGATCAATCGGTGCCACCGTGACGGGTCAGATCTTGCGAAACGTCGAACACGCCCACTACGTCCAGATTGCCGACCAGCGGACGGCGCACTTCGTAATTCACCTTCATGTTCCAGCCGCTGTCGATCCGTTCGATCTTCACGTTCTCCGCTTTCACGTTTTCGGAGTAGCTGATGTACAGACGGCGGAAGAACAGGTCCTGAATCTTGGAGGGATCCATGTCGCCAATGCCCGGTTCCGAAGCCAGCCCCTTGGCCGCGGTACGTACCGAGTAATACTCCTGGTACATCGGAAACAGCTTCATGCCGATGTACGCGGCGAAACCGACCACTGCCAGCACGACGATGAAACTCATCAGGGTCAGGCCGCCCTGCTTGCGCTTTATCTGCGGATTGCGGATTTTCAGCTTGCCATTCATATGCCTATCCCCGGGTCAGACAACTTGGTTATTGGATCTTGGTTCCGATCCTGGATGCATCGAAACTCCCCTTGCAGAACCAGCCTTCGCAATTCAGCCAGATCAGGAACGCCTTGCCGCGCAGGTCCTTCTCCGGCAGAAAGTTGTGGTTCGGTATCGGCGAACCGTCCTTCGGGCTGATCTCCGGCCACAGACGGCCGTCCTCGCTATTATCACGATTGTCGCCCATCACGAAATAGTACCCGGCCGGCACTTCCCACTCCCCGGCCCCCACCAGGTTGTCCAGCCCCTCCAGCACCTTGTGGGGACGGCCCGGCAGATCCTCCTCCAGCAACGCGGCGCTGTCGGTGCCCTGGGCCACGCCGCGCCCGGTGTAGGTGCCCAGCATCTTGTAGGTCATGGCCTGGCCGTTGACGGTCAGGGTGTTGCCCTGGAACGAGATATGGTCGCCCGGCAGCCCGATCACGCGCTTGATCCAGTTGTTTTCCGGGTCGTGCGGCGGCTTGAACACCACCACGTCGCCGCGCTTGGGCTCGCCGACGGAAATGAACTTCTTGTTGTTGATCGGCAGACGCAGGCCGTAGGCGAACTTGTTGACCAGGATGAAATCGCCGATCAGCAGGTTGGGCATCATCGAGGCCGACGGGATCTTGTACGGCTCGGCGATGAAGCTGCGCAGGATCAGCACGATGGCCAGCACCGGGAAGAACGCGCGCGAGTAATCGACCAGCACCGGCTCTTCGTCCAGCAGGCCGCTGCGCGCCGCGCGGCGCTTGGCCAGGAACAGTTTGTCCAGCAGCCAGATGAAGCCGGTCAGCAGGGTCAGCACTACCAGGATTGTTTCGAACCAGACCATACACACTCCGTTGAATAGCCCCTCTCCCAGCGGGCGAGGGGTTGGGGTGAGGGTGCGGCGAAGTCACGATGATTCAACCATCAGGACTTCGCCGTACCCTCATCCGCCCTTCGGGCACCTTCTCCCGGAGGGAGAAGGGAGAAAATCACTTGTTATCCATCTGCAATACGGCCAGGAACGCTTCCTGCGGAATCTCCACGCTGCCCACCTGCTTCATGCGCTTCTTGCCTTCCTTCTGCTTTTCAAGAAGCTTCTTCTTGCGGCTGATGTCGCCACCATAGCATTTGGCCAGCACGTTCTTGCGCATGGCCTTGACCGTGCTGCGGGCGATCACCTGGGCGCCGACGGCAGCCTGGATGGCCACGTCGAACATCTGCCGCGGGATCAGTTCGCGCATCTTCTCGGTCAGCTCGCGGCCGCGGCGATCGGCGTACTGGCGGTGCACGATCAGCGACAGCGCATCGACCTTGTCGCCGTTGATCAGCGTGTCAACGCGCACGAACGGACCGGCCTCGAAGCGCAGGAAGTGGTAGTCCAGCGATGCGTAGCCGCGCGAGACCGACTTGAGGCGATCGAAGAAATCCAGCACCACCTCTGCCATCGGCAGTTCGTAGCTGATCTGCACCTGCGAGCCCAGGTAGCTGATGCTGATCTGGCGGCCGCGTTTTTCCTCGCACAGGGTGATGACGTTGCCCACGTAGTCGGGCGGGGTCAGCACGTTGGCGCGGATGATCGGCTCGCGGATTTCGTCGATCAGGTTGGTCTGCGGCAGCTTGGATGGATTGTCCAGGCTGAGCACGGTGCCGTCGGTCTTCAGCACTTCATAAACCACGGTGGGCGCGGTGCTGATCAGGTTGAGGTCGTATTCGCGCTCCAGGCGCTCCTGCACGATCTCCATGTGCAGCATGCCCAGGAAGCCGCAGCGGAAACCGAAGCCCATGGCTTCGGAACTTTCGGGCTCGAAGCGCAGCGCGGCATCGTTGAGGCGCAGTTTCTCCAGCGCCTCGCGCAGGTCCGGATAGTCGTCGGCGTCCACCGGGAACAGACCGGCGAATACGCGCGGCTGCATTTCCTGGAAACCGGGCAACGGCTTGGACGCCGGGTCGCTGGCCAGGGTCAGGGTGTCGCCGACCGGCGCGCCGTGCACGTCCTTGATCGAGGCGTTGATCCAGCCCACTTCGCCGGCGCCGAGCTTCTTCAGCTCCTTGCGCTTGGGAGTGAACACGCCGACCTTGTCGACCAGGTGGGTGCGGCCGGTGGACATGACCAGCATCTTGGTGCCGGGCACGATCTCGCCTTGCATGACCCGCACCAGCGAGACCACGCCCAGGTAGTTGTCGAACCAGGAGTCGATGATCAGCGCCTGCAGCTTGTCGGTGTCGCGCGGTTTGGGAGGCGGGATGCGCTCGACGATGGCTTCCAGCACGTCGACCACGTTGAGGCCGGTCTTGGCGCTGATGGCCACTGCGTCCTCGGCATCGATGCCGATCACCGCTTCGATCTCCGCCTTCACCTTCTCGATGTCGGCGGTGGGCAGATCGATCTTGTTGATCACCGGCACCACTTCCAGGCCCTGCTCCACCGCGGTGTAGCAGTTGGCCACCGACTGGGCTTCCACGCCCTGGGCGGCGTCGACCACCAGCAAGGCGCCTTCGCAGGCGGCCAGCGAGCGGCTGACTTCGTAGCTGAAGTCCACGTGGCCGGGGGTGTCGATGAAGTTCAGCTGGTAGGTGATCCCGTCCTTGGCCGTATACGGCAGGGACACGGACTGGGCCTTGATGGTGATGCCGCGCTCGCGCTCGATCGGGTTGGAATCGAGCACCTGGGCTTCCATCTCCCGGGCTTCCAGGCCGCCGCAGAGCTGGATGATGCGGTCGGCCAGGGTGGATTTGCCGTGGTCGACGTGGGCGATGATTGAAAAGTTGCGGATATTCCGCATAGGGTCGGGCTGCATGGGGGCGACCGCGGGGCCGTCAGAAAGAATAACGGCGCATTATCGCACGGCTGCAGGGGACCCACCGCCGTGCCTGCAACACGGCGGTCCACCGGTCAGGAAGCTGTCCTCAGTTTCCTTCGCCCGCGGTTACCGGAACGAAGGCCGACCCTCCACGCGGGCTTCGGACCAACAGCATCACTACTTGTCCGGATTTGACGCCACGCAGTTCCTGATTGAACTCGGCAACGCTTCCTACCGGTTTGCGCCCTACTTGCAGGACTACGATGCCCGGCGCCAAGCCGGCCTCGGCGGCGGAATCGCCTCGAACTTGGGTGATCCGGATGCCTTCGCCCGCCTTCAGGCCCAGTTGTTTGCGGGTTCCGGCATCGAGTTCGGCGACCGAAATGCCCAGCACGGCCGATTCGGCCCGTGCCGGCGCTCCTTGGGCCGGCAGCGGAGAGCCACCCGCAGAGCTGGCCAGCCCGGCATCGTCTTCCAATACGGAGAGCGTCACCACTACGTCGCGCGGCCTGCCATCGCGCAGGATGCCGACCGTGACCTTGGAACCCGGTGCCATCGCGCCGATACGCGGCGGCAGGTCGCTGGAACTCTCGATCTCCGTGCCATTGATCGAACGGATCACGTCACCGGCCTCGAGACCCGCCTTCTCGGCGGCGCTTCCCGCCAGCACATCATTGACCAGCGCACCACGTGTGTCCGGCAAACCGAAGCCTTTGGCTACATCTGCGGTAACCGCGTTGACCTGCACACCCAGCTGACCACGGCTCACTTTACCGGTCTTTTTCAACTGCTCGACCGCGCTCATCGCCAGATCGATCGGAATGGCGAAGCTGATGCCCATGTACCCGCCCGAGGCCGAGAAGATCTGGGAGTTGATACCCACCACTTCACCGCGCGTGTTGAGCAGCGGACCGCCGGAGTTGCCCTGGTTGATCGCCACGTCGGTCTGGATGAAGGGAACGTAGCGTTGGTCGGCGTACGGATTGCTGCGCCCGGTCGCGCTGACGATGCCGGCTGTGACCGAATGATCCAGCCCGAACGGCGAACCGATGGCGACCACCCACTGGCCGGGCTTGAGAGAATTGGAATCGCCCAGCCGGATCGAAGGCAGATTCTTGGCCTCGATCTTGAGCAGCGCCACGTCGTACTGCTGGTCGCTGCCGATGACTTTTGCGACGAGTTCGCGCCGGTCGGACAGCTTGACGGTGACCGTGTCCGCGCCATCGACCACGTGGTGGTTGGTCAATACATAGCCATCGGGCGAAATAATGAAACCGCTGCCCATCGAAGTACCGCGACGCTGCGGTGCTTGCGGACCTTGCGGCCCACCGGGCATGCCGGGGCCGAAGAAACGACGGAAGAATTCCGGCATCTCCTCATCATCAGGCGTCTGTTGGTCGCGCGAGGTCTGGCGCGTGCCGATCTTGGCTTCGATGTTCACCACGCCCGGCCCCACCTGATCCACCAGCTGGGTGAAATCCGGAAGTCCGGTAACGATCTGCGGAGCGCTGCTCTGGGCAATCGAACTGACCGCAGCGGCGGACGCTCCCTGCGGCGCGGCGGCAGGTTGCTGCGCGCAGGCGGCCAGCGGAGTAGTCAGGACCAACAGGCCGAACAAGCTATTACGGACACTGGAATTCATCGAACGCACGCCTCGATAGGTATGGGTTGGTTGGGTTGGATGGCTAGTCTCGAATCGGCGGCGCATTCGCATGCAGTTGCCGTCGACTCGGGCGGCTGGGCCGGCAACCGCGCTTCAGCGATCGCGCGGCGCGGTTTCTTCGGGCAGGGCGACCGGTGGACTGACCGGCAAACGAGGCTCGAAGGGATAGAACGTCTGCGCAGCGCGGTCGGTCGAATAATCGGCATTGAACGCACCGCTGCCCGAGGAATACTGCGGCAGCACCGCGCGCGGCCATGGACGGGCCGTGGGGGTATTGATCTGCACATTCGAGAACGAATCGCGCGGATCGCCAGCACCGGCCGGCGCCCTAGCCAGGGTATTGATCACAGGCAGCGCAGCCGAAGCCACCGCCCGGTCCGGCTGCGTATTGCGCACAGCGGCGGCGTTGCGGGCAGCCTGCTGATTGCGGGTTGCGCTGCGCCGCGCATCGTTCTGCCGGCGGGGAACGCTGGCGACCGCGACACTGGCCGCAGTGACCGTAGCGGCCGTCTGCAGGGCGTGCTCAGGTGAAGGCGCAGAAGAGTCCGTGACCGGCGATTGACTGGCGACCGCCGGCGCCACCTGCGAAGGCGCTTCGTCGGGAACCTGTTGGCGCACCATGAACAGCGCGATGGCCGCGACCGAAGCCGCCAGCGCGCCACCGCCCCATTTAGCCAGATTGCTGCGGACCCGCGACGAGCTTGCATTCGACGCCGAAGGCGCGGGTTCTGCCGCAATGGCCGCGGAAATTCGATCTGCGAAACCGGCCGGGGCCGGTGCCTGCGCTTGCCCGCGCAGGGCATCGCCGCACAACTGCCAGCGCTCCCAGCAGCCGGTCAGCTCGCTGTCGTGCTGCATCCGGCGCAGCAGGAAGCGCGCCTGGTCGGGCGGCAGGTCGCCGTCCATCAGGGCGGAGAGCTGCTGGAAATAATGGCTGTCTATCTTGTCGGTAGTCATGAGCGGGCACGCTCCCGGGTGGCGCTTTCGGAATCGACCAGAGGCCGAAGTTCGGCATCGATGGCCTCACGGGCACGGAAGATGCGCGAACGCACCGTGCCGATGGGGCAATCCATCTTCTGCGCGATTTCCTCGTAACTCAGTCCTTCCACTTCGCGCAGGGTAATGGCGGTACGCAGCTCTTCCGGCAAGTCGTCCACCGCCTTCATCACCGTGCGCTCAAGTTCCTGGCGCATCAGTTCCCGCTCGGGAGTGTCGGTATCGCGCAGGCGGCTGCCGGTGTCGTACTGCTCGGCATCGCTGGCGTCGACGTCGTCGGTCGGCGGGCGGCGGTTGTGGGCGACTAGATGGTTCTTGGCTGTATTCACTGCGATCCGGTGTAACCACGTGTAGAACTGCGCATCGCCGCGGAAATTCCCGATTGCGCGATAGGCGCGCATGAAGGTGTCCTGGGCGACGTCCTGGCACTCGCTCCAGTCATGGATGTAGCGTCCGATCAGGGCGACTATCCGGTGCTGGTATTTGCGCACCAGCAGATCGAACGCCGCACTGTCGCCACGCTGGACACGCCTGACCAGCTCGAGGTCCAACTCCTGGGGTGGAGTGCTTTCCTTATCTGTTTGTGTATCCACATCGGCCATGCCGGGCCGTACTCCTGTCGGCTCGGCTGATGACCGAGCACTGTGACCGCGGTTGCGGAAGAAAGTTCAGAAGCCCGCCTAAACGGCTTCCTTATCAAGGATTTAACCTTAAACGCCAAGTTCATGCCCATGCTGCCGGTCATGTCCCTTTGAATCAGTGGGGATTTGACGTGGGTTAAACAACCTCGGGATGATAGTCGTCTTACCCATACGCGAACGGATGGTTTGATCATGGCAGCAAGCTTCGATGGGCTCCGATTCAGTCACTGGCAGACGCAGTCGCGCGAGGACGGGATCGTGGTGCTCAGCCTTGATCGGCAAGGTGCGCCGGTCAATGCGCTGTCGCAGGACGTACTGATCGAACTGGGCGACCTGATCGAACGCATCGCCATCGATCCGCCGAAGGGAGTGGTGATTCGTTCGGCCAAACCTGCGGGTTTCATCGCAGGGGCCGACTTGAAGGAATTCCAGGACTTCGACCGCAAGGGCACGGTCAACGATGCGATCCGCCGCGGCCAGGCCGTGTTCCAGAAATTGGCGGAACTGCCCTGCCCCACGGTTTCGGCCATCCATGGCCACTGCATGGGCGGCGGCACCGAAATCTCGTTGGCCTGCCGCTATCGCGTCGCTTCCAGCGATCCGTCCACCCGCATCGGCCTGCCGGAAGTGATGCTGGGCATCTTTCCAGGCTGGGGCGGCAGCGCGCGGCTGCCGCGCCTGATCGGCGCACCGGCGGCGATGGACCTGATGCTGACCGGCCGCACCGTTTCGGCCACTGCGGCGCGAGCCATGGGACTGGTCGACAAGGTGACGGACCCAGCGCTGTTGCTCGACGCCGCAGTCGCCCTGGCGCAGAAGGGAACGGTGCGCCCGTTCAAGCAGCGCTTTCTGGCCTGGATCAGCAATACCTGGCTGGCGCGGCAGCTACTGGCGCCGCAGATGGCCAAGCAAGTCGCCCGCAAGGCGCGCAAGGAGCACTACCCTGCGCCCTACGCGCTCATCGACACCTGGAAGCGCAGCGGTGGCGGCAGCATCCAGGCCCGCCTGGACGCCGAACGCCGCAGCGTGGTCAAGCTTGCCAGCACGCCGACCGCGCGCAACCTGGTGCGGATCTTCTTCCTGCAGGAGCGGTTGAAAGGCCAGGGCGGCAAAGATCACGGCATCACCCGCGTGCATGTGGTGGGCGCCGGCGTGATGGGCGGCGACATCGCGGCGTGGTCGGCCTACAAAGGCTTCGAAGTCACCTTGCAGGACCGCGAACAACGCTTCATCGACGGCGCCCTGGCCCGCGCGACCGAGCTGTTCGACAAACGGGTGAAAGACGATGCCAAGCGTCCCGAGGTCGCTGCGCGGCTCAAAGGCGATCTGGCGGGCGACGGCGTGCCGACAGCGGACCTGGTGATCGAGGCGATCATCGAAAACCCCGAGGCCAAGCGAGAGCTCTATCAGGCCATCGAGCCACGGCTGAAACCCGACGCGCTGTTGACCACCAACACCTCGTCGATTCCTTTGACGGAGTTGCGCGAACACATCCAGCGTCCGGCGCAGTTCGCCGGCCTGCATTACTTCAATCCGGTGGCGCAGATGCCGCTGGTGGAAATCATCCGCCACGACGGCTTGGCGCCGGAAACCGAGAAACGCCTGGCCGGTTTCTGCAAGGCCATCGACAAACTGGCCGTTCCGGTCGCCGGCACGCCCGGCTTTCTGGTCAACCGCGTGTTGTTTCCGTACATGCTGGAAGCCGTGACCGCTTATTCGGAGGGCATTCCGGGCCCGGTGATCGACAAGGCGGCGGTGAAGTTCGGCATGCCGATGGGGCCGATCGAACTGATCGACACCGTCGGCCTGGACGTGGCCTCGGGCGTGGGCCGCGAACTGGCCCCGTTCCTCGGGCTGCCGATTCCGGCCACGCTGTCCGCGCCACCGGAGCAAGGCAAACGCGGCAAGAAGGACGGCCAGGGCCTGTACAAGTGGGAGAACGGCAAGGCGGTCAAACCCGAAGTGGCGAAGGACTACCAGCCACCTTCGGATCTGGAGGATCGGCTGATCCTGCCCTTGCTCAACGAGGCGGTCGCCTGCTTGCGCGATGGCGTGGTCAGCGATGCGGACCTGCTGGATGCCGGCGTGATCTTCGGCACCGGTTTCGCGCCGTTCCGCGGCGGCCCCATCGAATACATCAAGGCCACCGGCGCCGACGCGCTGGTCGAGAAACTCAAGGTGCTGCAGGGGCGCTACGGCGACCGCTTCGCGCCGCGGCCGGGCTGGGATTCGCCGGCGCTGCGCGGCCCCGTCGCCTGACCGTGCGGGCGCCGGTTGCGGCGCTGCGCTTTTATAATTCCAATCCCACTAGACGGAACTTCCGCATGTTCAATCTCAGCGCCCCGACCACGGGCATGTTCTTTCTTTCCCTGTTGTTCGGCGGTATCGGCGTGGCAGCCAGGCTTGGTTACATTCCAGCGCTGGCCGGCTATGCGTTCTGGATCTTGTGCGCAGGACTGGTGACGCTGGTGCTGGGGAATCTGTTCAAGGGGCTCTAGCCCCCAAGCTAGGCGGCCCCCGCATCAAGTGCGGGGCAAGCTCTATGCGGCCGACGCGCGAATGGTTTCGGTTTCCATGCGTCGGGGGCGTAGCCCCGACCTACATGGTGTGCGTGGGCTTGTCGGCGTTGAGCGTGCCGGCCAGCAGCGTTTCGATCTTGCTTTTCACCGCTTCGCCTTCGCTGGTGTCGGCGAACTGCACGCCGATGCCGGCGGTACGCGCGCCCTGGGCGCCGACCGGCGTCACCCAGATGACCTTGCCGGCCACCGGCAGGCGTTCGCTGGAATCGGGCAAGGTGAGCAGCAGGAACACCTCGTCGCCAAGGAAATAACGCTTGGGCGTGGGTACGAAGATGCCACCGTTCTTCACATACGGAATATAGGCGTTGTACAGCGCCGCTTTGTCCTTGACCGCCAGGGACAGGATGCCCTGTCGCCCACCACCTGCTACTGCGTTCATCCGCGTTCTCCTTTGGCGGCCTTGGTGCGGTCCGCGCCGCGCCAGGCCAAGAGCAAATCAATCATCGCAAGGTCGCCGCGAACCGTAGTCCGCAGCAGGTCGCGCGTACGGTTGGCGGCATCGAACCACGTCGCCAGCTTGTGCAATCGCGCCGGATCGGTCAAGCCGGCCTCGCCGGCCTGCGCCAGCACAAGGTCGGCGGCATGGCTCAGGCGCAGGCTCGCCTGCTCGTCGGATGACCAGCGCTGGGCGGTTTCGATGACTCCAATCTCACCACGCTCGAGCTTTTCCAGATCGCTGGCCACCGTTTTGCGCAGGGCCAGACCGCCTTCATGCAACCAATGGTCGGCCAGCCCGGGGTGGCCGCGGGCTGCGTCCAGCGCCTCTTCGGCCTGCTTGCGCGAGTGCCCCTGTTCGACCAGCCACGCCAGCGCTTCCTCATGCGGCGGCAGCTTGAACTCCAGGCGCTGGCAGCGGCTGCGGATGGTGGCCGGCAAGCGCGCGGGCTGCGCGCTGATCAGCCACAGGTAGCGGCCTTCGGCAGGTTCTTCCAAAGTCTTCAGCAGTGCATTGCACGCGGCGCGGTTGATCGCATCGGCCGGGTCCACGATCGCCACCTGCGCCACGCCGTACTGCGGGGTCAGCGATAGTTTTTGCGACAGTTCGCGCATCTGGTCGATCACGATTTCGGTACGCAGCTTGCTGCCGTCCTTGGTCAAACCGAACGACACCACGTGCAGGTCCGGATGCGTACCCGCAGCGATCAGTTGCGCGCTGCGGGCCTGCGTGGCCGCATCACTGCCGCCGAGCAGGTGCCGGGCCAGTCGGTCGGCCACTGCGCGCTTGCCCAGGCCCTCAGGTCCGCAGATCAACAACCCGTGACCCAGGCGACCGGCTTCCAGCGCAGCCAGCGCGTGGTCATAAGCCCGCTGTTGCCAGGGAGAAAACTTATCGCTCATGCCGGATTGTCCAGCCATCGCGTGACCGCGGTGGCAACCGCTTCGGCCACTTCCACAGGCGAGCGGCTGGCATCGATCACCCGGAACCGTCCCGGCTCGGCCGCGGCGCGCTTGCGGAAACCTTCGCGCACGCGCTCGAAGAAATCGTCCTGCTCGCTTTCGATGCGGTCGGGCCACAGGTCGCGCCCGTTGGCGCGCGCGCGGCCTTCTCGCACGTCCAGGTCCAACAGCAGGGTCAGGCCGGGCTTGAGGCCCACCATCTTGCGCTCGAGCTCTTCCACCAAGGCACGGTCCAGGCCGCGGCCATCGGCCTGATAGGCGTAGCTGGAATCGGTGAAACGATCGCTGACCACGAACGCGCCACGCTGCAATGCGGGGCGAATCACCTCGCGCACATGCTGCGTGCGCGAGGCGAACATCAGCAGCAGCTCGGTTTCCGGGGCCAGGGTTTCCTCCTGCGCCTGCGGGCTCAGCAGCAACTCGCGGATGCGCTCGGCCAGCGGCGTGCCGCCGGGCTCGCGGCTCAGCACCACTTCGTGCCCGCGCGATTGCAGCAGTTCTCGGATCGCGATCAGGGCGCTGGTCTTGCCCGCGCCCTCGCCGCCTTCAAGGCTGATCAGGCGCGGGTGTTTCAACAAGGCTTCGGTCATTGCAGGGGCTCTTCTTCCGGCAGCGGCGGGCGGCGCAGCTGCTGCAGGTATCGGGCGACGGCGGCGTTGTGCTCGCCCAGCGTGGCGGTGAAGACATGGCTGCCGCTGCCATCGCCCAGGGCGACGAAGAACAGCGCATCGCCAGGCGCGGGGTTGACTGCGGCGCGCAAGGCGTCGAGGCCGGGCATGGCGATCGGCGTCGGGGTCAAGCCGGTGCGGGTGTAGGTGTTGTACGGCGTGTCGGTGAGCAGGTCGCGGCGGCGGATGTTGCCGTCGTAGCCGCTGCCGATGCCGTAGATCACGGTGGGATCGGTCTGCAGCTTCATGCCCAGCTTCAAACGGCGCGCGAACACGCCGGCGATCTGCGGACGCTCGGAGGCCAGCCCGGTTTCCTTCTCGATGATCGATGCCAGGATCAACGCCTCTTCGGGCGAATTCAGCGGCAGATCCTTGGCGCGTTCTTTCCACACTTCAGCCAGCGCCTTGTCCATGGCGTCGTAGGCGCGCTTGAGCACGTCCACGTCGCTATCGCCGCGCGAATATACGTAGGTTTCCGGCAGGAAGCGGCCTTCGGGGTGCTGACCCGGATGGCCCAGCAATTTCATCAGCGCCGCGTCGTCCAGCTGTTTGGTTTCGTGCACGAGCGGAGTGGCGGCATTGAGCGCCGCGCGCAGTTGGCGGATGTTCCAACCCTCGACGAGAGTGATGCGGTAGTTGATGACCTTGCCGTTACGCATGTTGAGCAACAACGCGCGCGGGGTGATGCCGGGATCCAGTGCGTACTCGCCCACCTTCAGGCTGCCGGCCACGTCCAGACGCCGCGCCAGCGCGCGCCATTCCAGATCGTTGCCTTGATCCACCCCGGCCGCACGCAGTTTGCGCAACACGCTGGGAAACGAATCGCCGGAGGCGACCACCACGCTGTCGCCGGCCTGCAGGCCGGCGATGGGCTGGTCGCTGAAGCCGGTGTAACGCTGCCACAGCCAGGCCCCGCAAGCGGCGGCGATGGCCAACAACAGCAACAGGGCGAAGAGGATGACGCGGCAGCCGCGCTTGGAGCTTGGGGACACGGTTTCCTCGGGATTCTGAGCGGGGGATGCGTGGTGCAGGATACCTTGCCGTCCGTTGCTACAGGGACTCCTACAGGGACCCCAGCGCCTTCAACATGCCCCGGGCCTTGGCGCGGGTCTCGTCCAGCTCCCGTTCCGGCACCGAATCGGCGACGATCCCGGCACCCGTGCGGAATACGACCTCGGCGCCGCCATCAGCGGAGACGGATATCTCCGCGCTGCGGATCAGGATATTCAGATCCAGGTCGCCATCGCGGTTGAGCCAGCCGAAGGCGCCCGTATAGGATCCGCGCGCCTGCCCTTCCAGCTCGGCGATGATCTGCATGCAACGCACCTTGGGACAGCCGGTGATGGTGCCGCCGGGAAAAGTCGCGCGGATCACCTCGCCCGGAGTCGTATCGTGGCGCAGGCGACCACGTACGTTGCTGACGATGTGGTGCACGTGGGCGTAGCTTTCCACGGTCATCAGCTCGTCCACCTGCACGCTGCCCGGCTCGCAGACGCGGCCCAGATCGTTGCGCTCCAGGTCGATGAGCATCACGTGCTCGGCACGTTCTTTCGGGTGGCCGACCAGCTCGCGGATGCGTTCGGCATCATCGTCGCCTTCGAAGCGCGGCCGGGTGCCGGCGATGGGGCGCGTTTCGACCACGTCGCCGCGAATCGAAACCAGGCGTTCCGGCGATGAACTGGCCACGGCCCAATCGCCTGCCGCGAACAAGCCGGCGAAAGGCGCAGGATTGGCGGTGCGCAGGCGCGCATAGAGCGTCGCGGGTTCGAGCGGTTGGTCGAAGCGCGCGCGCCACGCGCGCGACAGATTGACCTGGAAGATATCGCCAGCGACAAGGTATTGGAGGATGCGCTGCACCCCTTCCAGGAAGCGCTGCGGCTCGTCCTCGACGAGGTCGGCAGGGTCGCGCCAGGCAGGCATTGCGGGCTGGCTTCGCGAGGCGGAGACATCAGCGGCCATGAGCTCCAGCAACCCGGTAGCGCCGGTTTCGGCCAACGCCACGCATTCGCCGCTGGCGCGATCACGCAAGATCGCCGCTGGGCAACGCAGCGCCAACGCGACCGGAGCCGCGGCATCGCCTTTCGGCAACGCAAGCACGGGTTCAACTTGCCCGGCTAGTTCGTAATTCAGCAATAGCGCCCAGCCGCCGCGGAACGGCCAGCGTGGCTCTTCGCGCGGAATCCGGTTGGCATGCCAGTCGTTGTCGAGTGCGGCGAGGAAATCGCCCTCCACCGGCTGCCCATCGAGGGCGCTGGTCCGTCCCTGCGCATCCAACCGCAGACCATCGCCATTGGCGACCAGCAGCAGATCCCAACGCCCCTGCGCGGTGCCCGAGGCGACCGATTCGAGCAGCATCGGATAGCGCGCAGGCGCAAACCGATGCAGGGCGAGCAGATCGGTGTCGGGAGGTAGTGCGCGGGATTCGATCACATTTCGCTCGTCATTCCCGCGAAGGCGGGAACCCAGTGACTTTCGCTCTCGAAGCATGACAGCAACAGCCAAGTCGCTGGGTTCCCGCCTTCGCGGGAATGACGAGCAATAATCAAATCAAACCCGCTTGAACACCAGCGTGCCATTGGTGCCGCCGAAACCGAACCCGTTCGACATCGCCACATCTATCTTCTTCTCGCGAGCCACGTTGGGCACGTAATCCAGATCGCAGCCCTCGCCCGGGTTTTCCAGGTTGATGGTGGGCGGAATGATGCCGCGGTCGATCGCCAGCACCGAGAAGATCGCTTCCACGCCGCCAGCCGCACCCAGCAGATGCCCGGTCATCGATTTGGTGGAGCTGACCATGGTCTTGTAGGCGTGGTCGCCGAACGCGCGTTTCATCGCCAGCGTTTCGGCCAAATCGCCCAACGGCGTGGAGGTGCCGTGCGCGTTGAGGTATTCGACTTGTTCGGGATTGATCTTGGCGTCCTTCATCGCCATCGCCATGCAGCGCGCCGGGCCTTCGCCGTTTTCGCTGGGCGCGGTCATGTGGAAGGCATCGGAGCTGGCGCCGAAGCCGGCCAGTTCGCAATAGATGCGCGCGCCGCGCGCCTTGGCGTGTTCGTATTCCTCGATCACCAGGATGCCGGCGCCGTCGCCCAGCACGAAGCCGTCGCGGTCGCGGTCCCACGGCCGCGAAGCCGCCGCCGGGTCGTCGTTGCGCGTGGACATGGCCTTCATGGAACAGAACCCGCCCACCGAAGTCGGCGAGGAGCCGCGTTCGGCGCCGCCGGCGATCATCACGTCGGCATCGCCGTACTGGATCATGCGCATGGCCATGCCGATGGAATGGTTGGAAGTGGCGCAGGCCGAGACCGCCGAGAAGCTGGGGCCCTTGATGCCTTTCATGATGCTCAACTGGCCCGGCAGCATGTTGATGATGGTGCTGGGGATGTAGAACGGCGAAATCTTGCGCGGGCCGCCCTCGATGTACTTGGCGGTCTGTTCCTCGATGCCGAGGATGCCGCCGATGCCGGCGCCGATGATCGCGCCGATGCGTTCGGCGTTTTCCTCGGTGACTTCCAGGCCCGAATCCTCCATCGCCATCAGCGAAGCGGCGATGCCGTAATGGATGAACGCATCCATCTTCTTCACGTCTTTGGGCGACATGTACAGGGTCGGATCGAAATTACGGATCTCGCCGGCGATGCGGGTGGTGAACAGCGAGGCATCGAAAGAGGTGATCGGGCCCAGGCCCGACCTGCTGTTGACGATGCCGTCCCAGCTGCTGGCCAGATCGTTGCCCAAGGGCGAGATCATGCCCATACCCGTGACTACTACGCGACGCTGGCTCATACGTTCCTCTGATTTGCTACTGACACCCTACGCTGGCGCACTGAAGCGCCACAAATGCGCGGGGCCGCATGCGCGGCCCCGGCACGACTCATCGAACTTTCGAACTCAAGCCTTGACGTGCGCCTTGACGTAGTCGATGGCCTGCTGCACCGAGGTGATCTTCTCGGCGTCTTCATCCGGGATTTCGCACTCGAACTCTTCTTCCAGCGCCATCACCAGCTCGACGGTGTCGAGTGAATCGGCGCCGAGGTCATCGACGAACGATGCGCTGGTGGTGACTTCTTCTTCTTTGACGCCAAGCTGTTCTACGACGATCTTCTTGACGCGTTCTTCGATGCTGCTCATTGGTTTTGGCTCCAGACGGAGTTGAGTGAACGGGGAGTAGTTTAGTGGAAACCGGCGATCCGGTGCAGACCCCCGTAATCGCCATTTAATCAAATACTTACAGGGCAAATGTGCTACGACATGTACATGCCGCCATTCACATGCAGGGTTTCGCCGGTGATGTAGTTGGCCGACGGCCCGGCCAGGAACGCCACCGCGCGTGCGATGTCGGCCGGTTCGCCCAGACGGCCGAGCGCGATCTGCCCGACCAATCCCTGCTTCGCTTCCTCGGGCATGGCGCGGGTCATGTCGGTGTCGATGAAACCCGGTGCGACCACGTTGACGGTGACGCCGCGGCTGCCGATTTCCTTGGCCAGCGATTTGGAGAACGCGATGATGCCCGCCTTGGCCGCCGCGTAGTTGGCCTGCCCGGCATTGCCGGTCACGCCAATCACCGAGGCGATGTTGATGATGCGGCCCTTGCGCGCCTTCATCATGCCGCGCATGACGGCCTTGGAGGTGCGGTAGACGCTGGAAAGGTTTGTGTCCAGGATCGCCTGCCAGTCCTCTTCCTTCATCCGCATCAGCAGGTTGTCGCGGGTGATGCCGGCGTTGTTGACCAGGATGGAGACCGCGCCGAATTCCTTGCCGATCTCCTCGACCAGCGTTTCCACCGCGGCCGCATCGGCGACGTTCAATTCGCGGCCGTGTCCGCCCTGCGCTGCCAGCCGCTCACCGATCGCCTGGGCGCCCGATGCGGTGGTCGCAGTGCCGATTACAGTGGCGCCCTGCGCAGCCAGTTCGTCGGCGATGGCCGCGCCGATGCCGCGGCTGGCGCCGGTGACCAGGACGATTTCGCCCTTCAAGGTTTGTGCGTCGCTCATGCTTGCTTCCATTCTTCGGCTGCCGATTGGAAATCGCCGGGCGTGGCCAGCGACCTTGCGTCGAGTGATTTGTCTATGCGTTTGACCAGGCCGGTCAGCACCTTGCCTGGCCCGCATTCGGCTATGCGCGTAACACCGCTTGCCGCCAACGCCAGCACGCAATCGGTCCAGCGCACCGGCAGGTACAGCTGCCGCACCAGCGCATCGCGGATATCGTCGGCGCCTTCGTGCACCTGCGCATCGACGTTCTGCACCACCGGCAACGCCGGCGCATGCCAGGACATGCCGCGCATGGCCTCGGCCAGGCGATTGGCCGCTTCGCGCATCAACGGCGTGTGCGACGGCACGCTGACCGCAAGCTTGACCACCTTGCGCACGCCGCGCTCGTTCAACAGCGCGATCGCGCGATCCACCGCGTCGGTATCGCCGCCGATGACGATCTGCCCGGGAGAGTTGTAGTTGGCGGGCACCACGACCTGGCTTGCCGAAGCCTGCACGCAGACTTCGGCGACAAGATCGTCGTCGGCGCCAAGCACCGCGGCCATGGCGCCGACGCCTGTCGGAGCGGCGTCTTGCATAAGCTGTCCGCGCAGGCGCACCAGATGCGCGCCATCGTGCAGGGAAAGCGCACCAGCGGCGACCAACGCCGAGTATTCGCCCAGACTATGGCCGGCAAGCAGCGCCGGCATCGCTCCGCCTAGCTGCTGCCAGGCGCGCCACACCGCCACGCCGGCCGCGAGCAACGCCGGCTGGGTGTATTCGGTGCGGTTGAGCATTTCTTCCGGACCGCCTTGCGACAGTGCCCACAGGTCCACGCCGGCGCCGTCGGAAGCTTCGACGAAACTTTCGCGTATCAGCGGATGGAATTCGGAAAGCTCCGCCAACATGCCGACGGACTGCGAGCCCTGGCCCGGGAATACGAACGCGAGTTGCGACGAAATGTTCTGCGGCTGGGTCACGCGGTATCGGCCTTTCGAAAACAAGCGGCGATGATACGGGCCAATCGGCCTAAGCGTCTGTACGACTGCGTATGTGGATAGGGCCTGTTAACGCCATTGGCATGGGTCACACCGCCCCTGCGTGCGCATGGGGCAAGGAAGAATGAGGAAATGTAGTTGATACATGCCCGAATGATGACGCCGCCCCATGCGCACGCAGGGGCGGCCCTTCGGGTTGCGCAGCAACGTGGCCCATGCCAATGGCGTTAACAGGCCCTAGTAGCGCAACAGCGCCGAGCCCCAGGTGAAGCCGCCGCCGAAAGCCTCCAGCAACAGCAACTGGCCGCGCTGCACGCGACCCGAACGCACCGCCTCGTCCAGCGCCAACGGCACCGAACCGGAAGAAGTGTTGCCGTGCTTGTCGACGGTGACCACCACGCGATCCATCGGCATTTCCAGGCGCTTGGCCGTAGCTTCGATGATGCGCAGATTGGCCTGGTGCGGGATCAGCCAGTCCAGGTCGTGCTTGCTGAGGCCGTTGGCCTCCAAGGTTTCATCGACCACGCCGTCCAGCGCCTTGACCGCGTACTTGAAGACGTCGTTGCCCTTCATGTTGATGCGGGCGCCGCAGTTGGGTTCGTCAACCTTGAAACCGACCGACACGCCGACCGGATTCCAAAGCAATTCCTTCTTGGCCCCGTCGGCACGCAGATGCGTGCTGAGGATGCCGGTTTCGCTATCGGCCTTGAGCACCACCGCACCGGCGCCATCGCCGAACAGCACGCAGGTGGTGCGTTCGGTCCAGTCGACGATGCGGCTGAGGGTTTCGGTGCCGATGACCAGCGCGGTCTTGACGTCGCCGGAGCGGATGAACTTGTCGGCCACGCTGAGCGCGTAGACGAAGCCGGAACAGGCCGCGTTGACGTCCATCGCCGCGCAGCCGCTCGCGCCCAGGCGGGCCTGGATCAGGCAGGCGGTGGACGGAAAAATAAGGTCGGGCGTAGTGGTGCCGACCACGATCATGTCGATCTCGGAGGCGTCCACGCCCGCCGCTTCCATGGCGCGCAGTGCGGCGTAATAGCCCAGATCGCCCGAGGTCTCGCCTTCGGCGGCGATATGACGCTCGCGGATGCCGGTGCGGCTGCGGATCCACTCGTCGCTGGTGTCGACCTGTTTGGCCAGGTCGTCGTTGGTCAGCAACTTCTCCGGAAGGTAGCTGCCCGTTCCGGCGATACGGGCATACACGCGCCCGTTCGAATCACGCTCGCTCATGCCCGCTCCTGCTGCTGGCCCATGCCGGGCCGGGGAACTCTTGTCCGCACCGATTTCGACCGAAGCGCGCCGCGAGGGCGCGCAAACGGATCAATCTTCGTCGGAAACGACGTCGGCCTTGGTCGCGATGACCTTCTTGCCGCGGTAGTAGCCGTCGGCGGTGACGTGGTGACGGACATGGGTCTCGCCGCTGGTCGGATCGGTAGCCAGCTGCTTGGCGGTCAGGCTGTCGTGCGAACGACGCTGGCCACGACGGGACGGGGTGACGCGGGATTTCTGCACTGCCATGGTATTGCTCCGAACTGATTCGCTGTATTGCGTGTTTGTTGATGTTGCCGACCGCCCCGCGGGAGGTCAGTTTTTCTTCAGTGAACCCAGCGCCGCGAACGGGCTGGCTTTCGCCAATTCTTGTTCCGGAATGGGCCATTCGCGATCCACCGCGTCCGATTCCGGATTCACCGGCACTGCGGGAATCGCCAGCACCAATTCGTCCTCCACCAGATCCAGCAGCCGCAGCATGCCGTCTTCGGGCACCAGCAGCGCTTCGTAATCCGGCGGCAATGCCGCTTCTTCGGCTTCGTCCCGGATCAGACCCAGACGTTGCACCACATGCACCGGAAGCAGGAACCGCTGCAGGTCGCGCTGGCATTCCAGCGGCAACGCCGTATCGATCCGCAACTCCGCGTAAGCCACCTTGAGCAAGGGGTCGCTGTCGAACTGCAGGGCGAAATCGACTTCGCCTTCGGTGTCGAACAGCAGGTCCCGCACGCGCGTCAATGAAGACAGCGGCGCCCGACCCTCGAAACTACGCCTGGCCGCAACCATGCGCCAAACATCCAACATCTCGGGCACGTTCACGGACATAAGCCGCTGAATATTAAGGATGCCGGACCGAGCTGTCAAACCCGCAAACCGCGCCAGCATCGGGTTTGCCGGTCCTGGCGGGCGCCGGCAGAATGCCCGCCCCGCCGTGAATGCCCGCTCCCACTGTGAATGCGCCCATGCCGCTGATTCTGGCCTCTACCTCCCGTTACCGCCGCGAACTGCTGGAGCGGCTGCGCCTGCCCTTCCACATCGCCCGGCCCGACGTGGACGAAGCCCCGCTGTCCGGGGAAGCCCCGCCAGCGCTGGCCCGGCGGCTGGCCTGGGCCAAGGCGAAGGCCATTACCGCCCAGCATCCCGACGTCTGGATCATCGGCTCCGACCAGGTGGCCGCCCTGGACGCGCAGCCACTGGGGAAGCCGGGAACCCGTGAAAACGCCCTCGCCCAGCTCGGTGCCATGTCCGGACGGGAGATCGCCTTCCATACCGCGGTTTGCCTGCTTCGAGGGGACGAACCGGCGTTGGAAGCGATGGACGTGACCCGGGTCCGCTTCCGCGACCTGCAGCCCGAGGAGATCGAGCGTTATGTCGATGCCGAGCAGCCGCTCGACTGCGCCGGCAGCTTCAAGAGCGAAGGCCTGGGCATCGCACTGTTCGAACACATCGACTCCAAAGACCCCACGGCCTTGGTCGGTCTGCCCTTGATCGCGCTCTCCGGCATGCTGCGCAAGGCCGGGTTCACGCTGCCCTGAGATCCCCGGCCAGTTATTCGACCAGATCCAGAGGCTGCTCCGACCAGTCTTCCACACTGCCGTCCTCCCCGTGCAACCGCAGTCCCAGCCAGTGGCGACCGGACTTGGCGGTGGTCAGATCGAGATCGGCGCCGAAACCGACCGCCGGATGATTGGGATCCGTGGAGATTTTCCAATACGCCGCGGTTCCGCCACTGGCAAGCCCGTAACGTGCCTTGGCCACGGGTTTGCCGTCCAGCAGAATCTCCACCCCCTTCAATCCCACGCCATCCTTGAACGCCCATCCGGCGACCGGGAATTTCCTGCCGGTCGTGGCCTTGCTCTCGGGCGTGTCGATCCAGGCGAATGCGGGAAGCGTGCAAGCGCCCTTGCTTCTTTCCGCCGGCAGGGCGAACAGCAGGAAGCGCTGGTGCCCATGGTCCACGTTGACCACGCGCGGCGGCGGTAGCGGACCCACTTTTTTGCATAGCTGGTGGTAATACGCCAGCAACGATTTGTATTGCACATCGCCGGTTCCCACCACCAGCAAAGCCGGCGCGCTGCGGCGGCCGTCGCTTTCCAGTTTCCACAATCTCAGTTGCGGCGCACGCCCATGCTTCTGGTTGAGCGGATGGTCGAGCACGGGAATGCGCGGGTTATCGAGCGCAAACCCCAGCTCGGCGCCCGATTTGAAGTTGTCGGCCAGCAGCGTGGTGCCTGCCGGCAGTCTGGCTTGTTCTTCGCGCACGGCGGCCGTCAGCTGTTCCCAGCCGGCGAAGTTGGCCGGATAGAATTTTTCCGCAGCGAAGCGCTCGCGCCACTGCGGCGTGGATAGCACCAGGTAATACCCCAGCACCGCCAGCAGTCCGGCCCCACTCAATATCCAGGTGGCGATACGCAAGCCACGCGGCCATTCGCGCAGCAATGCCGGCACCGCGATCAGCAACGGCAGGTAACCCGGTAAAGGCCAGTGGAAACTGACCCGTTCCACATCGGCGAAAAACCCCAGCGCGAAGAAAGCCAGGGTGGAGACGCCGCCCAGCAAGCCGAAATAACGCCATTGCGCCGGCATTCCGTCGCCCTTGCGGAACGAGCGCACGAACACCTGGATCAAGGCGAAGAACAGCAACGGCGTGACCAGCCCCGCCTGCACCACCAGGAACCACCAGCCTGTGGACTGGAACGCCCAGGGATGCCGATCGACGAGCTGGAAGCGCAGGCCGGCGTCTGCGTTTTCCAGATTCCAGGCCACCAACGGCGTCCATGCGGCGATGCCCACCGCCAGCGCCACCCAAACGCGCGGATCGCGCAACACGCGTCTGCCTTCCGGCAGTAGAGCAAGCGCGATCAATCCCACGCCGATCACGCCGATGAAACGGTAATGGCTCAAGGCGCCGATGGTCAGGCCCAGTGCGAGCTCGAAAGCCGAAGCGGCGTCGATCTCGCGCAACAGGCGCGCGCCCGCATCCAGGCAGAGCACCGTGGCGAAAGCCATCGGCACATCGGGTAGCGCCAGGATGCCCAGGCTACCTGCCAGCGGCATCAGTACGGCCAGGCTTCCTGCGCGCCAGCCGGCCGCTTCACCGAACCAGCGGCTGGCGATATGGGTGATAAGCCACGGCAGCAATGCCGCCAGCAACAGAAACGGCGCGCGCAGGGCAAGTACATGCTGGCCGCCGATCTCGGTGCCCAGCCGGGTCATCCATGCGGTCAGCCCCGGAAGATCGGAATAGGCGGCCGCGAAATGCTGGCCTTCCTGCCAGTAGAACGCCTCGTCCACGAACAACGGCAGGCGCGCCGCGATCAAAAGCTTGATGGCGGTCACCACTGTCCACAGCAACAGGAAGAGTCGTTGCGCGCGCTTTATATCTTGCATGCCACATCCTGCATTCTTTCGTCCCGCATATGCCGTTAGACTTCCTTGAAAAGAACCTGGAAAAACGATGCTCGCCCAGCCGCCCGCACCAGAGATGCTAACCGATGCGTTGCACGCGGCCCTGAAGTCCGCGCAACAGCAGGTCAACTCGCTGGTGCTGGGCAAGCCACAGGAAGTCCGCCTGGCGTTCGTCGCCTTGCTTTCCGGCGGCCATATCCTGATCGAGGACCTCCCCGGTCTTGGCAAGACCACGCTGGCCCATGCGTTGGCCGCCACGCTCGGACTCGGCTTCCAGCGCGTGCAATTCACTTCGGATCTGTTGCCCGCAGATGTCCTGGGCGTGTCGGTGTACGACGCGCAATCGCGGCAGTTCCAGTTCCATCCCGGTCCCGTCTTCACCCACGTGCTGCTGGCGGACGAAATCAACCGCGCCCCGCCCAGAACGCAGAGCGCGCTGCTGGAAGCCATGGCCGAGCACCAGGTCACCCTGGACGGCATGACCCGGCCGTTGCCGGATCCGTTCTTCGTCATCGCCACACAAAACCCGGTGGATCTGTCGGGCACTTATCCGCTGCCGGATTCGCAACTCGACCGCTTCCTGCTGAGACTGACCCTGGGTTACCCGAATGCGGAATCCGAACGCGCCTTGCTGGCCGGAGACGATCGCCGCGAGCTGATCGCCCGCACCGAACCGTTGTTGTCCAGCGAAGACGTGCTGGCATTGCGCACCGCGGTGAACCAGGTGCACGCCAGCGCCCCACTGGTGGACTACGTGCAGGCATTGATGGCCCGCAGCCGCCAGCATCCGGGCGTGCGCGTGGGCCTGTCGCCGCGCGCCGGCATCGCGCTGCTGCGCGCGGCGCGCGCCTATGCCTTGTTGCTGGGGCGGCGTCATGTGCTGCCGGAGGACGTGCAGGCGCTGTTTTCGGCGGTGGCCGCCCACCGCCTGGTCGCCGAAGCAGAAGCTTCATCCACCGCGGCACTGGCTAAATCCATCCTGCATGCGGTGGCCGTGGACTAGGGCGATGCAAGCCACACCACGCGAACGCCTGGCTACGCGCTTCGCGCTGCTCGCGCGGCCGCGCGCGGCCGAAGCGTTGCCGGCGAAGCTGGACCGGCGCCGGGTCTACGTGCTGCCTTCGCGTTTCGGCTTCTTCTTCGGCGCCGTGCTGTTGGCCATGCTGCTGGGCGCGCTGAACTACAACAACAATCCTGCCTTGCTGCTGGCGTTGCTGCTGGGCGCCACCGCGTTGGCAAGCCTCATCGCAGCGCACTTGCAGCTGTCCGGTCTGCGTATCGATGCGGTCTCCGCCGAACCCGTCGCCGCAGGCAATACGCTGCAAATGCATGTCGCACTTTCGGCAAAGGACGCACGCAACCGGCGCGGCCTGCAATTGCGGTATGGGGAAAACCGGACGAGTGCGACGTTACTGGCCAGCGAACCCGTGGCAGTCACCTTGCCGGTGCAGACGCAACGGCGCGGCTGGCTGGAATTGGGCCGCATCCGTATTTCCACCACCCAGCCGCTCGGCCTGGCCCTGGCATGGGCGTGGGTCTGGCCCGATCAACCGATGCTGGTTTATCCCGTACCGGAGACGCAAGGTCCGCCACTGCCGTTGGGCGACGGCAGCGCCAGCCATGCCCGCTTGAATCCCGCTGGCGACGACGTGCATCACCTGCGCAGCTACCGCGCCGGCGACCCGCGCCGCGCCATCGCCTGGAAACCCTCCGCCCGTCGCGATTCGCTGATGGTGCGCGAATACGAGCAGCCGCTTGCGGTCGAGGTCAGCCTGGAGTGGCGGGCGCTTGCGCCGCTTGCCGCCGAGCAGCGCATCAGCCGGCTCGCCCACTGGGTGGATCTGGCTGAGCGCGAAGGGCGACGCTATCGCCTGTCTCTTCCCGGACAGCCGGTGCTGGGGCCCGGGCAAGGGCCTGCGCATCGGCATCTCTGCCTACGTGCGTTGTCGTTGTTGCCGCATGCCGAGCTTGCGCATGGCAATGGCCACTGATAGTTCCCGCGACCGAATAGACAACGGCAGCCATCTGTGGACGCTCGCCACCGCGGCGCTGTCGCTGTTGCCGCTGCTGTTGCAGATCCCTGCTGGGTTGGCGTCGGCGATCGCACTGGCGGCGGTTCTGGTTTCGGCCCTTTCCTGGCGCAGGCCGATGCCGGCGATTTTGCGTCTGTTGTTAGCGCTGCTGGTGCTGGCCGCGGTGTTCTCACAGATGGGCTTCCGTTTCGGACGCGATACCGGTTGCGCGCTGCTGGCGGCCATGATCGCCATCAAGCCCTCGGAAACTTCTACCCTGCGCGATGCGCGCAGCCTTATCGGCTTCGCCTTGTTCGCGCCTTTCTCGGCCTTCTTGCTCGATCAAGGTCCGCTCACGATGCTGCTGGGACTGCTGTCTGTCCTTTGCGCCTTGCTGACTTTGCAACGGCTGGCCGATGTGGAGTCGCAATCGCTTGCCGGCACCGCCACGCCGTTACGCGCGCTGGCGGCGGTGGGCAAGCTGATGGCGATCGGATTGCCGCTGGCGTTGAGCGCATTCTGGCTGTTTCCGCGGCTGGGTTCTCCGCTATGGGGCGTACCCGAACGCGCCGTGAGCCGTCCGGGGCTTTCGGACAGCATGACGCCTGGTGGGTGGCTGGATTTGATGGCGGACGATAACCCTGCCCTGCGGGTGGAGTTTTTCGGTACGCGCCCCTCGTTGCAGGAAATGTATTGGCGCGGCCCGGTGCTTTGGGATTTCGACGGCCGCAGCTGGACCCAGGACCGCGCAATGCAGCAACTTCCGGCTGCGCCGGCCGCCCGCAGGAACATCGTCTGGGATTATCAGATCGAACTCGAACCCACCGACCGCCGCCAGCTGGTAGCGCTGGACCTGCCGCGCGCCGCGCCTGTGGGCGGCTTCCTTTCGCAGGACTACAGCCTGTATTCCGCCACGCCGCTCAATGCGTTGAGCCGCTGGCGGCTGCAATCGTCGCCGCCGGCGAATTTCCAGCCGCAACTCAACGCCGCTACGCGTCAGCGCGCGCTCGACCTGCCGGCGGGTTACAACCCGCGCACCCTGACCCTTGCCCGGCAATGGCGGCGCGAAGCCGGAACCGACGACGACGCCGTCGTGCAACGCGCACTGGACTGGGTGAAGCGCGAATTCGCCTACACCCTGGATACGCCGCTGCCCGGACGCAACAGCGTGGACGAATTCCTGTTCGACCAGAAGCAAGGTTATTGCGAGCATTTCAGCTCTTCTTTCGTGGTCCTGATGCGCGCGTCTGGCATTCCCGCGCGCGTGGTCACCGGTTATGTCGGCGGTGTGCGCAACGCGCTCGGCGACTACTGGGTGGTGCGGAACATGGATGCCCATGCCTGGGCCGAAGTATGGTTGGCCGGACGCGGCTGGGTGCGCGTGGACCCGACCGCCGCGGTGGCGCCCGAACGCGTCTACGACACCATAGAGGATCGACTGGGCGCGGGAGCCAGCGGAGGAATCAACCGGCTGGCCTCATTGGGCGATTTCAGCGATTGGATGCGGCGCGGCTGGAACGACCTGGTACTCGGTTTCAATGCCGATCGGCAGCAGCGCCTGTTGCAGCCTTTCGGCATGGACCAGTTGGACGGCGGACGCCTGGGCGTGCTGTTCGGGATTTTCGCGCTGGCGGCGCTGGGATGGATGGCCTGGCTGCTGGCGCGTGGAGAACGGGAGCGCGATCCGTTGCTGCGCGCCTGGCACCGGCTGGCGCTGCGCTATGCGCGGTTGGGCCTGGGACGGCAGCCGCATGAGCCGGCTTTGGACTGGGCCGAACGCGTCGCCGCGGCCAGACCGCAAGCGGCCGGCACCCTGATTCCGCTCAGCCGCCGTTTCGCTCAAACGCGCTACGCTGGCGCCGTTGGGGACGCTGCACTACTCAACGACCTGCGTCGGCACCGTCCTTGAATCTTCGGAGATTCACCATGAACGCCAAAATCCGCCTCATCGCACTGGCCGCAAGCAGTCTGCTGCTGGGCGCCTGCGCCACCGCGCCCAAGCCGTTGCAGGGCGCTTTCACTCCGGTCACGCCCAGGGAAGCCGTCGCCGGCAGCCAGGTCGGCACCTCCGTACGCTGGGGCGGCCGCATCGTGGAAACCGTACCGGGCCAGGACAACACCTGCTTCCAGTTGATCTCGCGCCCGCTGGGCGGCACCGGTCGTCCTCTCAGCAGCGCACCGGATGCCACCGACGGCCGCTTCATCGCCTGCCGCGCCGGTTTCTACGACCCTGCGGTATTCACCGAAGGCCGCGAAGTGACTTTCATCGGCCGCGTCGATGGCGTGGAGTCCACACGCATCGGCGAATACGACTACCGGTTGCCACGGATGACCGCCGACGTGGTCTACCTGTGGCCGGAAGTGCGCGAAGTCGAGATCCGCCCATCTCCGTTCTACGACCCCTTCTGGGGTCCGCGCTGGGGACGCTGGGGTTGGTGGTGAGATTTGCCTGATCGAACATGAAAAAAGCCGCTCGATGAGCGGCTTTTTTTATTCCTGTGTACCGTTCCAGAGGTAGGGCGGGCAGTGCCCGCCCTACTTTGAGCAGGGACTGCGGCTGACAGGACAAGCGGCTTTTTTTCACTGCACCTATGTTATCCAGGCGTACCGAAACGCCCCAGCCGAGCGCCCGCCAGCAGATGCAGGTGCACGTGGAATACGGTCTGCCCGGCATCCTCTCGGCAGTTCATGACCACGCGATAACCGTTCTGCGCGAAGCCTTCGCGGCGCGCGTATTCGGCGGCGGCCAGCACCAGCTTTCCTACCAGCTCGGCATGGCCCGGCTGCAGGTCGTCCAGGGTGGGGATCGCCTCGTTCTTGGGAATGAAGAGAACGTGTACCGGCGCCTGCGGAGCGATATCGCGGAAACCGAGCACCTCATCGTCTTCGTAGACGATGTCGGCGGGGATTTCGCGGCGGATGATCTTGCCGAAAAGAGTGTCGGCCATTGGCGTCTCCTTGATGAATATTGATTGCCTTGGCGGCGCCCGCCGGGCGCTCCTACAACGGCATTTCGCTGCGGGTGCCGAAGGCATGCGACAGCGTGCCGCGATCGACGTATTCCAGTTCTCCCCCCAGCGGCACGCCATGGGTAAGGCGGCTGGGATGCACCTTGTGCTGACGCGCCAGCTGCGCCAGGTAATGCGCGGTGGCTTCGCCCTCCACGGTGGGGTTAGTGGCGATGATGAGCTCGGTGACCTCGCCCCGCGCCAGTCGGTCGCCCAATGCATCCAGCCCAAGCTCGCGCGGGCCGATGCCGTCCAGCGGCGACAGCCGTCCCTGCAGGATGAAATACAGGCCGCGATAACCGGTGGCCTGTTCGATGGCCAGACGATCGGCCGGCGATTCCACCGCGCACAGCAAGTGCTGGTCGCGGCTGGAACTGGCGCAGATGGCGCAGACCTCGGTCTCGGTGAAATCGCGGCAATGCCTGCAATGCCCGATGTGCTCCAGCGCCAGCGCCAGCACTTCGGCCAGACGCTGGCCGCCTTCGCGTTCGCGTTCCAGCAATTGGTAGGCCATGCGCTGCGCGGTCTTCTGACCGACACCGGGCAGGACGCGCAAGGCTTCGATGAGTTGTTCGAGTAGTGGCGCGCTCATGGCTTTTTGCCCCTCCCCTTGCGAAGACAGGGGGAGGTTGGAAGGGGGTCAAGTGGACGTTCCATCTGCATGGATGCCAAGCGATTCGTCCCGTTCTCCATCGCTATCATGGAAGACGAAACTAGATTCAGAACGGCATCTTCATGCCCGGCGGCAACTGCATGCCGGCGGTAGCTGCGCCCATCTTGCTCTTGGACTCGGCGTCGATCTTGTTGGACGCGTCGTTGAAGGCGGCGGCGATCAGGTCCTCGGCCATTTCCGGGTCGGCCAAAACGCTGGGATCGATACGCACCTTGCGGCACTCCTTGGCGCCGGTCAGGGTCACGCTGACCATGCCGCCGCCGGCGCTGCCGGTGACTTCCAGCTTGGCCAGCTCTTCCTGGGCGCGCTGCATGTTTTCCTGCATCTTCTGCGCTTGCTGCATCAGTTGGGCGATATTTCCACGCATTTTCTTTACCTGTTCATTCGTCGTAGGAGCGGATGGAATCCGGCACCAGTTTGGCGCCGTGCTGCTGGATGAGGCGCTGCACATCCGGGTTGTTCATGAAATTTTCTTCGTCGGCGCTCTGGCGCTGGGTGCGCTCGCGGTGGCTGCGCTGCTGCAGCGTTTCCGATTCGCCGAGCGCATGGTCGAAGGCGATGCGCGGGGCGGCGCCGAGCTTGCTGGCCAGCGTATTGGACAATTCGGCGAGCGATTTTTCCGAGCGCAGGTAATCGAAACCCGCGTCCAGCGACAGGCGCAGGACGCCTTCGCCATAACCGACGAAGGCGGCGTTTTCCGCCAATTGGCGCGCGGCCCCCTTCATGCCGCTGTTGCCGGCGAAATGCAGCCAGTCCTCGGCGGTGGCGATCGCGGCGACTGCGCTTTCGGCAACGGGCGCGACTGCGGCTGGCGCAGATTGCGGTTGCGGTCTGGCGACCGGCACCACTGGCGTTGCCGCTACCGATTTGGCGAGAGGCGCAGGAGTTTCCTGTCTGGCGACTGCGGGCTCCGGCGGCGGCGCGGCGACCACTGAAGCGGTCTGCGAAGGCTTCGCCGCTTCGGTCGTGCCGGCCGGCTCCGCATTGACCTGCCCTGCCCCGGCCGGCCGGAACGCCAGCATCCGCAGCACGCTCATTTCGAAACCGGCGCGCGTGCTGGGCGCGAGATAGAGATCGCGACGCCCGTTCACCGCCATCTGGTACCACAACTGCACCACTTCCGGCCGCAGGCGCTGGGCGAAATGTTCGGCATCGATGCCGTCGGCTTCCACCGACACGCTGGGCACCAACTGGCGCACCTGGATGCGGTGCAGCGCCTCGGCCAAAGCCTCCAGCACGCCATTCCAGTCCGGCGAGAATTCGGCCAGCGCGGCGACGATCTGCAGCAGGCGCGCGCCGTCGCCATCGGCCAACGCAGCGAGCATGGCGCCGACCTGGGTGCGGTCCACCGTGCCCAGCATGGTGCGTACGCCCTCCTCCCGCAGCGCGCCGCCATTGTTGCTGCCGGTGTAGGCGATGGCCTGATCCAGCAGCGACAGACCGTCGCGCAGGCTGCCGTCGGCGGCCTTGGCGATCTGGCGGATGGCGCTGTCGTCGGCCTGGATTTCCTCGGCGGCCAGGATGCGCGAGATCTGGCCGGAGATCTGGCCTTCGTCCAGGCGCTTCAGATTGAACTGCAGACAGCGCGAGAGAACGGTCACCGGCAGCTTCTGCGGGTCGGTGGTGGCCAACAGGAACTTCACGTGCCCGGGCGGCTCTTCCAGCGTCTTCAGCAGCGCGTTGAACGCCGCCTTCGAGAGCATGTGCACTTCGTCGATCAGATAGACCTTGAACTTGCCGCGCGAGGGCATGTACTGGGCGTTCTCGATCACCTCGCGCACGTCGTCCACGCCGGTGTTGGAGGCCGCGTCGATCTCCAGCAGGTCCAGATAGCGGCCCGAATCGATGTCCAGGCAGGTCGAGCACTTGCCGCAGGGCTCGGCGCTGGTGCCTTCCTCGCAGTTCAGCGATTTGGCGAAGATGCGGGCGATGGTGGTCTTGCCCACGCCGCGGGTGCCGGTGAACAGGAAGGCGTGATGCACGCGGCCGCTTTCCAGCGCGTTGCTGAGCGCCCGCACCACGTGTTCCTGCCCGACGAGCTCGGAAAAACGCTTGGGACGCCACTTTCTGGCGAGGACTAGGTAGGACATTAGGCAGCCGTTTTCATCTGAACGGTCATTGTGCCGCGCCGAGTGGTTCTGTCCAAGGAAAGAATTTCCCGGCCCGTCGCCACGGGCCCGGATCAATGACTGGCCAGCGAAATTCCGCTCTCAGTCAGGCGGGACTCGCAATAAATCCCCGCGCCAGCTAGAATTCGCGGCCCTGAAAGCGGCTTTGCCCGTCTTCAGGTCCCGGAGAGGTGTCCGAGCGGTTGAAGGAGCACGCCTGGAAAGTGTGTAAGCGTCTAAACCGCGCTTCGGGGGTTCGAATCCCCCTCTCTCCGCCAGTTTCATGATGTGGCGCAACGCGCATCAGTCCTATGGTGGCCCTGTCGGCCCCTCGCGACGCTAGGTTGAAAACTCCGCCAGGGCCGGAAGGCAGCAACGGTATTGACTGATGCGGGTGCCGAGGCCAGCCGGCTGGGCCGCCACCTTTAGGCGGCCTGCTTCTAGATGGCCTGTTCCGCCCAGATCACACCATGAACGGATTACCGGCGCTAGCGGCCCGGCACCAGTCCCAACGCATCCGGTTCCCGGCCTGCGTGCCAGTAATCTATGACTTTCCATTCACGGGTATCGATCACCGCGATCCGGTCGCCCCCGCTGATCGCCACGTAGGCACGTTGCCGGATGGGATCGACCACGGTGCCGATCGGCATCGCCGTGCCTCCCAGCATGCTCTGGTTGTAGACGACGCCGGGCTCGGCCAGCTCTATGGTGGCCACGCGCAATTTGCTGCGGGCGTCGAACACCGCCACATTGGCCGCGGTCGCATTGGTCACCAATGCGTGGCGGCCATCGGCGGTAAACACCACGCGGATCGGAAAACCCTTGCTGCTCATCCTGCGCTTGATCGCCAGGGTGGCCGGATCGTGCACGGTGATGGAGCCTTCCTGCCGGTTGGTGACCCACACCTCTTTGCCATCCGGGCTCACCGCCACGCCTTCGGCACCCTTGCCGGCGGCGCGTTCCTGAGCCTTGAGTCCAGAGGACAAGTCGATGCGGCTCAGCGTGCCCGCGTTGACCTTGGTGACATAGGCGATTTTGGCATCGGGCGACAGCGCGACCATGTGTCCGGTGCCCGTACCCACGTCGACCACCCTTTCCACCACGCCACGGCCGATATTCACGATCAGCAGGCTGGCGGAGCCTTCGGTGGTCACCAATGCGCGTTCGTCGCCAGGCAACAGGCGCAGGCCGTGCGGCGCGCCGTGTTCGCCCAGGTCGATGCTGCGGGTGGGCTTGCCGCCCACCAGATCCAGCACCGACAGCGTATTGCCGGAGGTCTCGCGGCCATAGTTGCTGACCAGCGCGAAGCGGCCGTTGCCGGCTACGGCGATCTCGTGCGGCGCCTTGCCGGTGCGGAATTCGCCGGTCTTGCGGCCATCGCGCACGGAAAGCCGCCAGACGCTGTCGCCGGACTTGTTGCCGACCAGCAACTCGTCGGCATGAACCAGGCCGGCCGCGAGCGACAGCAAACACACCAGGAAAATGGAAACGACGGGACGAGTTGCGCCGATCATGCGGGTTGGCTTCCGTATCAGTCTTTTGCGGTATCGGGTTCGGGATGCAGCCAGCCCGGATCTCCTTCCCGGTAGCGCTCGTGCTTCCAGATCGGAACCCGCGATTTCACTTCATCGATGATGTAGCGGCAAGCGTCGAATGCCGCGCCGCGGTGCGCCGCGCTGACGCCGACCCATACCGCCAGATCGCCGATGGCCAGATCGCCGACGCGGTGTACGCAGCGCGCCTCGACGATGGCGAACTTCCGCAACGCTTCATCCAGTACCCGCTCGCCTTCCTTCTCGGCCAGGGCGATGTAGGCCTCGTAGCGCAGTCCGCCCACCGCACGGCCTTCATTGTGGTCGCGCACCCAGCCTTCAAAACTGGCGAAGGCGCCGGCGGTGGGGTGCGAAAGTTCCTCGCGCAGGGGCGCGACCTGGATCGGCACTTGGGAGAGGTGGAAACGTCTCATGCGCGCGGACAGCACGAACAAACCGATGCCGTCATTCCAGCTTTCGCTGGAATGACGACGGAGGGGCTGTCGGCATTACTAGGCATTCTTATCCCCCCGACACGGGCGGAATGAAGGCGATCTCGCCGCCATCGCGCAAAGCATCGCCCCAGTTGGCGAATTCGCCGTCGGCCGCCACGCGCAGGCGATTGGCCGGCATGGCGAATCCGTGACGCGTCTGCAGCTCGGCATACAAGGCGTGCAGATCGGAGGCGTTCGACTCGACGCGCTCCGAGGCGACGCCGCTCGCATCGCGCAAGCTGGCGAAATAGAGAACCGTCACCGTCGCCATCACGCTTCCCCGAAATCGCGTTTGCCGCCGTGCTTGCCCAGCAGCTTGGCCGGCCCGATCACGATCCGGTGCGAAAGCGCCTTGCACATGTCGTAGACGGTCAGCGCGGCGACCGTGGCGCCGGTCAGCGCTTCCATTTCCACACCGGTGCGATGCGTCGTCCTGACCGCGCACTCGATCTTCAATGCGTTGTCGCCGTCCCAGGCGATGACGATGCGGCAGCCGTCTATCGGCAGCGGGTGGCAGAAAGGAATCAGTTCGTGGGTGCGCTTGACCGCCAGGGTGCCGGCGATGATCGCGGTATCCGCGATGCCGCCCTTGGCGCTGCGCAATCCGCTGGCATGCAGCTGCGCCGCCACCGCTTTCGGGAAACGCACCCGGCACTCGGCCGTGGCCGCGCGCGCGGTCGCCGGCTTGCCGGAGACGTCCACCATGGACGGCAGGCCTGCGGCATCGAGGTGGGTCAGGACTTTTTTGCGCGCCATTCAACCACCGATCAAGAACATTTCGACATGCCTGCCCTTGCTGGCCTCGCGTTCGCCCCGCAACTCGCTGTAGCGGTCCGCGCGTTGCGACCAGAGGCCGGCGAGATGATCGGCGAATGCCGCTTCGCCCTGCGCAAGCGTACCGCGAAGATCGGTTCCCTCCGACGCGAACAGGCAGGTATACAGATGCCCGTCCGCCGAGACGCGCGCGCGATGGCAATCGCCGCAAAAAGCTTCGCTGACCGAGCTGACGAATCCGATTTCGCCCGCGCCGTCTTCGAAACGGTAGCGCGTCGCCACTTCGCCGCGATAGTTGGGATCGAGCGGCAAGATCGGCCAGCGTGAGGCGATGCGGTCGCGCAGCTCGGCGGAGGTAACCACCTGCGTGCGCTGCCAGCCGTTGCAGGTCCCCACGTCCATGTACTCGATGAAGCGCAGCACGTGGCCGCTGCCACGGAAACGCTCGACCAGCGGCATCACCTGGCCTTCGTTGACGCCGCGCTGCACCACGCAATTGATCTTCAGCGAATGGAAGCCCGCCCGCGTTGCGGCATCGATGCCCGCCATCACCACCGACACTTCACCGCGGCCGCCGGACATTTCACGGAACAGATCCGCATCCAAGGCGTCCAGGCTGACGGTAAGCCGGCGCAAACCGGCGCGGTGCAGTGCATCGGCCTGCGCAACCAGCAGCGAACCGTTGGTGGTCAGAGCCAGGTCCTCGATCCCCGGAATCGCGGAAAGGCGCGCTATCAACTCCGGCAGGTTCTTGCGCAGCAGCGGCTCGCCACCGGTCAGGCGCAGCTTGTTGACGCCGATGCGCGCGAATCCGCGCACCAGGGTTTCGATTTCGTCGAACGACAGGCGCGAGGCCGAATCCAAACCGTAGTCGTCCGGCACTTGATCGGCGGGCATGCAGTAACCGCAGCGGAAATTGCAGGCCTCGATCACCGACAAACGCAGGTCGCGCAACGGCCGGCCGCGCCTGTCCACCGGCGTGCCCGACGGCAGACCCAGCGGCCACGCCGGGATTTGCGGAACTGCGCTCATGATCAAGGGATAGGGGCGGTAACGGTCTCGTGCAAGGCTACCACTTCGCCCTTCCTGGCTACCCGATAACCGCGCGCCTCCAGGGCGCGCCCGTCCTCGGCGCTGGCGTAGTGGTAAAGCAGGCAGCGCTGCAGCAGCTCGGGCGGGTATTCGCGTTCCAGATCGTCGATGCCGCTGTGCGAGGGGTTGCCGTGCAGGCCGCAATCGTGGGCGACGCACTCGCCGGCGTCGGCGAACTTGGCCAGCGTTTCGGGAATCGGCCGGGTATCGCCGGTCCAGACCAGGCTGCCGCGCAGACGCAGGCCGTAGGCGGTTTCGGGCCAGTGGTGGCGGGCGGGAAACACTTCCAGTTGCACCCCGTCATGCCAGAACGAGGTGCCGACCGGTATTACCTGGAACGCATCCCAGAAGTTGACCCCGCCCTCGGCCAGCGCATTGGGATAGCTGCCCACACGCTGGTGCAACAGCGGCACGACCGGGGCGGGGACGTACAGCTTCACCTTGCCGCGACGTTCCGGGTCGAACCAGGCGGCCACGAACAACCGTTCGAAACCGCCGACGTGGTCCAGGTGCGTATGGGTGACGAACAAGGCCTGCGGCAGGGTTCCGTAATGCGCCAGATAAGCCGACAGACCCTCCGCTCCGCAATCGATGGTCAGCCACGGCGACCCATCGCGCTCGATAGTCGCGTTGGCCGAACCCAGCTCCACCGCCGCCGCACTGCCCACACCCAGGAATCGCAAAGCCCAACCCATCAGAACCCCCGCTGCCAGGCGATGTCGTAGGCGCGGCGCAGGCGGGCGAAGTCCTGCATCACCTCGTCGCGACTGCGCGTATCGCGAAGTTTCAACAGCGAACGTTGCAATCGCATCAGGTTGTTCTCGCGCCAACGGGTAGCCGGAATACGCAGTGCGCCGCGGTCGAAATCGATCATCCAGCCTTTTCCTTGCGGGTTGAACAACAGGTTGTGCGCGTTGAGGTCGGCGTGGTCCAGCCCGGCCCGATGGAAGCGTGCGACCAGGCGGCCCGCCTCTTCCCAAGGGGCGTCCTTGCCGGCGACCTGGGCGCGGTCGGCGAGCGTGCGCACATCGGGCAGGCGCTCGATCAGGATCGCAGCGCGATAGCTCATTCCGTTGCGCACATAACTGGCGGCGATGGGCCGCGGCACCGGCAGGCCCTTGGCCAACAGGGCGCGGGTCAGGCGGAACTCTTCGAAACTGCGGGTGCGGTTGGCGCCATGCCACAGGTATTGGTCGCGGCTCACGCGCGCCGCCCAACCCCCTCGCAGGTACAGGCGCAACAGGCTGGGGCCGAACGGCGCATCGATGAACCAGGCGCCGCCGCGGCCGCCGCTATCGACCGGCCGGGCCCGTTCTGACCACTTCGCGGGCAGGAACCATTCCGGATCCGCTTGCCGTAGCTGTTTGCTGTCGAACAGAATCGCTCCCAATCCGCTACCTTCGCGGAACGGGGTCATGGATTCCGTTGCGTCAAAATCGACCATTCCTCCGAGTCTAACAATACTTGTCTACCAATCCTTTATCGCTGTGCCTGCTGCGCCTGTCGGCGCTGGGCGATGTGACCCACGTCGTACCTTTGGTCCGCACGCTGCAACGCGCATGGCCGCAAACGCGGCTGCACTGGATCATCGACAAGGGCGGCCAGAAGTTACTGGAAGGCCTGGACGGCGTGACCTTCCACGCCTACGACAAGCGCTCCGGCATGGCCGGCATGCGCGCCCTGCGCAAGCAATTGCCGGCCGAAGGATTCGATGCGCTGCTGCAGATGCAGGTGGCCTTTCGCGCCAACGTGCTTTCCGCCTTCGTTCCGGCCAGACGCCGCATCGGCTACGACCGAGCGCGTGCCAAGGACCTGCATGGCCTCTTCATCAACGAACGCATCCCCGACCGTCCCGGCATCCACGTACTGGACGCCATCGGCAGCTTCTGCGAGCCGCTGGGCCTGAAGCAGACCGAGGTCGTGTGGGACCTGCCGGTGCCCGAGGCCGCGCGCGAATGGGCCAGGGCGCAGTGGGCCGACGATGGTGCGCCGACGTTGATGATTTCGCCCTGTTCCAGCCATGTGCGCCGCAACTGGTACCCGGACCGCTATGCCGCCGTCGCCGACCATGCCGCTACCCAAGGCTGGCGCATCGTCCTGTGCGGCGGCCGCAGCGAGTTGGAACGCAGCACTACCGATGCGATTGTCGCGGCGATGAAATCGCCCGCACTGGACCTGGTCGGCAAGGACACCTTGAAGCAGTTGCCCGCCCTGCTGGAGCGCGCCGAGCTGGTGATGACGCCGGATTCCGGCCCGATGCACATCGCCAACGCGATGGGCACCAAGGTGCTGGGCCTGCATACGGCCAGCAACCCGCTGCGCAGCGGACCGTATTCGGACGTGCGCTATTGCGTGGACAAATACGATGCGGCTGCGCGCAAGTTCCTGGGCAAGCCGGCGTCGGAACTCAAATGGGGAACCAAGATCGAGTTCGACGGAGTGATGGAATTGATCGGCGTAGCCGATGCGATCGCCGCGTTCGAACGCTATCGGGCCGACCGGCTTCCCGCATAGAGCAGGAAGGAATCGGCCCGACGATCAGGACTTGGAAGCGGCCCGGTAGTCCTGGTAGGACTTCTCTTCCACATAGCTGGAACCCAGCGCCAGGTTGATGTCCTTTTTGATCCGCGCGCGGTCGTCGTTCTCGAAATACACCGCACGCGCCAGGCGGATGAATTCGGCGTCGAATTCCTGCGCCTTCTCCTTGATGCGGATGTCGTCCTCGATCACCCACAGGCGCTCGTTCACCGCCTTCAGCTGCGCACGCAGGTCGACGATGTTCTGGCCGGCGGCCGGATGCGCCATCCAGGTGCTTTCCAAGGCCGAGAGTTCGTTGCGCACGTTGGCCAGCTTGGTTTCGTCGCTCATCCGCTCGGACTTGATCTGCAGGATGGCGATCTTGTCGAGCAGTTCGCCGAAGGAAACGGGGACTTGGATCTCTGACATGGCATCGGCTCTGTTTGCGGTATCGGTAAGTGTAAGGGAACGGGCGTTGGCGGTCCGTTGCCCCACATGCAAAAGCCCCCTTGCGGGGGCCTTTGGCGTATCTGGCGGAGAGGGAGGGATTCGAACCCTCGGTACGCTTACACGTACGCCTGATTTCGAGTCAGGTACATTCGACCACTCTGCCACCTCTCCGGTCGCCCCGCCCATACCGGCCGGGGTCGTGCATGATACGGGCCGCGCCGCGTCGGGACAAGCGCGACGGCGACGTTTCCCCGCTGCCGCACCGCCGCTGAACCCGCGCAGCCCGGCGATTCCGCAAAACCTTGCCGCTTGTCCGTTTCCCCGCGATCATGCCGTTCAAGCCGATAGGGATAATCGGATTCAGACCAACAGGGCGCCATGATCGAATTCGGACACCTCACCCACGTTGGGCTCCGCCGCGACTTGAACGAAGACACCTATTACGGTGACAGCGAACTGGGATTGTGGCTGGTGGCCGACGGCATGGGCGGGCACGCCTGCGGCGAAGTCGCCAGCGCCCTGGCCCGCGAAACCATCGTCCGCGAGATCCGCGACGGCACCCCGCTGGCCCAGGCCATCCGTATCGCCGACGAAGAGATCATCCGCACCTCCAAGCGCCGCAACGACACCCTGCCCATGGGCACCACGGTGGTGGCCGTACGCGTGCACGGCAACCGCTTCGAAGTGGCCTGGGTGGGCGACAGCCGGGCCTACCTGTGGCGCGACGGCAACCTGGCCCAGCTCAGCCAGGACCACAGCTACGTGCAGGAACTGATCGTGCAGGGTTCGCTGACCAGCGAGCAGGCCCGCTCCCATCCGCACCGCAATGTGGTCACCCAGGCCCTGGGCGTGACCGACCCCAATCACCTGAACGTAGAAACCATGACCGGGGAACTGAAACCCGGCATGCAGCTGCTGCTCTGCAGCGACGGCCTGACCGAGGAAGTGGACGACAAGGGCATCGCCAACACCTTGCGCCACAACGATTGCAGCGCGCAGGAATGCGTGGATACGCTGATCGCCGCGGCGCTGGACGGCGGCGGCTCGGACAACGTCACTGCGATCCTGGTGCGCTGCCACTGATTTTTTCCCTTCTCCCACCGGGAGAAGGTGCCCAAAGGGCGGATGAGGGAGTGGATCATCCGCTTGTAGGGTAGTTATCGTGGGTCTGAACTTCCCTTCCCTCATCCGGCGCTACGCGCCACCTTTTCCCGGCGGGAGAAGGAAAAGCTACTGATCCCACAGGCACTTATCGCCAGACTTCTTGCGCAAAACAGCCAGACGCGATTCGTGGGCGGCTAGTTCCACTTCGCTGACCAGCACGCGCGGGCGCGTACCGGACGCCGGCACCGCGAACACGGGCGTGGCCGTGGCCTGCTGGGCGGGCTCGTCGCCGCCGAAGCCGATCTCGCTCTGCCCTGCGGTCAGGTGCAGGTACACCTCGCACAGCAGTTGCGCATCGAGCAACGCGCCGTGCAGCTGGCGGTGGGTGTTGTCCACGCCCAGGCGCTTGCATAGGGCGTCCAGCGAATTGCGCTGGCCGGGGAAACGCTGCCGCGCCATCAGCAGCGAATCCTCCACCTGCACGCGGTCGCGCATGCGTCCGTAACGCTCGCCCAGCAAGGACAGTTCGTTGTCCAGGAAACCAATGTCGAAGGCCGCGTTGTGGATGATCAGCTCGGCGCCGTCGATGAATTGCAGGAAGCCGTCGGCGATATCGGCGAACACGGGCTTGTCGGCCAGGAACTCCAGGCTCAATCCGGTGACTTCGGCCGCGCCCTGCTCGAACTCGCGCTGGGGATTGATGTACTGATGGTAGGTATTGCCGGTAGGCCGGCGTTCCATCAGTTCCACGCAGCCGATCTCCACCACGCGGTTGCCCTTCTTCCATTCAAGGCCGGTGGTTTCGGTATCCAGGATGATTTGGCGCATGCGGGCAGCTTACCTCGGGGACTCGGATGCGAACAGCTTGAGCGCATCGTCGTCAGGTGTTAGCTGCACCATTTTCTCGAAGCGGAAGTCGAGCTTTTCCAGCACCCGTATCGAACCGCCGTTGCGCGGATCGACGATGGCCACGATGCGCTTCAGACCCAACCGTTCGCGCGCATCGGCCAGCACCGCCGCGCCGGCTTCCACCGCGTACCCTTGTCCGCAGAATTCCGGCAGCAGGGCGTAGCCCAGGTCCACGTCGTCCAGGGTGGGACGATTGACCAGACCACACATGCCCACCGTCTGCCCAGCCCTGGTCTGCACGCGGTAAAGGCCGAAACCGTTGGCTCGGTAACTGGCCATCGGCCCTTTCACGATGTAGCCGCGCGCATCCTCGAGGTTATGCACACCGCGGTCGCCGATGTTTTCGAGAAAACTCGGTTCGTTGAGCAGCCTGTGCACGAAAACGATGTCTTCCTGCGACTGGTCGGAAAGCTCGTACAGTCCCAAGCGTTCGGATTGGATCATCGCCCGGCTCATCTCAGCCCACCGATGCGGTATCGCGGAATTTGATCGCCTCGTTGCGGGCCAGCAGGTCCACGCGCTCGTTGTCCGGATCGCCGGAGTGGCCCTTCACCCAGCGCCACTCGATGGCATGGCGTTGCGTGGCGGCGTGCAGTCGTTCCCACAGATCGCGATTCTTGACCGGATCGCCGCCCGCGGTCTTCCAGTTGCGGCGCACCCAGTTGGCCATCCACTCGGTGATGCCCTGGCGCACGTATTGGGAGTCGGTCTGCAGGGTGATCCGGCAGGGCTCGCTGATCGCTTCCAGGGCCATGATCGCGGCCATCAGTTCCATGCGGTTGTTGGTGGTCAGTGCCTCGCCGCCTGCCAGTTCGCGTTCGCGTCCCTGATAGCGCAGCACCGCGGCCCAACCGCCCGGGCCGGGATTGCCCAGGCAGGAGCCATCGGTATGTATTTCAACTTCTTTCATCAGTGACCTTCTTTCGGGAAATTCTTTAGGTGAAGCCGCGCCGTGTCATGCGGGTGCGGCGCCGGCGCGCCATTGACGGGTGACCGGCGCGGGAGGAATCAAGGAGGCGGTGCGCTTTTCCGCTTCCAGCAGACAGACCGCGCGCAGCCGGCCGGGGGCTCGCACCTGCGATCCGGCCGCCATGCGCCAGAGCGGGCCCAGATAGCTGACTTCGCCCCCACAGGGCTGCAGGCCGAGCAGGCGCAATCGGCGGCGCCAATCCTGCACATCGCGCGCCTGCAGGCCGCTGCTGCGCCAGCGGGCGCGGTAGGGGCTCCATGGATTGAGGACGAACAGCCACAACCGCCCGCCCGGCGCCAGTACCCGCGCGCTTTCTTCCAGCAACCCTTCCCTGCCGTCGTCCAGCGCGTGCTGCAGGATCAGGTTGCCGATCGACTCGTTGGGCAGGGGCAGGGGCAGTCCGCATTGCAGGCTGCCGGCGTAGCGCTCGCCCCAGGGGTGCAACAGCAGGCTGCGGGGCGGTAATCCGGTCTCATCCGGCGCTGCGGCGGGCGCCAGCGGGGGCATCCACAGCCAAGGCAGCTGGGCGGACCGCGAAATCAGGGCGCCCCGGATCACCTTCTGTTCCGCCGCCAGCAAGGGCCGGCCCCGTACCGTGTCGAACCAGGCCAGGGCATCGGGTTGACGGCTGATCTGCAGGACAGGCATGTTCGGAATTGTAGAGGACCGCTCAGCCGGCCGTCCCTTCGAACTTGAGTCCGCCTCCTCTACCGCTGGTGACGAATGCGTCTGACCGCTCTGCCTGCCTTCGAAGACAACTACATCTGGGCCCTGGTGGACGACGACGGCAATGCCGTGATCGTGGACCCCGGCGACGCGGCTCCCGTGCTGGCCGCCGCCGAACTGGGCATGTGGCCCGCGGGCGTGCTGGTCACCCATCATCATCCCGACCATGCCGGTGGCCTGGCCGCCCTGCGCGAGCGCTGGCCTACCCTGCCGGTGTTCGCACCCGAGGACGCGCGTATTGCGCATGCCAGCGTACGGGTCGGCGAAGGCTCCCGGTTCCGCCTCAACGGCTGGGAATTCGAGGTGCTGGCCGTGCCGGGCCACACCCTGAGCCACATCGCCTTCCACGGCGGGCATGGCCATCTGTTCTGCGGGGATACCCTGTTCAGCATGGGCTGCGGACGCTTGTTCGAGGGCACTCCGTCGCAAATGCTGGCCTCACTGGATCGCTTGGCAAGCTTGCCCGGCGACACAGCCGTGTGCTGCGGCCACGAGTACACTCTGGCCAACGCAGCCTTCGCCCGGGCCGTGGACCCCGCCAACGACGCATTGCGTCGCCGTACCGAGGAAGCCCAAGCCATGCGCCACGCCGGACGCCCCACCTTGCCCTCCACCTTGAGCGTGGAACTGGCCACCAACCCTTTTCTGCGCGTGGATGCGCCCGCGGTCCGCGAAGCGGTCGCGCGCCGGCTGGGACGCTCGCCCGCCGACCGGGTGGAAACCTTCGCCGAACTGCGGCGCTGGAAGGACGGTTTCCGCGCATGAGGCTGCGCGGTGGTCGCGCATGGTCTTTGCTGTGCGCGCTGGTAATTTCCGGGGCGTTGCAGGCAGCCGAACCGGCAGGCGAACAAGCCGCTAAGAACGGCGCTGCCGATCCCGGCAACTCCAACCTGGCCCTGGCTGCGTCCGGCCCCCCGCTCGAACTCGAATCGCTGCCCATCTCCAACCAGCGCAACGGACGTGAGATCTACGAAAGCTTCCGCGCCGGCCTGGCCGACCCCACTTGCGATGCCTCGGCCACCAGCGCGCGCTGGAAGAAGCATTTCGGCCATGCCCCCGGCCAACTGGCGCGGGCCAACGACGATCTGCTGCCCCTGTTCGGCTATGTGGTCGACTCGCTGCGCCAGGCCGATCTGCCCACCGAATTCGCCCTGATTCCCTTTGTGGAAAGCGGCTACAAGCCCGGCGCGCGCAGCGCCAGCGGTCCGGCCGGGCTGTGGCAGTTCATCGGCGTGACCGCACGCAACCACGGGGTTGCCATGCGCACCGGCTACGACGGACGTCTGTCGCCGGTGGATTCCACCCAGGCGGCCGTGCGTTACCTCAAAACCTTGCATGGGATGTTCGGCGGCGACTGGCGGCTGGCGGTGATGGGCTACAACGCCGGCGAGTACCGCATCCTGCAATCGATGCGCCGTGCCGGGATGAACGCGCAGAACGCCAAGCCCGCGCAACTGCCCGGACTGTCCGGCATCACCTACGCGTATGTGGAAAAACTCCATGCCCTGGCCTGCATCTTTCAGCAGGCCGACGACCGCGAGGAGTGGCTGCGCACCCTGGACCGCGACGTGCCGCGCCTGGCGCCACAGGCCCTGCCCGGCGATGTCGCCAGTCTGGACGAATGGGCCAGACGCCAGGGTCACGACAGCGCCCTGTTGAAACGGCTTAACCCCGCATTGGCGGGTGGGGTGTCTCGCAATGGCAAACCGGTGCGCGTTCTGGCTCCTTCCAGCGCAGGTGCGGCTACGGTTGCCAGGCAAGCGGTCGACTCTCCTGCCCTCGTCGCCCCGACGGCTGCCAAATCCGCCAAGGCCACTGCGGCCAGTGCCACTGCCGCTGCCGGATCGCACACTGTGAAGCGCGGCGAATCGGCCTGGAGCATTGCGCACCGCTATGGCCTTTCTTCGCAACAACTGTTGGCTCGCAACGGTCTTTCCAGCACGGCCGTGCTGCGACCAGGCATGGTTCTGAAGCTGGAAGGCGACGACCGCGGCAAATGAGGTCATCGCCAAGGTCAAAAGCCGGCCGGCAAAAAGTGGCAAAATAGAGCCATTGCTCAATCGACGAGAAAATCCATGGGTTTCCTGCAAGGCAAGCGCGCACTCATCACCGGCATCGCCAGCGAACGCTCCATCGCTTCGGGTATCGCCGAAGCCATGCACCGGGAGGGCGCGGAACTGGCCTTCACCTACCAGAACGACCGGCTGAAATCGCGCGTCGAAAAAGCCGCCGCCGAGTACGGCAGCGACATCGTGCTGCCCCTGGATGTCACCGACGACGCGCAGATCGCCGCGTGCTTCGAACAGCTGGGAAAGCGCTGGGATGGTTTCGACATCCTGGTGCACGCCATCGCCTTCGCCCCGCGCGAGGCCATCACCGGCGGTTTCCTGGACGGGCTGACCCGCGAGAACTTCGCCCTGGCCCACGACATCTCGGCCTATTCGCTGGCGGCGCTGGCCAAGGCCGCGCGCCCCGCCATGCAGGGGCGCAACGGCTCAGTGCTGACCCTCAGCTACCTGGGCGCCGAGCGCGCGCTGCAGAACTACAACGTCATGGGCGTGGCCAAGGCCAGCCTGGAAGCGACGGTGCGCTACCTGGCCCTGAACCTGGGCCCGGAAGGCATCCGCGTCAACGCCATCTCCGCCGGCCCCATCAAGACCCTGGCGGCGGCCGGCATCGGCGGGTTCCGCAACATCCTGGGGCACGTGGAAGCCTATTCGCCGCTGCGCCGCACGGTCACCATCGAAGACGTCGGCAATGTGGGCGCGTTCCTGTGCTCGGACCTGGCCGCAGGCGTCACCGGCGAAGTGACTTACGTGGATGCCGGCTACAACATCCTGGGCATGACCGGCATCGGCGAAGAGTAAGCCGTAGGTCGGGGCTACGCCCCCGACGCTGATAAACCAACCGTCGCGGGCGTCGGCCGCGTAAAGCCTGCCCCGTACCCGATACGGGGGCCGACCTACTCAGGTTCTCGGCGGCGCGAAATAAAAAAGCCCGGCAATGCCGGGCTTTTTATGATCGAAGTCGAGAACTTCAGAGCTTGTCTTCGCGGCGAGTGATCTTGTACTGCTTGCGCAGCGCGCCCACATAGGAAGCGACATCGCCGGCGGCCCCCATCTGCGCCACCTGCTGCTGCAGCTGCATACGCTGTTCCGGAGTGATCTTGGCCAGGTCGCCTTCGGTGACCTTGTTGACCACGAAGACCGCATAGTTCCCGTCCTCCATCCGCGCCTTTCCAGCCGCCGCCTTGCCTGCGGCCGGCTTCTGCGTTGCGAAGATGGCCGCATTGATTTCCGGCGACGGCATCGGCGCACCACGCGGAATGCCGGGCAACTCGCCGGTCTGCAGCTTGTCGGCCGCGGCGATGGCCTGCAGGGTTTCGCCCTTGGCGATGCGGGCCAGAACCGCGTCCGCGGCCTTTTCCGCCGCCTTGGCGGCGCGGTCGGTACGGACCGCGGCGATGACCGCATCGCGAACCTGCGCGATCGGCTGCGCCTGTTCCGGCGTGTGCTGCAGAACGCGGATGAAGACCGAGTGCTTCGGGCCGATCTCGATCGGGTCGCTGACCGTGCCGTCCTGCACCAGCGAGTCGGAGAACGCCGCACGCAGCACTGCCGGATTGGCGGCGATGCCCGAGGCGGTCGCACGCGAGAACGGACCGATCCGCTGCACCGGCAATCCCACCGCCTTGGCCGCTGGCGCCAGCGAAGTGGGATTCTTCAACACTTCGTTGACCACGCGTCCGGCCAGATCGTTATAGGCGCGCTCGCCTTCCGAATCGGCCTGCTCGCGGGCCAGCACATCGCGCACTTCCTCGAACGACTTGCCCTGCCCGGGCTTGATCTCGCGCAGCTGCAAGACGTGGTAGCCGAACTCGGTCTTGATGGGGCCGGAGATTTCGCCGGGCTGCATGCTGAACATCGCATCTTCGAACGGCTTGGTCATGGTGCCGTCGCGAGCCACCCACGCCAATTCGCCGCCGTTGTTCTTGGAACCGTCGTCTTGCGAATTGGCTTTGGCCAGCGCCGCGAAATCCGCGCCGGGCTGCTTCGCCTGCGCGGCCAGCGCGGCGGCTTTCTGCTCCGCAGCCTTCTGTACGGCGGCATTGGCGTCCGCCGGCACCATGATCAGGATGTGCGAAGCCAGGCGCTGTTCGGCGCTCATGAAACGCGACTTCTCCTGTTCATAACGCTTGCGCAGCGCCTCTTCGTCCACCGGCGCGGCGGCCGGCGACAGCGTCGCCGCATCCACATCCACGTATTCCAGGGTTACCGATTCGCCCTGCTTGTAGTCGGCCGGATGCGCGTCGTACCAGGCCTTGATCTGCGCATCGCTGACCGCAGCGGTGTCGGCGCCGATCTCGGGCGCCTTCAATGCGGCGATGGTGACGTCGCGGGTTTCGCCCAGCAGCTTGATCAGGCGGTCCATTTCCTTGCTGGTGACGAATCCGGATTGGCCGATTCCCTGCGGAATCAGCGCCATCTGCAAACGGTCGCGCTCCTGCTGCTCGAACGCCACCGGAGTGAGCGCCGGCACCTGCGAAGAAAGCAGGGTCGTGTAGCGGGCCGCATCGAACTTGCCGTCGACCTGGAAAGCGGGTTCGTTGGCGATCGACTGCCGCACCGCCTCATTGCTGACCGCAATGCCCGAGCGTTTGGCGTTGAGCTGCATGACCTTCTGGTCGATCAGCTGGTCCAGCACCAGCAGCTTGTTTTCCTGGGTCTCGAATTCGCGTGGATCGAAGTTTTCGCCCAACGCTTGCCGTTGTTGCTGGCGCGCCTGCTCGAAACGGTTGCGGAATTCTTCCTGGGTCACTTCCTCGTGCTGCCACAGCATGGAAACCGGCCACCAGTTGGGGGCGGATTTCCACCAGGTCGGCGGCGCTTCGACCTTGGCCACGGCGTTGTCGGTACCGCCGGTCATGTATTCGTTGACGCCCACGAAGGCGAACGGAATGATCAACAGGCCGAGGACGATAGTGGCTATCCAACCGGAGGTCTTGTCGCGAAGTGTCTGCAGCATCGTGGCGTCGGGCCTGAATTCTCGTAAGCCACGCAGTTTAGCCTGCTTGCGGGTGCCTGTTAACGCCGAAAACCCCTATTCGCCCCACCCGCGGGCCCGGATTCAGTCCAAAAACAGAAAAGGCGCCTTTCGGCGCCTTCCTGTTTCAAATATGGCGGAGTGGACGGGACTCGAACCCGCGACCTCCGGCGTGACAGGCCAGCATTCTAACCAACTGAACTACCACTCCGCTTTGAAGAACTTTTGCAGC
>DASVNG010000008.1:0-60041 GCA_036383995.1 Pseudoxanthomonas sp.
CTTGTTGATCGTCTCGATCATGTGCACCGGGATGCGGATGGTGCGCGCCTGGTCGGCGATCGAGCGGGTGATGGCCTGGCGGATCCACCACGTCGCATAGGTCGAGAACTTGTAGCCGCGGCGGTATTCGAACTTGTCCACCGCCTTCATCAGGCCGATGTTGCCTTCCTGGATCAGGTCCAGGAACTGCAGGCCGCGGTTGGTGTACTTCTTGGCGATGGAGATGACCAGGCGCAGGTTGGCCTCGACCATTTCCTTCTTCGCCTTGCGCGCCTTGGCTTCGCCATAGGCCATCGCGCGGCTGATTTCCTTGATGTCCACCAGGCTCAGGTGCATCGCGTGTTCGATGGCGATGGTGGCTTCCTGCTCGGCGATGATCTGCTCGCGCACATCGCGCAACGCCGACGACCACTTCTGCTTGCGCTTGAGCACTTCATCGACCCAGCCCAGGTTGGTCTGGTTGCCTTCCCAGGCGCGGATGAAATCCTTGCGCGGCATCTTGGCCGAATTGGTGGACAGGTGCAGCACGCGGCGCTCGTGGTCCTTGATCTGCTGCACCACTTCGCGCAGCTTGCGCACCAGCGTATCGGTCAGCGCCAGCGGCAGCTTGAGGGTGACGAAGACTTCGGCCATGTCGGCGCGCAGCTTCACCGCGGCCTTGTTGTCGGCGCCGCTCTTGGCGTAGGACTTCTTGAACTTGGCGTAGAGCTCGCCGAGGGCCTGCATGCGGCGCGCGACTTCTTCCGGGTCCGGACCGGTCGGGCCGGCTTCTTCGGCTTCTTCCTCGACCGCGGGCTCTTCTTCGTCGTCCTCGGTTTCGGTGTCGTCGGCGGCGGCGACCACGACGGGCTCCGGCACTTCTTCGATCAGGTCGTTGAAACCGACCACGATCTCGGCCAGGCGCTTCTTGCCGGCCTTGTGGGTTTCGTAATCTTCCAGCAGCAGTTCGACCGACCACGGGAAGCTGCCCAGCGAGGCTTGCACCTGGCCCAGGCCTTCTTCGATGCGCTTGGCGATGGCGATTTCGCCTTCGCGGGTCAGCAGCTCCACCGTGCCCATCTCGCGCATGTACATGCGCACGGGGTCGGTGGTGCGGCCGCCTTCGGTGTCCAGGGTCAGCGCCGCGGCGGCTTCTTCGGCCGCGGTATCGTCGACTTCACGGTTGCCCGTGCTGTTGCCGGCGAGCAGCAGGGTTTCGGCATCGGGTGCGATCTCGTGCACCTCGATACCCATGCCATTGATCATGCCGATGATGTCTTCGATCTGCTCGGCATCGACGATGTCGTCGGGCAGGTGGTCGTTGACTTCGGCAAAGGTCAGGTAGCCCTGTTCCAGGCCCTTGCTGATCAGCAGCTTGATATCGGATTGTTGGGCAGGACGTTCGTTGGCCATCAGTGCTTGCGCCACCGGCAATAGGAGAATGGGGAACCCAGCATTATACCGCGCCGCCGGGGCTTTGGCCTTACCTGGGTGATGAACGCGCTGGGGCACGGCCACCGGCCCGGGCCCGCCCGCCGCCCTTTTTCAGGGCCGGAGCAGGAAGGTCACGGGACCGTCATTGGTCAGGCTGACAACCATATGGGCACCGAAACGGCCGATTTCCACCCCCGGGGGGTGTTTTTGGCGACAGATCTCGACCAGGCGGTTGAATCCGCGTTCAGCCTCCTCGGGCGGGGCGGCGGTGGTGAAGCTGGCGCGCATGCCCGAATGGGTATCGGCGGCCAGGGTGAACTGGCTGACCAGCAGCAGACCGCCCCCGGTATCGGCCAGGGACCGGTTCATCTTGCCCTGCTCGTCGGCGAAAACCCGGTAGCCCAGCAGGCGCTCGGCCATGCGGACGAAGTGGGCCTCGGTATCCCCGGGTTCGACGGCGACCAGGGCCAGCAGACCGGGGCCGATTGCCCCGACGGCCTGCTCGTCGACGGTGACGCTGGCTTGGGTGACGCGCTGGATTAGGGAGAGCATGGGGAATCGGGAATCGGGAATCGGGAGGAAGCCTAACCTGTTCTCGCTCGCAGGCTTCCAGTTCGCAGTATCGTCATCCCAGCGCAAGCGGGGATCCATCTTGATCTTCGCGTGGACCGGCCGAGCCAGGCAAAGTCAAAATGGATCCCCGCTTGCGCTGGGATGACGACGTTCGTAGTTCATGGGCCCCTTGGCACGACAAAACGAACGATAGACTTGCGTCATGAACCCCCGATTCCTATCCGGCCTGCTCTACCGCACCACCGCCCTGCTCACTCGCCTGCCCTGGTCCTGGCTGCGCAACCTGGCCGACCTGTTGGCTTGGGTCTGGCGCCGGCTGGATGCGCGCGAAAGCAGGGTCGCCCGCCGCAACCTGCAGCTCGCCTACCCCGAACTGCTGCCCTCCCAGCGCGAGGAGCTGCACCGCCGCATCCTGCGCACGACCGCGCGCCAGGCCTTTGAAACCCTGCGCTTCTGGACCCGGCCGCATGCCGAAAACCTGGCGCGGCTGCGCGAGCGCCATGGCGAACCGTCGTACGACGCCGCGCTGGCCTCGGGAAAAGGGCTCATCGTGGTGGCGCCGCATTTCGGCAACTGGGAACTGCTGAACCAGTGGCTGTCCTCGCGCGGGCCGATCGCCATCGTCTACAACCCGCCCGACTCCAAGGTGGGCGATGCCTTCCTGCTGCGCGTGCGCGGCGCCGACAACATCCGTCAGGTCCGCGCCGAAGGGCCGGCGGTACGGCAGTTGTGGAAAACGCTTAAGGACGGGGGAGCGGTCGGCATCCTGCCCGACCAGCAACCGAAGATGGGCGACGGCGAATTCGCCCCGTTCTTCGGCGTGCAGGCCCTGACCATGACCCTGGTCTCCCGCCTGGCCGAACGCACCGGCGCTACGGTGCTGTTCGCCTGGTGCGAGCGCACCAGTGCCGATCTGGAGTTCGCCTTGCATGTGGAACCGGCGCCCGACGGCATCGCCGACTCCGACCCGGTGGCCGCGGCGACCGCGCTCAATGCCATGATCGAACGCATCGCGCGCCGCGATCCGGCGCAATACCAGTGGACCTACAAGCGTTATGGTGCGAGGCCGCCCGGAAGCGGCGAACCCAATCCTTACAAGGAACAACCCGAGGCATGAGCGATCTTCCCCTTGCATCTGCGCAGCAGAACCCGGCCGCGGAGGCCATCGCGCCCGCCACGGCCCCGGTAACGGTCGATTGGCAGCACCTGCCGCCGCGCGGCGCCAAACTTGCCGGCTTGGGCAACGCCTTGGCCCTCGCCGTCCCTTGCGTGGTGGCGTCGGCTTTCCTGTCGCGGCTCGCCGATTTCGGAAGCCCGTGGCTGCTCGCGCCTGTCGGCGGATTGATCGGCGCGGCATTCGGCGCATGGCTGGGAGTCAAACGCCACCGGCGCACGCTGTGGAAACTGGACGAGCAGGGTTTCGCCCTGCAGCGCGGCCGCTGGTGGCAAACCGAGAGCCGCGTGCCGATCTCGCGGGTACAGCATCTGGACCTCAAGCGCGGTCCGCTGGAACGCGCCTTCAAACTGGCCACGCTGGTGATCCACACCGCGGGCACGAGGATGGCCGCGGTATCGGTCTCGGGCCTGGACGGCGAGGACGCCGAGCGCCTGCGCGACCGGTTGGCGCGCCAACTCGATCACGACGACGACGCGCTGTGATGCAGACCGAAGCCATGGGCGAGCACAAACCCGAACGCCGGCTGCACCCGTGGTCGTGGCTGTTCGTGCTGGTGCAACAGCTCAAGCAGTTCATCGTGCCGCTGGTCGCCCTGCTGGTGTTCGGCGGGAGCGGCGGGCCCGGTGGTTTCTGGGCCGGCATCGGCCCGTTGATCGCCGTGGGCGTACTGGTGGTGATCTCGGTACTGCAGTATTTCACTTATCGCTACCGCATCGGCCGCGATGGATTGAGCATCCGCGATGGCTGGCTGCACCGCAGCCTGCGCGAGATCCCGTATTCGCGCATCCACAACGTGGTGCTGCACCAGACCGTGCTGCACCGTCTGTTCGGCGTGGCCGAAGTCAGGCTGGAATCGGCCGGCGGGCAGAAGCCCGAGGCGCAGATGCGCGTGCTGCGGCTGGACGAAGCGCTGGCGCTGGAGAACCTGATCAAACACCGCGGCCAGGCGCCGGACGCAGATGCGCCCGCAGTGCAAGCCGATAGTCTGTTGTCGCTGCCGACCGCCGAAGTGATCCGGCTGGGCCTGGTTTCCAACCGCGGCATGATCGTGATGGCGGCTGCGTTCGGCGCGGCGTGGCAGGTGTTCCCCGATCAGGTGCTCGCCAATTATTTCGAACGCTTCGCGCGGCAGTTGTTCGGTTACGCCAGCCACCTGCACTACGGCTGGCTCACCACGGCCGTCGCCGCTGCAGCGCTGCTGTTGCTGGCGGCGCTGTTGCTGCGTTTGCTCTCGGTGCTGTTGGCGCTGGTGCAGTACCACGGCTTTCGTCTCAGCGAAGAACAACGGCGGCTCACGGTGGAGCGCGGCCTGCTGTCGAAACTGCGTACCAGCGTGGCTCGCCGGCGCATCCAGGCCTGGACGCTGCACGAAGGATTCCTGCACCGGTTGCTGAAGCGCCGCAACCTGCGCATCGACACCGCCGTGGCCGAGCAGCAGAGCAACAACGACCAGCGCGCGCTGAAGGAACTGGCGCCCATCGCCACGCCCGAAACCTGCGACGCGCTGATCCAGCGTTTGTTGCCGCAAGCGCATTGGCCGCGAGCGGAATGGACGCCGTTGCCGGTGGCTGCCTGGTGGCGGCCGTTCCTGCCCACCCTGGTTTTCATCGGTATCCTGGTGCTGGTGCTGGTTTCCAATGCGCGCACGGCCTGGGGACTATTGCCTCTGCTATGGCTGCCGTGGAGCGCCTATGCCGCGATCCAGCAGGCGCGACGCGCCGGTTATGCGGTGGACGAACGATTGGTGGCCGTACGCGGCGGCTGGTGGTCGCGCCACTGGCGCTTCGCGGAAATAGACAAACTGCAGGCGTTGCGTCTGGTGCGTTCGCCGATGGACAGGCGCATGGGCACCGCCAGCCTGTGGATGGACACCGCCGGCGCCAGCGGCCTTGCGCCGCCCTTGCGGATCCGTTTTCTGCCGGAAGCCGAAGCGCGCCTACTGTATTTGCAGCTCAGCCAAGCGCTGGCCCGGCGCAGGCTGCGCTGGTAGATCGGGAACATCTTCCAGCCAGGAATTCACGACGGTCACGATCCGGTCATGGAACCTGCGGTCGTTTTCGAGGAAAAATTCTCGGGCCGCTCCGCTCAGTTTTTCACATTGCTCCTCATCAAGCGCCAATGCGCGCTCGACCGCCTCGGCGATTCCGGCCGCATCGACGAGCCACGTAGTCGCCGCGGCTTGGCGGCCGGTGCGCGCCACCGGGATCAAGATGCCGCGCTCCGGGGTAACCAGTTCGTTCATGGGCGCCCCATCCGTGGTGAGAGTCACCGCACCTACGCCGAGAGCTTCCAAGAGGTAGTGCCCGAATCCCTCGGTACGCGACGGGCACAGATGAAAGCGATGCGAATTCTGCAGCTCTCTGAGTACGTCATCGGCCAGGTATCGGGTCAGCAGAGTGACATTGGCCGGAACAGGTTCGCCTTGCGGAAGATGCTTCGAACGCTGGACCACGGTCAGCTGCGGCCAGTGCGGATGCTGCCTCCAGGCGTCCAGAACGGCCTGCGTGCCTTTATTGCCGCTCTTTCCGGCAACATGGAGGAAGGCGCGCATGCGTGGCACCCGAGCGTCGCCACGGTCTTCGCTGGTGAATCCGATGTACTCGGTGCGGCCACCCAGTCGGCTCAGAATTTCCTCGGCATGCCGTGTCTTGACGAAGATGCAGTCCATTCGCTGCAACAGTTCGATATCCGACTGCAGCAGGTATTCTGGATTGGGCACCAGCACGTTTACCTCGGCCCATGGCAGGTACTCGGCACGAATGTGCTCCTGCATCAGATTCAGGCGAAACCGGGGACCCAATCCCAACAGGCGACGCAGTACGTTGCCTGCACGCACAACACATGGCCGGAACCATTTACGCAACTTCCCGCGCCTCAGCGCGGTGATGGCAATGTCTATGCCCGCCTCGGCCAGCACGCCGGCAAGCAAGTTCATGTCACGGGTCAGGCCGGCTCCGTTATCGGCCGTCACCAGGTTTACACGCACGTTTGCAGGCCGTGTGTTGGGGGCGCGCAGGATATCCAAATAGAAGTGCGGCGATTGTGTAAACCATCACTGCAATAGTCCACAATCACGCATCCGTTCACTCACGGTCAATTTTACGGCGATGCAAAGCCCTCTTCTTTTTTCCGACCGGACCGCGGCCTACGCCCAACCAGCCACCGATTACGCCGACAGGCATGCAATGGATGAACGCGCCATGAGGAGGCCGGATTGGACGCCCCTCCCTTAGTCGTGCGCACCGGCGCTTTCGGCGATGTGGTGGTGCTCACCACTCTGATCCATCTGCTCAGCGCCCGCTACGGATCGCCGGTCGATGTGCTCGGCGCCGATGCATGGACCGAGGCCCTGCTGGCCGATGACCCGGCGGTGGCCGAGGTGCACCTGCTCACCAGCCGCAATACCCCGTACCTGCTCAACCCCAGCCAGTGGCGGGTCGCACGCTGGCTGAAGCAGCGTGGTCGCGGGCCCGTCTACATGTGCGACAACCATCCGCGCCTGCTCGCGCTGTTGCGACGGGGCGGCGTACGCGAAGAGGACATGGTGCGGCGGCCGATCGAGGACGAAGCGCCGGACGCGCCGATCCGTCTATGGCCGGACCGCTGGCTGGACATGGGCATGCGCGATCCTCTTTCGCCCTTTCCGACGCACGCGGTCGATGCGCAGGCTTACCGGCTGCCGTCGCTGGCGCTGGGCGACGCCGCACGCAACGAATACCGTCGGTGGAAGCAGGCCAAAGGCCTGAATGGTCCGTTGATCCTGCTGCAGCCCGGCAACAAGCGCACCCACAAACGCGGCACCGTGGCCACGCGCCAGCATCCCAAATTCTGGCCGCCGGAATCATGGGCCGCGTTGGCCGACGCAATCTGGCAAGACCTGCCCGACGCGCAAGTGCTGTTGTGCGGCTCGCCGCAGGAACAGTCGGTGCTCGAGGAGATTCGCGCCGCCGCCGGCAACGATCCGCGCCTGCACAATCTGGCCAGCGAATTGCCGATTCCGCGCCTGCTCGCGTTGATCGAGGACGCGCACAGCATGGTTTCGGTGGACACCGGACCGGCCCATGCCGCTGCGGCGCTGGGGTGCCCGCTGGTCGTGATGTTCGGCCATGCCTCGCCGCTCAAATGGCGACCGCTGGGGCCGGGCAAAGTGCTGGTGCTGCGCGGCGTGCGCGGCGACGAAAGCGAAGTGCGCGATCTCTCGGCGGCGCAGGTGATTGCGGCATGGCGCGCCGCAATCGTGGATGCTCCGCCCTAGAAAGCTCCAATGCTTCAATCGGCACTGGCGTCAGCGCGAAGGCCCCCAATACCCCAAACGCTGCCTGATCTGCAGATTGCGCAGGCGTGCGGCCAGCGGTTTGGCGCGCAGTTTGCCCATTTCGCCGTCGATGAAATCTTCGGTGGCCGCGATCACCCGTTCGGAGGAACGGCCATCGCGGTAGGGATGGATGGCGTCGGCGTAGCGCAGAATTTCCGCTCGCAGCTCCGAAGTGGGGTCCAGCGCGCGTTCCAGCATCCGCGGCAGCAGTGCGCTATCCGAAAAATCGATCATGTGCGGTTTCGGCGCGCGGTTGCGGAAGGTCACCACCGGCTTGTGCTGGACCACGAACTCGGAAACGATCGACGAGGTGTCCGACAGCAGCACGTCGGCACTGCGCTGCGCCGCCATCAGTTGTTCCGGTTCAACGAAGGCCGCGTTGGGGCCGGCCAGCGAGCGGTAACGATCGAACCATTCCGGCGCGCATTTCGGATGCAGGGTCAGCAGCCAGTAGCGGTCGCCGCGCGCGATCTCGGCGGCGATGGCGTCGAACAGCAGCGGCGCGGCGCTCAAGCGTTCGGTGAAGGTGGAACCGAACAGAATGATGCGGCGGCCCGCGGCGGGCAGCTTCAACGCATCGTCTTCATGCGCGCCGTGGCGGAACAGCGGGTCCAGCTTGGGCCAGCCGGTTTCGGCCACCGCGAAATGCCCTTCGCGTTCGGCGATGGCGCGGAACGGCGCGGTGGTCGCCGGACCCTGCGTGCAGTACAGGTCGAACATGCCCCTGACCCTGAAATGTCCCCGCGTGTCGCCGCGCTTTTCCACATTGAAGCCATGGAACACCTGCACCTTGGCCCCGGACACGAACGAGGGCACCCAGTTGGCCGCGCTGAACACCGCGCGCGGGCGCAGTGCCAGCGCCTCGCGCAGGCCCACCGCCTTCACCGGCGTTTCCCAATGCCCGCCCGCCGCCGCGCCTTCCAGCCAGGCCGACACCGATTGGCCCGACTCATGCAATGCGCGCGCCAAAGGTTGCAGAATAGGCAATGCATACCGTTCGGTAGCGAACAACAGGTACTCGGCCATCGATACAACTCCCACCACCGCACACGGCGAGCGGCCGCGGCTTACGGCCTGCATTATCACGTTCAACGAGGCCGACCGCATCGCCGATTGCCTGGCCTCGGTGTCGTTCTGCGATGAAGTGGTCGTGGTCGACTCCGGTTCCACCGATGGCACTGCGGCGATGGCCGAACAGCGCGGCGCGAAAGTGCTGGTGCGGCCTTTCGACGGTTACCGCAGCCAGAAGGCATTTGCCGCGGCGCAGGCCAGCAACGAGTGGATCCTCACCCTGGACGCGGACGAGCGCATCGGCGATCGCTTGCGCGCCTCGATCCAGGCCGTGCAGGCCGGCGGCTTCGCTGGCGCGGCGGGCTATCGCTTCGCCAGGCTGTCCTGGTATTTCGGCAAGTTCCTGCGCTACGGCAATGCCTATCCAGACCGCGGATTGCGCCTGTTCGATCGGCGCCGGGGAGGCTGGCGGGGCGAACGCGAGATCCACGAAGCGGCCAGCGTGGACGGCCCGATCCTGCTGCTGGAAGGCGATGTCGTTCACTACCCTTACCGCTCGCTCGAGCAGCAGCTGGCGAAGACCCAAACCTATGCGCGGATGATGGCCGAACACGAGCATGCCCGCGGCAAGCGCGCTTCGCTGCTCAAACTGGTGCTGTCGCCCGCCTGGCGGTTCTGGCGGGGTTATGTCTTCCGCCTCGGCTTTCTGGACGGTTGGCAGGGGCTCGTCTACGCCTACGTGCGCGCCAACTACGTACGGCAGAAATCGATCATGCTGCTGATGTTGCGGCACGGACAACCGGTATCGGGCAAGAAGCGCGAATAGTGGTCTAGGCCGGGGTCGTGTTCCGTGCAGGCGGATTCTCGCGCAGGGACAGGCCAAGCAACAGGCCCACCAGGACCGCGTAAAGCGTGGTGGTCAAGGCGTGCGCGAACATGGACTGGGTGATTCCGGAGAGCACATACATCACGACCAGCATCAGACCGGCCCAGGCGGAACCCTTCGGTATGGTCAGACGGTGGGCAAGGATGATTCTCAGGAAATGGCTCGCGGGAAGCAGATAGAGCGCGACGATCAGGAAAAGCCCGGGAATGCCCAGAGTGGCCGACCATTGCGCCAGATCGTTATGGGCATGGTGAAGCGTGCATACGGTCAATGCCTGCGTGCGGCATATGGGCAGCTGGTCCACCAGCGTGCCGAACCGGTCTATCCCCACGCCGGTCCAGGGATGGTCCAGGAATGCGTGCCAGGCCAGCGACAGGAATTCCAATCTTGCGCCCAACGCCGAATCCACATGACCCGTGGAATATTTCTGCAGATCCGCCTGGATGTTCTCCAGCCGCATATGCGCCGTCAACCACGGCACTGCGCACATCAACGCCAGCAACAGCAGCAATGCGCCCAGGGAAACGCCGATGCGAAACCGCGCCCGGCGGCCGCCGCTTCCGATCGCGGCGACCAGCACCAGCAAACCCAGGCCCGGCAATACTCCGCGGCTTCCCGACAGCACGATGGCGATGGTTCCCAACACCAGCATCAGGGCCAGCAACGGCAGCGTCCAGGGTCGCTCGTCTTGCGGACGGCAATAGACCACCAGCACCAGCAATGCCAGCACGGCATTGGCGAATACGATCGGATTACCGCCGCCGCCGGCGCGCTCGACTCCGGAAATCATTTCCACCATTGCGATAGCGCAGGCAAAAACGACTCCGGACATCGCGCCGATCCACAGTCCGAAGCGCGAGGGAGCCAGCGCGAACGCCAGCAATCCGCACCAAGGCATCAGCAGAAATCTTGCGTAGTTATCGATGGTCCGCCATTCCTGTCCGGAAAACTGCATGGATAGGATCGCCCACCCAAGCACCAGGATCGCCAGCAACGCGACCGGGCCGAGCACACGCCCGGCACTGGTCCATGCGCCGGCAAGAAGGTCGGGCACCAACAGCGTGGTTACTGCCAACAGCACTCCGAAAGCGGCGAAACCCTTGGGCAGGAATATCAATGCGGTAGCGCAGACCAAGGACAATCCAACGGTGCTGGCGGCGAAACGCTGTCGCTCCAGAATATGTTGCCGGTAGGGCCCTCTTCCCGAAACAGCCATTTTTCGCTCGATCCAGCATTGAAGTCGGAGCGTTGGATGGTAGCGGGCGAAACGTAAAGCCTTGAGTAATTCCGTCTCACAATTGCGAAGCGAGCGCCTAACGCCGCGTTCAGCGGCAAGGACTTTTCACTCGATTTTCACTATCGGCTGATTGGGATCGCGCTTGCGCAACAGGGCATAGAAAAATCCATCCATGCCCTGCTCGCCCGGCAGTCGCTGCCGGCCGTGGCCCGCGGCATGGCCGTAGCGCGCATCCAGCGCCTGCGGTTGCGCATCGGCCGTGCGCGCCAGGAAACGGGCAATCTGCTGTTCGTTTTCGTCCTTCAAAATCGAACAGGTCGCGTAAAGCAGCGCTCCTCCTGGCTTGACCGTCTTCCAGAGCCCATCCAGCAGGCGCGCTTGCAAGGCCACCAGCGAAGACAGGTCTTCAGGGCGGCGATGCAGCAGCACGTCCGGCTGCCGCCGCACGATGCCGGTCGCCGAACACGGCGCGTCCAGCAGCACGGCATCGAACCGTTCGCCGTTCCACCAGGTTTGCGTATCGCCTGCGTCGGCTACGCGTGTGTCGGCCTGCGCACCGATACGCGCCAACGTCTCCCGTACCCGGTTCAAACGGCGCTGATCGACGTCCAGCGCCAACAGGCGCAGGGAAGGATCGCGCTCGAGCAAATGAGCCGCCTTGCCGCCTGGCGCAGCGCAGGCGTCCAACACGCGCGCTCTGGCAGCGAGCGGCAACGCATCGGCCACCTGTTGCGCCGAACCGTCCTGCACCGAAGCATCGCCGTCGGCGAAACCCGGCAGCGCCGAGACGGCGACCGGCAGATCGATGCGCAGCGCATCGGCCAGCTCCGGATCGATGTTCGAAGCGATACCTGCTTCCTGCAGGCGTGCGGCGTATTCGTCGCGCGTGCCTTTGTTGCGGTTCACCCGCAGCCACAGCGGCGCGGCATACGCGCTGGCTTCGAAGATAGCCGTTGCGTGCCCGCCCCATTCCAGATTGATCTTCTTGCGCAACCACGCCGGCCAAGCCGCGGCCGGATCCGATTCGGGAAAGCCTTCGCGTTGCGCGCGCCGCAGCAGCGCGTTGATCATGCCGGCCTGGTGCGGCCGGCCGAGCACGCGTGCGGCATCCACGGTAGCCGACAGCGCGGCATGCGCCGGCAGGCCCATGGCATCGATCTGCGCGAAACCCACCAGCAACAGCGAGCGCAGGTCGCCGTCTTTTTCTCCCAGCGGTTTCTGCAGCCAGAGTTGCAAGGCCGCGTCGTAGCGCGCGCGCTGGCGCAGGGCCGAGAAACAAATCGCTTCCAACAAAGCGCGGTCGCGCGGATCGGGCAGTTGCGCCAGCGCCGTGGCCAGTTCGCCTTTCAGGGAACGGCTGCGATGGATCACCGCGTCCAGCACTTTGGCCGCCAGCACGCGCGTGGCGACGCCGGGTGCGGCGCCTGCGGGCGAGCCACTGCTGGAGGAAGCATTCACGGCGCGGCCAGATCGCGACGCGCGTTCAGATAATCGGCGGCGGTGATCGCCTTGCCGCCTTCGCGCTGGATCACGCGCAGGCGCAACGCGCCTTCTCCGCAAGCGATGTCCAAGCCCTGCTTGCCGGCAGCCAGCAGCGTGCCCGGTGCGAATGCGTGTGACAGATCCAGAGCCGCCGCACCGTGGATGCGCAGACGCTCGCCGGCCACCAGCGCTTCGGCCACCGGCCAGGGTTCGAAGGCGCGCACTTTGCGCGCCAGGACCGCGGCGGGTTGGTTCCAGTCCAGACGCGCCTCGTGCTTGTCCAGCTTGTGCGCGTAGGTCACTCCCTGTTCGGGTTGCACCCACGGCACCGGCAGCACGTCGGCGCGTCGCAATGCCAGGCCGTCGGCCAATACTCCAGCGCCCATTTCGGCAAGGCGGTCGTGCAACTGTCCGCCGGTTTCTTCGGGTCCAATGGAAGTGGTCTGAGCCAACAGCACCGGACCGGTGTCCAGGCCAGCTTCCATCCGCATCAGACAGACGCCGGTTTCGCTATCGCCCGCCTCGATGGCCCGCTGGATCGGCGCGGCGCCGCGCCAGCGCGGCAACAACGAAGCATGCACGTTCCAACAACCGAAGCGAGGAATCTCCAGCACGGCGCGCGGCAGGATCAGGCCGTAGGCGACCACCACCAGCAAGTCCGGCTCCATCGCGCGCAGCGCTTCCTGCGATTCCTTGCGCTTGAGTGTCTCCGGTTGCAGCACCGGGATTCCGCGCTGGATCGCTTCCAGCTTGACCGGGGAAGGCGTCAGCCCCCGCCCACGCCCCGCAGGCCGGTCGGGCTGCGTGTAGGCCGCAATCACCTCGCCCTGCGCGTGCGCGGCGCGAAGGCTGGGGACGGCAAAGGCCGGCGTGCCGGCAAAAACAATTCTCATGGCGGGGATTGGGGGAAAGGGAAGGGAGAATGGTAACGGCGAAGCGACGGCGAACCGTCTTTTCTATTCCCTATTCCAGGCCGCTCAAGCCGCGTCGCCCGCCAGCTTGCGTTGCTTGGCCAACTTCTTGCGCACCATCTCGCGCTTGAGCGGCGACAGATAGTCGACGAACAGCTTGCCGTCCAGGTGATCCATCTCGTGCTGGATGCACACCGCCAGCAAGCCATCGACCTGCAGCTGTCGCGGCTGGCCATCGCGGCCCAGGAAGCGCACGTCGATGGAGTCGGCGCGGGTCACGTCGGCGAAGATGCCGGGCACCGACAAGCAGCCTTCCTGGTAGACCTGCTCGCCGGTCCTGGAAAGGATTTCCGGGTTGATGAACACCTGCGGGGCGCTCTTGTCCTCGCTGATGTCGATGACCATGAAGCGCTTGTGCACATCGACCTGGCTGGCGGCAAGACCGATGCCCGGGGCTTCGTACATGGTCTCGAACATGTCGTCGAGCAGGCGCTGGAACGCAGGATCGGCGATCTGCGCGGAATCCACCGGCACAGCCTTGGTGCGCAGCCGGGGATCGGGGAATTCGAGAATGGGGAGCAGTGACATGGCGGTTCTGTAATGGGGATGCCGCCGGAATTCGGCAAGGCCTCACGAATTCTAACTCCCGAGCTTGCTTAGTGCCCGGGTTTCTGGACTATAGTGCGGACAACCTGTGGGGAATCAGGTGGGGATCACCATGTTCAGAAAATTTCGTACGGTTCTTGCCGCCGCCGCGTTCATCGTGGCCACCTACGCCGCGGCCGCCGAAATGTCCGGCGCCCACCCCGACACCTATGTGGTGAAAAGGGGCGATACCCTCTGGGACATCTCCGGCAAATTCCTGAAGAAGCCCTGGCTGTGGCCGGAAATCTGGCAGGCCAACCCGCAGATCAAGAATCCGCATCTCATCTACCCCGGCGACGTGATCAGCCTGGCCTACCTGGACCGCGTGGCCTTGCAGCCGGGCCCGCGCCAGGAAGCGCCGATCGGGGCGATCCCGCTGGCCGACATCGAGCCCTTCCTGAAGAACCTGCGCGTGACCGACAGCTTCGAACAGCTGCCGCGCGTGGTGGGCCTGGAAGAGGATCGCCTGCGCAGCTCCGGCGGCCAGCTGGTCTACAGCGTGGGCCTGGAAGGCGCCCAGGTGGGCCAGCGTTTCGCCATCGTGCGCCCCACCTTGCGCTACACCCATACCCGTTTCGTTTCTAACGGCCGCTACGCGACCTACAAGGAAGATCTGGACTTCCGCGGGAAGCGCCTGGGTTCGGAGACCATCGACTGGGAGCGCAGCTGGAACAGCGCCGCGCTGGATCCCGGGCCGAAGCTCGAACTGCTGGGCTATGAACTGGCCCAGGTCAGCGTCGGCACCCTGACCCGCGGCGTGGTGCCCGGTTCGGACGCCAGCACGCTGGCCCTGGAAGGCAATGGCCATGAAGTCCGCGTTGGCGACCGCCTGATCCCGGTCGAAGCCCAACCCTACGACCTGCAATTTTTCCCGCACGTCCCCAAGGTGCTGCAGCCCGAAGGCAAGCTTCAGATCGCCGCGGTGGCCAATTCCCTGACCTCGGGCGGCCCGCGCGATGTGGTGGCCATTTCCGGCGGCAGCCGCGAGGGAATCGACAACGGCACGGTGTTTTCCATCTGGCGCCAGGGCAGCCACGTCATCGACCGCCTGCACGACCCGGAAGACTCGCGCATGACCGAGACGCGCCCGAATTCGCGGACCAAGACAGGTAGCAGCGACCACGTGCTTCCCGACGAATACGCCGGCCATGTGATGGTGTTCCGCACCTTCGAAAAGGTCAGCTACGGCCTGGTCATGGAAGGCACCAAGCCGGCGCGCGTGGGCTACGCGCTCAAGCATCCGGACGCGACTTACTGACCGCCGGCTAGGAAACTTCCTATGCAACAACACGACGGCGCCTGAAGGCGCCGTCGTCGTTTCCGCCCTAGCCTGACGGGATGCATGAAGAAGACGTCCTCGCTCTGCTGAAACTGATACTCGCCGGTGGCGCCGTCGCACCCCGCCGAGAGTTGTTGGATGCGCACGGCGCGCCCGCGCGCAGTCTGGCCGCAGGCGCATCGGCCTGGAGAGCGGCAGGGCTGAGCGAAACGCAGGTACAACGGATCCGCCGGCCCGACGACGAAACTTTGCAACGCGCGCGGCAATGGCTGGAACACGCCCGCCACCACCTGCTCGGCTGGCACGATCCCGATTACCCGCCCCTGCTGCGCCGGATCGGCAGTCCGCCACTAGCGCTGTTCGTGGATGGCGACCCTTCCCTGCTCTGGCATGCGGGAATAGCCATCGTAGGCAGCCGCTCGCCTACCGCAGGCGGGCGCGATAACGCATATTCCTTCGCCAAGGCGTTTGCCGCTTCGGGCACCGCGGTGATCAGCGGAATGGCGGCGGGCATCGATGCGGCCGCCCACGAGGCGGCGCTGTCGGCGCCGCAGGGAGTCACGGTGGCGGTGATGGGCACCGGGCCGGACCTTGCCTATCCGCCTCATCATGCCGGCCTGCGCGAGCGCATCGCCGCGCAAGGGGCGGTGGTCAGCGAACACCCGCCCGGCACGCCGGCCAAACCGGCGCACTTCCCCAGCCGCAACCGCATCCTGGCCGGGCTGGCCCTGGGCACGCTGGTGGTGGAGGCCACCGAGCGCTCCGGCGCTCTGATCACCGCCCGCCAGGCCGGCGACAACGGGCGCGAAGTGTTCGCCGTGCCCGGCTCGATCCACAACCCGCTGGCGCGCGGCTGCCACCGGCTGATCCGGGAAGGGGCCGGCCTGGTGGAGAACGCCCAAGAGGTGCTCGACGCACTGGTGCCGATGGCCAGCGAACTGGCCGATTTCCTGCGCGGGCGGCTTGCGGGCAGCCTGGCCCGCCCCCATATCGGTGCCGGTAACGCCCTTGCGCCGCTGAACCCCGACTACCAGCCCTTGTGGCTGGCGCTGGGCCACGACCCAACCGGTATGGATTTACTGGTCGAGCGGACCGGATTGACGGCCGCCGAACTGTCCTCCATGCTGCTGGTCATGGAACTGGATGGACGGGTGGCGGTCGAACACGGGCGCTACTCGCGCAAGACCTAGTTTCTTTCCTCCACAGCGTCAGGGACGCAGGCCGAGGGGCAATGAAAGAGAGCATCCTGGATGTACTGCTTTACCTGTTCGAACACTACTTCACCGAAGACGCGGACCCCGTCCGCGACCGCGACTCGCTCCAGAACGGCCTGATCCAGGCCGGTTTCAGCCCAGCCGAGATCAGCAAGGCGTTCGACTGGCTCGATGCCCTGGCCGAGCAGCGCCCGGCCGCCAGCGAACCCCGCATCGGCGGCCCCACCCGCGTCTACCACGGCCCCGAGCTGGAAAAGCTGGACGTGGAATGCCGTGGCTTCCTGCTGTTCCTGGAACAGCACGGCGTGCTGGACGCCGACCAGCGCGAACTGGTGCTGGACCGCGCCATGGCCCTGGACCAGGACGAACTGGACCTGGACGACCTGAAATGGGTGGTACTGATGGTGCTGTTCAACCAGCCCGGTTCGGAAGCCGCCTATGCGTGGATGGAAACCCAGATGTTCGACGACGAACCTGAACCGGTACACTAGGAATCGGTGACCTTCCCCACTGCGGGGAAGGGCGAATCTTGCAGGGAACGCATGAGCGACTGGTACTACTCCGCCGGCAACGACCAGCGCAAAGGTCCGCTGAGTACGGACGATCTGATAACGCAGTTCCGCTACGGCCAGATCGGCCTGGACACGCTGGTCTGGCGCGACGGCCAGGGGCAATGGCAGCCGCTGGCCGATTTCGCCGCTGAGCTCGGGCTCGCCGGCGGCGCTGGCCAAACCATTCCGCCACCGCTCCCGCCGCCTCGTCCGGCGTTCACTCCCCAACCCCTTTCCGCCGCGCCGAAATCCGGCATGTCCGGCTGCATGATCGCGATCATCGTGGCGGCCGTGCTGGTCATCCCGGTGGTCGGCATCCTGGCGGCGATCGCCTTGCCCGCCTACAACGACTACACGTTGCGGGCGAAAGTGGCCACGGCCCTGCCCGTCGCCGAGCCGATGAAGTCGGCCGTGGTTTCCCATCTGGCCCGCGAACAGACCTGCCCCAGCAACGACGACGCCGATTTCGCCGCGCCCGAGAGTTACGCCAGCGGCACCGTCGCCTCGATTACGTTCGGTCAATTCGAAAGCGAACTGTGCGGCATGGAATTGATCCTGAGCGTACCCGGCAAGCCGGCGCTCGACGGCAAAGCGGTGTGGCTGGAGTACGATCCGTCCAATTCATCCTGGCAATGCAGTTCGGAAATCGACGACAAGTACCTGCCCGTCCAATGCCGCGGATGAAGCGCACACCCGGCCATCGCGCCTTCCCGCTTGCGCGGGATGCGCGCGAGGTCGGTAAATGTTCTTGGGGATGTCTTTAGTTTCAAACCATTGCGCTTCGTACGATGCGGCGCACGACTTAATTTTTCTGTGACCGGTCTGGGGAGACCACATGTCCACCTGGTATTACACCGATGCCGAACGGCAGCAGCAGGGGCCGCTGTCCACCGATGAACTCAAGCAATACTTCCACCGTGAAATCGTCAATCCGGAGACCCTGGTCTGGCGCGATGGAATGCTGCACTGGCGCGCGCTGGGCGAGTTGGCCGAACAATTGAATCTGCTGGCCACCGTTGCGCCCGTCGCCGACGCTCCGTCGCCGGTCAGGGCCGGGCCGCCCACGCTTGCGCCCCCGCCCTCGCCGCCTGTCGTCGAAGCAGAACCCGTGCTTCCCGAATCCCCGGCTCCGACCAGCGGCCGCGCCGTGTTCAACCTGGGCAGCGAGCCTTCCGAATTGCCGCCGCAGGTGCTGGCCGAGGCTCACCAGCGCGCCGTGCAGGCGCTGGACAATCTGGATTCCGGCAATCCCTACCGCCCCTCCCAGGCCGCGCTGCGCAGTCGCGCGCCGGCGGCGCGCAACCAGGACATCGTCTACGCCGGGTTCTGGAAGCGGGTGGCGGCGGCCATCGTCGATAGCCTCATCGTCGGCTTGCTCGCCAGCCTGGGCGGCGAAGCGCTGGGCACGATCCTGGGGGACTTGGCGGGTGGCGGCAAGACTGCGATCGCATTGACCGTAACGCTGCTGAGCCTGTTGCTGCAGACCCTCTACTACGCCTTCTTCCACGCCTCCTTCAATGCGGCGACGCCGGGCAAGATGCTGATCGGCATCAAGGTGGTGCGCAGCGACGGCCAGAACATGAGCTTTCTGCGTGCGGTAGCACGTTACTTCGCCACCATCCCCAGCGCACTGATTCTGTGCATCGGCTACCTGATGGCCGCCTTCACCGCTCGCAAGCAGGCGCTCCACGATATGATCTGCGACACGGTGGTGGTGGATAAATGGGCTTTCACCGCACAGCCGGAAATGCAGCGGCACGAACTGGGAACCGCCACGGTTGTGGTGCTGGGGATTTATTTCGGGTTGATACTCCTGGCGGTGATTCTGGTTGCAGTGCTGGGCGCGAGCATTCGATAGCGCGTCGACAAGGATTTTCAAGGAAAACTTATGGAAAACTGGTACTACGCCGACGCCGAACGCCAACGCCAGGGCCCGCTCAGCGCGCAGGAACTGGCGCAGCGGTTCCATCAGGGCAAGCTGCGCCTGGATACGTTGGTCTGGCGCGATGGCCTGGCCGAATGGCAGCCGCTGCGCGATTTCACCGACGAGCTGGCCCTGCACCAGGCGCCGACCGAAACCTTTTTCACGCCCGTCGAGCCCGCCGTTGCGGCCGCGCCCGCCAGCGACACGGCGCCCGTGTTCGCCGCACCGGCCGGCACGGTCGGCGCGGGTTCGCCCTACGCCCCGCCCAGCGCGGCGCTGACTTCCGACGAAGCCTTCTATGCGGGCGGCGAAGTGGTCTACGCCGGCTTCTGGAAACGTGTGGCGGCCTACATGATCGACGCCATGGTGATAGGCGTGGCCACCCAGATCGTGCAACTGGTGGTGATGGGCGTGTTCTTCGGCCTCAACGCCTCCAGCATGAGCAATCCGGAAACCATGTTCGCCAGCGGCGCCGGCATCCTGTTCGTGCTGGGGCTGTACGTGGTGCCCTTGGCCATGAACGCCGCCTACTACGCCGCTTTCCACGCCTCCTCCAAGCAGGCCACGCTGGGCAAGATGGCGGTGGGCATCAAGGTGGTGCGCACCGACGGCACCCGCATCAGCCTGGCGCGCGGCGTGGGCCGGTTCTTCGCCACCATCCTGAGCAGCCTGACGCTCGGCATCGGCTTCCTGATGGCGGCCTTCACCGACCGCAAACAGGCCCTGCACGACATGATTTGCGACACCCTGGTGGTGGACAAATGGGCCTATACCGCCCATCCGGAATGGCAGAAACGTGAACTGGGTACGGTCACCGTCGTGATTCTGGCCATTTTCGGCGTACTTATCCTGCTTTTCGGGGTAATCATGGCCTTCGCGGTGTTCGCAATCGCCAGCTCGGCGAGCTGACCGGGCGGCAGCTCGCGCTTGACAGCCATGGGTCCGGCGTGATTCCACTATAAATAGAAGAAACCTGAACGCCCGGGGCGCACGCCCCGGGCGTTGGCTTCTACGCCGCCCCCATCTGAAGGACACTCGCCGGCCCCGCCGGCGCTCGAAACCCACCAATGCCCAAGCACCTGCTCATCGTCGAATCGCCCGCCAAGGCCAAGACGATCAACAAATACCTCGGCAAGGACTTCACCGTCCTGGCCTCCTACGGTCACGTCCGCGATCTGGTGCCGAAGGAAGGCGCGGTCGACCCGGACCAGGATTTCGCGATGAGCTACGCGCTCATCGACAAGAACGAAAAGCACGTCGAAGCCATCGCCAAGGCCGCCAAGGGCGCCGACGCCATCTACCTGGCCACCGACCCGGACCGCGAAGGCGAGGCCATCAGCTGGCATATCGCCGAGATCCTGAAGGAACGCGGGCTGCTCAAGGACAAGACCCTGGAACGGGTGGTGTTCACCGAGATCACCCCGCGCGCCATCAAGGAAGCGATGACCAAGCCGCGCCAGATCGCCGGCGACCTGGTCGACGCGCAGCAGGCGCGCCGCGCGCTGGACTATCTGGTGGGCTTCAACCTGTCGCCGGTGCTCTGGCGCAAGGTGCAGCGCGGCCTGTCCGCCGGCCGCGTGCAATCGCCGGCGCTGCGCATGATCGTCGAGCGCGAGGAGGAGATCGAAGCCTTCATCGCGCGCGAGTACTGGTCCATCGAGGCCGAGTGCGCGCATGCCTCCCAGGCCTTCACCGCCAAGCTGGTGAAGCTGGACGGACAGAAGTTCGAACAATTCACCGTCACCGACGGCGACACCGCCGAAGCGGCGCGCCTGCGCATCCAGCAGGCCGCGCAGGGTTCGCTGCACGTCACCGACGTGGTCAGCAAGGAACGCAAGCGCCGTCCTTCGCCGCCCTTCACCACTTCCACGCTGCAGCAGGAAGGCTCGCGCAAGCTCGGCTTCACCACCCGCAAGACCATGCAGGTGGCGCAGAAGCTGTACGAGGGCGTGGCCATCGGCGAGGAAGGCACGGTCGGTCTGATCAGCTATATGCGTACCGACTCGGTGAACCTGTCGCAGGACGCGTTGGACGAGATCCGCGACGTGATCGCGCGCGATTTCGGCACCGCCTCGCTGCCGGACAAGCCCAACGTCTACCAGACCAAATCCAAGAACGCGCAGGAAGCGCACGAAGCAGTGCGTCCCACTTCGGCGCTGCGCACGCCGGCACAGGTGGCCCGCTTCCTGTCCGACGACGAGCGCAAACTGTATGAGCTGATCTGGAAGCGCGCCGTCGCTTGCCAGATGATTCCCGCCACCCTCAACACCGTCAGCGTGGAACTGGCCGCCGGCAGCGAACACAGCTTCCGCGCCAGCGGCACCAGCGTGGTCGTGCCCGGCTTCCTGGCCGTGTACGAAGAAGGCAAGGACACCAAGACTTCCGAGGACGAAGACGAAGGCCGCAAACTGCCGCTGATGAAGCCCGGCGACCGTGTGCCGCTGGACCGCATCCACGCCGAACAGCATTTCACCCAACCGCCGCCGCGCTTCACCGAAGCGGCGCTGGTCAAGGCGCTGGAGGAATACGGCATCGGCCGGCCCTCGACTTACGCCTCGATCATCCAGACCCTGTTGTTCCGCAAGTACACCGAGATGGAAGGGCGCAGCTTCCGACCCACCGACGTGGGCCGCGCGGTCAGCAATTTCCTCAGCGGGCACTTCACCCAGTACGTCGACTACGACTTCACCGCCAAGCTCGAGGACGAGCTGGACGCGGTGTCGCGCGGCGAGGAGGAATGGATTCCGCTGATGGAGCGTTTCTGGACTCCGTTCAAGCAACTGGTGGAAGACAAGAAGGAATCGGTGGACCGCAGCGAAGCCACCGGCGCGCGCGAGCTGGGCAGCGACCCCAAGACCGGCAAGCCGGTCAGCGTGCGCCTGGGCCGGTACGGACCGTACGCGGCGATCGGCAGCACTGCCGAAGATGCCGAGGACAAGCCGACCTTCGCCTCGCTGCGTCCCGGCCAGAGCATGCACACCATTTCCCTGGAGGACGCGCTGGAGCTGTTCAAGCTGCCGCGCAAGCTGGGCCAGGACAAGGACGAGGAAGTCAGCGTCGGCATCGGCCGTTTCGGCGCGTTCGCCAAGCGCGGCAGCGTGTACGCCTCGCTGAAGAAGGAGGACGACCCGTACACCATCGATCTGGCGCGGGCGGTATTCCTGATCGAGGAGAAGGAAGAGATCGCGCGCAACCGCGTCATCAAGGAATTCGACGGCAGCGAGATCCAGGTGCTCAACGGCCGCTACGGCCCCTACATCAGCGACGGCAAGCTCAACGGCCGCATTCCCAAGGACCGCGAACCCGCTTCGCTGACCCTGGAGGAAGTGGTGAAGCTGATGGAGGAAACCGGCAAGCCGATGCGCAAGGGTTTCGGCAAAAAGACGGCGGCGAAGAAAACCGCGGTGAAGAAGGAAACGGCGCCGAAGAAAACCGCGGCCAAGAAAGCCGTGAAGAAGGTCGCCAAGAAGACCGCAACGAAGAAAACCGCCGCGAAGAAGGCGCCGGTCCGCAAGGCGGTGGCTCCGGTGGTCGAGCCCGCCAAATCGCTGCTGACGCCGGCGGCCAACATCGAGCTGGGCAAGAAGCGGATCGTCAAGGCGGCCAAGTAGGTTCGAAAAGTTTCGACACGATATCGATGGTTGTACCGACCAGAATAAAATCGTCATTCCCGCGAAGGCGGGAATGACGACCTGAGAAATGTTCGCTTGGTTAAGGCATTGCTGGACTCAATGCCATCTGCAAATGAAAAGCCGATCTACCGGCCACTTCCCATGACCACCTCTCTTCTTTCAATCCCCGAAGCCGCCACCGCCCTGCAGACCGGCGGCGTGATCGCCTATCCCACCGAAGCGGTCTGGGGCCTGGGCTGCGATCCGCGCGACGAGCAGGCGGTGCTGCGTTTGCTGGCGATCAAGCAACGCGAAGTGGAGAAAGGCCTGATCCTGATCGCCTCGCATCTGGAGCAGCTGCGGCCGTTCCTGAACTTGGCGGCGGTGCCTGCGGACAACCTGGCGGCGGTGCTTGCCAGCTGGCCGGGCCCGCATACCTGGGTGATGCCCGCCAGCGCCGCCGCACCACGCTGGATCACCGGCGCGCACGACGGCATCGCCGTGCGCATCAGCGCGCATCCGCTGGTGATCGAACTCTGCAATGCCTATGGCGGGGCTCTTGTCTCCACCAGCGCCAACCGGGCCGGGCAGCCGGCGGCGCTCACGCGGCAGACGCTCGACCTCGAGGTGCTGGAAGGCGTGGACGGACTGGTCGCCGGGGATACCGGCGGACTTGGCGCGCCCACCGCCATCCGCGATGCGCTGACCGGCGCAGCGATCAGGTAGGTCGGGGCTACGCCCCCGGCCTACGGGAAGTATCCGGCACCTCGCCCGTCGGGGGCGTAGCCCCGACCTACGGCTTCCCGGCTTGCGCCGATGCGCGCAAGATACTTGCATGTCGCTTCTTCGCCCCGCAGTCCTGTTTCTGGCCCTGTCGCTGGCCGCCATGCCGGCGCGCGCTCCTGCGCAGGACGTCACCATTTACCGTTGCATCGGCGCGAACGGCAAGCTGACCCTGCGCGACTCGCCCTGCGAGAAGGGCGAAACCCAGGAAGTGCGCTCCATGCAGCGGCCCAAGGATCCTGCGCCCGGCGCCTTGCCGGCGCCGAAACCGGCTCCGCCGCCGGCCGCGGCCCCCACGCGCGAAGTGCAGGTCATCTATCGCACCCCACCGCGCCCGATGTACGAATGCGTCACCGCCGAGGGCAAGCGCTATATCAGCGACAACGGCGAAGGCAATCCGCGTTCGGTTCCCTTGTGGACGCTGGGTTATCCGATGTGGTCGCACCGCAACGGTACTGGCGGCGGCGGAGTCGGCACGCCTGGCAATCGCCCGCCCGACGACCGGCCGCCGCGGCCAGGCCATCCGCATCGCCCCGGCGTGATGATCCCGGGCGGCTATACCTGGGTGCGCGACGAGTGCCACGCGTTGCCGCAGGAAGAGGTCTGCTCACGCCTGTCGGACCGCCGGTATGAAATCATGCGCCGTTACAACAGCGCCCTGCAAAGCGAAATACGCCAACTGGAGTTGGAGCAGCGCGGCATCGATGCGCGCATCGCCAACGATTGCGGAAACTATCCATGAAGTTCGGATATGCCTTGCTGGTCCTGTTGTCGTTCGCATTCCCGGCGGGCGCGGACGAAGTCGTGTTCTATCGCTGCACCGACGCCAGCGGCGCGCTGACCCTGCAGAACATGCCGTGCCCGAAAGGCGCCAGGCAGGAAAAGAAGGTCATGCAGAGCGTAAGCACGGTGCCGATGGGAGAGGCCGCGCCCGCCAAGCCGGCCCCTTCGCACGGGCCGCCTTCTACGTCGCCGGCCGTCGCGCCCACAGCGGCGACGCCTACGGTCCCGGCCGCACCGAAGCCGGCTGAAACCGTCATCGAGCCTGTCGCCGGCAAACGCTTGCCGCCTCCGATTCTTTTCCAGTGCACCACTTACGACAAGGGCACCTACATCACCGAAGGAGAGGAGCCGCAATCGCGATGCGTCCCCCTGCACACGGTGGGCCTGGACGGCAATCCGCAGACCGGCGCGGGCGAAGCCTGCGAGATGAAGCGCGACCAGTGCGCGCGCGTAGCCGACGGCGCGCTGTGCGAAGCGTGGAAGAAACGCGTAGGGGAGACCGAAGTGGCCTGGCGCTTCGCGCGCCCGGGCAACGAAGCGAAGAACAAGGCGGAGTTCGAGCGCACGCAGAAGATCTTGCGCGAGAGCGCCTGCGGCGAATAATGCTTTGGCTTTCCTTCTCCCACCGGGTGAAGGTGGCGCGAAGCGACGGATGAGGGAATGGCAATGACTCGCCAATCAACCTTCCATTACATGCTGACATTCCATTCCCTCATCCGCCCTTCGGGCACCTTCTCCCAGAGGGAGAAGGAAAATCAAAAGCCGTAACGCAGGAACCCTCCATCCACCGCTATGCATTCGCCAGTGATGTAGCTGGCCGCAGGCAGACAAAGGAACCCGACCGCAGCAGCCACTTCCTCCGGCTCGCCGATGCGGCGCATGGGCGTGCGGTCTATCACTTCCTCGTAGTAATCCGCGTCGGCCAGCTTGCCCGAGGTGCGGCGCGTGCGGATGTACCACGGCGCCACCGCGTTGACGCGCACGCCGTCCTCGGCCCACTCCACCGCCAGGTTGCGGGTGAGCTGCTGCAACGCGGCCTTGGCCATGCCGTAGGGCGCCCCGCTGCGCACCGCGGTGATGCCCGACACGCTGCCGACGTTGACGATGCTGGACACCGCGTGGCGGGTCAAAAGGGGATGCGCGTAACGCGAGAGTTCGAACGCGGAAAAAAGATTGATCTCGAATATGCCGCGCCATTCGTCCTCGGTGTAGTCCACCGCAGCCTTGGTCAGGTTGCCGCCGGCGTTGTTGACCAGGATGTTGAGGCCGTCCGCGTGGTCTTCCACCCAGTCGAGTATCGCCCGGCGGTCTTCGTCGTCGGCGACATCGGCGGCCAGGGCGTTGATGGAGCGGTCCGGGAATTCGTCCAACAGTTCGTCGCGCACCGCTTCCAGCGCATCGGCATCGCGCGCCACCAGCATCACGTCGGCGCCGAAGCTCAGCAGCTCGCGGGTGACGGCCAGGCCGATCCCCGCGCTGGCGCCGGTGATCAACGCCAATTGTCCATCCAATCGCCAGCGGTTGGGAGTCATCGCATCGCCCTTTACGGATGGGCGTAGCATAACGCCACGATCCGTGGAGACGCCTTCATGAAAGCATCCCTGTTCCGCAGCGCCTGCCTAGTCCTCTCGCTGGCGGGGCTGGCCGCCTGCAAGCCCGAGCCGCCGCCGACCGACGAGCCGCCCGAGCCCCAGGCCACGGCCGCCGGCAACACGGAACTACGCGATGCGATCCAGAAACCGATCGATCAGGCCAAAGCGGTCGAGGGAACCGTGCAGGAGTCGGCGGACAAACAGAGCGCCGAGATCGACGCCGCCACTCAGTAGGTCGGCCCCCGTATCCAGTACGGGGCAGGCTCTACGCGGCCGACGCTCCATCATTACGGATTACGCGCGTGTCGGGGACGTAGCCCCGACCTACCTCACAATCCGCAGAAGCAATACACCAGCGCCTTCACCGGCGCGCCGTTGCGGCTGTTGGCGGCCTGTTCGACGAAGCGCAGCTGCGCGTCGGTTTCCGGCATGGCCTTGGCCAACAGCGCGCGGGCGAAATCCGAATCCTTCAACCAGGCCGAGCCGATGCGGCTGCTGGCGAAACCGCCCATGAACTGCGAGAACGGCGAGCTCATCTTCTCGATGTAGCGCACACGGTATTTGTCCGGCTTGCCCAGCTTGGCGCGCGCGGCGGCATCGGCGACGGCGGCTTCGAAACCGCCCAGCTCGTCCACCAACCCGCGCTCCTTGGCCTGCGCGCCGCTCCACACGCGACCCCGCGCGATGGCATCCACTTCTTCCACCGGCTTCTTGCGCGCGGCGGCGACCTTGCCGGTGAAATCGGCGTAACCCTTGTCGATCACCGACTGGACCACGCGGCCCACCGCCGGATCCATCGGCCGGGTGATGTCGAAGGCGCCGGCGAAACGCGTGGTGCCCACGCCGTCGGTATGCACGCCCACCTTGTCCAGCGTGCGGGTGACGTTGGGGATCAGGCCGAAGATGCCGATGGAACCGGTGATGGTCGAAGGATCGGCGTAGATGCGATCGGCATTCATCGAAATCCAGTAACCGCCCGAAGCGGCCAGATCGCCCATCGACACCACCACCGGCTTGCCGGCGGCCTTAAGCGCGGCGACTTCGCGGCGAATCTCTTCCGACGGATACACGCCGCCGCCCGGAGAATCCACGCGCAGCACCACCGCCTTCACGTCGTCGTCGTCGCGCGCTTCGCGCAGCAGCGCCGAGGTGGACTTGCCGCCGATGGTGCCGGCCGGTTGTTCGCCGTCGGTGATCTCGCCTGCGGCCACCACTACGGCCACCTGCGGGCGCTCGTCGGCGATGCGCACGCTCTTGGCGTCCACCTGGGCCAGATAGCCGCCCAGCGAAACGCTGCGGAAGCCGTTGTCCGAATCCTCGTCGGCCACGCCGCGTTCGGTCAGCAACGTCTCCACTTCTTCCTGCGTCTTCAGTCCGTCCACCAGCTTCTGCTGCAGGGCGAACTTGGCCAGGTCGCCACCGGCGGCAGCGATGCCCTCGGGCAGGGTGTCGATGCCCGAAGCCAGTTGTTCCGGCGTCAGCTTGCGGGCCTTGGCGATGTCGGCCAGGTAGCGCTGCCAGATGTCGTTCATCCAGAACAGGTCGGCTTCCTTGGATTCCTTGGAGGCGGCGTCGAGGATGTAGGGCTCGGCGGCGGACTTGAATTCGCCCACGCGGAACAGGTGCACGTCCACGCCCAGCTTGTCCTGCAGACCCTGGCGGTAGTACTGGCGGTAGCGGCCGAGGCCTTCCAGCAGCATGCTGCCCATCGGGTCGATATAGACCTCATTGGCCTGCGCGGCCAGCAGGTACTGCGACTGGTCCAGGTTCTCGCCGAAGGACACGATCTGCTTGCCCGAAGCGCGCAGGCGCGCCAGCGCGGCGGCCACTTCGCGCATCGAGGCGTAACCGCTGGGCTGCAGCTGGTCCACGCGCAGCAGCACGCGTTCGATGTTCTTGTCGTCCTTGGCCGCGTCGATGGCGCGGACCAGGTCACGCAGCTGCACTTCTTCGGCGTTCTTGTCGCCGAAGGCCTTGGCCAGCGCGCGCGTGGCCGGGTCGGCGCTGTACTGCTCCACCAGCTTGCCTTCCGGCGCGATCACCAGCGTGGTCCGCTCCAGCAATGGCTGCACGCCGTTGCCGCGCCCCACCGCCGCCACGAAAATGACCAGGAACAGGAACAACAACCCGAAGAACAGGAAGTTGAGGATCAGCCTGCGGGTGAAATTCATCACGTTCCACAGGCCGACGAAGAAGGCGGCGATGGGACCGCGATGGACGACTTGATTCATGGGGGGCGAGCTCCGGATAACCGACGCCAGCTTACCGGTTGCCCGCCGCGCTTACATGCCCCGTAAGTCACTGCCCGGAATTTGTGAGACGGGAAGGCCCAGCAGGCGCTTGCTGCTGCGCTGGAAACGCGTGGCCATCAGCACCGCCGCCGCGGTCAGGCCCAGGATCAGCCCCATCCACATGCCCTGAGGCCCCCAGCCCAGCCCCAAACCCAGTCCCGCGCCCAGCGGCATGCCCAGGCCCCAGTAGGAAAGCACCGCCAGCCACATCGGCACGCGGGTGTCCTTGAGCCCGCGCAGCGCGCCGGCCGACAGCACCTGAACGCCGTCGGGAAACTGGAACGCCGCCGCATACAGCAGCAGGCTGCCGGCCAGCCCCGCCACCGCCAGATCGCGCGTATACAGCGCCACCACCGCATCGTGGCCCAGCAGCAGCGCCGTAGCCGACAGCGCCTGCGTGCCCAGCACGATCACGTAGCCGGCATGGGCCGCGCGACGGATGCCCAGCGCATCGCCCGCGCCCAGCGCATGGCCCACCCGCACGGTGGTGGCTTCGGCCACGCCCATCGGCACCATGAAGCACAGCGCCGACACGTTGATCGCGATCTGGTGCGCCGCCGCCGGCACCGCGCCCAGGCGCGCGATCAACAGCGCCGTGGCGATGAACAGGCCGCCTTCCATCAGCACGGTGACGCCGATCGGCAGACCGGTGCGCAGCAGCTGCGCGATCGGCTTCGGATGCGGACCGTCGAAACGCGCGAACAGTTCCAGATGGGAAAAGCGCCTGGCGTTCCACAGGTAGAGGGCGAAGGCCAGCGCTTGCGACCACATCATGATGGCCGAGGCCACGCCCAGGCCCGCCGCGCCCATTTCCGGCAATCCGAAGCGGCCGAAAGTGAAGGCATAGCCCAACGGCGCGAGCACCGCCAATCCGCCGAACCCGATCAGCATCGTCGGCAGCGTCCAGTGCATGCCTTCGCTCAAATAGCGCATGCAGAAGAACAGCGTCAGCGCAGGCGCTCCCCAGCGGATGCCGTGCAGGAAGCCGCGCGCGCCCGGAATGATCTCCGGCGCGATGCCGAACGGCGCCAGCGCATACGGGATCAGGCTGAGGAAAGCGAACATCAACAGGCCCAGCGCCAAGGCCAGCCACAGCGCCTGCCGGAACAACGGGCCGATTTCCTTATGGCGCCCGGCGCCGTTCAACTGCGATACCGAAGCGGTGAGCGAGATCAGCGTGCCGATCGGCACCATCATCGGCAGCCACAACAGCGCGGTGCCGATGGTGACCGCGGCCAACGTCTGCGTGCTGTGGTGGCCGGCGATGACGTTGTCGACGAAACCGATCAGGCCGGTGGACACATGGCCCAGCACCAGCGGCAAGGCGAGCGTGGCCGTGGCGCGCACTTCGCTGCCGAAGCGCGGGAGTTGGGAAGTTTGGGGCGTCATGGAAACGATCTTTACGACTGCGGCCGCGCGGACGCGCTGGCACCGGGTCGAGGGGCCGGTTAGTCTAGGGCATGTCTGTCATTTATGAAGTCAATCTAGCTGTTGACCGCGAAATCGCCAGCGAATACCGCGACTGGCTGATCGCGCACGTGCAGGAAATGCTCGCACTGCCCGGCTTCACCGGCGCGCGCCTCATGGAAACCGTGCCGGATCAGGCCGACGCCGCCGAAACCGTCTTCTGCACCCAGTACGAGCTGGTCGATCAGGCCGCGCTGGACGAATACCTGCGCGTGCATTCGGCCCGCATGCGCGCCGACGGGATCAGTCGTTTCGGCGACAGGTTCCGCTCCTCGCGCCGGGTACTGCGCGATCTGAGCAGCTACTGATCCAGGCCGTTACTGGTCCAATTTTTTCCGCAGCCACGCGGCCACTTGCGTGGGCGGCAACGACAACAACTCGCTGCGCAACGCCTGCCGGTCCTGCGGCGGCGTGCGCTGCGCCAGCACGGCAAGGTCGGCGCGCTGCTGCGCGTCCATGCTCCGCAGCTTGGCCAGCAGCGGCAGGCGCTGCGACGCGGAAACGTAGGCCAGCAACGGATGCAGCGAGGGGTAATCGCGCCCCAGCACCGGCCCCAACCTCCAGCCACGTCGTTGCACATCGTCCAGCGCATCGAACTGCGCGCGCAACGCCTGCTTGCGTTCCGGCAGGAATGCATCGACCTGAGCCGCAAGCGCGCGCAGGCTGTCGCGTTCGCCGGCCTCCAACTGCAGCCAGGCTTGGTAGCGCGCGCGGCGCTCCTCGCGTTCGCTGAGCGGCAACGCGTTCCAGGCGGCGAGGCGCTGTCCGAATTGCGCGCGTTGTTCTGGCGTCATCGTTTGCAGCCGCGCTTGCCGTTCGATTCGGGTCATCGTGCCGTCTGTTTCGGCCGCCGAAACTGGCGTGGCATGCATCGACACGACAGTCAGCAAGGCAGCGAAGATCACGACGGCGCGGCCCATGGCCGATCCTTTATCCGCGGGCGGCCGATCAGAACTGCGCATCGGCAGTCTCCGTTCCCGTGGCCTTCGATGGGATTTCTTCCCCGGCTTTTTCTTCGGGAGCCTCCGGCGCGGCGCTGGCGCCGGCCGCATACCAGGCCAGGAAATCGGCATCGCGCGCGATCGCTTCGTCCTGCGGCTCGAGCAACAGTTCGAAATCCGGGTGCATGAGCAAGGCGGTGGCGGCATCGAACTTGGCCGCGGGAGGCTGTGCAGGCAGATCCTCGCTGGCGATTTCCACCTTGTCCTGCAAGCGCTGGACACCGGGCTCCGGAGTGGCGCCGATGCCATGCGATGCCTGCCATTGCGGCCACCACCAGGTCGCCGCCAGCGCGGCCGCGCACAGCGCCAGCACCAACAGAATCCAGGGCCAGCGGCGACGCCTCGGCCGCGCCTCGACCGGCGCCGCGGAAAGCGCTGCGGGCGCGGGGCGCTCTAGCCGCGTGCCCAGGATGGCCGCTTCACGCAAGCGCGCCAAACGCGCCAGGCGTTGCGGCGGCAGATCGCGCAGCAGCGACTGGATCGCTTCGGCCAGCGTGCGCCAAGCCGACGCATCGGGTTGTCCGCTAGCATCGCGCGGGCACGCCGAAGCAAGCGCCTGCTGATGGACTTCCGGCGCAAGGCCCAGCACCGCCGCGGCCTCTTCCTCCGGCAGGCCCGCCGTCAGGCGCAACAGCAGCGCCTGCCGGGACAGCGGCTGCAACCCGGCCAGCGCTTCGACTTCCAGCGGCCAACGCGCCGCCGTCGCGGCCTGGCGCAACTGCGGGGTCGCCGCCAGCAGGGTCCAGAAGCGTCGTGGCCATTCGGCCATTGGCGCGCCGCCGGCGTGGTTGCGGAAAGCGCGCATGGCGGCCGCCAGAGCGTCGTCGCCGGCATCGCGATCGCCGCACTGGAGTTCGGCGAACAGCGCGCCCCGGCGTTCGACGCCACGCAGGAAAGCGGAAAGCGCGGCCGGTACGGACGCGGCGTCGTTCAAATTGCTGGACATCAGGGAACCGGGGGATTCGTCGCCGCATCATAGCCGCCAGTGGCTATTTCCAGAGCACGAAATGTCCCTTGACAGATTCCCAAAACCTGCTCTCCCAAGCGCCATAAGGCTTTGCGCCAAAACACGTTGTGCACAGCCGTCATTCGAATGTCATAAGCCTGTCCGGGGACAGCTCCAGCATCCGCATTACAATCCTGTTTCACGGCCAACCTATTGATATTAATGAAGTTAATGGTGTTGGCGTTTTTTTAGCCAACTTCACGCCGAAGCTTGCTGCAAGCCTCCGGAAGCGTGGAGCAAGGCTTTCATGCACAGTTTTATCCACAGACCATGTGGATAAAGCAGAATCTCCAAGCGTAACGGCGACTTGCGCGATTTTCGTCACTCCCCAGGTAGCAATGACGTGCAACTGCAGCACGCCTCGCGAGGGGGCTTGCGGCGGTCGGTAAACTGGAGCCGATGCGCTCCGATGCCACCCTCCAGATCGTGCTGCCCCTGCCCTTGCCGCAGTGGTTCGACTATCTGCCGCCGCCCGGCCATTCGCCCGGCGCCGACGACATAGGCAAACGGGTGCGGGTGCCGTTCGGTACGCGCCAGATGACCGGCGTGGTGGCCGGCATCGGCGCAGCGACCGGCGACGGACCGGAATTGCGCCAGGCCCTGGACTTGCTGGACACGGCCCCGTTGCTGCACGGCGAGCTGCTGGCTTCCTTGCGCTGGCTGGCGCGTTACACGCATGCGCCCCTGGGCGAGGTGCTGGGCACCGCGCTGCCGACGCTGCTCCGCCAGGGCGAGCCGATGCCGGACACGCACGCCTGGGCCTGGCGGTTGACCGAACCGGGTATGGAAGCAAGGCAAGGGCTGCGCCAAGGCACGCGCACGCGCCAGTTCGCCGAGCTGCTGTACGAAGGCGCGCGCGACACCGAATCGCAGCCCCAACGCGATGAGGACGCCCTGAATCTGCGCATGGACGACTGGCGCGTTGCGGCGCGGGCATTGTCCAAGCGGGGATTGGTCGAACGCGTGGCGGTGCCCGCCTCGACTCTCGCGCCGTCGCCGCAAAACGGCCCCGACCTGCATGCGGAACAGCAGGCAGCGGTGGACGCGATCCTGTCCGCGCGGGGTTTTGCGCCGCTGCTGCTGGACGGCGTGACCGGCAGCGGCAAGACCGAGGTCTACCTGCACGCGATCGCCGACTGTCTGCGGCGTGGCAAGCAGGCGCTGGTGCTGGTGCCGGAGATCGGCCTGACGCCGCAGACCCTGGCGCGCTTCCGGCAACGTCTGGGCGTGCCGGTGCTGGCGCTGCATTCGGGCCTGAACGACAACGCGCGCGCGCGCGGCTGGGCCGCGTTCGCGCGCGGCGAGGCGAGAGTGGCGGTGGGTACGCGCTCGGCCGTGTTCACGCCGTTGCCCGAAGCGGGCCTGATCATCGTCGACGAAGAACACGACAGCAGCTACAAGCAGCAGGACGGCATGCGCTACCACGCGCGCGATTTCGCCCTGGTCCGCGGCAAGGCGCTGGACGTGCCGGTCATCCTGGGCAGCGCCACGCCTTCATTGGAATCACTGCACAACGCCCTTGGCGGACGCTATGCGCACCTGCGGCTCAGCCAACGCGCGGGCGATGCGAAGCCGCCTTCGGTGCGTGTGCAGGATTTACGCAAGCGGCCACTGGAAGCGGGATTGTCCGCCGACACGATGGCTGCAATTTCCGCTGCGCTGGCGGCGGGCGGACAAGTGCTGGTGTTCAAGAACCGCCGCGGCTACGCGCCGGTCCTGATGTGCCACGACTGCGGCTGGAGCGCGCAATGCAAGCGTTGCAGCACTCCGACCAAGGGCTCGCCGATGACCGTGCACGGCGCCGGGCGCCGCTTGCAATGCCATCACTGCGGCGCGCGCCAGGCCGTGCCGCCCGCCTGTCCGGATTGCGGTGGGCTGGCGCTGCAGCCGCAGGGCATCGGCACCGAGCGCATCGAAGAAATGCTGATGGAGAAATTCGCCGACGTGCCGGTGCTGCGCATCGACCGCAGCACCACCCAGCGCCGCGATGCGCTGGCCGGCCATCTGCAAAAACTGGGCGACCGCCCCGGCATCCTGATCGGCACGCAGATCCTGGCCAAGGGCCACGACCTGCCGCATCTGACCCTGGTGGTGGTGGTGGGCGTGGACGAAGGGTTGTTCTCGGCCGACTTCCGCGCGGGCGAAAAACTCGCTCAACAACTCATCCAGGTCGCCGGGCGCGCAGGGCGTGCGCAAAAACCCGGAGAGGTCTGGCTGCAAACCCACCACCCCGACCATCCTCTGCTCAACACGCTCATCAACGGCGGCTACCACGCCTTCGCGCAGAGCGAACTGGAGCAACGCCAGGCCGCGGGGTTTCCGCCGTTTGTGCATTTGGCTTTGTTGCGGGCGGAAGCCAAGCATGTCGATGCTGCGAATGCGTTTTTGCATGCGGCCAAATCGATGTTGGCTGCCGCATTCCCTTCTCCCCCCGGGAGAAGGTGGCGCGAAGCGACGGATGAGGGTACGGGGAAGTTCATGATGGTTGGGAGTGCGATGACTTCGCCGTACCCTCACCCCAACCCCTCTCCCGAGGGGAGAGGGGCTCTAGGCATCGAAATCCAGGGGCCGATTCCCGCCCCCATGTCGCGGCGCGCCGGCATGCATCGTGCGCAGCTGCTGCTGTCCTCGCCCAGCCGCCGCGAACTGCATGCGCTGCTGGATGCCGCATTGCCCGCTATCTACGAACTGCCCGAAGCGCGCAAGACGCGCTGGTCGCTGGATGTGGATCCGCTGGATCTGTACTGACGGCGACGCGGAGCACGACTGCGACCGAAGCGATCGCAGCCGCGATGATCACCAACTGAAGCCGGCGCCGGCCGATACGCTCTTTTCGCCGCCGCCGAAAGCCGCACCCAGCGACACGCTGGCGCGGTTGCCGATGGCGCGTTGATAACCCACCGCCATGGCCTGTTCGCCGCCTTGCGCGCCGATGCCCACGCCGATCCGGTTCTTGCCGGCCAGGCCCGAGGTGTTCATGGCCATGCCGGCGTAGGCGCCGCTCATCGCCGACATCTTGTCGATGCGGCGATCCATCCGGTCGAAGCGGTCGTCCACTTCCCCCTTGTAGGTTTCGAAGCTGTCGGACAGGCCGGTCAGTTCGGTGAATCGCTGATCGGTGTAGGCATTGGCCGCGGTCAGGGTTTGCGCGTCGCCGGCATCGGCGTAGTCCTGCGCATCGCTCAAAGTCCGCGCATCGCCGGCATCGGCATGGGCGTTGGCCGAAGACAAGGTCGCAGTGGCGGTAGTGTCGGTGTAGCCGTTGGCCAAAGTCAGGGTGGCCGCATTGCCGGCAGCCATGTCGCTACGAACGGCCGTTTCGCGGATATCGGTGTAACCGTTCGCCGAAGCCAGCGTGGCCGCATTGCCTGCGGCCATGTCGCTGCGGACAGCGGTTTCTCGGGTATCGGTGTAGCTGTTCGCCGAAGTCAGCGTGGCCGCATCGCCGGCATCGGCGTGGGCATTGGCCGACGCCAGGGTATTGGCGGCGGCGGCATTCACCTGCGCCACGTTCGCTGCGTCGGTGGGGTTGGTGCCGGCAGCGACATTGATGATGCGGCGTTGCGATGCGGCCGAACCCACCGATACCACGTTCGCAATCCCTCCATCGCTGCTGCCCGATCCCAGCGCCACGGAATTGCCGCCATTGGCGCTGGCGCCCTGCCCCAGGGCGGTATTGCCGCTGGTGCCAGCCGCACCCTGGGGTGCCGGGTTGCCGCAACAGCCTTCCCCGCCTTGTCCGCCAATACCGGCCCTGCTGTCGTTGCCCAGTGCGATGTTGTTGTTGCCGCCTGCACCGCCGACACCGCCGATACCACCGGCACTCCCTTCGCCGCCAGCGCCGCCGAGTCCTGCTTGGCTACCATCGCCGATCGCGAAGTTTCCAGTTCCACCCGTGCCGCCAGCGCCCCCGGTACCGGCGGCGGTCCCTAAGCCGCCATCGCCACCGCCGCCTGCTTCGCTACCGTTCCCCAAGGCAGTGTTTGCCGAGCCGCCAATACCCGCCAGCCCGCCGGTACCTCCGGAACTACCGGCTCCAACCGTGCCCGGCTGACTGGCGCCACTGCCTTCGCCGCAGGCCATGTCGTCACTGCCTGGATTCTGATTGCAGGGCTCCGTGCCGCCGCCGCCCGCCGCTTGTGCCCATGCCGGCGCCCCGACTGCCAATAGCAACAGTGAAAGAGCCGCCGCCAACGAGCGGCGGGCGAGACGATTGGGGCGATGATGATGGTTGGCGCGCATGGGATCCCCTGATTGACGGCGTGATGAAGGCCATGGGAGATCGACATGCGATTCGCGCGCGCCCGTCCCCACGGAGCCTCTGCGAGCCTAGTCAAGACTGTTACAAAGCGCCCTCCTCGAAATCAGGTAGTAAAGTCCCTCTCCCATCGGGAATCGAAGCCGCCTCAAGCGGCTGAGGGTTGGGGTGAGGGTACGGCGAAGTGGCGAAGACTCAGGCCGCCATGACTCAACCGCGCGCAAAGCCGCCTCTTGCCACTCCCCTACCTGCCGGCAATACATAGCTCCGCCGTACCCTCACACCCCAAGGGTGCTTGCTGCGCGGCGTCCGGCGCTACGCGCCACCTTCTCCCGAAGGGAGAAGGTTTCTTAAGCCAGCGCTATCTCCAGACTCAACCGTGTGCCGCCGCCGAGCGGTGTTTCGATCTGCAACGCCCCCCCCAGACGCAGGGCGCGGACACGCAGACTGGCCAAGCCGGCGCCAACGTCACTGGCGGCATGCAGGCCCACACCATCGTCCTGCACCCGCACCTGCAAGTGCCCGTCGCGCTGGATCACCGCCACCTCCACGCGCCGCGCGCGGCTGTGCTTGAACACGTTGGTCAGCGCCTCCTGCAACAGACGCAGCAGATCCAGGCTGCGCGCGGGTTCCAATTGCACGCCGTCGAGCCCGTCGACATGCCAATGCGCATCGATATCGGCGGTTTCCAGCAAGCGGCTGGCGCGGTGGCGCAACGGCGCGAGCAGTAGGGCCAGGTCGGCCTGCTCCTGCGCGGTGCTGTCGATCACCAAGCGCAGGTCGTCGCGCATTTCCTTGAGTACATCGATCACCTGCGCCTTCGGCGTATCCGCAGGCGCCTGTTCCAGCCGCGCGATGGCGCCGACCAGCGTGCCGCCGAAGCCGTCGTGCAGGTCGCGCACCAGCTGCAGGCGCTCGCCGGCGCGGCTGTGCGCCAGCTCCAGTCCGTGCTGGCGGTTGAGCGTGTCCGCGAGTTCGTCGGTGGCCACCGTCACCTCGCGCTGCAATTCGGCATTGAAACCTTCCACCCGGCGCATGGCGGTGACGAAGCGGTAAGCCAGCACGAAGCCGACGCCGATCAGCGTCAATACCGAAGTCAGGCTGAGCAGGTAGGTATCGCCGCGCACCCAGCCGAAGTACAGGGCGAAGTCGTAGAACGACACCAGTACCGGCGCGAGCACGCAGGCGGCCATCACTACGTAGTCGACGCGGCGCACGCGCCAGGCCCGGATCAGGAACCAGCCGATGCTCAGATAGAAGAAGGCGCCGCCCAACAGGATCCACGGCGTTCGATGGGGACCCATCCAGCCGGGCGCCAACAACGCCACGATCAATCCGAGCAGAGCCAGTGCGCCCATTGCGCGCTCCAACCGCGGGAAGCGGCGCTCGCCGTAACGCAGCAGGAACATGGCGTAGCTGGCGCCGGCCGCCATGTACATGGCGGCGATGAAAGCCTGCCAGGCATCGGTGCTCGGAAAGGGCCAGGGACTGGTGGCGATGAAGTTGGCTCCGTACAGCGAGCCGGTCAGCTCCGACAATGCGAACCAGCCATAGACCGTGTCCTGCCGGCGCAGCAGCCAGATCAATAGGAATACGCCGCCGAGCACCACGCTCATCGCCAGGTTGATCAGCTTGATGTCGTAGCGGCGGAAGCGGTCGCTGCGGTATTGCGCGTGCACCACCGCCGGATCGCCGACGCTGACGGTACCGAAGCCGGGTTGATAGGCCGCCAAACCCGACACCCGCACCAGCAAGGTGTTCTCGCCTTCGCGCAACAACGGCTCCGACAGCAGGTAGTACTGTGGCGAGTTCCAGGTGCGCGACAACGGTTCGGTCAGGCTCGGATCGCGGCCGATCAGGCTGCCGTTGACGTACACCGCACCGGTCATGCACAGATAGTCGACCAGCAACGCAGTCGGTCGGTCGGCGGCGTCCTGGCGCCAATGCAACCGGTACCAGACCACGCCGTCGTGGTTAGGCCAACGTGCGTCCCAGTAGTCCATCAGCTTCACCGGCGTCCAGCCGGTGCCCGGCGGTTCGGCGGCGTTCCACTCCGAGCGCACGGCCTCGGCGCGGTCGATGGTCAGCGACGCGGGCGCCTGCGCCGCTGCCGCTCCCAGCCAGAGCGCACAGAGCAGCAGGCACCACCGCAGGTGTCGAATCAATTGAGCAATCCCATCGAACGCGCTTCGAACACCGCCTCGGTGCGCGAATTGACCGCAAGCTTGCGGTAGATGTTGCGGGTATGGCTCTCGATGGTCAGCCGGGACAAAGTGGTGGCTTCGGCGATCTCGCGGTTGCTCAGTCCGCGCGCCACCAGGTGCAGCACTTCGCTTTCGCGCGGCGTCAGAAGTGCGTCGACTTCTTCGGGAACCGGTACCGTTTCCGCTTGCGGCAGCAAAGTCAGGATGCGCCGCGCGATCACCGGATCGATAGCCGCGCCGCCGCGTTGCAGGATGCGCAGGAACATCGCCAGTTCGGCATCTTCGCTGCTCTTGAGCAGGTAGCCGATAGCACCGGCGCGGATCGCCGCCAGGATGGATTCTTCCTCGGCCCAGGCCGACACGATCACCGCCTGCGTCTGCGGACTATGCCGCTGCATCCAGGCGATCAGTTCGACGCCGTTGCCGTCGGGAAGCTGCATATCCACCAATGCCAGCACGAAAGGAAAGGCGGACAACCGCGACCGCGCCGAATCCAGATCGGATACCGCTTCGATATGCGCATCGGAACCGGCGATCTCCGACATCAACCGCAGCAGCCGTTGCTGCGCAGCCGCGTCGTCTTCGACGATCAGTACCGAGGTAAGTGCGATCGGCTGCGGTTCCATGACTCCCCTGAGGTCGGACTCGGCCTGCAAGCGCCAGTCTAACGCGCTCCGTACCGCTAGCGCGCGTCCGGCGGGCCTTGAATCGGCCGCCGTGGATACCGCTCGCATCGCCGTCCATGAAACAATATCGCCATGAAGACTTCCCGCGGGCTGCTTCTCTCCCGGCACCACCTCTTCGTCGCTTCTGTCGGCGGTTCCGCGATTTCCTTTCGCGACCCACACAAGGCATCCGAATGACCGCTCCGCTCCCCCATGTCGTCGTCATCGGCGGAGGTTTCGCCGGCCTGTGGGCCACCCGCGCGCTGGCCGGCTCGCCGGTGCGCATCACCCTGGTCGACCGCTGCAACCACCATCTGTTCCAGCCGCTGCTCTACCAAGTGGCGACCGCGGGTTTGTCCTCGCCCGATATCGCCGCGCCGCTGCGCCATATCCTGCGCAAGCAACGCAATGTGGAAGTGCGCCTGGCGGAAGTGCGCGATATTTCCGCCGCAGACAAACGGGTCGTGCTGGAAGACGGGAGCCGGATCGATTTCGATTATCTGCTGCTGTCCAGCGGCGCCACCCACGCCTATTTCGGCCACGACGAATGGGCCAGGCATGCGCCGGGCCTGAAGACGCTGGACGATGCATTGCAACTGCGCCGGCACCTGTTGCTGGCGTTCGAACGCGCCGAGGCCGAGCCGGATCCGGCCAAGCGCGCGGCCTGGCTGAATTTCGCCATCGTCGGCGGCGGACCGACCGGCGTGGAACTTGCGGGCACGCTGGCGGAAATCGCGCGCCATACGCTGACCAACGAGTTCCGCAACATCAATCCCTCCGATGCGCGCGTGCGCCTGATCGAAGCCGGGCCGCGGGTGCTGTCTTCGTTTCCGGAAGACCTGTCGGAAAAGGCGCGCAAGCAGCTGCAGAAGCTTGGCGTTGAGGTTTCCACCGGCACGCCGGTCACGGAGATAGACGAATCCGGTTATCGGTTGGGCGATGAATTCATCGCTGCGCGCACCGTGGTCTGGGCGGCGGGCGTGGCCGCCTCGCCGTTGGCCAAATCCCTTGGCGCGCCGCTGGACCGCGCCGGACGCGTGCAGGTGCAGGCGGATCTGAGCGTGCCGGGATATCCGGACCTCTTCGTCGCCGGCGATCTGGCCTCCGTGCAGCAGGACGGCAAGCCGGTGCCCGGCGTGGCGCCCGCCGCCAAGCAGATGGGCCGGCATGTGGCCCACGCGATCCGCGCGCGGCTGGGCGACAAACCGGCGCCGGCTTTCCATTACAAGGACTACGGCAATCTGGCCACCATCGGCCGCATGGCGGCCATCGTGCATTTCGGAAAGCTGAAACTCTCGGGCTTGCTGGCCTGGTGGTTCTGGCTGGCCGCGCACGTGTTCTTCCTGATCGGTTTCCGCAATCGCCTGGTGGTGCTGCTCAACTGGGCGTGGGCCTATTGGAGCTATCAACGCGGCGCGCGCATCATCCTGGGCCGTGACGACGACGATCAGGCGCGGTCGACCCGGCAGGAGTAGCAACCCGGGCGCGCATTGTGGATGTGCAGATACTCGATGCGCGACGAAGAGAACTGTTCGGCGATGCAGGCTTCCAGCGCGCTGCCTTCCACCACTTCGGCCGCATGCATCCAACCGTCGGCGTCGTACGCGCGCACCGACAACAGGCGGTGGCTCAGTGAAGACGGCACCGAATCTTCGAACACCGCCGTGACAGTTGCGTTTTCCCGCACATAGATCGGTCCGCTGGCACGGTACGGGCCGGCGACCGGGTGATGCTCGTACGGCAGCAACAGCAAGGTTTCGCCCTGCTGCGCATCTTGCAGCGATACCCGGCACGGATAGCCATGCGAAGCGTGGGCGGTAACCCGACGGATATCCAGCGCGGCCAGTTGCGCGTCGCTGGAAGCGAACAATTCCCGGAAGATTTCCGGGGCCAAGCCTGAAATTCGGTAAGCCATGATCCACTCCTGTTGTTGGTGGCCACAGCATGGACGCGGCGGAATCCGTGCGATATCCGATTCTTGCGCAAACGAAAACGGCCCCGTTTCCGGAGCCGTTCTGTATTCGACGCAGGGTCCGCTTATGCGGCGAACAGCGCCTTCATCTTCTTCAGCGCATTGGCTTCGATCTGGCGGATGCGTTCGGCCGACACGCCGTATTCATCGGCCAGCTCCTGCAGCGTGACCTTGTTGTCGTCGTCCAGCCAGCGGCGCATGACGATGTCGCGCGAACGCTTGTCCAGGCCGGCCATGCCTTCGCGCAGCAGCTCCAGTTGGTTGTCTTCGCTGTCGGCGCGCTCGTAGGCCTGCGAGGGATCCTCGTCCTGGGTCATCAGGTAGGCGCCCGGCGACGGCGGCGCGTGGTCGTCGTCTTCGTCCGACGGCGCATCGAAACCGATATCGCGGCCGGAAAGGCGCGATTCCATTTCCAGCACTTCGCGCTTGGACACATTGAGGTCGGCCGCAACGGCGGTGACTTCGGCATCGTTCATCCAGCCCAGGCGCGTCTTGGACTTGCGCAGGTTGAAGAACAGCTTGCGCTGCGCCTTGGTCGTGGCGACCTTGACGATGCGCCAGTTCTTGAGAATGAACTCATGCATCTCGGCGCGGATCCAATGCACGGCGAAGCTGACCAGGCGCACGCCCATTTCCGGGTCGAAGCGCTTGACCGCCTTCATCAGGCCGATATTGCCTTCCTGGATCAGGTCGCCCAGCTGCAGGCCGTAGCCGTTGTAGCCGCGGGCCACGTGCACCACGAAACGCAGGTGCGAATGCACCAGCTCGCGGGCGGCGTCGAGGTCTTCGCCGTCGCGGAAACGGCGGGCAAGGCTCTGTTCTTCCTCGACCGTAAGCACCGGAATCTGGTGCACGGCGCCGATATAGGCATCGAGCGAGCCGAGCGCGCTGGGGATGGGCAGATTGTTTGCCACCATGGCGGTGGCTGCAGAGGTCTGGTTCATGGCGGTCATTTTAGCAGTCGCGGAGTTGGACTGCTAAACGGCAAAAGAGTTCCATCGTTTCGCCGGTGGAACGACTGGGCCCGTGGAGAAGCGCGCAACCCAAGACGTCGGTGCTCAGACCATTCGCCATTACCCTCACGGAATCAGATACTTACCAAATTAGAAACCGGCGGAAACCTAGATTCTGCCGATCCACACCCCAGGGTTTCATTCAGCTTCGCGTGGCCCGCAGACCTGTTGCGGGGCAGTGCCAGCACGGCAGTGCGGTGGTGGGCCAAGGTCCACCCTACGCGGTCTTTTCCGGGCTCTCTCTTGTACCTGGGCGATGCCGGGTCGCTGAGTCAATACGACGGTAGATTTCCTCGCGGTAAACCGGCACGTCGTAAGGAGCTGCTATCCCGATGCGCACCTGGCTGCCTCTCACGCCCATCACGTGCACCTCGATGTCATCGCCTATGACCAAGGTTTCGCCACGGCGGCGGGTAAGGATTAACATGCATATGCTTCCTATTCATTGGAATCGCGCTCGTACATCGATCCTTCTTTACGTTTCAGCTCGCACCGTCGCACGACCCGGCTTCTGAAATCCAGCGAACCCGCCTCAACGCACGCTGTAACCCGACATCCGCCAGACCTTGTCGTCGTCCAGATGGAACGACACCAGCTCACGCACCGGCTGCGCCGCGTTGGCGAACTTGGTGGCGTAGGCCACGTTGACGTACTTGCCTGCGGGCACTTGTCCACCGGCCGGGTAGACAGCACGGGTGATCGCTATCTGCTGGCGCTGGGTGATTGCGCCCAGCTTCTGACGGTCCTGGGAGAGCTGGGCGACGAAGGCTTGCTCGGTCACCGCGTTCTTGGCCACGGCCGAAGCGCCCCGCCACACTTCGGCGGCGTTGTTCCTGTCTACGTTCTGCACCACCCATGCGGCGGCTTTGGCAATTTCCGCATCCTGGCGCGCAACCAGTTCCTGTTGCGCCGGAGTCAGTGGTTGCGCAGCTTGCGGGACCTGGGCAGGCGGGCGGGCCGGCTGGGCCGTTTGCTGCGCGGACGTCACGCCGGCCAAAGCGAACAGCAGCGATGCAAGGATCGTCTTCGAGATTTTCATGTGCTTCCCTCGGTAGATGAAAAGTGGGCAGCCTGAGCCTGTATCGACTCAGGCCACGCCACCGTCAAGGCTGTTCAGTCGGTTGCGCTGGCGCGCACTTGGATCTCGACGCGGCGATTGGGCGCCAGGCAGGCGATCAACGCATCGCGCGCTTGTTCTTCGCAGTCCTTGACCGGCTGGCTTTCGCCGCGGCCCTCCGCGTTGATGGTCATTGCCGGCACGCCACGATCGACCAGATATTGGCGCACCGTCATGGCGCGGCGCTGCGACAGCAACTGATTGGCTGCGTCGCTGCCGATGCGGTCGGTATGGCCAACCACCATGATCGACATCTTGTTCGCGTCCGCCAGTTGTTCGGCGATGACCTCCAGTTCCTGGCGGCCCTTGGGCAGGATGTCGTCGGCGCCGTATTTAGCGAACTCGAACAGCGCGTCGGCCGACAGGTTGAACGTGCGCTCCTTCGTCTCCACCGCCGCCGGCGGCGCTTCCACCAGCAGATCGGCGCAGGACGCCGGCGCCCAGTGGAAGGTCTGCGCGATGTGGTCTTTGTCGTAGATGACCTTGTACTGGCAGGTGATCACTTCCTCGCCCTTGCGGAAGTGGAACAGGTAGTCCCACTCGCGCACGCCGACGTAGCCTTCGTGGAAATGCGGACGGCCCAGCAGTTGATACAGCTGGTCCTTGGTCATGCCGGCCTTGACCAGACGCAGGTCGCCCAGGTTGGGAAAGGTGCCGCCCTTGAGCACGATATGCGCCGGGTCCGGGAAGACCACTTCGCCGGCCACGCCCTGCGGGCTGATGTCGCGGCTGACATGGCGGGTGCCGCAGGCCGGAAGCGCGAGCGTGGCGACCGTCGTGAGCAGCAACATGCTGCAGAACTTGAGTTGGTGTTTCATGAGTATTCCCCTTGGAATTTAGTGATGGCGAAGTCCGTGCGGTGCGGCAATGCGGACCCTTCCGAGCAGGAAGGGTCCGCAGTCCGTTACCACTGGATGCCGGCGCCGACGGAGAAGCCCCAATCGCGCGAGGTGTTGCCGCTGGCCGAAGCCTTGTAGACATAGCGGCCGTTCTCGGTGATGCCCGACAAGCCGACGGCCATGCCGTACTCGCCCTGGTAGCCGCCGAAGCCCACCGCCAGCATGCTCTTGCCGGGCAGATACGCTTGCGGCAAACCCGCCATGGCCATTGCCGAGGAAGTCGCACCGCGGAAGTCGCGCTTCATCGTCCACACATCGCCTTCGATAGTGGTGATGCGGGCGTCGGTATAGGCCTTCGATTGGTCGATGGCGTAATTGACGCCACCGGTGAGCTGGTTGACGTTGACCGCATCGGTGCCGGCGATGCCCGGCGCGACGCCGGTCAGCGTGCGGCCGCCCATGTTCACTTCGCCGGTGGAATTGCTGCTGCCCACATACGCGGCGTTGTAGCCGGTCTGCGCGCCGACGGTGGTGGCCGAACCCGCGCCCAGCGCCACGCTGTTGCCATGGGTGGCCGAGGCGTTGTTGCCCAGTGCGGTGCTGTTGGTGGCCGAGGCGGTGGAACCGGTGCCGATGGCGGTGCTGTTGGCGCCGGTGGCATGGCTCTGGTTGCCCACCGCCAGCGCGTTGTTGCCGCTGGCCACCGCACCGTTGCCGCCCGCCGAAGAGTTGGTTCCGGTGGGCAACGGCTTGACGATCGGGCCTTCCTGGCTGACCTGGAACATGCCGTCGGCGCCGTTCGCTATGTTGGTGACACTGGTGGTCACCTGACCCGTCACCGCCCGCAGTTGCGCGACGTTGACGGCGTCGCTATCGGCGGTACCGGCCGCCACGCCGGTGATCTGACGGTACAGTCCGGTGCTGGCATCGCCCACGCTAACCGCACCTGAGGTGCTGGTGGTCGCCAGAATAGCCGCCGTCTGCGAAGCGCTGGCGCTCAGGGGCACATAACCGGCAGCACCGGCCGCCGTATTGGAGACCGAACCTGCGCCCAATGCGACGCCGCCGTCCACCGTGGACTGCGAACCCGCACCCATCGCCACCGAGCTGGCGCCCGAGGCATTGCTGTTGTGGCCCATGGCGACGCTGCTCTGGCCGGCGGAGGACGCGTTCACGCCGCCCGCCATCGAGTTCAAGCCCGTGGCGCCGTCGTTGTTGTAGTTGCCGTTGCTGTGGTTGCCGCCATCGTTGACGCTGTAGTAGTGCGTCTGCGCGTTGTTGACGATGGTGGTGATCTGACCACTCAGCGAGTTGGCCACCGCATACAGCTGGCTGCCGTTGACGGCATCGGTGCTGGTGGCGGTGATCGCGCCGGGAGCCACGTTGACGATCTGGCGTTCCGCGCCAACCGCACCCACGCTAACGACACCAATCGCTGTACCTGCGAAGCCGCCGTAGGTGATGGCAGGACCCGGCGTGTAAGTCACCGTGCCGTCTTCGTTGAGCGTGGCGGTACGGCCTTGCACGGTAGCGCTGCTGACCTGCACTGCTGCGCGGTCTACGCTACTGGCGCCAAGCGACACGTTGTTGCTCAGAAGTGCTTGAGCCCCACTACCAATGGCGACAGAGCCGCTACCACCAGCATTGCTGAGCGTGCCCATGGCGATGGTGTTGAAGCCGGAAGCCAGACTGTGGTCACCGATCGCATTGCTGGACTGACCACTGGCCCGCGCTTCCCAACCGATGGCTGTGGCGCTTAAACCGGTCGAATGCGCCGCGTGGCCCATGGCCAATCCATGCACATTGATTGCTTCACTATTGGCGCCTACAGCCGTCGCTCCGATTTGATAGGCATGCGCCTGATTGCCGACCGCGACAGAGGCACCTGCCAACGCTTCTGCGCCAGGACCAAACGCTGCGGAGATGATGCCTGCACGCGAGTTATAGCCATAGGCAGCAGACGAGGAGCCATTGGCCTGCGCGTAAGCACCGGTTGCCGTGGAATTGACGCCCGCAGCGACAGTGCCGAGTCCAATCGCAGTGGCACCATCCGCTGAAGCGGCGGCGCTGCTGCCTACTGCCGTAGCGGAATAGCCTGTGGCGCTGGCTCCTACACCGGCGGCCAATGCACGGTCTACCGTGGCGCCGTCATTGTTGTAGTTTCCGCCCTGCCCACTATCGTCATTGACGCTGAAGTAGTGCGTCGCCGTAGCGTCGACATGGCTGGACAATGCGTACAGTTGCGAGCCATTGATAGCGTCGGTGCTGGTGTCGCTGATCAAGCCCGCAGCGACGTTCTGGATTCGCCGCTCGCCACCCACGGAACCCACGCTGACCACGCCAACCGCCGTGCCGCCGGCGAAGTTGTAGGTGGCGCCGTTGAAGGTGGCGCTGTTGTAGGCGGTAGTGCCTGCCGACTGGGCCGTCAACGCGGCGCTCATGGCCGAGTTGCTGCCCAGCGCCACCGAGTTGCTGAGGGTGCTGGTGATGTTGTTGCCGAAGGCGAACACGTCGTTCTGCCCCGCGGCCAGCGTGTTGCCGTTGCCGACCGAGTAGCTGTCCGTCGCGTTGATGATGCTGGGGTCGCCGATGGCGCCGGAATGCGCGCCGTTGACGATATTGCCCGTGCCGATGCTGATGGACTGCAAGCCGTTGGCCTGTGCTCTGGTACCGATGGCGATGGCATCGCCGTTGGCGGCAATCGTGTGATCCCCCAATGCAATGGAACCGTTTGCAGAAGAATTGCTTAGAAAGCCGATGGCCAATGAGCGGCTTCCGGTGGACTGGGCACCACCACCGAATGCTGCCGCATCACCCCCGCTCGCCGAAGTCTGATTGCCTACGGCAATTGCTCCCGCACCGGATGCGCTCGTCAGGCTGCCAATAGCGGTGCCATACAAACCCGTGGCGGATGCATTACTACCGACTGCAGTTGCCCTCTCTGAACCCGCATGTGCGAAATAGCCTACCGCGGTCTGTGCGCCTGCCGGAAATACGGTACCGTCAGCTCTTGCGTGATCGCCAACCGCCACGCTGCTGACCCCCTGAGCAAAAGCGTTTACACCTGCGGCCAGCGAGTTGGCGCCAATTGCGCCGTCATTGGCATAGTTTCCTTGGATCGAGCCGTTTTGGTTGACGCTGTAGTAATGCGTCGTTGCCGCCGACTGCGCCGCCTGCAACTGCGCGACGTTGACCGCGTCGGTGGCCTGCGTGCCGGCCGCCAGGTTGGTGATCTGGCGGGTCTGGCCGTTGCCACCCACGCTCACCGCGCCCAGGCTGCTGACCCAAGTGCTGCTAGTATTGGTGGAAGGCAGACCCGTGACGGGGTCGTAGCCCACCGCGCCGGCTGCCGTATTGGCTACTGATCCGCTACCCAGCGCCACGCCGTTCGCCACGGTCACGTCGCTGCTGGAACCCAGGGCCACCGCGTTGGCGACGTCGATGTTTACGTTGTTGCCCAGCACGAATACGTCGTTGGCGCTGGCCGCGACCACATTGTTGTTGCCCACGCTGTAGCTATTAGCGCCGTCGATGATCGACGGATCGCCGAAAGCACCGGAATTGTTGCCGTTGACGATATTGCCCGTGCCGATGCTGATGGACTGCACGCCATTGGCCCGCGCAGCATTGCCAATGGCGATACCGTTGGCGCCGGAGGCTTGGCTAGCAGCGCCGAGGGCAACGCTGTTGTCTCCAGAGGCCAAGCTGTCTCGCCCCACTGCGGCGGCCCCATAGCCGCTTGCCGTTGCCGAAACGCCTGCCGCCGTAGCTCGAATGCCCGATGCGGTACTGCTGCGGCCCAGCGCAGTGGCACTATCGCTGGAAGCATTCGCCTGCAAACCCAGCGCCGCTGCGTTCGCACCCGCATTCGCCGTTAAACCGATAGCGGTGCCTTGTACTCCAGCAGCGGAATAGCCGCCCACTGCCGTGCCGCCCCTTGCGGTGACATTGGCGTAGGTGCCGAGCGCCGTACCATCCTGTCCCGCCGCCGTTGAACCGAAGCCTACGGCCGTGCCGGTAAAGGCATTGGCCAATGCATTCTGTCCAATCGCGGTGCTGCTTTCCGCCAGCGCTCTGGCATTGAAGCCCACCGCCGTAGCCTGGAAACTGGTCGCTTGTGCACCAACACCCGCCGCCAGCGCATTGACGCCGGTGGCGCCATCGTTGTTGTAGTTGCCGGCCGGCCCACCGGCGCCTTGGTTGACGCTGAAGTAGTGCGTCGCGTTTGCGTCTACCGTGGTGGCCAGATTCTCGATGGCAGTATTGGTCGCAAACAGCTGCGAACCATTGACGGCATCGGTGCTGGTCGCGCTGACCAAGCCCGCGGCCACGTTCTGCACGCGGCGCTCGCTACCCGCCGCGCCCACACTGACCACGCCCACCGCGGTACCGCCGGCGAAGTTGTAGGTGATGCCGTTGATGATGCCGCTGTTGTAGGCGGTCGTGCCTGCCGACTGGGCCGTGAGCGCGGCGCCCATGGCCGAGTTGCTGCCCAGCGCTACCGAGTTGCTGAGGGTGCTGGTGATGTTGTTGCCGAAGGCGAACACGTCGTTCTGCCCCGCGGCCAGCGTGTTTCTGTTGCCGATCGAGTAGCTATTGGAGCTATTGATGGTGCTGGCGTTGCCGAAGACGCCGGAATCATTTGCGTTGACGGTATTGTTCGCGCCGACACTAATGGACCGCACGCCGTTGGCCTGCGTGTTATTTCCGATTGCCACGGAAAAGACTCCACCGGCAATTGCGCTCTTCACGCCGGCGACGGCATTATCACCGCCGCCAATGGCTGTCGCGTACAACCCCGTTGCCGAGGCTCCGACACCGACAGCGGTCGAACTTTCTTTGTTTGCGATCGCGTCGGCGCCGAGCGCCACGCTGTTCGCGCCCGTAGCCGCCGCGTTGTTGCCGGCAGCAAGCGTCTTTTTGTTCGTTGCGCGTGCGTACGCGCCAAACGCTGTCGCATACTGGCCGATCGCCTGGGAGTTGGAACCCACCGAAACAGTTTGAAGGCCATTGGCAAGGGCAGTATCGCCGATCGCCAGGGGGGAGCCGCCGGCGCCCTGACTTGAACCAAGGTAGGGGGCGCCGGTGGCAAGCGCATTTGTGCCGATCGCCATTCCGTTGGTTTGATCGGTTCTCGAACCCAGGCCTATGGCAAGGGAACCTTGGCCCGATGCAATGGCGGTGGTCCCTATGGCTACGCTGTTGACGCCGCTTGAAACGGCCCCTTGGCCACAAGCGATTTGGTCGCCTGCCGCGCTCGTGTTGCCGTTCGGCGTGCCAGTAGCGGGGTCGAAGCACGCCGCATCCGCAGCGAATGCGTTGTCCACCGCCATACCCATCAGTGCTATCGACATCGCGACCGCAAGCAACTTCCTGGACATGCCTTGCGTGGTGGACGCCGTGCAACCCGTCGCGCCATTGCTGGCCAATTCAGACGCTACGACCAGCTGGCCGAGCTCCTTGCTCCAAACTTTGCTGTAGATCTTGTTCATGGTTTTCCCCTCCGTTTTTTGAATGAGTCTGCGCAGGGGAAAAGCCTGGGTGCGAATGTCCGAGACTGATCTCACAGTCACGACAATCCACACACCCCTGTTTCAGTGGCGGGGAATTTAGAAGTGCGCGAACACACTCACAAGCTCGGAAAATTTCTCTTCCTATCGAAAGATTGCATTCTTGCCCGTTGGAAAAAGAGGAAAGGAAAGGTTCGGATATGGCGGGCGCGGCTTTGTTCACACACCATTACGCCCAGAGGCAGCCATCGCACGTTGCATTCCGGGGACCACGCATGCCTGCTTCAAACCCAACGGACATCCGCACCGCCGCTTCGGCCGACGCCACGCGACAGTCGTTGCTCCAGTTGTCGCGACAATTGGCGCACGACCTCAACAACATCTGGGCTCACATTTTCGGGCTGACCCAACAAGCCAGGGAGATGGCCGGTTTCGAAAACCGCGGCGACGTGCTGGGCCGGTTGAGCGAAGTGTCTTCCAGCGGCTTGCTTTACTCGCGCAATGTCATGGAAGCCCTTTCCCATACCGACGCCACGCCCCAGGTATTCGATGCCTGCGAGGCCGTGCGCGAGTGGACGACCGAGGCCGAGGCCGCATTGCAGGGCCTCGTCACTTTCTCCTGTCTGGTGCCGCCTTATCCTCTGCCCATCCGTTTTCCCCCTGGCGCCTTGCGGATGATCCTGTTGTCGCTGGTGGGCTATGCGCTGCGCACGGGCGATGGCAAGCGCTGGGCCATGCTGGGCGTGCGCAGCGCCAAGGAAGAAGAGGCCGACGCGGCGGACCTCATGTTCCTATGCCAGTCGGGCGAAACCCACGCGTCCATGTCGCAAAGCTTCCAGCAGCGGATCGAAGCGATCCGCGCGGTAGTGGTTTCGTACGGCGGCGCCACGGTGACCCGCGTGGTGCCGCAAGTGGGAATCAATGTGCGCATCCAGCTGCCTCTGGTGCCGGTACCAGAGGACGAAGTGGCAGACCACCACGAAAACTGAAAGACGCAAGTGCACGGTTCCCGTCGTGTGAGCAGTGTTGTGGAAACACTTGTGGGAGCACTTGTGGGAGCGGCGTCCCACCGCGAGCTTTCCTGTGAGTGCCGGGGTGTGCGAAAAAAAGCTCGCGGCGGGACGCCGCTCCCACAACACCACTTCCACAACACCACTTCCACAACACCGCTTCCACAATACTGCTCCTACGATGCAGCCCTGCAAACCGGAGCGCTTAGATAGAAAGCAGGTAGCCCATCCTGCGCACTGCCGACAACGGCAGTTCCTGCCCGGCCTTGGACTCCACCTTGCGGCGCAAACGGTGGATCAGCATTTCCAGGCGGCTGGGATCGAAATCGTCCAGCACCCGCTCCAGTTCGGCGATCAACACTTCCTTGGGCACCGGGTGATCGGCGGCCTCCAAGCATTTCAGGAGCACGCGTTCCGTCAGCGATAGCGCGATCACGTTGCCGTTGGGCGTCAACAAGCGCCAACCGTCGGCCTCCAGCCGCCATTGCGTAGCGACGGCCGGCGTAGCCGCGCTGTGCGCGTTGGACGACATGCGCCGCGACAGGCTGTGCAAGGCGCTGGCCAGCAGTTCCACGTCGAGCGGCTTGCTGAAATAAACATCGGCGCCTTCGGCCAGGCCACGGATGTGGTCGGACTTGGCGTTGCGTCCGGTCAGCATGATGATGCCCGCGCCGGTGGTTTCGCGCAGATGCTTGGCGATGGCGAAACCGTCGTCGTCGGGCAGGCCGATATCCAGCACGACCAGCGTGCACGAATTGCTTACCAGCCATTTGTACAACTCGATCGCGCTGCCCACACCCACGGCATCGAAGCCGAAACCGCGCAATCCGGGCAACAGAATTCCGTCGCGAAGCTCTTTATCGTCTTCGACCACCAGAACGCGTTGACCTGCTGCATTGTTCACCGCTTACCCCCCCAGACTCTCGCTCGACGACGGATCAGTGCTGCAATTCGCCTATCGCCGTCCCCCTTAAACTGCCGATAGTGCGTTCGTTCAAGCACAACGACTTTCCAAGACCCGTGCGATTGTTCGGTATCGAAATATTTCCAAAGTTTGCAGAATATTCGTGCTATGCCCGACTGTTTTACTGCTGCTTACGAGCGGAAAATAGCACCGAATCACAAATCAATGGAAATATTACCTGCCTGCAATTAATGCTTCCCCACTGGGGCGACCTACATGAAGCTCGAAGGCTATGCACGGGTGATTTCGATCGCCTTGATCGCAGCAAGCGTACTTTTCGTTACTGCTAGCTACTGGCGTTACGGCCAGCAGGCGCAAGCGCTGTTGCAGCTCAACCATATTATTCCGCTGCTGTTCGCGGGCCTGGCCCTGGGCAGACGGGCGGTATGGATCACTACCGTGGCGCTGCTGGGCGCACTGCTGGCAGGCATGTTTGCCGACGTGCGTGCCGGGGCGGAAACCGACCTGCAGGACGGCCTGGCCAGCCTGATGCAACCCGGCCTGGCCTGCCTGATCCTGGCCCTGATCCTGGACCGGCTGATCGCCAAATCCGATCATGCCGACCAGCGCAGCCGGGAACTGGAACTGGCCTTCGATCAGCTGGAGATCGAAATCAAGGCCAAGGAACAGAAACAGGCGCAGCTGATCCATTCGCAGAAGATGGATGCGCTGGGGCAACTGGCCAGCGGCATCGCCCACGACTTCAACAATCTGCTCAGCGTGATTCTGGGCTACGCCACCGACCCGATGAACCTGGCCCGGTCGCGACAGGCGCTGGACAGCCTGGAGGCGGTGGAACAAGCCGCCCGGCGCGGCAGCGAAGTGACCCGGCGCTTGCTGTCCTTGAGCCGCGATGCCGGCCAGGCCACGACCTTCGATGCCGGCGTCGCGCTTACCGAGTTGATGCCGCTGGTGCGTTCGTTGTTCGCGCAGAAAACGGCGGTGGCGCTGGAGCTTCCCGCAGCGGCGTTTCCGGTGTTCATGGACAAGCAGGAATTCGAACTGGCTATCCTCAATATCGCCAGCAACGCCCGCGATGCGATGCCGCAAGGGGGCGAGTTCAAGATGGCGGTAAGCGGAGACGGGAACAGAGTGCGGGTGGCGCTGGCCGACAACGGCATGGGCATGGCGCCGGAGGTCAGTGCGCGCATGTTCGAGCCGTTCTACACGACCAAGCCCGAAGGCGCCGGAACCGGCATCGGCATGGCCATCGTGCTGCAATCCATCGCCGAAGCGGGCGGAAACATCGATGTCGCCAGCGCGCCGGCCCTGGGCACCACGATACGCATCGACCTGCCGCATGCCGGGCGCAACGTGGTTCACCGCCGGTCCGAAGGTTCCTTGTGATCCAGCAGCTTCCGCGAGGACATGCGGCGCAGGCGTTCGTCGTGGGCAGCGGACAGCGCGGGATCGCGGGTACGCCATATCAAAGCCAGCAATGCCAACAGGGCGATCAGGGGCCATAGCCATTGATGCCGGTACCAAGGCACCGGTCTGGAGATCTTCAGCCTCGCCGACGGCGACCACGAGCCTCCGCGGTTGCGGGCCTGTACTTCGAATACGTGGTTGCCCCACGGCACATCGTAGATGACGATATCGCGGCTGGCGCCGGCTTGCGTCCATTTCGCATCGCCGCCCGATATGCGGTAGCGGAAGCTGAGTTGGTCGGGGTTGGTCAGGTTGATCGCGGTGTATCCGATTTCCAGCGGCTGCACCGAAGTGTTGAGCACGAGGGTTTCGCCCGGGTAGTGCTTCACCCCGGCGGTGACGACGCGTTCGATGTGCGCTTCGGGTTGAAGGGCGGAAATCTCGGCCAGCCTGGCGGGATCGACCTTGGCGAACCCCGTTACCAGCGCGAACCAAAGATAGCCCTCTTCATCCTGGTAGCAAGCGGATTGCGTGCCGCCATTGAATTCGAACGAGACCGATCCGTTGCTCGCCGCGAAAGGTACGGTTTCGAATTTCAGGCCCAACTGGCTAGCCAGCGGGAGCACGGAAATGCCGCGATTGCCGGCCAACCACATCTGTCCCGTCCGATCGGCGAGGATGCAGGAGACGGTATCGTCGAACAGCCCATTGCTTTCATCGTAATGGGTGATGCGACCATTCTCGATGCGGTTCAAACCGCTGCCATAGGTACCGATCCACAAGACGCCCCGGCTGTCTTCGTAGAGGGAACGAGCGAAACGGCTGGACAGGCCCTGCGCGGGCGTCCAGCGTTCCACTACCCGGCCCTTGTCCAGGCGCATCGCGCCTTGATCGCCCACGAACCAGATGCCGCCCTTGCGCGCCATCGCCATCTTGCGGATGGTCTGACCCTCCAATGCGGCCACCGGCGGCGAAAGCACGAATGCCCCGGTGTCCGTTCTGCGCAGATTGAAGGTGTGGTTTTCGGCGCCCAGCCAGTACTCGCCATCGTCCGCCTGCCATATCTGCAGGTTCAACAAGCCCGAGGATTGCGGAAGTTCTTCCAACGCTCCGTCGACGATTCGTTGCAATCCATTATCCCCCGAGCCTGCCCACACCCTTCCCTCCGCATCCCGCAACAGGCTGATGACGCATTCGGGCGCTCCTGCGGCAGGTGTCGGCGGGCTTCCGAAGCTGCCGTCCTTGAGGCGGTGGCGGAGACCGCCGCAGTTGTAGCCTAGCCAGACGCCGCCCGCGCCATCGCCGATGACGGACCTTCCTGCCCTCCCATACTCCGCAATGTCCGCGGGGAGTTCCATCAGCATGGCCTTGGCGGTCTGGATGCTCCACAAACCTTTGTCTGGGCCGCCTACCCAAAGAACGCCGGCGCGATCGCGCCAGATCGCATTGGGAAATATTCCCGAAGGAATATCGAAAAGCCTCAGTTCGCCGGATGCGTCTTCGCGCCACAATTTTCCCGTCAGGGGAACCATCCAGGGCGGTCCGTCCGATGAGTCCAATAGAAACGCCCTGAATTTCGCGATCTTCGGTGCCCACGAATTCCTTGAGGCATCGAACCGGTAGATGCCTTGGTCGGTCCCGACCCAGACTTGGTTCCCCGACGCCACGATGTCCCACGTCATGGCGACCCCATGCGGAAGGGGAACCGGGACGATGCGATCGCCGGCCATCACCGCCAGACTTTTCCCCGGTGCGTGACTCAGATAGACGCGACCGTTCGCAACCGCGACTTTGCTGTACGGGCCCGGAAAGGGATCCCGAATAGGCGTCGGGCGCAATGAATCGGCGTCTATTCGGAACACGCCAGCGGTGGTGGCGATCCAGATGTCGCGACCGACCTGCGGCGAGATCGCAGACACCTGGCAGACCCCTCCGCAAACGGGAAGCTGCAGGAAGCGCCCGTGATCGTAGAGGCTCAAGCCACCGTCCTCGGTGCCGATCCAGATGCGCCCGCGCCTGTCTTCACGCAACGCCAAGATGCGATCGCTGCCGGGCCCCCGGCTATCCCTCGGGTCTTGCCGGGCGGGCTGGCCATATGTCGCACGGAACGTGGTGAACTTGCTGCCGTCGAAGCGCACCAATCCACCGAACGTACCGATCCACAAATACCCGTCCCGGCCCTGCAAAAGCGCGTTCACCGAACTTTGGGACAACCCGTCCTCTGGCCCGTAATTGCGGATGATGTTCCGGTACTGCAATGCTGGCGCCTGCTCCACTGGCGCCGCCAGGCTCGCCGGCGCGCCCGTCGCAAGCACAAGCAAGGCCAGCAACGGCCGCTGCCAAACGGAGAATGACCGGACGAACTTGGCGCCAGCTGAGTACGCGCGCCCAAAGCCGACCAGAAGACGCGCGGCCGTCGATCGGCCTGCAATGCCGTCGTCGCTCCGATGCGGCGTAGCGCAGCACGGGGTCGTGCAGGTCTGCTGTTGCGTCATGGACAGTGAACCGACCATCTGGCTTCCGGCCCCCTACGGACGGTATCCCCATTCTATTCGTTTCAGAGAATCTGGTGATTCGCAAAAAAACGGTATGGCCAACAAGAGAGCGGCCTATCCGTGGCAACAGAATGGAGCCTTGCAACTCCGTTTACAGCGTGAAGCCGCAGGGACCGCGGATGGCAAACCCTTCACCGCGGCAAATCCCAGCACCAGCCTCTTGATCGGTCGACCTCTTTCGATTTCGCTCGACGTCCACCTCCCCCGAGACCGTGAGGACACGTAATTTCGTTTGTGCAGCAACACAAACACGATTATTCGAAACTATTGTGCTACGGCAAACTTTCAACTGCATCCATTGCATCGCTCGATGCGATCAGCTCGAGAGAGAGGCTATGTGAATGGAACATATGTATGCCGCTTATCATTAATCGGCTACTGCGCCAGATCAAAATAATTGGGTGTAAAAACACCTGACGCCATGTAGTGGAACCGTCTCATGGCCATGAGAGGGGAGCCATGCTAGAACGATTGATCGAAGATACCGCGCACAATCTCGGCCTGCACCGCGGCAAGATAGAACAGCTTTCGGACTTGCTGATGATGCTGATTTTCGACCGTAAACATGGTGGATTCGAAGGTTTCTCCGCGTCGTTTCACAAGCTTGGCATGCAGGATACGTTCGCGTCATGGTCCTCACCCAGCTCCAACCAGCCGATTTCGTTCCACCAAGCGAAGCAGATCTTCGGCGTACCGTTGATTGCGGCCATGGGCTGCAAGCTGGGCATCGGCAGCGTGATGACGGCCCGAGCTCTTTGTTGTCTTCTTCCCGGTCTCATCGATGAACTGACCATCGAAGGCAAAGCGCCTTCGGCGATTCCGGACTCCCTTCGCAGTCGCTGTATCGGAACCTTCGGATGGCTGCACGAGGTGGATTCGGCAGGGTGGATTGTCTGGCGTGACGAAGGGCTCGCCCCTGCGGGAACTCGGCTTGCCGCAATCGGAACGGATCTTCTGCAGCGGCAAGCTCCATGAGATGCCCCGGCTGATGGGCGCACCCAGCCTGTTGCTTATAGGAATGCTGTTGCGCGTTTAACGGTCCACCATAAAGCTCTGGTCGGCCATCGACAGACATGGCATGACAAAAACACAGCCTTCCGTACTCGGCTTCGACGTGTCGCCTAGAGCCCTGGGTATAACGCCTTCATGGACGAACGCATCTGACGCAAGGTGCGCGCTTCGATGTAGTCCTTCACCAATGCGGACAAGCGGGCATTCAACTCCGGCGGTCCCCGCAGCGCGTCGATAACGTGTGGCCACACACCGTCGTGGGCCCAACGGGAAAAGCGGATATAGACTGCGTGCGAGTCCCCGAACTCTTTCGGGATATCCAACCAATACGCCTGGTTTTCCGCTACCCACAATACCGCCTCCAGGAACGTCCGTCCGTTACCGGAGCGGGCGCGTTTGCCGACCCTTCCCGGCAAGGCCGCGCTGATACGTTCCCATTGCGGATCGCTCAAGCGGCGAAGATTGCGCAATCGGGCCGCGCGCATTTTGCGTTCGCCAGCGGGCAGATTGTCCGGCAAAGCATCGTTGCTGCCTGCCGAGAGGCAGGCGGGGATTTCTCCACTCATGCATCACTACCTGGTTTCCGCCATCCATCAAGTACGGTTCTTTCGCAAGCGCTTTATCCAGCTCAGCGAGCGGCAAGCTCGGAGTGTCCGACATCCTCGTGCGAACCCCATGACTGCTTTGCGGAAACGGCGGCCGCGTCGGAAATCATCTTCCACAGGCGCTGCTGTTCTTTGCACGCCTCGATCCATTGCTTGGCCAGATCTTCCCCGACGCGACTGGCCAGTCTATTGCTAGCGCACTCTGCACAAGGCCCAGGAAATCTTGCCCTGGCCCCGCACTGGCACTGTTTCTGCCGCCATTCGACCGCTATCAACGGCGTCTGGTAGCGCACCTCACTGGCCATCGCCAGCGCTTCGTCTATATAGAACTGTTTTGTCATGGCTGCTTTCCTCGGAATCTACGAAGCGGCTGAAAGCCGTTCGGCGCGCCAAATTACGTTAGCCGTCTCTCACTTAGCGACTTCCACCTTGACGCCGCCTGAGGCGCTGGAGAGCGGCTATGGCCGCTTACGTAGCCCCGAAAGTGAGCGAAAGGCACGCCCCTGCACGATGTCTGCGGCAAGTAGCGCTATCGCCGCCCTATCTCGTAGTTGCGACGATAGTGATTCTAGGAATGCCGAACAAGATCGTTAAATTTCTTTTTGTATCGAATTATTTCACCGCCTCTGTCCAGGCTAACGAAATAATTTGATATGGCGCCCGCGCCCGCATTCAAAGATTATTGGCACTGTGTTTCACCGCTTCCGGCGGCGAGCAACATGGATGATCCACTTCGCCTTCAAGGAGTCTTTCATGCTTGCAGTAAGAGATGGCGATACGCCAGGGCCGGCAATGCTATCGGCCGAAGTGGACAGGGCGTTCGAGCAACTCGTTCGCAGCCTGGGATTGGAGTTCGAGCGTCTCTGGAGCGCGATGTCCGGGTACACCCAGCAGGCGCTGGAGGCGCCGGGCTTCCAGGCGAGGGATGAAATGCTGGACAAGATCAATGCCGTCTCTTCCTGCGTTCTGCTCTACTCCCGTAACGTCATGGATATCCTGACCATACCGGGGCACGAGCCAAGGACATTCGATGTCTGTGCGCTGGTGCGCGAGTGGGCGTACAAGACCAATGGGGTTCTGCTCAACCTGTTGGACCTGTCTTGCCTTGTTCCCCCGCATCCGGTCGACCTATTCTTCGACATGAAAGCGATGCGCCTCATTCTTCTTACGCTGGTCACCTACGCATTGCGTTCGTGCGAAACCACCGGCTGGTCGATGATCGGCGTACGCAGCGCGCCGCGCGACTACGGCAACAGCCTGGCGGGCACCGACTATGTAGACCTCATGTTCCTATGCCGTCCTGCCAATCCCGACTCTCCCGTGGTTGGCGGCTTCGACAAGCAGTTCGATGCGATCAGATCGCTGGTGAAACCCTTTGCCGGCGTTGCCGAAACCTGGACGCTGCCCTCGGTGGGAACCAACGTGCGCATCCGCTTTCCGGTAGCCACGGCAGAAGCCGCTTTTGCCCTCGACGCCGCTTATCCTTTTTCTCCACGCAACGCGGGTTAGCGAACGATCGGCACGCAGGGGTCGGTTCGTGCTCGAACTGCAGATGCTTTCGCTCGCTGTTTTTCGGAAGGCGGCTCTTTGTCGCTGGTTCGGATGCGATGCCCGAGGGGTTAAGGAGTGCGCACGGCGTCGGCTTTTGCCTGGACTTCGCGGAGCACGCGAAGCAGGTTGCCGCCCCAGATATTCCTGATGTCGCTCTCCGTGTAACCCGCCGCCAACAGCCGCTCGGTGATTCGCGGCAACGCCGCCACATCTTCCAGTCCGTCGACGCCGCCGCCGCCATCCCAGTCCGCGCCGATGCCTACGTGTTCGGGGCCCGCCACCTTCAGGATATGCAGCAAATGTCTCATGTAGTCGTCCAGGGTAGCCGGGACGACGGGATACTTTCGATCGATTTCCTGCCGTTCATGCAATCGGGCCTGGATCTGCGCCGGATTCAGCGCGCTGTACTCGCCCACTCGCTTCTCCCATTCGGCCAGCGCCGCATCGCGCGCCGCGTTCTTCGGCGTCGCAACCAGATAGCCGCCGTAGGCGTTGACGTGGATGACCCCACCTTTGGCCGCGAGCTTCCGCAAGCGTGCGTCGTCGATGTTGCGCGGATGCGGGTACAGCGCCTTGGCGCTGGTGTGCGAGAGGACGATAGGCGCTTTCGACAGCTCCAGCAGTTCGTCGAAAACCTTATCGCTTGCATGCGAGGCGTCCAAGACGATGCCCAGTCGGTTGGCTTCTTCCACCAAAGCGCGACCGCGCGGACTCAACCCGTTCCATTCCGCGCCGGCGGGATCGGTCGACGAATCGCCGAAATCGTTGTTGCTGGTGTGGGTGATTCCCAGCATCCGCAATCCCAGCGCGTAGTACGCGCTAAGCAGAGTAGGGTCGCTAGCCAGAGGAGAGGCGTTCTCCATGCTGATGAAGACCACGCGCTTGCCCGCTTTTTCTATCCGCAGCGCGTCATCGGCAGTGAGCGCCAGCTCGAAATCCTGAGGATTCGCCGCGACCATTTCCCTGATCGCAGCCAGACGCACCAGGCCATGGTCTCGTGCGGCACGATTACCCGCGGCGTCGCGCGCGCCTTGCGCCGTGTACACCACCCAGCAGCCGCCATCCAAACCGCCTTCCTTCATGCGCGGCAGATCGACCTGCGCGAAATCGCCGTCTTGTTCGTGCCGATCGAGAATGCTCCAGCCGGGACGGTGGAGATTGGAGGGCGTATCCAGGTGCGTGTCGAGAACCAGCGCGCTTTCGTGCAGCGCGCGCGCCTGCGCTGCACCGACGCCTGCTTCCGCAGCACCAGCGTCCGCAGCCAACAGCAGCAGGCTTAGCGTCCAATACTTCGCTTTCATCGTTGGCTCCTGGTTTTGGGCGATCTTAGCAATCGCGTACCGCGGCCGGTGAACAAGCAAAGAAAAACGCCACCTCCTCGCGGAGATGGCGTTTTGGGTAAACGGCCCGGCGGCGACCTGTCGCGGGCCGCGTCTGTAGCTCAAAAAAGAAAACGCCGGATCTTTCGATCCGGCGTTTGGGGTAAGACCCTGGCGATGACCTACTCTTGCATGGCTTAAGCCACACTACCATCGGCGCAGCTGCGTTTCACTTCCGAGTTCGGGATGGGATCGGGTGGTTCCACAGCGCTAATTTCACCAGGGAGACGGTTGGAGCGTCGCTCATACCTATAAAAATAGGAGTGGCGCCTGTCTCTCATAAGATCTTGGGAAGTAGTTTGCTATTTGGTTTTTCAATCGACGTGTGTCGAGACTAAAGCAACTTGAGGTTATATGGTCAAGCCGCACGGATCATTAGTATCAGTTAGCTCAATGCATTACTGCACTTACACACCTGACCTATCAACGACGTAGTCTTCATCGTTCCTTTAGGGGGCTTGTGCCCCGGGAGATCTCATCTTGAGGCGCGCTTCCCGCTTAGATGCTTTCAGCGGTTATCGCTTCCGAACGTAGCTACCCGGCAATGCCACTGGCGTGACAACCGGAACACCAGAGGTTCGTCCACTCCGGTCCTCTCGTACTAGGAGCAGCCCCTCTCAAATCTCCAACGCCCATGGCAGATAGGGACCGAACTGTCTCACGACGTTCTGAACCCAGCTCGCGTACCACTTTAAATGGCGAACAGCCATACCCTTGGGACCGACTACAGCCCCAGGATGTGATGAGCCGACATCGAGGTGCCAAACACCGCCGTCGATATGAACTCTTGGGCGGTATCAGCCTGTTATCCCCGGAGTACCTTTTATCCGTTGAGCGATGGCCCTTCCATACAGAACCACCGGATCAC
>DASVNG010000009.1:0-538576 GCA_036383995.1 Pseudoxanthomonas sp.
CTGCCGGCGTGGACGATGCGGCCAAGGTCAAGGCCTCGTACCTGGCTGCCGTGGCATTCGGTACCGAAAAGTGTGCGCTGATCAGCCGCGAGAAGGCGACCGAGCTGCTGGGCACCATGCTGGGCGGCTACAACATCCATCCGCTGGTGGAGTTGTTGGACGACGCGCAGCTGGGCGCCATCGCCGCAGAAGCGCTGAAGAAGACGTTGCTGATGTTCGATGCCTTCCACGACGTCAAGGACAAGGCCGATGCCGGCAATGCGCACGCCCAAGGAGTGATCAAGAGCTGGGCCGAGGCCGAATGGTTCACCAGTCGTCCCGAAGTGCCGCAAAGCCTCACCGTCACCGTGCTGAAAGTGACCGGCGAAACCAACACCGACGACTTGTCGCCCGCGCCGGACGCCACCACGCGTCCGGATATCCCGCTGCACGCGCTGGCCATGCTGAAGAACAAGCGCGAGGGCATCACGCCCGAGGAAGACGGCAAGCGCGGTCCGGTGAAGTTCATCGAATCGTTGAAGGAGAAGGGCCATCTGGTCGCTTACGTGGGCGACGTGGTCGGTACCGGCTCGAGCCGCAAGTCCGCCACCAACTCGGTGCTGTGGTTCACCGGCGAAGACATTCCCTTCATCCCCAACAAGCGCTTCGGCGGCGTGTGCCTGGGCAGCAAGATCGCGCCGATCTTCTACAACACCATGGAAGATGCCGGCGCGCTGCCGATCGAACTCGACGTAACGCAAATGGATATGGGCGATGTGGTTGAACTGCGCCCATACGAAGGCAAGGCGCTCAAGAACGGCGAAGTGATCGCCGAATTCCAGGTCAAATCGGACGTGTTGTTCGATGAAGTGCGCGCCGGCGGCCGTATTCCGCTGATCATCGGCCGCGGCCTGACCGCCAAGGCGCGCGAAGCGCTGGGCCTGCCGCCGTCCACGCTGTTCCGCCTGCCGCAGGTGCCCGCCGATACCGGCAAGGGCTTCACCCTGGCACAGAAGATGGTCGGCCGTGCCTGCGGTCTGCCGGAAGGCAAGGGCATGCGTCCGGGCACGTACTGCGAACCGAAGATGACTTCGGTGGGTTCGCAGGACACCACCGGTCCGATGACGCGCGACGAGTTGAAAGATCTGGCCTGCCTGGGCTTTTCCGCCGATCTGGTGATGCAGTCGTTCTGCCACACCGCCGCGTATCCGAAATCGGTGGACGTGAAGACCCATCACGAGCTGCCGGCCTTCATCAGCACGCGCGGCGGCATTCCGCTGCGTCCGGGCGACGGCATCATCCACAGCTGGCTCAACCGCATGCTGCTGCCGGATACGGTAGGCACCGGCGGCGACTCGCACACGCGCTTCCCGATCGGCATTTCGTTCCCGGCGGGTTCCGGCCTGGTCGCCTTCGCCGCGGCCACCGGCGTGATGCCGTTGGACATGCCCGAATCGGTGCTGGTGCGCTTCAAGGGCGAACTGCAGCCGGGTGTGACCTTGCGCGATCTGGTCAACGCGATTCCGCTGTACGCCATCAAGTCCGGTCTGCTGACGGTCGCCAAGCAGGGCAAGAAGAACATCTTCTCGGGCCGTATCCTGGAAATCGAAGGCCTGCCCAACCTGAAAGTGGAGCAGGCGTTCGAATTGTCCGACGCCTCGGCCGAACGCTCCGCCGCAGGTTGCACCGTGCACTTGGACAAGGCGCCGATCATCGAATACATCAACAGCAACATCGTGATGCTGAAGTGGATGATCGCCGAAGGCTACCAGGATGTGCGTTCCATCACCCGCCGGATCAAAGCCATGGAAGCGTGGCTGGCGAACCCGCAATTGCTGGAACGCGATGCCGATGCCGAATACGCCGCAGTCATCGACATCGACCTGGCCGACGTGCACGAGCCCATCGTCGCCTGCCCGAACGACCCCGACGACGTGAAGACGCTGTCGGAAGTCGCTGGCGCTCCGATCGAGGAAGTCTTCATCGGTTCCTGCATGACCAACATCGGTCACTTCCGCGCCGCGTCGAAGCTGCTGGAAGGCAAGCGCGATATCCCGACCAAGCTCTGGGTGGCGCCACCGACCAAGATGGACGCGGCCGAGCTGACCAAGGAAGGCCACTACGGCACTTTCGGCACCGCCGGCGCGCGCATGGAGATGCCGGGTTGCTCGCTGTGCATGGGCAACCAGGCGCAGGTCCGCGAAGGCGCCACCGTGTTCTCGACCAGCACGCGCAATTTCCCCAATCGGTTGGGCAAGAACTCGAATGTGTATCTGGGTTCGGCCGAACTGGCCGCGATCTGCTCGCGCCTAGGGCGCATTCCCACCAAGGCCGAGTACATGGCCGACATGGGCGTGCTGAGCGCCAACGGTGCCGAGATCTATCGGTACATGAACTTCGACCAGATCGGGGATTACAAAGACGTTGCGGATACGGTTGCCGCTTGATCGCAGTCGTAAGGATGCATGAAGTCGAGTCCCTCTCCCGCTCGGCGGGAGAGGGTGCCGAAGGCGGGTGAGGGCGAGCGGAGACTGATTGCGTCGGCTGCTCGCTAAGCTCTCACCGGGCGCGGCCCGTATTTCTTCTTCTCAAGCGCTGCAACTCCGCCTCCCTCATCCGGCCTGTCGGCCACCCCGTATCAAGTACGGGGCAGGCTCTTCTCCCGCCAAGCGGGAGAAGGACGCGTTTCAGCGAATTGATCGCTCGCTTAACGCAACCACTCGCTCGCCGCATCGGCCATCGCCCGCCGCGAGAACAGAAAGTCCCAATAGCTACCACCCAGCTGCCGCCACAACACCGCCGAACGCACCGCCGCCAGCAGAATGGCGCGGATCTCGGCCACCACGCCGGGCTGGCCCAGATAGTGCGGATTTCCCTGCACCATCACTCGCGGACGCAGATGGCTGATGGTGTCCGCATACAGCACACCCAATGCGGAAAGCACTTCCGGGTGCGTGCTGCCGGCAGCCTCTGCCTGAGCGGCGATCTCGCTTATTCCGCCGGCGACCGCCGCCACGGTATTGGTTTCGCCCACGAAACGCCGTTCCAGCTGCAGCACCGCCAGCGCGAGGCGGGGCAAGCCGTCGTCGGCGGTTTCCTTGTTGAAATAATCGCGCAGCAGGCGCAGGCCGGGCGCAAGGTCGGCGGCGCGGCCATAAACGGCCTGCGGCGTGTCGGCATCGATGCGGAACACGCTGTCCAGCACCGTTTGCACCGCGCTGGCGTCGGACTGCCCGGTCTCGGCGATGCGCCGCACCTGGGCCAGTGCCTGGACCACGCCGGCCAAGGCCAGCACGCGTTCTGAAAGAGGTCTGCTCAAGCTGCTTGCTCCGCTAATTTCTGTTCCAGGGGCGCATTGGTGCGCGCGATCACCGCGCCGCCCAGGCAGACATCGCCCTGGTAAAGCACTACCGATTGTCCCGGGGTCACGGCCCGCTGCGGACTCGGGAAAACGACTTCCAGCGTGCCGTCGCCCAGCACTTTCACGCGGCAGGGTTCGTCGGCCTGCCGGTAGCGCGTTTGCGCCGTGCATTCGAATGCATCGGCGGGAGGGTCACCTTCCACCCAATGCGCGCCTTCCGACCACAACGCCGTGGATTGCAGGTAAGGGCTCGCCGTGTCCTGGTCCACGTACAACACATTGCTGGCCACGTCCTTGCCCACCACATACCACGGTGCGGCCGCGCGGCCGCGCACGCCGCCGATCTGCAGGCCTTCGCGCTGGCCGAGCGTGAAATAGAAAACGCCCGGGTGCTCGCCGATCTTCTGTCCACTAGGGTCCCGCATCTCGCCGGTCTTGGCGGGCAGGTAGCGGCCGAGAAACTCACGGAAATCCCGCTCGCCGATGAAGCAGATGCCGGTGGAATCCTTCTTGTCGTGAGTGGGCAAGCCTGCCTGGCGGGCGATATCGCGCAAATCCGATTTCTGCAGTTCGCCCACCGGAAACAAGGTCGCGGACAACTGGGCCTGGCCCAGCTGGTGCAGGAAGTAACTTTGGTCCTTATTGCGGTCCACCGCGCGCAGCAACTTGGCCGTTCCGCGCCCATGGACAATGCGGGCGTAGTGGCCGGTGGCGATCTTCTCGGCGCCCAGTTCGCGCGCCGCGTCCAGGAAGTGTTTGAACTTCACTTCCCGGTTGCACAGCACATCGGGATTGGGCGTGCGGCCGGCAGCGTACTCGGCCAGGAAATGCGAGAACACGCCTTGCCAGTACTCGGCTGAAAAATCTCGGAAATGGAAGGGGATTCCCAACATTCCGCACACCGCCACCGCATCGCGCCGGTCCTCTTCGGCGCGGCAATCGCCGCTACCGTCGTCGGCCCAGTTCTGCATGAACAGGCCGGCGACAGGCTCGCCAGCCCTCACCAGCTGCAGCGCGGCCACCGACGAATCGACGCCGCCCGAGACGCCCACGATGACGCGCGGTGCGCTCATGCGATCTGCTGCAGCATCGACAGCGGCGAGCGGCGCCCGGCCAGGTAATCCTGCACCACCTGCCAGACCAGCGGGCTGCGGTGGCGCGCCTGCTGTTCCTGCAATTCCGCAGGCGTCATCCACAACGCCTGCACGATGCCTTCATCCAGTTCGCGCGCCGCGTCGTGGCGCAGCGGCTCGGCGGCGAAAGCGAAACGCAGGTAATGCCGGTCGGTTTCGGCCTTCCATTGGTAGGCGCCGATGAAGGCCGTCAGCTTCACTTCCCAACCGGTTTCTTCGCGGGTCTCGCGCAGGGCCGCTTCGGACAGGCTTTCGTCCGGTTCCAGGTGGCCGGCCGGCTGATTGAACACCAGCTTGCCCTGGGCGCGCTCCTCGACCATCAACAGGCGCCCGTCGCGCACCACCACCGTGGCCACGGTCACATCGGGCTGCCAGAAGCGGCCTTCGCGGTAGCTCACTACAGATCGTCCTTGCCGGGGCTGAGTTCGTTTTCCATCTCGTCGGCAAGCTTGACCGCCGCGTCGATGGCGTCGTCCAGCTCCTCCTTGCTGGCGTCGGACGGAATCTTGATCACGAACGTCGCGTTCCTTCCCTGTTTCACCCAGGCGCCCAGCTTGGCGATGTTGGAAGCTTCCAGCAGGCGATTGGCCACAGGCCCGGGGAAGTCCTCGGTGGGCGATTCGTAGGCCGGCGACCAGACTTCGCGCACCGAGTGCGCGCCATAGCTCTCCACCGTGGACAACACGTAAGCGATCTGGCTGCGTCCCTCGTCGCCGACCTCGAAGACCAGTTTGAAATCGTTGTCGTCGTCCAACTCGTACTTGTAGCCCAACTCCTCCAGCTGGGCCTTGATGCGCGCATCCGGAACGGTCTTTTCCGATTCCTGGGCGGCCAGCGGCGCGGACAGGGCCAGGCCGACAGCCAGGGCCAGCGAGAGGGGCTTCAGGGGCGATTTCCCGTGCAAGGCGATTCTCCAGTGAGTGCATGAATTGTGCGGGCAGCGATGCGGCCCGTCCAATCCGTATAATTCTCCCATGCCCCGCAATAACGAAAACGAACGCGACCACGGCGTAATGGTGGAAACCAGCAAGCCGGAGGTGGCCCGTCCGCCCCTGTACCAGGTGTTGCTGCTCAACGACGACTACACCCCTATGGATTTCGTGGTGCTGGTGCTGCAGCAGTTCTTCGCCATGGATATCGAGAAAGCCACCCAGATCATGTTGCACGTCCATACCCGGGGCCGCGGCGTGTGCGGGGTCTATACCCGCGAAGTGGCCGAATCCAAGGTCTCCCAGGTCAACGAATACGCACGGATGAGCCAGCATCCATTGCTGTGCACGATGGAAAAGGCGTAAAACGCTGACAAGAGGGCGCAGGGAACGCAAAAGGAAGCGGCAAGCCGGGTCTGTTCCCTCGCCGGCGTCCGGGTTAGCCTGCTTTCCATATCCTGAACACTGAAACCCGATAGGGTTGTGGAAATCCGCCGGACAGGCCTCATATTGTGGGGAACAGCAGTCGGAGTAACCCATGTTCAGCAAAGATCTAGAGCAAACCATCGGCCAGTGCTACAAGCGCGCCCGTGAAGCCCGGCATGAATTCATGACCGTGGAGCACCTGCTGCTGGCTCTGCTGGACAACGCTTCGGCCCAGGCCGTGCTCAAGGCCTGCGGCGGCGACGCCCCGCGCCTGCGCAACGACCTGGAGCAGGCCATCGAGGCCTCCGTTTCCCGTCTTGCCGAAGACGACGGCCGCGACACCCAGCCCACCCTGGGTTTCCAACGCGTGCTCCAGCGCGCGGTCTATCACGTGCAATCCTCCGGTAAGAAGGAAGTCACGGGCGCCAACGTGCTGGTCGCCATCTTCGGCGAGAAGGATTCGCACGCCGTCTACTTCCTGACCCAGCAGGACGTCACCCGCCTGGACGTGGTCAATTACCTGTCGCACGGCATCGCCAAGCAGGGCGAGGAAAACGAGTCCGGCAGCCACCCCGAAGGCGAGGGCAAAACCGGCGAGGGCGCCGACGGCGAGGGCAAGGGCGATGCCCTGGCCGAATTCGCCAGCAACCTCAATGACCTGGCGCGCAACGGCAAGATCGATCCGCTGGTGGGCCGCGCCGATGAAGTCGAGCGCACCATCCAGGTCCTCTGCCGCCGCCGCAAGAACAACCCGCTGTATGTGGGCGAGGCCGGCGTGGGCAAGACCGCCCTGGCCGAAGGCCTGGCCAAGCGCATCGTCGAAGGGCAGGTGCCCGAAGTGCTGCTGGACGCCACCATCTTCTCGCTGGACCTGGGCGCGCTGGTGGCCGGCACCAAGTACCGCGGCGATTTCGAAAAACGCCTGAAGGGCGTGCTGTCGGCGATCAAGAAGCTGCCGGGCGCGATCCTGTTCATCGACGAAATCCACACCATCATCGGCGCCGGCTCGGCCAGCGGCGGCACCATGGACGCCAGCAACCTGATCAAGCCCGCGCTGGCGTCGGGCGAGCTGCGCTGCATCGGTTCCACCACCTTCCAGGAATACCGCGGCATCTTCGAAAAAGACCGCGCTCTGGCGCGTCGCTTCCAGAAGATCGACATCGTCGAGCCCACCGTCGGCGAAACCTTCGAAATCCTGCAGGGCCTCAAGCCCAAGTACGAAGCCCACCACAACGTCACCTACGCCGACGACGCGCTGCAGGCGGCGGTGGATCTGTCGGTCAAGCACATCGGCGACCGCCTGCTGCCGGACAAGGCCATCGACGTCATCGACGAGGCCGGCGCACGCCAGCAGCTGCTGCCCGAAGGCGTACGCAAGAGCCTGATCGACGTGGAGGAAATCGAGACCATCGTGGCCAAGATGGCGCGCATTCCGGCCAAGCAGGTGTCCTCGTCCGACAAGGACGTGCTGCAGCATCTGGAGCGCAACCTGAAGATGGTGATCTTCGGCCAGGATCCGGCCATCGAGACGCTGGCCTCGGCGATCAAACTGGCGCGCTCGGGCCTGGCCAATCCGGACAAGCCGATCGGCAACTTCCTGTTCGCCGGGCCCACCGGCGTGGGCAAGACCGAGGTGACCAAGCAGCTGGCGCTGCAGTTGGGCATCGAGCTGGTGCGCTTCGACATGAGCGAATACATGGAATCGCATTCGGTCAGCCGCCTGATCGGCGCGCCTCCGGGCTATGTCGGTTTCGACCAGGGCGGCCTGCTGACCGAGAAGATCGTCAAGACCCCGCACTGCGTGCTGTTGCTGGACGAAGTGGAGAAGGCGCACCCGGATATCTTCAACATCCTATTGCAGGTCATGGACCGCGGCATCCTCACCGACACCAACGGCCGCGAGGCCAACTTCAAGAACGTGATCCTGGTGATGACCACCAATGCCGGCGCCACCCAGGCGGCGCGGCGCACCATCGGTTTCACCCAACAGGACCATTCCACCGATGCGATGGAAGTGATCCGCAAGAGCTTCACTCCCGAATTCCGCAACCGCCTGGACGCGGTGGTGCAGTTCCAGGGTTTGGGCTTCGATCATATCCAGCGCGTGGTGGACAAGTTCCTGATCGAACTGGAAATGCTGTTGCAGGAGAAGCACGTAAGCCTGTCCAGCACGCCGGCCGCACGCGACTGGCTGGCCAAGCACGGTTTCGACCCGCTGATGGGCGCGCGCCCGATGTCCCGCCTGATCCAGGACAAGGTCAAGCGTCCGTTGGCGGACGAGTTGCTGTTCGGCAAGCTGGTCGGCGGCGGCCGCGTCAGCATCGACGTGAAGGACGACGACCTGGTGGTCGTCGCCCAGTCCGAACCGGAACGGCTGTTGCCTGCGACCGTTTAAGCGACAATCCACCCGCGCATGGAAAAGGCGGCCGATCGGCCGCCTTTTTTGTACAACATTAAGTCTATTCCACCCTCATCGATTCTTGCGTGCGTATTGCTCGTATTCGTGCTCGTCCACACGTATCACTTCACGCACATTGCAGCTATCGCGCTTGGTTGAAATTTTCGTTTCCTTCGGACACAGCCGGTTGGCCTGGCCTTCGGTGCTGATCTTGACGCTTGAGGAGAGGGAAATGGCACTGCAACTGCCGCCGAATCCGAGCCGGTAGTAGTTGTCGCCGTCTTTGACCAGCAGGTACTGGGAACCGAAGCGCGTGGCCTGGTAATCGGCAGGCAGGTCGACGCAATCCGCCAGCTTTCCGTTTTCCTGCTGAGCGTGGGCCGCGGTCGCGAAACCCAAAAGGGCCACGAGAATCATTGTCGATTTGAGCTTGAACATCTGAGCCTGACCAGGATGACGGCCCGGGAGTGGGCCGGGCTCAGGTTAGGCAAGCGCGCGGCGGCTCGAATCTGCTTGAAGTGTCAGTGACTAATCGCACGTGACCAGGCCAAACTTTGCAAAGTCGAACGGCAGCGCCTTCAGTCGGCAAGCACAAATAGATCAAATACACTTAATTATCAATAGATTAAGTGGCTTATTTAATCTTTCAGAGTGACATGAGGTGCCCGCGCTCGATGGCGGGCACTTCAGTACGGAGGAGTTGCAGGCCGACTTGCGTTCTGGAACGGGCGGCTACAGCCGGTCGTTAGCGCGAGCAGGACGACTGCAAGAAATTGAGAGCCGTCCGGCTCATTTCATGCGATAGGTGATCCGGCCCTTGGTCAGATCGTAGGGCGTCATTTCGACCTTTACTTTGTCGCCGGTCAGGATGCGGATGTAGTTCTTGCGCATGCGGCCGGAGATGTGGGCGATGATCTCGTGCCCGTTCTCCAGCTTGACCCGGAACATGGTGTTGGGCAGCGTCTCGGTGACGGTGCCTTCGAATTCGATTGAGTCGTCTTTCGACATGTAAACCTGTAGGTGTAGCGAGCGGCACAAGCCGTAAGAGCGGGGATTCTACGCGCCGGCCGCCGCGCATGCAAAAAATGTGTTAATCGGCCCTGACTTCGGCCAGTGTCGCTGCCTGGAGGATGCCGAAGCGCTGGGTCCAGCCGCCCGGCGCCTCAGGGATTCCAGTAAGAAGGCCTACTTCGGTCAAGAATCGGGAACGCGGCCAGCTTTCGGCACCCAGACTGGACAAATGCGAGTTCTCCACCTGGGCATCGATCAACGGCCAGCCCCATTGGCGCAGGCGCAGCGCCAGTGCGGCCAGGGCCACCTTGGAACCGCCGGACTGCCCGCTGTACATGCTTTCACCGAAGAACATCCGGCCGATAGCGACCCCGTAAATGCCTCCGACGAGCCGGCCTTCGCCCAAATCGCCGGTTTCGAAGACCTCCACCGAATGCGCATGACCCAGCCGGTGGAGTTCGCGGTAGGCGGCCTGCATGTCGTCGGTGATCCAGGTGCCGTCCTGGCCTGGCCGGGGCGTGTTGGCGCAGGCTGCGATCACCTCGGCGAAAGCAGTGTCGGCGCGGATCTGCCAGGCGCTACGGCGTAGTTCGCGCTGGAATCGAGAGGACAAGCGGACGCCATCGGTGCGGAACACCATGCGCGGATCGGGCGTCCACCACAGCACCGGCTGGCCTTCGGAATACCAGGGAAAGATGCCGTGGCCATACGCGTTGAGCAGCCTCCGCGAAGAAAGATCGCCGCCTACGGCCAACAACCCGTCGGGCTGGCGCAATGCGGCCTCGGCCGGCGGGAAAGGCGAGTCTGGATCGGGCGAGAGGAACGCAGGGCGGCGCATCGACAAAGGGTAACCGGTGCCGCCCGCGGGGGCGATGGAGGAGCCGACGTGAGCCGCGAACAGAAGATCGAAGAACCGGAACGATTCAATGGCCGGGTATCGTCATTCGCGACTCACCTCGCTTCTACGCGACTCCAATCGACTTGAATGGCGAATGGGAGGCGAGCGCGGCAGCATAGCGCCGCACCGAGCTGGTTTCCTCCGCGCACCAGCGCCGTAGCGCATCGGCGAAATCCGCATCGGCGATCCAGTGCCGGCTGCGCACGAAGGTCGGCAGAAAACCGCGTGCCAGCTTGTGTTCCCCCTGGGCACCGGGTTCGAAGACCCGCAAGCCCTCGCGCAGGCAGTATTCGATGCCCTGGTAGTAACAGGTTTCGAAATGCAGGCCGGGCGAGGTTTCGCTGGCACCCCAGTAACGTCCATATAAGGTGTCGCCGCCACGCAAACACATCGCGCCGGCGATGGCACGCCCTTCGCGCTCGGCAAGAAAGATGACCAGATTGCGGGGCATCGTGCGGGCCAGATGCCTGATGAAGTCGAGCGTCAACGCCGGCGAATTGCCGTAGTCGCGGAAGGTCAGCAGGTAGAAGGCGAACATGGTCGCCAGATCTTCGTCGCTGGCTTCGTCGCCGTGCACCACACGGAAACCGATGCCGGCGCGTTGCACCTTGGCGCGTTCCTGGCGGATGTTCTTGCGGTGCTTGTGGTCGAAGGCGGCGAGGAAGCCGTCGAAATCCTTCCAGCCCGCCTCGTTGCGCCAGTGGTATTGCACGTCGGTGCGTGCCAACCAGTCGGGGCCGAACACGGGATCCTCCTCGGCCGTGTGGAAATTGATATGGGCCGAAGACAAGCGATGATCGCGCGCCTGCGCGATGGCCGTTTCCAGCAGAGCCGTTCGATGCGCCTGCGTGCGCGCGAGCAGGCGCGGGCCGGTGATGGGCGAGTAGGGCACCGCTCCCAGCCATTTGGGGAAGTAGTGCCGCCCATGCTGCGCGTAGGCGTGCGCCCAGGCGTGGTCGAATACGAATTCGCCGTGTGAGTTGGTCTTCAGGTAACCAGGCGCAGCGGCGACCAGTTCATCGCCTTCCCACAAGGTGAGATGCTGCGGAATCCAGCCCCAATCCTCACGCAGGCAGCCGTGTTGCTCCAGGCCGGACAGGAACGCGTGGGCGACGAACGGATTCTTGCCGTCATGCAACGAGTCCCATGCGTCGGCGGAGATATCCGCCAATTTGTGGACCACGCGCACGCGCGACATCACGTTTTCTTTCCGACGTCATTCCCGCGAAGGCGGGAACCCAGCGACTTTGCTCTTTTCGCGACACTCCCGTGAATTGCAGAGCCAAGCCGCTGGGTTCCCGCCTTCGCGGGAATGACGGTCGAATATTGTGACTGCGGTGGGTACGCCAACGCTGATGCCAACGGAATCATGTTTGCTCGTTGGCCGATCGCCGGTATACATCCGGGTCATGCTTCTGCATGTGCAGCTCCGGCTGGCTCAATGCGGTGAAACCCAACTGGCCATACAACCCGTGCATATCCCGCGTGACCAAGTGCCAGCGGCGCAGGCCCTGCAGGCGGGAATCCTCCATCAAGGCGCGGACGATGTCGCGCCCATAGCCCTTGCCACGCTGCTCCGGCACCACGAACACGTCGGCCAGATAAGCGAAAGTGGCCTGGTCGGTCACCGCCCGCGCGAAAGCCACCTGCGCGCCATCGACATAGCCGCCGTAGCAGACCGAATTGGCCAGGGCGCGTTCCAAAGTCGGGCGCGGGATATCCGCGGCCCAATAGGAGGCGCGTGCGATGAAATCATGGATGAGCGCGACGTCGAGTTCGGCCGGGTCGGCGCTGATCCGCAGCATCAAGCATCCTTGTCCAGGTAGCGTTCGGCATCCAGCGCGGCCATGCAGCCGAAACCGGCGGAGGTGATGGCCTGGCGGTAGACCTGATCGGCCACGTCGCCGGCGGCGAACACGCCCGGCACGGTGGTGGCGGTAGCCTCGCCTTCCAGCCCGGTGCGGATGGTGATGTAGCCGTTCTTCATCGCCAACTGGCCCTCGAACAGGCTGGTGTTGGGGGTATGGCCGATGGCCACGAACAGGCCGTGCGCGGTGATTTCACGGGTGCTTCCGTCCTGCACCGACTTCACCCGCACGCCGGTGACGCCGGCCTCGTTGCCCAGGACCTCATCCACCGCGTGGTGCCAGACCAGTTCGATCTTGCCGGACTGGACCTTGGCGAACAGCTTGTCCTGCATGATCTTCTCCGCGCGCAGGGTGTCGCGGCGGTGCACCAGGTAGACCTTGCGGGCGATATTGGACAGGTACAGCGCTTCCTCGACGGCCGTGTTGCCGCCGCCGACCACCACCACGTCCTGGTCGCGGTAAAAGAAACCGTCGCAGGTCGCGCAGGCAGACACACCGCGGCCCTTGAAGTGCTCTTCCGATTCCAGGCCCAAGTATTTGGCGGTGGCGCCGGTAGCGATGACCAGCGCGTCGGCGGTGTACTCACCGTTGTCGCCGATCAGCTTGAACGGGCGCTGGGCCAGGTCCACGGTATGGATGTGATCGAAGATCACCTCGGTGTCGAAGCGCTCGGCATGCGCCTGCATGCGGGTCATCAGGTCCGGGCCCATCAGGCCGTGGGCATCGCCCGGCCAGTTGTCCACTTCGGTGGTGGTCATCAGCTGGCCACCCTGCTGCAGCCCGGTGATCAGGACCGGCTTGAGGTTGGCGCGCGCGGCATACACGGCGGCGGTCCAACCGGCGGGGCCGGAACCCAGAATCAAGAGACGGCAGTGCTTGGAAGTGCTCATGTATACTCAAAATGAAGGTGGGAAAGGCGATGCGGCTGCGTTTTCGCATCGCTTCGGCGAACGCATAGAGTGGCGGTGGGGCGAAGTTGAATCAAGGCATGCCAATGGAATGCGCTGGTGCGCAGCGGCGTTTCGGCAGCCGCGATCGAGCGCACGGCCGTGAGGCTGGCAGGACTGAAGCAGCCTTTGGATACTGCCACACCGCAATCAAAATCCGACTACTGAAATCCCCTTCTGATTCGTTTATTATCAAAGACTAATGCAGCATTCTTAAGGTCTGGTCGATAGGTGGCAAAGCAGCTTCCGGAAACTTCCAAAGCCAAGGGCGCCAACTCGGCCGCCCGCAAGCAGGCGTCGGCGGTCAATCCGCGTCGCCAGCGCCTGTGGCGCGATCTTGCGCTCATCGCCATCGCACCCTTGCTGCTTTATTTGCTGGCGAGTCTGTTCACCTATTCGCCCGCTGACCCCAGCTGGTCGCAATCGGGCAGTCTTACCGCGCCCATCCACAACCTGGGCGGACGGGTGGGGGCGTGGGTGGCGGACATGCTGCTCTACCTCTGCGGCTACGTGGCCTTCCTGCTGCCGATCATGCTGGGCGTAGTGGCCTGGATCGCATTGTTCGGCATGGATACCGATGGCGACGGCGAAGCGGATCTGGGCCCGGCGCTGCGCCTGATCGGCATGGTCGGCTTCCTGATTTCCTCCACCGGCCTGTTGTTCATGCGCGGCGTTCCCGCTGCCGACTTCTCCGCCGGGCCCGGTGGAATCCTGGGGCGTCTGGTCGGCGGCTCGCTCAACAGCCTGTTCGGCAGCCTGGGCGGCAATCTGTTCCTGCTGGCGTTGTTCCTGGTGTCGGTGACACTGGCCACCGGCCTGTCCTGGTTCGCGGTGATGGAGCGCATCGGCAAGGGTGTGATGGCGCTGCCGGCGCTGTTCCGCCGCGGCACCCATCAGGCGCAGGAATGGCAACAGACCCGGGTGCTGCGCGAGGAGCGCGAGGAAGTGCGCAAGGTCGACGCCGTGCAACGCGCCCGCCGCGAACCGGTGCATATCGAGCCGCCGCCGGCGCCGGTGATCGAAAAGAGCGACCGCGCCAAGCGCGAGCAGCAGATCCCGCTGTTCCACGGCACCGGCGGCGACGACTCCGGCATTCCGCCGCTGTCGCTGCTGGACGATCCCAAGCCGCAGACCCGCGGCTATTCCGAAGAAACCCTGGAAACCCTGTCGCGCCAGATCGAATTCAAGCTCAAGGATTTCCGCATCGACGTGCAGGTGGTTGGCGCCTATCCGGGGCCGGTGATCACGCGTTTCGAAATGGAACCGGCGCCCGGGGTGAAGGTCAGCCAGGTCAATTCGCTGGACAAGGACATCGCCCGAGGCCTCAGCGTGAAGTCGGTGCGCGTGGTCGACGTGATTCCCGGCAAGTCGGTCATCGGCCTGGAAATCCCCAACACCAGCCGCGAGATGATCTACCTGAGCGAGCTGCTGCGCTCCAAGGAATACGACAAGTCGCCCAGTCCGCTGACGATTGCCTTGGGCAAGGACATCGCCGGCCGACCCACCGTGGCCGATCTGGCGCGCATGCCGCATTTGCTGGTCGCCGGCACCACCGGCTCGGGCAAGTCCGTGGCGGTCAACGCCATGGTGCTGAGCCTGTTGTACAAGGCAAGCGCCAAGGATGTGCGCATCCTGATGATCGACCCGAAGATGCTGGAATTGTCCGTCTACCAGGGCATCCCGCACCTGCTGGCGCCGGTGGTCACCGACATGAAGGAGGCCGCCAACGGCCTGCGCTGGTGCGTGGCCGAAATGGAGCGCCGCTACAAGCTGATGAGCGCGGTGGGCGTGCGCAATCTGGGCGGTTTCAACAAGAAGGTCAAGGATGCCCAGGACGCCGGGCAACCGTTGATGGATCCGCTGTTCAAACCCAATCCCGATCTCTCCGAAGCGCCGGTGCCGCTGGAAACGCTGCCCTTCATCGTCATCTTCATCGACGAATTCGCCGACATGATGATGATCGTCGGCAAGAAAGTGGAAGAGCTGATCGCCCGTCTGGCGCAGAAATCCCGCGCGGCCGGCATGCACCTGATCCTGGCCACACAGCGCCCGTCGGTGGACGTGATCACCGGCCTGATCAAGGCCAATATCCCCACCCGCATCGCCTTCCAGGTTTCCAGCAAGATCGATTCGCGCACCATCCTGGACCAGTCGGGCGCCGAGACGCTGCTGGGCATGGGCGACATGCTCTATCTGCCGCCGGGCACCGCCATGCCCGAGCGCATCCACGGCGCCTTCGTCAGCGACGAGGAAGTGCACCGCGTGGTCGAGCACCTGAAAGCCACCGGCAAGGCCGATTACATCGAAGGCGTGCTGGAGGAAATCCAGACCATGGGCGACGGCACCGTGGTCGGAGCCACCGGACTGCCGGAAGCGGCGGCCGGATCGGACAATGCCGAAAACGATCCGCTCTACGACGAGGCGGTGCGCATCGTCACCGAAACGCGCCGAGCCTCCATCTCGGGCGTGCAGCGCCGCTTGAAGATCGGCTACAACCGCGCCGCGCGTCTGGTCGAAGCCATGGAAGCGGCGGGCGTAGTGACTCCGCCCGAGCACAATGGCGATCGCAGCGTGCTGGCGCCGCCGCCGCGCAACTGACGCCGCCACCGACCGCGTCTGCAGCGATCGATAACCGGAAACCGCGCATGCGACATTTCGCCGTACTGCTATTGCTGGCCTTCTCTTCGGCGCTAGTTTCCGCGCAAGAGCCGGCCGGCTCCGCGCAAACGACCGCTCCGAATACGCCGACCGAGCCGCAACCTGCCGCTGCGCAGGAGCCCGTCAACAGCTTCAGCTTCGTCCGCTATCGCGCCGACTACGAAGTGAAGGCCGATGCCACCAGCGTCGAAACCAACGAATACGAAATCCTGATCAAGACCAAAGCCGGCGTCGACAATTTCAGCCAGGTGCGCCTGAGCTACAGCGAAAAAATGGAGACGCTGGAAGTGCTGGCGGCCTACACGCTGACGCCCGACGGCGAACGCCACGACGTGCCGACCGACAAGATCTACACCCAGGAAAGCTATTCCAGCGCCTCGGCCGCGATGTACGCCGACCGCAAGGTCAAGGTCATCGTCTTCCCCAATCTGTCGCCCGGCACGCGCGTGGTCTACCGCTACCGGCAGAGTCAGAACACGCCGTATTTCCCCGGCTATTTCGGCCTGTGGGAAAACCTGAGCCTGTTCACTCAGTACGACGATGCAAAGATCACCCTGAGCGCGCCGAAGAACCTGCCCATGCACGTGTACACCCGCAACGTGCAGGGCGGCGAGCGCCCCAGGATAGAAGGCGATACCGCACACTGGTCGTGGACCTACCAGCGCAAGATCCCGATGCAGAACCAGAACTGGTCCGCAGCAGGCTGGGAATACGGCCCGACCATCATGGCCAGCACCTATCCCGACTTCTCCGCGATGGGCCGCGCCTACCAATTGAAAGGCGCCGAAGCGGCCGCGCTCACCCCGGCCCTGCGATCACGCGCCGACGAGATCACCAAAGGCATCGACGACCGCCGCGCACAAGCCGCCGCGATCTACGAATGGGTCGCCAAGAGCATCCGCTATGTCGCCGTCTATCTGGGCAATGGCGGTCTTGAACCCAATTCGGCGGACAGCATCCTCGCCAACCGCTACGGCGACTGCAAAGACCACACCGTGGTTCTGGAAGCGCTGCTGGCCGCCAAAGGCATCGCCAGCACGCCCGTGCTGATCGGTGCGGGCGGCGGCCCGACCTTGCCGCCGATCGCGGTGCTGGGCCGCTTCAACCATGCGATCAACTACCTGCCGGAATTCGACCTCTACCTGGATTCCACCAGCCCCTACGCACGTTTCGGACAATTGCCCGCCAGCGACCTGGGCGCGCCGGTAGTGCATACGATGGACGGAAGGCTATCGCGCACGCCCGCCAATGGCCCGGCGGTCAGCGCCTATCGGGCAGAGAGTTTCTACACCTTCAACGCCGACGGGGATGTCAGCGGGCACACGCTGCAGGACGGCGGCGCTTCGGGGGAAATCGGCCTGCGCGGCATGTTTTCGCAGCTCACCTCGCAGAACCGGGCGCGGGTGGAAGAATCCATCATGTCCGCTTCCGGCTTCAATGGGGCAGGGCACCTGGAACTGAAGGGCGATGTGGACGATCTGCGCAAGCCGTTCGGTTACTCGTTCGCCTTCGAGGCCACCGACTACGTCGATTTCAGTGTGGTCGGCGGGATGACGTTGCCGGATCCGCCGGGCGCCGATTCGATGCGCGGCATCTACGCCAGCGCTTCCAGCGAAACCAACGCCACGCCGTTCTACTGCAACGACAGCCTGCGGGAAGAAACCTATACGCTGGAATTTCCAGCGACGGTTCCGCTCATCGCCATTCCGCGCAGCAGCCGTTTCAGCAATGGCGCCGGCGAGTACGAGGCCAGCTGGAAGCGGGAGGGGCGGGTGGTGACTACTACGCATCGCCTCAGCCTCAATGCCATCCACGGGGCCGACAAGCTATGCCTGGCTAGCGACTATCCCGCCTTCCGCGAGCTCTACCAGTATGTCCGCCGCGGATTCCGCGCGCAGATCGTGTACGGGGATTTGAGTACGGCGCAGGTGGCCGGCGAAACGGGTCGTTGACAGCCGCCAGCAAAGGATTTCGCTCCCGTAATTCGGCGCGATTCAGTGAAAACAAGCGCGGATCGGTACGTGTTCAGCTTCATCTGGCGACACTGTGCGCCTGCATTCACCTCTTATATGGTCATCGAAGGCTCCCCATGAAACAGTCCCTCGCTCTGCTGTTCCTCGGCGCCGCGCTGCTGGCAGGCAACGCCTGCGCTGGCGCACGCGACGACCTGAAATCCTTCACCACCGGCCTCAAGGGCCTGGACGGGCAGTTCAGCCAGCAGGTCTACGACGCCAAGGGCAAGCTCAAAGAATCCTCCAGCGGTCGCGTGGCCTTGTCCGCGCCGCGCCTGTTCCGCTGGGAATACGCCAAACCGTACCCGCAGCTGATCGTCGCCGATGGCAAGAAAGTCTGGGTCTACGACCCCGATCTTCAGCAGGTCACCGTGCGCGAGCAGGGCAGCGAAGAACAGAACAGCCCGTTGTCGGCGCTGATCGACCCGGCCAAGCTGGACCAGCAGTTCAACGTCAAGGAGTCCGGCACCGCCGATGGCCTGCAGTGGCTGACCCTGACGCCCAAGAGCGAAGGCGAGGCCAGCTTCCAATCCGCACGCCTGGGTTTCGGCAAGGGCGGGTTGAGCCGGATGGAAGTGCTCGACGCCGTCGGACAGAACACCAAGATCAGCTTCAGCGGCTGGAAGCGCAACCCGGCATTCGCCGCGGCCACCTTCAAATACACGCCGGCCGAGGGCGTGGATATCGTCGGCGATATCTAATCGTCTAACCCTTCTTCCCTTGTGGGAGAAGGTGCCCGAAGGGCGGATGAGGGGCGAACGGAGCCAAGTAGGTCGGCCCTACGCGGCCGACGGGGCATTTTTCCGCCGAAGCGTCGGGGACGTAGATTTCGTTCGCGGTCCAAGGCGTCGGGGGCGTAGCCCCGACCTACGTACCGACCACCGCGGCCTTCGCATCGCCTGCGACTGCCTGACGGCTAGAATGTCCCGGTGGCGAAGCCCAAGAACAAACTGACCGACGAACCCGACCTGCTCAGCGTGGACCGCACCGCGATGCGTCCGCTGGCCGAGCGCATCCGGCCCCGCACCCTGGACGAAATGGTCGGCCAGCGCCGGCTGCTGGCGCCGGGCAGCGCACTGCGCCGCGCGGTCGAATCGGGCCATGTGCATTCGATGATCCTGTGGGGCCCGCCGGGTTGCGGCAAGACCACGCTGGCGTTGCTGCTGGCCAAGTACGCCGATGCCGAATTCAAGGCGATCTCCGCGGTGCTATCGGGACTGCCGGAAGTGCGGCAAGTGCTGGCCGAAGCCGCGCATCGTTTCGCCGAAGGACGGCATACGGTGCTGTTCGTCGACGAGGTGCATCGCTTCAACAAGGCCCAGCAGGATGCGTTCCTGCCGCATATCGAACGCGGCACCATCCTCTTCGTCGGCGCCACTACCGAGAACCCCTCGTTCGAATTGAACTCCGCGCTGCTATCGCGATGCCGCGTGCACGTAATGGAGGCGGTGTCGCGCGAAGACATCATGGAAGCGCTCAAGCATGCGCTGAACGACGAGGAGCGTGGCCTGGGCGGGCAGGGCATCCAGGTGCCGGAAAACCTGCTGGGCGAAATCGCCGGCGCCGCCGATGGCGATGTACGCCGCGCACTCACTCTGCTGGAGATCGCGGCCGAACTCGCGCTCGGCGAGGGTGGCCAGATCACCGAACAAACCCTGCTGCAAGTACTTGCCGACCGCACCCGCCGTTTCGACAAAGGCGGCGAACAGTTCTACGACCAGATATCGGCGCTGCACAAATCGGTGCGCAGCTCCAACCCCGATGGCGCCCTGTACTGGCTTACCCGCATGCTGGATGGGGGCTGCGATCCCGGATACTTGGCGCGGCGCATGACCCGCATGGCGGTGGAGGACGTCGGCCTGGCCGATCCGCGCGCTTTGCAGATGGCCATCGAAGCCTGGGAAACCTACGACCGCCTGGGCAGCCCAGAGGGCGAACTCGCCCTCGCGCAGTTGGTGATCTATCTGGCCAGCACTGCCAAGTCGAACGCCGGATACGTCGCTTTCGGCGCGGCCAAGCGCGACGTGCGCGAATACGGCACGCAGGACGTGCCCATGCATCTGCGCAATGCGCCGACCAAACTGATGAAGGAGCTGGGCTACGGCACCGGCTACCAGTACGATCACGACGCCGAGGGCGGCATCGCCCTGGACCAGACGGCGTTCCCCGATGCGATGGGCGAGCGCGTGTATTACGAACCGGTGGAGCGGGGCATGGAGATCAAGCTGAAGGAAAAGATCGACCGTTTGCGTGCGGCCCGTAGCGAAGCGCGGCGCGGCAACAACAAGCCGCGCGGCGGCAAGAACTCACAAACATGAGCACGGCACTGATGCAGGCCGTCGCAGTAGCCGTGGGCGGCGCCGCTGGTGCGCTGTTGCGCCACGGAGTGAATCTGCTATTGCCCAGAACCGCACAGCACGCGTTTTCCGCCTCCACCCTGGCCGTGAACGTCGTCGGCTGCTTTTTCGCAGGCTTGCTGCTGGTCTGGATACTGCAGCGCAACGAAACCGATTTCTGGCGTGCGCTGCTGCTGACCGGCCTGATGGGCGGCCTGACCACGTTTTCCGCCTTTGGCCTGGACTTGCTGTATCTGGTCCGCGCGGAACGTTGGGCTTGGCTGGGCCTGACCGTTTTCCTTCATGTCGCGCTGGGGCTGGCGGCAGTGCTGGCAGGTTGGCGGATAGGTCAATCGACCTGGCCGATGCCCGGATGAGGTCGCGCAATCGGGCCTGTTTCCACGCCTGAAATCGTCTCGAAAACGGGCGCTTGCAATTCACGCCATGCCTTTTTTGTTAACTACGAAGCGCATTTTTTTCAGCGCCGTTTTTCGACGTATTTCATCGGATTTGTCCGGTAGCTGATTTTGGCTGCGTTATTGGCGCGAAATTGTGTAACTGCCGATACAACGCTCATGGACAGTTTCCCGCCACCTTCATTCATTAGTTTTTCTTCACGCGACGCAAGCGCGGCCATAACAAATCGCATTGTTAATGCGATGAACGTCGCTTGAATTGATGCCTCCCCTGGGTATCGGGCCGACGTGTCAGGAGAATGGAGATGAGTATGAAAAAGACCTTGATAGCATCTGCGGTCGCGCTCGGCCTGGGATTGGGCGGCCAGGCGTTTGCCGCGGAAAACACCGAAAACGGCGCTGGCGAGAATCTGCAGGTAGCGATCGACACGATCACGCTTACGGACAACAGCGACAATAGCGATAACAGCGACAACAGCGACAACAGCGATAACAGCGACAACAGCGCCAATGGCGTGGCTTATGCCGACGGCTTCGGCACGGCCGCCGCCAACAACGGCGGAACGGCCACGGCCACCTTCTCGAACTCGTTCAACCACAGCAAAGCCATCGCCACGACCAAGCTCAATGGCTATGTCACCGATGTGCGCGTGCACGATCTGGGCAATACCGCCAAGAATTGGGGCGATGCCGATGGCGGCGACGGCGGCAACGGCGGCGACGGCTATGGTGGCAAAGGCTACGGTGGCGACGGCTACGGCGGCAATGGCGGCGACGGCGGCGACGGCGGCAGTGGCGGTTCCGGCGGCGATGCCAACAATGGCAGCGCGTCGGCTGGCGATTCCAGCAATGGCAGCGCCTGGATCGGCGACGCAACCGCCGGCAATGGCGGCCGTGGCGGACGTTCCGACCACAACGATAGCGGCCGCGGCGGCGATGGCGACGGCGATGGCGGCGATGCGGGCGCCCTTAGCGCGGCCGGCGGCGGCGACGGCTATGCCGGCGGCGGCGATGGCGGCGGTTTGAGCGCGGCCGGCGGCGGCGATGGCAGTGGCCAGAGCGGGCGGGTGCGTGAGCGCGGCGCCGGCGACGCCACCAGCGGCGATGCCACGGGTACCGGCGGTGCAGGCTCCTCGGGCGACGGCACCGGCACCGGCGGATCCGGCACGGCCACTGGCGGTGCGGGCACCGCTGGTTCGGCCACCGCTACCGGCGGCGCGGGCTCCGGCACGGGCGGCAACAGCGGCGACGTAGCCAGCACTGCAGGCAACGGCGGCGATGGCGGTTCGGCCACCAATGGCGATGCCACCAACGGCGGCGCTTCCTCGAGCGCGACCAACGGCGATGCGACTGCCGGCGATGGCGCCGAGGGCGCGGTAGGCGCCGAAGGCGGCGTGGGCGGCGACGGCAACGGCGGCACCGGCAATGGCGGCGTCGGCAATGGAGCGGTCGGCGGTGCAGGCGGTGCTGGCGGATCGGTCGCCAACGACGCGGGCGCATTCGACATGTCCAACAACATGACCAGCGTTGGCCAATCGGCGGCGGGCGTCATGGTGGCGGCCCAGAACAGCGGCGCAGCTTCGCTGATCCAGCAGGGCATCACCGTGCAAGCCAACCTGACCGTAGGTCCGTAAGCGGTTCGCAACGATGCACCGGTCCGTTATCGCGGCCCGGTGCATCACGCGCTGACCGCACCGGAACGGGCGGTCGGCGTGCGGAACGCGTGGAAAAGGAGAAACCACCATGCGCATCAATCGCATAATTTTGCCGCTGGCCTGCCTGCTGGTGACCGGCCCCTGTCTGGCTGATTCCATCGAAGCGCCCGTGCAAGGGCAAGACGCCGATGGATCGCTCACAACCGGCACAGCGGCCTTCGTACTTGTCGATGGCGTTGCCGATGACGACAAGTTCCCCGACAGCGTGATTTTCGGCAAGGAAATCCAGCCCGCGGCACCGGTCGCAGCGTCGTCCGACGAAGCCAGCGACCCCAGCATCGGGATTCCAGTCGATGCCGGAGACCTGGATCAGTTGCGCGGCGGCGAGAGCACGGTCGACAACGACGTGCTGATAGACGGAACCGTGGAAGGCAACACCGCCGACCGTATCGTCAGCGGCGCCAACGCCATCAGCGACGGCGCTTTCACCAACGCCAACGGCATCAACACGGTGATCCAGAACACCGGCAGCAACGTGCTGATCCAGAACGGAATGGTTGTAAACGTACAGTTCGTGGCGCCGCCACCGTGAACAAAGGCCTGTCCCTGGTCATGACGGCGGTCTGGTCGCTGGCATGGGCCATGCCCGTGCTGGCGGGCGGGATCGACGTACGCGCGCCGTATGGCGGCAGCTACGACCTGCGCATCACCAGTTTGAAGGAAGCGCGGTTCAGGACCACCGTGCCCCAACGCTACGATTTCAGTTGCGGATCGGCGGCCACCGCCACGTTGTTGAGTTATCAGTACGGCGTGCCGGTGAACGAAGAACAGGTCTTCGTGAAGATGTACACCAACGGCGACCAGGCCAAGATCCGCAAGGAAGGCTTCTCCATGCTGGATATGCGGCGATATCTGCAGTCGCGGGGTTTTGAGGCCGATGGATTCGAACTGCCGCTGGACAAACTGTCCGAAGAGGGCGTGCCGGCGATCGTATTGTTGAACGACCGCGGCTATCGGCATTTCGTCGTGGTCAAGGGCTTGCGCAACGGCCGCGTGCTGTTGGGCGATCCGGCCCGCGGCACCCGCGCGATGCCGCGCGCGCGCTTCGAGGCGCTGTGGGACAACCGGGTGCTGTTCGTGATCCACAACCGGCGCGAGATCGCGCGCTTCAATAATCCGCGCGACTGGCGCACCGCACCGCCGGCCCCGCTGGACATGGGCATCCAACGCGAAGGGCTGCGCAATATCGCCATGCCTCGACGCGGCCCGGGAGACATCTGAGCCATGAACGCCATCGTCGGTTTCGCTTCCCTGTGCGCGCTTGCGATAAGCGCATGCCTGCCGCTTCCCGTAAGGGCGGACGGTATCGATTCTCCGCCGCTGATGCTGGGCCAGGAATGGGTGCCGGTGGATCCGGCGCGATTGGCCGAGCTGAGGGGCGGATTGATGATGCCGTCCGGAATGGTGCTCTCGTTCGGAATCGAACGGCTGGTCTATGTCAACGGCGAACTCGTCGCCAGCGCTACGCTGCAGATTCCCGACCTGGGCCGCATGACCGCCGACCAGGCCAGCGCCCTGGCCGCCATCAACGAGGGCAGGGTGGTGCAGATCGGCGAAGGCAACCGCATCGACCCCGGCGCCGGCGGCAACGCGCTGGTGATCCAGAACACGCTCGACGGCCAGGCCATCTCCGCGCTAACCACCTTGAACGTAGGCGTGGGCACTTTGGGAATGCTGCAGGAAATCAACACCTACGACGCGCTGCACAACGCGCTCATCGCTTCGCCGGGATCACCTTGAGAACAGGCTAGGGGGCAACGCATGAAACGAAAAGGACCGTCGCATTGGCTTGCTCTGCCGCCTATGGCCAGCCTGGCATTGGCTATCTGCGGATCCCTGCACGCGCAGGAATCCGTCCCCGCTACCGAAGAATCCAAACTGGATGGACTGCAACGGCAGATCAACGAGCAGTCGCGCCAGTTGGACGACATGCGCGTCTCGCTGGAGACCCAGGAGCGGAATCTCTCGCAATTGCAGCAGGCCTTGAACGTAGAGCTGCTGGCCAACGCCCGCGCCCGCGGCATGCCCGCGCCGGCGCTTACCACCGGCAGCATGCAAGTGCCGGCTTACGCACAGGCCGCCACCGCACAGGAGCCGTCGCGGCAGCCGGTGGGGCAGGCGCCCGAATCGCAGAACAGGCCGCCGGAGGTGGCGCAGATCTTCGATCAGCCCGGCGTGCTGACGCCTTCCGGCACATTGGTGCTGGAACCCGGCCTGCAATACGGATACGCGTCCAACGACCGCGTCGCCCTGGTCGGTTACACCATCATCCCCGCGTTGCTGATCGGCTTGATCGACGTACGCCAGGTGAAGACCACTTCGGCCACGGCCGTGTTGACCGCCCGTTACGGCATGGGAAACCGTTTCGAGCTTGAAGCCCGGCTGCCTTACGTCTACGTCAACAGCGACACGGTCAGCCGCGAAATCTTCACCGGCTCGGCCGTGGACCGGGTGTTCAACGCCAACGGAAGCGGCATGGGCGATGTGGAAGTGACCGCCCGCTACCAGCTCAACCGCGGTGGTCCGGACAAGCCGTATTACGTGGCTTGGCTGCGCTACAAGAGCCGCACCGGCACCGATCTTTTCGAAGTGACCACCGATTGCGTCACCCGCTGCATCGGCAACACCACCGGCACCGGTCTTCCGCTGGAACTGCCCACCGGAAGCGGCTTCGATGCGCTGCAACCGGGCATCACCTGGCTGTTCCCGTCCGACCCGGTGGTTTTCTTCGGCAGCCTGAGTTACCTGCACAACTTCGAGCGCAGCGATGTATCGCGCACAGTCATCGGCGGCCAGAAAGAATTCCTGGGCGATGTGGAAGCCGGCGACATCATCGGCTTCAACCTGGGCATGGGCCTGGCGCTCAACGAAAAAGCCGCGATCAGCATCGGCTACGACCAGAACATCATCGGCAAGACCAAGCAGAACGGCCAGGACGTCGCCGGCGCGGTGCGTGTCACTCTGGCCACGCTGTTGCTGGGCGGGACCTACCGTTTCAACGACAAAGCCTCGTTGAACGTCGCCCTGGGCGCCGGCCTGACCCGCGATACGCCGGATCTCAGCTTCACGGTGCGCGTCCCGGTTACATTCTGAGTCGAGAGGCCGGATTCCCATCCGCTCATGGTGCTGTGGGCGGCATTTCCGCCAGCTTGCGCGCACGCTCGGCCTTGGCTTGCCGGGCCATGTCTTCGTAGCGTTGGCGCAACCGGTCCAGCTCCGCTTCCTCCAGTTCCTCCAGATCCAGCAGCTCGTTGTTGGCCCTGCGGGTTACGTAGATCAGCTCGTCCAGCTTGATCTGCATGGCTTCGGTATCGCGGTTCTGCGTGTTCTGGATCAGGAACACCATCAGGAAAGTGATGATGGTCGTGCCGGTGTTGATCACCAGCTGCCAGACCTCGCTGAAGCCGAAGAAGGGGCCAGTGACCGCCCACGCCAGCACGATCGCCGCCGCCAGGCCGAAGCAAAGCGGATTGCCGGTGAATTTTGCGGTGGATTGGGCCAGCTTGTTGAAGGTCTTTGCGAGTTTCATCCGTGCGGCTCCGTGAAGGAATGCTGCGCATGATGCGCGGCGGAACGAAACCGGAGGTGAAGCGTCATCGCGCTTCCTCACGCTTGTATAACGGTCGCGCTGGCAATTGCGCAGCACGCCCTGGGAAGGAACTGAAAACCTGCGCCCGGATCTGCCCGGAGACCGGGCAGATCCGGCATTGTCGGGCCGTCAGCGCCTGAAGCGGTAGTGGGCGACCATCCACTCGTTGCCATTGTCGTAGCCGAACAGCTCCGCGCACGCCATCCAGAACATGCGCCAGCGCTGGTACCACACCGGCGCATCGGCCATGCCGTAGACGCCCTGCAGCACGCGCATGACCTGTTCGCGGTTGTTGTCCTGGTTCTGCAGCCAGGCATTGGCGGTCTTTTCGTAGTGCGTGCCGGACAGCAGCCAGCGCTGTTCGATGGCGATCCTGTCCTGGAAGTGCAGCAAGGTGTCGGCCGACGGCATCAGCCCGCCGGTGAAGAAATGCCGGCCCATCCAGTTGCCTTCGCCTTTGGCTTCGAACAGGTACAGCAATTCGCGGTGGCAGAAAAGGTGCACGAACAGCTTGCCGCCAGGCACCAGCCATCCGGCGATGCGCGACAGCAGGTCCTGGTAATTGCGCATGTGCTCGAACATTTCCACCGACACCACACGGTCGTAACTTTCATCCTTCATGCGCAGGCTGTTCACGTCCGCGGTGACCACTTCCACGTTGAAGATGGCGCGCTCGCGGCAACGGGCTTCGATGAACTCGCGTTGCATTTTCGAGTTAGAGACCGCGGTGATCCTGGATTCGGGATATTGCTTGGCCATCCACAGGGTCAGCGAACCCCAACCGCAACCCAGTTCCAGTATCCGCTGGCCGTTGGCCAACTCCGCACGCTCGCCGTACAGGCGCAGCATGTGCTCTTCGGCCATGTGCAGGCTGGTGGTCGACTCGTCCCAATAACAGCTGCTGTACTTGAGCTGCCTGCCCAGGCATAGCTGGAAGAACTCCGGCGGCAGTTCGTGTTGCTGGCGATTGACCGTCTGCGCCTGGACGGCATCGCTATTGCGCAGGCCTTCCAGCCAGGCCTGTTGGCGCGCGAACACTTCGTCCGCGCCGCCCTTGCGTTCGTCTTTCAGGCGTTGCGCGCATTGGCGGCGGATGCCCATCCGCAGCAGATTGTCGGGGAGCTTGCCGGATTCCGCCAAGCGAGTGGCAAGGCTCTCCTTTTCGGAATCGGCGGCAAGCGAAGTGGTCGAAATTGACATGCAGGCTCCAGGGGATGGATATCAAGGCTTCGGGGGAAGCGGTACTACGGAACTGGCGGTGTGTCGGTAAGCGGCGCCCCTCGCGCGCAACGCTTGCGATTGTGGGTGAGTGCCGGTTGCGCGATAAAGAAGGGCCAGAATCGCGTGCACGGCCAGGAATTCCCACGGTAACGGCCGCATATTTCATGCGGCCGCTCCGCTGGACAGCAGGCGGGTTTCGGCAAGGCGCAGTGTTTTGTAGCTGAATAGCCCCATGGCCGCTCCCCAAAGCGTTCCCAACGGTAACAGTACCGCCGGTGGTGAATCTGTGAATTGGACCGCACCCCCGGGTATGGAAGGGCATTCCATCTCACATTTCCATGCGAGTAGCCCGCGACAGGCTCAATCTAGGGGTTCACCTACCTATATGCGGGTATCGATCCCACGGATGCAGGCCGACTAGCCCCATTCGCGTCGGTTCGACACCGGCTATATTCAGAAAACGCCAACGGACAGGCGATACAGGCTGATGGAGCTAGGCATGCACGCTGCGATTGCGTTTTTTATTCTTCTCGTTCTCATCGCCCCGCCAGTGCATGCGCAGCATGTGTACAAATGCGCCAAGGGCAGGGATGTGAGCTATCAGTCCGCGCCTTGCGATGGGACCCAAAGCCTGGTGAAACAGTGGGAAGCTGCACCGGAGCCGGAGCCGTCCGCGGCCGAATTCAGCCAGCACGCGCCCAAGGGCAGGCAGCGTGGGGCGAATTCAGCTGGAAATCGAACACGTTTCGGAAGCCATGGCAGGACTACTTCCCCAATCAGTGCTGCCGACAACCGCTGCAGAGCCGCCAAAGAGCGCCGCGAGGCCAAGTTGATCGCGGTGGGGTTGAAGCGTACGTTCGATCTGCTTCGCAAACTCGATGATGCCGTGCATGAGGCATGCAAATAGTGCTTGAGGCTTGCTGCGAGGCTTCCTGCTCGAAGCCTCGCTCCCTTGCCGCCGTCAGTTGGAAGGCACCGCATCAGGCAAGCGGAAAGCCCAAGCGTAAGCGTTGGCCGTCTGTTTGCGCAGCGCTGCCGGAATCTGGACCACGGTAGCGTCGCCGTCGCGATGCCACGCCAGCCGCGCATCATTGCCGAGCAGCTTCACTTCCGTGCCGGCGGCGGGCGCTGGGCCTGGAATACGCAACGTCGTCGGCAACCTGGTTTCATTCGCGTCGGGCAGATAGAGCGCATAAACGGTGCCGTCCTTCAGCCGCGTGTAACGGAACTTGCCGTCGCGGTAGGGTGCGACGGATCGGCTGGCGTAGATCGCCTCGCCGTTGACTTTCATCCACGCGCCGATTTCGTGCAGGCGCTGTACCGCGACCGGAGGAAGTTCGCCGTTGCTGTCGGGACCGACGTTGAGCAGATAGTTGCCGCCTTTGGCAACCACGTCGACCAGCATCTGCACCACGCTGCGCGCGGACTTGTACTTGTCGTTCGGCGCGTACGACCACGATTCGCCGAGGGTCATGCAGGTTTCCCACGGATATGGCAACGGTTGATCGGGGATTTTCTGCTCCGGCGTGCGGTAGTTCTCGTAACGCCCGCCCACCGCGCGATCGACGACGATCAGGCCGGGCTGGTTCTTGCGTGCGAGCGCAGCCAGTCCCGGCATGTCGACGTCCTGGGGCCACGGCACACCGGCGTTGCCTTCCGCCACGTCGCCCATGGTGTCGGTCGGACGCACCCAGCCGCCGTCCAGCCACAGGATGTCGACCGGGCCGTATTGGGAAGTCAGTTCGCCGACTTGCGCATGGGTGAAGTCGACAAAGCGCTTCCAGATGTCCGGATGCTTGCGCGTGTCGTAGTTGTTGTGGCGGTTGGGCGTGGCCCACTTCGGCGACCAGTAGTCGTCGCTGTGCCAGTCGGGCTTGGAGAAATAGGCGCCTATGCCGAAGCCCTGCGCGCGAAAAGCCTCGAACACTTCCTTGGTGATGTTGGAGCGCGGGTTGTTATGGAACGGAACATCGGGCGCGGTGATCCTGTAGTCGGTCTGCCGTGTGTCGAACATCGAGAATCCGTCGTGGTGCTTGGTGGTGAACACCACGTACTTCGTGCCGGCGTCCTTCGCGATACCCGCCCACAGCCCGGGATCGAACTTTACCGGGTTGAAGGTGGTCGGCAATTGCTCGTAACGCTTGACGTAATCGACGTAGGCCTCGCCTTCGGGACGTTTGCACCAATCCACGTCCTCGGAGCAGATCGACCACGATTCGACCACGCCCCATTGGCTGTACGGACCCCAGTGCATCATGAAGCCGAACTTCCAGTCCTGCCATTGTTCGAGCTTGCGCAGCACCAGCGGATCCGTTTCCGGCACGTAGTCGCCGTGGCTTTCGGCGTGCGCGGCCAACAGGGGCGCCGCGCACAGCAGCGCGGCCAATGCGAGTCGTAGCGATTTCATAGGTTGCTCCCGAGGTTGTTTTTTGGTTCTGCGACGGGCCGGCTTCATCTTATGCTTCCACCACAGAAGCGCCCAGCAGCGCGACCGCTTCGGCGTGCGTCGGCAGCGCGGCGAAGGCGCCATGCCGGGTCACCGCCAGCGCACCGCAGGCCGAGGCGTAGCGCAGGCAGTGCTCTAGCTCGGTCGATCGGGCGAGGAACGCATCGAACGTGCGCCTATCGACGCCCTTGCGTTGAAACTGCGATAGCAGACCGCCGATGAACGCATCGCCGGCGGCAGTGGTGTCGACCGCCTTGACCTCGATCGTCGGCAGTTCGCCGCTGCGTCTACGCGCGAACCAGCGCATCGGCGCAGCGCCGTCCGTGATCAGCACCAGGCGCGCGCTGTGCAGCAGGCGGACGACGATATCGGCGTCGCCGAAGCGGCCTTCCTTCAGATATTCGAGCTCCTCGCGCGCCAACTTGATCAAGTCCGCGGCCTCAAGCGCGCGCCACAGCACGGACAACGATGGTGCGGCGTCCGGCCACAGCGCAGGGCGCAGATTGAGGTCGAGGCTGACCAGCGCGCCAGCGGCGCGCGCGCGGGCCATGCCAGATAACGTCGCTGTGGCGATGTCGGCGTCGGTCAGACTGTTGCTGCAGACATGGAACATGCTGGCTGCGGCGAAACAGTCGGCGTCGAAATCCTCGTCGCGGAACAGCAGATCGGCAGCCGGTGGGCGGTAGAAGCTGAAGCTGCGTTCGCCGTGCGCGTCCAGCGAGACGAAGGCCAGCGCCGTCTTCGCCGCGTCGGTACGGCGTACGTAACGCGTGCCGGCGCCGGCCTCGCGCAGACTGTGCAGCAGGAAGTCGCCGAACATGTCCTGGCCGAGCATGCCGACGAATTCGCAGCGGCCGCCCAATTTCGCCACTGCGGCTGCGGCGTTAGCCGGGGCGCCGCCGGCGAACTGGCGGAACGTGCGGGCTTGGCCTTCGGCAGGCTCGCTGGCGAGAAAGTCGATCAGCGCTTCGCCGAAGCAGAGGATGGTGCTGTTGGCTGCGCTCATTTGTCGGCAGCCGTTCGTTGTGCGGTGCCGGTTGCGGGGCGATGCATGCGGATTCTCTTTCGTTCTTTCAGTGGCATGGCCACGATCGGCGAGCATCGTGGCAACGCGATCCTGTGCAGTGTTTTCAAGGCGTCACCCGTCGAATTTGGATCGATCCAATCCACGTATCGTGCGGTAAACCGGACATGCCCGCAAGTCGTATTCCCCTGTTCACTGTGCTTGCGCGCTGCGTATCTGTGACGTACGTCTTCGGCCAAACCGACCGTGCGTGGCTGAGCTGTTGTCATCGGATCGATTCGACCCGGCAAGCAGGTCCACCCGAGAGGCTGTTACGCACCTCGACATCCGGCGCCGGAGACGACAGCAGACGCGGATCCAGCACCACGTGTTTGATGCGCTGGCGTTTCCAGGTGTAGCTGACGTGCACCAGTCCGTCGCGAGTCTGGATGACCGCCGGATAGGAGAATTCGTCCTTGGGGCTATCCTCCAGCGTCAGCGCACGCCGCCAGCGCAAGCCGTCGTCCGACAGCGCCACCGCCAGCACGCCGCGGCCCTCCCACCAATTCTTGCCGGCCTGGGTAGGGTTGTAGACCAGCAACGCGCGGCCATCGCGCAGCATTACCGCATCGGTGCCGGAGTTGGGGTTTTCGATGTCCAGCAAAGTCATCGCGCCCCAGCTGGCGCCGTCGTCGCCGGAGAAGACGCTGAACACCCGGTTCTGTTTGCTGCGCCCGAGCGCCTGCAGGCAGCCGTCGCGGTGGCGCAACAAGCTGGGCTGGATGGCGCCGATATGCGCCGGATCGTTGAGCGCCGCGCCGCGCTGCCAGTGCAGGCCGTCGTCGTCGCTGGTTTCTATGTGCGCGCGCCAGCCGCCGGCTTCGTCCTCGCTGCTGCTCGGGGCGAGAATGCGGCCGCTGGGGAGCTGCAACGGCTTGTTCTTTATCGGGCCGAGGATGCCGTCGGGCAGACGTCTGGGCGCCGACCAATGCCCGCCATCGTCGGAAGAGACGGTGAGCATTCCCCACCATTGCCGAGGATTCGGGCCGACCTTGTAGTACAGCTGCAAAGGGCCCTGCGCGGGCAGGAACAACACCGGGTTCCATGCCGGTTGCGGCGCGCCGTTGCCCTGCATGCTGTTGTCCTGCCTGCCATCGGCCACGCGCAGCGGCGGTAGCCAGCCTTCGCCACCGCGACGGGCGAGCCAGATGCCCACGTCCGTTGCGCCTTCGTGCTCGCCGCCGAACCACGCGGCAAGCAGAGTGCCGTCGCGGGTTTCCACCAAACTGGAAGCATGGCTTTGCGGCGTCGGCGGCTGCGTGGCGATGAATTCCTCCAGCACGATCGGCGAGGATGAGGAGGTGGGCTGGCTAGCGCACGATGTCATGGCCATAGTGGCAAGCAACAGAAAGGCGAGGGCATTGCTGCGTTGAAAGTGCATGCAGGGGTGTCGTCGTGCGCTCACGGTTTTCCGGCGGCGCCCCTGTCGGTGTCGAACAGCTGGAATTCACGGATGCGCACCGGATCGGAACTGGACAGGATGTTCAGGCGCACGCGCGAGGTAGTGACCGGAGCGAAACGATCGATCTTCATCCGTCCTATCGCCTGCGCCTGCGCCAGCCGCACCCAGCGGCCGTCCTGCCACGCCTCCACCGCGTATTTCTGCACGCGTTGACCGGCGTTGATCCATTCCATGCTCAGGGCGCTGTCGAAGGTCACCGGCTGCTTGAAGGTGAGTTCCAGAGTCGCGTGGTGCGAGCCATCCGGCGCACTCCAGAAGGTATCGCGGTCGCCATCGGCCGCCGCCGCGGCGACGCCTGCGCTTTTCAGATTGCCCGACACGAGGTTCTTGGCCGGTCCGTACAGTGCCTGGATCGCTTCGCCCAGCTCGCGCAGCCGCTGCACGTCGGCGTCCGGCAACAGGCCGCGGGTATCCGGTGCGATGCCCAGCACCAGTTGTCCGCCCAGGCCGACGCTCTTCTCCCAGATCTCCACCAGCTCGTCCAGGCTCTTGAGGGTCTGATCGCTGTTGGGATGCCAGAACCATTGGAAGCGACGCAGCGGCGTATCCACTTCCACCGGCCGCCAGCGCAGGAAGCCGTGACGATCGATCACGTTCCAGTTCTCGCCCACGATGAAGCCGTCTTCGTTGCCGACCCAGCGGATGTCGCCGTACTCGAACAGCGCCGTGTCGGCGAACACCATCGCGTTCGATTGGTAGGTGCGCAGTTCCTCGATGTATTTGTCGAAGTCGTAGACGTGGCCGGCGCTGCCGGCGCCGTCCAGCCACCATTCGGTGATCGGTCCGTAGTGGAGCGCCAGTTCCACCAACTGCGCCGCATAGAACTTGTCGTAGGCCTTGGAATCGGCGTACTTGGGTTCGTGCCGGTCCCAGGGCGACAGGTAGATGCCGAAGCCCATGCCTTCCTTGCGAACCGCATCGCTGGTCATCCTGACCAGATCGCCTTTCCCTCCGAGCCACGGACTGTTCTTGACCGAGTACTTGCTTTGCCCGGTGGGCCATAACGCGAAGCCGTCATGGTGCTTGGCGACCAGGATCACGTACTTCGCGCCGGCCGCTTTCGCAGCGCGCGCCCATTGCCCGGGATCGACCTGATCGGGATTGAACACCGAGGGATTGGCGGTGCCGTCGCCCCATTCCTGGTCCAGCCATGTGTTGGGGTTGAAGTGGACGATCACGCCGAATTCCAGATCCTGCCAGGCCACTTGCTGCGGCGACGGCCGCACTTCGGAGAAGTTCTGCGCAGCGGCCAGCGGCAGAGCCAAGAGGGACAGACCGAGCATGGCCAATCGACGAATCGGAGAGCGGAAGGAGCGGGTCATCGGGATACCTTGCGGGCGATAAGGCGGCCGTTGGCCGCGTGGATCGGGAACGAGGAAGGAAGCGCGCACGCGAAGGATGCGCATCGGGTCTCAGTCATGCGCGCTCTTGCTCCACAGCGGCTCCGGTGTACCGTGGACGCTGGCCGCGACGACGCTGTCCAGGTCGAACACCACTATCGGGTTGTCGCCGCGCTGCTGCCACGGTGCCGGGAAATACAGCGAGCGCTGCGGACCGATGTTCCAGTGACGGCCCAGATTGCGGCCGCTGGCCCAGGCGAAGCCCTTGCCGAACGCCCCCATATCGAGCCAGACATCGGCCGGCGCGGCGATGCGCAAGGTGCCGCGGTGGAACGCCGGGCCTTCCACTTTGGCCGTAGTCCAGCCGCGCAGCGTATCGGGCGAACGCATCGGCAACGGGAACGTCTGCCAGTCCAGCAGCCGCTCGCCCTCCAGCAGCACCGGATCGACCAGCCCGGCGCGGCCGTCCGCCATGCGCGGGCCGTAATTGATGCGTCCGCTGTTTTCCACCAGCACGTCGAGGGTGTGCGTACCGGCCGGTACGTCCAGCGTCACCGACACCTGCTGCAAGCGGCGTTCGACTTTGCCTGCCGGCTTGCGGTCCAGGTAGACCCGCGCGTAATCGCGCACTTCTCCCAGGTACAGCTCGCCTTTGCGCGGGCCGGTCACGGTGGTGCGGTAGAGGATGTAGCCGTAGTCCTGGCCATGGGCTTCCATCGGCAACGGAGTTTGACCGGCGATAGGCGCGGGCAGGTTGTCCCATAGCGAAGCCGATTCGCGCAGCGCGACCTGCGGCAACGTGGCAAAACCCATTGGCTCAGGCAGCGGCGGCGGTTGTACTCCGGTTGCACGGGCAATGGCGTCGCGGAACAACGCGAACTTCGGCGTCGGCCGTCCGGCTTCGTCCAATGCGGCGTCGTAGTCGTAGCTGGTGGTCTGCGGCGCGTAGTGGTCGTTGGGATTGCCCTGGAAGTTGGCGCCGTTCATGAAGCCGAAGCTGGTGCCGCCGACGAACATGTACAGGTTCACCGAATGGCCCTGCCGCAGCATCCACTCCAACTCCTCCGCCTGCTGCTTGGCGTTGGTGCTGGCGTGCGGCTTGCCCCAATGATCGAACCAGCCCGCCCAGTATTCGCCGACCATGCGCGGCCGGCCCCGCTGGAATTTCTCCAGTTTCTCGAATGCGCTCTTGGCTTCGCCTGGGGCGAAGTTCACCACCGCCAGCGTGTCGGTCAGGGCGCCATTGGCCAGCATGTCCGCGCCATCGGAAGTGAACAGCAATGCCTTGTCGAAGCCCGCCCGCACGAACAACTCGCGGTTGGCCCGCATGTAGGCGTGGTCGTCGTCGTAGGAGCCGTATTCGTTCTCGACCTGCACTGCGATGATCGGACCGCCGTTGCCGTTGAGCAACGGGCGCACTTGATCGGCCACGGCCTTCAGGTACGCATCGCTGGCGGCAAGGAAGCGAGGGTCGCGGCTGCGTACGCGCATGCCCGGCTCGGCGAACAGCCAGGCCGGATAGCCGCCGGCTTCCCATTCGGCGCAGACATAGGGGCCGGGGCGCAGGATCACGTTCAGGCCCTGCGCAGCGGCTTCGCGCACGAAGGCGGCGACGTCGTTGTCGCCGTGGAAGTCGAACTGGCCGCGCTGCGGTTCCACCAGGTTCCAGAATACGTAGGTCTCCACCGTGTTCAGGCCGAGCGCGCGCGCCTTCTGCAGGCGGTCTTTCCAGTACTCGCGCGGTATGCGCTGGAAATGGATCGCGCCGGAGACGATCTGGTAGGGCTTGCCGCCGCGGGTGAAGTGGGCGGCTTTGGTCGAGAACACGGGCCAGACCTCTGCGGCGACACCTGTTACTGGTGCCGTCAGCGCGAGTGTCATGACGAGTGGTGCGAGGAGGTTGCGGAGCATGGAAATCTCTTTAGCGTGTTTCATCAATGGCGGATTGCTCGCTTTTCCCTTCTCCCTCCGGGAGAAGGTGGCGTGCAGCGACGGATGAGGGAATGAGGTCTCCGCTTGTAGCGAAACTTGAATGGCGAGTCATTGCCATTCCCTCATCCGCCCTTCGGGCACCTTCTCCCAGAGGGAGAAGGGAAAACAAATGCTGTGCGATTCTCGATTCTCCATTCCCGATTCCCCGCTTCAAGCAAACGACGGCGGCAGATCTTCCAGACGGCTACCGAAATCCCGGTTAGGTTCCGGCCCCATCTCGAATTCCAGCGTGCCGCCCGCAGCCAGATCGGCGTGCCGCAACCAACTGTGCGTATACGGCTTGCCGTTCCAGCGCAGACGCTGCACGTAGATGTTCTTCGCGCTGTTGCGACGGGTGACGATGCGCAGGACGCGCCCACCGCCGACCTCCAGTTCGGCGCCGCGGAACAGGGGGCTGCCGATCACGTAATTGCCGCTGACCGGATCGACCGGATAGAACCCCAGCGCGCTGAGTACGAACCAGGCGCTCATCTGCCCGCAGTCCTCGTTGCCGGAAAGACCGTCGCGGGCGTCGCGGTACTGTTCGCGCAGCAAGCGGCGCACCATGGCCTGGGTCTTCCACGGTTGTCCGGCGTAGGCGTAGAGATAGGCGACGTGGTGGCTGGGTTCGTTGCCGTGCGCGTACTGGCCGACCATGCCGTCGATGTCCGGCGGGGCGCCAGCGGGCAGTTCGGAGCTGGTGCTGAACAGTTCGTCGAGCTTGCGCACGAAGCCGTCGCGGCCGCCGAACAGTTCGATGTAACCGTACAGATCGTGCTGATTGAGAAAGGTGGCCTGCCAGGCGTTGGATTCGGTGAAGTCGTGCCAGCGCGCCAAGTGGCCGAGCGAGCGCGGATCGAACGGCGCGGCCCAGCCGCCGCCCTCCAACCGCGGCTGGATGAAGCCGCTGTCGCGGTTGAACAGATGGCGGTAGTTGCGCGAGCGGGCCACGAGCGCGCGATAGTCGTCCTCGGCGCCGGCCGCACGCGCCAGGTGCGCGCAGGCCCAATCGTCGTAGGCGTATTCCAAGGTGCGGCTGGCCGCTTCGCTGACCTTGTCGCTGGGAATGTAGCCGAGCCGGCGGTAGTAGGGCAGGCCATGGAAGTCGTCGTCCATCGCGCGCTTGCGGAACAACGGCCAAGCCGCCGCGTAGTCGATGCCGCCGAAACCCTTGGCATGCGCTTCGGCCAGCGCCGCCGCCGAGTGGTAGCCGATCATGGTGCCGGTTTCCACGCCTTGCAGCGGCCAGATGCCGACGCCGTCCGGGCATTCCGCCGCGCCGCGCACCAGGCCCTGCATCAGATCGGGAACGCGCTCGGGTTGCACCAGGGTCAACAGGGGATGCAGCGCGCGGTAGGTATCCCATAGCGAGTAGGTGCTGTAGTTGCGGTAGCCCTCGGGCAGCGTGTGCACCTGCAGATCCATGCCGCGGTAGCGGCCATCCACGTCGCTGAACAGCGTCGGCGCCAGCAGCGAGTGGTACAGGCCGGTATAGAAGATGTGTCGCTGGGCGTCGTCGTCGGTATCGATGCGCACGCGCGCCAGTTCCTTCTCCCAGGCGGCGACCGCCTCGGCGTGCACGCGTGCGAAGTCGAAGTCCGGCAACTCGGCGTCCAGGTTCGCCAATGCGTTGTCGGCGCTGACCGCGGAGATGCCGACTTTGATCAGCAATGGCTCAGCGCCGGCATCCGGGAAATGCAGGGCGGCCTTCAGCCGGGTGCCGTCGGTCTGGCGCGCTTCTTCGGCCAGAGGCTGATCGTCGCTGTACAAGCGCGCTTGCGCGAACGGGCGCGACAGCCGCATCGCGAAGAAGAGGTAGCGCCCCTTTGCCCACTGATGGACGCGGCGGCCACCGACGAGGGTGCGTTCGTCGACGATACGCAGCTGCGCATCGGTGACTCGCGTCGGAGTGGAAGCGTTGTCCTGGAAACCGTGGGACAGGTCGAGCAACAGATGGCCGGGCTGGCCTTTAGGGAAACGATAGCGGTGCAGGCCGGCGCGCGCGGTGGCGGTCAGTTCGACATGAATGCCGGTGTCCTTCAGCAACACGCGGTAATAGCCGGGGGAGGCGGCCTCGTCGACGTAGCGCGAACGGTAGCCGGTTTCCGGCGCATCGAGCGGGCCGGGCTGCAGCCTGACTTCGCCGGTCCGCGGCACGACCAGGAAGTCGAGCATGTCGCCGATACCGGTGCCGGACAGATGAGTGTGCGAGAAGCCCATGATCGAGCCGTCGGACTCGTGGTAGCCGCTGCACGCATCCCAACCTGCGTTGTTGGTGTCCGGGCTGAGTTGCATCATGCCGAACGGCAGGGTGGCGCCGGGGAAGGTGTGGCCGTGGCCGCCGGTGCCGATGAATACATCGACGTGACGGGTCAGATCCGCCTGCACGCGCGCATCGTCCGGCATCGCGTAGCGGCCGGCGCGCGCGAACGCCAGGCCGGGCAGGCCACTGCCGCCGAACAGGGCCAGGGCGATGGCGCTTTGCAGGAATCCGCGTCGTGTCGGCATGGGGGAGCGTCCTTTGATTCGATGCTGCGGTTGGAGCGGTAATTCGTGGAAGAAGAGTCGGTCAGGCCTTGCGCAGCAGATGCGGCTTGCGCTGCGCCAGATCGACGATCAGTTCGCCGAACAGGGTGTTCGCCCACGCGAACCAATCGCGGGTGAACTTCGCCGGGTCGTCCTGATCGAAGGCCTCGTGCATGAAACCGGTACCGGCATGGGTGGTCTTGAGCCAGTGCAGGCACTGGCGGATCTGCGCATCGTCGTCGCTGGCCAGTGCGTACTGCATGATCGCCATCGGCCAGATCGTGCGCAGGCCGCTGTGCGGGCTGCCGACGCCCTCGGCGGCGCGGCCACGGCAAAAGTAAGGATTGCGTTCGCTCCACGCCAACCGGCGGGAACGCTGGAACGCCGGATCGCCGCGCTCGCAGCAGCCCAGATAGGCCAGGCTCAACAGGCCCGGCGCGTTGGCGTCGTCGATGAACAACTGGTTGCCGTATCCGTCCACCTCGTAGGCCCAGAACGGTTGTCCATCGGCATCGCGCATCATGCCGTACTGCTGCGTCGCCTTTTCCACTTGATCGGCGAGCGCGCGGCAGTCGGAAGCGAAGTCGCGGTCGTGGTGGATCGCCTGGCTCATCTGCGCCAGTTGCCGCAGCACCGTCACCGCGAACAGGTTGGCCGGCACGAACAGCGGATACAGGCAGGCATCGTCGGAGGGCCGGAACATCGAGTGGATCATGCCGTTGGGTCGGGTCGGCTGGCCGTAGCCCCCCAGCACCAGCGTTTCGGTGGCGAGCGACGAGGGCCGTTGGAATGTGTAGGGGCCGCGGTCGTGCAGGCGCTGCTGCTCGCGGAAGGTACGCACCACGATACGCATCGCTTCGCGCCAGTCGTCGTCGAACGGCGCGGTATCGCCAGTGGCGCGCCAGTATTCGTGCGCCAACCGGATCGGGTAGCACAGCGAATCGACCTCCCATTTGCGTTCGCCCACCCCGGGCTTCATCTCGGTGACGTCGTCGAGCGACCACTTCAAGCGCTGGGTCACACCGTCGGGCAAGAATGCATTGGCATAGGGATCCAGCCGGATGCAGTGCGACTGGCGGCGAATCAAGCCATGCAGCATCCGTTGCAATGCCGGGTCCTGTTTCGCCAGCGCGATGTAGGGATGCACCTGCGCGGAGGAGTCGCGCAGCCACATCGCTTCGATATCGCCGGTGATGACGAAGGTGTCCGGTTTGCCGTCGCGGGTGCCGGTCCGCACGGTGGTGTCGAGCGTGTTCGGATAGCAATTCTCGAACAGCCAGGCCAGCTCGGGATCGCCGATGCGCGCCTTGATCTGCGTCAGCTGGCGTTCCACCGCCGCGCTGACGAAGCGACGTTCGCTCTTCGCTGGCCGCTTGCTGGCGAACGCGCCTTGTTCGGTCGCGGCAAAGGCGGGCAGGGCACTAGCGAGAAAACCGGCGCCGACGCTGGTGCCAAGAAGCTGGAGAATGTCGCGGCGGGTGGGCATATCGGAGTTCCTGGTCTATCGCTTTGTTGTGCGTTTCCACGGTGGGACGCGGCTTACTTGGGCAGCGGCATTCGGCTGTGGATCGAGAACGCCGCCTCACCGCCCGGCGCACCGGTACCGGGCTGGCCACCGCCGACGAATACGCGGTAGTCGCCGGCCTCGACCGCGCGCTGGCCTGCATGGTCGACCTCGCTGAGGTCGCGCGCGTCCAACTCGAACGCCACTTCACGCGACTCGCCGGGCTGCAGCGTCACCCGCTTGAATCCGACCAGGCTGCGGATCGGCGACTGCGACTGCGGTTGTTGCGGCTGCTCCCTATCGGCCTGTTCCAGATAGACCTGCACCACTTCGTCGCCGCTGCGCTGGCCGCTGTTTCGCACCCGCACGCTCACGCGCAGAGGCTCGCCGGCCTTCAGCTTCTGCGCCGACAGCCGCGGCGCGTCATAGGCGAAGCGGGTGTAGCTCAAGCCATGGCCGAACGGGTACAGCGGCTTGCCGGTGAAATAGCGGTAGGTGCGGCCCTTCATGTCGTAGCTGACATAGGCCGGAAGATCCTTGGTCGAGCGGTAGAAGGTCACCGGCAAACGGCCGCCGGGATTGAAATCGCCGGCCAGTGCCTGCGCGATAGCGATGCCGCCGGACTGGCCGGGGTACCACGCGGCGAGGATCGCATCGGCGTGTTGCTGCGCCCAGTTCAACGCCACCGCGCTGCCGCTCATCAGCACGACGATCAGCGGCTTGCCGTTGGTCCTGGCGCGTTCGAGCAACGTCTGCTGCATTGCTGGAAGGGCGATCGCATTGCGGTCGCCGCCGTCGAAACCGAGCACATCCACCTTCAGCTCCTCGCCCTCCACGTCCGGCGACAGGCCGACGAAAGCCACCACCGCATCGGCCTGCGCCACGGCACGTTCGGCTTCGGCCAGTTGCGCGTCCGCCGGCGCCAGCCATTCCAGGCGCAATCCTTGATCCTCGCCCTGGTGTTCGATCTCCAGGCGGATTCGCCGCGGCCGCGCGTCTTCGAAATGCAGCTGCGCTTCGACATTGCGGCCGTCTGCGTTGTGCATGCCTGCGGCGATGCGCTTGTCTTCGGCGTTGCCGGCGATCACCAATTCGTCGTCCACATACAGGCGCACCGGGTCGTGACGGGTGCAGGCGAAGCAGCGTGCCACGCGCACCGCCAGCGTGTAATCGCCGGGGCCGGGCGGCAGCAGTTCGCCGGTCCAGCGCACCGAATAACGGTCCTTGTCCACATCGGGAGCCGGCGCCACCTGATCCCAGTTGAAGCTGACCACGCGGTCCTGGCGTACCAAGCGTGGGGTGCCGGCCAGATCCCGGTTGTCGAAGTACTCGCCCTTAAGGCCCGCTTGCGCGTCGTTGCGCAGTGCGGTCTCCGGGATCATCACCGGCACTCCGGCCGACAACGGCGCGCCTTGCGCGTAGCTCACGCGCTGGCTGCCGAAGCGCTGCCGCAGGCCCTGCAAAGGCGTCACCGGATCGACTGAGGTGCCTTGGTAGTTGGCCTCCAGCGCAGCCAGGGCGTCAGCGTTCGGGCCGATCACCGCTAGCCTGGTTTCCGGCTTCAGCGGCAACGTCGCACTCCGGTTCTTCAGCAGCACCAGCGACTGCAGCGCCGCTTGGAGCGCCAGCTTGCGGTTGGCGGGCGTGCCGATGTCGCCGGCGCCTAGTTGCGCGTACGCACCCTGTCGCGGCCGTTCCAATTCGCCCAAGCGGTAGCGCGCAGCGAACAGGCGCACCAGCGACTGGTCCAACAACGCTTCGTCGGCATCGCCGCGATCCAGCGCCTGGCCCAAAGTGCGATAGGTGTTGCCGCAGTTGAGATCGTGTCCGGCCTTCAGTGCGGCGGCGGCCGAGCCGGCCTCGTCGGCGCGGAAATAATGGAACCAGGTCATGTCGTAGAGCGCATCGCAATCGGATACCACGAAACCCTTGAAACCCCAGTCCTTGCGCAAGCGTCCATCCAGCAGCCAGTCGGCGGCGCAGGCGGGCGTACCGTGCAGCGAGTTGTAGGCGCACATCACCGCGCCAGCGCCGCCTTCGACCAGTGCGGCACGGAACGCGGGCAGATAGGTGGCTTCCAGGTCACGCGGCGAGACATCGACATCGAAGCCGTGGCGGCCAGGCTCCGGGCCGCTGTGCACGGCCAGGTGCTTGGGCGTGGCGATCGTGCGCGGATGCTGCGGGTCGTCGCCTTGCAGGCCGTGGATGAAGCCGACCGCCAGTTGTCCGGTGAGGTAGGGATCTTCGCCGTAGGTCTCCATGCCGCGGCCCCAGCGCGGGTCGCGGAAGATGTTGATGTTCGGCGACCAGATGGTCAGACCCTGGTAACGCTTATGGTCGCTGCCCGGGCCGCCGGCCAGGTTGAATTTGGCGCGGGCCTCGGTCGAGGTCGCGGTGCCGACCTGTTCAAGCAGATCGGTGTTCCAACTCGCCGCCAGTCCTATGGCCTGCGGAAACACCGTGGCGTAGCCGCTGCGGGCGACGCCATGCAGACCCTCGTTCCACCATTCGTAGGCCGGCACACCCAAACGCGGAATCGCAGGAGCCTCGTTCATCGTCTGGGCGATCTTCTCTTCGCGCGTCATCTTCGCCACCAACGCGGCGGCGCGGTCCTCGGCTTCGTCGGCGCGGGCGGGAGCGGCGGTCAACAGCGCCGTTCCAATAAGAGCGAGCAACGCCGCTGGCGCGAAGGTGCGGGGCATCCCTCCCGACAGATACGAGCGGTAACTCGCCATCATTGCGCCTCTTTAGGTTCAGCCGGCGCGCCGGCCAGCGTGCCGGCCAGATCGCGCACCTGCAAAGCAGCGCGCAGTTGTTCCAATGTCGCCTGGCCGTGCACGCGCACGGTCAGCGGCTCGCCCGGCAGCAGGTCGAAGGCGTTGTCCGAGACGTTCACATCCAGATCGCCGAACGACAACCAGACCTCGCGCGCCAATGCATCGCTGGACAGGGTCAGCGCGAAACCGTCGCCGTCGGCCTTCCATTCGCTGCGGACCTGCGCGGCAGGCAGCGCCAGATGTTTGGCCGCATCGAAGAGCACCAGCTGGCGCGACAGCAGGCGCTTGCCGTCGAACAGCTCGAACACCGCAAAGCTTCGTTTCGGATCGGCGCGGCCGAGCAACTGCGCATCGGTGAACCGGCCCACATGGGTGCTGCTCAGCGGCGGCAGCGTCGCTGCCCTCTCGCGGCGGCTCAATTCCTTGCCATCGAAATCCAGCACGCGCAGCCGCCAGCGCGCGGCCAGCGGCGTGGTGCGGTCGGAGATCAGCGACAGCGTGGTCGTACCGTCCTTGCGCAAAGCGGCGGCCAGCTCCGGCGCATAGAAACGGCGGGCGTGGTAGTTCAGCGCTTTCCAACGACCGTAGTAGTCCACGCTGGACCACGATGCGCCCGGCCACACGTCATTGAGCTGCCAGTACAGCGAACCCATCGTCCGCGGACGCGACGCGCGCAGGTGCGAGGCGGCCAGGCCGATGCCTTCGGCCTGCATCAGCTGGCTCAGGTAGACGAAGCTTTCGAAATCCTTCGGTTCGCCGAACTCGCGGCGGATGTAGAGGAGCAGGCGCTGGTTGCCGTTGCCGCTGTCGAATTTCTGGTGCGCGCGCATCACCGGCGATTCAGGATCCATGTCCTGCGGACCGGCGAAGGCGCGAATGGTGCGCATGTCCGGGAAGGATTGCAGGCCGTACTCGGACAGGAAGCGGGTATCGACGTCCAGGTACGCCTCGGCCGGCTTGGCTTCGCCGCCCCAGACCTGCCAGTAGTGCATGTCGCCGTCGTCGCTCTGATCCGCGGCGCCATCGAAATCGGTGCCGGGCGAAGTCGCCCAGTACGGCACGTCCGGATCGTGCACGGCGACCACCTCGCGGAACACGGTGCCGAACAGCGTGGTCATGCCGCGCTCGATGCGGCTGCGTTCCTCGGGGTCGATCGACTGTTTGAACTTGACCCGGTCGCCCCAGTTCTGCCAACCGGTCTGCACTTCGTTGTTGCCGCACCACATCACGATGCTGGCATGGTCGCGCAGCCGCTTGACCTGTTCGATCGCCTCCTGCCGGGTGTTTTCGCGGAAATCCACGTCGTACGGCGGGATCGCGCCGCCGAACATGAAATCCTGCCAGATCATGATGCCCAGTTCGTCGGCGAACTCGTAGAAGCGGTCGTCCTGGTAGTGGCCGCCGCCCCACATGCGCAGCATGTTCATGTTGGCTTCGCGCGCATCAAGCAGCGTGCGGCGCATGCGTGTCTCGTCGACGCGGGTAGGGAAGCTGTCCAGCGGGATCAGGTTGGCGCCCTTGGCGAAGACAGGAATGCCGTTGACCACGAACTCCATGCTCTTGCCCCACGGGTCCTTCCGGCGACGCAACTCGACGGTACGCAAACCGGCAATGCGTTGGACCGCGTGCGCATCGCCACTGGCATCGCGCAGCGTTGCGGTGAAGGTGTAGCGATCCTGGGCGCCATAGCCGAACGGGAACCAGCGCTTGGGATCGGCGATGCGCAGCGGCAGGTCGATGCGGTTGCGGCCGGGGTCGACTACCGCATCGCGTTCGATCCGCGCCACTGTGGCGCCACCCGGGTCTCGCACTTCAAGCACGACCTGCACCGGCCCGCTGACACCGGCCTCCAGTTCGATCTGCGCCTCGAGTTGCGCAGCCTTTGCGTCCACCCGTTGCTGGGCGATATGCAGGCTTTCCACACGCATCGCATCCCAGGCTTCCAGGCGCACGTCCTTCCAGATGCCGGCAGTGACGATGCGCGGCCCCCAGTCCCAACCGAAATGGTAAGGCGCCTTGCGGACGTAAGTGGAACTGAGCCGCGCCTTCGGCTCGTCGCCGAAAGCCGAGTCGTAGCCGCCGGGCAGGGCATACGGCTGTTGCGCCAGCCACGACTGGATCTTGTTGATCGGCGAGCGCAAGGTCACTTCGAGTACGTTCTCGCCGCGCTTGAGCAGCGGCTTGGCGTCCACCCGCCAGCGCCGGAACATGTTGTCCGCCTCCAGCAACGGCTTGCCGTTGAGACGGACCTCGGCCAGCGTGTCCAGCCCGTCGAACACCAGCTCGACGTGTCCGCGCGCCAAAGTCGCCGCATCGACCTTGAAACGGCTGCGGTATTGCCAGTCGCTCAGACCGACCCATTGGATCGCGCCTTCGTTGCTGCCTGCGAAGGGATCGGGCACCACTCCGGCGGCCATCAGATCGGTCTGCACCGTGCCCGGCACCCGCGCCGGCAACCACGCCGCCGCTTGCGGATGCTCCTTCGCCTGCGTCTGTCCCGGCACCAGCCGGATCTGCCAACCCTCATCGAGACTCAGCGAGGCGGGCGGCGCGGCCCAAACCGGCATCGCCAAGGCCAGGCACAGCAGCGCGACCAGGTACGACATATGGCGAAAACGATGGTGTAGCGGCAACATGCGGGCTCCTATCAATTCAATGCTTGGCGGGTGGCGACTGCGCGGTGGCCTCGATCAATTGAACCGCTCCTATCGCATACAGCGGACCTTGGATGGACGCAGTGAAGCGCAGGCACAGGTCGTGAACGCCTTTTTGCGGCGGCAACGGCGCTTCCAGCGTGAACTGTTCGCCCAGGGTAGCGCCGGCCGGCAACGGCATTTTGGCCAGTATCCCGCCGTCGCAACTGTCCAGTACTTCGAGCTCGCCATGAGCACGCTCGCCTTGCGGTGTGCTCGAAGGATACTGATGCACCTTGGACTGATCGTGCGCCAGGCCATAGTTGCGCGCCAATCGCGCGGCGTCGATACGGATTCCCGCAATGCCATCCAGCCGCGCCTGCGGATAGGTCCAGCAGGCGTAGAACAGGTCCACGTTGTAGACCGGACTATCCATGCCGGGCATATCAGGCAGCAGCGGCACGCGCAGGCCCAGCGGACCTCCGTCGTGGCAGTTGCGCAGGCCTTGTGTGTCGATGCTCAGCAGTGCCCGGCGGTCGAGGTGGCGGCTACGCGCAGCCGCCAGCGGTTGTCCATTCTCTGCGAATACCGCGGCTTTGACTGTGACCGGCAGCGTCGCTGCGAACGGCGCGCTGTAGCGTTGGGACTCCAGTGTCGGCTCGCTGCCGTCAAGGGTGTAGCGGATCTGGCCGACGCCGGTCTGGTTGCCTAATGCGACCCTGGCCGGGCTGCCGTTCAACACCGGGTTGGGGCCGCCATCGAGTTTGATGTCGGCGGCGAAGGCGCCGTCGCTGTAGTCGATACCCAGCGCACGGTAGCGCTGCAGCTGCGCGGGCAAGCGCGCAAGAAAGCCGTCCCAGTCGCGTGCCGCCATCGGCGACCAGGCCACTTCGGCCACCGCGGCCAAACGCGGGAACAGCGCATGGTCGATATGGCGGCGCGAGGGAATGTATTCGCTCCACAACGCGCCCTGCGCGCCCAGCACGTGCCGGGCCTGGTCGGCAGTCAGCCCCGCCGGCACCGGATCCAACTCGTACACGCGCGACAGCGGCAGCACCGCCAAGCGGCCATTGGGTTCGTCGTTGCGCTCGGTCTGCAGATTGTCCAGATACATCCAGCCGGCAGGAGCCAGCACCACGTCATGGCCGAGTTTGGCGGCCGCCACGGCGCCTTCCACGCCGCGCCAGGACATCACCGAGGCGCTTTCCGGCAGTCCGCCTTCCAGGATCTCGTCCCAACCGATCAGGCGCCGGCCTTTGCCGGTCAAATACTTCGCCAGTTGCGCGTTGAACCAGCCCTGCATCGCATGCGCGTCTTTCACTCCGAGTTGCCGCATCTGCGCGCGAACCGCCGGCGACGCTTCCCACTGGTCCTTGACCGCCTCGTCGCCGCCGATGTGGATGTAAGGCGAGGGGAACAGCTGCAGCACTTCGTCCAGCACGCCTTCGATGAACTTCATGCTGCGTTGATCGGTGTCGAACAGATAGGGATTGACCCCCCAATCCACCGACACCGACGGACGTTCGCCGGTCACGCCGACTTCTTCCGGATACGCCGCCACCGCCGCCTGCGCGTGGCCGGGCATGTCGATCTCGGGCAGGATGGTGATGTGGCGCGCGGCGGCGTAGGCGACCAGCTCACGGATCTGTTCCTGCGTATAGAAGCCGCCGTAGCGTTGCGGCGTACCGTGGCGGCCCGCGCCCGGCGGCGTGCGCCAGGCGCCGATCTCGGTGAGCTTGGGGTAACGCTTGATCTCGATGCGCCAGCCCTGGTCGTCGGTCAGGTGCAGGTGCAGCACGTTGAGTTTGTGCTGGGCCATCGCATCGATCACATGCTTGACCGTATCCACGTCATGGAAGTGGCGGGCCACGTCCAGCAATTGGCCGCGCCAGCCGAAGCGCGGCCAATCGCGGATCGTCACTGCCGGTATTTCCACGGCGCTTGGTTCGACAGCATCGCGGCCGATGTCGGCGCTGGCCAGTTGCCACGCAGTGATCGCACCGTAGAACAGGCCAGCGGCGTCGCGCGCGCGGATACGCAGCCCCTGCGCATCGACGTCCAGCGCGTATCCCTCGGCCTGGGCCACCGGCGACAGGGGATCCAGCTGCAGGCGAATGCTGGCGGGGGAGGGTGCGGATTCTTCGCGTACGGCCAGACCCAAGCCGCGCGTATCGCGCAGCAGCCGGACCAAATGGCTTGCAGCATCGCGCGCGGCAGCATCGCCTTGCGCGACCGAGACGACAGTTCCGGCAGCGATTTTGAAACTGCCATCGCCGCGCTTGACCTGGGCCGGTGCGGGAATCAATTGCAGCATCTCGGTGCGCGCGGCGGCGACCGGCTGCGCCGTGCGCTCAGCGCAGCCGGACAACAGCATGCCGACGGCCAGCAGCAGGGCGAATACGCGTACCGGCGTATCGGTGCGCGCGGAACGGGCGGGTATCGTGATCATTCGGTCGCCTTCTTCATCGTTCCTGTTGGATTGGGAAACCCGGCAACCGTGCACCTGGCGTCGGTCTTGCGCAACAGGCGTCGGCAATAAAAAGGGGGGATACGAGTGGCGGTGCAAGCGTGGCGTCGAAATGGAGCTGCTGCAAGGCAGCTGCTATCGGGCGTCATGGGGACCGGTACTCCTCGTGAAAAAGTTGCGGGGCTGATTGTTGCGGCCCCGCAAAAAAAGAGCGGTGCCATCGTGGAGGGAACGATGGCACCGCCCGTACCGCATCAGAACTTGACGGTGAACGCCAGCTGGTAGTTGCGTCCGCTCTTGTAAACGCCAAGCGGGGTGCGCTTCTGGGTGTCGTACCAGTAGTAGGTTTCGTCGAGCAGGTTGGTGGCGCTGAAGGTGACGCCGAACATGTCGTTGATCTGGTAGCCAGCGATCAGGTCCAGCTGCTTGTACGCATCCGCGAACACGGTGGATTGTTGGCGCCCGATCTGGTTGAAGTATTCAGAGCGGTAGCTGTAGTTCACACGCACGTTGAACGGGCCTTTTTCGAAGTACGGAGTCAACGTATAGGCGTTCTTGGAGACGTAAGGCAGGAACAGGTCGGTGCTGGTGCTGGTATCGGTGTAGGTGTAGTTGGCGTTGATGCCAAAACCATTGTCGAACGCTTGCTGGTAGATCAAAGCGACGCCGGTGGCCGTAGCGCCGGCGACATTGATCGGACGGCTGATGGAATAGACGCCGGATACGCCGGAGATCGGATTGGTCAGCTGCTGTTCCGTGGTGTTGGTCACGACGTAGTTGCTGATGTCGCGACGGAACACCTCGGCGGCGAGCATGCTGCTCGGGGCGAAGTACCACTCGAAGGCCAGGTCGTAGTTGGTGGCCTCGTAGGGCTTCAAATCGACGTTGCCGCCGCCGCCGGTGAAGTTCGCGTCGTCGAGGTCCAGCGTTCCGGCCAACTGGCCGTAGCGCGGGCGGGCCATCACCTTGGCGGCGGAGAAGCGCGCCACCATGTCGTCGTTGAGCTCATAGGCCAGATTGAAGCTGGGCAGCGGCTTGTAGTAGCTGCGGTTGGCCAGCGCCTGATCGTAGCTGCCCGAGCCGTTGCTGACCCAGTACAACGACTTGTCCGACGTGTCTACGTAGCGCACGCCCAGGTTGCCGCGCCACTTGCCCGACTCGAAGTTCGCCTGCGCGTAGAACGCGTTGGTGATTTCCTTGACGGCGAACGAAGGACCGTAGTTGTAGTTGTAGGGGCCGCGCGGCGTCAGCGTATTGAAGTAGGCGATGGCCGCGTTCAAGTCGGCCGTCGGCCAGCTCGTCAGATCTCCGCTCGCCCCGAGGCCGTCGTAGAGACCGCTCGGCGCCGTGCCGCCGAGAATATCGGTCAGGTTCAGCGCCGAAACCACGTCCACCGCGTTTCCGCGCGAAGACACGCTGTTGTCGTGGTTGCTGTACTTGTAGCCCAATTGGATCTTGTTGATCGGGCCCCATTCCACATCGTGCTCGGCGTCGAACTGGAAGTAGCGTTCCTTGTCGCGGCTGGTCTCGTAATACTGGCCGCCGTACTGCTGGCCGGGAGCCAGGCCCCAGTTGGACGCGTCGTTGTTGTCGTAGTTCACGATGGTGTGGTTGGCGTCGTACTCGAAGTCGAATCCGCCGCTGAGCAGCAGCGTCTTCATCAGGTACTCCGGATCCTTGCCGCCCTTGGCGCTGGTGCTGCCCGCCTGGGTGGTGAACACCCAGTTGTCGCCATAGTAGTCGTGGCGCAGGTTCAGGCTGTTGGTCTCGACCTGGCTCTTGCGCAGGTTGAAATCGTGCTGCGCGTAGGCATCGCCGTCTACGTCGGCGGCGACCACATAGCCGTCCTCGATGGTGGCGCTGGTGATCTGGCTCAGGCTGCAGGCCGGGCAGACGTAGCGCGCCTGGCTGAAGTTGTCGTACTTGCCTTTGACGTACAGACCGGTCAGGTTGAACTCGTTGCGCTCATTGGGCTTCCACTGCAGCGCCGCCTGCAGGCCGTCGCGCTTGCGGTCCTGCTGGAAATAGGAACTGCTGATGCCGACCGGCAGCTTGGCCAATGCGGGGTCGCCTTCGCCGGTGATCGTGGCGGAGGCGGGCAATCCGGTGGTGTAGCCCCAATACTCGATGCCGGCGCGCGAAATGCTTTGCTCGTCGTGCGTGCCAGAGACCAGGAAACCGAAGTCCTCGGCGTCGTTCTTCCAGCTCCAGAGTACCGAGCCGCGCGGATTGCCTTTTTCCGAACGGTCGTTGTAGTTGTAGCCGAGCGAACCGCGGATGGTGTTGCTGGGAAGGTCAAGCGGCTTGCGGGTGTGCACGATCACGGTGCCGCCGATCGAGCCTTCGTCGATGCGGGCTTCCGGCGTCTTGTACACCTCCATCAGGCCGATGATTTCCGGCGAGAGCAGGGTGTAGTTGAAGGTGCGGCCGCTGGTGTCGGTGGGGTTGCCGCCCCAATCGCCGGAAGCGATGGTCTGGCCGTTGACCAGCACCCGGTTCAGCGCCGGGTCGGTGCCGTTGATGCTGACCTTCTCGCCTTCGCCGAACTGGCGGTCGACGGTGACGCCGGGCAGGTGCGACAGGGACTCGGCGGCGTTGGTGTCGGGGAACTTGCCGATGTCTTCGGCGCTGATCGCATCGACGATGGAATTTGCCGAGCGTTTGACCGCCTGGCTTTTTTCCAGAGAGAGGCGGTAGCCGGTAACGGTCACGGTGTCTAACTGCGTGGCCTGCTCGTTGGAGCTAGGTGCTTGGCTGGCGGCATCCTGCGCTTGGGCGCTGAACGCTATACAGGCGACGATGGCCGCCGATAGTGCTGACTTGCGATACTTCATGCCACTCTCCCGATCGATCTGTTGGTTGCTGTGGTGGTTGTGTTGTTGCCGAGCTTTGTTGCTCCTTAAGATTTCACCCTGGGCGCCGCATGCGCCCCTCTCCGTGTCTGTGTTGTTGCGGTTGCGAAAGCCTGCGTTCTCTAGTCCAGGTACCAATGCGCCGCGCCGACCACGCCAAGCTGTCCGTGCTCGACCAGCCGCACGGGAATGCGCTCAAGCGCCGCGCCCATCGCCCCCTTGTTGAGGTAGCGCGCGACGAAATCGCTGTGCAGCAGGAAGTCGCGGATCTGCGGCAGCACGCCGCCGGCCAGGCGGACGCCGCCCTGCGCGCCGTAGGTCAGCGCCATATCGCCGACCACGCTGCCGAGGAAGCCGCAGAAAATTTCGAGGGTTTCGCGCGCAAGCGCGTCATCGCCGGTCTGCGCCGCCGCGGTGATCTGGTTCGGCGTGGACAACGCGGGCTTCGCGCCGCGCAGTACCGCGAGCGCGCGGTACAGGTTGAGGATGCCGGGACCGGACAGCACATGTTCGATCGTCACGTGCCGGTGTTGCTTCAACAATTGCGCCAACAGCGCCAGTTCGAGTTCGTTGTTGGCCGCCAGCGCGGCATGGCCGGCCTCGGTGGCCAGCACGAAGGGGCGTCCGTTGTTGGGAATCCACAGCGCCGCGCCCAGGCCCGTACCCGGGCCCAGTACCAGCACCGGGCCGCGCGCCAAGGCTTCGTACGGTCCGGTGATGTGGGTGGTTTCCACGGTGGGAAGGGTGGCTGCGGCGTAGGCCACCGCTTCGAAATCGTTGACCAGGCGCAGGTCGGCGAAGCCGAGGCGCTCGCGGGTCTCGCGGATCGACAGCGGCCACGGCAGGTTGGTGGTGATGACGGTGCCGTCGTCAAGCGCATAGCCGGCGCTGGCGACCACTCCACGGTTCACTCCGCCGCCGCCATGTGCGGCAAGGAACTCCGAGATGAAGTCGCCGAGCGAGGCGTGGTCGGCGCAATCGTATTTTTGGAACGCCAGCACTTCGACCGGCCGCCCGGCGGCGGCCCCTGCACGTACCAGGGCCAGGCGCGCATGGGTACCGCCGACATCCGCGGCGAGGAACGGCATGCCGTTCACCAGTGAACCCGTTGTAGCTGGATCGATCATATCGATCATTGCGAACACACCTCTCCCAAGTCCTGTTCGCCGCAACACCCCGCAGGGCACTCGACATGGCCGAGTCTGGATCGATCTAAATAACGATGTCAATGACCTGTCATCGATTTGGGGTAAGGAGGGTCGGATAAGCTACAGAAACGCCTGTTCATATATGAAATATGCTGGATTCATTTCAAATTTGTTGGTATTTTCTCGATTTAGAACGTTCTAATCTATCGAACTAGCGCAGGTGCAGCATCAAAAAAAGCACTCATCGAGGCCCTCTGAAGGTGGCTGCGCGGGGTCTAAACGGAACGGCGGAGGCAGCGTGAAATCACGAATCTATGACAACGAAAGTCATGTCCATATTTGAAAATCATGTCCATATTTGGGCGTCATGCCCATGCCGGATAGCCGTCGAAACGACCGGCGAGGGTATGGGCATGACCGTGCCTATCGAGAGTTCGCCGACGGCTTGCGTCGATCCGGCTCTGGCCGGCGTTCGGCCTCGACGCGATCCGCGCGACCGCCCTCCATCTCCCGTATTCGGCAGCGGCATTCACGCCGCCGTACGCGCATGAATCAAATCGGGAAGCAGATCGACATCGTGCGCAGATCCACCATCAAGGACGTCGCCGAACGCGCCGAGGTCTCGCTGAAGACCGTGTCGCGGGTGATCAACAACGAGCCGTCGGTGACCCAGGCCACGCGCGCGCGCGTAACGCGGGCGATCGCCGAGCTCGACTACAAGCCCGACCCGTCCGCGCGCAACCTGCGCAATGGCCTGTCGTATGTGATCGGCCTGGTCTACGACAACCCCAACCCGTACCACATCATCGCAATGCAGAAGGGCGTACTGGCCGCTTGCCGCGAGACCGGCTTCGGCCTGCAGATCCAACCGGTCGATTCGACTTCGCCGTTGCTGGCCGACGAACTGGTCGAATTCGCGCAGCGCTCCCGCCTGGCCGGACTGGTGCTGACCGCACCGATGTCCGAACGCGCGGATCTGGTCGCCGCGCTGGCCGAGCGCGGCATTCCACTGGTGCGCATCATCGCCGCCACCGAGGACCCGGACGATGGCCTGCCGTGCATCTATGTCGACGACCGCAACGCCGCTTACGAGATCACCGAGCATCTGATCCAGCTCGGCCATCGACGCATCGGTTTCCTGTGGGGTGGTGCGCAGCACCTTTCCAGCAGCGAGCGCTATGCCGGCTACGAAAAAGCGCTGAAGGATTACGGTATTACCGTAGACGGGCAATTGGCGGTACCCGGCGACTACACCTTCGACGACGGCTTTCGCGGAGCGCGGTACCTGCTGGCGCTGCACGAACCGCCGACCGCCATCTTCGGCAGCAACGACGAGATCGCCGCCGGCGTGCTGGCCGCGGCGAAATCCGCCGGCATCAATGTGCCGTACGAACTTTCCATCGCCGGCTTCGAAGACAGCCCGTTTTCGCGCCAGTCGTGGCCATCGCTGACCACCGCCAAACAGGCCACGGACAGCATCGCCAGACAAGCCACGCGCCTGCTGATCACCGGCCTGCGCCAGTACGCCTATGCCGACAACCCGACGCCGCCGCGCAACCAGGGGTTCCTGCCGCAACTGGTGGTGCGTGGATCGACCGCGCCGCCGCACCCACGCAAGCGGTAACCCGATAAAGCTTATGCAACCTTCCCATGCAGGATGCAAATGAGAGTTTGATAAACCCAATTAATATCAAGAAGTTGCACGTATTTCATGATGCATGATGCATCGCAACTTGTTTAATTTAAATATGAGATTTAGATTTATATATAAAATAGCGATGTCCATGGGATAGGTGCAACCATCTATCCGCCCAAAGCCGACATGGCCATAAACTCCCTGGGAGGGGACACCATGCATAGATCCATGGTCCGTAACCAGAAGCCCTTGCCGCCGCAGCTGCGATCGGCCGAGGAGTGAGGCGAACGATGCCTGCAACCATCGAGATCGCCGAACGCCGCCTGGGCGCCACCGACATCCGCCTGCCTCTGCTGGGCTTCGGCGCCGCGCCTATCGGCAATCTCTATACCGAAGTCAGCGAGGATGAGGCGGTACGGGCGATCGGCGCCGCGCTCGAAAGCGGCATCCGCTATTTCGATACCGCACCCTACTATGGCTATGGCCTGAGCGAATTGCGCCTGGGGCAGGGGCTCGAAGGAGTGCCGCGCGACAGCGTCCGCATCTCGACGAAAGTCGGGCGCAGGATCTACGAAGATGCCGGCCGCGAGCCCGGCCGGGAAGGCTTCGCCGTAGCCGGCTACAAGGCGGAGTTCGACTACAGCCGCGACGGGGTGATGCGCTCGTTCGAGTCCAGCCTGAAACGGCTGGGCACCGATCGCATCGATATCCTGCTGCTGCACGATATCGGCCGGCTTACCCATGGCGACCGTCATCCAATCATGCTGCGGCAAGCGCTGGACGAAGCCTTGCCGGCGATGGCGGAACTGAAATCTTCCGGCGCGTGCGGCGCCATCGGCCTCGGCGTCAACGAGCAGGAAATCGCCGTCGAGTTGATGCCGTTGTTCCCATTGGACTGCGTGATGCTGGCCGGGCGCTACACCTTGCTGGAACAGCATGCGTCGCAACGGATCATGCAGGAAGCGCAAACGCGGAACGTCGGCATCCTGGTGGCGGGCCCGTACAGCTCCGGCTTGATGAGCGATGGGCGGGCTCCGGGCAGCACCTACAACTATGCGCCGGTCGAGCCGCAGGTTCTGCGGCACGCCCAACGGATCTATGCGGTATGCGCAGAACATGGCGTGGATGTGGGCGCAGCCGCTTTGCAGTTTCCCCTGGCCCATCCGGCGGTGGCCAGCGTAGTGGCCGGAATGCGCAACGCGGAAGAAGCCTTGAGCGCGGCGCGGCGGCGCGGCGCGCGCGTTCCTGCGGAATTCTGGCGGCAGCTTCGCTCCGAAGGCCTGGTGCAGGACTGGGCGCAAACGCCATGACCATCGTCGATTCGCACCTGCACTTCTGGCGGCTTTCGCGTGGCGACTATGTCTGGCTGACGCCGGAGTTCTCGGCGCTGTATCGCGATTTCGTGCCGAACGATATCGATGCGGCCCTGAACGCCTGCGGGGTCGAGTCGGTGGTCGTGGTCCAGGCGGCGGCGACGGAAGCCGAAACCCACTATCTACTGGATCTGGCGCGCCAGCACCCCATGATCGCCGGCGTGGTCGGGTGGACCGACTTCGAGGCCGAAGATGCGGCGCAGAGGATCGCCTCGCTGTGCGCCGCCTCGCGGGGTCGCCTGAAAGGCCTGCGACCGATGGTGCAGGACATTCCGGATAAGCAATGGCTGCTGAGGCCCGGACTGGATCCGGCTTTCGATGCGCTGGTGGTCAACGATCTGGCATTCGATGCCTTGGTGGCGCCCGTGCATCTGCCAGCGCTTGCGCAGCGGCTTGGCCGTCATCCCCGCGTGCGGGCCGTGCTCGACCATGCCGGCAAGCCGGATATCGCCGGTGGCGGGTTCGACGCTTGGGCGCAACAGATCGCGCACCTGGCCGAGCGGACCGACGCGCTATGCAAACTATCCGGTTTGCTGTCCCAAGCCGGACGCTCGGCGAAGACAGAAGACATCGAACCCTACGTAGCGCATCTGTTCGCCAGTTTCGGGCCGGAACGGATCATGTGGGGCAGCGACTGGCCGGTATTGACCGCCACCGCCGACTACCTGCACTGGTTCGACATGGCCAAAGCGCTGGTCCAACGCCTGGCTGCAGGGCGCCAGGAAGATGTCTTCGCCAACAACGCACGGCGTTTCTATCGCCTGGAGCAGAAACCTTACTTGTGAATCGCAGGAGCAAAACCATGTCCCAATTATCCAACGCTCCTCGGGCGACTGCGCGATGAGCGGCCGTCTGCAGGGAAAACGCTGCCTCATCACCGCCGCCGGCGCGGGTATCGGCCGCGCAAGCGCGTTGGCGTGCGCACGCGAGGGCGCGCAAGTGCTGGCTACCGATATCGATGCGCAGGCGCTGGCCTCGCTTTCGGCGGAATCCGGATCCATCGAGACCCGGTTGCTGGATGTCACCGTGCAGGAGGATATCGACGCGTTCGTATCCGGCCAGGACGCCTTCGACGTGCTGTTCAACTGCGCCGGATACGTGCACCAAGGCAGCATCCTCGATTGCGATCCGCAGGCATGGCGGCGCTCGTTCGCGATCAACGTGGACGCCATGTACTCGCTGTGCCGCGCGGTGTTGCCGGGCATGCTGGCGCAGGGCAGGGGCAGCATCGTCAACATGTCCTCGGTCGCTTCCAGCATCAAGGGCGTACCCAACCGGTTCGCCTACTCCACCACCAAGGCGGCGGTGATCGGCCTGACCAAGGCGATCGCGGCCGATTTCGTCACCCGGGGCGTGCGCTGCAACGCCATCTGCCCGGGAACCATCAAGACTCCTTCGCTTGCCGTGCGCGTGGCCGCGCTGGGCGGTGACCAGGAAGCGGTGTGGAAGGGATTCGTCGAACGCCAGCCCATGGGCCGGTTGGGCGAGCCGCATGAAATCGCCGCCTTGCTGGTCTACCTGGCGTCGGACGAATCCTCATTCACCACCGGACAGACCCACATCATCGATGGCGGCTGGTCGAACTAAATACGCAAGAGGGAGAGACTGACATGAAATTGTTGCGGTACGGACCGGTCGGACAAGAGCGCCCCGGATTGCTGGATGAAGAGGGACGGATACGCGATCTCGGCGACGTCGTCGACGACATCGCCGGCGAGACTCTCACTGGAGCCGGCCTGGACAAACTCCACGCGCTGGACGTCGCTTCCTTGCCCCTGGTTTCCGAAAACGTGCGGGTCGGCGCGGCGGTAGGGCGGATCGGCAAGTTCATCTGCGTAGGCCTCAACTACGCCGACCATGCTGCCGAATCGGGCATGGCAGTGCCCGATCAACCGGTACTGTTCATGAAAGCGACCAGTGCAGTCATCGGACCCGACGACACCGTGATGATCCCGCGCGATTCGCACAAGACCGATTGGGAAGTGGAACTGGGCGTGGTGATCGGCGACCGTGCCCATGACGTGCCGGTCGAAACCGCGTTGAATCACGTGGCCGGATACGCCGTCATCAACGACCTGTCCGAGCGCGAATTCCAGCTCGAGCACGGCGGCCAGTGGGTCAAGGGCAAGAGCTGCGACACCTTCGGCCCCATCGGGCCCTGGCTGGTCACCCGCGACGAAATTCCGGATCCGCAGAACCTGGCGCTGTGGCTGGAAGTGAGCGGCCACCGTTATCAGGACGGCAACACCCGCACCATGGTGTTCACCGTTGCCAAACTGGTGAGCTACATCAGCCGCTACATGACCCTGATGCCGGGCGATGTGATCAGCACCGGTACGCCGCCGGGCGTGGGCCTTGGCCAGAAGCCGCCGGTTTACCTGAAACCCGGGGATGTCATGGAACTGGGTATCGAAGGACTGGGCCGGCAGCGACAGCAAGTCGTCGCATACGCGAAGCATTGATGTGGTCAACGACCTAAGGAAGCTTGAAAGGGCATGAGCAAATTCACCGCAATAGACACCTACGATGTCCGCTTTCCGACTTCGCGCGAACTGGACGGCTCCGACGCGATGAATCCGGACCCCGATTATTCGGCCGCGTACCTCATCCTGCGCACGGACGATCCCGACGGACTGGCCGGCCATGGACTGGTTTTCACCATCGGGCGCGGCAACGATGTCCAGACCGCCGCGATTTCCGCCCTGTCGCACCTGGTGCTGGGGCGCGAAGTAGATGCGGTGCTCGACGATCTGGGCGCATTCGCACGCACGCTTACCGACGACTCGCAACTGCGCTGGCTCGGTCCCGAGAAAGGCGTGATGCACATGGCCATCGGCGGCGTCATCAATGCCGTGTGGGACATGGCCGCGCGCCGCGCGCGCAAGCCGTTGTGGCGTTTCATCGCCGACATGACGCCGGAACAGCTGGTGCGCACCATCGACTTCCGCTATCTGTCCGATGCGCTGACGCCGGAGCAGGCGCTGGATCTGCTGCGCGCCGCCGAGCCTGGCAAGGCGCAACGGCTGGCGTCGCTGCTGCAGGACGGCTACCCGGCATACACCACTTCGCCGGGTTGGCTGGGCTATTCCGACGAGAAATTGATGCGCCTGGCCAGGGAGGCGGTGGAGGATGGTTTCCGTACCATCAAGCTCAAGGTCGGGCTAAGCGTCGAAGACGATATGCGCCGCTGCCGCCTGGCGCGCGAAGCCATCGGTCCCGATGTCGCAATGGCGGTGGACGCCAACCAGCGCTGGGATGTCGGTCCCGCCATCGCCTGGATGAAACAGCTTGCGCCTTTCGGCATCGCCTGGATCGAAGAGCCGACCAGTCCGGACGACATCCTGGCCCATGCCGCCATCCGTCGCGGCATCGCGCCGGTGCCGGTCTCCACCGGCGAGCACACGCAGAACCGGATCGTCTTCAAGCAGCTGCTGCAGGCCGAGGCGGTGGACCTGATCCAGATCGACGCGGCGCGCGTTGGCGGAGTCAATGAAAATCTGGCCATCCTGCTGCTGGCCGCCAAGTTCGGCGTGCGGGTGTTTCCGCACGCCGGCGGCGTGGGCCTGTGCGAACTGGTCCAGCATCTGGCCATGGCCGATTTCATCGCCATCAGCGGAAGCAAGGAAGACCGAGCTATCGAATTCGTCGATCATTTGCACGAGCACTTCGTCGATCCGGTGACCATCCGCCATGGCCGCTATCTGGCGCCGGCGCTTCCAGGATTTTCGGCGGAGATGCACGTCGACTCCGTGCGGCAGCATCTCTATCCGACCGGTCCGGTGTGGAGCGGCGAACCGCCTGCGGCCGTATTGCATGGCCTCAACGCGCAAGTAGCGGGATAGCATTCCGCATCGGCGCCCGTACAGAACCGGAGTTGAACCATGGCCAGGCCCGTTTCAGAGCTGCGCGCCGCCGCACGACGGCGGTTGCCGCGCCTGCTGTTCGACTATATCGATGGCGGCTCGTACGACGAAATCACGCTGCGGCGCAATGTCGATGATCTGAAAGCGATCGCGCTGCGCCAGCGGGTGATGACCGACATTTCCAAACTGGAGCTGTCGACCACGCTGTTCGGCCAGCGGATGAGCATGCCGCTGGCATTGGCGCCGGTCGGTTTCGCCGGCATGTACGCGCGACGCGGCGAAGTCCAGGCAGCGCGCGCCGCGCAGGCGGCCAAGCTGCCGTTCTGCCTGTCCACGCTGAGCATCTGCGCGTTGGAGGAAGTGGTAAGCGATAGCGGGGCTGCGGTCTGGTTCCAGCTTTACATGGTGCGCGACCGCGGTTTTTGCAAAAACCTGATCGAGCGCGCCAAAGCCGCCGGCTGCCCGGTGCTGTTGCTGACCGTGGATTTGCCGATCGCGGGCGCGCGCTACCGCGATCTGCGTTCTGGAATGTCGGGGCCTACCGGCATGAAGGGCGCGTGCATGCGCGCCTGGCAGGGCCTTACCCATCCACGCTGGCTATGGGATGTGCAATTGCGCGGGCGACCGCATCGCTTCGGCAATATTCCGCCGGAAGTGATCGGGGAAGGAGGGCTGGGAGCGTTCGCGGGCTGGATCAAGAACAACTTCGATCCGACGGTGACCTGGAAGGATCTGGAGTGGGTGCGCAGCCACTGGGACGGTCCCATCGTGATCAAGGGCCTGCTGGATCCCGCCGATGCGCGCGCCGCGTTGGCCGCCGGCGCCGACGGCATAGTGGTGTCCAATCACGGTGGACGCCAGCTGGACGGCGTGCCGTCGGGGATAGCGGCTTTGCCGGCGATCCTGGATGAGGTGGGTGGACGCGTTCCGGTCCTGATGGATGGCGGCATCCGCTCCGGCCTGGACGTCCTGCGGGTGTTGGCCACGGGCGCGCAAGGCTGTCTGGTCGGCAAGGCCTGGGCTTACGCGCTGGGTGCGGGCGGCGAGCAGGGCGTGAGCGAAATGCTGGCGACCTTCAAGGCCGAGCTGGAAGTGGCCATGTCGCTGACCGGCTGTACCGACTTGAACAAGGCCGGCCGCGATCTGCTTGTCTCTTGATCCAGCGGGAAATCGCGACAGGGCAGGGGAGCCTTACTTGGCCTTGCGAGATTCGGACAGCGAGAACACGCGTGTCATAAGCCGCCACTTTTCGCCCGGTGCGGATCCAGGCAGCGGTTTCTGGAACGACGACATCAGGGTTTCCCACGCCTGCACGCGCGGGTCGGCGGCATCGGCGGCGGCTTTGGCCTCGGGCGAATAGTCTTCGTCCACTTCCATGGTCAGCACCAGGCGGTCGCCGACGCGGTGTATTTCCATATCGCGGATTCCCGCTACGGCGATGGAATCGAGGATCTCGGGCCAGATCGCCTCGGGGCTGTGCCAGCGTTCGTATTCGGCGATGAGCGCCGGATCGTCGTGCAGATCGAGCGCGTAATAGAGCCGTGGCATCGCTTACGCCCTCTCTGCCATAGGCAGGCTTGGGCTGCCGGAGACGATGGCGAACCACAGGATCACCGCAAAGCACGCAGCCGGCACCGCCATGGCCCAATGGATACCCGCCTGGTCCGAAACCGCGCCCATCAGCGCGGTCAGGATGGCGCCACCGATGATCGCCATGACGATCAGCGAGGAGCCCAGCTTCCGTTCGTCGTCTCCCAGTCCTTCCAGGCCCAGCGCAAAAACGGTCGGGAACATGACGGACATGAAAAAGCTGCTGGCTACCAGTGCGTACACCCCGATCGTATGCGGCGATGCCACTGCGATCGAACAAAGCGCCAGATTGATCAGTGCGAATATCCCAAGCAGACGCGCCGGCGGCAGATAACGCAGCAATGCCGTGCCCACGAACCGGCCGACCATGAACAGCACCAGGGAAACGGTGAGATACAGCGCGGCCGATTTTTCAGGCGTCCCGGGCAAGCCGTCCTGGATGTATCGGATCAGGAAACTCCAGATGCCGACCTGCGCGCCCACGTAAAAGAACTGGGCCACGATGGCCAGCACGAAACGCCGTTTGCGCAACAGGCGGCCGATGATTCCGTGGCGTTGAGCTACTGCCGGTTCGTCGCCCGCGCTCGTGGTCGCGGGAAAGCGGGTGAGGGCGATCAACAGCGCCCACAGCACCACCACGCCGCCGATAATCAGATAAGGCGTCTGCACCGCAGAGGATTCCGCAACATAAAAGGCCTGGCGCGCCGCCGGACTCATGGCCGCCAGATCGGTAGCCGAATGCTCGACGCCCGAGAAGATGAAGTGCTGGCCTATCAGAATGCCGGTGATCGAGCCCAATGGGTTGAACGCCTGCGCCAGGTTCAAACGCCGTGCGGCGCCTTCCGCCGGACCCAGGACGGTCACCAGCGGATTGGCCGTGGTCTCGAGAAAAGCCAGGCCGCTGGCGATCACGAACAGGGCCAGCAGGAACAGATTGTAGGTATGCAGTTCCGCCGCCGGATAGAACAGGAATGCGCCGGCGGCGTACAGGAGCAACCCCAGGATGATGGCGGCCTTGTAGCTGTAGCGCCGCATGAACATGCCGGCGGGGATGGCGAATACGAAGTAGCCTAGATAGAACGCGCTCTGCACCAGGCCGGCCTGGAAGTCGGAAAGCTCGAAGGCTTTCTTGAACTGTTTGATCAGGATGTCGTTGAGGTTGTTGGCCATTCCCCACAGGAAGAACAGACTGACGATCAGGACCAGGGGCAGAATGGCCGTCCGGATCATCGAATTGGGCGCAACCGTGGTGCCGTCTTCGTAATGCATGCCGCTTGCCCCTCCCAAGGCTTGCTGCCCGCTAAGTCCACCGGAGCCTACTGCGGCCGGCCGCATAACGCAAATATAAAAAATAAGTTTATATATGAAAATACTACTGTCTGTCGCTGGCGATAGCAGCCTACGCCTAGGGTGCCCGGTACTCCTCCCGTTCCCTTATCCTATTCAGCATGATCGCCAAAACCCCTAAATACCGAGCGCCTGCCCTGGACAAGGGTTTGGATATTCTGGAGCTGTTGGCTCAGGACGCCGGCCCAAGATCCATGGGGGAAATCTCCGAAGGGGTAGGGCGTTCGCGCAGCGAGATCTTCCGCATGCTGCAGGTGCTGGAAGAACGCGGTTATCTGGCCAAGGCCGCCGGCGATGGGAGCTATGTACTCACCAATCGCCTGTTCATGCTGGGCATGCAGCAGCCGCAGGTGCAGAACGTCACCGAAGTAGCGTTGCCGGTGATGCGGCGCCTGGCCGACAGCATCCGTCAGCCTTGCCACCTGGTCGCGCCCTCGGACGACCAGATCGTGGTCATCGCCCAGATCGACGCGCCCAGCGACCTCGGCCTGGTGGTCCGTGTCGGTCACCGGCGGCCGCTCACGCACTCCACTTCCGGTCTGGTGCTGTTCGCGTTCCAGCAAGAAGACGAGCAAGCGCGCTGGTTGAAACTGGTGGACGAGAGTGAAGTGCCTTACGAGCGCGCCGAATTCCTGGAAGCCGCGCGCAAGGTGCGCAAACAAGGCTATGCGATGCACCCCAGCGAGGCCGTGGTGGGCGTTATCGACCTCACCGCGCCGATCCTGCAGCAAGAACACGCCACTTACACGCTCACGGTGCCTTTCATCGAGCGCCGTCCGCAGCAGATCGATGCGCAAGCAGCCCTGAAGTCGCTGCGCGAAGCGGCCGATGAGATATCCCAAGCGCTCATGTACCGGTCGCCACGCAACTCCAGCGCGGTTCTCGATGACCCAAGCGACACCTAGGATCTAGATAGCGCACGCGGCGATAGAGAAGCCGCCACACAGCGACTCACGGTCGGGCAGGGCTCCGGGCAGATTCCTCTGTTTCGTTCGCAATCGCGAACGCTCTAGTCCGTGGGACTGCGCAAAAAAGCCGACACCCACTGCAACGAAACGGGACAGAATGCCCGTACCGCTTGTATACGGCGCGTGATTGCAAAGAACAGTTACGGCAGCTCCGCGAAATCGGAATTATCGACGCATGCATCTTGTTTGGATCGTTCTAAAAAAGTGACGCGAACCGCATACTTGGAGTGTTTCGGTCGCGTAAGGTCGCACTGAGGGATCAATGTCACACGACTGACATCCTCGGCAATCCAAGCGAACGCGATGGTTCCGATATCGGAGCTTGTGCATCGCGGTCGAATCATTAGCCAATTCAACGGAGGGGGCTCCTATGCAGCATTCGATTTTTCACCGCAACGCCTTGGCGAGTGCGCTCGCACTGGCGCTGTTCCCATCGTTCGCCGCGCTGGCCCAAGAGCAGGACGCGCAGCAACCGCTGCCGGCAGAGCAGGCGGTAGAACCTGTCGAGTCCGCGCAAACCGAGCCCGACAAAAACGCCAAGACGCTCGACGCGGTCACCGTCACCGGCTCGCGCATCAAGCGCGCGGAGGTCGAGGGCCCGGCGCCGGTGACGGTCATCACCGGCGATCAGATCAGGAAAGAAGGCTTCACCACCATCTACGAAGCGCTCAGCTCGCTGACCGAAGTCACCGGCAACGTGCAGAACGACTACGACTGGGGCCAGAGCTCGGTCAACGCCAGTCCGCTCAACCTGCGCAACCTCGGCCCCGGCCGCAGCTTGCTGCTGATCAACGGCCACCGCGTGGCCGATTACCCCATGCCGTATACCGGCAAGAGCAACTTCGCCAACTACAACAATATCCCCACCGGCATCGTCGACCGCATCGAAGTGCTCTCCAGCGGCGCTTCGGCGATCTACGGTTCGGATGCGGTGGCCGGCGTGGTCAACGTCATCCTGAAGAAGGACATCGACGGCGACACCCTGCGTGCGCGCTACGGCACCACCACCGAAGGCGGGCGTTCGGTGACCGACGTCTCCTGGTCCGGCGGCAGGCACGGCGAAGACTGGAGCGTGGCCTACACCTTGCAGTACTTCAACCGCAAGCCGCTGTGGGCGCACGACCGGCCGTGGATGGATTCGGAATTCGATTCGCCGCGCCGCAACTGGAACTACGGCGGCGTGCAGCAGGGCGTCGCGACCAATACCCCCAGCGTCGGCATCCGTTTGTTCGATGCTACCAACGGTCAACGGCTGATGCCGCCGGAGGGCGCCTGCGAGCAGTTCGACGGCGACTTCTTCCTGCACAACCGCATCCTGTACAACGATTTCAACGGCGCGCAGACCGATACCGGCTGGCAGTGCGCCCAGCGTGCCGTCTTCGAGCACTGGACCCTGCGCAACGGCAGCGAGGACCTTTCGGCCTACTTGTACGGCACCAAGCAGTTCGGCAACGTCGAAGCCTGGGCGACGGCCGGCTACTGGAAATCCACCGGCGAGAGCAACACCTTCATGCCGGCCTGGGCCAGCTCCAACTATATCGACCGCGACAGCGGCCAGGAGCGCAACCTGCTGCGCTATTTCGTACCGAGCGAGATCGGCGGCGTCGACCGCGCGCTGACCCTGTCGGAGGAAACCAACTGGGATTTCAACGCCGGCCTGCGCGGCAGGATCTTCAACGACCGCTTCGACTGGGATGTCATGGTGGGCCGTGCCGAGTACGAAGTGCGGGAACGCTTTCCGACCATCCATGAGGCGCGGGCAGCCGAATTCTTCCTGGGTCCATCGCTGGGCATCGATGCGGCCAGCGGTCTGGAGATCCATGCCCCCGATTACAACCGGCTCTGGAATCCGGTTTCCCAGAGCGACTACGACAGCATCCGCGTGCTGGGCGACAAGAAGGCGCGCACCTGGCTCACCCAGGGCAGCTTCGTGCTCAGCGGCGACCTGTTCGAAGGCTGGGCCGGCCCCATCGGCTTCGCCGGCGTCCTGGAAGCCGCGAAGCAGGGCTACAAGCTGTACCCCGACCCCAATACCCTGGGCACCAACCCGGTGTACTTCACGCCGTTCGGCAACATCGAAACCGGAGGAGGGGAGCGCAACCGCTACGCGGCGGGCGTGGAATTCAAGATTCCGTTGCTCAAGAGCCTGACGCTGTCCACCGCCGGACGCTACGACCGCTACGACGCGGTCGCCGACGATGCGGCCACCACTTACAACCTGGGCCTGGAGTGGCGTCCGTTCTCCAACCTGCTCCTGCGCAGCAGCTACGCCACCAGCTTCCGCGCGCCGGACATGCACTTCGTCTACGCCGATCCCAGCGAAAGCGTGGCCGACCAGGTCGATTACCTGACCTGTCTGCGAGATCCCGACCGGCAGACCAGCAATTGCCCCGGCGGCGATGGCGATCCGTACCACATCGACAATCCGCTGATCGCCCGGCAGGGCACCGAAGACCTGTTGTACGAAACCGGCGATTCGTTCACTTATGGCTTCGTCTGGGATGCGTTCGAGGGCTTCTCGCTCAGCGCCGACTACTGGCGGGTCAATATCGAGAACGCGATCGACGACGTCAGCGCCGATCAGGTATTGCTGGACGAGGCTTACTGCCTGACCGGGCTGTCGCCCGCCGACAAGCCGCGCCGCACGCCGCCCAGCCAGGCGCTGTGCGACCTGCAGCTCAGCCGCGTCACCCGCGACGCCAACGGCGTGGTCACCCGCGTCGAAATCGGCCCGATCAACCGCGCCAAGCAGAGCGTGAGCGGCATCGACGTGGCTTCGCGTTACCAGTGGCAGACCGCGAACTGGGGAACTTTCGATTTCGCGCTGAACTACACCCAGCAGCTGACCTACAAAATCGCCCAGTTCGAAGGCGACCTGTTCGAGAACACCCGCGACGCGGATCGGCAGATCCGCTATCGCGGCCGCGCCAGCGCCACCTGGACGATGGATCCCTGGACCGCGGTGCTGTACGTGGACTGGACTGCGGGCACCCGCAGCGACCGCAACGGCGCATGCGCCGCGTTGCCCAGCGGTTTCCGCCCGGACGTGGCCACCGACTGCACGGATCTGCGCGTGAACGGCGCGGGCGAGCGCAGCATCACGTACGGCCAGCAGAGCGAGTTCGTGGACTTCTACAACCAGGACAAGATCTACTGGAACGCCAGCGTCGGTTATCAGTTCAACGAAGCCCTGCGCCTGAACTTCTACGTCAACAACATCCTGGACGATCACTTCCAGGACAAGTGGTGCGGCGGCTTCGCGTATTGCGTAGCCAACCCGGTGGGCCGCGAAGTGGCTGCGGAGGTCGTGTACAAATTCGACTGATACGGTTGCTGGAAGAGGTATTTCAGAATCAGAGCCCGGTGCGAGCCGGGCTCTTTTTTTTGCTTCCTTAAGCAACGCACCCAAGAGGGAAGTCGCCTGAGCAGGCGGAGCGGCGTCTAAAGCCGAATTATGAATTAGTATTGACTAATAGATTAGTATTAGCTAATCTATTCGCCATGATCGAAGCCATCACCATCAACACTGTCATGCGCGCCCTTGCCGATCCCACCCGGCGGGCCGTGTTCGAACAGGTCGTCAGGTCCGACGAGATCACCGTGGCCGAGCTGACGCGGGGGAGCGGGGTGACGCAAGGCGCCATTTCCCAGCACCTCAAGACGTTGAAGCAGGCCGGCTTGGTCGCCGAGCGCCCCGAAGGCCGGAAGGTCTATTACCGCGCCCAACCCGAGGGCCTCGAGCCGCTAGTCGATTGGATGAGCCACTACGGCGTCTTCTGGCGCGAACGGTTCGCCGATCTCCGAATCCTCCTGAAGGAAATCGACCCATGAACCACGCCGAGTTGAAGCCCGACACACAAGACATCGTGGTTGACGAGGTCTTCCCGCATGCACCTGAGACGATCTGGAGAACGCTGACCAGCGGCGAACTGATCGGCCGCTGGATGATGCAGCCGACCGGGTTCGAACCTGTGCCAGGCAATCGCTTCACGTTCCGGACGACACCGGCCGGCGCGTGGGACGGCATCATCCACTGCCAAGTGCTGGAGGCGGTGCCGAACGAGCGCCTGGTCTATGCCTGGAGAGGCGGACACGAGGAAAACTCCGGATACGGATCGCCGCTGGACACCGTGGTTGCGTTGACCCTTTCTAAAGTCGAAAACGGAACACGCCTGCGCCTTGTCCATTCCGGTTTCGTCACACCCAAGAACGATACCGCCTTCAAGAACATGAGCGAAGGATGGCCGAAGGTCTTCAAAAACCTCGAAACCGTCGTTGCGGAACACGACACGTCGAAACCGCCGCACTGACAAGCGCAGATGGGGAAGCCAGGAGAATAGAATGAGCGAGGCATATACCGGCGGATGCGCCTGCGGCGCGATCCGTTACGAAATTTCCGACGAGCCGCTGGCGATGAACGACTGCCAATGCCGTGACTGCCAGCGCAAGAGCGGCACCGGGCACGGATCCTATCTGACCTTTCCGAGCCAGGAGCGCGTGAAGCTCAGCGGGCGAGCGACGCATTGGGACATGATCGGCGATAGCGGCAATGCGAAGACGCGCGGCTTCTGTCCCATCTGCGGATCGCCGGTCTACCTGACGTTCTCGGCCATGCCGGATCTTTTCACGGTGCACGCCGCCAGCCTCGACGATCCAAGCCGATACAAACCGCAAATGGTGACTTACCGAGTAAGAGGTCACGCGTGGGACTACCTTGATCCAGCGCTGCCAAAATTCGACAAGATGCCGTCCATGTGAAGTGCGGCTTCACTAAGAGCCGTAGCGCCTGATGCTGGGATATATTCCGCTCATAGGTGCGCTGGGCGGGGCGGGGTGTGAAATATTTACTATTTACCGGCGTGATGTTGGTGGCTGGTCATTGCCAGGCGCAGCAGGTCTTCCGCTGTGTGGAAGGAAAAACTGTTTCCTATCAATCCGCGCCATGTGCAACGCCTCAGGCTAAACCAAAAGTGTGGGACGCGACGCCAGAGCCACCACCTACCAACGATGAGCTTTGGCGGCGCTATCACGCCAAGAAAAAGGGCGAGCGGGAGTCGGCCTATTTGCGGCAACTAGCCGGGCGGGAAGGGCTCGTTAATGGTCAGTCTCAGCCGATCGGTGCGCGGATTCCGATTCAAGGCGGCAGTGCGTGTGTGGCAGCGAAACAGCACCGTGAAGCCATGCTCGAAGCTGTTGGGATGAACCGGAACCACGATCTTCTTCGCAGGCTGGATGACGCCGTGTATCGGGCTTGCAAGTAGGATGGAAGAAATGAAAATCAGCACTGCGCGAGTGATAGGCAATGATCCGCATCCATCGATAGCACCGATTGGCGCCACGCAACGGCCGTGATATGTAATTGCCAGACAATTGCTTCGTCCTTAACTTGTTGATTCACAAAATAAGGCGATGTCAGAGAGTTGCCAGCTCTGCCTAAGCCGACGCAGATCTTTGTGTTGTTAGGTTTGCACTAGGCAGAAATTTGTGACTATTCTCAAGCATAGGCAGACATTCTTGCCCTTTCGCGAACAAGAGGCGGAAAAGTCTGCTTGTTGGCACATGGGCAATGCGTCGCCTTTTCCCGTTTACCCACTAGCTCAGACGCAGACGCCTGGCATCTTGCTGGGGTGGTGCGCCGAATAGACGGCTGTACTCGCGACTGAATTGCGAGGGACTCTCATAGCCGACAAGGCTGCCTGCGTTGCCGGCGTCGATATTCTGGTTGAGCATCAGTTGCCGCGCTTCCTGCAGCCTCAACTGCTTCTGGTACTGCAATGGGCTCGTACCGGTGATGGCACGAAAATGCTGTCGAAACGTAGAGGGGCTCATGTGCGCACGAGCGGCCAGATCGTCCATCTGTAGCGTCTGGGTAAAGTTCTGCTTCAACCAGGCGACCGTTTTGGCGATGTGCTGGCTGGGCGAACCGTTTGCAGCAAGGTGATGCAAGTGTGGTGAATGGGGGCCTGTCATCAGGCGTGTGGTGATCTCTTCTTGTATCAGCGGCGCCAGGCGGGGAAGCAGTGCCGGTTCGTGCAGCAGTCCAATCAGCCGAATCAAGGCATCGACAATGGGCTGGTCCAGGGTTTCGATCGAGATCGATCGAAAGGCCGAGTCCCTCAGACGATGCGGCAGCTCCATCTCGGAGGCCATCTGGACAATTTGGCGGCTATCGAGCGTCAGCATCAGGCCCAGAAACGGTTCACGGATGCTGGCCTGCGTGACATGCGAGACGACGGGTAGATCGATCGTTGTCAACATGGATTGCCCAGGGACGTAATCCATCACCTCCTCCCCCTGCATGACCTGCTTGGCGCCTTGGGCCACGACCCCCAATCCCAGGGTGTAAATGCAATGCAACGGTTTGGTGGGTGCGTTGCGGCGATGCAACGAAAGCGCCGGAATGGTGGTGGCATAGTCCCCGTCGGTATGGGCAATTCCCGCAATGGCCTGTGCCAGTGCCGCGGTCGACGACGACGGGAGGGGGAGAGAGCTGGACATGGTCGATTCCTCTGTATTTCCTGACTGAACCTACTTTAGCGCCTGCCTGAAGGCAGGTGTGCGCCTTGTGCCGCCGGATCATCAGATTAGGCAAACAAACCGGCGGTTCCGGCAAACGGTCCAAGGGGCAGGTGAGGAAACTGGCTCACCTTGAAGCCAGCCCCATCAACCGAGGAGACCGACATGGATAGCCCACGTGACACTCTCGTTCAGGAACAAGATCCTGGCTTGAAGACCCGTCGCCAACTTCTCAAAGCCGGCGCGGCGCTGGCCGCCTTGCCTATCGCGGCAGCGACAACCGCTGCTGTGGCAGCAGCAGGTGCAAGAGCTTCAGGTGGACAGGCCGCTCCGGCGCTCAGCGCGGAGGACACAAAATCCGAGGAATTCATCAACGGTCTGGCGGATCTCATGGCGCACTCGACGCGCACGCCGATCCTGCGGTGGCCGAACGAGTATGGCATGGAGTTCGAGGAGATCTTCTTTCAGGCGATGGATGGGGTGACGGTGGAAGGTTGGTTCATTCCTGCCAACTCGGACCGGTTGATCATCTGCAACCACCCCATGCCGTGCAATCGCTACGGCTATCCAGGCCATTTGGATCCGTGGAAGAACTTCGGCGGTTTCGAGGTGAACTTCCTGCCCGAATACAAAGTCCTGCACGATGCGGGCTACAACATCATCGCCTACGACATCCGCAATCACGGCCGTAGCGGTATGGGAAGCGGTGGCGTCAACGGTCATGGCGTACTGGAATATCGCGACGTGGTTGGATCGTTGCGTTATGCGAAATCCCGGCGCGATACCAAGAGCATGCGGACAGCGTTGTATAGCCGCTGTCTGGGCGCCAACGCGACCATCGTGGGAATGAAGAAGCACCCGGAAGAGTTCAAACACATCAAGGCGATGATTGCCCTGCAACCCGTAACGCCGGCAGTGTTTGTGGAAAAGGCGGTGGAAACGCAAAAGATCGCCAATGGCTTGGAGCGGTTCGACATCGCCTTCCATAAGCGAACTGGCTTCCATCTCGCCGACGTTTGGCCAATGGAATATGCCAGGGCGGTGACCGTTCCTACGCTAGTTGCCCAAGTCCGCGATGACTTCCTGACCAAGCCATCCAACGTGCGGGAGATCTACGACACGCTTTCCTCCAGAGACAAGAAGCTCTTCTGGATCGAAGGGACTGACCAGCGGTTCCAAGGCTACAACTATTTCGGAAAGAACCCAGAACTGATGCTCGAGTGGTTCGGAAGCCATATTTAAGGGAACCAAGCAGTGGGCGGCGCCGATGCCCGCCTGGGTTCACCGGCTCCGGGCCATCGCCCCTCCATTTCTCAATCGCTTATCCATCTTGACTGAATAGTCGTTCGGAAAGCACTGCTCGCGTTGACGCGCGCAGTTCAACGGACCCGCACATAAACAGAAGGAGTACTTCATGAACAAATCAGTCGCCCGCACCCTCATGCTCACCGTCGCCCTCGGCACGACCGCCTGCAAGCCTGTCGCGCCACCCGAAACTCATGCCGCTGCTGCAGGCCCCATGGCCTCAGCTGCCGCTCCGGAAGCAATCCAGGCTTCTACGGTCGCCGAAAACAACAAACGCATCATGCAGCGATTTACCGGAGAGTTCCTTCCGACCGGCGACGCTGCCCTGGCCGAGCAGTTTCTCAGCCCCGACGTGACCATCTACTTTGCGGGACAGAAGCAGCAGGGTCGTGACACCTATCTCGGACTGGTCGCCGCCAATCGCGCCGCATTCCCCGATCTGGTCTGGACGGTGGATCAAATGGTGGCCGAAGGAGACACCGTTGCCATCCGCTATACGATGACCGGAACGCATCGGGGCGACTTCGCAGGAGTCGCTGGAACCGGAAAACCCGTCACTGCACAAAGCATGGCGTTCTACCGCCTTGAGAACGGAAGGATTGTCGAGGAGCGCGCCCAGTTGGACTTGCTGGCTGTCCTGCAGCAGATCGGCGCCATACCGACCAAGTAACTGCACAGGCGTGGGCAATCCTGTGCTTCAGGCTGCGCACCTCGTTGACATCAGCGCGTACGGACTCGCTCCTGTGCGCACCTACCAGGAACACCTTCATGAAGAAAATATCCATCGGCGGACTACAGGTCTCGCGCATAGGACTCGGCGCCATGTCGATGTCCGCCTTCTACGACATCGGTACGGCCAACGACACCGAGTCCACCCGCACCATTCACCGTGCGCTGGATCTAGGTGTCACTCATATCGACACCGCCGAGATCTACGGACCCTACGTCAACGAGGAACTGGTCGGTCAGGCCGTCAAGGGTCGTCGCGACCAAGTGGTGCTGGCGACGAAGTTCGGCTTTATTTCCCACGCGGGCGGTGGCCCTGGCGTCATCGACAGCAGTCCCACGAATATTCGCGCTGCAGTTGAGGGCTCCCTCAAGCGATTGGGCACAGACTATATTGACCTGTACTACCAGCACCGGGTGGATCCGAACACACCTATCGAGGATACGGTCGGTGCTCTGGCGAAATTGGTGGTCGAGGGGAAAATCCGCCATATCGGTCTGTCTGAGGCTTCGCCCCGCACAATCCGCCGGGCCCATGCCGTACATCCAATCACTGCATTGCAAACCGAGTATTCGCTGTGGACTCGCGACCCGGAAGCAGAGTTGCTCCCACTGTTACGCGAGCTAGGTATTGGTTTTGTTCCTTACTCCCCACTTGGTCACGGCTTCCTGACCGGCGAGATCCGTTCACCCGAACAGCTCGGCGATGACGATTGGCGCAAGACCAACCCACGCTTCATCGGTGAGAACTTTCAGCGCAACTTGCGCATCGTAGAGGAGGTGAAGGCCGTTGCTGTCGAGGCAAGCGCGACGTTGGCGCAGGTGGCTCTTGCTTGGTTGCTAGCACAGGGTGATGACATTGCTCCGATCCCCGGCACCAAGCGGGTAGCCCGCGTCGAGGAGAACACCGCTGCCGACCAACTCGAACTGAGTGCGGAACAGATCAATCGGCTGAACGACCTGACGCCTGCCACAGGTGAACGCCACAGCGAAGTAGGCATGGCTGCCATTGACCGGTGACGATTGCGAAAGTTGCAGGGGATTTCCCTTCCGCACAAGCCATCGGCATGCCGGGAGTTCCCCTATCAACCTAAGAATGAAGGAGTCCACAATGGACAATACTAGAATCGATGAGAAGCGACGTAAGTTCCTCGGCACGTCCGTAGTGGTCATGAGCGGCGTTGCGATGGTGGGTGCTGGGCTGACGATTCCTAAGCAGGCGTCCGCCCAAACAAAAACACCCGCAGGCCTGGCCGTGATTGGCCGCCCTGATACGGGAGGAATCCTGGTAGAGCGTGTCACTTATGTCAGCAGAGATACGCAAACCAAGATAATCGGCAATCTTTTCAAACCTGCCGATTTCGACCCAGGTAAAAAATATGCGGCAATCGTCGTCACGCATCCCATTGGCGGGGTCAAAGAGCAAACCGCAGGCCTTTATGCACTGAAGCTAGCCGAACAGGGTTTTATTACCCTGGCATACGATGCCTCCTATCAAGGCGAAAGCGGCGGCGAGCCGCATCTGCTGGAGCTTCCTACCGCGCGCGTAGCTGACATCAGCGATTCCATCGACTATCTGAGCAGGCATCCGCAAGTGGATCCCAATCGTATCGGCTCGCTAGGCATCTGCGGCGGCGGCGGTTACGCGTTGAACGCCGCCCAGACCGAACTGCGCGTCAAGGCCGTTGCCACGGTCAGTGCCGCCGATATCGGCGATCTACGACGCAATGGTCTGGCCAATTCCCGGAGCTACGAAGAGCGTGTGAAGCTCTTGCAGGACGCTTCAGCACAAAGGACTCGCGAGGCTGCGGGTGAGCCTGTCCGCCTGACGCCCACCGTACCCGAGACCGACAATTTCACCACAAGCACACCCGTCATGTACCGGGAAGGCTACGAATACTACCGGACCGCGAGAGGCCAGCATCCCAACTCTCCCGGCCGCTCAGTTTTCTCCGGTCTTCCAGCCCAGATGGCGTTCGTCGCATTCGAGCAGCTTGAGACGATCTCGCCCCGCCCGGTGTTGATGATCGCAGGAGCCAATGCAGACAGCCTTTATTTCAGTGAGGATGCCTATAAGAAGGCAAAGGAACCCAAAGAGCTGTTCCTGGTTCCGGGTGCGACTCACATCGACATGTACGACAGGCCGCAGCATGTGACCCCTGCGGTTGCAAAGCTCCAAGAATTCTTCGCCCGGAACCTGGCTTAGGGTTCGGCACTTCGCGATCTCTGTTGCGTGCCATGGACCCCTGCGGTTGATGGCATCTAGTTGAGCGTTAGGAAGATTGACTGGCACCAAAGCGGCTTTTCAGCCGCAAGCCCGGCAGGTGCAGCGCCCATCGGACCTCCGTCTTACATTTCGCATAATCGATATTATGTAAATACAACATTGGCTTGGGCTTGCACATCTCTGGTTGGGCCGGCGTGGAAACGGCCGGCCCATACAAAGCCCACCCTCTCGATCTTATGGCGCCACGTCGCAGGTCAGCGTAAAGGTCACGCTGCCGTTCGCCGGCAAAGTGGGAATAGCGATGCCAGCGCTGGACTGCAGCGCGGTAACCAGCGCGGCTCCGGTAGTGCCTGGGCACACCGCACCGTTCGTCTCCGAACCGCAGACGGCGTTGGCGCACGTCAGGCCCGTCGTCGCCGGATCGCGTACGACGGCACCGTCTGCTACAGCGGGTCCGGCGTTGGCGACCACGATGCTGTAATCCACAGTCGAGCCGGCCATCACCGTGTCGTTGCTCCCGTCCGTAGGACCACTCGCCGGCGTGTTGGTCTTGCTGATCTGCAGGTTTGCGTGGGCGCTGTTGGTGAACGTGCAAGTGATGTTGGCGTTGGCCGCCATCGCCGCGGCGTCCAGGACGACCGTGCGCGCGGCCAGGTTCGGCGTGGCGGTACCGCCCGCCCCCAAGCCGGTGCAGGCGATGCCGCTTAAAGTGAAGCCAGTCGCCGCGCCTTCGGTGAGCGTGGTGGTTGTGCCTGCGGCCGCCAGCGATTGCGCTGCGCCGGCAACTGCGGTATTCGGCGCCGTCGTGGTCAGATTCTGCGCGGCGATGCCGTTGTCGCCGCTGAAGGAGAACGTGCCTACCCCGCCCGTGCTGATTTTGGCGATGGTCACGGTCGGCACCAATTGCGGCAAGGCCAAACGATAATCTTCGGCTTCGCCGTTGACCGCTACGCCCGCGGGATTGGCCACGCCTGCCGCATCCGGCGACAGACGCAGACGCAGGTAGCTTGTCGCCTGCATCGCGTAATCGGCCGGAATAGTCCAGGTCAGCGAGACAGTACCGTTGCCGCTCGCGCAGCTGGCGGTCGCCGAACGGTCGTCGGCATCGAAGCTGCCATTGCCGTCGAAGTCGATCCAGCCCGCTACGAACGCCGGCCCGGTGCAGGCGATATTCGAGATCGTGTAGCTCGTGCCGGGCGGACCGCTCGGCGGCGGCACGGCGGCATAGCCGCTCCCCAACGGCCCCGAGGTCTTGGGCAAGGCATCGACGTCGGAACCGCCGACCGCGCCGGCGGCATCCGGATCCGGTTCGATCGTCGCGCCCAGGCGCGCACCAGGCACTACCACCGCCAGATTGGCCCGATCGTTGTAATCGCCGCCGGTGACCGCGACGCCCCCGCTCCAGTTGGTGTTGAGCACGTGCGCAGCAGCGCTGCCGTACGAGGCAGGAATGGCTTCGGAGAATTCGAGATCGATCACCGCACCCACGGCTACCGCGGAAACGCCGCCGCCTCGTGCGATAACCCTGGCCGACAAGGCGCCATCGATGAACCCGACCAGCGCCGGCCCCGCGCGCAGTGAAGGCGTGCCGTTGCCTTCGCAGCTGACTCCGGGTGAAGTTGGGCCAGCGAACCGGACTTCCTGCGGGCTTCCGGTCACGGTGACCGTGGAGCGGATGTTGGGGTCGCTGCCGCGGCATTGGGCGATCTCGTCGATCACCCGCAGCGTACCGCCACTGGTCAGACGCGCCGCGACATACTCACTGCCACCGCTGGCTTCTGCGTCCGCGAACACCAGACCGCTGAGCCCGAAAGGCACTCCGCCCAGAGTGGCGCTGCACGCGAAGTCGAACTCGATCGTCGTACCGCCCGGCGTCGCCAGGCCCACGCTCAGCGTATTGGGGTTGGCGCCCTGCCCTGGCTGATTGCCGCCGATGTTGTACAGATCGTCGAGGCCATCGCCCTGCCAACTACCCGGGTTGTAGACTCTCAAGCCATTGCCACTACCTGCCGTGCGCGCGGCGTTACTCAGGGTGCAGGTGATGTCGAGCCGGTTGGCGGCCGACGCCGGTGTGCCGATATTGAAGCCACGCGTGATCGTTTTGCCGGCGAACACATCTTCGCCGTTGGTGCCCCAGTCCACCCAGAAGATGCGTCCGCGATGCACGCCGCTGCCGCCTGTAGCGAACTGCGCCTGTGCCGGCGCTATCGCAGCCAACAGCAGCAACGCGCAAAAGACCGCACTGCCTGCGCGCTTCGATGTCCAGATTGTCGCTTTTGACCGCATTTCATCCATCCCCTTAAACAAAGTCCGGCGTTCCCGCCGGACGTAGATTCATATCGGTATTTGCCGGCCGGATCGACGAACCAACCTTTGCGGTCGGAATCCGGATCGGTCATAGCGTTGTCGAAGCGGCTGGAATTGTAACCAACGGCACAGAATTTTTCGCTATTGCGTCGCAATGCCGGATTTTCCATGTCAGGTTTCCTCTCGTCTTCAGGTCAATGCATTGCAGGACCTTTGCAACGGCAATCTTTGCAATTTTTCCTAAACTCACCGAATTTCACTAAACCTCACAAGCCCCGATTGCGGACCAGAAAAACGCCAGGGCACACGGCTAGCTATTGGTGCCGATCTGGAAAGCGTAGGGCCGCTCTTGTGGCAGCGCCTTCCTTTCGCATGCATTACGATTCGACGGGACCACGATACGCCGCGCCAAAGCAGCTGGCGCTGATGAAATCCGCGGGACGTCATTTGGACTAGAACAACGAAACTAAGGAACATGGATATGAAATTGAAAGTCGCGTTCTGCATCTCCGTCCTGGCCCTCGCTCTCAGCGGCGCTGCCGCCGCCAAGAATGCATGCCTGGTCGAATCCAACCTGATGGGCGAGAAAATCAAGGACTGCTCGGAAACGTCGTTGCCCGTTTCCGCGGCCGAATTCAAAAGCCAGTGCCTTCAGAACGCGGAAGCACTGAAGAGCATGGGCGGCACGGCGACCGCAACGGTTCTGCCGGCATGCCCCGCCAAGGCACAGGCGAGCTGCGACGGTTTGCTCGGCAGGAAGGTTTCGGCCTACTACTACGCCCGCAGCGCTCAATCGCTTGCCGATGCCAAGAAAGGCTGCCTGGCCCAGCGCGGCAAATGGACCGATAAACCGTAATCCGGTCTAGCGAGCGCTCGCCTGATCCTGGGCTTGCGGGAGAATGCAGAGGCAATAACCATGGCGACCGCATGTGTCGCCCTCGCCTCTGACGCCCTTCGGCGACGTCAGTTTTTCCAGGTACGCTTCAAAACGCGCGTCGCCGCTGTGTTAGCCGTGATCGCCCGGTCGCACCACGTTCAATACTTCGTGACAGGCGCCCATGGTGTGGTAGTCGGTCTTGCCGGCGGGGCTCTTCTCGTCGCTGTACTTGCGGTTATCCGCATCCAGAATGCGGTACCAGGCGCCGTACTGGTGGTCGACGAAATGCTTCCAGGAGTAGTCCCACAACCGGTCGTACCAGCGCCAGTACGCTTCATCGCCGGTACGCGCGGCCAGCAAGGCCGCCGCCGCCAGCGATTCGGCCTGTACCCAGAAATACTTGTCGTCGTCGCAAACGCTGCTATCGGGCGCGAAGCCGTAGTAAAGGCCGCCGCGCGCCTCGTCCCAGGACCGCGAGACCGCGGTGTCGAACAGATGACGCGCGGTGGGCACCAGCCAATCCGCGTCCACGTGCCGGTCCAGGATCAACAGCAGCTTGGTCCACTCGGTCTGATGGCCGGGCTGGAAACCCCAGGGGCGGAACAGGTGCTTGGGATTGTCCAGGTTGTAATTCCAATCGATGTTCCATTGCGTGTCGTAGTGCTCCCACACCAGGCCCTGGGCCTTGGCAGCCTGGCGCCGCGTCATGTGGTCGGCCAGGGTCAGTGCGCGATCCAGATAGCGGCGCTCGCCGCTGGCCTCGAAAGCCGCCAGCATCGCCTCGCACATGTGCATATTGGCGTTCTGTCCCCGGTAATCGCTGAAGTTCCAGTTCGCATCGGCTTCGTCCTTGTACAGGCCGAACTCCGCATCCCAGAAATGGCGTTCCAGCAGCGCCCAGGTTTCGTCCATCCAGCCGCGCGCTTCTTCGATACCCGCTTTCAGTCCGCAGGAATAGGCCAGCAGCACGAAGGCCACGCCGTAGCAGTGGTTCATGTCGTCTTCGACCTGGCCGTCGCGCAAGGTCCAGGCATAACCGCCCGTCGCAGGGTTGCGATGGACGTCCCGCAGGTAGCGCAGGCCATGCTTCACGGCGTCCAGGTACGCGGCATCGCCGAACTCGCGGTAGGCCATCGCATAGTTGAAGACGAAACGCGTGCTGCTGACCAGATGACGGTGCGTGGCGTCGTAGACCGAGCCGTCGTCGCGGAAGTAATGGAAGAACCCGCCTGCCAGATCGATGGCGCGCGGGTGGTAGAACGCCATGGTCTTGGCGATATGGGCGCGAAGGAATTCCGGCGAACGGAAATCGGGCGATGCGACGTCAGATGGAGTGCTCATATTGTTCCTGAAAAAGATGTTTGACTTCTGCCCGTGACGGCATAGCCGCGAAAGCACCCTTCCGGGTCACCGCCAGCGCGCCTACGGCGGCGGCGAAGCGGATGGCGTCTTCGATTGCCTCCTGGCGTCGGCAGAACTCCGCGAAACCGTGCCCGTCGCCTCCGAGCTCGCCCATGCGGAACAACAATCCGCCGACGAAAGCGTCGCCGGCAGCGGTGGTGTCGCGGGTCTCCACGCGGAAACTTTCCACCAGTCCCGAAGCATGGCCGGTGAACCAGCGGATCGCTGCGGCGCCATCGGTCACGATGACCCACCTCGCCTCGCCTTCGAACAGGCGTTTCAGCACCGCCGATTCGCCGGTGGCGCCGCCGCCGAAGGGGTGCGCCAGATATTCCAGTTCCTCGCGCGCCAGCTTGATCAGATCGGCGTTGGCAAGCGCTTCCCATAGGCGCGGCGCCGGATCCGCGCCTGCCGGCCACAACGCCGGCCGCAAGTTCAGATCCAGGCTGACCACCGCGCCGGCCGCGCGCGCGCGCAGCATGCCGTTGAACGTGGTTTCGGCGATGGTGGCTTCGGTCAGGCTATTGGAACAGACATGGAAGGTGCCCGTGCCGGCGAAGCAGTTGGCCTGGAAATGCTCGGTACGGAACAGCAGATCCGCGGCGGGCGGCCGGTAGAAACTGAAACTGCGCTCGCCCGCCGCATCCAGCGCGACGAAGGCCAGCGCGGTCTTGGCCTCGCCGGTGCGTACGATGCAATCGGTGGCGACACCGGCCGAAGCGAGGCTTTCCAGCAGGAAGTCGCCGAACATGTCCTGGCCCAGCATGCCGGCGAAATGCGTATCGGCGCCCAAGCGCGCCGCCGCGACGGCCACGTTGGCCGGCGCCCCGCCGGCGTATTGCAAGAAGGCGCGCGGGGTATCGGCCGTTGTCGGCGGTTGCGCCAATAGATCGATCAAAGCCTCGCCAAAACAGACAATCTTCGACATCGTTGGTCTCACACCTTATTTGGCCGGAGCGACGGAAATCGGGCGTGAACCCGACAGGCCGTAGAAGATGATGTAGCCGTAGCAGAGCAGCGGCAGGATGAAGGCATGGTGCAGGCCCACGCTATCGGCCAGGATGCCCTGCAGGTACGGCACGATCGCACCGCCCACGATGGCCATGATCAACAGGCTGGAGGCCTTGCCGGTCAAGGGCCCCAGACGCTCGATACCCAAAGCGAAGATGGTCGGGAACATGATCGAATTGAACAGACCGGTAGCCACAATGCTGTACACGGCAATACGGCCTTCGCCCAACATGGTCGTGGCCAGCAAAGCGACGTTGACCGCTGCGAAGATGGTCAGCAGCTTCCGCGGCGAGAATTTGACCATGATCGCCGAGCCTGCGAAACGGCCGACCATCGCCAGCGTCCAGTATGCCGATACGTATCTGGTGGCTTCCTGCTCGGTGAAACCGCCGATGTTCGGCATCGACAGGTAATTGACCAGAAAGCTGCCGATAGCCACTTCCGCGCCGACATAGAAGAAGATGCCCAGCACGCCGAAAAGCACATGGCGATGGCGCAGCGCTTCGCGCAGGGTGTGCTTGAGATGGTCGGCCTTCTCAGTCGTCTCGGTCAAAGCCGGCAAGCGGAACAGATAGACGAACACCGCCAGCAGGAACAACACCACGGCCAGACCGACATAAGGGCCCTGCACTGACTGGGCCTCCTGGGTGCGGTAGGCGATCTGCTCGGCCAGCGGCATCGCCGCGATCTGCTCGGCGTTCTTCACCGTGTTGCCGAGGATCAGCAGGCCACCGAAGATCGGCGCAATAGCGGTGCCCAGCGAGTTCAATGCCTGCGCCAGCGTCAGGCGGCTGGAGCTGGTGCTCTCCGGACCAAGCAAGGCTACATAAGGATTTGCCGCCACTTGCAGCACGGTGATGCCGGTCGCCAATACGAACAACGCCGCCAGAAACGCTTCATAGATGCGCAGCTCGGCCGCCGGCCAGAAACCCAGCGCGCCGACACCGGCTATGGCCAGTCCGGCGACGATGCCTTTTTTGTAGCCGAGATGCGCGACCAATCGGCCGGCCGGCAGCGACATCAGGAAATACGCGCCGAAGAAGGTGAACTGCACGAGCATGGCGCGTGCGTAGTTCAATTCGAACACCGCCTTCAAGTGCGGAATCAGGATGTCGTTGAGGCAGGTCAGGAATCCCCACATGAAGAAGATCGTGGTGACGACCGAAAGCGCCATGCGCGTATTGATCGCAGGAGCCGACGAACCAGCGTCGCCAGTGGGGGTGCTATGGGGAATATGCATGCGTTTACACGTCTCGGAATGCGGCAGGAATGGCGCGGGGAAAGAGCATCATTTGCGCGACGGGCCGCTGCTCTCGCGAATGCGGAGCTCCACTGGTGCGATGGTGCGCTGGGAATTGGCCTCGGGTTCGTCGAGCCTGCGCAACAGCAGTTCCGCCGCCTGGCGACCGCGTTCGCGCGGATAGACGGCCATTGTCGTCAGCGACGGCGTGGTGACGGCAGCCTCGGAAATATCGTCGAATCCGGTGACGGCGAAATCGTGGCCGGGGCGGATGCCGCGCGATATCAGGCCCAGCATCAGGCCCAGGGCGACCGTATCGTTGTAGCAGACGGCCGCCGTGGGTGTCGGTTCGCGTGCGAACAGTTCGCCCGTGCGCGCCGCCGCTTCCAATCGGTTCGGTGCCGATTCGATCATCCATTCCTCCTCGATCTTCAGCCCCGCCTCCGCCATCGCCTGCGCATAGCCCGCGCGGCGTTGCTGGCAGGAGCTGGAATCGGCATGGCCGCCGTAGAAAACGATGCGGCGATGACCCAGACCGATCAGGTGGGCGGTCGCGATATGCGCGCCCCGCTGATTGTCCAGCGCCAGGAAATCCCACTCGGCTCCGGACAGCTCGCGGTTGAACAGCAGTATATTGCTGCGCGCGCCCAACACCTGGCGCATGTGCGCGGCGTCGCTGCCTTCGGCCGGCGACAGGATCAATCCGGCGGGGGTGTGCTCCATCATCGAAGCGAGCACGGCCTGCTGGCGCTCCGGCGATTCGCCCGTGCTGCCCAGCAGCGTCACGTAGCCTTTCGCGCCCAAGGCCTCATCCACGCCGGCCGCGAATTCGGCGAAGAACGGGTTGGACAGGTCGTTGATCACCAGCGCGATGCTGGATGAGACCTGCCGGCGCAGATTGGCCGCGCCCCGATTGTAGACGTAGCGCTGCCTGCGCAATTCCGCCTCCACCTTGGCGCGCGTATCCACGTGCACCAGCGGGCTGCCGCGCAGCACCAGCGACACGGTGGCGCGCGACACGCCGATGGCATTGGCGATGTCGGTCACCGTCACCGGTCGATGGCCGGATTTGCGCCCCCCGTCGGAACGCGAGCCTTTTCCTGCGGCAATGTTCTTGTTTTTCATTTGGATCGAACTATTCCCTATGGAGGCGCCAGCCTAAACCATCGTGCCGCGAAAAAAAGCCATGCCAGTCGCCGGTCAGCGGGAGAGTGACCGATCCGGCGACGGGCGCGGCGCAACCGGACTACTCCGATACCGCGGCTGGAGGCTGCGACACCGCGCAGAACGAGACGGGCAGATCCTCGGGCCGGGTGCCCCACCCTGCCGTCGGCGGGTTGGATGCCAGGGAATAGGCAATGGTTCCGCCCTGGCGCAGATCGTCCCAGCCCAGCCAAACCTGTGGGTGCGCGGCGCCGTCTACGCGGACGCCTTCGACGTACTGCAAGCGATCGCCATCGGCGCCCGGCGCCTCGATCCGCAGCGTCTTGCCCTGTCCCAGATCCAGCTCGACCCGGCTGAAGCGCGGCACGTGCAACAGGAACTGCCCGCTGCCGGGCACGGCGGGATAGAACCCCATGGCGCTGAACAGGTACCACGCCGACATCGTGCCCAGATCGTCGTTGCCGGTGACGCCGTTCGGCGCATTGGCGAACAGTTTTTGCGCGGCGCGCAGCACGGTGGAGGTCTTCCATGGCTGCCCGATCAGCGTGTACATCCAGGGAGAATGCAGATCAGGCTCGTTGTTGGGGTTGTAGCGGTACTGATTGTAGTAACTGTAAGGGCCAACCACCCATTCCTTGCGGGCGGCATGCAAGGGGTCCTTGACCAGCGCGTCGTAGGCGAAGAAGGCGTCCAGACGCTGGCCGGCCTTTTCCTTGCCGTGCATGGCGTCGACCAGGCCCGGTACGTCCTGCTGCGCCAGCCACTGGTACTGCCAGGCGGTGCCCTCGTGGAAACCATGCTGCGAACGTGGACTGTAACGGCCTTCCGACGGCGCGTACCAACTGCCGTCCTCCAGGCGCGGGCGCGGGAAACCGACGAAGCCGGTTTCGTCGTCGCGCACGTCTGCATCCCAGACCTTGCGCCAGTTGCGTCCGCGCTCACGCAGGGTCGCTGCGTCGTCGGTCATTCCCAGACCCTGGGCCATCTGCGCCAACGAACAGTCGGCCAGCGCGTATTCGAGCGTCGCCGAGCCCCCGTGGTGCGGATCCACGTCCATGCCCTTGGAAGGAAAGGCGCGGTCGTACTGCACGAAACCGCGCGCCAGGTAGCTGGGGTTGCCGGAACGGCCGGCGTGGCGCGAGTTGGTCGGCGGCACCTCGAAAGCGTTCTGGCGCAAGGCGGCGTAGGCCTGCTTTTCCAGGCCGTCCAATGCACCGAAGCGCCATAGGTCCACCAGGAATGGCGTCACCGGATCGCCGGTCATGACGTTGGTGTCGAAGTTCGCATATCCCCAGCGCGGCAGCCAGCCGCCCTGCTCCTGGATGGCCAGCAGCGAACGGCCGATGTCGCGGGCGCGTTGCGGACGCAGCAGCGCCAGCAACTGGTTCTGCGAACGGTAGGTATCCCATAGCGAGAAATATTCGTAATAGGTCCAGCCGTCCGCGCGGTGGATCTGCTCGTCGTAGCCCCGGTAGCGGCCGTCGGCATCGCTGCCGGTCAGCGGCTGCAGCAAGGCGTGGTAAAGCGCAGTGTAGAACACGGTGCGATCATCACCGCTGCCGCCCTGTACACGCACGCTGTCCAGTTCCTTGCTCCAGACTTCCTGCGCCTGTTTGCGCATCAGATCGAAATCCATCGGCTTGCCGCCCCGCATGCCTTCGCTACGCAAGTTGTTGCGCGCGCCTTCGGCGTCGACGTGGGAGATCGCACTGACCGCGGTCACCGCCATGCCCTTGCCCAGATCGAAACTGAGCCAGGCGCCGTTGGGCTTGAGTTCGCCTTCCATGCTGTGTCGCGAGCCCACTACGCCGCCGTTCTCGCCCCAGGTGCCGAACGCCTTGAACGGACGATCGAACTCCAGCCGGAACCAGGTGGTGTATTGATGGCCGCCGCAGAAACTGTTGGTGACCAGTTTGCCTTCCACGGCCCGGTCGCCGACGACTTCCACCGTGCTGCCGATGACCGAATGGCGTTCGTTGGCCTGGCCTACATTGATCAGCACGTGGCCGGTCTTGACATCGACCGGGAAGGTGTAGCGTTCGGCCGCCGCACGGGTCAGCGCGGTGGCTTCGGCGTCGATGCCGCCATAGTCGATCAGGCGTACCTTGTAATAACCGGCCTGGCCGATCTCGTTGTCGTGGCTGTAACGCGAGCCGTATTGCTTGTGATCGAAGCTCTTGGGCTTGGCGGTGTCGAAATCGCCGCCAGGGCCGATCGCGCCGGTGACCGGCAGCACCGACACCTGCCCGCCCTGCTCCCAGCAACCCGCGCCGGAAAGGAAGGAATGGCCGAAGCCGCGGATCTTGGGATCGTCGTAGCGCCAGCCCGAATAGTGTTCGCCGATGGGACTGACCTGGATCAGGCCGAACGGCGCCGATGCGCCTGGAAACGTGTTGCCGTCGTCCTTGCTGCCGATGAAGGTGTTGACCTCCGCAGCCAATCGTTGCGGCGCCGCTCCGGCCGCCAAGGCGGTCAGTGCCAGAAGCAGAGGCACTGAGCGGAATATCGCTTTGATCGTGTGGTGTTTCATGCGTTTACAGGTTGCCGTAGTTCATCGATGGGCGCACGTCGCCAGACAAGGTATGTGCAATTTGTCGGCAACTCCACTGCCCCGCCCTTAGTCCGTGGTGGTTCCATGATGCTCGTCCATATGATGCGCCGCGTGAGAGAACCCCTCGTGCCCACCGGACACGAGGGGCGATACGCTTCAGAACTTGTACGTCAGACTCATGTAGGCGACGCGTCCTGCGTAGCCATTGGTGTAGAAGCGGTCCTGGGTGTCGTTGCCCAGGTGCGAACGCGTCTCTTCCTTGGTCACGTTCAACACCGAAGCGCTGATGCTGAATGCCGGCGTGAAGTTGTACGCCGCGTTCAGATCTACCTGGTAGTACGGCTCATCGTAGACGTTCAGACCGTTGACCAACCCTTGCACCACTTCGCCACGACGGTTGTAAGAGGCACGCAGCAACAATTTCTCCGTTTCGTAGAACATGGTGAAGTTGGTCTGGTTCTTCGCGCTTCCGACCAGCGGAGATTCGCCGAGTTCAGTGCCGTCCTCGAGGGTGATCGCCGCTTCGTTGGTGTCGTTGTAGGTGTAGTTGAACTGGAAGCCCAGACCGAAATCCAGCGTGTGCTGCGCGTAAAGTTCGACGCCCTGCGACACCGCGTCACGGCCGCCCGCCTCGGTCGCGTAGTTCTGCACGGTCACGGTCTCACCGTTGATGACCGCCTGCACGTCGGCGATCACAGGCACCGTGAAGTTGCTGACGTTCTTGCGGAACAGGCCGACGCCCACCACCGAACCCGGCTGGAAGTACCATTCCAGGCCCACGTCGTACTGCGTGGCTTCGTATGGCTCCAGTCCCTTGTTGCTGCCCGAACCGTACCAACCCTGCTGGCCAGCGCCGCCGGTCAGACGACGGTCGTTGACATATTCCTCGCTGAAGTACTCCAGGCTGCCGGGGGCGGCGATGTCGCTGTAGCTCGGGCGCGAAATCACCTTGGAAGCGGCCGCGCGCAGCACCAGGTCTTCGGTCAGGTCGTAGGCCAGGTTGAAGCTCGGCAGCACGTCGGTGTAGTTGCGGTCGAGCGAACTGACTTCGAACGACTCTGGTCGCGCCACACTGTCCGAAAGCCTCCAGTACCCCTCGCTACCGCAGTACGTGTCGGCGGGCGCACCACCCGGCGCGGTGGCGCCTTGCTGGCAGGCCAGCGGGTTGCCATTGGCATCATCGAAGAAGTAGTCGTTGTAGGAGGTGACCTTGTCGGTGGAATCGGCATGCTGCTTGGTTTTCGCGATGCGCACGCCGATGTTTCCGCGCAAGCGGTCTGTACGGAAGTTGGCCTGGAGGTAGGTGGAATAGATCTTCTCGTCGACGTTGTAGACGAAGTTGTCTTCCTCGCGGGTCTGCATCGGGCCGTAGGTACTGTTGAGATAGGCGATGTAGGCCGGATAGTTGATCGCCGGGTAGGCGCTGGCGTCGATGCCGCCAGCCAGGTTGCCCAGCGAGTACAGGAAGTCCGGCGAGAACTGGGTGGCGACATCGTTGCAGCGGCCATTCCAGTAACGGTTGTCGTAGTCGCTCGGATCGGTGCCCGGGCACACCCAGTAGCTGTTGCCGGTACTGCGATGGATGCCGCCGTCGCGTCCCTTGATGCCGAACTGGAGCGATTCCAGGAAGCCACTGTCGTTGTGCCAGGTGGCATCGAACTGAGCGTACTTCTGCTCGGTGCTGTTCCGGGTCCAGGACGAACCGGTCGAGCCGAGGTCGACCTGCAAGATGCCGTTCCGCAGGTTCTGCATCAGTTCCGGCGAGAACGTCATCGTCGGCGTACCGGTCAGATCCCACGAGCTGGCGAAGTTGCCGTTGGTCCAACTGCCGTCCGCGTTCTGGCGGCGCGGCTTGAGCGGCACCGCGAACTGCAATTCCGGGCCGCCCTTGGCCCAAGTGCGCCCTCCCTTGAAGGAGACATCCAACGACTCGCCACGCCACTCGGCCGCGAAGTCGGCGGTCTGCGACAACGATTCCTCGATGTTGTAGCTGCCGGTGATCTGCGGAGTCGGCACGGTGCAGTCGTCCGAGCCCCAACCGCCCGGCGCCATGCCGGCAGCGGCAGCTTCCGCCTCGCTGCAGTAGTACGCTTTGCCGGGATGCAGGCTGTAGTCCGCGCCGGTGACGATGGTGCCGCTGCGGTCGAAGGTCAGGCCGTCGAGCAGGCGGCCACCGCGCCAGTTGCCGTCGCCGTAGTAACGGGCGATGTTCCACTCCGGAACCTTCAAGGTGTTGGTCTGGGAGTCCTGCGACAGGTCGAAACGGAAGTAGTTCGCTGTCAGGGTCAAGTTGTCAGTCGGCTTGAACTGCAAGGTGACCTGGCCGCCTTTGCGCTCGCGTTCTTCTTCCTTGACGTCCAGATTGACCGAGGTCGGCATCATGAAGCCGGTGTAGTACTGGCCGTTCTGGTCCCAGAAGCCCGTGCCGCCCCACCAGTTCGAGTTGAAGTCGGAAGGGTTGCCATTGACGTCGACCGCGGTGCCGCCTTCATCGCGGCCGTACCACTGCCAGCTCTCGGTGCTGGCACCGAGGGTGCGCGTGGTGCGCTTCTGCTGGGTGTAGCCGACGAAGACGCCAAAACGGTCGTCCTTGTCGTGCCAGGAATACGAGCCCGAGAACTGGCCGTCGGTCTTCTTGGTGGTGTCGGCCCAGGTACCGTCAACGGAGACGAAGCCGGTGTTGGGTTCCAGTTCCAGCGGTCGGCGCGTGTGCAGGATCACGGTGCCGCCGACGCCGCCTTCATCGATGCGCGCTTCCGGCGTCTTGAACAGTTCGGCGCTGGACAGCATGTTCGACGGCAGCAGCATGTAGTTGAACGAACGGGTCGGGTCGCCGTTGGACTCGGCCGTGGCGATGTAGTTGCCGTTGAGTTGGGTGAGGGTCAGTTCCGAAGACAGGCCGCGGACACTGACGTTCTTGCCCTCTCCGCCGTCACGGGTAACGATCACGCCCGGCACGCGCTGCAGCGCGTCGGCCACGTTCTTGTCCGGGAACTTGCCGACGTCCTCGGCGGTGATCACCTCGACGACGGCGTTCGCGTTGCGCTTCTGGTCCAGGCTCTTCTCGATCGAGTACCGGTAACCGGTGACGACAACTGTGTCCAAGTCCGTTGCTGCGGTGGAACCGGCCTGCACCGGATTTGCTTCTTGAGCGTAAGCGCCACCAGGCAATACGGCAGCGGTGGATAGTGCGACGGCGATACCGACTGACAACGAGTTGCGGATGCGTACGCGTGGCGTGCTTTTCATTTCAATCACCCTCTCCCAAGATTGATTCGTTATTTTTGATGCCAAGCAATTTGGATCGATCTAAATTTTATCTGCTATGAATCTCCTTTCGCATGGAACAACTACCCGCGAACAAACTGGCGAGCCATTCTTCTGCTGTCCGCCCTTCGACTGACCCCGCCAGTTAGATCGTTCTAATCCAGCGGATGGAATAATAAGCATAGTGCTCCGGCATATGCATGCTGCCACGCAGCATCGCCTTGAATTTCGCTTGTGGTGCCATGTACGACGCGCAAGGGAAAGTCCTTCTGTCCCGCCCATTCGCGGCCTCCGGCAGTGAGGAATGCGCGGGACCCTGGTTCGGCGCTTTCATCACAATCGGATGCTCATCGCGATGCTCCGTGCGCACCTAACGCTGTGCTGGTGAGTACGACGGTTGCAACAATTCCACCTCCGAAAGATCTATCGCCGCGTGACCCGAGAACTGCAATCGATACTCCCGGTAGTCGCCCGGCTCGCCGATACGGAAAGGCCGCAGTTGTTGCGCCCACTGGAACCGCTCAGCGCCACGTTGATCCAGCGTGGTCCAGGAGCCGCCTCCATTGCGTCCCTGGAGTGTCCACGCCAAGCCATCCAGCGGCTCGCCGCCACTGGTGAGGGTGTAATAACCGATGCTGGTCGGTATACGGAACCGGAAGCCGACCGACGCCTGTGCCGCAAGTTGCAATGACGTGGACGAGTCGTTGTCGACGAGAGGGCTGGCGGTTCCATGCCCCGCCAGCGTGATCTCTTGCGCGTCTGAAGACAGATCCAGCAAGCCCGCGGGGCGACGGCCTGACGAGGTCATGGACGGGGGAAGAGTGTCGGCGCCGCTTCCCCACGTAGACGGCTTGTCGCCCATGACGAATTCGAGAATGCCGCCGTCGGCTATGTCGTCGTGCTGCAACCAGGCCCGGTCCCACGGACGGCCATTGACCTTTAGGGACTGCACGTAGACGTCGTCATCGCTGTTGCCATGAGCGACAACGGTCAGAACGCGTCCGTTCTTGAGCTCGACGTCGATGCGCTTGAATGCGGGCGAACCGATGACGTACTCCGGCGCCCCCATGCGCAGCGGATAAAACCCCAGCATCCCGAACAAATACCAGGCCGACATCTCGCCGTTGTCCTCGTCGCCTGGATAGCCTTGGCCTATCTCGCCCCCCAGATAGAGTCGGCGCAACACGTCCCGGGTGATGCGCTGCGTCTTCCACGGCTGGCCGGCGGCTACGTACATCCATGGAATATGGTGCGAGGGCTGGTTGCTGTGTGCGTACATTCCCATCCGCACGTCGCGCGCTTCGGTCATCTCGTGGATGATGCCGCCATAGGTACCCGAGAACCGGTCTTCCGCGGTTTCCGGGGTGGCGAAGAATTCGTCCAGCCTGTGCGCCAGCTCCTCTTGTCCGCCGAGCAGCGTCGCCAGTCCCGCGCCATCGTGCGGAACGGTGAAAGCGAAGTTCCACGCGTTGGCTTCGGTGTAGTCGCCGCCCCACACGCGCGGATCGAAGTTCTTAGCCCACTGCCCCCAGCTTCCCTTCGCATCGCGGCCGCGGAAAAATCCGGTCGCCGGATCGAACAGGTGCGCATAATCCGTCGCCCGGGCCTGGAAGTATTCAGCTTCCTCCCGATAGCGCCCCGCGCGTACGGCGTCTGTTTCGCCGGCGGCCAGCGCACGCCCCAACTGCGCCAGGCCGAAGTCGTTGAGCGCGCCCTCCAGCGTCCACGAGAGTCCCTCATGCACCGAGTTGTCGGCGTAGCCTCGGTACATCGAGCGCGCCAGGCCCTTGCGTCCGACGTTGGATACGGGCGGCGCCACCGTGGCATTGCGCAGCGCCGCTTCATAGGCCTGGCGGGCGTCGAAGCCGCGTACGCCCTTGAGCCAGGCGTCGGCGAAGGCGACATCGGAACTGGTGCCGACCATCAGATCCGCATAGCCGGGCGACGACCAGCGCGCGATCCAGCCGCCGTCCCGGTACTGTTGCAGGAAGCCTTCGATCATTTCGCCGGCACTGTCGGGTGCGAACAGCGCATAAGCCGGCCAACTCGTGCGGAAGGTGTCCCAAAAGCCGTTGTTGACGTAGATTCTTCCGGCCCGGACCGGCGCAGAGGTGCGCTGGGCATCGCCGCCGGTGTTGTCCTTGGACCAGCTGTTCTGGTCGGCATGGCGCCAATCGGGCCGTTCGGCACTGCCGACGTTCTCGTATGCGATGTTCGGATACAGGAACAGCCGGTACAGGTTGGAATAGACCGTCGCCAGCTGGTCGTCGGTCGCGCCCTCCACCTTCACCCGTCCCAGCAGCGCATCCCACGCTGCCTGCGCGCGCTCCCTGACGACCTCGAAACTATCTGCACCGATTTCTTGTTCGAGGTTGGCTCGTGCCTGCTCCACCGAGATCAATGAAGTGGCGATGCGCATGCTCACCACGCCATCGTCGCTTGGCGCGAACTTGATGTACTGGGTGGGGCGACCGGTCTTGATCGATCGGCTGCTGGTCCAAGGCTGGTCGAACCGCGCATAGATGAACATCCGGGTCGCGCCGTTGGATAGGCCGCTGCGGGTGTCGGTATAACCCTCGAGGGTCTGTGTGCCCGCATCCAGCGTCAGCCCTCCGCGTTCATCCACATTGTCGAACAGCAGATTCGCGTCTCCGTCGCGGGGAAAGCGGAAGCGGAAGATCGCCGCGCGGTCGCTGGGCGCGATCTCGGCGCGGATGCCATTGTCGAAGTCCACGCGGTAAGCATACGGGCGAGCCAGTTCTTTATCGTGCGAAAAAGACAACGCACGGCGTTCGCGATCGGCCTCGGGAACACCGCGCGTCGCCGAGGGCATCACCTGGAAAGTCTGGCGGTCGCCCATCCACGGACTGGGCTGGTGGCTGATCGACAGTGCCTGCAGGCGCGGTCGATTGTCGGCGCCGTTCTGTTCGCTCCATCGGTACAGCCAGGCCAGCGTTCCAGCGTCGGTAACGGGCACCCAGAAGTTGAACCCGTGCGGCATCGCGGTAGCTGGAATGTTGTTGCCGCGCGAGAACGTGCTGTTGGATTGCGTGCCACGACTGGTCAGCACGTAGTCGCTTGGGCGCTGCGCCACGGTGCGCGCCTGTTCTTGGATGACGATGTCGTCGATCCAGCCGCTTGCACCGGCATCGGAAGTGGGCTGCAGTTCCAGCTCGATGGCCTTGATGCGCCTTCCATGCAGTGCAGGCACATCGCCCAGGCGAACCTGCTTGTGCGCCCATTGCTGTGGGTACAGCGTCTTCGATTCCGCCTGGCCGGTGGCGCCGACTGGCGCGCCGTGCTGGTCGCGCGCGCCCGTCTCGGACAGCCGGCGCCCGTCGTCGAAGACAAGGTCCAGCGATACTCCGGTGGAAGAGGAACTGTCGCCTCCGACGATCTCGGGCATCACCATCCACGCCAAGGTCGTGTCCTTGTCGATTCCGATATCCACCGGGAACAGCCGCATGCGTCCGGCGGTATCGCCGCGATAGTGCATGGCGTGCGCGCCGCTGTAGCCCATGCCGCGCTTGGCCGCGTACGGCTGCTCGGGGCCGTTCCCCGGAGATGCCTGCAGACCAGCCTCTGCAAGTACGGCAGGCACGGGTTCGCCCGGCTCGAACGAGGTGGCGAAACGCGCATCGCTTGCACCTGCGGCGGCGGGCGCCGACAGAAAAAGCGCAGCCATTGCAAGCACGGACCCGCTGCGAAGACGTGCGGCACAGGCCAAGGATTCGGCCTGCACCAGGATGCTGATGGCCCGATGCGTGATGGAGCGTCTCGACATATCTATTCCCTTGGCGGCGGCCTGCTGCGTCAGTCACTGCGCAAGTGCGCAGGCCTTTGCGTGCCCGGGCACCTTGTGGAAGTACGGCGTCTTTTAGCGCGGATAGCCCGGCGCGTCCGTCGCCTTATTGGATCAACTATCAAGATTGGCCCTAATTGGATCGATCCAATCATCCATATAAGATTTACCACGTCCGGCCTGGAAGTGCATGTTGCCGCGCAGCAGTCCATGCAAATTCCGTGTTGTCACGCCCGGCGCCAGCTCTTTGCCCAACACCCGCATAGGGAAAACGATCGTGCTGACCGCACCCACGAATGATCGGCTTACTCCCAAATGACCTCTTCAACGGGCGTGTGCTAGTTTCCCGTAATTCGACCGATCCAAAGGTGTGGCATGACGAGGCTGGGCGCGACGATGGTCATATTGGCCGGTTTCACGGGTTTGGCTGCGATGGACTCCGGAAGCGCACTGGCTGCAGCGACGAATGCAGGCGAGGCCGCTTACAAGGCGGTGGACCCCTTCATCGGTACCGGCGGCGAAGGCCATACGTATCCCGGCGCCACCGTTCCCTACGGCATGGTGCAGTTGTCGCCCGACACGCGCATCCAGCCACGCAAGGACGGCTACGGCTGGGCGGCAGGCTATCGCTATGACGACACCACCATCGTCGGGTTCTCGCATACGCATTTCTCCGGCACTGGCCATTCCGATCTGGGCGATTTGCTGTTGATGCCGACTACTGGCGACTTGAAGCTGGAGCGCGGCGACCCGGACCAGCCGGGAAGCGGCTATACCTCCCGCTTCCGCCACGCTACCGAAACCGCCCAGCCCGGCTATTACGCCGTCACTTTGGACGACTACAAAGTGCGCGCCGAGCTCACCGCCAGTCCGCGAGTGGGAATGCATCGCTACACCTTCCCCGCCGGCAAGCCAGCCCACGTAGTGCTCGATCTGCGCACCAGCATGTACGACTACCCCGGAAAAGTGTCGTGGTCGCGCGTGCGCGTGCGCGCAGACGGCACGGTCACCGGCTTTCGCGAAACTCGCGGCTGGGCGCCGGGCCGGCAGTTGTACTTCGCCCTACGCTTCTCGCGGCCACTCAGCGGCCACGAGCTGCACAATACCGAGCAGGACATCGCCTACAAGGGCTTCCCGCCGCCGGGCGAAAAGGAGCCGCGTCAGCGCGCACAGATCGAAGGCCGCCAGCTCGTCGCTGCGTTCGACATGGCTACGGTTGCCGACGAACCCGTGCTGGTGAAAGTGGCGCTCTCGCCGGTCAGCGAAGACAATGCGATCGCGAACCTGGATGCGGAAGCGCCCGGCTGGGACTTCGACGGCATGCGCGCCGCCGCTAAGCGGCAATGGAGCGAAGCGTTGGGCGCAGTGGAAGCGCACGGCAGCGCCGAGCAACGCACTAGTTTCTACACCGCCCTTTACCACACGCTGCTGGGTCCCACGCTGTTCATGGACAGCGATGGCCGTTATCGCGGCCCGGACAATGCCGTGCACCAGGCGAAGGGCTGGACGAACTATTCCACCTTCTCGCTGTGGGACACCTACCGCGCCCTGCATCCGCTGGCCACCCTGGTGCAACCGCCGCAGCGCACCAACGACTTCGTCAATTCCCTGCTGGCCGCGCGTCGCGAAAGCCCCTACGGCGTGCTGCCGGTATGGTCGTTCCACGGGCAGGAAACCTGGTGCATGATCGGGTACCACGCCGTGCCGGTGATCGCCGATGCCTACATGAAAGGCATCCGCGGTTACGACGCCGATGAAGCCTTGCAGGCCATGGTGGCCAGCGCCGACTACGGTCCCTACGACGGCATCGCCCAATACCGCGAACTGGGTTACGTGCCGATCGACGAGGAAGGCGAAGCCGCCAGCAAGACGCTGGAATACGCCTACGATGATTGGACCATCGCGCAGACGGCGCGGGCGATGGGCAAGACCGAGGTGGCGGCCGAATTCGACAAACGCGCGGCGAACTGGAAGCACGCCTTCGACCCGGCCACCGGCTTCATGCGCGCGCGCAAGCGCGACGGCAGTTTCCGCGAACCGTTCGATCCGGCCGCCAGTGGTTACGGCACCGACTACACCGAAGGCAATGCCTGGCAGTACTCTTGGTACGTGCCACAGGACGTGGCCGGCCTGACCGCGGCGCATGGCGGCGGCGACAAGCTGCTGGACAGGCTGGACGCGGTGTTCGACGCAAAGGTGGATCCGGCGGTGTTCGAGCACATGGAAGACATCACCGGCCTGATCGGCTGGTATGCGCACGGCAACGAACCCAGCCACCATGTGGCCTATCTGTACGCCTACGCCGGGCAGCCTTGGCGCACGCAGGCGCGGCTGAAGCGGATCATGGAAACCCAATACGCCCCTCGCCCCGATGGCTTGGCCGGCAACGACGACCTGGGCCAGATGTCGGCCTGGTACGTGTTCACCGCGTTGGGCTTCTACCCTGTCACTCCAGCCAGCAACCAGTACATCCTGGGCCGCCCCTTCCTACCCCGCGCCACGCTGCATCTGCCCAACGGCAAGCGCTTCACCGTCATCGCCGACGGCCTGGACGATGCGCACGCGTACATCGGCAGCGCCACTCTCAACGGCAAACCGCTGGACCGCGCCTATCTGACCCATCAGGAGATCCTTACAGGCGGCGAACTGCGTTTCGAGATGCAGGCGGAACCGAACAAAACATGGGCGACGCACCCGACGCAGCAGCCTTATTCGATGTCTCAGTAGAGCAGCGATTGGCCGGCTACTTGACAACAATCTCGTCTACGAAGAAGTACGCCGGGTGCCCCGCGCCGGTGTGGCCAGAGGCAGGATTCCAGGCCGATCAACCTCCATGCGGACATACCGCACGGTCAATGGCTTCTTGGCATGGAAAGCCACGTCTGTGAGTCTGCGGCGATGCTGCGCAAATGCGCCGAACTAAGAAGACTCGATAGACATTTGCAGCGGTCTCGACAAACGTTCAATCGGCCGATGCGGCCGATAGCGCATCACGCAATGCACGAACCGATGCCGCTTGCGTCTGCGTCCAGTCCACGGACAAACCCTGCAGGGTCTCGTTGCGGAAGCGCATGCGCGAAAGCTGCACGCCTTTGGCTGACGCATGCAGCTCGCGAACCCCTGTCAGGCGGGCGATCTCGGCGATATTGCCGGCGGTGATGCCCGCACCGGCCATGAGATTAATGCGTCCCCTTGCCTGCCGCGCATGGCCCGCGATAGCGTCGGAGCCTTGCATGGCGTCGTTCCGCGCTCCAGATGTCAACACACGTTCGCATCCCAGGGCGATGATGGTTTCCAAAGCATGCGCAGGATCGAAGGCGGCATCGAATGCGCGGTGGAAGGTGACGCCGAGAGAACCGGCTGCGGCAACGAGCTCGCGACAAAGTTCTTCGTCGACCCGGCCCTCGGCATCGAGCGCACCGATCACAACGCCATCGCAACCCAGCCGCACGCATAGCTCGATATCGCGGAGCATCGTGTCGCGCTCCTCCGCGCCGTAAAGAAAATCCCCGGCGCGCGGGCGAATAAGCGCGTAGAGCGGGATCGTCAGGCGATCGCGCGCTAGCGCAAGCGTTCCGTAGGAAGCCGTCGTTCCGCCTTCGCCCAGGTTTTCGCACAGCTCCACCCGGTCCGCACCGCCCGCCTGCGCCGCCAAGGCCGAACCCAGGGAATTAGCGGCGATCTCCAGCGTGTATCGGCCGCCAGCCGATGCCGCCGCGGACGGAGGGCTCATAACTGCGTGGTGGCGTAAACGGAAGCCGACTCGCGCAGGTCCTCGCGCTTGTCCGCATCGCAGACCGCATACACGAAGCCTTTGTGCAACGCGAACGCGCCGACCTCGCCGTGTTTGTTGAGCGCCAGAAAACAGACCTGCAAGGTCTTGCTGGCTTCGGGCCGCTTACGCACGACTCGGTCGATGGCTTCCCTGCACGCATCCGCGGGCGTCCGCCCTTGCCGCATCAACTCCACCACCAGGAAACTGGCGGCATTGCGGATCATTTCTTCGCCGACGCCGGACGCGGTAGCCGCCCCAACTTCGTTGTCGACATACAGGCCTGCGCCGATGATGGGACTGTCCCCTACCCGGCCGTGCATCTTCCAGGCCATGCCGCTGGTGGTGCAGGCGCCTGCGAGTTTGCCGCTCGCGTCGATGGCGAGCATGCCAAGAGTGTCGTGGTTGTCCTTGTTGCCGGGCTGGCTGCGCCGCTCGGCATTGATCTGGGGTTTGTATTCGGCGGTTTTGAGCCAATCGCGCCAGGCTTGCTCGGCTGCGGGCGTCAGCAGGCGCTGTTTGGCGAAACCTTGCTGCACCGCGAACTGTTGGGCTCCCTCGCCCACCAGCATCACGTGCGGCGTCTTCTCCATCACCCGGCGCGCGACCGAAATCGGATGCGCGATGTCCTGCAGGGCGGCCACCGAACCGCAGCGGCCATCGCCATCCATGATGCTGGCATCCAGCGTCAATACGCCATCCCGGTCCGGCCTGCCGCAATGGCCGACCGTGGGGTTGCACAGCTCGCTTTCGGCCCAGCGCGCGCCCGCTTCGACGGCGTCCAGCGCGCCGCCACCGGCTTCCAATACGCGCCAGGCCGCCGAATTGGCCTGCACGCCGAAATCCCAAGTGGCCACCACGCGCGCTTGGGTGGAAGCGTTGTTCGGTTGCGCACGCATACCCGGCACCGCCAAGGCGCCGGCAGCCAACAAGCCGGTCTGCAGGAATCGCCTGCGGTCAGTCATTCAGTTACCCCTCCGATGAACGATGGCGCGTCCGCGCGCTATGCTCTCATTCCCGCATCTTCGCAGCGTGCTCTCAGGCCATGGCGTGATGTTCTGCATACCATGCGGCCGCGCCGATCACACCCAGCCGGCCATGATCCACGCGCCAGACCGGCGTGTGCCGCAGAACGTCCGATAGCACGCCCTTGTTGACGTAGCGCGCCTGAAAGGCGCCGCGGCGCAGGAAGCCGTCGATATGGCCGGAAATGCCGCCCGCCAGATAAACGGATTTCGCACCGAAGGCGATCGCCAGATCGCCCGCCAAACTGCCCAGCCATCCGCAGAACACTTCGATGCATTCCACCGCCAGCGCGTCTTCGCCCGTCCGCGCGGCGGCGATCAGTTGTTCCGTCGTGCTCCAGCGCGGGGCGACTCCGCGAATTTCGCACAGGCAGGGGTACAGGTTCATCAGACCGCTGCCGGACAGCACGCGCTCGTTGTCCACGTGCGGCCAGCGCGCCATCAGCAAGCGCAGGATCTCCAGTTCCAGCGCATTGCCCGCCGACAATGCGGAGTGCCCTACTTCGCTGGCCAGTACGGGCCGCGCGCCGCCTTCGAAGCGCAATGCCGCGCCTAGGCCCGTTCCCGGCCCCAGCACCAGCGCGGGCCATTGGAAGGAATGCGCCGCATCGCCGCTCAAGGCCGAAAGCGTGCTGGGATCGAGGTAGGGCATGGCATGGGCCACCGCCTCGAAATCGTTGATCAGCGTCAAACCCTCCAGCTCGGCGGTCAGGCGCGTGCTTTCCAGCGACACCGGCCAGGGAAGGTTGGAATTGACCAGCGTATCGCCATCCAGCAAACCGGCGATGGCGACGACCGCGCGCCGCGACCAACCGGATGCCCCCTGGCGATCGGCGAAATCGCGCAGGATCGCGGCCAGACTCGGATACTCCGCGCAGGCATGCCGGTGGAAGTCGAGGATTTCAGGGGCCTGCCCCCGCGCCACGCGGACCAGAGCCACCCTTGCATAGGTGCCGCCGACGTCGGCGACGATCAAAGGGTCCAGCGAATGCGCACTGCGGGGCGAAGGCGTTTGTGGTGCTTCAACATTGACCGGATACGACACCGCTGCGTTCACTCACTTGTCCCATCAATTGAATCGATTCAATTCGCCGATCATGTGGCATCGGAAGCCAATTGAAAAGTCGCTCCGACCATACCGCAGCGTAGCCAGGCCTTTCCAAATGAGGTCGTATCCATGCCCATGTCCAGATTATCTACTTTTCAGGACATTAAATGACATTGGAATGACTCCATAGGCCACCAAACACACCGCTTTGCGTAAAGACCTGTCTCTTTTCTGACCCGCTTCAGGCCAGTCGCTGTCCCAGGCCTATCTTTACTGCCGTTGCAACTCCCGCATCGCCTTGAATAGTTCGATCAGGCTTCCTGCATCGCGCGGCCCGTCGTAGCGTTCCCCATTGATGAACAGACTGGGCGTGCCGTTGACGCCGCTGCGGACCCCGGTGAGGAAGTCGTGGCGCACACGGCCCTCGTATTCCTCGTCCAGCACGGCTTGGAACAGGGCCTCGTCCAGACCCAGCGCCTGGGCGTGCCCGGCCAGGCTGCGGTCGTCCAATGCCGACTGATGCTCGTAAAGCCGGTCGTGCATTTCCCAGAACTTGCCCACGGTGTCCGCGGCTTCGGTCAGTTCGGCGGCATGCACGGCATGGGGGTGCGCTTCGGCCAGCGGAAAATGGCGGAACACGAAGCACAGGTCCTCGCCCATGGCTTTCTGGACCGCCTTTATCTCGGGATATTGCTCTCCGCAATACGGACATTGGAAATCGCCGTACTCCACCAGCACCAGCGGCGCATCCCGCGGACCCTGGGCATGGTCGGCCGGACCTACATCGGGCTTGAGCAGGCTCATGCTTTCGCTCCCGCGGAAGTGGGCAGCTTCTCCAGCGCCTCCAGAATGCCGTCGGCGCCCGGGTTGATGCCGCTGGGCGATACATAACTCCAGCGCACGATGCCTTCGGCATCGATCACGAACAGTGCGCGTTCGCTGATGCCTTCCAGCGACTGGTACACCCCGTACAGCCGCGAAACCGCGCCCTTGGGTTCGAAGTCCGACAGCAAGGGAAAGTGCAGTTTGCGATCCAGCGCGAAGGCCGCATGACACCATGCGCCGTCGACCGAGATACCGATGACGGCCGCGTGGAAACGCCGGAACTCGGACAGCAGCTCGTTGTAAAGCGACATCTGGTCGCCGCAGACCGGGCTCCAGTCGGCCGGATAGAACGCCAGCACCACCGGATGGCCGCGCAGTTGGGAAAGCGAGACCGTCTGGTCCGGCGTGGAGTGCAAAGTGAAATCAGGCGCCCGCTCGCCGATGGCTGGCATGGGAGATGAAATTTCTGGCATGGGGAAGTGCTCCGGTCAGGACGTGGTGGGCGACAGGATTGCCTTGGTTACTGCCGCCGCATAGTAAACGTGGGTGCGTTAGGGACTGGTCAGCCCTCTCCTCCCAAGGTCCGAAGGCCGGGGGACAAATTGTCGATTCTGTAGCTCCTGATTCGTCATGGATAAGTGAGGCCCGGAAAGACGAGGAACCGACCGGCAATCCACCCTGGACTGGAGAAACGACGATGCGATTCATGGTGATGATCAAAGCCAGCAAGGAATCCGAAGCCGGCGTGGTGCCCAGCGAACGACTGCTGGCCGACATGGGCAAGTTCAACGGGGAACTGATCAAGGCAGGCGTGCTGCTGGCCGGCGAAGGGCTGCAGCCGAGCTCGAAAGGCGCACGCGTGCGTTTCTCCGGCGGCAAGCGCACGGTCGTCGACGGACCGTTCGCCCAGACCGGCGAGCTGATCGCCGGGTTCTGGCTGCTGCAGGTGAAATCCAGAGAAGAGGCGATCGAGTGGGTGAAACGCTGCCCAAATCCCACGTCAGGCGAATCGGAAATCGAGATCCGCCAGGTGTTCGAGCCGGAGGATTTCGGCGCCGAATTCACCCCTGAGTTACGGGAGCGGGAGCGAGAGCAGCGGCTGCGAACCGGAGCCGCAACCACGCAATAGCGGAATCGCCGAACGGCATGAACGAGCTGCACCGCAGCTTGCATGGATGCGGCGGCAATGGTCTGATCGGCAGCGATGACGACTTCAGATACACACCGCGCGATCGATGCCGTCTGGCGAATCGAGTCGGCGCGGCTCATAGCCGGCCTGGCGCGCATGCTGCGCGATGTGGGCCTGGCCGAAGAGCTCGCGCAGGATGCGCTGGTCATCGCCTTGGAGAAATGGCCCGAATCCGGAGTGCCCGATAACCCGGGCGCATGGCTGATGGCCACCGCCAAGCATCGCGCCATCGACCGTCTGCGCCGGATCAAGCTGCAACAGCGCAAGCACGAGGAACTCGGCCATGAGCTCGAACGCGATTGGGAAGACGCCACTGCGGAATTCGAAGCCAACATGGACGACGACATAGGCGACGATCTGCTGCGGCTGGTGTTCACCGCCTGCCATCCCGTGCTTTCGATGGAAGCGCGGGTGGCGCTGACGCTGCGCATGCTGGGCGGCTTGACCACCGATGAAATCGCGCGTGCCTACCTGGTATCCGAATCCACGGTGGCGCAACGCATCGTGCGCGCCAAACGCACGCTGGCCGAGGCGCAGGTCCCCTTCGAAGTGCCGCGCGCCGACGAGCTGGGCGAACGCCTGTCGTCGGTGCTCAGCGTGATCTATCTGATCTACAACGAAGGCTATTCGGCGACCGCCGGCGACGATCTGATACGGCCGGCCCTGTGCGAAGAGGCTTTGCGGCTGGGCCGTATCGTTGCCGAACTGGCGCCGGACGAACCCGAGGTGCATGGGCTGGTCGCCTTGATGGAAATACAGACCTCGCGGACGCGGGCGCGCACGGGTCCGGACGGCTCGCCGGTGCTGTTGCTGGATCAGGACCGTTCGCGATGGGATCGCTTGTTGATACAACGGGGTTTCGCCGCACTGGCGCGCGCCCGCAAGTTTCGCGGCCCCTTAGGGCCCTACACCTTGCAGGCCGCGATTGCGGCCTGCCATGCCCAAGCCGCGACCGCCGAACAGACCGACTGGAAAACCATCGTGGCTCTCTACGATGCCTTGTCGGAGCTCACCCCCTCCCCGGTCGTGGAACTCAACCGCGCGGTGGCGGTGTCGATGGCTTTCGGGCCTGCGGCCGGCTTGGAACTGGTCGATGCGCTGGTTCCCGAGCCAGCGCTTGCCCAGTACCACCTGTTGCCCAGCGTACGCGGCGACCTGCTGGCCAAATTGGGACGCCATCAAGAGGCGCATGCCGAATTCGTTCGCGCGGCGGAACTGACCCGTAATAGCCGTGAGCAAGAGTTCCTGACCGAGCGGGCGCGCGTTTCCGCATTGGATATGGCGCCTCCGTCGGAATTGAAGCAATAGATGCGGTTGCGACCGGCGGCGCAGCCGTTCGCAATGCCCGGATCACTCAGCTCCTAACCAACGACCCGATACCGCAGATGCGTAACCAGCGGTGATTCGATTGTTCGGACGCACCTCAGTTCTTGCGCGTCCTGCGCTTCGAACAGACGACTGCCGCCTCCCAAAAGTACCGGAACCAGCTGCAGATTGATCATCTCCACCAGGCCGGCCCTGAGCGCTTGCCGCGCGGTATCGGCTCCCATGATCACGACGTCCTTGTCGCCCGCTGCAGCGTTGGCTCGGCGTTCACCTCTGGACCGGCGACGTAGCCGTCCAGCGACATGCTGAAATGCAGCACCACGCTTCCCATGGACGTTGCCGGTCAGGGCTGCGGAGCCTTTTCCGGCACTACCGCTTCCATCTGGATGCGCAGGTTCACGTCCATGCTGAAACCGTAGTCCTTGCCGGCGGCGAGTCCGAACTCATCGCGTTTGAACACGGCCGACGCGTCGGCACCGCACAGTTCGCGCTTGAACATGGGGTGCGGGATGCACTTGAAGCGGTTGATCTTCAGTTCGACCGGCCGGGTGACGCCGTGCAAGGTCAGCTCTCCCACTACGCGGGTGGGCGCTCCATCCACGAAGTCCGCCAGTTTTCCCTTGTAGGTGGCCTGCGGATACTTGGCGCTATCGAAGAATTCCGGCGATACGGCTTGTTCGTTCATCGCATCGAGGCCGAAATCCACGCTGGCGATGTCTATCTTGACGTCCACGCTGCCCGTCGAGGATTCCTTGTCCAGGACCAGTACGCCGGAAGTCTTGTTGAACTTCCCGCGCCAGAACGAAATGCCCATGTGGTCGGCTTCGAAACTGGGGAAGGTATGCATAGGATCGATGTCGTAACTGACCGGAGCGGCGTACGTGGCGGCGCATGCCGAAGCTAGAACTGCCAATAGGATGAGTCGTTTCATTTTTCGCACCTGTCGTTGAGTGGATACTGAAACCCGTGCTGTCGCTTGACCTAAGCAGGGAACATCGAAAAATAAGGCTGGGCTTCCGCAAGCGTCCGCGCATAGGAGGGTCGCTCCATCAGGCGATGCAGATAGGCCGATACTTGCGGATAGTCGCCGGCCAATGGCATCAACTTGTTGGCATAGAACAAGGCCGACGCCGCGGAACAATCCGCCAGACCGAAATCCCCGCCCGAAGCCCACGTCCGCTTGGCCATGTCTTTCTCGACAATGCCAAGCGCGGTGCGCATCGTGCTGCGCGCATGTTCGACGCCATGCGGATCGCTGCGGCCTTCCGGCCGCAGCCGGTCGCCGACGATCTGCTGCATCGGTAGGTGCACGTACAGATCGAAGAAACGATCCAGGAACCTGACTTCGCGCGCGAGCTCGGGATCTTCCGGGATCAGTTTCGCCTTGCCCGGGTAATATTGCTCCAGGTACTCGATGAGGATGCTCGATTCCGGGATGGTTCTGCCGCGGGCATCGTCCTGGAGTACCGGGAATTTCCCTATCGGCCAAAGGCGCAGGAACTCGGCGCGATGTTCGGGATTGGCAAGATCGACCAGCTTGGGAACGAAGGGCGCCCCGTTTTCGTACAGAGCGATCAGCGCCTTGTGGCAGAAAGAGGAAAGCGGATGATAGTGAAGCACCAATGACATCGATCTAGTCTCCTTGGCAGCGGCCGCGGCGGGCATTCAGAGTTCGACCAGGCTCTTGAAGCCGCCGAAGATCATCCGCTTGCCGTCGAACGGCAGTTTCTTAGGATCCATCATGCTGGCGAGCCGCGGATCGGCCATGACCTTCTTGTTGATCCTGTCGCGCTGCGAACGCGACTTATACACGATCCACGAGAACACCACGGTCTCGTCCTTCTTCAGTTTCACCGCCAGCGGGAACGAGGTGACCTTGCCGGGCGGCACGTCGTCGCCCACGCATTCGATGTAGGAAAGCGCGCCGTGCTCCATCCAGACCTTGCCCGCCTTGCGGGACAGGGTGCGGTAGGCGGCCAGCTTCTTGGTCGGTACCGCCAGTACGAATCCATCGACATAGCTCATGGAACCCTCTCCTCGATCGATGCCCTTTGCGGGCGGGATACCAATACATCGAACGAGCGATGCCGGAATCGACAAAGACCCGAACAATTTCGGTATCCGCTAATCGGCAAGGGAGCGCCAGCCCCGGCCCAGGACCGACCACGCAGCGACCGGACGGGCGGCTCAGCCCCGCAAAGCGGCCTGGAGTTGCGCGCGCAGCTCGGGCTTGTGCGCGAAGGGATCGGTCGGGTTGCGCAGCGCCACCACGTCTTCGGCCTGCTGGCGAACGCCTTCCAGCGCGTCCGGGTGCGAGACGATATAGAAGGAATCGCTGCTTATCGCATCGAAGGTGCGCTGGGCGATATCGGCGGCGGTAAGTTTCCCGGAGGTGACCGCCTTGCTGACCATGGCCTGGGCGATCATTTGCGAACGGGTGGCCGGGGTCGCGTTGGCCAGGTCGGCCGGCCGGTTGCGGTGCGACTGATGGATGCCGGTGGGCACGAAATAAGGGCACAGCACCGAGCAATGCACCTGGTCGGTCACCAGGGACAGATCGTGGAAGAGCGTTTCGCTCAAGGACACCACCGCGTGCTTGGATACGTTGTAGGCGCCCAGGTTGGGCTGATTCAGCAAGCCCGCCATCGATGCCGTGTTGACGATATGGCCGCGATAAGCAGGATCGGCCTTGGCCGCGGCCAGCATCAGCGGAGTGAAAGCGCGCACGCCGTGGATCACGCCCCACAGATTCACGCCCAGCGCCCATTCCCAGTCGCGCACGGTGTTTTCCCAGATCAGTCCGGCAGCGCCGATGCCGGCGTTGTTGAACACCAGGTGCACGCCCCCGAAGGTCGCCAGGGTGGCTTCGGCAAGCGCTTCGATCTGTGCGCCATTGGAGACATCCACTACTTGCGCCAGCACTTCGGCGCCTTGCCCTGCCACCTCGGCTCGCGTTTCCTCCAGCGCGTCGGCCTGGATGTCCGCCAACACCAGCTTCATGCCCAGCGATGCGCCGATGCGCGCGAATTCGCGGCCGAAACCCGAACCCGCGCCCGTGATCACCGCCACCTTGCCCTTGAATTCCTTCATGCTGCCCTCCCAGGCGATGTCCGCTTCAGACCGCGCTGTAACCGCCGTCGACCGCCAGTATCTGGCCGGTAATGTGCTTGCCCGCATCGGAAGCGAACAACAATGTCGCACCCTTGAGATCTTCATCGTCGCCCAGGCGTTGCAGCGGCGAATTTCCGATCAGCGTTTCCTCACCCAGCGCCTTGATCAGCCCCTGCGACATCTTCGAGGGGAAGAATCCGGGCGCCAGCGCGTTGACGGTGATGCCGTACCTGCCCCACTCGCCCGCCAGCGCACGGGTGAAGTTCACCAGCGCGCCCTTGCTGGTGTTGTAGGCGATGGTCTGCATGGCGCCGGGCGGATTGCCGCGCAGGCCGGCGATGGAAGCGATATTGAGGACGCGGCCGTACTTGTTCGGAATCATCGAACGCTTGCCGATCTGCTGCGTGAGCAGGAACAGGCCGCGGATATTGAGATTGAACACCTTGTCCCAGGCCTCGGCCGGATAGTCCTCGGCTGGCGCGCCCCAACTGGCGCCCGCATTGTTGACCAGGATGTCGACGCGGCCGAGCTTCTCGAGCGCCGCATCGGCCAACGCGGCGATGTCGGCGTCCTTCGAGCCATCGGCGGCGACCCAGTCGGCGTCTATGCCCAGTTTCTGCAGATGCGCCTGCGCCTGCTGCAATTCGTCGGCCTTGCGGGCCGACAGCACGACCCGGGCGCCATAGCTTCCCAACGCTTCGGCCATCTGCAAGCCCAGCCCGCGCGAACCTCCGGTGACGAGCGCGGTCTTGCCGGTGAGATCGAAAATATTCCTGTCAGCCATGTCCCATGCCTTTATTGCGAATTAATGAGTTAGAAGAAGGGTCGGTTAGAAGAAAGCGTCCTGCATGTCCAACGCGGTGCGGTCCAGACTGGCCAGCAGGTCGAGTTGCGCATCGACCTTGGGCAGTTCCCAGCGCAAGAAGTAACGCATGGCGCTGCGCTTGCCCTCGTAGAAATCGCCCTGCTTCGCTTCCGCCGCCAAAGCTTGCTCAAGCCAAATCCAGGCGATGGCGATATGGCCGAACGCTTCCAGATAGACAGTCGCGTTGGCCAGGGTCAGTTGCGCATCGCCTGCCGCCCACAAGGTGCGCGTCACCTGGGCCAGGCGTTGGAAACGTTGTCCCAGCGCGTCGGCGGATTCGGCCAGGTTTTCATGCGCCCGCGCCTTGCCGACGGTTTCCGCCACCCGGCTTGCCAGCAACTTGAACGCCGCACCGTTTTCCGCCACTACCTTGCGGCCCAGCAAATCCAGCCCCTGGATGCCGTGGGTGCCTTCGTGGATGGGATTGAGGCGGTTGTCCCGGTAGAACTGTTCCACCTTGTAGTCGCGCGTGTAGCCGTAGCCGCCATGCACCTGGATGGCCAGGTCGTTGGCGGCCAGGCACCATTGCGAAGGCCAGCTCTTGGCGATGGGCGTCAGGATGTCGAGCAAACGCGTCAGCCTTGCGCGTTCTTCCGCATCGGCGCTCACGCGGGCCTGATCTACCAATCGCGCGCAATACAGGTTGAAAGCGAGTGCGCCTTCCACATACGACTTCTGCGCCAACAACATGCGTTTGACATCGGCGTGATGGATGATGCGGGTCTGCGGCGTGGAAGGGTCTTTGCCTTCGTTGCCGACAGGACGACCCTGCGGCCGGTTGCGCGCATAGTCCAGCGCATGCAGGTAGCCGGTGTAGCCCAGCGCCACTGCGCCCAGGCCTACGCCGATGCGCGCCTCGTTCATCATGTGGAACATGTAGGCGAGGCCATGATGGGCTTCGCCGACCAGATAGCCGACCGCCCCGCTCTTTCCGCGGGGACGGTGGCGCGTGCCTTCGCCGAAATTCAACAGACAGTTGACCGTGCCGCGGTAGCCCATCTTGTGGTTGATGCCCGCCAGCTGCACATCGTTGCGTTCGCCCAGCGTGCCGTCCTGGCCGACCAGGAACTTGGGCACCAGCAGCAGCGAAATCCCTTTCACCCCGGGGATAAGCTTGCCATCCGGACCGGGAATCTTCGCCAGCACCAGATGCACGATGTTCTCGGACAGTTCGTGATCGCCGCCGGAGATCCACATTTTGTTGCCGGCTACGCGGTACTGGGGGCCGAAAGCGGATTCGCCTTCATAGTCCGCGCGCGTGGCGATGTCGGACAACGAAGAGCCCGCCTGCGGTTCGGACAGGCACATGGTGCCGAAATAACGGCCTTCCAGCTCCGGCCTGACGAACGCCTGGATCTGGGCTTCATTGCCATGCGCCAGCAACAGATTGGCGTTGCCCATGGTCAGCAGCGGATAAGCGCTGGTGGCGACGTTGGCGGCGTACAGGTAGGTCAGCCCCGCCTTCTCCACCACTGCCGGCAACTGCATGCCGCCGAGCGCATAGTCGTGTCCGGCGGCGATCAGTCCCGCCTCGGCGAACGCCCGCAGTGCCGGCCCGACTTCCTCGATCAACGCGACCCTATTGCCGTCGAAACGCGGCTCGTGCTGATCGGCCTTCTGGTTGTGCGGCGCGAACAGTTCGGTGGCGATGCGTTCGCAGGTGTCCAGTGCGGCGTCGAAGGTTTCGCGACTGTGGTCGGCGTAGCGTTCGGCCTGGGTCAGGGACTCGACGTCCAGCCATTCGTATAGCAGGAACTGCAGATCGCGACGCGACAACAAAAGCGAGTCCATGCGTCGCCTCAACCGTTGGCAGGAAAAGCGCGCATCAGGCGCGTTCGGCCTGTTGCGCGAAACGCCAGCCCAGCTCAGCCAGCGGTTTGGCCTGGCGTCCGTATTCGGCCGCCTGCGGGCTGCTGGCGGTTCCTTCCTGCACGCGCTTGGCGATGCCCTGCAAAATCGCGGCGATGCGGAAAAGGTTGTAGGCCAGGTAGTAGTTCCAGTCGCCGGCGACGCTGCGGCCGGTGCGCCGTTCGTAAGCGGCGACGTATTCGGACTCGCTTGGAATGCCCAGCGTTTGCAGGTCCAACCCGGCCAGTCCGCGCATCGCCCCGCCCGGCGCGATGTGCCAGCTCATCATGTGGTAAGCGAAATCGGCCAACGGATGCCCCAGCGTGGAAAGCTCCCAGTCGATCACCGCCAGGATCCGCGGTTCGGTGGGATGGAAGATGACGTTGTCCAACCGGTAGTCGCCGTGCACCAGCGATACCTGCGGATCTTCCTCCTGCGGTATGTGCAGCGGCAGCCATTCGATCAGCTTGTCCATGGCCTCGATGCTGCCGGTTTCGCTGGCCCGGTACTGGCGCGTCCAGCGATCGACCTGGCGCGAAAAATAGTTGCCGGCCTTGCCGTAGTCGGCCAATCCCAGCGCGGCGAAGTCGACTTCGTGCAGCGCGGCGATGACGCGGTTGAGTTCGTCGTACAGGGCGGCCCGCTCCATCGGTTCGATACCCGGCAACGACTGTTCCCAGAAGATGCGCCCTTCCACGAAATCCATGACGTAGAAAGCGCGCCCTATCACCGATTCGTCCTCGCACAGGCAATGCATGCCCGCCACCGGCACCGCGCTGCCGGCCAGCGCGGCCTGCAACCGGAACTCGCGCTCCACCGCATGCGCCGAAGGCAACAGCTGGGCGACCGGCGCCGGTTTGGAACGCATCACGTACTGGCGCTTCGGGGTGCTCAGCAGATAGGTCGGGTTGGACTGGCCACCCTTGAAGCGGGAGACCTGGATCGGTCCCTCGAACCCGGCGATGTGCTGTTGCAGGTACGCGTCCAGGGCTCCTATGTCGAAAGGATCCTGAGTCGCACTGCTGTTCTTCGCGTCGCTGGTCATGCGCTCGCCTGGCGCGGTGAAGCCATGGATTGCTGTCGGGTGCGGTGACGCGCGTCTGGCATGGCCATAGGTGGGCAATCTTTAGTTCTGTATGATGGAACTAAGTTCCTGAGTATCGATCCATCGTACTGAGTGACCCTGGTCTAAACAAGCTAGAACGCTCGCCGCGTAGTTCGTTTGGCAAGACCGCGTGCCTTCGTGGACGACGCAATAATCAACAGTTCTGTCATGCGGAACTAATCGGAGATACCGGCAATGGGTAATCCCAAGCGCAAACTCGATGCCTTCAGTCCCTCCATCGACGAACGCCACCCCCAGTTCGTTACCGCCATCGCACGCGCTTTCTCCCTTCTGCGCTGCTTCGAATTCGGCACCCAGCATTTGGGCAACCAGGAATTGGCGCGGCGGACCGGTTTGCCCAAGGCCACGGTCTCGCGGCTGACTTTCACTTTGTCCTCGCTTGGCTATCTGACTTATTCGGCGTCGCTGGAGAAATATTCTCTGGGCACGGCCGTGCTGTCGCTCGGGCACGCCTTCATGAAAGGCAACGACGTGGTGGCCATCGCCCGTCCGTTGATGCGCGAGCTGGCCGAGTACACCCAATCGGCGGTGATGCTGGCCGCCGCCGACGGCATGCGCATGGTGCTGCTGGAGGTTTGCCAGGGCGACCCTACTTTCCAGATGAAACTGGAACCCGGCGCTCGCGTGCCGCACGGGTCTACCGCGCTGGGCCGTGCCGACCTCGCCTCGCGCCCGCAGGAGGTGTTCGACCGCAACCTGGCCGAGTTCGAGGCCGAGTGCGAACCGGGCCTGTGGCCGAAGATCCGCAGCGGCATCGTGCGGGCGCGGCAGGACTACGAGAACTACGGGTTCTGTTTCTCGCTGGGCGATTGGAACCCGGACGTGTTCGCCATCGGCGTCCCCATGGTCTCGGCCGACCGCAGCCGGGTGCTGGCGTTCAATTGCAGCGGGCGCGTGTCGGTGATGACGCGGGAGAAGCTGGTGCAGGATTTCGGGCCGAAGTTGGTGGCGTTGCGCGATAAGGTTTACGAAATGACGGAAGGAAGGTTCTGACGGGAAACGTCTTCCGTCACATGGTCAAGCTGCTGATTACCCATTAACCGCCAGTGCCGGGAAGCGGCGGCAGAGGCCCGCCCGTGACGTGACACTTAGCGCTGGCAACTGCCTCAGTAGCATCCAAAATGCCCACTCCAATGTATTGCGTGGGTGTTACTGGGAAAGGACGTGCGCTGGACAGCACACGCGACTCGACCTCTGCCGGTGTCAGCCATCTACTACAGGAATTCATGGCTATCGCCTGCATGAGCGCAACAGTTCCAGCAACCTGAGGAGCGGACATGGACGTTCCTGCCGCATACACATAGGTCTCGGCTACAGGCTGATTTGTACCTGTATTGGATGTAGTGTAAATAAGATCGGAGCCGTCGCCACCTGGCGCAGCGATGTCCACATTCGATCCATAGCTTGTGTAAGTGGATCTGGTCCCGCTGCGAGTAGTAGCCGCGACGGATATGACATTTGCACAGGTTGCTGGCTGACGGTAGTAACCCCCATCATTTCCAGCGGCAGCAACCACAGTTGCACCTGCAGCCACGGCACTATTCACTGCAGCCTGCAACGTCGAACCGCATTCGGTTGGTGTTGCCGCGTAAAAGCCTAGACTGAGGTTGATAACTTTGGCTGGGTTTGGGTTTGATACGCCATCCACTGGGATGCCTGCTGCCCACTGGATCGCGGCTGCCACATCCGCCGATGATGCCACCCCTCCCCTGCCAACAACGCGAACAGGCAGAATTTTTGCGTTAAATCCCGTTCCCGATATGCCCGATGCGTTGTCGGTCGCGGCCGCCGCAATTCCGGAAACCATAGTTCCATGCCAGTCAGAATATAAGACGCCCAATGTCAGATTAGAACACTCGTAGGACCCAACGCAGGGATTGTCGCCAGCGTATACCCGATATATTCCTGGATCTGAAGGATCAGCATCTCGCCCATTACCATCCTTTGCAATCGTGCTATCGACGATAAAGTCATACCCCGACAACATTTTTGCATCCAAATCGGAATGAGCCGTCTTACCAGAATCGATCACAGCTATGACCACCGCTGTGCCGCTGGTCAGCTGTCCTTGTGAGCTAGTCCAAGCGTTCGGAGCATTAATTCCTCCAACCGGATCCGAGTAATACCATTGCAAGGAGTAATTCGGATCATTAGGGACGGTACTCTGTACCTGAGCTTTCATATTTGGTTCGACATACTCGACATTAGGGTTTGACGCTATTTCGCGCATGTAGTCAGCCGCGTCAATCCTGTCGAGCTTTCTGCTCGCCCTGATTAGGTCGGAACCTCCCGCCGAGGCCGCCAAGCGCGATGAGGAGAGCGCGCGTCCAGCCCGCAGAGCGGTATTTGCGGCCGCCTTATCTAAGGACTTCCGAAGAGTAGTGCCGCTGGTTCGTTCGGGGGATCCTTCCTTGTATTTGACGATAAATTCATCGAAAGTACCGCCGGGATAGAGAAGATCAGCACGGACTTTTTGCTGCGCGTTCAAGCTGGAAGCGAACAAAAAACCGGCAGCGAAAACAAGGATTGCGCCATTCCTGGACGTACAGAAACCCATAAATATCCCATTCTTTTGGCAAGAGAATGATCGCAATAACCCAAACACCTTTCCCGCCAATCCCCTAAGATTATCCTTGCGACCTCCGATCAAACCTTAGGTCACATCAGCCGCCCCAATGTGTGATTGCAAGCACAGCATGCAGATTGAGTACGATCTGGGACAACGGGGTTGGGACAACAGGGTCAGAGTTACTCAAGTGGAAAGTGTATCTGACCCCGTTTTCGTGACCCCGTTTTCGGGAGAAGCTGGTGCAGGATTTCGGGCCGAAGTTGGTGGCGTTGCGCGATAAGGTTTACGAAATGACGGAAGGAAAGCTCTGACGTGAATCACTTCCACTGCGTAAGAATTTCAACTCGCGGTTTGGCGAGGAACAAACGCGACCGTCCTTGTTAGCCAAGTCAAGCTCACATAAGCTCCATTCATTTCTAAGGGATATGCCATCCAACGGGAGATGCATGAACGACTACTATCAAATTGGAAAGGTAGTTTTGGTCTTTTCGCTTATCGTTCAACTAATTATGTTGGCCTTGCAAGTTGCGGCACTTCATCGCCACAGACATATAAGTTTTTGGCTCCTGTGCGGGAGCAGCGTATTAGGGGCCCTGTACGCAGGGATGACGGGAGCGCCGTATTTTGTTTCGTTCTCCGAAGCAATAGCGCTGAAGATGTTCAAAGCAGGCACCTTATGTGGCATCGTCGGCGCGCTATCTGGTGTTTGGGGCACGGCAATGCTTTTTCGCTCTTATCGTTCGCTATCTGAGATTGCTAACCACGACAACGCAAGAAGCACTCAGTAATTCTGCTACGGATTGCCGCCATGTACGAATCAGCTCAGCCGGATGCTGCAATCAGCCTGGTTCGTGGATTGATTAGATACATCGTATGAATTGAGCCATCCCCAAGGCGGGCTCGGCTTGAATGAATTGTTATGCGTCAGCTGGAGTGCCATCCCAGCCTCGCCTGTCCCAAACCTGCTGCACTCTATGCCATATCTCGTCACTCATCTGGAACTGCCAGACACCTCCGAGGAGTGACGCAAACTTTGCATTTTGGCTGGACAATGCCTCGACGCGGTCAATGAAGGCAGCGCCATGGAAGGAAAGGAGATCCTCCAGAGGGCCCGCAGCCAGCACACCTAAGTGCTCGACGCATGCAGGGCTCTCGAGCGCGCAAATGATGCACTGCCATGCTCTTTCCGGATCATCGCGAGCATCATCCACGGGCTCCATGCACGCCCAATCGTACTCAGCCTTTTCGATAGGGTCAGATGACCATCCGCGGGCCCAGCATTCCATGAGGTAGTCAATTGGGCGACCAAGCTCTTTGTAGCGATGATAAGAATTCATGACGCCTAACGCCTGAATTAAACCGAGCCGCGAAGCGGCTTCGGCTTGAATGAATTGTCAGGTGCCAGCCCCTGTGCCACCGCGCTTAGGTCTGTGATGACCTGCTGCCGACCCTTAGGCGATTTGACATTCGCAGGTAGGCGGCTGAGCCAGTGTCCGTTTGGCCCGGCACCGCCACGTAGTGCAGCGAGACGCCGGGAGGAAGGCAGGGGTTTAGTTGAGAGCGTTTTGATGCAGGCATCCAACTGCTCCCGTGAAGTAAACCGAAAGGTCATGCCGCAAGACTCTACGCACAGCACGGCATAGCCAAGTTTACCGCTCACGTCCGGAGCAGGAGGGTCGAACTCCGCTGCACGATACCAAGGCTCCTTGCCCCTTTGGACATGAATCCAATAGGCCATTGGCGCAGATCGCCAACTGGCTGTGTGCTCTATCCATGATCGAGGAGACTTCTTCATGGCACCTACTTACTTAAACGAACCCCGGCCCGCGCGGCTTCGATCCGAACCGCTAGCGTAAACAAATAGGGCCGCCTCTCGGCAGCCCTAAGTGCTTGGATCAGTGGCGTCCCCACGGGGATTCGAACCCCGGTGTCCACCGTGAAAGGGTGGTGTCCTAGGCCTCTAGACGATGGGGACGCTGTGAAACTTGTTCCCTACCCCGAACAGGCCTAATTGACCGGGATATTGGTGGAGCCAGGCGGGATCGAACCGCCGACCTCCTGCATGCCATGCAGGCGCTCTCCCAGCTGAGCTATGGCCCCACGGGCTGGAAGGAGCGGAATTCTAGCCATCGCCCACGCATCGCGCAAGCTCTGTGACAAAGAAAGATGACTATTGTTTTCAGTTTCGGGTGCCGCGCACCGGCGCTTCGCAGCGTCTTTCAGTCCGCCGTGGCCACTTCCGCCACGTTTTCATCGCAACGGCGCAGCGTGGCCACGCCATGGCCGCGCTCGGCCAGGTATTCCAGCCATTTGCCCAAAAAGGTGTTCATGCGCATGCGGTGGCCGATCAGCTCGGCCGGCGGCGGGTACATGCCGATCGCATCCTGCCAGCGGCGGCCCACATAGCAGTGCGTGGCCTCGGCCTGGCGCGCGTCGCGGTACACGCGAACGAAGGCGGAAGGGTCCGGCTCGCCGGTCTGCGGATCGCGCAGGCCGTAGGTGAGGCGCAGCTCCACCGTATAGCGATGGGTCTCGATCACATCCAGATACAGATCCAGCCCGTCGCCGATACTGGACAGGTAACGCCCCTCCACCAGATCGCCCGGCGCGAACAACCGGGTCAGCCTGTTGTGGTTCTCTGCGTACAGCGCCATCAGCCAACCGAAACGGTTGAGTTTTGGGATGTTCGCAGTGCGGGCGACGGCTTGAGCCATGGCCCGATCCTACACGTTGATTCGCGATTGCGGCAGCATTGACGAATCGCGCAGGACGGCCTAATTTAGGGTTCCTCCGCACGCCGTTCGGCCTGCGCGATTCCGCCGGCCTTACACGCACGCCGGCCCTGCCCTCCCCGCCTAGAACATCTCCCGCTGCAGTCCCAGCGTGGACATCACTTTGCTGGCGATTTCCTCGATGGACGTGTGCGTGGTGCTCAGCGTGGGAATGCGCTCCATCTGGAACATGCGCTCGGCCGCCAGCACCTCGCTTTTGCAGGTTTCCAGCTTGGCGTAGGCGGAATTGGGACGGCGCTCCTGGCGGATCTGCTGCAGGCGTTCCGGATCGATGGTCAGACCGAACAGCTTGCGCCGGTGCGCGCGCAGGCGGACCGGCAGGCGGTCGGTCTCCAGATCCTGGTCGGTCAGCGGGTAATTGGCCGCGCGGATGCCGTAATGCAGCGCCAGGTACACGCAGGTGGGCGTCTTGCCCGCGCGCGAGACCGCCACCAGGATCAGATCGGCCTCGTCGTAGTTGATGGCGATGCCGTCGTCGTGGGTCAAGGCGTAGTTCATCGCATTGATGCGGCGGTGGTAGGTCTCGAAATTCACCAATCCATGCGCCTGCCCCACCCGCGATTGACGCAAGGCGCCCAGCTCCTTCTCCATCGGGTCGATGAAGGGTGCGAACACGTCCAGCATCAGCGCCCCGCTTTCGGCCAGGACTTCGCTGATGGCGGGGTCCACGTTGGAGTGGATCACGATGGGCCGGGCCTCGTGGCGTTGCCCGGCAGCACGGATGCGTTCAGCTGCCTCATGCGCCTTGAGCGGGTCATCGACGAAGGAAATGCGGTCGGTGACGAAACTGAACCCGCTGAACTGGGTCAGCAGGCTATGGCCGATGGTCTCGGTGGTGATCCCGGTACCGTCTGAGACATAGAACACAGGCCGCACGGTGGACATCGATATCACTCCCTTGTCAACACGAAAACACTGGAAAATCAAGCTTGTCTGGGCTTGTCTTGCACTGCATCATAGCGATTCTTCCCATGGACACGGCCCTCGCCGTTGATCTTCGGCGAGGCGCACGACCGCTTCGGAGCGTTGCGCTTGAACCAGACCAGCTTGAATCAAAGCATCCTGTGGTTGCACGACCTGCGCCTGGCCGATCTGGCCCGGGTAGGCGGCAAGAATTCCTCTTTGGGCGAAATGATCGGCCAGCTGGCCAACCTGGGGGTCTCGGTGCCGGGCGGCTTTGCCACCACGTCGGAGGCGTTCAAGGACTTCATCGCCCACAACGACCTGTCCAAGCGCATTTTCGACAAGCTGGCCACGCTGGACGTCGAGGATGTGGACTCGCTGACCGTCGCCGGCAAGGAAATCCGCGACTGGGTGATCCAAGCGCCGCTGCAGCCGCAGCTGGAGGCCGATATCCGCACTGCGTACACCAAGCTCGCCTCGGAGAACGGGGGCGGCGATATCGCGGTGGCGGTGCGCTCCTCGGCCACCGCCGAGGACCTGCCCGACGCCAGCTTCGCCGGCCAGCAGGAAACCTTCCTCAACGTCACCGGCGCAGACGACGTGGTGCGCAAGGTCAAGGAAGTCTTCGCCAGCCTCTACAACGACCGCGCCATCGCCTACCGCGTGCATCACGGCTTCAAGCATGAGGACGTGTTCCTGTCGGCCGGCGTGCAGTTGATGGTGCGCTCGGACGTGGGCGCTTCGGGCGTGCTGTTCACCCTGGACACCGAATCGGGCTTCCGCGACGTGGTTTTCGTCACTTCCAGCCTGGGCCTGGGCGAGATGGTCGTGCAGGGTGCGGTCAATCCCGACGAGTTCTACGTCTACAAACCCACCCTGCAGGCCGGCAAGCCGGCGATCCTGCGCCGTTCGCTGGGCAGCAAGCTGCTGCGCATGGTCTATTCGGACCAGCCGGGCGAGCGGGTGAAGATCGAGGACACGCCGGCCGAGCTGCGCAGCAAGTTCTCCATTTCCGACGAAGACGTGCAGGCCTTGTCGAAACAGGCGCTGACCATCGAAAAACACTACGGCCGCCCGATGGATATCGAATGGGCCAAAGACGGCGTCAGCGGCAAGCTGTTCATCGTGCAGGCGCGTCCGGAAACGGTGAAATCGCGCGCCAAGGCGACGCAGATCGAGCGCTACCACCTGCTGGAACGGGGCGAGGTGATCGCCGAAGGCCGCGCCATCGGCCAGAAGATCGGTAGCGGCGTGGCGCGCGTGGTGCGCAGCCTGGCCGACATGAACCGCGTGCAGCCCGGCGACGTGCTGGTGGCCGACATGACCGATCCGGACTGGGAACCGGTGATGAAGCGCGCTTCGGCCATCGTCACCAACCGCGGCGGCCGCACCTGCCACGCGGCGATCATCGCCCGCGAGTTGGGCGTGCCGGCCGTGGTCGGCACCGGCAATGCGCTGGACCACATCGAAGACGGCAAGGAAGTCACCGTCAGCTGCGCCGAAGGCGACACCGGTTTCATCTACGGCAGCACGCTGAAGTTCGAGCGCACCACCACCGACCTGACCGACATGCCCCCCGCCCCGCTCAAGATCATGATGAACGTGGCCAACCCGGAGCGCGCATTCGACTTCGGCCAGTTGCCCAACGCCGGCATCGGCCTGGCGCGGCTGGAAATGATCATCGCCAGCCACATCGGCGTGCACCCCAATGCGTTGCTGGAATACGACCGCCAGGACGCGGAAACCAAACGCAAGATCGATGCGAAGACCGCCGGCTATGCCGATCCGGTCAGCTTCTACGTGAACCGGCTGGCCGAAGGCATCGCCACCATCACCGCTTCGGTTGCGCCCAACCCGGTGATCGTGCGTCTGTCGGACTTCAAGTCCAACGAATACGCCAACCTGATCGGCGGCGGCAATTACGAGCCTCACGAAGAGAACCCGATGATCGGCTTCCGCGGCGCCAGCCGCTATGTCGATCCCTCGTTCGAGCCGGCGTTCGCGCTGGAATGCAAGGCGGTGCGCAAGGTGCGCAACGAGATGGGCCTGGACAATCTGTGGGTGATGATTCCGTTCGTGCGCACGCTGGACGAAGGCCGCAAGGTCGTCGAGGTACTGGCCAAGCACGGCCTGGTCCAGGGCGAGAACGGGCTCAAGATCATCATGATGTGCGAGGTGCCTTCGAACGCGCTGCTGGCAGACGACTTCCTGGATATTTTCGATGGCTTCTCCATCGGCTCCAACGACCTGACCCAGCTCACCCTGGGCCTGGACCGCGATTCGAGCATCGTCGCGCACCTGTTCGACGAGCGCGACCCGGCAGTGAAGAAGCTGCTGTCGATGGCGATCAAGAGCGCCAAGGCCAAGGGAAAGTACGTGGGCATCTGCGGGCAAGGCCCCTCCGACCATCCGGATCTTGCCGACTGGCTGATGCAGGAAGGCATCGAGTCGGTATCGCTGAATCCCGACACTGTGGTCGACACCTGGCTGCGGCTGGCCAAGCTCAAGGCGCAATGATGCAGGCGAAGGAGCCCGTCGCCACGCCCAGCGAGATCGTCAAGGACATCCGCGGCATCGACTGGTTGCAGTTGCTGGAAACCTGGGGCCTGAAACTGCTGGCCGCCACGGTCATCTTCCTGGTTGGCATGTGGCTGGCCAGGAGGCTGAGCCTGGGCCTGGAGCGAGTGCTGGGCCGCGCCCACGTCGACTCCACCCTCTCGGGGTTCCTGCGCAGGACCAGCTACGCCGCGATGATGGTGCTGGTTCTGGTGACGGCCCTGACTTCGCTTGGGGTCAATCCCACTTCGATGCTTGCGGTACTAGGTGCCGCCGGCCTTGCGGTGGGCTTGGCGCTGAAGGATTCGCTATCCAACATCGCTTCGGGCGTCATGTTGATCGTATTGCGCCCGTTCCGCGTGGGCGACCATGTGATCGCGGCCGGACAGGAAGGCGTGGTGCTGGAAGTCCGCATCTTCCAAACCCGGTTGCGCGCTTTCGACCAGCGCCTGATCATCCTGCCCAACAGCGAAGTGACCACCGCACCGATCGTCAACTACAGCTCGCTGCCCACTCGTCGCATGGAAATCATCGTAGGGATAGGCTACGACGATGACCTGAAGCGGGCGCAACAGATCCTTCTGGACATCGCCCGCGCCAATCCGTTGATCCTCAAGGATCCGGCGCCTTTCGTGCAGGTGACCAACCTGGGCGAAAGCAGCGTGGAGCTCAAGCTGTTCGCCTTTGCGAAGAACGCGGATTTCGGCGATGCCAAGAGCCAGGTCACCGAATCGGTGCGCACCGAGATCATCGGCAACGGCCTGAATATTCCGTACCCGCAACGCGATCTGCACGTTTACCACCACAACGCCGACGGCACGCCGTTGACCGAGATCATCACCCGCTCGGTGGCCGATGACGGCGATGTGGCGACTGCTCCGAAAGCCTGAGGAGCCTTCTCACATATTCGCGCGCGTTATTGACGCGGGGGGCGACGTAAGTCGCGAATAGCCCGGTGCATTCGACCGGGCATGGTTGTTCGAAGATCGTTCCGCGACTTGCGTCGCTCCTACCAGCCCTTACCCCGCCAACTCGGCCAGATGCTTGCGGTAGTGGCGCAACTCCTCGATCGAGTCGCGCACGTCGCTGAGCGCGGTATGCGCCGACTGTTTGCGCACGCCTTCCAACACGTTCGGCGCCCAGCGGCGCGCCAGTTCCTTCAGCGTGCTGACGTCCAGGTTGCGATAGTGGAAGTATTTCTCCAGCCGCGGCATCAGCCGATGCAGGAAGCGGCGGTCCTGGCAGATCGAATTGCCGCACATCGGCGAGGTGTTGGCCGGCAGCCATTCGGCCAGAAACGACACCGTCTGGGCTTCTGCCTGTCCAAGCGTGACCGTACTCTCCACCACCCGCTTCCACAGCCCCGAGCGCGTGTGCTGGGTGCGGTTCCAGTCGTCCATGGCTTCCAGCACCGCCACCGGATGGGCGATGGCGAACTCGGGGCCTTCGGCCAGCACGTTCAACTGCGAATCGGTCACCACCGTGGCGATCTCGATGATGGAGTCCTGGCCGGTGTCCAACCCGGTCATTTCCAGGTCGATCCAGATCAGGCGGTCGCTATTGGGGTTGTTGGCTGACATGCGTCGGTTTGGGTCCTTGAAGGCTGCGCATCGCCGCCGGCGAGCGTGTTTTGCGGAAAGATCGCATTGTGACGCATCATAACGCAGCTCCCCACGGGCACAGGCCATGCTCCAGAACAGCGACCAGTACACGCACTACGCCACGCTCACCGCGATGCTGGCGCCGGCTTTCTTCCTCACCGCGACGGCTTCCCTGCTGCTCTCGGCCAACAACCGGCTGGCCAGGATCATCGACCGCGCGCGTTCGCTGCTCAAGGAACTGCACACCCTGGAGGATCCGCTGCAACGCGCGCTCTACGAACAGCGCATCGCGCTGCAGCGCCGGCGCAGCCTGATCATCCTGCGCGCGGGCCAGCTGCTGTATGGCGCCATCAGCCTGTTCGTGGGCACCAGTCTGGCGGTGGCCGCGGACAACCTGCTGGCGCACCGGCTGGGCATGCTTCCCACCGTGCTGGCGGCATTGGGCGTGCTGGCGATGTTCGCCGCCAGCCTGTTGCTGGCGCGCGAGTCGACGCTGGCGGTCAAGGCGGTCAACGAGGAAATGGACCACCGCCATATCGTCAAGCGCGAACCCGACGGGCCTTCAGTCCAGTAGCGGCTTGCCGCGCTTGGCCCGGAAGTAGTTGGTCAGTCGGCGCGAGGCCTCATCGGCCAGCAACCCGGACACGATTTCGACGCGGTGGTTGTGGCGCGGGTCGGTCAGCAGGTCGAACACGCTGCCGCAGGCGCCGGTCTTGGGATCGGAGGCTGCATAGACCAGCCGCGACACCCGCGCGTGCACCAACGCCATTGCGCACATCGCACAGGGCTCCAGGGTCACGTACAGCGTGCTGCCGATCAGGCGATGGTTGCCCAGTTTCGCACCCGCGCGGCGCATGGCCACGATTTCGGCATGCGCGCTGGGATCGTGCTCGGCCAGGTTGCGGTTCCAGCCTTCGCCCAGTATTTGGCCATCGGTACCGATGAGTACCGCGCCGACCGGAATCTCGTCGTCTTCACGCTCGGCCCTGTCGGCGAGCGCAAGCGCGTGGCGCATCCAGGTTTCGTCGTCCTGCGGAGACATCACTCCCACTCGATGGTCGCCGGCGGCTTGCCGCTGATGTCGTAGACCACGCGCGAGATGCCGCGTAGTTCGTTGATGATGCGGTTGGACACCGTACCCAGAAAATCGTACGGCAAATGCGCCCAATGCGCGGTCATGAAGTCGATGGTTTCCACCGCACGCAGCGCGATCACCCACTCGTAGGCGCGCGCGTCGCCGACCACGCCCACCGACTTCACCGGCAGGAACACGGCGAAGGCCTGGCTGGTCTTGTCGTACAGATCGGCCTTGCGCAGCTCTTCGATGAAGATCGCATCGGCCTGGGCCAGCAACTCGGCGTATTCGCGCTTCACTTCGCCCAGGATGCGCACGCCCAGACCCGGGCCCGGGAACGGATGGCGGTAGACCATGGCGCGCGGCAGGCCCAGTTCGACGCCCAGGCGTCGCACTTCGTCCTTGAACAGCTCACGCAGCGGCTCCACCAGTCCCATCTTCATATGTTCGGGCAGGCCGCCGACGTTATGGTGGCTTTTGATCACGTGCGCCTTGCCGGTCTTGCTACCGGCCGATTCGATCACATCCGGATAGATCGTGCCCTGCGCCAGCCAGTTCGCGTTGGCCAGCTTGCTGGATTCCTCGTCGAAGATCTCGACGAACAGGTTGCCGATGATCTTGCGCTTGGCTTCGGGGTCGGCCACGCCTTCCAGCGCCTTGAAATAGCGGTCGGCGGCGTTGACCCGGATCACCTTGACGCCCATGTGTTCGGCGAACATCGCCATCACCTGATCGCCTTCCTGCCAGCGCAACAGGCCGGTGTCCACGAACACGCAGGTCAGCTGGTCGCCGATGGCCTTGTGCAGCAATGCGGCGACCACCGAGGAATCGACGCCGCCGGACAGGCCCAGAATCACTTCGTCCGAACCTACTTGCGCGCGCACGCGTTCGATCTGGTCGTCGATGATGTTGGCCGCCGTCCACAAGGTGGCGCAGCCGCAGATATCGACCACGAAGCGGCGCAGCAACGCCTGACCCTGCAGGGTGTGGGTGACTTCCGGGTGGAATTGCACGCCGTACCAGCGCTTGTCTTCGTTGGACATAGCGGCGACCGGGATACGATCGGTCACGGCGGTGATGGTGAAACCAGGCGGCGCCTCGGATACATGATCGCCGTGACTCATCCACACATTCAGGCGCGGCGGCTTGCCGGCGTGATCGTTGAGGCCCTTGAACAGAGTGTCTGGCGCGATCACTTCCACTTCGGCATGGCCGAACTCGCGCGCATCGGCCGCTTCGGTGGCGCCGCCCAGTTGGGCGGCCAGGGTCTGCATGCCGTAGCAGATGCCCAGGATCGGCAGACCGGAATCGAACACCTGCTGCGGCGCGGCTGGGGCGCCTACTTCGGTCGTGGACTCCGGACCGCCCGACAGGATGATGCCCTTGGCGCCATAGGCCGCGATTTCCGCGGGGTCGTGGTCCCAGGCCCAGATTTCGCAGTAGACGCCGATTTCTCGGATGCGTCGCGCGATCAGCTGGGTGTACTGCGCGCCGAAATCGAGGATGAGGATCTTGTCGGTATGGATATTGGTCATTGTCTTCCGCGGCTGTAAACGAAGAAGGGAAACATTGCGTCTCCCTTCTGCGGCGAATTGATCAGCTCATCCGATAATTCGGCGGCTCTTTGGTGATCTGCACATCGTGCACATGGCTTTCGCGCTGGCCCGCACCGGTGATGGTGACGAAGCTGGGCTTCTTCTGCATCTCGTCGATGGTGGCGCAGCCCACGTAGCCCATGGTGGCGCGCAGGCCGCCGACCAGCTGGTGGATGATGTTGCCGACCGATCCGCGGTACGGCACGCGGCCTTCGATGCCTTCGGGCACCAGCTTGTCCGCATCGGACGCGTCCTGGAAATAACGGTCCTTGCTGCCCTTTTCCATCGCGCCCAGGCTGCCCATGCCGCGATAGCTCTTGTAACTGCGGCCCTGGAACAGTTCGACTTCGCCCGGCGCTTCCTCGGTACCGGCGAACAAGCCGCCGATCATCACCGTGGAGGCGCCGGCCACGATCGCCTTGCCGATATCGCCGGAATAGCGGATGCCGCCGTCGGCGATCAGCGGGATGCGGTCCTGCAAAGCTTCGGCCACCATGGAGACGGCCGTGATCTGCGGCACGCCGACGCCCGCGACCATGCGCGTGGTGCAAATGGAACCCGGACCCACACCGACCTTGACCGCATCGGCGCCGGCATCCATCAAGGCCAGCGCCGCATCGCCGGTGACGATGTTGCCGCCGATTACTTGCAGCTGCGGGAACCGCTTCTTGATCCACGCCACGCGGTCCAGCACGCCCTGCGAATGGCCGTGCGCGGTGTCGACGATGACCACGTCCACGCCGGCTGCGACCAGCGCTTCGATACGCTGGTCGGTGTCGCCGCCTACGCCCAGCGCCGCACCCACCAGCAAGCGGGTCGCGCTGTCTTTGGCAGCGTTAGGGTTGTCGGTTTTCTTCTGGATGTCCTTGACCGTGATCAACCCGCGCAGCTCGAAGGCGTCGTTGACCACCAGGATTTTTTCGATGCGGTTCTTGTGCAGCAGCTGCAGCACTTCGCCGTCGCTGGCGCCCTCGCGTACGGTGACCAGGCGATCCTTCTTGGTCATGATGTGGCGGACCGGGTCGTCCAGCTTGGTCTCGAAACGCATGTCGCGGCTGGTGACGATGCCCAGCAGCTGGCCGCCATCGACCACCGGCACGCCGGAGATGTTGCGCGCGCGGGTGAGGGCCAGCACATCGCCGATGGTGGTCTCCGGACCCACGGTGAAGGGGTCCTTGATGACGCCGGCCTCGAATTTCTTGACCTTGGCCACTTCGGCCGCCTGCTGTTCGACGGTAAGGTTCTTGTGCAGGATGCCGATGCCGCCCAGTTGGGCCATGGCGATGGCCAGGCGCGCTTCGGTGACCGTGTCCATGGCGGCGGAGACGATAGGCAGCTTCAGCCGCAGGTCGCGCGTCAGGCGCGTGCCGAGGTCGACATCCTTGGGCAGGACAAGGGAGTGCGCGGGGACGAGGGAAACATCGTCGTAGGTGAGAGCTTCAGCCTGGATGCGTAGCATCGGCGGACCCGTTTGGTGGGGAAGCGCGTAATTGTACTATTTCAGGGATTCAAATGTCCCTAGTTGAGAGCTGCAACGAAGCGTTTCGCTCCCTTCTCCCCTCGGGAGAAGGTGCCCGAAGGGCGGACGCTGCGTAGCAAGCACCCTTGGGGTGTGAGGGTGCGGCGGAGTCCAGTTGGTTCTCAGGCTACTGACTTCGCCGGACCCTCACCCCAACCCCTCTCCCGTCGGGAGAGGGGCTTTAAGCAGCTGCTTCGGCCGCTTCCAGCGTGTTCTGCATCAGCGTGGCCACAGTCATCGGCCCTACCCCGCCCGGAACCGGGGTGATCCAGCTGGCGCGCTTGGCGGCGGCGTCGAAACCCACGTCGCCGACCAGGCTGCCGTCCTCCAGGCGATTGATGCCCACGTCGACGACCACCGAGCCGGGCTTGACCCATTCCCCGGGAATCAAACCGGGACGGCCTGCAGCCACCACCAGGATGTCCGCATCGCGCACCCGCGCCTCCAGCACCGCCGCGGGAGTGAACTTGTGGCAACTGGTCACCGTGCAGCCGGCGATCAGCAGCTCCAGCGCCATCGGCCGGCCCACATGGTTGCTGACGCCGACGATGGTCGCGTTCTGCCCGCGCACCGGCTTGTCGGTGTAGCCCAGCAAGGTGGTGATGCCGCGCGGGGTGCACGGCCGCAGGCCGAACTCGCGCAGGGCCAGATGGCCGACGTTTTCGGGGTGGAAGCCGTCCACATCCTTGCGCGGGTCGATGCGGTGGATCAGGCGGCTGGCGTCGGGAATGCCCGGCAGCGGCAGCTGCACCAGGATGCCGTGGACCTTGGGGTCGGCATTGAGCCTGTCGATCAGGGCCAGCAGCTCCTGTTCGGAGGTCCCGGCCGGCAAATCGTGGTCGAAAGCCTCGATACCGACCTTCTCCGCCGCGCGGCGCTTGTTGCGCACGTACACGGTGGAAGCCGGGTCGCCCCCGACCAGCACCACCGCCAGACCCGGACGCGACAGGCCCGCGGCGACGCGGGCATCGACCTTGGCCTTTAGTTCGTCGAGCAGGTTCTCGGCGATGCGGCGGCCGTCGAGGATGCGGGCGGTGTGGGCGCTGGGGGAAACTGGGGTCATCTAGGGCGCGGGTGTAAAGTCGTTGGACCCTATTGTCCCCGATTCAGCCATGTCCGACACCACCGAACTCGAAGCCGCCGCTTTCCGCCGCCTGCTGCGGCACCTCAACGTCGAACGCAGCGACGTGCAGAACATAGATCTGATGATCCTGGCCGGCTTCTGCCGCAACTGCCTGTCCGACTGGTACCGCGAGGCCGCCGAAGCCGCCGGCCGGCCGATGAGCAAGGATGAGGCGCGCGAGCGCGTGTACGGCATGCCGTTCGCCGAATGGAAGGCGAAATTCCAGCAAGAAGCCACCCCTGAGCAACTGGCCGCCTTCGCCGAAGCGCAGCGGCGTCACGGCTGATGCGGCGGCTGGGCAAGTCGCTGCTCAGCGCCGCCGCACTGGCGGCGCTGATTTACCTGGGCATCTGCGCCCTGCTCTTCTTCCAGCAGCGCCAGATGATCTACTACCCCGGCGCAACGCGGGTGGACGCGCGCGCGACCGACTTCAGCCTTGCTCGCGACGGCGTTACGTTGCGCGGTTGGCGATTGAATCCCGACAAGAACCGGGCGCTCATCTACTTCGGCGGCAATGCCGAACGGCTGGAAACCTCGCGCGAGGAATTCGCCCGCCTGTTTCCCGACCGCACCGTCTACCTGCTTTCCTATCGCGGCTACGGCGCCAGCGAAGGTACGCCGGATCAGACCGCTCTGTTCGGCGATGCGCTGGCGCTATACGACCACGTGCGCGCGCAGCACCCGCAAGCGCCCATCGCAGTCGTCGGCCGCAGCCTGGGCAGCGGCGTGGCCAGCTATCTCGCCTCGCGCCGGCCCGTGGAAAGGCTCGCACTGGTGACCCCGTTCGACAGCCTCGCAGCGGTGGGGCAGTCGCACTACCCCGCGCTTCCGGTGCGCTGGCTGATGCGCGACCGCTATGAATCCACCCGCTACCTTCCGCTCTACCAGGGACCGCTGCTGGTGCTGCGTGCCGGCCGGGACGAAGTGATTCCATCGGCCAATACCGACAGGTTGCTGGCAGCGTTGAAGAACAGGCCCCAGGTGATCGATTTCCCGCAAGCCGACCACAACGATATTTCGCAGGACCCGCGCTACGCCGAGGCGTTAAGCGGCTTCCTGCGCTAGCCGGTGCGCGAATCCGGTTCGGGACTGTTGATGATGTCCGCGGTTTCCTTGCTCAACGCCTGCCCCTCGCGCTTGGGCGTGGTGAACGGCGTGGGCGTGGGCTTGGGGGCGTTGCCGAGTATCAAGGGCATGCCGGCACGAACGTCCCCGGCCGCCATTTCCAGCTCGAACCGCTCGGCGTCCCGGCGCCGGATCTCGGTGGCGATGCGTTCGGCTTCTTCTTGCGCGACTCCCAGTTCGACCAGCGCCGCGGCGCCGAAATCCACCGCCGACTCGAAGGTTTCGCGGATCTGGTAGTCCACACCGGCGTTGATCAACTCCAACGAGTGTTCGCGGTCGTAGGAGCGCACCAGCAGCCGCGCCTGCGGGAACTGCGCCTTGGCCAGCTCCACGATGCGGGTGGCCGCGGCTTTATCGTCGATGCACACCGCGATCGCGCGCGCGCTGTCCGCGCCCGAAGCGTGCAGCACGTCCAGCCGCGTGCCGTCGCCGTAATAGATCTTGAAACCGAACTCCTCGGCGCTGCGGATCATCTCGATGTCGGTGTCGATGATGGTCACGTCGACGTCGCGGGCCAGCAGCGACTGGCTCATGACCTGGCCGAAGCGGCCGAAGCCGATGATCAGCACGCTGCCGCTCAACCCGCGCGCCTCGTCGATGCCTTCCAGCGACTCCTGCGCCTTCGGCGTCACGCGTCTGAGCAGGATCACGAACAACGGCGTCAGCCCCATCGACAGCACCACGATGGCGGTGAGGTTTGCGTTGACCGTGGCGTCGATGACGCGGGCCGCAGCCGCCGCGGAAAACAGCACGAAAGCGAATTCGCCGCCCTGCGCCATCAATACCGCCCGGTCCAGCGCTTCGCGGTGCGGGCTGCGGGTGACGCGCGCCACCACGTAGATGCACAACGCCTTCACCGCCATCATCGCCAGCACGCCGGATACGATCAGCGGCCAGTTGCGCGCCACCACGCCCAGATCCAGCGACATGCCCACGCTGAGAAAGAACAGGCCCAGCAGGATGCCGCGGAAGGGCTCGATGTCCGCTTCGATCTGGTGGCGGAAAGTGGATTCGGACAACAGCACCCCCGCCAGGAACGCGCCCATCGCCATCGACAATCCGCCGATCTGCATCAACAGCGCCGAACCCAGCACCACCAGCAACGCCGCCGCCGTCATCACCTCGCGCGCCTTGGCCGACGCCAGGATCCGGAACAAAGGATTGAGCAGCCAGATGCCCGCAGCGATTAGTCCGGCAAGACTGGCCACACCGATGCCCACGCTCAGCCATCTGGAGCCATCCGCATGGTCGGGCACCACCGGCGACATGAAGGCGACGATTGCCAGCAGCGGCACGATCAGCAGGTCTTCGAACAGCAAAACCGACACGATCTTCTGTCCGCGCGGCAACGCGATATCGCCGCGCTCGCCCAGCAACTGCATGACGATGGCCGTCGAGGTAAGCACGAAGCCGGCCGCACCAACGAACGACACCGGCACGCTGAAACCGTAGACCAACCCGACACCCGTCAACGCGACCGTGCATACCGCGATCTGCAGGCTGCCCAGCCCGAAGATCTGCCGGCGCAGGCTCCACAGGTGCGAAGGCCGCATCTCCAGGCCGATGACGAACAGGAACATGACCACGCCCAATTCGGCCACGTGCAGGATGGATTGCGGGTCGGAAAACCAGGCGAAACCGAAGGGTCCGATCAACAACCCGGCGGCCAGATAACCCAGCACCGAGCCCAGCCCCAGGCGCCGGAATAGAGGCACGGCTACTACCGCCGCACCCAGCAGGGCGACCACCTTGATCAGGTCACTGGAGACGGCTTCGGTAGCCAAACTGGATTTCCTGCGGCGGGCATTACAGGTTAACCGCTGCCAGCCGCGATTCCGAGTCCGGACGAAGCTTTCAGTGTTCCGTACGCGGTGGCCTGCGCAGGGCGATGCTTTCCCATCCCGCGACCAGGACCATCACGCCAGTGGTGGCTGCGCCCAGAGCCAACGCCGACAACTGGTGTGCGAATGCGAAGGGCGCCAGCGCAGCCAACAGCAAAAGCCCTGCAAGATGCGACAACGGGGGTAGTCTGCGGTCGTTCGAGGTCCATTTGAACAAGGCATTGCCCAGCAGATACAGCGCCGGACCGGCAAGAATGACCGCAACGCCCATGGTCTCGGCGTGCCCGGGATGCACCAGCACGATTTCATCGGCCACGGCGCAGACGATGATGCCGGCGACGATCAACAGATGAATGTACGTGTAGGCGAGCCGGGCGATGCGCCCCGGATCGTCGGAGTGCGCGATGCGGTGACTGGCGCGTTCGGCGGCGGTGTCGAAGTACATCCACCACATGGCCACGCTGCCCACGAACGAAGCCAGGAAGGCGGCTACGGTGGCGGGGTTGGCCGGTAATCCGGCGAACGTCGCGCCCGTGACCAGGATCGATTCGCCCAGCGCGATGATCACGAACAGTCCGCAGCGTTCGGCCAGATGGCCGCCATCCACATCCCATTCGGTGGTGGTCGAACGACTCAGTCCCGGCACCCAGAAAGCGACCGATGGCGATACGTATTCGATGGCGATCGCCGCCAGCCACAAACCGGTGCGCAACGCGCCCTGCTCGAAACCGCCCCACACCCAGAACACCCCGGAAGCCAGGAACCAGATCAGGATGCGCAGGAAATTGCGCGATTGCGCGGCCCCTTCCCCGCGCAAGGCCCAGAGCATGAACAAGTTGCGGCCCACTTGCATCGCCGCGAAAACGCAAGCGAACAGCGGGCCTTTTTCGGCGAATGCCTCGGGAATGGAAGACGACATCAGCAGCCCGCCCAGCATCAGCGCGAACAGCATGACCCGCACCGGCACTCTTTCCGGATCCAGCCAGTTGGTGACCCACGAGGTGAATATCCACAACCACCACACCGCCATCAGCAGCATCAGCGTATGCAGCGCGCCGGTCGGCGTCAGATGGGCCAGCAGGCCGTGCGACAACTGGGTGACGGCGAAGACGAACACCAGATCGAAGAACAGCTCGACCATGGAGACCTTGCCGCTGTCGTGCTGGCCGCGCTTGCGCAACAGCGAACGGGAATGGGCGTTCACTCTGGCGACCTGCACGCAGACCCTTGGCCCGGCTTCAACGGCCGCGGCCCTTCCAGGCCAATATCCATGCCCCCAGCACGGGGATGGCGAAGATCACCGCCTGGATGGGCAACTCTTCCTGCAGCGAGTATCCGTGCGACATGCCGGTGCGCAGATTCCACAACGTCGCCAACAGCCAGACAGCGGTGAATAGCCAAGCGGTGGTCGTGCGCTTGGCGGGCTTGGTCAACCACATGGCCAGCGCCATGAACACCAGACCGGTCACGATGAAAATGAGGGTACGCATAGCCAACTCCCCAGTTGAATGATCTCCCGGCGAACGATATCGGATTTTCTTCCGCGGCGACCGAATCAGCCCCCGCAGAATTTCTGGTAGTCGATATAGCCCGGGAACGTCCTGCCCGGCGCGCAAACCACGCAATCCGGGTCCGGCCGCAGCCGCATTTCCCGGAAACGCATCGCCAGCGCATCGAAATGGAGCAGGCGGCCGTTCAACGGCTCGCCGATGCCCAGCAACAGTTTGATCGCCTCGTTGGCCTGCAGCAGGCCGATCACGCCGGGCAGCACGCCCAGCACGCCAGCCTCGGCACAGCTGGGCGCGAACTCGGCCGCGGGCGGTTCCGGGAACAGGCAGCGGTAGCACGGCGCTTGCCCGCGATGGCGACCGGCGTCGAACACGCTCGCCTGCCCTTCGAAACGCTGCACCGCGCCGTACACCAGCGGCTTGCCCAGCTTCACGCAGGCATCGTTGAGCAGGTAGCGCACCGGAAAATTGTCGGCGCCGTCGATCACCACATCCACGTCGGCCAGCAGACGCTCGATATTGCCCGCCACGACGCGCTCTGCGACCGCTTCGATCCGCGTGCGCGGATTCAATGCGGAAAGCGCGATATGGGCCGAGACGACCTTCGCTTCGCCTATCCGCGCTTCGGTATGCAGGATCTGGCGCTGCAGATTGCTGCGGTCCACCACATCGTCGTCGGCGATGCGCAGATGACCGACCCCCGCCGCCGCAAGGTAGAACGCCGCCGGCGAGCCCAACCCGCCGGCGCCGATCATCAACACCCGCGACGCTTCGAGTTTTCGCTGACCCTCCACGCCGACTTCCGGCAGACGCAGATGACGCGAATAACGATCCATGAAATCGGCTTCGTCGGGATCCAGTTGCGGCTTGACCACCGGCAGGCCTTCGGACATCCAGCGCGTGGTGCCGCCGGCGACGGAGGACAGATTCAAGTAACCGGCCTGACTGAGGAAGGCGGCCGACTGCAAGGAGCGGGCGCCGCCCTGGCAGATCAGCAGGATCTCCGTGGCGCGTTCGGGCAGATGCAGGCCGGGGTCGGCTTCGAGATCGGCTTTGGCTATGCCCAGCGAACCTTCGGCCTGCCCGCCGGCGCGCTCGTGCGCTTCGCGGACATCGATCAGTACGGCGCCATGCATCTGGCGCTGGCGGGCTTGTGCGGGGGTGATTTCGGGAATGGCCATAACCGGATTATCGCGCTGTTTTTTGCTTTCCTTCTCCCTCCGGGAGAAGGTGCCCGTAGGGCGGATGAGGGAATGGAGTATCAGCTTGTAATAAAGTTGGATGGGGAGTCACTGCCATTCCCTCATCCGTCGCTTCGCGCCACCTTCTCCCGGAGGGAGAAGGAAAAGCTAGTACGTCAGCACTTCCACGACGTCGCCTTCTTCGAATTCCTGCCGCCCCTCCCCCAGCACGATCAACGCATCGCCGTCGGCCGCCGCACGCAAGCGGTGAGACGCGTCGGCTTCATTGGGCGCCACGCCAAGCACACCGTCCTGCCCGTACCGCAAACGCCCGCGCAGGAACTCCAGGCGCTCGTGCGATTTCTTCCACGGCGCCGAGAGCCGCGCGAAACGCTGCATCCGCGGCTCCGCCCTGCCCTGCAAGCCATCCAACAACCTGCGTCCCAAAGTAAGAAAAGTGGCGAGCACCGAGACCGGATTGCCGGGCAAGCCCAGGAACAACGCCTGGTCCAGACCTCCGAAAAGCACCGGCATGCCCGGTTTCATTTTCACTTTCCAGAAATGGATCGAGCCCTGCCCGGCCAGCAACCCAGGCAGATAGTCCTTTTCGCCGGCCGAAACCCCGCCGCAGGTGATGACTAAATCGAAAGCCGAAGCCGCATCGCGCAATGCGGTTTCGATGCGGGCCGGGTCGTCAGGCAAGGTCGGCCAAGCGACCGGTTCCAGCCCCTCAGCGCGCAACAGGCCCATCAGCAGCTCGCGGTTGCTGTTGTAGATCTGGCCAGGGAGTAGCGGCAACCCCGGCTCCACCAGTTCATCGCCGGTAGTGAACACCGCGACCGTGGGACGTTGCGAGACTTCCAGCTCGGCCGCGCCCAGCGCGGCCGCCAGACTGATGCGCGCAGGAGAAAGCACCGAACCCGCGCTAAGCACCGCGTCTCCGGCCAGCACGTCTTCGCCGGCACGGCGGATGTCCGCGCCTGCCGCCACCCCCGCCGGCACCGTCAGCAAACCCTCGCGCTCGTGCGTTTCCTCCTTGATCACGACCGTGTCAGCGCCCGCCGGAAGCGGCGCGCCGGTGGTGATGCGGATGCATTGGCCGGGCTGCAGCGCCTGTTCAAGCAGCAGCCCTGCGAACTGCGCACCGGCGATGCGCAGCTGCGTGTCGCCTCCCGGATTCAAATCGGCATGGCGCAGCGCGAAGCCGTCCATCCTGCTGTTGTCGAAGGCAGGCAGGTCGATGGGCGCAATGAGGTCCTGCGCCAGGATGCGTCCGTCCACGCGTTTGATCGCCAGGCGTTCGCGGCCCAGCCTGCGCTCGCCCGCGATCCGCTCCACGATGAGCGAGGCATCGTCGTAACCGATGCGTGTAGGAAAGTCGCCCATCTTCTCGCTGACGATACGGCGCTTACTTGCCGCGCTTGACGTGCCGGATCAGGCGGCGCTTCTTGGCCACCTGCTTGTCGGTCAGCACGTTCTTCTTGCCTTCGTAGGGATTCACCGAATCCTTGAAGATGAAACGCACCGGCGTACCCACCATCTTGAAACGCTTGCGGAAGAAGTTCTCCAGGTAGCGCTTGTAGGATTCGGGCAGCACCTTCAAGCGCGTGCCATGGACCACGAAGGTCGGCGGATTCAACCCGGCCGGATGGGCGAAGCGCATCTTCGGCGCGCTGCCGCGCACGGCGGGCGGCGGGTTGGTTTCGTAGGCGACTTCCAGCGCCTTGGTGACCTCGCTGGTACCGTGTTCCTTGGTGGCCGAGGCATGGGCGCGGTGGATGGCGCGGAACAGTTCGCGCAGACCGGAACCGTGTTTGGCGGAAATGCGCACGTTCTCGGCCCATTCCACGAAATTGAGTTTGCGCGACAGCAGCGCTTCGGTCTGGTCGCGCTGGTAGGTCTCCAAACCGTCCCATTTGTTCACCGCGATCACCAAGGCGCGGCCGGCATCGAGGATGGCGCCCAGCACGGTCGCGTCCTGGTCGGTCACCCCTTCGGTGGCGTCCAGCATCAGCACCGCGACCTGGCATTGCTCGATCGACTGCAGCGTCTTGATGATGCTGAAGATCTCCACCGGTTCTTCGACCTTCGACTTGCGTCGCAGGCCGGCGGTATCGACCAGGCGGTATTGCCGCCCGTCGCGTTCCATGTCCACGGCGATCGAATCGCGCGTGGTGCCCGGCACTTCCGAAGCGATCATGCGCTCCTCGCCCAGCAGCCGGTTGAACAGCGTGGACTTGCCGACGTTGGGACGGCCGACGAAGGCGATGCGCACGCGCGCCGGATCGTTGTCCAGCACCTCGGTGGTGCCTTCTTCAGGCAGCCTTGCGTGCACTTCCTCCAGCAGTTCGTCGATGCCCTGGCGGTGCGCGGCCGACACCGTGATGACGTCGTTGAAGCCGTAGCGCGAGAATTCCGAGATCGCGGTGGATTCTTCCAGGCCATCGATCTTGTTGATCACCAGCAAGGTGGGGCGCGAGCTCTTGCGCAGCCAGGTCAGGATGTCGTCGTCCAGCGTCGAGGCGCCTTCGCGGCCGTCGACGATGAACAGGACCAGGTCCGCCTCTTCAGCCGCAGCCCGCGCCTGACGTGCGGTCGCGCCGGCCAGGCCTTCCTCTTCGCCTGCGATGCCGCCGGTATCCACCACCATGAACGGATTCTCTTCGTCCAGGCGGCAGATGCCGTAGTTGCGGTCGCGGGTCACCCCGGGCTGGTCGTGGACCAGCGCATCGCGGCTGCGCGTGAGTGCGTTGAAGAGCGTCGATTTGCCCACGTTGGGGCGGCCGACCAGTGCGACAAGGGGAAGCATATTGAGAAGCCGGAGAAGAAGAATGGAGATCGCAGGCCTGCGCGGCAGGCCTTGCGGGCACGATTATCCCCTATTCGGCGGGTCGGCATGGCCGATACGAAAAAAGCGCACCGAAGTGCGCTTTTTGATGCTTGAACCCAACCGGGCCACTCGGCTGGATTTATTGCAGGCGGAATGCGGTCAGTTCGCCTTCGACGTTCTGCACCAGCAGGATCCCGTCGGCCACTACCGGCTTGGCGCGCACCGCCTTGCCGCCGGCTCGTTCGCGGGCCGCTTCCTCGCCGTTGTCCAGGCGCAACCAGTGCAGGTAGCCATCGAAATCTCCGACCACCGCATAATCGCCATGTACGGTCGGCGCGGTCAGCGAGCGGCGGGCCAGGGTCACGTTGGACCACATCGGCGCACCCGAACTCTTGTCCAACGCCCAGACCGAACCGGCCGGATCGGCAACGATCACGCTGCCCGTGGACAGGCCCAGACCGCCCGGCCCGCCATTGTCGCGGCTCCACAGCGGGCGACCGCTGGGACCATCGATGGCGACCGTTTCCTTCTTGAAGCTGGTGGCGTAGACCGTGGTGTTGTCGAGCACGGGCGCGCCATCGACATCGGCCATGCGCTCCAGCTCGGTGCGCCCCTCGGGCACGCCGATCACCTGATTCCACAGCGGACGCCCATCGTTCAAGCCCATGGCCGAGAGAGTGCCGTCGTCATTGCCGACGAACACAACGCCCGGGCCCAGGGTCACCGGCGCATTGCCGCGAACGGTCAGGCTGGGAAGATCGTGGTTGGAGAACCAGCGGCGCTCGCCGGTGGCGGCATCGAAAGCCGAGACGCGGCCGTCGTTGGACCGCACCAGCACCAGGCCCTGCCCGACGGCGGGCGCTGCGATCACTTCATTGGGCACCTTGGCCTGCCACTTCTCGGCGCCGGTGGCCGCATCCAGCGCGATCACCTTGCCATTCAGCGAACCGACCACCACCAGCCCGTCGCCGGCACCGGGACCGCCGGACAACCTTTCTTCGGACTTGTATTCCCATACGGTCTTGCCGCTCTGCAGATCCAGAGCGCGCACGCCGCCTTCGACGGCCGCGGCATAGACGCGGCCATCGGCCACCGCAGGACCCTGGTTTACGCCCAACCGATCTTCGCCTTTGCCCGCGTTGGCGCTCCACAATTTGGAAACGGTGGCGGTGGCGGTGAAATCGACCAGCTCAGCCGGTTCGGTGGGCTTGCCGTCGTCTTTTTTGTCCTTGGTGAACCAGCCTTTGACCGTGCTGCAACCCGACAGCACCATCGCCAGGACCACGATCGCCATAATGCGTTTGAACATGAAAACCGGCCTCATCAGGTTGGCTGCGCTGGCTTGGGCGGCGTACCGCCCAGATCGCTGAGTTTCAGCTCGACCAGACGGCGTTGCGGCGCAGCCACATCCATCCCAGTGAGAGCCTTCAAATAAGTGTCGCGCGCTTGGTCGCGTTTGCCCGCGGCCAGCAATGCATCTCCGCGTGCTTCCAGGCTGGCGCTGTCGGCGGCGTCGCCCAGGACTTTCAAGGCCTCTTCGCCCTTGCCGGCATCGGTCAGCAATTTGGCCAGACGCAGATCGACCAGCGATTGCAGAGTCTGATCCGCCTTGATGCCGCGCAGCGTGGCGATCGCCGCTTCGGTCTGGCCGGCATCGACCTGGGCCTTGGCTAGCCGCAACGCGGCCAGGTTCGCATATGCGTTGCCGCTCTTCAGCTTGCCGACTTCGGCCTGGGCTTTCTTGAGGTCGGCCGCGCCTATGCTGTCCAGAGCGGACTGATAGCTTACGTTGGCCTGTTCGGCCTGCTGGACCTGGTGCTTCTGCCACCACTGCCAGCCGAAAATCACCGCGAGTCCCAAGGCTATGCCGCCGATCAATCCGGCGCCGTTGTTTTTCAGCCAATTGCGGACGCGCTCGCTTTGTTCGTGCTCATCGAGCAGATCGTCGATCGCCATGCGTACTCTCGCCCCGTCTAGGCGGGGTCTTCGGTTCGGGGTTGGACGGGATTGTCTGTTGGAAACCCAGTCTGTTGGAGCCCCGTGCGCAGGTCAGTTGGCGACCGGCGCAAGGGAACCATCAGAGGATACCGCAAAGCGTGCGATGTTCGCTCGCTTGTACGGCGTCAGGTCCACCGTACTACCTGCTTGCTGAACCTCGACCGCCGCAGCGTTGCCCAACACCACGCGTCCCACTTCCCCATTGCGGAAACTACGTTCCTCACCGGCCTTGAGCAGGCCGTACTCGAGGTTGACGCCGCCCGGCGCGTCGATCTGCACCCAGCTGTCGCCGGTCATGCGCAGGGTCAGCCCACTGGCGCCGTTGCGCGGCAGCGGCGTCAGCGACGCGACATAAGGAGTGGCTTGCGCACCGGCAACGGCCGGCGGCTTGCCGGTATCGGCAGCGCTCTGTTCAACCGATGCCGTCGGCGCCGGCACGACGTCCAGCGAAGCGGTCGCCTGGGACGAACCCTGGCCCAGGTGCGATTGGGTGGCCACCCAGACCGGCACCGCGATCGCGGCCGTGATGACTACATAGACCGCACGGCGCCCAACGCTTTCCAGCACCCGCTGATAGCGGGGAGTGTGGCTGTGGCTGACCAGCTCCACCGGTCGCACGCCCTGCAGGTCGGCACGCTCCAGATAGGGCTCGATGTCGACCTTGAGCAGCCTGGCGTAGCTGCGCAGTTGGCCGCGCAGGAATACCGGCGCCCCCAGCGCCTGCCAGTTTTCGTCTTCCAGCGCCTGCACTACGCGGACAGGCATTTTCAACTGGCTGCCCACCTCCTGCAGACTCAGTCCCGCGTGTTGGCGCGCCTGGCGCAGGGCGGACCCGCAGCCTTCGGCATATCGACCCGCAGACGTCGGGTCCAGTGGTGTCTGGTCAGTCATGGCCTTAGTTTTTCCCCAGGGGTGTCCGCGGTAACCACATCGGGGAACTCCGCCCGTAACCGCTGAACATATCGGCTGGCGGCGGCCTTGTCGCCCAGCTTTTCTTCTATACCAGCCGCCAGTTGTAGCACGGCTGCGTTGGCGGGTGCAGCAGCCAATCTTCGTTCTGTGAAGGCCCTCGCTTCAAAATAGCGACCCTGGCGGTATTCGCTCTCGGCCAGGGAGGCCAGCGCATAGGCGTTTTGGGGGGCGATCGCAAGCGCTTTGCGCAAATCGCGGTCGGCGCGTTCGTACTGGCCGGTCTTCAGCGCGCAACCACCGGCGTTGGCCAGGGCCGACTCCGGGGTGCCGTAACCTGGCGCCGCAAGCGCCCGGTCGAACCAGACCAGGGATTCGGCCGGATAGCCGTTGCCGCACAGCCAGGCGCCATAGTTATTGAGTACTCCGCCTTTCTTGGGCGCCGCTTCGGCGGCCCGCCTGAAGTAGTCACCGGCCTGGACGTCGGCTCCCTTCCTGTCGGCGATGACGGCCAGCAAGGTCAGGGCGTCGGCCGAAGAAGGGTTCGCCTTCAGCGCGGCGGCGGCTTCGGCCTCGGCCGTTTTGAGGTCGCCCGCGCTCAGCCGCTGCTCGGCCAGACTCAGCCTGCGCTCGGCCGCCATCCGCTTGGTGGTCTTGGCGTCGTCGGCGACGTGGTAGTCGGGCGCTACGTACTCGGCGCGCTGCTCCTTCATGGCTGGCTGCATGAAGGCACTGCACGCAGACAACAGCGGCAGCGCCAGCGCAGCGAACGCAGCCCTACGCAGCGGCATCGTCGATCCCTTGCGACTGCAGATGCAGACGGAACTCGGCCTGGCGCCGGGTACGGTCGACCACCTGCCCTTTCAACTGCCCGCAAGCCGCATCGATATCGTCGCCGCGCGTACGGCGGACCATGGTGAGCACTTGCGAATCCAGCAGGATCTTCTGGAAGGCGCGGATGTCCGCATCGGTGCTGCGCTCGTAACGCGTGCCGGGGAACGGATTGAAGGGAATCAGGTTGACCTTGCCCGCGTCCTTCGACTGCACCGCATTATCGAACTGGCGCATCAGCCGCGCCAGCTCGCGCGCATGCTCGGGCTTATCGTTGACGCCGCGCATCATGGTGTATTCGAAAGTCACCGAATCGCGCTTCTTGTTCTGTCGCACATAGCGCGCGCAGGCGGCCATCAATTCGGCGATCGGGTATTTCTTGTTCAACGGCACCAGCTCGGTGCGCAGCTCGTCGTTGGCCGCATGCAGCGACACCGCCAGCGACACGTCCGACTCCACCGAAAGACGGTCGATCATCGGCACCATGCCCGCGGTGGAAAGCGTCACGCGCTTGTTGGCCAGTCCGTAGCCCAGGTCGTCGCGCATCACGCTCATGGCGCGCACGACGTTGTCGAAATTCATCAACGGCTCGCCCATGCCCATCATCACCACGTTGGTGAGTTTGCGCTGCAGGTGCGGCACGTTGCCCAGATGGCGCGCGGCCACCCAGACCTGGCCGATGATCTCGGCCGTGGAAAGATTGCGGTTGAAGCCCTGCGTGGCGGTGGAGCAGAACTGGCAGTTCAGAGCGCAACCCACCTGCGAAGACACGCACAGCGTGCCGCGGCCCTTATCGGGAATGAACACCGCTTCGATGGAATTCTTGCCGTCCATGCCCAGCAACCACTTGTGGGTGCCGTCGGCGGAGGGCTTTTCGAACTGTATCTGCGGAACCACGACCTCGGCATGCTGCTGGAGCTTGGCGCGCAGCGCCTTGCCGAGGTCGGTCATGGCATCGAAGTCGGTGACATAACGGTGATGGATCCACTTCATCACCTGGTGGGCGCGGTAGCGCTGCTCGCCGAGCGTATCGGCGAAGAAGCGCTCCAACCCCTCACGATCGAGGTCGAGCAAGTTCTGTTTCTTGGCGACCTCGCTCACGGCATCGGCTCAGCGTGCGACCACTTCGGTCGCGGCGAAGAAGTAAGCGACTTCCACCGCGGCGTTCTCGACCGAATCGGAACCGTGCGCCGCGTTGGCGTCGATGGAATCTGCGAAGTCGGCGCGGATCGTACCCGGCGCAGCGTCCTTGGGATTGGTGGCGCCGAGCAGTTCGCGATGCAACGCGACTGCGTTTTCGCCTTCCAGCGCTTGGATCATCACCGGGCCGGAGATCATGAAGTCGACCAGCGCGTTGAAGAACGGACGTTCGCGATGCACGGCATAAAAACCTTCGGCTTCACGACGCGACAATTGCTTGTACTTGGCGGCGACGACTTTCAGGCCGGCCTTTTCGAAACGCGAATAGATTTCGCCGATGACGTTTTTGGCGACGGCATCGGGTTTGACGATTGACAGGGTGCGCTCCAGCGCCATGGATTTTCTCCGTTGGGTGGGCCACTGCGGACCCGAGATTAACATGAAAAACCCGCGTCGAAACGCGGGCTTAGGCTAAATTGCGTAGCGCAATTCTAACGTATCGGCTGCACATTTGCAGTGGGTCCATACGCCCTATGCGGCAGCGCAACATGACTTTTAGAAGGGCTGAGCACAAAATCAAACAAGCGTTTGATTACCGAGAGCCTCATGGCCAACACCGCCCATTTTTCAACCAAGGACCGGATCCTTGGCGCCGCCGAGGAACTGTTCGCCCAGCACGGCTTCGCCGGCACCTCGTTGCGTCAGGTGACCAGTCGCGCCGACGTCAATATCGCCGCGGTCAATTACCACTTCGGCTCGAAGGAGAATCTGGTCAACGAGGTCTTCCGCCGGCGCATGGACGACATGACCCTGCTGCGCCTGAGCCAGCTGAAAACGGCTCTGGAACAGCATCCTGGCCAGTTGCAGCCGGTATTGGCCGCGTTCGTGGAACCCGCTCTGGCGATGTCACAGGACCGTCATGGCGGCGGCGCGTTCGTGCGCGTGGTCGCCCGCGCCTACGCCGAAAAGAACGATGGCCTGCGCAAGTTCCTCTCCGACCACTACGGTCACGTGTTGCGCGAATTCGGCAAGGCGATCGCCGGCTGCGTTCCCGGCCTGAGCAAGGAAGAGCTGTATTGGCGGCTCGACTTCCTGGCCGGCGCCCTCACCTACGCCATGGCCGACTTCGGCCTGATCAAGCGTCCCGCCGATGTCACCGAAGCGGCGCACCGTGAGCGTGCCGCCCGCGAACTCATCCGTTTCGCCGAGGCCGGCATCCGCGCCGGCCACTGAATTATTTCGATTTATAAACAAGGGTTTATAGGATATGTCTAATAAGTTGCTTGTACGCAAAGCCGCTGTGCTCGGCGCCGGCGTGATGGGTGCGCAGATCGCCGCGCACCTGACCAATGCCGGCGTGGATACCGTGCTGTTCGACCTGCCCGCCAAGGATGGACACCCCGACGGAGTGGTGCTCAAGGCCATCGCCAACCTGGGCAAGCTCAGCCCCGCCCCGCTGGCCAGCAAGTCGCTGGCCGAAGCCATCACACCCGCCAACTACGACAGTGGACTAGAACAACTGCGCGGCTGCGACCTGATCATCGAGGCCATCGCCGAGCGCATGGACTGGAAGCAGGACCTGTACAAGAAGATCGCCCCGTTCGTGGCCGACCATGCCGTGCTGGCCAGCAACACCTCGGGGCTGGGTATCAACGCTCTGTCCGACGTGCTGCCGGAACAGTTGCGCCACCGTTTCTGTGGCGTGCATTTCTTCAACCCGCCGCGCTACATGCACCTGGCCGAACTGATCCCGACCAAGGTCACCGACACCGCGGTGCTGGAAGGCCTGGAAGGCTTCCTGGTCACCACCCTGGGCAAAGGCGTGGTTTACGCCAAGGACACGCCCAATTTCATCGGCAACCGCATCGGCGTGTTCTCCATTCTGGCCAGCATCCACCACACCGCCGAATTCGGTCTGGGTTTCGATGAAGTGGATGCCGTCAGCGGCCCGCTGATCGGCCGTCCCAAGTCGGCGACCTACCGGACTTCCGACGTGGTGGGCCTGGACACCATGGCCCACGTCATCAAGACCATGGGCGATACCCTGCCCGACGATCCGTGGCACAAGTACTTCGCCGCGCCCAAGTGGCTGGAAGCGTTGATCGCCAAGGGCGCGCTGGGCCAGAAGACCGGCGCCGGCATCTTCCGCAAGGTCGGCAAGGACATCGTGGTGCTCGACCTGAAGGCGCAGGACTACCGTCCGTCCACCGGCGCCGCCGCGCCGGAAGTCGTCGAAATCCTGAAGCTCAAGAACCCGGCGGAGAAGTTCGCCAAGCTGCGCGAAAGCAGACACCCGCAGGCGCAGTTCCTGTGGGCCACCTTCCGCGACCTGTTCCACTACAGCGCCTACCACCTGGCCGATATCGCCGAGACCGCGCGCGACGTCGATCTGGCCATCCGCTGGGGCTACGGCTGGTCGCTGGGCCCGTTCGAGACCTGGCAGGCCGCCGGCTGGAAGCAGGTGGCGCAATGGATCGCCGACGACATCGTGGCCGGCAAGGCCATGAGCTCGGCGCCGCTGCCCAACTGGGTGTTCGACGGCCGCGAAGGCGTGCATGCGGCCGAGGGCAGCTACAGCCCGGTCAAGAACGCCAAATTGCCGCGCTCCTCCCTACCCGTCTACCAGCGCCAGCGCTTCCCGGATCCGCTGCTGGGCGAGAAATTCCCGGCCGGCGAAACCGTGTTCGAAAACGACGGCCTGCGCATGTGGACCGATGGCGATGGCATCGCCGTGGTCGGTTTCAAGACCAAGATGAATACCGTCAACGACCACGTGCTCAACGGCCTGCAGGAAGCGGTGGAGCGCGCCGAGCAGGGCTTCAAGGGATTGGTGCTGTGGCAGAACAGCGAACCGTTCTCCGCGGGTGCCGACTTGTCCGGGGCCATGGGTCTACTGCAGGCCGGCAACGTGGCCGGATTCGAGGCCATGGTCGCCAACTTCCAGGCCACCAGCCAGCGCATCAAGTATTCGCTGGTGCCGGTGGTGGCCGCAGTGCGCGGCCTGGCGCTGGGCGGCGGTTGCGAATTCCAGATGCATAGCGCCAAGACCGTGGCTGGATTGGAAAGCTATATCGGCCTTGTCGAAGCGGGTGTCGGCCTGCTGCCTGCCGGCGGTGGCCTGAAGGAAATCGCGGTGCGCGCTTCGCAGGCCGCGGGTCCGGGCGGCGATGTGTTCGCAGAGCTCAAGAAGACCTTCGAGACCGTGGCGATGGCCAAGGTCTCGGCTTCGGCGATGGAGGCTCAGGAACTGGGCCTGACGCGCAAGACCGACAGGATCGTGTTCAACGCCTACGAGCTTCTGTACGTGGCCAAGCAAGAAGCGCTGGCGCTGGCCGAAAGCGGCTACCGCCCGCCCTTGCCGGCGCGCCGCATCCAGGTGGCCGGCGATGTCGGCATCGCCACCTTCAAGATGATGCTGGTGAACATGCTGGAAGGTCGTTTCATTAGCGAATACGACTACGAAATCGCCGTGCGCATCGCCACTGTGCTATGCGGCGGCGCAGTGGATCGCGGATCGCTGGTCGACGAGGAATGGCTGCTGAGACTGGAGCGCCAGCACTTCGTGGAACTGGCGCAACAGGAAAAGACCCAGGCGCGCATCGGCCACATGCTGAAGACCGGCAAACCCCTGCGCAACTAAGCGACGAATCGAGGAATCACAAAAATGAGCAAGCAGATCCAGGAAGCCTACATCGTCGCGGCCACCCGCACTCCGGTGGGCAAAGCGCCCAAAGGCGTATTTCGCAACACCCGCCCCGACGACATGCTGGCGCATGTGCTGAAGGCCGTCGTCGCCCAGGCTCCGGGCATCGACGTCAACCGCATCGACGACGCCATCATCGGCTGCGCCATGCCCGAGGGCGAGCAAGGCATGAACGTGGCGCGCATCGGCCTGTTGCTGGCCGGCCTGCCCAATACCATCGCCGCGCAGACCATCAACCGCTTCTGTTCGTCCGGCCTGCAGGCCGTAGCGCTGGCGGCCGATCAGATCCGCCTGGGCAACGCCGACCTGATGCTGGCCGGCGGTACCGAGTCGATGACCATGGTGCCGATGATGGGCAACAAGATCGCCATGGCGCCCAGCGTGTTCGACAACGATCACGTTGCCATCGCCTACGGCATGGGCATCACCGCCGAGAAGGTCGCCGAGGAGTGGAAGATTTCGCGCGAGGACCAGGACGCCTTCGCACTGGCCTCGCACCAGAAAGCCATCGCCGCGGTGCAGGCGGGCGAGTTCCGCAGCGAAATCACGCCTTATGAAGTGATGTCGCATGTGCCCGACCTGGCCGGCAACACCATCCAGCTGCGCAAGTTGCTGGTGGAGAACGACGAAGGTCCGCGCCCGGACACCACGCTGGAAGGCCTGGCCAAGCTGCGCACCGTATTCCGCAACCCGCAGTTCGGCGGCACCGTCACCGCCGGCACTTCGTCGCAGATGAGCGATGGCGCTGCGGGCGTGCTGCTGGCTTCGGAGCAGGCGATCAAGGACTATGGGCTGACCCCGCTGGCGCGCTTCGTGTCCTTCTCCGTCGCCGGCGTGCGCCCCGAAGTGATGGGCATCGGTCCGATCGCCGCCATCCCGAAGGCATTGAAGCAGGCTGGCCTCAGCAAAGACCAGCTGGACTGGATCGAATTGAACGAAGCCTTCGCAGCGCAGGCGCTTGCGGTGATTCGCGACACCGGCCTGGACCCGTCCAAGATCAATCCGCTGGGCGGCGCCATCGCCCTGGGCCATCCGCTGGGCGCGACCGGCGCCATCCGTACCGCTACCCTGGTCCACGGCATGCGCCGGCGTCAGCAGAAGTACGGCATGGTGACCATGTGCATCGGCACCGGCATGGGCGCGGCGGGCGTGTTCGAAGCGCTTTAAGCCGGTAGTTTTCGCATGAACAAAAGGGCAGCCATCGGCTGCCCTTTTTCGTAGGTCGGCCCCGTATCAAGTACGGAGCAGGCTCTAGGTGGCCAACGGCCGGGAATCCGTGCGTCGGGGGCGTAGCCCCGACCTACGAGACAACTTGTTACTCCAGTTCGGTGACACCCAATTCCTTGAGCGCGTTCTGCATCAGCTGCTGCGCGGCGTCGCTCAGTTTCTCGTGGTCCAGAGCGTAGCGGATGGTGGCCTCGATCAGGCCGATATGCGTGCCGCAGTCGAAACGCGTGCCGCGGAAACGGTAGGCATGCACGGGATGCTCGGCCAGCAAGGTCGCGATGGCATCGGTCAACTGGATCTCGCCGCCTGCGCCGGGCGTGGTGCTTTCCAGCAGATCGAATATGCGTGAGCTCAGCACATACCGTCCGACCACTGCCAGAGTGCTGGGCGCGGTCTGCGGACTGGGTTTCTCGACGATGGCCGAAATGCGCCCTTCGCGGCCCGAGAAAGTCTCGGTCGCCACGATGCCGTAACTGCCGGTCTGCTCGCGCGGCACGTCCTGCACCGCGATCACGCTGGCGCCGGAAGACTCGGCGGCGTCGGCCATCTGTTTCAGCGCTCCCGGCCCCCGATTCCAGATCAAATCGTCGGGAAGCAAGACCGCGAAAGGTTCGTCGCCCACGATGGGCTTCGCGCAAAGCACCGCGTGCCCGAGCCCCAACGCTTCGGCCTGGGTAACGAACACCGCGCGCACATGACTGGGCAACACGTTGCGTACCAGTTCCAGCTGCTCCAGCTTGCCGCCCCGTTCGAGTTTCTGCTCGAGCTCGTAGGCCTTGTCGAAATAATCGGCCACCGCATGCTTGTAGCGGTTGGTGACGAAGATCAGCGTATCGCAGCCTGCTTCCACCGCCTCATCCACTGCGTATTGGATCAGCGGCTTGTCGATGATCGGCAGCATCTCCTTGGGGACGGTCTTGGTGGCGGGCAGGAATCGGGTTCCAAGGCCCGCCACGGGGAAAACGGCTTTCCGGATACGTTGGGTCATCGGGTATGTCTAGCTTCGCGTGCGGGGAACTGAACGATAGTGGCGCCGGCGTCGCCGCTCTGTCCGGACGGAGAAAACTCGGGTATGGCCGCGCGCAGGATGCGCGAAAGCTCGTCGTTGTCGTAATTCGCTACCGCGGTCTGCAGCAGGGAAACGGCACGAGTGATGATCTCCACCGAAGCATCGCGCGCGCGCGCTTCGAGAATCTTGGAATGGGAAGTGGGTCGATAAAGTTCGTCCGCGTGAAACAGCGTCTCATGCAGCTTCTCGCCAGGACGCAGGCCCGTATAGGTGATCGCGATGTCCTTTCCGGGCTGCTTTCCGGCCAGGCGGATCATCTGTTCGGCCAGCACTCGGATCGGCACCGGCTCGCCCATGTCCAGCGTGTAGATAGAGGCGTGGGCAGCGCTGGCGGCCGCCTGCACGATCAACTGACAGGCTTCCGGGATGGTCATGAAATAACGCGTGACCTCCGGATCGGTGACGGTAACCGGACCACCGAGCCGGATCTGCTCGCGGAACAGGGGCACTACGCTTCCCGCCGAATCCAGCACATTGCCGAAACGGACGGTCACAAAGCGCGTCGACACGCGATCGTCCAGGGTCTGGCAAACCATTTCGGCCAAGCGCTTGGTCGCGCCTAGCACGTTGACCGGATCCACCGCCTTGTCCGTGGAGATGAAGACGAAGGTCGCCACGTTCGCCTCGCGGCAAGCCCGCGCCACCGCTTCGGTCGCCAACACGTTGTTGCGCACCGCTTCACGCAATTGCTGCTCCAGAAGCGGCACTTGCTTGTAGGCAGCGGCGTGGAAAACCGCATCCGGCTCGGCAGTCTTCAGCGCATGCTGGATGACCGCCGGGTCGCCGCAGTTGCCCAATACGGAAATGATCTCGAGATCGGGAAATGCGCGGTGCAGTTCCGTCTGGGCCGTGACCAGGGCGAGTTCATCGACTTCCAGCAGGGCGATCCTGCTGGCGCCATGGCGGGCGCACTGACGGCACAGTTCCGAACCGATGGAGCCACCGGCGCCGGTGACCAGAACGGTGCGTCCACCCAAGAACCCGCGAATGAGCTTCCAATCCGGCGTGATCGGCTTGCGCCCCAGCAAGTCGTCGATCGCCACTTCCTTCAACTCGCCCGGCAAGGAGCGGCCTTCCAGCACGTCCACCAGTCTGGGCACGGTGCGGAATGGCAGACCGGTGCTTTCGCAGATGGCCACCACCCGCTGCATGTTCGCCGCATCCATGGAGGGCATCGCAATCACGATGAGCTTGGCGGCGGTTTCTTTGGCGATGGCAGGCGCATCGGACAATCCGCCGAGCACGGGAACGCCATGCAGCTTGGTGCCCTGCAAACGGGCAGAGTCGTCGAGCAGGCCAACCGGCTGATAGGCGCCGCTGCGCCGCAAGTCCCGAACCAGAGCCTCGCTGGATCTGCCCGCGCCGAGTATCAGCACCCGCAGGGCGATGCCGTTCTTGCTGTCCGTGTTCTGGTTGTCCTTCCAGGCGCGGAACATGAGGCGGGGCATGCCCAGCAAGCCCACCAGCAGGAACGGATACATCACCAGCACCGCGCGCGGCACCGACCCCAGACGGTTATACAGGGCCAGCCCCAAGGCCAGGGCGAGCAAGCCGACCAGACTGGCTTTGAGGATGTTGCCCAGGTCCGGAACGCTGGCGAAGCGCCAGAGCCCGCGATAAAGGCCGACCCACCAGAACACCAGCCCCTGCGCGACCACGACTATCGCGATCTCGGGCGACCACAGGGGATACGAAGGGGGGCTGGGCAACATCGCATAACGCAGACGGTGCAGCGCTTCCCAGCACAGCCAGACCATCATCAGATCGTGCCCGACCACTAATGATCGAGGCACCAGGGCAGCCATCTTTCCGCGCCAGGAATTCACTTTTGCGCATCCTTACTCATTAGAGATATCCCTGCGCATACGCGCCCATAAAATGCCTGCGCCCAGAAACCATACCAGGCAAATACCCGCCGACCCATAGTCCGTCCAGTTCCTTCCGACAAGAACCAACATCACGGCCATAAGGCTAAATCCTGCGTAAGCCAAGGTGACTCCCACGTGACTCACAGTACGACTGGCCCACTTTTGATACGTGTGTTGCACATGCGGCGCCCACCAGCGCTCCCTTCGCAGAATGCGCATACCCAATGTGAAGCCCGCGTCTACCAGGAAGGCCGACACCGGTAGCAGCAGCAACGGCCAGGCGACCCGGTCCGAGTCGAAAGCCGCTGCCAACAGCCCCGCCAGCAGGAATCCGAGCGCCCCGCTGCCCACATCGCCCAGGAAAATCCGGGCCTTGGGGAAATTGAAGGGCAGGAATCCGGCCAGGGCCGCAACCAGTCCGGCGGCGATCCACCCCCATACCCCGCCAGCCAGAAGGAACGCCATGGCCAGCGCAACGATGGCCGCCTGACTACCCGCCAGCCCATCGATGCCGTCCATGAAGTTCCAGACATTCACCAGGGCCATGGCCAGAACGAAGGCCAGGACAGGAGCGAACAGGCCCGGCGTGGAGCTGTGCACCCCCCAGGCCAGAAGCAATGCCGCCAAGGCATGCACCAGCAACCTGGGCCAGGCCGGGAGGGGGCGATGATCGTCCACCCAGCCAATGCCCGCGACCAGCAGCAGTCCGATAGCGAAACAACCCAGCAAGAAAGCGTCGGCCGGGTTCTTCAACGCCAGCCAGACGATTCCCAGCAACACGCTGACCACGATCGCGATACCGCCGCCCCGGGGCGTGGCCACGGCATGGCTGCGCCGCTCGCCGGGTTGGTCGAGCAGCCGCTTGTTCAAGGCATAGCGTCTCGCCAGCCACGTGCCGGTTGCCGCAAGCACCAGGTGCAGCAGCATCCACACAGGTAATGCCGTCATCAGACCACCGCGTAGTTCAGCAGCGGCTTCACCGTGCCCCACTCCTTGCAACTGGGGCACTGCCAATGATGAGTACGCGCGCCGAAGCCGCAGCGCGTGCAGCGATAGCTGGGATTACGCACCAGCAATTGATCGGTGATGTGCTTGAGGTCGTTCAAGGTAGCGGTGGGATCGGCGCCCTCGGCCAGAGTCAGGTCTATCAGTGCCGCTTCGCCACGGACCGAAGGCCGATCTTTCAGCTGCCGTGCAAGGTAGGCGCGCGCAGCCGCCACACCGTCCTGCTTTTCGACCAGACGGGTCAACGCCAGGACCGGGGCGATGCCCCGATAGTGTTCGCACATCTCCGAAAGGAAAGCGCGGGCGCCGGAAAGATCGCCGCCCTGCTCGTAATTGGCCAGCAGGCTGGGCAGCACTTCGGGCAGATAGTCTGGGTCGTGCCGCGCGGCGCGTTCGAAAGCACGGATGGCGGCTTCGGGATTGGCCGCATCCGATTCCATACGGCCTTCCAGGATGCCCGCACGCACGCAACTGGCGTCGGCCTGATAGGCGCGCGCGATGGCGGCGCGGGCGGATTCGACATCGTTGGCGGTGCGATAACGCTCGGCCAGTTCGCACTCGAACTGGGCGATCAGTTTACCCATCGGCTCGCCGGCCACTTCTTCGTAGCGGGTAGCGTTGTCGATTGCTTTTTCCCAGTCGCGTTCGGTCTGGTAGATGCCGATCAGGTGCTTGAGCGCCTGTGGAGCGCGCTGGTCGATGCGGGTGAGATCGCTAAAAACGGTTTCGGCGCGGTCCAACAGTCCCGAGCGCATGTAGTCTTCGCCCAAGGCCAGCAACGCCTGCACTTTCTGTTGGTCGCTCAGGTCGTGGCGCTGCACCAGCCCCTGATGCAGGCGGATGGCGCGATCGACCTCGCCTCTGCGACGGAACAGGTGGCCCAGGGCGACCTGGGTCTCGAAGGTTTCCTTGTCCAACTCGGCGATATGCAGGAACAACTCGATGGCCTTGTCGGGTTGCTCGTTCAACAGATAGTTCAGACCGCGGAAGTAGGTGCTGGAGAGCCGGCTGACCTGAGTATCGCCATGGCGTTGACCGCCCCTGCGCCCTATCACCCAGCCACTGAGCGCGGCCAGCGGCAGGAACAGGAAGAACCAGAACCACTCGTTGAGAAATTGCATCTACTGGAAGCCTATCTGATGGCTCAGACGCCGGTGCCGAGCGAGGGTGCCGACGCAGCGGCCTGCTTGTTGGCTTTGCGAAGCTTCGTATACAGAGGCCAGACCAGCGTCGCCAGGATGATCAAACCGCCGATGACCACACCCGCCAGCAACGAAAGAATGATGGCTACGCCCGAAGAAGTCTGGATGTCGGTGAACAGCAATTTGAGCGTGATGGGCTGGGTATTCAGCACACCGACCAACAAACCTATACCCAGGAAGATCAATGCGATGATCAAGCGGAAAATGTTCATCGGTCAGCTCCATGCTTGGGAGCCGCTAGCTTAGCCGAGAGTGGCGCCGTTCAACACAGCAAAAGCCCCTCTCCCACCGGGAGAGGGGTTGGGGTGAGGGTACGGCGAAGTGACAATGGTGTAGATCGCGACTATCTGGCCACGCCCGCAAAAACGAAGCCGGTTGTTTCCAAATGTCCGCGAAGTGGTAATACGCCACTTCGCCGCACCCTCATCCGCCCCTTTCGGGGCACCTTCTCCCGAGGGGAGAAGGAACAAGGCTATTCGCCCGCTTCCTCGATGGGAGTCACGCCGCTGACGCGTTCGCGCAGCTCTTTTCCGGGTTTGAAATGCGGCACGTGCTTGGCCGGCAGGGCCACCGAATCGCCGGTCTTGGGGTTACGTCCCAGACGGGGTGGACGGTAATGCAGGGAAAAACTGCCGAATCCGCGGATCTCGATGCGCTCGCCATGGGCCAGGGCACCCCCCATCATCTCCAGCAGCGACTTCACTGCCAGATCGACGTCGTCGGCCTTCAGATGAGGCTGGCGGCGGCTCAGGATTTCGATGAGTTCGGATTTGGTCATCGTCACGGAGATAGGCGAAAAGCACCACTACCGGCCCGGGATGGCCGGGCCGGAGTGGATCGAGTGGCTTGCTTACTCGGACTTGTTGCCGTCCAGCTGCGCGCGCAGCAGCGCGCCCAACTGGGTGGTGGCGCCGGTGGAGGAAGACTGCGACTGGTAGTCCTCCAGCACTTCGCGCATTTCGGCATCGTCCTTGGCCTTGATCGACAGCTGCAGGGTGCGGCCCTTGCGGTCCATGCCCATGAAGCGCGCTTCGATCTTGTCGCCCACCTTCAGGTGCTGGCTGGCGTCGTCCACGCGCTCGTTGCTGATGTCGCGCGCGGCCACGTAGCCTTCCACGCCTTCGGCGATGTCGATGATGGCGCCCTTGGCGTCGACTTCGCGCACGGTGCCTTCCAGCTTGGCGCCCTTCGGATTGGCGGCCATGAACTGGCCGAACGGATCCTGCTCAAGCTGCTTGACGCCCAGGCTGATGCGCTCGCGTTCCGGGTCCACGGCCAGCACCACGGCTTCCAGCGTGTCGCCCTTCTTGTAGTTGCGGGCCACGTCTTCGCCGGTGGAGTTCCAGCTGATGTCCGACAGGTGGATCAGGCCGTCGATACCGCCGTCCAGACCGATGAAGATGCCGAAATCGGTGATCGACTTGATCTGGCCCGACACCTTGTCGTTCTTCTTGTGGATGGCAGCGAAGGTTTCCCACGGATTGGCGGCGACCTGCTTCATGCCCAGCGAGATGCGGCGACGCTCCTCGTCCACGTCCAGGACCATCACTTCGACGTCGTCGCCGACCTGCACGACCTTGGACGGGTTGACGTTCTTGTTGGTCCAGTCCATTTCCGAAACGTGCACCAGGCCTTCGACGCCCGGCTCGATCTCGACGAACGCGCCGTAATCGGTGACGTTGGAGACCTTGCCGAACACGCGGCTGTTGGCCGGGTAACGGCGGGCGATGTTGTCCCACGGATCTTCGCCCAGCTGCTTCAGGCCCAGGCTGACGCGGTTGCGCTCGCGGTCGTACTTCAGCACGCGCACGTCCAGTTCCTGGCCGACTTCAACCACTTCGGACGGATGGCGCACGCGCTTCCAGGCCATGTCGGTGATGTGCAGCAGGCCGTCGATGCCGCCCAGGTCGACGAACGCGCCGTAGTCGGTGAGGTTCTTGACCACACCCTTCAGCACCACGCCTTCCTGCAGCTTGTCCATCAGCTGCTCGCGCTCTTCCGAATGCTCGCTCTCGACCACCGCACGGCGGGAGACCACGACATTGTTGCGCTTGCGGTCCAGCTTGATGAGCTTGAACTCCAGCTCTTTGCCTTCCAGGTAGCCCGGATCGCGCACGGGGCGCACATCGACCAGCGAGCCCGGCAGGAACGCGCGGACGTCCTTGATGTCGACGGTGAAGCCGCCCTTGACCTTGCCGCTGATGCGGCCGGTGATGGTGGCGTTGGCTTCCAGGGCTTCTTCCAGCTCGTCCCAGACCATGGCGCGCTTGGCTTTCTCGCGCGACAGCACGGTTTCGCCGAAGCCGTTTTCCAGGGAGTCCAGGGCGACCTTTACTTCGTCGCCGACGGCCACGGTGAGGGTGCCGTCGTCGTTACGGAACTGTTCGATCGGCACGATGCCTTCGGACTTCAGGCCGGCATTGATCACCACCACGTCGTTGCGGACTTCCACCACGGTGCCCATGACGATGGAACCGGGCTTCAGCTTGGTGAGGTGGATCTGGCTCTGTTCAAACAGTTCTGCAAATGATTCGATCATTGAATAAATCTCGGTTGATGACGCAGACCGTGCTCGGCAAAGTGCGTTCGCGACGGTCCACCCGTTGTCGGCCTGGGCGGGATGCCTGTGACCGTGAGTGTTGTGGTGGATAAACCGCCGGAAAGATTCCCGACGGGGCTGTTTCTGCTGCGCTGGATCCGGGCCGGACTAGGATTTCACCAAGGCCAGCACGCGCTCTACGACCTGATCGATGTTCAGGCCGGTGGTATCGATGAGGACGGCGTCTTCGGCCGGCCTCAACGGCGCCACCGTGCGCTGGGCATCACGGGCGTCGCGGGCGAGAATCTCGCGTAGCAGACCGTCTATTGTTACCGAAACCCCTTTGTCTTTCAACTGGTTATAGCGCCTTTCCGCCCTTTCTTCGGCACTGGCGGTCAGGAAAACCTTGTACTGGGCGTCCTTGAAGATGACCGTGCCCATGTCCCGCCCGTCGGCCACCAGCCCCGGCGGCTGCCGGAAAGCCCGCTGGCGCTCCTTCAGCGCGGAACGGACCTCGGGAAAGGCGGCTATGGCCGAGGCCACCGCGCCCGTGGTTTCGAGCCTCAGCTCGTCGGTGGCGTCGGAGCCGTTGACCCAGACCCGCAGATCGCCCTTGGCGTCTTCCTTGAAGCTGACGGCGGTGTCGAACGTGCAGCGCACCAGGGCCGCGGGGTCGGAAATATCCAGGTTGGCCCAGCTCGCGGCCACGCCCACCGCCCGGTACAAGGCGCCGGAATCCAGGTAATGCCAGCCCAGACGGGCCGCAGCGATACGGCTTACGGTGCCTTTGCCGGCGCCGGAGGGGCCATCGATGGTCAGAACCGGAATATTGTCGGACATTGGGAACCCCGTGGATTTGCCGGGCATTATGCCCGGCCGCCTGCCAACCACCGGCCGGTGCCGGCCGCGATGAGGCAAAGGCTTGAACCTCAAGGAAAAAATCCGCTAGAATGCGCGGCTTGATTTTTGTCCCGGCCGGACCTGTGTCCGCTACGGCCCCATTCCCAGACAGTTACAGTCCAAATTTCCCGAGGTATGTCATGAAAGTCCTTTCCTCCCTGAAGTCGGCAAAGACCCGTCATCGCGACTGCAAGGTGGTCCGCCGCCGTGGCAAGGTCTTCGTGATCTGCAAGTCGAACCCGCGCTTCAAGGCGCGTCAGCGCTGAAGCCTCCGCGCCCAAACGGCGCGCCGCTGCAAGCCGCAGAAAGACCGCCTCCGGGCGGTTTTTCTTTGTCCGGACCACGACAGCAGTCCAACATTCCACGCGTGGCGACGCGGCCACCGTCACGTTTGCCGCAATACATCGCGGCGCGGCGGTTTTTTGTTGGAGTCGTTTTGCTATAAAGGCGCGTCCACTGGGGAGCCACCGCTATGAACCGTCGTTTTCTTGCCGTTCCGATGCTCGTCCTGCTGTGCGGCGCAGGCGCCGCCAGCGCCGACACGCTGCTGATCGAACGCGCCCAGGAGAAACCCGCCGTCGCCCTGCCGGTGCGCGGCCAGACCGCTGCGGCCGTGGAAGCCAGCTTTGGCGCCCCGCAACAGAAACTGGAACCGCGCGGCGGCCAGAAGCGCCAATGGCCGGTGATCGACCGCTGGGTGTACCCGGCCTTCACCGTGTATTTCGAGAAGAACCGCGTCATCGACGTGGTCACCAACCAGGCCAGCCCGGAAGAAATCGGGCCCAAACCCCCAATTCGATAGAACGCCCCCCGATGACCGATGTTTTTCGCTTCCCTGCGGAATGGGAACCCCAATCCGCAGTCCTGATCGCGTGGCCGCATGCCGAAACCGACTGGGCCGAGCGCCTGGGCGAGGTCGAGGAAACCTACGTCGCGCTGGTCGCGGCGCTGACCCGCTTCGAGCCGGTGGTGATCTGCGTGGCCGACGAAGACCTGCAGACCTATGCCGAAGCGCGCTTGCGCTCGGCGCGGGTGGACATGGCCAAAGTGCGCTTCGTGCCGGCCGAATACGACGACACCTGGCTGCGCGACACCGGCCCCATCACTCTGCGTGCGGACGATCGGTTCAAGCAACTGGATTTCCGCTTCACCGGCTGGGGCGGCAAGTATCAGGCGAGCCGCGACGACCTACTGGTGGGCGAACTTTCCGGCATGAACCTGTTCCATAACTATTTCGTGCAAAGCATTGATTTTGCATTGGAAGGTGGCGCCATAGAAACGGATGGCGAAGGCAGTCTGCTGACCACCTGGCAGTGCCTGCACGAGCGTCATCCCGAAGCCTCCCGCGAAGATCTCAGCGAGCGTCTGGCAGGCTGGCTGCAGCAGGATCGCGTGCTGTGGCTGGATCGCGGTTACCTGGAGGGCGACGACACCGACGCCCACATCGATACCCTCGCCCGCTTCGCCGGCCCCGAGGCCATCGTGTTCCAGGCCTGCGACGACCCGGCCGATTCGCACTACGCCGAGCTCGGCGCGATGGCCGCCGAGATCGCGGCGCTGCGCACGCGCGACGGCAAACCCTATCGCCTGTTCCCGCTGCCCTGGGCGCAACCGATTCTGGACGAAGGACGCCGGCTGGCGGCCTCGTACGCCAACTTCCTGATCGCCAATGGCGCCGTGCTGATGCCGGCGTATGGAGACCCGGCCGATGCCAAGGCCGCCGCGGTCTTGGCCGAAGCGTTCCCTGATCGCGAGATTGTGCAGGTGCCCTGTCGCTCTTTGATCTGGCAGAACGGCAGCCTGCATTGCATCACCATGCAATTGCCCGCCGGCCTGCTGGCGGCCGACTGATCCGCGAGATCGACCCGGCGAAGATTGGCCACTTCGCGCAACCATGACTTTAGTGGGTGCGCGAATTGACGTTTCGTTTACACCCGGCCCGTTGCGATGACCGATAACGGCAGTTCCCCAGCGCGGAGACTGCCATGTACACGCGACGCAGGTTCCTCACTTCCACCGCCATCGCGGCAGCCGCCGGCATCGGCCTGGCGGCGTGCCGGGACCCGGCGCAGGCGTCCCCGGCCGAAGCAGCACGGCCCGCGCCGGCGCTATCGGGCCCGCTGAATACCCGCACGATCCCTTCCTCGGGCGAAAAGATCCCGGTGATCGGCATGGGCACCTCGGGCAGTTTCGAAGTAGGCGAAAGCGTGGGCGAGCGCGATCCGCTGCGCGAAGTGCTCCGGCGCTTTTTCGCCGCCGGCGCCAGCCTGATCGACACCGCGCCCACCTATGGAACTGCAGAAGACGTGCTGGGCGCATTGCTTGTCGAACAAAAGCTGCGCCCCAAGGCATGGATCGCGACGAAGTTGTCCGGCGTCAACGGACGCGAGGCGGGCCTGGCGCAGTTCAACGACACCCTGCGCCGCCTGAAGACCGACAAAGTCGAACTGCTGCAGGTCCACAACCTTGGCGATCTGCAGACGCAGCTGGCGCTGGCGCGCGAGCTGAAATCCGAAGGCAAGGTGCGCTACGTCGGCGTCACCCATTACCTCGAACGCGCGCAGGACGAACTGGCCGCCGTGGTCCAGGCCGAGAAGCCCGACTTCCTGCAAATCAACTATTCGGTCGTGACGCGCGGCGCCGAAAAACGCGTCTTGCCGCTGGCGCGCGAGCTGGGCGTGGCCGTGCTGATCAACCGCGCTTTCGAAGACGGCAAGCTGTTCGCGCAGGTCAAGGACAAACCTCTGCCTGCCTGGGCAACCGAGGCAGGCATCGCTTCCTGGGCCCAGGCTTTCCTCAAATTCGCGCTGAGCCATCCGGCCGTGACCGTGGTGATTCCCGCCACCGGCAAACCGGATCGCCAGAGCGACAATCTGGGCGCGGGCATCGGTCCCGACCTCAGCGAGGCGCAGCGCCAGTCGCTGATCGCTGCGCTGGCCTGATGCCGCCCATGGCATCGCAAACGAACGCGGCGACTCGCCGCCTGGCCGCGTTGTTCAACGTGGAGGAACGGGAAGCAAGCGCAGTGGCTGCGGGGCTGCTGATGTTCTTCCTGCTGTTCGCCGGTTATTTCATGTTGCGGCCGGTGCGCGAAACCATGGGCGTGGCCGGCGGCGTGGACAACCTGCAATGGCTGTTCACCGGCACCTTCGTGGCCACGGTCGCGGCGTTGCCGCTGTTCGGCTGGCTGGCCTCGAAAGTGGCGCGGCGGCGCATCCTGCCCTGGACCTACGCTTTCTTCATCCTGAATCTGCTGGCCTTCGCAGCTGCATTTGCGCTGGTACCCGACAACCTGTGGTCCGCGCGCACCTTCTACATCTGGCTGTCGGTATTCAACCTGCTGTCGATTTCGGTGGCATGGAGCGTGGTGGTCGATGTGTTCGCCTCGAATCAGGCCAAGCGTCTGTTCGCGTTGATGGCCGGAGGCGCGAGCCTGGGCGGCCTGGCCGGGCCGCTGCTGGGCACCTTGCTGGTGAAGTCCATCGGCCATTCGGGATTGCTGCTGCTATCGGCCGCGATGCTGGGCGGCAGCGCGCTGGCAGCGCGTCATCTGCAGCGATGGCGCGATGCCAACCCCTTGCCGCAGAAAGACAGCCAGACGCGGCGCAGGCCGCTCGGCGGCAATCCCTTCGCCGGCGCCACGGACGTTTTCAAATCGCCCTACCTGATGGCCATCGCCCTGTTCGTGCTGCTGTTGACCAGCGTCAGCACGTTTCTGTATTTCGAACAGGCGCGGCTGGTGGCCGAAACCTTCAGCGACAAGACGCAGCAGACGCAGGTGTTCGGCACCATCGATGTCGTCGTGCAGAGCCTGGCCATCCTGACCCAGCTGTTCCTCACTGGACGCATCGCACAGCGGTTGGGCGTCGGCGTGTTGCTGGTGGCCGTACCGGTGATCGTCGCGGCGGGATTCGTGTGGCTGGCGCTGGCGCCCACCTTCGCCGTGTTCGTGGTGGTGATGGTGGTGCGGCGCGCGGGTGAATACGCCTTCGTGCGGCCCGGGCGGGAGATGCTTTACACCGTCGTCACTCCCGGGGAAAAGTACAAGGCCAAGAACTTCATCGACACCGTGGTGTACCGGGGCGGCGATGCGGTGAGCGGCTGGGTCAAGCGCGGGCTGGATCTGGTCGCCGAACATCCCGCGCTGGCGATGCTGATCGGCGCCGGAATCGCGCTGGGCTGGGCCGCCACGGGCGGAATGCTGGGGCGCTGGCACCGTCGCCGCGAAGCCGCCGGCACGCAATAGCGCCGTGTTCATCGCTCGGCGGCCTTCCTTGCCGCCTTCCGCGATAACATGCCCCCCCGCCCCGCACCCCACCGACATGACCCTGCGCACCACTCTGCCCGTCGCCCTGATCCAGGAAAAAAACCATGGCGATGCCGAGGCCAATCTTTCGGTGATCGAAGCGCGCGTGGCCGAAGCGGCCAAGCGCGGCGCCAGGCTGGTCCTGCTGCAGGAGCTGCACAACGGCGCCTACTTCTGCCAGCACGAATCGGTGGCGGAATTCGACCTGGCCGAACCCATCCCCGGCCCCAGCACCGAGCGCCTGGGCAAGCTGGCCAAGCAGCATGGCGTGGTGCTGGTCAGTTCTTTGTTCGAGCGCCGCGCCGCTGGCCTGTACCACAACACCGCGGTGGTGTTCGAGAAAGACGGCAGCGTGCTGGGCAAGTACCGCAAGATGCATATCCCGGACGATCCGGGCTTCTACGAAAAATTCTATTTCACTCCCGGCGATCTCGGCTTCAAGCCCATCGACACCTCGGTGGGCAGGCTCGGCGTGCTGGTGTGCTGGGACCAGTGGTATCCGGAAGCCGCGCGGCTGATGGCGCTGGCGGGTGCGGAACTGCTGCTCTATCCCACCGCGATCGGCTGGGATCCAGACGATGCGCAGGACGAAAAGGACCGCCAGCGCGATGCCTGGATTCTCAGCCATCGCGGACACGCCGTCGCCAACGGTCTGCCGGTGCTGTCGTGCAATCGCGTGGGCCACGAGCCCTCGCCGCTCGGCGCCTCCGGCATCCGGTTCTGGGGCAACAGCCACGTACTGGGGCCGCAAGGCGAATTCGTCGCCGAAGCCGGCGGCGAGCCCGAAATCCTCAGCGCCGAGATCGATCTGGCCCGCAGCGAGCACGTACGCCGCATCTGGCCTTTCCTGCGCGACCGGCGCATCGACGCCTATGGCGATCTGCTGAAGCGGTATATCGATTGAATCTGCAGCTGCGCAAGGCGACCCTTGCCGACATTCCGCACATCCACGCGGTGTACGCACGGGAAGTACGCGACGGCGTGGCCACTTACGAGTACCAGGCGCCCGACGAAGCGGAAATGGGCCGGCGCCTGCAAGAACTGCTGGCGGGCGGATACCCGTTTCTGGTCGCGGAACTCGATGGCGTTTTCGCAGGTTATGCCTACGCCAGTTCGTACCGTGGCCGCGCCGGTTACCGCTGGACGGTTGAAGACACTGTGTATGTGAGCGTCGAGGCGCAAGGCAGAGGCGTCGGCCGCGCCCTGCTTACTCGCCTCATCACCGATTGCGAAGCGCTGGGCTTCCGCCAGATGGTCGCGGTGGTCGGCGAACCCGGCAATGGCGCCTCGGTGGTCCTGCACGAAAAACTCGGCTTCCACATCATCGGCATCTTCCCCGGCCTGGGCCGCAAACACGGCCGCTGGCTGGACACGGTGCAGATGCAGCGCGCGCTGGGCAGCGGCAACAACGAAGCACCTTCCGAAGAATGAATCCATGAACGATACCTCTCCTCCTTCCCTACACGATCCGCTTGCCGGACAGCCGCACCAGATCGTCGAACGCGATGGCGTGCGCTACACCCTGCTGGGGACCGCGCACGTCTCCAGAACCAGCGTGGAAACGGTGCAGGCCGCCATCGCCAGCGGCGATTACGACACCGTCGCGATCGAACTCGACGCCGGACGCCTGCAAGCGCTGACCGATCCCGATGCGTTGTCGAAGCTCGACCTGGTGAAGGTGATCCGCGAAGGCAAGACCCATTTGTTCGCCGCCAACCTCGCGCTGGCCGCCTATCAGCGTCGCCTGGCCGAGCAGTTGGACGTGGAGCCCGGCGCCGAGCTGAAAGCGGCCGCGCTGGATGCGCGCGAACGCAACCTGCCGTTGCACCTGATCGACCGCGAAGTCGGCCTGACCTTCAAGCGCGCCTTGAGCCGGCTGGGCTGGTGGGGCCGCGCCAAGATCAGCGCCGGCATCATGATGGCGATGTTCGCCGACGAGGAAGTGGGCGACGACGAGATAGAGAAGCTGAAACAGGGCGATCTGCTGGAATCGAGCTTCGGCGAATTCGCGGTGGAAAGCCCGGCGTTGTACGAAAGCATCATCGCCGAACGCGACCGCTACATGGCCGCGCGCCTGCGCGAGTCGGTCACCCACGCCAGCGGCGCGCGCGAAGTGCTGGCGGTGATCGGCGCCGGCCATCTGCAGGGCATGGCCGAACACCTGCGGACCGATACCGACGCGCCGGCCGATGTGCGCGCCGCGCTAGAGTCCGTTCCCGAAAAGAGCAAGGTGCCGTGGTTCACCATCGCGCTGACCGCGTTCCTACTGGGGGGCTTCGCCTGGGGTTTCTACCGCGGCGGCGTCGACGTAGGCGCCGATCTCATCGTGCAGTGGGTGCTGGCCACCGGCCTGCTGGGCGCGCTGGGTTGCGCCATCGCTGGCGGCCATCCGCTGAGCATCCTGGCGGCCTTCATCTCGTCTCCGTTGACGCCTCTACACCCGGCATTGGCCTCGGGTACGGTGAGCGCGTTCGTCGAAGCGACGCTGCGCAAACCCACCTACGCCGATTTCATGGCCTTGCGCGACGACGTGCAGACGGTGCGCGGCTGGTGGAAGAACCGCGTCGCACGGATCCTGCTGAACTTCTTCCTGACCAGCCTGGGCACCGCCATCGGCGTCTGGACGGGCGGCCTGCGGATGCTGGGCAAACTGGTCGGCTGATCCAGTCTTTTGTAGCGCCGAGCTTGCCCGGCGCTACAAGGCGATGCATCGAAGGCGGGCCTAGGCGGCCCGCCCTACTTCACTTCACTCGGCTTTCAGCGCCGTTATCGTGGCCGCGGGCAAGCCTTCCCCCTTGCGCGCACGCGCGCGCTTGGTCAAGCGCGCGGTGCCGCTGCGCATATCGTCCAGGATGGCGTAGATGGTCGGCAGGAACAGCAGGCTGACCACCGTGGAGAACGCCAGACCGCCGGCGATGGCGCGGGCCATCGGGTAGTACGGCGGGCCGTCGCCGCCCATCTGCGTATTGCCCCAAGCGATGGGGATCATCGCCAGGATCGCCGTGCCCATGGTCATCAGAATGGGCCGCAGGCGTTCGCGGCTGCCTTCCACCAGCGCGTCGGTGCGCGACTTGCCGCGCCGTCGCAGGTTGTTGATGTGCTCGATCATCACGATGCCGTTGTTCACCACCACGCCCATCAGCACCAGGATGCCGATGAAGGCCATGATGTTGAACTCGGTGCCGGTCAGCCAGAACAGCCAGAACACGCCGAAGATGGAAAACAGCACGCCGCTCATGATCGCCGCCGGGAACAGCAGCGATTCGAACACCGCCGCCATGATTATGTAGATGAACAGCAGGGCCATAACCGTTTTGGTCATCATCTGCGCGCCCGCCTCGTCCTCGTCCTGGAACGCGCCGCCGTCGAAGGAGTAGCTGTAGCCGGTCGGGAACGAAGCGGCCTTCAGGGTGTCCTCCATCGCCTTGCGCGCCTCCGGCACGGTCACCTTGTCGGCCAGGTTGGCCTGCACGGTCAGCGTAGTCTGGCGATTGGTGCGCGAGATCTGCGTGGCCGCCGGAGTCACGCCGACATCGACCATGCTCAGCAGCGGCACCGTGCGCCCATCGGGCGCCCGCACCATGAAGCTGTCCAGATCCTCGATGCCGTATTCCTCGGCGCCGGCGAAGCGCACCCACACCGGCACTTCGCTTTCGCCGCGGCGGAACTCCCGCAACGGGGCGCCGCGCAAGGCGATGCCGACGAAACTGGCCACGTCATTGGCGCTGAAGCCGAACGCGGCCGCGCGCTCGCGGTCCACGCGCACCGACAGTTCGCTGTTCTGGTCGCCCGCATCCACGCGTACGTCGCGCAGTTGCGGGCTCTTGGACAGCATGGGCACGATGTCCTTGGCGATCTCGGCCAGGGTCTCGGTGGAATCGCCCACCAGTTGCACCTGCACGTTCTGACCCGGCTGACCGCCGCCGCCCTGACCGCCGCCGTCATTGCCGATGCCGATGGTGGCGCGCGCGGACTTGGGCAGCTCCTTGCGGATTTCGTCGATCAGGGCCTTGGTGTCGTCGTTGTCCAAATCGGTCATGTCGAACTTGATGCGGGTGCCCGCATCGCCCTGCTCGCTGTACCAGGAGTAGATCTGCTCGACGTGGAAGCGCTTGCGGTTGGCGTCCATGAAGTTCTCGATCTTCAGGACCTCGTCGGACATCTGCTTCAGGCTGTAGGAACCCTTCCACTGGTAGAAGATGTTGGTCTCGCCGCCGTCGTCGCCGCCGAACATGTTCTTCTTGGTCAGCACCATCGGCACGATGCTGACCATGATGATCAGCAGGATGCCCATCACGCTCCAGCCGCGATGCTCCAGGGTCCAGCGCAACAGCCCGGCATAGCGCTTCTGCATGCGCGGAATGATGCCGTTGGTGTTGCCGACCGCCGGCGGGGTCTTCAGGCGCGCCGACAGCATCGGGATCAGGCTCACCGCCACCAGCCACGAGGCCAGCAGCGACACCGAGATGGTGATGGCGATCTGCGACAGGTAGATGCTGAGGAAGTTGCGCTCGCCGAACAGGTTGGGCAAGAACACGATGCAATGGCACAGCGTGCCGGCCGACAGCGCGATGGCCACGTGGCGCGTGCCCACGATGGAGGCCAGGCGCGGCTGGTTGGGCATGCGCTCGCGTTCCTGGTAGATGCTCTCCACCACCACCACGGCGTTGTCCACCAGCATGCCGATGGCCAGCAGCAGGCCCATCATCGACAGGATGTTGAGGGTGACCCCGGCGAAGTACATGAACCCCAGGGTCATGATGAAGCAGATCGGGATGGCCAGCGTGACCATCATGGTCGAGGGCCAGTGGCGCAGGAAGAAGAACAGCACCGCGATCGACAGCACCAGGCCGATGCCGCCGGCTTCGGCCAGTTCGATCAGCGAGGTGGTGACGTTGTCGCCCTGGTTATCGATGACCTTAACCTGAAGACCGCTAAGCGATGGCTCTTTGCGGATCTCCTCCACCTCCTTCAGCGCAGCGCTCGAGACTTCCACCAGGTTCGCGTTGCGCTCCTTGAAGATGTCCAGGCCTACCGCTTTCTTGCCATCCAGGCGCCGGCCCAGGGTCGTGCGCTCCTGCTTCAAACGCACCTCGGCGATGTCGGACAGGCGCACGCCGTTGTTGCCGATCACCAAGTCGCGCAGTTGCTGCAGGTCGGTCAGCTCGCCGACCGGCTGCACGCGCAGCCGGCTACCGCCATCGGTGATGGTGCCGGCGGAGACCGAGAAATTGATCGCCTGCAGACGGGTGGTCAGATCGTTGAGGCCCAGGTTGTGCGCGGTCAGGCGGTCCTGGTTGATCGCGATCTCCACCTCGTTGGCCTGGGCGCCGGAGATATCCACGCGCGCCACGCCGGGAATGCGCTCGATGCGTCGCTTGAACTCGCGGTCGATCATGTCGTACGAGCTGGCCAGGTCGATGTCGCTGGCCAGACGCACGCGCAATACCGGCTGATCGGTGGTCGAGAACTTCAGCACCAGGTAGCGTTGCAAATCGTCCGGCAGATCGTCGCGGATGGCGTCGATGCGCTCGCGCGCATCGGAGGCGGCGATGGCGACGTCTCGCTCCCAGTCGGAGAACTGGATGAACAGCTGCGCGCCGTCGGCGTTGGCGCTGGTGTCCATGCGCTTGATGCCGGGCATGGTGGACAGGGTCTCCTCCACCGGCCGCAGCACCGTGCGCTCCACTTCCTCGGGCGTCGAGCCCACATAGGGCAACTGCACGAAGATGAAGGGCGGCGAGACTTCCGGAAAAGCCTCCAAGGGCAGCCGGAACGCGGCGATCAGACCTATCGCAGTCAGCGACACGAACAGCATGATCGCGCTGACCGGCCGCTTGATGCTCAGTTCGGCGATGCTCATGCGGGTTCGAGTCCTTCACTGTCCGCTTCCAGCGAAGCGCGATGCAGGCGGCCGCGTTCGGCGTAGTACTCGTCCGAACGGCGGTCCAGCAGGTCGTACACCACCGGAATCACCACTAGCGTCAGCAACGTGGAAACCAGCAGGCCGCCGATCACGGTGATCGCCATCGGCGAACGCACTTCCGCGCCCTCGCCGAAGGCCAGCGCCAGCGGCAGGAAGCCGAACAGCGTGCACAGGGTGGTCATGATGATGGGCCGCAGGCGCGAGCGAGCGCCTTCCACCAGCGCCACGCGCTTGGCCACGCCGGCTTCGCGCAACTGGTTGACCTTGTCGATCAGGATGATGGCGTTCTTCACCACCAGCCCCACCAGCAATATCAGGCCGATGAACACCACCACCGACACCGGCGAACGCGTCAGCAGCAACGCCAGCACCGCGCCCACCAGCGCCAGCGGGATGGTGAACAGGATCACGAACGGATGCAGCAACGATTCGAACTGCGAAGCCATCACCAGATAGACCAGGAAGATCGCAAGACCGAAGGCGAACATCAAAGCCTTGACCGATTCGGCCAGTTCTTCGCCCTGCCCGCCGATGTGCATGCCGATGCCGGCGCCCAGGTTGTCCTTTGCGACCATGTCGCGCACTTCGTTGACGGCGCCGCCCAGGTCGATATCGCGCAGATTGGCCGAAACGATGGCCACGCGCACCTGGTCGGCGCGATGGATTTCGCTGGGACCGGTGGTGGAAACCACGTCCGCCACCGATTCCAGCGTCACCGGGCGCGAACTGCCGGGGTTGACGATCAGCTTGCGGATGCTTTCCACCGAAGCGCGGTCCGATTCCTGCGCGCGCACCAGCACGTCGATCTTGCGGTCGCGGAAGCTGTAGCGCGTGGCCACGTCGCCGCGCACCTTCTTCACCACTATGTCGGCGATCTGGCGCGTGGTCAGGCCCAGCGCACCGGCGCGGTCCTGATCGAAGCGGATCTGGATTTCCGGAAAGCCTTCCTCTACCGTCGATTTAACGTCCGCATAGTGCGGGTTGGCCCGCAGCAACGCCGCCATTTTCTGGCCGGCACGCTGGATGGTGTCCAGATCCTGGCCGCGCAATTCGATTTCCAGCGGTGTGGAGAAGCTGAAGAGCTCCGGACGGCGGAAATCGACTTGTACGCCGGGATACTCCTTCATCGACGCACGCAGCTTTTCGGTTTCCTCCGCCTCAAGCTGCTTGCTGCCGCCATCGGCCATGACCACGGTGATCTTGCCGATGTTCTCGCCGCTCTCCGTAGGGCTGGCATCCAGCCGCGTGCCGGTGCCGCTGACGCCGTACATCGCGCGGATGCCTTCATCCTTGGCATGCGTTCCCTGCAAGCTGCGTACCAGACCGTCGGTTTCGCGCAGCGGCGTGCCCGGCGGCAGTTTCACCGTCATCTCGAAACGGTCCTGCGCCAGTTGCGGAATCAGATCCGCGCCCAGCATGGGAACGATCATCATGGTCAGCGCGAAGGCGGCGGCGGCAAAACCCAGCACCAGCCATGGTCTGCGCAGCGAGCCCGGTAGCAGCTTCATGTAGCCGCGTTCGGCGCGATCGTACGGCATCATCGCGACGTCGCTGGCCTTGCGCATGATAGGTCCGACCGCGGCCGCCAGCAGGCGCCACCCCCTCACGAACAACCAGCTCGCGCCAAAGAAGATGGGGGCACCGCAAGCGGCGACGAACAGCACCAGGATCCATGCGGGCAGGATGAGCGCGATCCGTATCGGCAGCAGCAACAGCCATAGGCCCCAACGTACCGACGCAGACCAGCGCTCCATATAAGCCGGCCACCAGAATACCCATGGCCTGCCGACCACAGCCGCTTTCAGACTTCCCAATATGAAAAGAATCGGGAAAAAGAGAACTGCCAGTATCCAGGCCAACGCACGCGGCAAGCCGAAGCCCAAAGGCAGCTTGGTCACGCCGAAGACAGTCGAGATGGCGGTTGTCATCAGCGACGAACGCGGATGCGGCATTTCTTCAGGAAAAGCCATCGGCGGCCTGCCCTTCAATGCGCTCAACATCGGGATCAGCGTCATCGACACCACCAGCGACACCGCGATGGCGATGGCCACGGTCAACGCCTGGTCGCGGAACAGCTGACCGGCGATGCCCTGCACGAACACCAGCGGCAGGAACACCGCGATGGTGGTCAAAGTGGAGGCCACCACAGCCATGCTGACTTCGCGGGTGCCGGTGATCGCGGCCTGCAGCACGCTCAAGCCCCGCTCGCGCGCCTTGGCGATGCTTTCCAACACCACGATGGAATCGTCGACCACCAGGCCGGTGGCCAGCGCCAGGCCGCCCAGCGACATCACGTTCAAACTCAGGCCCAGCTGGTCCATGAAGAAGAACGTGGTGACGATGGAAGCCGGCAGCGACAACGCCACCACGAAGGTGCTCCAGCCATCGCGCAGGAACAAGAAGATGATCAGGATCGCCAGCAAGCCGCCGATCACCGCGTCCACCTTCACATCGCTGATGGCGTGGCGGATGAACTGCGACTGGTCGTCGATGGTGGTCAGCTCGGCATCCGGTGGAACCAATGCCTTGATCTGTTCCAGTTTCTTCTGGATCGCATCGGCCGTGGCGACCGTATTGGCGTCGCCTTCCTTGTAGATCGCCAGCTCGACCGCTTCGTTGCCGGCCAGGCGGATGATGCCTTCGCGTTCCTTGTAGCCCTGGCGCACGTCGGCGATGTCCTTCAGACGCACCGGCATGCCGCCAGCGATGCTGCTGGACGACGAAGAGTTCGCACTCTGCACCGAAGCCGCCGCCGCCATGGCCGCCGCATCGCCGGTGGAAGCGGCGATCGCCGCCATCTGCGCCGCCGCGCTGGCCGCCGCATTGCTGCCGCCGCTCTGCGTGGTGACCAGCATGTTGCGGATTTCCTCGACGGTGGCGAACTGGTTGACGGTGCGCACCAGGTAACGCTGCGAACCCTGCTCCAGACGGCCGCCGGAGATGTTGATGTTCTCCTGCTGCAGGCGTTGGATCACCGTGTCGATGGGCAGGTTCAGCTGCGCCAGTTTCTGCTGGTCGATGTCGACCTGGATTTCGTCTTCAAGACCGCCGCCGACCTTGACCGCGGCCACGCCTTCAACCGGCTCCAGCTTCTTCTTCAGGTCCTCGTCGGCATAGCGGCGCAGCTCGGTGAGCTGGCGGACGGAATCGGCTTCGGTCTTGCCCGCGACCTTGGACGACAGTGCCAGGCGCATGATCGGTTCGGTGGAGGGATTGAAGCGCAACAGCACCGGCGCCTTGGCTTCCAGCGGCAGCTGCAGCACTTCCATCTTGTCGCGCACCTCCAGGCTCGCCTGGTCCATGTTGGTGCCCCAGGCGAACTCCAGCACCACGTCGCTCTGGCCGGTGCGCGAAACGGATTTCAGCTTGCGCAGGTTCTTCACCACGCCGACGGCTTCTTCCACCGGCTCGGAGATCAGCGTTTCGATTTCCGAAGGCGCGGCACCGGTGTATTCGGTACGCACGGTCAGGGTGGGATAGCTGAGGTCCGGCAGCAGGTTGACCTTCAACGCGGCCAGCGCGATGCAACCGAACAGGAACATGGTGACCCAGAACATCGCCACGGTGACGCGGCGACGCGTGGAGAATTCCACCAGTCCGCCGCCGGTCAAACCGGCGGGCGGCGCCAGAGGATCGTGCGCTTCGGGGCCCGGGACTCCCCGGTCAGGGCCGTGGCCGCTCATTTCTTCTTACCGGCTGCTTCAACCTCCACCTTGGCGGCGGTCTTCTTCTTGGCATCGCCGATCACTTCCACCGGCGTGCCGTCGCGCAGCGCGATCTTGCCGGCGGTCACCACGCCATCGCCTGGCTTGAGGCCTTCGCGGATTTCCATCCACTCGCCGTCCATGTAGCCCAGCTTGACCGAAACGCGCGCCGCCTTGCCGTTGCGCACCGCGAACACCGCCGGATCGCCGTCGTCGTCCAGCAGCGCCACGCGCGGCACCACCAGCGCGTCGGCGCGCTTGTCGTAGTCGATCCTGATGCGTCCGAACATGCCCGGCTGCAGCAGGCCGTCGCCGCTGAAAGTGCAGACCACCCGGAAAGTACCGCTGCCCGAATCGACCACCGGCGCGATACGGTCCACGGTGCCGGTGAAGATCTGGCCGGGCAATGCGTCGGCGGTCAGCTCGACCGGCTGGCCCGCCTTGAGCGTGGAGATCTCGCGCTCGGGGACGTTGAGCGTGGCTTCCAGCCGCGAGTTGTCGACGATGCGGAAAATCGGCGTGTTGATCTGCACGAAGTTGCCGGTCTTGATGGAACGCGAGGCGATGATGCCGGAGATCGGCGCAACCACGTTGGTGTAGGAAAGTTCAAGCGTGGCCATCGTGTACTGGGCGCGCGCGTTTTCCAGGTCGAACTTGATCTGGTCCACGTCGTTGGCGCTGATCATCTGCTGGGCGACCAACTGCTTGGCCCGGTTGTAGTTGTTCTCAAGCTTGTGCATCTGCGCCGATGCCTGGGCCACGGCCAGACGCGCGCGATCCGGGTCCAGCCGCACCAGCGGCTGACCCGCACGAACCTGCTGGCCTTCTTCCACCATCACCGCCAAGGCCACACCGGAAGTCTTGGCTACCACCTGCGATTCTCCGCGCGGCTCCAGCGCCGCGGTGCCCGTATAGCTGGCCGCGACCGCGCGATGGGCCGCCTTGACCACTTCCACCGGCACCGCATCCGGCCCTTTCGGGGGATCGCCCGGCTTGGCCTGGGCCTCCCCGTCTCCCTTCTTGCAGGCGGCCAGGGCGAACACAAAAACACAGATAAACGCGGACGCACGGAGCGCACGCATCGGGAGACGGCCTGCAATGAAGTCGGGTCGAGACATGGTGGTACCGGGTGGTTGTTAGGTGTTGTACATAGGTATATCACCCAAGTACAGGTGCGACATGCGCCGAAGGTCATGGTGACTTGCGTCGTGAAGTGTGTATCTGCCGACAGCAACCACTGCGATGCGGAAGCATGCGCCTACCCGTCGCGCGCGTCGACCGAGCCACCGATGGCAGGCTTCGGGAGTCGCACGCTATACTTGCCGCAGCCAAGCGCTGCGGTTGGACGTAGCGCGCGCAATGAGAGAGTCCCGGATTACGACATGATGCGACCGCTGCCGCTCGCCGCTTGCCTTGCCTTGGCCGCCGCCCTATCGGTGGCCGTTGTTACCGCCCAAACCCCCGCTCCGGAAGCTGCGCCCGCCGCAGCCGCCACGGCCCAGCCCGCCGCTCCGGCCGCCGCACAACCGCTCGTCGGCAACGCCGCGACCGGCCGCACGCTGGCCTACACCTGCCAGGGTTGCCACGGCGTCACCGGCTACAAGAACGCCTATCCCAGCTTCCACGTGCCCCGCATCGGCGGCCAGTCGGCCGAGTACCTGACCCAGGCGCTGACCGAATACAAGAAAGGCAATCGCAAGCACCCGACGATGCAAGCCCAGGCGCAGAGCTTCTCTGACCAGGACATCGCCGATATCTCCGCCTATCTCTCTTCCGTGAAGTAAGCCGCCCATGTCGAACGCCGTGCACGCCCCGCGTCTAGCCATCGCCCTGCTCGCCGCCCTCGCCCTGGCCGCCTGCTCCCAGAACAACGAAGTCGCCGCCGAAGATCCCGGCCACGCCAGCGGCGAACATGGTTCCAGTTCGTCCGCCGGCTTGCCCGAAGGCCATATTCCTGCCGGCGAAAAGCGCGCGCAGGTAAAGAGCGAAGCGACCAAGCAGAGCTGCATCGATTGCCACGGCGCCGAAGGCAATGCGCCGATCGATCCGACCTATCCCAAACTCGGCGGCCAGTACGGCGACTACATCGCCCACGCACTGCAGGCTTATCGCGCAGGCGACCGTCAGAATCCGCAGATGACGCCGCAAGCGGCGGCGCTGACCGACCAGGAGATTTCCGACCTGGCCGCCTACTTCGGCTCGCGCCCCACCAAATTGCGCGACCTGCACGGCGTCGATTAAGAGTTCACGTAAACGAAAACCGAGGCGTATCGCCTACGTACCCCCAGCCAGCTGGGGGTTTTTTTTTGCGCGACATAGCGCAGTTCTGCCTGGAATTTTTTGGTGCAAGGGCCATCAGGCCCCTCCCAGGGCCTTATTCCACGACTGTTGACATACTGTGTATCACAATGTAGTGTGCGCCAAACTTCATAAGGTGCCGTATGGTGGAAACCAATCAAAACCCGCCCCCCAAGCTGGAGCTCGAGCTTCGGCGCGGCGCGCTTGTGCTGGCGGTGCTTTCCCAGCTACGGGAGGTCCAATACGGCTATTCGCTGCGCCAGGCCCTGGCGCTGCGCGGCATGCCTATCGAGGAAGGGACGCTCTACCCCTTGCTCCGCCGGCTGGAGGGCCAGGGGCTATTGGCTTCCGAGTGGCGGATCGAAGACGGTCCGCCGCGCCGCTACTACCGGCTTAACGACGCTGGCGAGGCGCTGCTCGTCGAACTGACCGCCACCTGGAATGCCCTAGTCGGGACCATGGCCGGACTACTAGAGGGGAGTGAAAAATGAGTTCGAACGATGTGATTGAAGCGTATGTGGTCGAGGTGATGCGCCACTTGCCCCGCAAGGACCGCAACGAAATAGGCTTCGAGCTTCGCGATCTTCTGGCCCAGATGCTGGCCGAGAGGACGCAGGGCGCTGCCGGCGACGATGCGGTTTTGAGCATGCTGCGGGAATTCGGCACTCCCGCCGAAGTCGCGGCGCGCTATCGCCCGCCCGGTGCGGTGATTATTCCCGCCGACCAGACCAAGACCTTCGCGTGGCTGTCCCTGGTGGGCATAGCCCTGCAATGGGCGTTGACCCTTCCGCGCGTTTTCGATGGACAGCCTGTGGTCGCCTGGTGGTTCACCTGGGGCCTGGGCGCGTTCTGGTGGCCCGGCTTCCTGGTGACGATGTCGCTGCTGGGCCTGTTCGCACGCGAGTTGGGAATGTTCAAGCCGACCTGGAAACCGCGCACGGTCGATCCGGAACGGATCAACCGCAGCGCCATGGCGTTCGGCTTGGTGTGGTTCGCGATCGGAGTGGCGCTGATGATCTGCCTGCCATGGATAACAGCCCTGATGCCCGAGCCGATGCCGCGGATTTTCGCTTTCGATCCGACCTTCCTGCGTGAGCGCGCGCCGCCGGTGATCCTGCTGTGGCTGGGCGGTTTCGCCACGATGTTCGTAGCGATGATCAATGGCAGGTGGTCGAAACTGACCCGGGGTCTGTCCAATGCATTCAGTGTCGGATTCGTCGCATTGCTCGGGTGGTGGATGGCGGCAGGCGATATCTTTCTGGCTCAGCCGACCGACGAGGGCGCCAAGGCCGCGCTGGGATTGGTGATCGTCATCATCGTGTTCGACTTGGCTTACAGGATTTACCGCCGACGTCCGCGGATTCGTGCGCCAAAAATTACGGCGTCGGGGGCGTAGCCCCGGCCTACGCGTTTGATTGGCATGCGGCCGGGAATTACCGGGCGCGACATTGCGATCAACTGTCGGTGGGGATTGGCGTGCGCTTGACCGGAATATCGGGCGGCGGTCTGGCCACGGCTGGCTGCTCGTTGAGGTTGGGATCGAACAGGCTGCAGGCTCCGCCTACCTGCAGCACCGACACCACGCACCGTACCCGCTTGTTGGTGCCCGGAATTTTCATATCCACCTCGCGGATATTGCGGCGAACCCATTCGGCCAGCAGCGATTCGTTGGTCGGACGCCAGTACTTGTCGAACATGCTGGGTTCGTAAGGAAACTCCGGACGCTCCATCCATTTGCTGGCGCGGTCGGCATCGGCGCGCTGCTGCTGTTTGGAACCGGGCGCGCCTGGACGCGCCGTGTTGCCGGTGGCGTTGGTCGGCACGCGCACGCTGCCGTCGGCATTGAACAGACCGGGACCATCGCCCGCACGGCCACCGGTCGTCGAGCCGGGCGTATTTCGGGTGGAATCGCCCCAGTCGTCCCCGCGGGTCGGCGTGGCCAGGCCGCCAGGACGGTTCGCCGCGGCGGAAGAACCGGCGGCGGTCGAGTTCGGTTGCGTGCCCTGCTGCGCACTGGGAGTGCGCGCGGAATCGCCAGTGGTGGAAGGATTCGTCGCATTGGCGGTGCTGCTGGAAGAAGCCGTACCGCGATTCGGCGCTGCGATTTCGACCTGGCGCACGCTCTGCGCAGGCGCGCGCAACTCGGGTGCGGCGATCGCGCGCGAAGGAACCTGCACGCTGCGGATCTGCGGCAACGGCGCCGCGATCTCGCGCTGCCGCACTTCCTGGGTGGGCTGGGCGATCTGCGGGGTCGCGATCTCCCGCTGCGGCAGTTCGCGCTGCGCAGGCGGCGTTTCCACCACCGTCACCTCACGGGTCGGCACGCCCAGTTCGCGCGGCTTGAGCTGCGGTGGCGCGACTTCCACCGAACGCGGAGTAGCGGGCGGCAACACGAAAGTGGTGGTGGGCACAGGCGTTTCGGTCACCTGCACGTTCTGCTGGGCCACCGGCGGAGCGGGCGCGGGAACTTCCTGTTGCGGCACCACCGAAGCCTGCGCGGTTTCGGCAGGCGCGCTCGAAGAAGGAGCGGCCGCGGGCTGCGCGGCAGCGGCGGCGGATTCGGATTGCGCCGCGGGCGGCCCGCCGCCTTCTTCTTCGGGAGTTCCCTGGCCCATGAACTCGACCTGCACGCGGCTCTCGTCTTCGGCCGCCGGCGGAGGCGGCGGCAATTTGATCATCGCCAGCAATATCAACAACAACGCGAACAGCAGGTGCATGAAGAAACTGACGCCGCCTGCGAACCAGCGCAATTTGCGGTCTTCGCGCAGCGGCGGGCCCCAGTCCTGGTAGAACATCGAGCGGAAAGCCTGCCAACGGTTCAACGCCGACGGGCGGCGCGGAGCTGCGGGCACGGGCCGCTCGGCGAACAACTGGACGATGGCCTCGGCGCTGTCGTGACGGATCACGCCCAGCTTTTCCCGCAACGCGCGCAGCCATAGCCCCCAGCCATAGGGCATGCCGGTATGGCGTTCCAGGATGGGCGCTGGCTTGCCCGCCTGCAGCGCTGCGATGATTTCGGCGGCTCGCGTCACCGGAAAGAGGGAATCAGGCCGCGTTGTCGCGCGGGATGTACGGTGCGTCGCCGGTATCGTGGTCGGTGACGTCGCGCACCGCGGTAATGCCGGGGACGCGCGCCATCAGGGTCTTCTCGATGCCCTGCTTCAGGGTCACGTCCGCCATGCCGCAGCCGTTGCAGCCGCCGCCGAAGCGGAGCAACACCACGCCGTCCGCGCTTACCTGCTCCACCGCCACCCTGCCCTTGTGCTGGGCCAGTTGCGGGTTGATTTCGTTCTCCACCACCCAGCGCACGCGTTCCACCAGCGAGGCCGATTCGGCAGGCGCCTGTCCCTTGATCTTCGGCGCCTTGATGGTGAGCTGACTGCCGGCGCCCTGGGTGACGTAGTCGATCTCGGCGCCGTCCAGCCAGGCGACGCTTTGCGCATCGACATAGACGGTGAAACCTTCGCAGTCGACCGCCCATTCATCGCCCACCAGATCGCGCGGTTCGGCGAACTCCAGACGCGCGTCGGCGCGCGCGGTTCCCGGATCGACCGCGCTCAGGCGCACGCCCAGGCCGGGCAGCGCCTCGCGTTCGATCAGCTTGCGGAAATGGGTCTGGGCGGTGTCGGAGATATGGATCATGCGGCTATTCTAGCCACCCTATTGTTAGACGCTCATTCGAGCACATAACGGCATGGATGTTACGTTCAGCCAATCCACGTCGAGGAAGCCGCCATGTCCGACCTGATCCCCCTGGCCCAAGCGCATTGCCTGCCCCTCAAGGGCAGCGAGCACAAACTCAGCCAGGCCCGCGTGGCCGAACTGATCCTGGAGGTGCCGGATTGGGATCTGGTCGAAGAAGGCCGCGCCCTGTGCAGGACTTTCCATTTCGACAACTACTACCAGACCATGGCCTTCGTGAACGCACTGGCCTATGTCGCCCATGCCGAGGATCACCATCCCGATCTCGGGGTTCACTATAACCGTGCCGTCGTGCGCTACTCCACGCACGATGTGGGCGGCCTCAGCGAGAACGATTTTATCTGCGCAGCCAAGGCCGACCTGCTCGCCAACTGAGTCCGGGCCAACGCACCGGCTTCACAACCACTCCGGAAACTGCCGACTATGGACACCCACTCGATTCACCGCGTTTTCCCGCGCATGGCCTGCACCCTCCTGGCGCTTTCCTTTTCCCTGATCTCCGGCTGCGGCGACGACACTCCGGTCGTCGCGGCGATCCCCTCCACGCCGCTGACCGCGGTGCAGACGCCCAAACCCGACTACCCCATCGAACTGGCCTGCGCCAACATCGGCGGCACCGCGGTGTTCAACGTGGTGGTGGGCATAGACGGTAAGCCGGCGGAAGTGAAACTGCTTGCCAGCAGTGGGCAAGCCAAGCTGGATGCCTCGGCCGAAGCCGCCGTACACACCTGGATCTTCGAAGCCGCCACCCGCGGCGGCAAGCCCGTGGTCCAAGGCTTACAGGTCCCGGTGCGGTTCACGCCGCCGGCAGAGCGTCCCAGCCAATGTTTCGCGCTCGACGCGCAATCCTGAGTAGGTCGGGGCTACGCCCCCGACACGCGTGAACCAGCAGATCAGGCCAAACGATCCAGCGCCGCCGCCAGATCATCAGCCAAAGGCGCATTCAGCACGTAAGGCGACTTGCCGCCATCCAGCGCGAACTCCAACGACGCCGCATGCAGGAACAGACGCTTCAACCCCACCTGTTCCCGCAGGCGCTTGTTGACCACTTCATCGCCATACTTGTCGTCACCGGCCACCGGATGACCAATGTGCTGGGCGTGCACGCGGATCTGGTGAGTGCGGCCGGTCTCGATCCTCACTTCACAATAGGAATGGCCGCCGCGACGCTCCAGCACCTTGAAATGGCTTAGCGACTCCTTGCCGATCGCATTGACCTGCACATGCCGCTCGCCACCCTGGCGCAGACCCACGTGCAAGGGCGCATCCACGCTCATCACACCATCGGGCATGCGCCCAACCAGCAAGGTCAGATAGCGCTTGCGGATGCCCGTGCCGCCTTCCTCGCGCATCAGCGCCTGCAACTCCGTCAAAGCCGAACGCTTCTTGGCCACGATCAGCAGGCCGGAGGTATCGCGATCTAGGCGGTGCACCAGTTCCAGGTTCATGTTCGGCCGCAGCGCGCGCAGGGTCTCGATGGCGCCGTGGCTGATGCCGCTGCCGCCATGGCTGGCCACCCCGGTGGGCTTGTTCAGCACCAGTAGCCGCGCGTCCTCGAACACGATCGCCGCCTCAAGCCGCTGCAGGAAGCCGCTCGGCGGCGGCGTCTTGTCTTCCGGGTCGCTGAGACTGACCGGTGGAATACGGACTTCATCGCCGCCCTCCAGTTTGCGGTCGGCCTTAGCCCGGCCGCCGTTCACCCGGACTTGCCCGCTGCGCACCAGCTTATAGACCAGGCTGCGCGGGGCGCCTTTCAGCTGGCCCAGCAGGAAGTTGTCCAGGCGCTGGCCATCGCGGTCTTCAGGCACCTTGATGGTGCGAACGGCGGTCTTGGTAGCCCCTTCGGGCTTGCTTGCAGGGGGCTGATCGGTCATCCGTCTTTTATTCTGATACACTCGGGGGGCGAGATAAGGGTTTGATTTCGCAGGAAGTTAACCAGCATCTTCACGATGCTGCGGGCCAGAAGCCCAGCTTCCCGCGATTCCGGCAAAGTGCGTAGCCACCGCCCACGGGGCAGTGAATGTTACCGCGGCTGGTCGGCGAATCCGGACATCGCCCGATGCGTCAGACGTCGGTAGCTGAACACGCCCCGTGAGGCGCAAGGGTTATTCCCGAGCAGCCTCCGGTCCGAAACATATTTGTTAAATGAACCAAAGCGCTCCCGCGGCCTGCCGTGGTGTTGAAGCGCTGGAAACCAACCCTACCCCGTTCGCGCCTGCGCGAGGGGTGGCGAGCAGTATCCAGATTGCGAAACCCACGGTGTTCCGCGCGGTAGCAGCGCGCGAGGAACGCACAATGAAACGCATGCTGATCAATGCGACGCAGGAAGAAGAACTGCGCGTCGCCATCGTTGACGGACAGACCCTGTACGACATCGATATCGAACAACCGTCCAAAGAACAGAAAAAGTCCAACATCTACAAAGGCCGGATCACCCGGCTCGAGCCTTCCCTGGAAGCGGCCTTCGTCGAATACGGCGGCGAGCGCCATGGCTTCCTGCCGCTGAAGGAAATCTCCCGCGACTATTTCCAGGCAGGCGTCGACCACAACAAGGCCGGCCTGAAGGAACTCCTGCGCGAAGGCCAGGAAGTGGTGGTGCAGGTCGACAAGGACGAGCGCGGCAACAAGGGCGCGGCCCTGACCACGTTCATCTCGCTGGCCGGACGCTACATGGTGCTGATGCCCAACTCGCCCACCGCCGGTGGCGTCTCGCGCCGGATCGAAGGCGACGACCGCGCCGAGTTGAAGAAGGCCATGGACGCGCTGGTCATCCCCGAAGACATGGGCGTGATCATCCGCACCGCCGGCGTCGGCCGCGATGCCGAGGAACTGCAATGGGACCTGGACTACCTGCTGCAGGTCTGGCGCTCGGTCGCCGAGGCCGCGCTAAGCAAGCCCGCCCCGTTCCTGATCTACCAGGAGTCGCGCCTGATCGTGCGCGCCCTGCGCGACTACCTGCGCTCGGACGTGGGCGAGATCCTGGTCGATACTCCTGAGCTCTACGCCACGGCGAAGGAGTTCATGGAACAGGTGATGCCGCACAACCTGCGCAAGCTCAAGCACTACACCGACGACATTCCGCTGTTCAACCGCTTCCAGATCGAATCGCAGATCGAAGGCGCCTACGAGCGCAACGTGCGCCTGCCCTCGGGCGGCTCCATCGTGGTCGACCAGACCGAAGCGTTGACCGCGATCGACGTCAACTCCTCGCGCTCCACCAAGGGCAGCGACATCGAAGACACCGCCTTCCAGACCAACATGGAAGCAGCCGACGAAGTGGCCCGCCAGCTGCGCCTGCGCGACCTGGGCGGCCTGGTGGTCATCGACTTCATCGACATGTCCAGCAGCAAGCACCAGCGCGATGTCGAGAACCGCCTGCAGAACGCGCTCAAGTACGACCGCGCCCGCGTGCAAATCGGCCGCATCTCGCGTTTCGGCCTGATGGAAATGAGCCGCCAGCGCCTGCGTCCCTCGCTGGGCGAATCCAGCCAGATCGTGTGCCCGCAGTGCGAAGGCCACGGCCGCATGCGCAGCATCGAATCGCTGTCGCTGTCCATCATCCGCGTGGCCGAAGAGCATGCGATGAAGGAGAACACCGGACAGGTGCTGGTGCAGGCCCCGGTGCAGATCGCCAATTTCCTGCTCAACGAAAAGCGCAATGCCTTGCGCGAGATCGAGAAGCGCCACGACGCGCCGATCGTCATCGTCGCCGACGAGGCGCTGCACACCCCGCACTACGAAGTGACCCGCATCCGCGAGAACGAACTGGGCGAAGAAACCTCCAAACCCAGCTACCAGCGCAATACGCCGCGCAAGCTGCCGGTGCACGCGTTGACCAAGGCGCAGTTGAACATTCCCGCGCCCGCCGTCACCCACGTCAAGCACAGCCAGCCCGCGCCGATCCGCGAAGAGCGCGAGGAAGCGGCAGCGCCCGCACCGGCATTCATCAAGGCCCCCGCTTCGTCCGCGCCCGCAACCGCCGCTTCCGGCGGCGTGGTGGGATGGTTGAAGCGCGTGTTCGGCGGCGGCTCCAGCGAAACTTCCAACGCCACCTTGGCCGAGCAGACCCGCCAGCACGAAAACCGCCAGCGCAATGACCGCGGCAACGACCGCAACAACGGCCAGCGCCGCGACGGCCGCGGCAACCAGCAGAACCAGGGGCGCGGCAACGCAGGCGGCCAGCGTCGCGACGAACAGCGTGGTCCCAAGCCGCAGAACGCGCAGCCTGCACAGGGTAACCAGCAGCAGAAGCAGCGCAACGAACAGCCGCAGAAGCAGCAGCAACCCAAGCAGCAGCAGAACCAGCCCAAGCAGCAGAAGCCGCAGAACGAGGCAGGCCAGAACAGCGGCCGTCCACAGCGTCAGCAGCGCAACGATGCGCCCAAGCAGCCCCGGCAGGAAAACGCAGCGGAAACAGCAGCCGATCTGACCGTGGCGCCCGTCATTGCAGCGACGACCGCCGCTGCGGCAGCGCCGTTGCCGGCCGCGACGACCGCTGCAGTCGCCAACGCCACGCCCGCCACCCCCGTTACGGACGAAAAAGAAGCTTCTCCCGTGCAGGTCGCAGCCGCCAACGATTCCAGCGAAAGCGAAACCGCCGATGCCGGAGACGGCGCTGGCCGCCGCCGCCGGGGTCGTCGTGGCGGACGCCGCAGGCGTCGTGGCGCGGGCGAAACCGGCGCCGGCAACGAAGCCGCTGGCTCGGAGGACTTCGGCGACGACGAACAGCCGCAAGTCATCATCGCCAACGGCTCGCAGCCCGAGTTCGATTTCGACGATGAAACGCCTGTCGCTGCTCCTGCCGCACGTCCAGCCGCCCAGGCGTCCGCGGCACCGGCGGTTGCAGCTGCAGTCGCAGTCGCCGTCGCTGCACCGGTTCTCGAAGAGACCCGCCCCGCTCCGGAAGCCGCAACGCCCGAACCTGTTGTCGCCACTCCCGCTGTCGCCGCGGTCGAAACTCCGCAGCCAGAAGCGGCAGCGCCAACGCCACCGGTCCAGTGGCAGGCCGAATCGGTTGTGCAGATCGAATCCGTCGTGACCGCGACGTCGGCAGAAGCCAACGCGACGGTGCAGGAAATCCTGAAGAACGACACGGTGGAAAGCTTCACCCTGGTCGATGCTTCGGCACCTGCCGAAGCGGCATCGATTGCCGCGCCGGCTGCGCCCGAAGCTGCGCCGTCCGCACCTGTAGCCGTTGTCGAGCCGCCCGCGCCTGCTGTTGCGGTCGAGCCGCCTGTAGCTGCACCCGTGGCCGCTGTCGAACCGCCGAAGCCTGCGCCCGTGCGGCCTGCGGTCGGCAACACCGGTTCGCTGTTCTTCACCGCCGATGCCGACACGCCGTCTTCGGTCACGCGGCATTTGTTCGAGCCCATTCCTGCCCCGCAGCCGGCGGCGGTCGTGGAAAAGCACGAAGAGCAGCACGACCTGTCCCTGCTTGCCGACAACGACGAAACGGCCGACGCGGAAAAGGATCAGGACAGCGAGCGCAGCGCCTGATCCATCCGATCAGGCATTCCACGCGCTCGCTACAGCGAACGCGTGGGATCCAGTAATCCGTACTGCGCGGCCAGCCGCGCCAGTGCGATGTTGTCTTGGATGCCGACCTTCTGGAACAAACGCGTCTTGTGCGTGTTCACCGTCTTGGCGCTCAGGCTGAGGCGCTTGGCGATATCTTCCTGGCGCAATCCCTGGATGAGCAGCATCGCCACTTCCAGTTCGCGCGGCGACAATCCGTCGAAGGGCGAGGCGCTGCCGCCCACATTGGAAAGCGCCATGTTCTGCGCGACATTCGTGCCCAGGTAGCGCTTGCCGCGCGCCACTTCGCGCACCGCGCGCAATAGTTCGCCCGCATCGCCGGCCTTGCCGATGTAGCCGCAGGCGCCGGCTTCCAGCAGGCGTTTCGGCAACGGACCATCTTCCAGCACCGACACGATGATCACCTTGCTCTCAAGGTCGCCGCGCGCGATGCGCTCGGTGATTTCGAGCCCGCTCAATCCCGGAAGATGCAGATCGCACAGCACCACATCGGGTTTCAGGCTGCGTATCTGGCGCAATGCGTCCTCGCCGTTGTCGGCATCGCCCACGACCTCGATGTCCACTTCGCCGGCCAATATCATCTTCATGCCGGTTCGCACCAGCGCGTGATCGTCGATCAGGTATACGCGTATCGTCATCCTTGTTTCCCCTCAGTGACACTCCCGTCGCGAGAGTAGCTTCGGCAATCGGCGCGAAGCAACTCACACTTCCCTTTGGGAGCGGTGAAAAACAAGGCCAAACAACGTAACCAAAGTTTCGCGGTAACGGCTACTTGCACGCATTCTACTTACTCGTTCCAGTTGCGCATGATCCGATGGTCACGCTTCCCGTAGGTCGGGGCTACGCCCCCGACTTGCAATCGTGGCCGGACATCCCCGCGTCGGGGGTGTAACCCCGACCTACGCGATATGTTTCAACGGTTGCCTGCGTGCGTAAGCCAGGCTGCGCCACAACCATTCCATCGGGCCGAAACGATAGCGCGACAGCCACCAGCGACTGAAAAATATCTGTGCACCGAACAACAAAAACCATGCCGAGAGCATGCCGACAAGACCATACTTCGGCCCGACTCCCAGCCCCACCCCATAGAACACCGGCAGGCACACCGCCGTCTGCAACAGGTAATTAGTCAACGCCATGCGTCCCACCGGGACCAACGGACGCAGGTAACGCCGGCATGACGGACGCAGGAACAGCAATGCGAAACCTGTGGCGTAAGCGATACCCAATGCCAATGGGCCGGCGCGCAGGATCATCTCAAACAGCAGAGTTCCCGCCTGTCCTGCCAAAGCCGCGATGCGGCTGGCTATGCGGCTTTCGAAGTAGCCGAGCAAGGTCACCGCAGAACCTATGGGGGCCGTGACCAGGAACAGGCGCAGCAGCAGGCCGCGATGAATGTCTGGTCGTTGCAGCAACTCCGACCTGCCGGCCCAGTAACCCAGCAGGAAGCGCCCGAAAACGAAAGGAAACACACCCCACCACGCAAGATAGGCCCAGTTCGAGAACGTCAGATTCTGAGCCAGCGCCAGCGCCCAACGCGGCGACGAGAATGCCGCGATGTTCGCTCTTTCCATCGTCTCCTGGGTTGGCAGGCCCTGCAACAAGGCGTCTATCCATGGCTCAGCCAGCGCAGGCGCCAACGCCACGAAGAAACCCAGCGCCAGCAGCATGCGCTGCGAAAGATTCCGGCAAACGACCAGCAACAGGCCCATCAGCGCATAGATCAGCAGGATGTCTCCCCACCAGAACAGATAGGAATGCACCACGCCGAACAACAGCAGCACTCCAATCCTGCGCAGATACAGGCGCAGGCCGGCCGAACCTCGCGTTTCCGCGCGTTCCAGTTGCAGGGCGAAACCAAGGCCGAACAGCATCGAGAACAATGTAATGGCCTTGTCTTCGACCAACAAAGATTTGATCGCATCGGCGATGCGGTCGAAGCGGGCGGTCGGCAGCGCCGCCTTCGCGGCTTCGTCCAGGAAGGCGTAGAGGGTGAAAGAACCCAGGTTGACCAGCAGCACGCCCGCCAGCGCGAAACCACGCAAGGCATCGATCAGTTCGAAGCGCTCGCCTTCCGCGCTGGGGCTGCCGTACTGCGCTGGGGGAAGTGGCTGCATTCCTGTTGCAAACGCCTTTCAGGGCGGGAACAGGCCGGCCTCAGACCCCGAACCAACCCTTGTCGCGGGCTTGTTCAAGCCGGCTTTCCAGGTAATCCCACAGCGCCGGGCAACCCGCCTTGATCGGCGGCGCCACCCGGGCCACCACACGCTCGTAACTGATGCCGTTCTCGCGCCAGCTCTGGCCCGCGTTGGCCAGGTTGAGCAAGACCGGCATGGCGCGGTCGGCGGCATTGGCGAAACGGGCGTCAGCGGTTTCACCGCGCTCGAACTCCTTCCACAACGATAGCAACTCCGCGCCCTGCTCCGCCGGCAGCAAACCGAAAATACGCGTCACCGCCGCTAGCTCCGCGGCCTTGCGCTCTTCCCAACCGCCTTCGACGAACACCATGGTGTCGCCGGTATCGATCTCTCCGATATCGTGCACCAGCAGCATGCGGATCACCCGGTCGATATCGACCGGGGATTCCGCATAAGGCGCCAGCGATGCTGCCAGCAGCGCGATCTGCCAACTGTGCTCGGCGGAATTTTCGTAGCGGTCCTGACCCAGCGGACGTACCTTTCGCGTCACGGCCTTGAGCTTGTCCAGCTCCAGGATGAAATCGATGACTTGCTGCATATCCCAGACCAACGTGGAAAATCCTATTCTACCCGCGCCCCTGGTCGGCATTGGCGAATGCTTTTTTACCTCGCGCAGGCGCACTATTGGTCAAATCCCTGGCGGATGGCTGGAGCACTGAAATCTCACCGATTCAAAGACATGGACGATAGACCTCGATTCACTGCACGACCTGCGCAACGAGCAACCTCATACTTGGTTAAAAGAAGACAACAACATGACAATCGATGAAATTTATTCGAACATCGGGCAGAACATCTTCAACTCCATTGAGGATGGCAACTGGACAAAGGCCACGCTGAACATTGAAATTGTGGGCGACGGCGTCGTAGGTTATTCCGGGGAGTATGAAATCGGTGGCGATATCAAAGATATTTCCGTCAGGAAAATATCAAGGGACATCAGAAGCTGGATAAGAGAGCTTCACGGAATAACGACCGAGAAAGGAAACAACAAGTGGAACCGGGCCGTTTTCAACCTGACCCGCGACGGCAAGTTCGACATGGACTTCATCTGGGATCAAGCCTTGCAAGACGACATCGAACGGCTGGCAAAACGATAGAGTGCGTACTTGCCCCGCCGAGACGTGCCCAATGGGCCTGGGAATACGCAGGCTGGGTCAGCTACTACACGAATCCCGACAGATAGTGGCGGAGAGAGTGGGATTCGAACCCACGGTGGTATCGCTACCACGCCGGTTTTCAAGACCGGTGCCTTAAACCGCTCGGCCATCTCTCCGAAGCTGTTGATGCGCGCAGCCCATTGCAGGCCGCGCGGCATTTTCCCATGAAGCGCGCGCGCTTGCCTACGACGCCTTCTTGACCTTGATTTCCGGCAATTCTCCGTCTTTTTTCGCTTCATCGCACTTGCCGCCGCAATCCAGGCGCGAGGATTCGATCTCCTTGGGCAGGTGCTCGGCCAGGAAATCGATGAACACGCGCACGGCCGGCAACATGCCGCGGCGCGAGGCGAACACGGCATGGCAGATGCCCTGCGGCAAGGTCCATTCGCGCAGCACCACTTCCAGCTCGCCCTTGCGCACCGCTTCGGCGCACACCGTTTCCGGCAGCAGAGTGATGCCGAAACCATCCTTGGCCATCGACTGCAGCAGCGGAAAGTCGAAGCCCGAAAGCCGCGGCTGGATATCCACGCGGCGGATGTCGCCGTCCGGGCCATGCAGCTCCCAACGCTGGCGGGCTTCGTCTTCGCTGGTGCTCAAGGTCACGTGGTCGGTGAGCTCGTCCGGATTCTTGGGACGGCCCGCACGCGCCAGGTATTTGGGGCTGGCCACCATCAACTGGCGGATCTGGCCGAAACTGCGCATGACCAGGCTGCCGTCGTCGTCCAGCTTCGCGCGCACACGCAGGGCCACGTCGTAACCTTCGTTGATCAGGTCCACGCGGCGGTTGCTGACGTGCAACTGCAAGCGGACCTTGGGGTATTTGTCCAGGAAGGCCGGCAGGATCTTCGGCAACTGCGTCTGCGCCACTTCCACCGGCACGCTGACGCGCACCACCCCGCGCGGCTCGGCGCTGAGGCGGTCCACCACTTCGCGCGCGGCCTGGGCTTCGGCCAACATGGTCTGCGCATGGCGGTGCACGCTCATGCCCACGTCGGTGACCGCGAAGCGGCGGGTGGAACGCTGCAGCAGGCGCACGCCCATGTCGGTTTCCAATTGACTTATGCGCCGGCTCAAACGCGACTTGGGAATACCCAGCGCACGCTCGGCGGCCGCAAAGCCACCGTGGTCCACGACCATGGCGAAGTAATAGAGGTCATTCAGATCCTGCATGGCTATAATTCCATATTCAGAACAATTAGTGATATTAAACCATCTTTATTCTATAAATACAACAATCTACCTTGGCATCCAACGCGGCGCCGCCGCTTCCTGAAGTGGATAGCCAACATGAAACTCCTGCACCTTGACTCCAGCGCACTGGGCACCGGCTCGGTCACCCGTGAGCTCACCGCCGCCATCGTAGCCCGTTGGCAGGACAAACTCCCGCAGCTGCAGGTCGAATACCGCGACCTGGACAACGAGCCCCTGCCCCACCTGACCGGCCGGTCGCTGGCCCAGGCCAATCCGGAAGAAGCGGCCGATGCGGCGCGCACCATGGAACAGTTCCTGGCAGCCGATGTTCTGGTGATCGGTGCGCCGATGTACAACTTCTCCATTCCTTCGACCTTGAAGGCCTGGATCGACCGCGTAGCGGTGGCCGGAAAGACTTTCCGCTACACCGAGAACGGGCCGGAAGGGCTTGCCGGCGGCAAGAAGATCGTGATCGCCAGCGGCCGCGGTGGCATCCATACCGGTTCGCCGACGGATTTCCAGGAAACCTATCTGCGCCAGGTGTTCGGTTTCCTGGGCGTGACCGATATCGAATTCGTACGCGCCGAGGGCGTGGCGTATTCGCCGCAGCACCGCAGCGATGCGATCGCGGGGGCGTTGGCTTCTATTCCAGAGCCTTTGAAGCTGGCTGCATAACGAACGCGTTGTTCGTGCCGTCTGAAGCGGGTCTGCTTGTGCAGGCCCGTTTTTTGCGTAGATGTGTGGGCGGTGCGTCAAATTCCGGATCGTCATCCCAGCGAAAGCTGGGATCCATCTTGATCTTGATCTGGCTTGGCGCGAGGCGGCAGAGAGCGGACGTTAGAAGCCAAAGGCAAAAAGCCAAAGTCAAAATGGACCCCAGCCTTCGCTGGGATGACGTCGCTTTTTTTCTATTGGCTGGATGACTAAGCGATTGTTTCCACGCCGCCCATGTAGGGCCGCAGCACTTCCGGAACGGTGATGGAGCCGTCCGCGTTCTGGTAGTTCTCCATCACCGCGATCATCGCGCGGCCGATGGCGACACCCGAGCCGTTGAGTGTGTGCACCGGCTCGGGCTTGCCGGTAGCCGGATTGCGCCAGCGCGCCTGCATGCGGCGGGCCTGGAAGTCCTCGCAGTTGGAGCACGAGGAAATCTCGCGGTAGGCGTCCTGCGAGGGCAGCCAGACTTCCAGATCGAAGGTCTTGGTGGCCGAGAAACCCATGTCGCCGGCGCACAGCAGCATGCGCTTGTACGGCAGGCCCAGCTTCTCCAGCACCACTTCGGCGCAGCGGGTCATGCGCTCGTGCTCGTCGTAGCTCTCGGCCGGGCGCGCGATGGAAACCATCTCCACTTTCTCGAACTGGTGCTGGCGGATCATGCCGCGGGTATCGCGGCCGTGGCTGCCGGCTTCGGCGCGGAAGCACAGGGAGTGCGAGGTCATGCGCAGCGGAAGCGCAGCATCTTCCAGAATCTCGTCGCGGACGATGTTGGTCAGCGGAACCTCCGAGGTGGGGATCAGATAACGCTTCGATTCGCCGACGACGGTGGAAAACAGGTCTTCCTCGAATTTCGGCAACTGGCCGGTGCCGCGCATGGAATCTTCGTTGACGATCAACGGCACGTTGGTTTCTTCGTAGGCGTGCTCGTTGCTGTGCAGGTCGAGCATGAACTGCGCCAGCGCCCGGTGCAGGCGAGCCAATTGGCCGCGGAGCACGGTGAAGCGCGCACCCGACAATTTCGCGCCCGCATCGCCGTCCAGCCAGCCATGGCGCGCGCCCAGTTCCACATGGTCCTTGACCGCGAAATCGAACGAGCGCGGGGTACCCCAGCGGCTCACTTCCAGATTGCCGCTCTCGTCGCTGCCCGGGGGCACGCTGTCGTGCGGCAGGTTGGGAATGCCCAGCGCGATGGCCTCGATCTCGCCGCGGATGCGCTCCAGCTCGACTTCCGACGCCTTCAGTTCTTCCCCGAAACCGGCCACTTCGGCCATCAACGCGGCCGTGTCCTCGCCTTTGGCCTTGGCCTGGCCGATGGCCTTGGAGCGGGTATTGCGCAGGTTCTGCAGCTCCTGGGTGCGGGTCTGCAATTGCTTGCGCGTGGATTCCAGCGTTTCCAGCGTGGACACGTCCAGGCTGTAGCCCCGGGTCTCTTGCAGGCGTTTGGCGAGTTCGGCGGGATTGGAGCGAAGCAGGACGGGATCGAGCATGGAATGAAGTTCGATGGAAAAGCGAAGCTTAATTATCGCCTGTTATGCATGCGCTTGCCTCGTCGCATCCCCACCCGCCATGTCAGAATCGCCCGCAGCCGACCGGAACCCGCCATGCCCGCCTCCAACCCGCCCGAACACGATTACGTTTTCCGCCTGCCGCGCAGCGCCCTGCGCATCGCGGGCATCGCCTTCGGCATTGGCCTGGTGCTGTTTCTGATCGTATGGTGGATGGGGCGCGACCAGGCGTTCTACAAAGTGGAACCCACCGCGCCCGGCAAGCCGCTGAGCGAATTGGAAGCCTTGCCCGAACCCCTGGCTGGCGGCGACGGCGCCAGCGACATGCCTGCGGCCGGCACCAGCGCCGAACCGGCAGAACGCCCGCAATTGGTGGAAACCGCACCACCACCGCCTTTGCCGGCGCCCATCGACGAAACCAGTCAGCCCGGTACTCCCGAGGCTGGCGTTTCGGCCACGCCCGGGGTCGCACTGGCACCGGGCGACCAGCCGGTTCCGCTCAGCGGACAGACGCCTTCGCCGCGCTACCCCAGCGAAGCATTGCGCAGGGGCGAAAGCGGCACGGTGCTGGTGCGGGTGGAAGTGGACGTCAATGGCGCACCGGCGGGCGTGGCGCTGGTGCAGCGCAGCGGTTCGCGCGATCTGGATCGCGCCGCCATGGAAGCGGTGCGCAAGTGGCGCTTCATGCCGGCGCAGCGCGATGGGCAAGCTGTCGCCTCAAGCCTGGTGATTCCGATCGATTTCAAGGCCGACGAGTAAATCCGCAACCTGAACGATCGCGGCTCCCGACGGCCCGCTTTCACGGTGCCGTGACGCTCTCGCAACAAACCTGCATGCAAGACTCGTACCCGTTCATCCACATGTTCAGGGAGGTCAAGCATGTCTACGCCTAATCCGAACGACCCCGGTTACAACCGCGTCGATCCCGACGCCCCCGTAGTTGCACCGCCGCGCAACAGCAGCGCGCTGCTGTGGTTGCTCTTGCTGGTGGCGCTGGTCGCGCTGGGCCTGTGGTGGTACGGAAAACGCGAGGCGACCGAAGCCCGCGACCTGCCCGCCGCCACGCAGCAGCCGGCGATGGTGGACGAAACGGCGCCGGCCCCGGCCGTAGTGGCGGAAAAGAAACCGGCAGAGAAAAAACCAGCGGCCAACAAGCCCAAGCCGGCGGCCAAGATCAACCGCGACCCCTTGCCCCTGGCCAGCAATCAGGCCCCGAAATACCCGCCGCAAGCCCTGCGTGCCGGCGTGGAAGGCAGCGTGAGCGTGCGTGTGGAAGTAGACGCCAACGGCAACGCCACCAATGTGCAAGTGGTGGAGCGCAGCGGCGAACGCAGCCGCGACCTGGACCGCGCGGTGACCGATGCCGTGCGTAAATGGCAGTTCGAGCCGGCGATGAAGGACGGCAAGGCGGTGGCGGGCGCAGTGGTGGTGCCGGTGGAGTTCAAGAACCAGTAAAGGTTCCGAAACCGACGCTTCGCGCCAACGCATCGTAGTTCGGGAACGACGTGGCCACATTGGCCACGTCGGAGATCGCGACTTCGCCGGACGCCGCTTGGGCGGCCACGCTGAAGGCCATGGCGATGCGGTGGTCGCCATGGCTGTCGACCGCACCACTTCCGATCCGGCCGCCGAAAATGGTGGCGCCATCGGGAGTTTCGTCCACGCGGATGCCCAGCGCGCGCAACCCGGCCGACATGGAAGCCAGGCGGTCGGACTCCTTGACGCGCAGTTCGGCGGCGCCGCGCACTACCGTGTTGCCGCTGGCGCAGGCCGCGGCGACGAACAGCGCGGGGAACTCATCGATCATGTCCGGCACGATTTCCTCCGGCACTTCTATGCCCCGCAGCGGCGCGTGGCGCACGACCAGATCGGCGACGGGCTCGCCTCCATGTTCGCTGCGGTTCTCTTCGACGATGTTCGCCCCCATGGCTCGCAATGCGATCAGCAAGCCGGTGCGGCGCGGATTCAAGCCGACGGCGCGCAGGCGCAGTTCCGAACCGGAGACGATGCTGGCCGCGACGATGAAGAAGGCGGCCGAAGAGAAATCCGCCGGCACCGAAATATCCGTGGCGCGCAGACGCTGGCCGCCGCGCAGGCGCGCATGGCCCGGCGAGAATTCGATATCCACGCCGAACGCCGAGAGCATGCGCTCGGTGTAGTCGCGGGTGGGATGCGGCTCGCGCACCACGGTTTCGCCTTCCGCGTACAGCCCGGCCAGCAACACCGCGGACTTCACCTGCGCGCTGGCCACTTCCAGCGTGTAGTCCATGCCGTGCACGGGCTGTCCGCCCTGGATGCGCAAGGGCGGCACGCCGCCCGGTTCGGATTCGATGCGCGCGCCCATCTTGGCCAGCGGATCGATGACCCGGCGCATGGGGCGCTTGGAAAGCGATTCGTCGCCCACCAGAACGCTGTCGAAGCTCTGCGCCGACAGCAGGCCCGCCAGCAGGCGCATGCCGGTACCGGCGTTGCCGCAGTCCAGGGGCGCCGCGGGCGGGCGCAGGCCGTCGACGCCTACGCCGTGCACGATGCGTTGCGAGGGCGAAGGGGTTTCGATGCGTACGCCCAGCTGCGAGAAGATCGCGGCGGTGGCGCGGGTGTCTTCGCCTTCCAGGAAGCCGTCGATATGGGAAACGCCATCGGCCAGGGCCGCGAACATCACCGCGCGGTGGGAGACGGATTTGTCTCCCGGAATCTCGATTTCCCCGCGCAGGGCTTGTCCGGGAGAAACGGTCCAGTTTTGCCTTTCAGTCATTCTTTGAATCCTACTCACCCGTACCGTCATCCCAGCGAAAGCTGGGATCCATTTTGATCTTGCTTCTGCCTTTGTTTTTTGAATCTGAAGCAAAAGCGTTTCGCGCTACGCGCGAGTCACTTTTCTTTGAACGGCAAAGAAAAGTAACCAAAAGAAAGCCGCCCTACGCCGCGCCCCACGATGAAGCCGTGGGGTCCGCAAGCAGGCCGGGAATTTCCGTAAGGCGCCTCCTGCGCCTCCGGAAACGGCGCACATCCTTGTGCGCCGCCCCTGCGGGGTTTACCCGGCCTGCTTGCCGCGTCTCACGGGACTGATAGAGCAAAGCCAAAGCTAAAGCTAAAACTAAAACACTTACGGCACCGCCACCGGATACGAACCCAGCACCTTGATCTGCGCCGAATGCGCTTCCAGTTCGGCCAGCGCCTTCTTCATCGATTCGTCCTCGACGTGTCCGGCCAGGTCGATGAAGAACCCGTATTCCCACTTGGCATGGTGCGAAGGCCGCGATTCGATGCGGTTCATGCTGATGCCGTGGCGCGCGAACGGGCTCAGTACGTTGAACAGCGCGCCGGGCTGGTCGCGGATGAACACCAGTACCGAGGTGCGGTCGTGGCCGGAGGACGGGAAAATCTGCCGGCCGATCACCAGGAAGCGGGTGGTGTTGTCGGCGTCGTCCTCGATCGAAGCCATGATGACCTTCTTCAAGCCGTACACATGGCCGGCGCTCTCGCCGGCGATGGCCGCCGCGTCGTCCGAATTGCGGGCGCGGCGCGCGCCTTCGGCGTTGCTGGACACCGGGATCTTCTCGACCTTGGGCAAGTTGGAACGCAGCCAGGAAGACGTCTGCGCGAACGATTGCGGGTGCGAGTAGATGCGTTCGATATCCTCGATGCGGCCGGTGCGCGACAGCAGGTACTGGTGCACGCGCAGTTCGACTTCGCCGCAGATCTTGAGGTTGGAGGTCAGGAACATGTCCAGGGTGACCTGGATGGTGCCCTGCCCCGAATTCTCCACCGGCACCACGCCGAAATCGGCATTGCCGTTCTCCACTTCCTGGAACACTTCCTCGATGCTGGCCAGCGGCAACCCGTGCGCGGAGCGGCCGAAATGCTTCATCACCGCCTGCTGGCTGAAGGTGCCTTCCGGGCCCAGGAAGCCGACTTTCAAGGGCTCTTGCTGGGCCAGGCAGGCGGACATGATTTCGCGGAACACGTGCACCAGCACTTCGTCGCTGAGCGGACCTTGATTGCGGTCCACCACCATGCGCAGCACCTGGGCTTCGCGCTCGGGCCGGTAGTAATCCACGGCGGCAGCGAGCTTGCCCTTGGCCTTGCCGACCTGCAGCGCGTAGGCGGCGCGGTCGGCGATCAGACCCTGGATCTGGCGGTCGATGCCATCGATATGGGCGCGTACGTCGGCCAGGACCGGCGCGGTTGCGGCGGGCTTGGCGGCTTTCTTCGCGGTGGTCTTGGCGGTTTTTGTCGCCGGTTTTTTGGGTTTTGCGGCCATGGTTGATCCGATGCTTTCGTGAATCTGAGCGTGTAGGAGCGACGTAAGTCGCGAAACGATTTCAGTTAAAACTCAATCGCGACTTACGTCGCTCCTACCCATTACGTTGCTGGAAATCGCGCATGAAGTCGACCAGCGCTTGTGCGGCTTCCACCGGCAATGCGTTATACAACGAAGCGCGCAGACCGCCGACGGCCTTGTGGCCTTTCAGCGCCAGCAGGCCCGCGGCCTTCGACTCGGCCACGAAGCGCGCCGTCAGCGTCTCGTCCGGAAGGAAGTACGGGACGTTCATGCGAGAGCGCGCTGCCGGCACCACTTCGTTGCGGTAGAAGCCGCCCGAGGCGTCGATGGCGTCGTACACCAGCTTCGATTTCAATGCGCTGCGGCGGGCGAACTCCGCCACCCCGCCCTGCGCCAGCATCCACTTGAACACCATGCCGGCCAGATACCAGTTCCAAGTGGGTGGCGTGTTGAGCATGGAATCGCGCGCGGCGTGCGAGCGGTAGTCGAAGATGTCGGCGCGCGGCTGTCCGCTGCGTTCCAGCAGGTCGCGGCGGATGATCACCACCGCCACGCCCACCGGGCCCAGGTTCTTCTGCGCACCGGCGTAGATCACGCCGTACTTGGAGACGTCGATGGGCTCGGAGGCGATGCTGGAGCTGAAGTCGGCGAACAATGGGACGTCGCCGACTTCGGGCGTGTCGCTGCCGTCGATTGGCCTGAACTCGACGCCGTGGATGGTTTCGTTGGCGGTGATGTGCACGTAGGCCGCATCGGGGGTGAGCTTCCAACCGTCACGGGCAGGAATGCTGCGGAAACCTCCCGGTTCGCCATCGGCGGCGATATTCACCTTGGCGTAGGGCGCGACCTGCTTGATCGCCGTCTTGCCCCAGTGGCCGGTGACCACGTAATCGACGGTTTGGCCCGGCGCGGTGAAGTTCAGCGCCAGCAAGGCCTGCTGGGTGGTGGCCCCTCCGGAGAGGAACAGCACCGCGTAATCGTCCGGAATTCCCACCAGGGTCCGCAGATCGGCTTCGGCCTCGGCGGCCACCGCGATGAAATCGGCGCTGCGGTGGCTGATCTCCACGATCGAGGCGCCTACGCCATTCCAGTCGAGCATTTCCGCCTGGGCCTGCAACAGTACTGATTCCGGCAAGGTGGCGGGGCCGGCACTGAAATTGAAGACGCGGGTCATGATGGGCCTGCAGAAGTGGACCCCTAGTATGCCGCAGCGCAGCAGCCGGAGCAGTCCTGGTTTCAAACGTAACTTGTGCTGTCTGGACCGCACGGCCGCGAAACCTTTTGCCGCCTGCCCGCCTCTATAGTTGGGCAACCCCAAGGAACGCCGCCATGTCACTCCGCGATGCACTGAAAATCCCCGCCAGCCAGATCACCGACGAATCGGTCTATCGCCAGCGCCGCACGCTGATGCAGGCCTTCGCCATGGCCCCGGCGCTGACCCTGGCCGGTTGCGCCGAGGCCGAGCCGCCCGCCCCGCCCAAGGCGGTGGTCACCCCGGAGCAGGCGCGCTCCGGTTTCCGCACTACCGAAGAACTGACCAAGTTCGCCGATATCACCAGCTACAACAATTTCTACGAATTCGGCACCGGCAAGACCGACCCGTCCAACGCCGCCAAGACATTGAAGACCAGTCCATGGTCGGTGGCGGTAAGCGGCGAATGCGCCAAGCCCGGCCGTATTTCCATGGAGGATCTGATCAAGGGGCTGGCGCCTGAAGAACGCATTTACCGCCTGCGCTGCGTGGAAGGCTGGTCGATGGTGATCCCGTGGCTGGGCGTGCCGCTGGGAGAGGCGCTGAAAAAGTTCGCGCCCACTTCCAAGGCCAAGTACGTGGCCTTCACCACTCTGGCCGACCCCAAACAGATGCCCGGCGTGCGCTACAACTCCATCAACTGGCCTTACCGCGAAGGCCTGCGCATCGATGAGGCGATGCATCCGCTGACCTTGCTGGCCACCGGCCTGTACGGCAAGCCGCTGCCGCAGCAGAACGGCGCGCCGTTGCGACTGGTGGTGCCGTGGAAATACGGATTCAAGAGCATCAAGTCGATCGTGGAGATCAAGTTCGTGGAAAAGATGCCGGAAACGGCCTGGCACGACCTGCAGCCCTCCGAGTATGGATTTTTCTCCAACGTCAATCCGGCCGTCGATCATCCGCGTTGGAGCCAGAAAACCGAGCGCCGCATCGCCGGCAACGCCAGCAAGCTGTTCGCCGAACGCATCCCTACGCGCCTGTTCAATGGTTACGCCGCGCAGGTGGCTTCGATGTATACCGGGCTCGACCTGAAGAAGTGGTATTAAGGCTGATATCCGATAACGAAGTTCAATAATCCGTTCATGCTGAGCTTGTCGAACCATGCTCTTTGCGACTTGCTTCAATGCATGGCCGTTTTATTTTCCTTCGAAAAGCATGGTTCGACAGGCTCACCGCGAACGGTGTTCTATCCCCTCTGACTCCCACACCCGGTAATGAATGGCCAAGACCTCCAACGGCATCATCGTCGCCAAGACCTTGGTGCACCTTGCCGCGCTTACTCCTGCAGCGATCCTCGCCTGGCAGTTCTACGACGTCTGGCAAAACAACAGCGACGCGCTCGGCGCCGACCCGGTAGCCGAGATCGAGCACCGCCTGGGCCTGTGGGCATTGCGCTTGCTGATGGTCGCCCTGGCGATCACGCCGCTGCGGCAGCTGACCGGACAGGCGGTTCTGATCCGTTTCCGCCGCATGATCGGCCTGTATGCGTTCTTCTACGCCTGCCTGCACTTCGCCGCTTACCTGGGACTGGACCTGCGCGGCTACTGGACGCAGATATTCGCCGAGATCGTGAAGCGCCCGTACATCACCGTGGGCTTCGCCGCCTGGCTGCTGCTGTTGCCGCTGGCCATCACCTCGACCAAAGGTTGGATCAAACGGCTGGGGCGCAACTGGGGACGCCTGCACAAACTGGTTTACGCCATCGGCGTGCTGGCGGTGCTGCATTTCTGGTGGCTGGTGAAATCCGATATCCGCGAACCGCTGCTGTACGCCTCGATCCTGACGGTGCTGCTGGGTTGGCGCGCGTGGAAAGCTTTCAGCCGGCGCCGAACAGCAACAGCGCACTGAGCATGGCGGCCAGGAACAGAGCCGCCAGCAACAACCAAGGCCAGCGCCGCATGGAAGGCTTGTTGAGGGGGACGGTGTCCGACCCGGTTCCCTCCTGGTTACTGTCGTCGGCCAACCCCGTCGCCTCGCCGGAGGCTTCCTGCCAGGGCACTTCCACCAGAAACCGGTGCTGGCTGCCGAAAGCCACCTGATCGCCTGCCGCCAGCAGCGCATCGCGCACCACGACACCATTGACCATGCTTCCTGCAGCTGAGCCCACGCCGCGCAACAGCACGCGGTCCCCGCGGCGTTCCAGCTGGGCGTGGCGGTCCGCAAAATCCGGATCGTCGATACGGATCGCCGCGTCGGGCGAACGGCCGACCAGGCAGGGTTGCGACAAGGTGAAAGCGCGGCCATGGTGCTTGCCGCCCACCCCGCGAAGAACGATGCGCGGATCGCTGTTGTCGGACGGATCGGCCGGCGGCACCGCATCCAGGCCCTGGTGCGAGGCCTGCACCAGTATCTCGGCGCCGTCCAGGTAGATCGTATCGCCGGCGCGCACCAGTGCCATGCGCTGCACCGGCCTGCCGTTGACATGGACGCCCCGGATACCCGCGGCCACCTGCAGCCACAAGCCGCGGCGGTCCATGCAGAACTGGGCCAGCAAGGCGCCCTGGGCGTTGTCGCCCACGCCGAGCAGGCCGCTGGCTTCGCGCACGATACGATGCACGCCGGTGACCAGCGCGCGATCGGGTTGTTGGCGGTTGCCGAAATGAAGTCTGAGGTTTTCCACGCCGCAGGAGACTAACATGCCGCGTTGCGGCTTGGACTCGGCGGCGCGCTTGCGCACAATAAGCAACGAACGACAGGAACCACGTACATGCCCAGCATCGACATCCACCACGAACATTCCAAAACGCCGAAACAGGCGCGCAAGGCGCTGGAAGACGTCGCCGAAAAACTGTCCGAACGCTTCGGCATGCAGTACGAATGGGACGGCGACACGCTCACTTTCAACCGCTCCGGAGTCGACGGGAAGATCGAACTGTCGCCGAAGAAATTGCACGTCACCGCGCAGCTCGGCTTCATGCTGTCGATGCTGAAGGACTCCATCGAATCCGAAATCAGGCGCGTGCTCAGCGAGAAATTCGACTGAGTAGGTCGGGGCCACGCCCCCGACGCTTTTGTTTTCCCGAGCGCCGGGGGCGTAGCCCCGACCTACCTGAAGGGGTCCGGGTCGCCTTCGAACAGCCGCGCGGCCACTACGCGCTCGGATTTCTCGATATCGGCGACGAAGGCCTTGCCGTCGCCCAGCGCCGCAAACGCATCGAAGCCGCGTTCCAGGAAGCCCTGCAGCTCCCCCAGCCCGCTGGCCTTGGCCGGTCCGCGCGACAAGCGCAGCAGCATGGCCACGCCGGGCGTCTTCACGGCACGGGCCAGGCCCACGCCGACACCCGAGATCAGGTCGATCTGATGCTCACGCAGACGCCGGTGCCCCACTCCCCGGTAGGCCTTCCCGTACAACTCGGAGTCCAGCCGCTTGCGATTGGGCGCGATGCGTTGCAATTCGGCGGCCATGCGCAGATCCAGGGCGTGGGTCAGTGCGCCCAGCTCGATGCCATCGGCCACCGTTCCCAGCACGGCGGCCGGCAATAGCCGCTGCATCATCGGCAACACCTTGGCCACATTGGCATCGCGCTTGCTGAAGTCGCGGTCGCCATAGACATCGGTCAGAAAGAACAGCGCCGCCGCACGGCGCTGCGGGTCGTGCAGGAAATGTTCGAAGCTGGCCTCAAGGCGCTGGGTCTGCCAACTGCGCAGCAACGGCAGCCAGCGCAGCTTGTTGCGCGGCTCGCGCTTGGGGTCGTGCAGGGCCTGGTGGCAAGCCAGACGGCGGCCCAGCCGGTCGATGAGGGGATTGCCACGTGCCATGCAGGAATGATCGCGGCCGCAACTGGCAACCGCAAGCGCTGCGGGAACGTTTACAAGCTCTAGAGCTTGTCGGCTACACTCGGACAGTTTTTAGCAAGCGGATTGTGCATGCTCTCACTACATAGCGCCCAGAAACGCGGCTCCGGCGGGCGTATCGGCCTTGCCATCGCGGGCGGCGGCCCCATCGGCGGCATGTACGAACTGGGTGCGTTGCGGGCCATGGACGAGGCGATGGACGGCCTGGACCTGACCCGCATGGATTGCTATGTGGGCGTCAGCTCGGGCGCTTTCCTCGCCGCGGGCCTGGCCAACCGCATGAGCACCGCCGAGATGTGCCGCATCTTCATCACCGGCACCAGCGACGATGCCGAGTTCCGTCCGGAAATATTCCTCAAACCCAATGTCGGCGAGTATCTGCGCCGCGCCGCCACCCTGCCCGGCCTGTATGCGGACTGGGCGCGCCGGCTGATGCTCAATCCGCGCAAGGCTACGCGGTTGTCGGATCTGATCCTGCGTTTCGGCGGGCTGGTGCCGACCGGCCTGTTCGACAGCGAGGGCGTGGAAAGCTTCCTGCGCGACATATTCACCCGCCGCGGCCGCAGCAACGATTTCCGCACCCTCGGCGCGGACCTGTTCGTGGTGGCGGTGGACCTGGACAGCGGCGAAGCGGTGCGCTTCGGCGAAAAAGGCTGGGACGGCGTGCCCATCTCGCAGGCCGTTCAGGCCAGCTCGGCCTTGCCGGGCCTGTATTCCCCGGTGCAGATCAACGGCCGCCATTTCCTGGATGGCGCCCTGCGCCGGACCATGCATGCCTCCACCGTGCTGGAACGCGGCATCGACCTGATGATTGGCATCAACCCGCTGGTGCCTTTCGACGCCGGCAATGCCGCGCCGCAGGCCGGCGAAGAAGAACGGCGCGGCCTGGCCAGCGGCGGGCTCCCCGCCGTGTTGTCGCAGACCCTGCGCACCCTGCTGCAATCGCGCATGCAGATCGGCATGGAGAAATACCCGCACCAGTTCCCCAACATCGACCAGCTGGTGTTCGAGCCCAATGCGGAGGACAGCGAGCTGTTCTTCACCAATCTCTTCAGTTTCTCCGCGCGGCACCGCGTCTGCCAGTTGGCCTACCGCAACACCCTGGCCGACCTGCGCAAGCGCGCCGACGTGCTGCGGCCGATGCTGGCCGCGCACGGCATCGGCCTGCGCGAGGAAATCATCAACGACCGCCATCGCTCTTTGCTGGATGGTCTGGACATGGCCCCACGCATGACCGAAACCACCGCACGCCTGCGGCGCGCACTGGATGACGTAGACCAAGTGGTGGCCAAGCGCCGCGCCCGACGCGCCACCCGCACGCTGAAACAGACCGGCTGAGCCGGGCTGGTCATCCAAGCTCGCGGGCGATGCGCTTGCCGGTGGTGTGAAAGCTCTAGACAAGCGGTTGATTCTTCGGCTTCCTCAATCATTCCTTTTGTCGACGGAACCCATGGCCAAGCTGAAGAAAACCGCGCGCAAGACCACCTCCGCGAACAACCCCAACCTGCAGGAACAGGCCGAGCGCCTTTCCAAGAACCTCGGCGAATCGGCGCAGCAGGTGTGGCTTGCCGGCGTCGGCGCCTTCGGCCGTGCCCAGGCCGAAGGCAGCAAGCTTTTCGAAACACTGGTGAAAGAAGGCCTTTCGGTCGAACAGCTCACCCGCAAGGTCGCCGGCGGCAAGGTCGGTGCGGTGCGCGATGCGGTCGAAAGCACGGTCGGCCAGGCGCGCGAACGCGCCTCCGATACCTGGGACCGTCTGGAAAAAGTGTTCGAAGAACGCGTGCAACGCGCGCTGCGCCGCCTGGAAGTGCCCAGCCGCGAGGACCTTAGCGCCCTGATCGACCGCGTGGATGCGCTGAACGGCGAACTGCGCAAACTCGGTGGCGGCGCCGCGCCGCGCAAGACCGCCACGAAGAAGGCCGCGACCAAGAAAGTCGCTGCGAAAAAGGCCGCGCCGGCCAGCAAGCGCGTGCGCAAATCCGCCAAATAAGCGGCGGCTAAATCGCGGCACACACTGTTCTCAAAAAATTGTTGCAAGGCACAATATAAAGCGTAACAATCGTTACTAGCCCGCCAGTCCACTCGAAGTACGTATGCTCCCCTCCCCTTACGACTTCGGACTGGCGGGCTTTTTCGTGCCCGCAAATCGGCGCCGCCGGACGCTGGCGTAGAATGTGAGAATCCTCATATCTCTTGAAAGGTAATCATGCCCGCCTGGTTGTTCGGATCGGTCATTACGCTCCTGGTGGGTGCCGTTACCACTGCTTACCTCTGGTTGATCCGCCGTCGCGACGATGAAACCGCGGCTGGCCTGTTGGCGCTTGCCGGAATGCGCTGGCGCGATTTTTCCCGCCTGATCCTGGAAGCCATGGAGCTGCGCGGACTGGAGCGTATTCCCACCACCCCGCACGAAGACAGCCAGGAGCACGGTTCCAGTTTCCTGCTGGCCGGTCAGGGCAAGCAGTTGCTGCTGGCCTGCAAGCATGGTTCGGCCTACCGCATCGGTTCTGCGGCCGTCGACGAGTTCGCTTCCGAGATCCGCTTGCGGGGCGTCCAGGGCGGGATCCTGGTGACCGAAGGCGTGCTGGACAAGGGCGGCGTGGAAAAAGCGGGCCGCTACAGCATCGAAGTCATCGATGGCCCCCTGCTCTGGCCGACGGTCAAGCCGATGGTGGAAGGCAACCTGCAGCGCCGCATCGTTGGCAATGCCTCCTCCCGCGCGCGCCGCCATATCGGCATCGCCTGGCTGGGAGCGTTCACCCTGGGGCTGGCGTCGGCCTTGGCCTTCCCGGGCAGATTGGCTCCCGAATCGGAGCCCGCTCCCGCTCCGGTGTCCAACGCACCTGCGCCCGCTGCAGAGCCCGGCAAGCCTGCCGCTGCGCCCGCCGCTCCTGCTGCACCCCCCGTCATTGCGACGGCGCCCAAACCTGCCGCCACGACCGCCGCGCCGGCTGCCGACGTTACCGAAGCTGCGGCCGAGGCCGACACCGAAAAGCACCGCGCGGAAATCTCCAGGAAATTGTCCAAGACGCCAGGCATCAGCCGCGGCGTGTGGATATCGCGTTCCACGCTGGCCGTGGACCGCATCATTCCTGAAGAAGCCGCCTGGCCGCTGGTCTGCGGCCAACTGAAGGCCTATCCCGACCTGGAACTGACCCGGGTGCAAATGAATCCGCCCCAGGGCAGCACCGAGCAAGTGCGCTGGCGGCAATGCCCGCTCTAAGCGAACCCGGCGGGCAGGCCCCGACCTACCAGTGCACGCCGCGCATCAACGAAGCGAATGCGATCTGTTCCTGGCTGGGCGCCGATTCCTTCAGCGCCTTGCGGTCGCCCTTGGCGGCGGCCGAATCGGGGAACAGTTCGAAGGCCGTGCTCATGATCACCTCGTAGGCCTTCGGCGCGATCGCATTGACCAGGGCCGAGAAGATGCCAAGACGCGTGGCGATGCGGCTCGGCTTCTCTATGATCGCCTTGACCAGCAGGTCGGCCGCTTCTTCCGGCGATAGCGTGGGCACGCTGTCGTACATCTTGGTCGGCGCGATCATCGGCGTCTTCACCAACGGCATGTTGATGGTGGTGAAGCTGATGCCCTTGCCCGACAGCTCGCCCTGCGCGCAGCGGCTGAACGCATCCAGCGCCGCCTTCGACGCCACATAGGCGGAGAACCGCGGCGAACTGGCCAGCACGCCGATCGAGCTGATGTTGATGATGTGGCCCTTGCGGCGATGGGTCATGGCGGGCATGAAACCCATGATCAGGCGGATGCTGCCGAAATAGTTCAGCTGCATGGTGCGTTCGAAATCGTGGAAGCGGTCGTAGCTGGCTTCGATGGAACGGCGGATCGAGCGGCCTGCGTTGTTGATCAGGATATCGACGTGGCCGTGCTCTTCCAGCACCAGTTTCACCAGCCGGTCGCAGTCGGCCATGTCGGCCAAATCCGCGGTATAGGCGAAAACCTTGCCGCCGGCCTTCTTCATCTCATCGCGGGCCTTGAACAGCTCTTCCTCGCCGCGCGCCACGATCACCGTGATCGCGCCGGCCTCGGCCACGCGCTGGGCGGTGGACAGGCCGATGCCCGACGAACCGCCGGTGATCACCACCACCTTGTTGCGCACCTTGCCTTTCAGGGTACGGTCGATGAACAGGTCCGGGTCCAGGTGCCGTTCCCAGTAGTCCCACAGCCGCCAGGCGTAGCTATCCAGATTGGGCACGGCGATGCCGCTGCCCTTGAGCGCGCGCTCGGTTTCGCGGCTGTCGAATCGCGTGGGATAGGTGATGAACTTCAACACCTGCTTGGGAATCTTGAAGTCGCGCAGCATCATGCCGATGAAGCGTTTCACCGGCGGCAGGTTGCCGACCGCGCCGCGGATGCCGCTGGGCACGAAGGCGAACATGCGCGCATCCAGGCGCATGGTCATCTCCGGCGCATGGCCGGCGCGGCAGAAGGTGTTGAGCACCTCGCCCACGCGCAGCGGGTCGGGGTCGGTCAGGTGGAAGGTATGGCCGTCCAGCTTGGGCTTGTGGGCGATGTGATCCATCGCGTCGGCCACGAAATCCACCGGCACGATGTTGATGCGGCCGCCTTCGATGCCCAGCACCGGCATCCACGGCGGCAGCATTTCGCGCAGCTTCTTGATCAGGGTGAAGAAATAGTAAGGGCCGTCGATCTTGTCGATTTCGCCGGTCTGCGAATGGCCCACCACCATGCCGGGGCGGTAGATGCGCCATTTCAGGCGCTTCTCGTTGCGCACCAGCCCTTCCGAATCGTGCTTGGTGCGCAGATAGGGGTCGTCCAGGCCTTCGGCCTCGTCGAACATGTCTTCGCGGAACACGCCCGGGTACAGGCCGGCGGCGGCAATGGAACTGGTGTGGTGGAAGGTGCCCGCCTTGATCGCCGCCGCCAGGTCCAGGGCGTGCTGGGTGCCGTCGATATTGGCCGCATGCTGCGCTTCGGCGCTCGCCGCCAGGTCGTAGATGGCCGCCAGGTGGAAGAAATGCTTCACCTTCCCCGACAGCGTGCGCTGCTGTCCCGGGGTGAGCCCGCACTTGGGCTTGGTCATGTCGCCGTAGACCACGCTGACGCGCTTGAGGTCCCAGCCCGCCTTCTTGGCGATGGCGTCGAACTTCTTCTGCGAATCCTTGCGGACCAGCACGTAGACAGTGCCGCTGCGCTTGAGCAGGTTGGTGACCAGGTAGCGGCCGATGAATCCTGTGGCGCCGGTGACGAAGTAACTCATGTGCGGTCTATCCCTGGTGTGTGGGCGCGGCCCCTCCGCTGCGCCCCTGCGGCCTAAGTTGCCAGAGATGGCGCGGTTCGACAATGCCGTCACGGCAATGCCGTTACCGGACGGCATTGACCCATCTTGCCCCGCGTGGTGTGATGCGCCCGATCACTGGGAGGGATCTTTAACATGGCAGATCTGAAAAGCAGCTTCGAACAGGCATCCAAGGCGATCCAGGGCCTGTCCGAACGTCCGGACAACGACACGCTCCTGCGCCTGTATGCGCTCTACAAGCAGGGTTCGGAAGGCGACGTCAGCGGCGACAAGCCGGGGTTCTTCGATTTCGTCGGCACCGCCAAGTACGAAGCCTGGGCCAAGCTGAAGGGCACTTCGCAGGACGAGGCGCAGAAGAAGTATGTGGATCTGGTGAAGAAGCTGACCGCCTGACCCGGCGCCGGAACCGATCTGGTGGCACGCGACACGCGCCAACGCATCCTCGATGCCTCGCTTGCGATGTTCAACACGCAGGGCGAGCCGCACGTCACCACCAACCACATCGCCGACGAGCTGGAGATCAGCCCGGGCAATCTGTACTACCACTTCCGCAACAAGGACGACATCATCGAGCAGCTGTTCGCGCGCTATGAAGAGCGCATGGACGCCGCCCTGGCGACGCCGTCCGGACGCCTGCCGGAGCTGGAGGACATCTGGCTGCAGCTGCACTTGGTGTTCGAATGCATCTGGGACTACCGGTTCCTGTATCGCGATCTGGTCGAGATCCTCAGCCGTAACCGCCGCATCCGCATGCGCTTCGCGCGCATCCTCAAGCGCGCCGACGACAGCGCGCACGCGGTGATGCGGGGCCTGTCGCAGGCGGGCATCATGCGCGCCTCGGCCGCGGAGCTGGCCGGCACCGCCACCAACGTGCTGGTCATCGCCACTTTCTGGCTCAACTACGCCGCTGCCCGCGGCGACAAGGACGAACAGGTCGCGATCCGCCACGGCATCGTGCAGGTGATGATGCTGTTGGCGCCGTTCCTGCGCGATGCGGAGCGGGTGCATTTGAATACGTTGACGCAGGCTTATCTGGACTAGAACTGCTGAACAGTTTTATGTCTTCGGGTAACAAGCATTACTTCCCAAAAGATCATCGGATAGCACGTTGATCTTGCAGTAGCCAAAGCGACACCTCTCACATTAAGCGCAGCAGTGATTGCAACACAATCGCCTGTAGCTACTATGCGCATATGACTGCCCCTTTCCAACTTACGTTTTTGGCTTTTGCACTGTTGGCGCTGTCCGCATGTGCGCATTCGACTACCCAGCCCGCCTCGATGCCGGCGAAGGAAACTGCTGCCATGAACACGACCAGCCCCGATAGCGCGGGAAACTATCGCCCTCACACTCTGGGCGAATTCGCAGAATTGACGCCAGAGGAGGTTGGGCGGCGATTCTTAAACCTGATCGAAAGTTTGAAATCGTTCGATGAATTATCGTCGGATCGCGTGCGTGAAGTAACGCAGTTGCCGATGGTAATTCCTCCTTCCGACACAGATGACGGCTTCTTGACCATGAGTCTGCCGGAATCGGGTTGGCAATACAGCTTCAGCTACAGCATCAATGCTCAATATCCGCGCTACACGAACGCTGCAATTGAGTTCAGCAATATTAAGGATGACCGCGCCGATATGGCGGCAGTGTGCGGCATTGATTTCAATGCCTACGTGTCGGAACTTAAGCGGATGGGATTTTTGGAAAGAGAAGACATGGCTCAGTACGATACTGTCCCGCCATTACCCGTCTACATTGATGGAGATGTGAATGGGCGCGTAGAGTGGTCCCAGGCGCAATTCCGACGCATACCGACTTATTTCTTCTCGCGCGGCAATGTCATTGTAAGCATTCGTCAGCAACGCGAAGCCGATGCCCCAGACGCGAAGCTCTATCACGCCTGCGTGGAATCCATCGGCATCAGCAGAGCCGGAGGCTGAGCGATGACTAACCCTAATCCTCAGTTACAGGCCGTGATCGCCCAATTCGCTGCCCAGCCGGGCGTCACGCCTGATCAGCAAGCGCAGCTGCGCGCTTCCATCATTCAGGACAACCATTTGTTGCAACTTCTAAACCAAGATGCGGCCAACAACCATATCAAGGGTTTTGCGCTATCGCAGGCCGGCGCAACTTCAAACCCAACGGGTATGTATGACATAGCCTCGGGCATGATCACCCTGCCAGCCACTAGCTTTCGGCCGATAGGAACAGCACCAAGTGCTGATCTCACTGCTACGCTACGGGTGCAGGACATGTCGGTACGCTTTGCCCACAGCACGTACCAGGACTCTGCCAATGTCACCCGGCCGGTAACACAGGACATGGTGACCAATCTGCAATCCACCATCAACGGCTCGCCAGTGTTGTCCGCCGAAATCAAGCGAGCCGTGACACCGCCTGGGCATGGGCAGGACGCACCTTTGCAGCGCTTCGCCTCACTCAGTGGCACGGTAGCGGGCGGCACCTATGACTCCACAACCCATACCATGAGCCTACCGCCGACCAGCTTGGCAAAACCATCGGCCAACTTCGACTCGACAGACCTCACCTTCGTATTGGGACACGAAATCCAGCATGGGTTCAACGCTGCCAGCAAGAAGATTGCAACTGACTATGCGTATAACCAAGCTAGGCAGATCGCGCAGGACAACAGTCCCGTGAACGACTACACCGTTCCCATCAGGAATGTGATTCAGGCCGGGAGAGAAGATGAGGCCAAGGCGCAGATTGCCGGTTGGAATGCGCTACTCAGCCGGGAGCAGCAAACAAAGCCGACCGCTGACCTCACGGACATGATGAAGCTGGCTAAGAACAATAAGACATCCAGGGTACTCGACTTCGTGGAGCCGAACTCAGTCAATCGGCAACAGGGCCAAGCCCGTGCTGGCCTAACCTTCAACGCCGACAACACCATGTCGATGACCCCTGCCAATGTGGCACAGATGGGCAAGAACTACTTCGACAAACCACCCAAGGGCACGCCCGGTGTGCCGGCGCAGCAGACCACAGGCATTGGCTTTCACGGCGACTCCGACTACCCCAATTCCTACGGCGCAAACGCGGTAACCAACGTCATCTCAGTTGATCGGACTTATGCTCGAACCGTCAACGGCATGGCGCCACAGATGCAGATCAACATGGGGCAGCTTCGGTTGCGTGAGGATTTGATGGAGCGCAACGGCATTACGCTCACCACCAACCCGGGCACGCCACAACCCTACTACGACACCAGCCAGCCGTCGCCAGTGCTGCATCATTTCGACCATACGCATAACCAGAACCACCTTAACGAACAGAATGCGCATCAGCATGTGCCTGTGGTTCCGGGCCTCTCACCAGAAAGATCCAGGGCCCCCCGCGAATCAGAGAACGATATTCCCGTCCCCAAACCCAACCCGCAGTCGGAGCTTTCTCCCACGAAGGACTTCTCCGCATACCTGGATCGGATGCTGGCCGCGGCACAGACGGGCGATGACACAACCTTCCGCAAGATGACCCAGACGCTGGCCGATCTGCCGCCGGGGCGGGAGATGCGCGCCGAAGCGGTCGCCACGGTGGATAGACAGGAACAATTGGCCACGCAACAACAGATGGATCAGCAACGCGTCCAGCAGATGGAAGCGCCGGTCATGCGGATGCACCGCTGATCGACAGGAAGAACGATAAAACAGGGAATGTGAAGATGAATGAGGAAGCTGCAGCAGTCTTGGTCAGCAAGATCGCCGCCTTAGTGGAACAGTTCGACCGCCGCTGCGAGCAGACCAGCCGTGACCTGAGGCAACTCACGCAACAAGTCCCCGGCATGGTGCGGCAGTCCGCGGACGAACAGATGCGGCGTATCCCAGATCAGGTGATGGGAAGCGTACGGGGTAGCATCGAACAGCCCGTTGCAGCCTACGAACAGCGACTGCGCGAAGCTGGCGGATCATTGCAAAGCGGCTCGCAAGCACTGGCGGCGCAACTTCGGCGCATGGAGCGGTTGCACAAGCAAATGGTGTGGAAAGTCGTTGGCATCACGCTAGGCAGCCTGATATTGCTCCTGACAGGTGGCATTTGGCTGTCGAAGCACTATTACGACGAGATTCGTGAGAACCAGATTTCCGTCGACTTACTGAAGGCGTACAACCAAGCCGATGTAAAAGTGTGTGACGGCCGTTTGTGCGCAAGAGTAGAAAAGAAGAACAAGCGATACGGCGATTACATTATTGTCGAGTCACGTTGATGCCCCGCCCTTTTTCATAACTTGCAAGAACATCGGGGCACAGCCCAAACAAAAAACGCCCCGCATCGCGGGGCGTTTTTTCTTACCGCAACAACCCGACTCTACTCAACCACGCGTCCTGCGCACCGTGCGCTTGGCGGCCGGCTTGCGGGCCGGGGTGGCGCGGGCGCGTTTGGCGGCGGCTTTCTTCACCGGCTTGCGGCCGCGGGCGGTTTTCTTGGGCGCCGGCTTCAGGCCCAGCTTGACCAGGACCGGGGCCAGGCGGGATTCGACTTCCGCGCTGAACTGGCTGGCCTTGGCCTCGCCCTGTTCGCGAACGCTGGCGATGCCGCCCAGCACGTTGGCCTGGGCTTCATCGGCCAACTTGCCGGCCTGGTTCTTCAGCGACACGACCTTGGCGACGGCGTCGTTGGCGGCATTGACGGTTTCGCGGCGGGCGACGGCGGCCACGCCCAGACCGGCGAGCCACAGGTGACGCAGGGTGGTTTCCTGCACCTTGGATTTGGTTTTCTTCTTGGCGGCCATGGGGGCTCCGGAGTACCGGCCCCGATGGCCGGTTTACACAAGAGATACTGCCCAGCGAGGCTGGAGCAAACACACTAGCCAGCTCAAGATTGAGACGTGGGAGCGGCGTCCCGCCGCGAGCTTTTGCTCTAGGGATTCCAGCATTCACCACCTGTCCTGCCAAAAGCTCGCGGCGGGACGCCGCTCCCACAGACCGCTTCCCTCATCGATGGGCTTGCCAGCCGCCGTGCCGCCCGCCATGCTCGCCTTAATTCCTTGGAGGGGATTTCAACATGGCGGGAAAATCATCGAAGTGGGCCGCGTTTCCGCACGACGCCAAGGCCTTCGCCTACGCCGGCGATGCCTTGAAGAAAGCATGGCCCGCGTTGCATGCGGGCGACAACGAACCCTACCCCGACGCCAAGCGCGCGCAGGCCTTGCTGGATGCGGCCGGCAAGGCGGCGAAGGGACTGGATGCCGCCGCTCTCTCGACCAAACTGCAGGACGCCTGGCGCGCCTTCCATCACGGAGATTTCCAGACCGCGTTCGAAGCCGGCGAAGCCCTGGGCCCGCTCGGCGCCTCGGTCGCGGTGAAGGCGATCGGCATCCACGCCACCTACCTGGTCGATGACGATGCCGAGAAACTCAAGCGTTTCGAGCAGGCCGCCAAGCTGGCCGAAGCGGCGGTGAAAGCGTTGCCGGACGAAGCCAACAGCCACTACCGCCATGCCTTCGCGCTGGGCCGCTACAGCCAGGGCCTGAGCATCGCCAAGGCGCTGAAGCAGGGCATTGCGGGCAAGGTGCGCGAATCGCTCAACGCCACCCTGGAACTGGCGCCCAAGCATGCCGAAGCGCACACCGCGCTGGCGCTGTACCACGCCGAGATCATCGGCAAGATCGGCGCCATGATCGGCGGCCTGACCTACGGCGCCAAGGCCGCCGAGGCCGAGTCGCACATCAAGACCGCACTGAAGCTCACCCCGGATTCCCCTATCGCCCATGTGGAACACGGCAACGTGCTGTTGCTGCTGTACGGCGAGAAGAAAGAGGACACCGCCGCCGGCGCCTTCGAGAAAGCCGGCAAGCTCAAGCCCAAGGACGCGATGGAAGCGCTGGACGCGGCATATGCGAAATCGCAGCTCGAATAAATCGCTGCTGGGGGTATCGCTGTACCTGTGGGCCTGTCTTTGCTTCGCACAGGCACCAGCGGCCAGACCCGCGCCTCCCGTTGCTACGCCGGTCGTGCCGCCCTCGCCTGTGGCAAGCGCGGGTGCGGACGCCCTGGTAGATGCGCTCACCTGCAGGATCAGTTACGAACGCTATCCAGGCTTGATGCAGGAAATCCGCGACGAGCGCGAGGAGGATTTCCGCCAGGCCTACCGGCAGCACAGTCAGCCCATGCTGGATGTGTACCGGCTGGAGGAGCCGGTATCGGCATGGGGCAACGAAAGCGACACCATCGCGATCGCGCCCAACCGGGTGATGATGGCTGTGCAGGGTTCGCTGGATACGGTAACCACCCAGCTTGAGCGCGCGCTGGAACAATCCAGCGAATCGCCGTTGTCCGGCGCGCTGGACGACCAGCACGCGCTGGTGATCTTCAACGCCGACGCGCCGGGTCTTGAAGGCATGGTGCTGCTGGGTTGCGAATACCGCATCCAGGATATTTCGCTGCTGGAAAACCCCGACGATGCATGGCGCAAGCGCCCCGCCATTGCTGCGCCGCCCAGCGCTCCCGCACCGCCCGCCACTCCTGCCTCGCCCGTCAAACCCTGACCGCCAGGGGCCCCGGCTTGTCCACGATCCGCCCCTGCCCGCTCCCCGATATTTCTCTGCTGGGCCGTTATCGCCTGCAGCCAGGCGCGTACACGGACTGCTACTCGACCGACATCGCCGGCACCGTGACCCAGGCCGATTTCGTGGAGGCTTTCTATACCACTTCGGTTTTCAAGCTGGAGAGAGCGATCCTGCAGTGGGCGGTGTCCAAGCCTTCGACCGATGCGCAAGCGACCCTGCTCGCAAGGGGAGCGCTGGATGCGTTCTCCGCATGGACCGTCGAAGATCGCCGCGATGACCAACTACTGCTGTGCGATCTGCACGGCCGCACCCGCTCATGGCTGATGGCGATACCGGCGGAATCCGGCAACGGCACGCGGTTGTATTTCGGTTCGGCGGTCGTCCCCGCCAAAGGATCGGAATCCAGCGCCGATATCGGCACCGGATTCCGGTCGTTGCTCGGGTTCCACAAGGTGTATTCGAAAATCCTGCTGAAAGCCGCCGTTGCGCGTTTGCAGCGCCGCAACGGCTGAGTCTCAGATCCGCGGCAGATCGAACACCAGCACTTCGGCGCCCTTGCCTTCGGCCAGATTCACCGACGTTTCGTCCTCGAACAGCAACGCGTCGCCCGCTGCCAGCTTGCGGCCGTTCACGGCGATCTCGCCGCGCGCCACATGCACATAACCCAGCCGGCCCGGAGCCAGCGCCAACTCGGCGCGCTCGTCGCCCTCGAACAGTCCCGCATACATCCGCGCATCCTGGTGGATGTCGACCGAACCGTCCGCGCCATCGGGACTGATCACCAGCCGTAGCCGGCCGCGTTTTTCCTCGGCGGAGAAATTCTTCTGCGCGTACGACGGCTTCACGCCCTGCTTGGCGGGAATGATCCAGATCTGCAGGAAATGGGTGGCGCCGGCTTCGCTGTAGTTGAATTCCGAATGCTGCACGCCGGTGCCCGCGCTCATGCGCTGCACGTCGCCCGGCACGATGCTGGAACTGGTGCCCATGGAATCCTTGTGCCCCAGAGCGCCGTCCAGTACGTAGCTGACGATCTCCATGTCGCGATGGCCGTGTTCGCCGAAGCCGCGGCCGGCGGCCACGCGGTCTTCGTTGATGACGCGCAGCGGACCCCAGTGGACATGGCTGTCGTCCTGGTAGTTGGCGAAGGAAAAGCTGTGCCAGGAGTCCAGCCAGCCGTGGTTGGCGTGGCCGCGTTCGCCGGCGGGTCGCAGGGTGATCATATTTCGCGCTCCAATTGGGGTGCGCGAAGAATGAGGGCCTTACCCTTGCGAAGTAAGGCCCTTGGAACTGACTAATTGTTCTGTATATGGAACATTAACCAAAATTACGACTTACTAGTTCCAATTTTGTACTCACCGGGACGCGGTGCTTTCCTTGGGCACATACTGCGGCCAGCCGCCCGCCAATGCCTTGTACAGCGACACCACCGCTACCGTATTGCGCACCCTGCCCTGGGCGAATTCGTCCTCGGCCTGCAGGCTGGCGCGTTCGGCTTCCAGCACGTCCAGCACGTCGATGGCGCCGTTGTCGTAGCGCAACCGCGCGGTGGCCGTAGCGCGCGCACCGGCGGCGGCGGCCCGTTCCAGATGCCCGTTTTCCTCCGCGCTGCGGGAAACGCGGACCAACGCGTTTTCGGTTTCTTCCAACGCCAGCAACACCGTCTGTTCGTAAGCGGCCAGATCGGCGGCGGTGGCCGCATTGGCCGCCGCGATGCGCGAACGCACCCGGCCGACATTGAGGAAGGAACCGTCGATGCCGAGCGAGATCAGGCGGGTTTCGCTATCGCGTTCGAACAACGCACCAGCATCCAGCGCTTGCGTGCCGATCAGTCCGCCCAGGGTGAAACGCGGGAACAGATCCGCAGTCGCCACGCCGATACGCGCGGTGGCCGCGCCCAGCCTGCGTTCGGCCGCGGTCACGTCGGGACGGCGGCGCAACAAGTCGGCGGGAGTGCCTGCGGCGATGGTTTCCGGCAACGAAGGCAACGGCGTGGCCGAATTCAGCCCATCAAGCACCGTTTCCGGGGTTTGCCCCACCAGCACCGCGATGCGGTGGGTGGCCACGGCGATCGCCGACTGCAACGCAGGAACCCGCGAACGCGTGTTCTCCAACTGGGTGCTGGCGCGATCGACCTCGAAGCTGCTGCTCAAGCCCGCGCTGCTGCGCAGACCGATCAGCCGCAGAGTCTGGGCCTGGTTGTCGGCATTCTGTTGCGCGATGCGCAGTTGCTCCTGCAAACCGCGCAGACGGAAATAGGTTTCCGCCACATCGCCTACCAGCACCACTTGCGCGGCGGCCAGATCGGCGGCGCTGGCCTCGGTCTCGGCACGCTGAGCCTCGACGCCGCGGCGGATCCGGCCGAAGAAATCCAGCTCCCACAACGCGCTGATGCTTGCGCTGTACTGATCGTTGTCGCGTCCCGGCCTGTCCACGCCCGGCAGCTGGTCGCTGCTGCTGCGCGCATCGCTGGCTTCGGCGCTCGCGCCCAAGGTGGGCAGACGGTCGTATTTGGAATTGCGCAGCAATGCGTTGGCTTGTTCGTAATGCGCCAGCGCGATACGCAGGTCGTGGTTGGAAAGCAGCGCTTCGTCCACCAGTTTTTCGAGCACCGGGTCGCCGAAGCTGCGCCAGAACTCCAGGTCCACCGCGGGCGTCGCTTGCGCGGCTTGCGGCGATGCATTGTTGGAGAACTGATCGACCGCCGGCAGGTTGGGACGCACATAGTCCGGGCCTACGGTACAGGCCGCCAGCAACACGCTGGCGACGGCGACAGTGAGGGTACGGATCACCATGGCAGCACCTCGCCGCGGTGCTGGAACGTGCCATTCGGGCCGTTGGCGTCCAGCAGCGCCAGACCGACACTGGTGCTTGCGCCATCGGCCAGTTCAAGCTGCCCGTTGCTGTTCATGTCGGTCTTCACCGAACCGGGATCTGCAGCATTCACCTTGATCGCGGTATCGCGCAATTCATAAGCCAGCTGCACGGTCCACGCGTTGACCGCCGTCTTGGACACGTTGTAGGCCGGCACCTTGAAACCGTAGAGCTCCGAATCCGGGTCGCTATGGAACGCCAGCGAAGCCAGGCTGCTGGAAAGATTGACGATGCGCGCGGCCGGCGCGCGCCGCAACAGCGGCAGCAAGGCCTGCGTTACGGCCACCATGCCGAACAGATTGGTGTCGAAGGTCTCGCGCCAGGTTTCCAGACTCTGTTCGGAAGGCGACTTGGCGAAGTCGTCCTTGAAGATGCCGGCGTTGTTGACCAGGATATCCAGGCGGCCGTGACTGGCTTCGACCTGTTTGGCGGCGGCCGCAATGCTGGCGGCGTCGCTGACATCCAGTGCGATGGCTTCCACCGGCAGTCCTTCCGACTTCAGCGCTTGTGCGGCTTCGCGGGCCTTGGCCAGGTCGCGCCCCGCCAGCAACGTATGCACGCCGCCTGCGGCGAGTTGACGTACGGTTTCCAAGCCGATGCCGCGGGTTGCGCCGGTCACCAGCGCGATTTTCTGATTGTCGCTCATGATCTACTCCGTTGACGCGCGCGTTGCGCGCAGGACGTTCTCATACTTGTTCTTGTGCACGGACCGTTCGCACGGTCCGTCCGCTCTTCACCAGGGAAGGACGTTGTCGAGATAGCGGTAGGAACCGTTCGGGCCGGCGTCGTCGATCAACGCCAGGGCCACGCTGGTCTTGGCGCCGTCCGGAACATCGATCTCGCCTTCGCCCGCGTTCATGTCCGTCTTCACGTAGCCCGGATGGATGGTGTTGACCTTGACCTTGCTGTCGCGCAGCTCGTAAGCCAACTGCACGGTCCAGGCGTTCACCGCGCTTTTGGAGACGTTGTAAGCCGGAATCTTGAAATCGTAGATCGGCGAGGAAGGATCGCTGTGCAGCGTCATCGAGCCCAGCAGGCTGGACACGTTGACGATGCGGCCGGCCGGCGACTTGTGCAGCAACGGCAGGAACGACTGGGTGACGGCGATCAGGCCGAACAGATTGGTGTCGAAGGTTTCGCGCCAGGTCTGCAAGGTCTGTTCGGAAATCTTCTTGCCCTGCTCGTCACGCAGGATGCCGGCGTTGTTGACCAGGATGTCAAGATGGCCGTACTTCTTGGCCACTTCATCCGCGGCGGCAGCGATGCTGGCCGTGTCGGTCACGTCGAGGACGATCGCTTCCACCGGCAGGCCTTCGGCCTGCAGCTTCAGCGCCGCTTCGACGGCCTTGGCGCGGTCGCGCCCCGCCAGCAGGGTATGGACTCCGGTCTGGGCCAACTGACGCACGGTTTCGAAACCTATGCCGCGGGTGGCGCCGGTAACCAGGGCGGTCTTGGATGCGTTGCTCATGGGGGATGCTCCGATTCTGTGGGGAGGAATTAGCGGGACGGCGGATTGGCGCCGTCCCTGTGATCGATAGGATGGGTCGCGCCGCCAAGCGGCGCTATCCGTTTTCTGCTTTCGCGATCAGGCCTGCACCGCGTGCGACGACGGCAGCGAGGATTCGCCATGCGTGACCAGCGGACGTCCCGACAGCTTGCGCAGGGCGACATAGAACACCGGGGTCAGGAACAGGCCGAACAGGGTCACGCCCAACATACCCGCGAACACGGTGATGCCCGTGACGGAACGCACCTCCGCACCCGCGCCATGCGACAGCACCAGCGGCACCGTGCCGGCGATGAACGCCACCGAAGTCATCACGATGGGACGCAGACGCAGACGGCAGGCTTCCAGCGCCGATTCGACGATGCCCTTGCCCTGCATTTCCAGTTCGCGGGCGAACTCGACGATCAGGATCGCGTTCTTGCACGCCAGGCCCATCAGCACCACCAGGCCCACCTGCACGAACACGTTGTTGTCGCCGCCGGTCAGCCACACGCCCAGCAATGCGGACAGCAGCGTCATCGGCACGATCAGGATCACCGCCAGCGGCAGCGTCCAGCTTTCGTACAGCGCGGCCAGCACCAGGAAGGCCAACAGCACCGCCAGCGGGAACACCACGAACGCCGCCTTGCCCTGGGTGGCTTCCTGATAGCTCAGGTCGCTCCAGTCGATGCCCATGCCGGTCGGCAACACCTTGCCGGCGATTTCGGTCACCTTGGCCATGGCTTCGGCCGAGGACAGCATGCGCGGATCGGCTTCGCCCAGGATGTCGGCGGCCGGATAGCCGTTGAAGCGGATCACCGGGTCCGGGCCGTAGGTCTTGCTGATCTTCACCATGCTGCCGATCGGCACCATTTCGCCGTTGGTGTTGCGGGTGCGCAGATTGGCGATGTCTTCGACGTCGTCGCGGAAAGAGCCGTCGGCCTGCGCGATCACCTGCCAGGTACGGCCGAACATGTTGAAGTCGTTGACGTAGGCCGAACCCAGATAGGTCTGCAGCGTGTCGAACAGTTCGGTCAGCGGCACGCCCTGCGCCTTCGCCTTCACCCGGTCCACGTCCGCGTCCAGCTGCGGCACGTTGGCCTGGTAGCTGCTGATCGGGAAGCCCATGCCCGGCGTCTGCGACGCCGCGCCCTGGAAGGCGTTGACGGCATTCTGCAGCGCGCCGTAGCCCTGGCTGGTGCGGTCTTCGATGAACAGCGAGTAGCCCGAACCGTTGCCCAGACCCTGGATCGGCGGCGGCATCAGCGCGAAGGCGAATCCTTCCTGGATGCCGGAGATCTTCTGGTTGAGCTCGGCGGTGATCTCGGCCGCACTGTTCTTGCGCTGGTCGAACGGCTTGAGCGGGAAGAACACCACACCGCTGTTGGGGGTGTTGGTGAACTGCAACGGATTCAGGCCCGGGAACGCGACTTCATGCTCCACGCCTTCTATCCCCATCGCGATCGTGGCGATCTTCTTCAGCGCCGCGTCGGTGCGTTCGATGGAAGCGCCTTCCGGCATCTTCACGCCCGCGATCAGGTACAGCTTGTCCTGCAGCGGAATGAAGCCGGCCGGCACCGCCTTGAACATCACGCCGGCGGCGATCAGCAGCACCACGTACACGGCGAACACCGCGCCGCGACGGCCCAGCGCACGCGACACCGCGCCTTCGTAACGTTGCGAGCTCTTCTTGAAAAAGCGGTTGAACGGACGGAACAGCCAGCCGAACAGACGGTCGATCAAACGCGACGGCGCGTCCTTGGCCGCATCGTGCGGCTTCAGCAGCTTGGCCGCCAGCGCCGGCGACAAGGTCAGCGAGTTGATCGCCGAGATCACCGTGGAGATGGCGATGGTCACCGCGAACTGCTTGTAGAACTGGCCGGTCACGCCGGTCAGGAACGCCATCGGCACGAACACCGCGCACAGCACCAGCGCGATGGCGATGATGGGACCGGAAACTTCCTTCATCGCCTGATGCGCCGCGGCCAGCGGGGTCAGGCCCTCTTCGATGTTCCGCTCGACGTTCTCCACCACCACGATGGCGTCGTCCACCACGATGCCGATGGCCAGCACCAGCCCGAACAGGGTCAACGTATTGATGGAGAAGCCCAGCAGGTTCAGCACGGCGAACGTGCCGACCACCGACACCGGCACCGCGATCAGGGGAATGATCGATGCGCGCCAGGTCTGCAGGAACAGGATCACCACCAGCACCACCAGCAGCGTGGCCTCCAGCAGCGTGGTGATGACGGCCTTGATGGAATCGCGGACGAAGATGGTGGTGTCGTAGATCGACTTGATCTCCACGCCCGGCGGCAGGGTCTTGCGGATTTCCTCCATCTTGGCCACCACCGCGTCGCGGATGTCCAGCGCGTTGGCGCCGGGCGACTGGAAGATGCCGACCGCCGAAGCGTTCATGCCGTCCAGGCGGGCGCGCAGCGTGTAATCGCCAGCGGCCAGTTCGATCCGCGCCACGTCGGACAAGCGCACGATTTCACCGGCGGCGCCGCTCTTGAGCACGATATTGCCGAACTCTTCGGTGCTCTGCAGGCGGCCCTTGGCGTTGATCGGCAGCAGGAAATCGCTGCCGTTGGCCATCGGTTCGGCGCCCAGCTGGCCGACCGAGACCTGCACGTTCTGCTCGCGCACTGCGCGCAGCACGTCGCCGGCGGTCAAACCGCGCGAAGCGACCTTGTCCGGGTCCAGCCACAGGCGCATGGCGTAGTCGCCGCCGCCGAAGGCCTGCGCATCGCCGACGCCCGGGATCTTGGCCAGTTCGTCCTTGATGTGCAGGCGCATGTAGTTGCGCAGGTACAGCGAGTCGTACTTGCCGTCGGTGGACACCAGATGCACCACCATCAGGAACACCGGCGACTGCTTCTGCGTGGTCACGCCCTGTCGGCGCACGTCCTCGGGCAGGCGCGCCAGCGCCTGGCTGACCCGGTTCTGCACGCGCACCGCCGCATCGTCGGCATCGACGCCCGGCTTGAAGGTGACGGTCATCTGCAGCACGCCGTCGGAACCGGCGACGGACTTGACGTACATCATGTCCTCGACGCCGTTGATGGCTTCTTCCAATGGCGTGGCCACGGTTTCGGCGATCACCTTGGGGTTGGCGCCGGGATAGACGGTGCGCACGACCACGGAGGGCGGCACCACTTCCGGGTATTCGCCGATGGGCAGCATCGGGATCGAGATCAGGCCTGCGGCGAAGATCACGATCGACAACACCGCGGCGAAGATCGGCCGGTCGATGAAGAATCTTGAGAAGTCCATGGGTGGATTTCCTGTAACTGAATCTGGAAAAAAAGAACCCGTCCCCCTGAAACCTGGAGGTCGAACCCTTCTCCCGTTCACGGGGGAAGGTGCCCGAAGGGCGGATGGGGGCAGCTTTTGCTTTTCGGGAAGTTGAGCGCCAAAAGCACCCCTCCCCAACCCTCCCCTGCTTCGCAAGGGAGGGGGCTGTTACCGTTACTTCATCGCTACAGGCTGCGGTGCGGGCTCAGGTGCGCCCATCACGACGGTCTTGGCTTTGACCGGCATGCCTGGGAAGAACACCTTCTGCACGCCGCTGACGATCACCTTGTCGCCGGCGGCCAGTCCGGTTTCCACGATGCGCAGTCCATCGGCGGTGCGTCCCAGCTGCACGTCCTTGCGCTGGGCCTGGCCCTTGCCGTCGACCACGTACACGTACTTGCGGTCCTGGTCGGTCAGCACCGCCTTGTCGTCGATCAGCATCGCCTTGAACTCGCCGCTGCCCAGCACACGGACCCGCGCGAACAGGCCGGGCGTGAACGTGCGGTCGGCGTTGTCCAGCAAGGCACGCGCGCGGATGGTGCCGGTGGCCGGATCGACCTGGTTGTCGAGGAAATCGACCACGCCGGTGTGCGGGAAACCGTCCTCGCCCACCAAGCCGACCTGCACCGGCACGCCCGCGCCGTTTTCGCTCGGGCGTTCGCCCTTGCGCGCCAACTCGGCGTAATGCAGGAAGGTGCGTTCGTCGGTATCGAAGTGCACGTGCATCTTGTCCAGCGACACCAGCGTGGTCAGCACGCTGGCCGAGTCGCCGGCACTGACCAGGTTGCCGGCGGTGACCAGCGCGCGGCCGGCGCGGCCACTGATCGGCGCGCGCACCTGGGTGAACTCCAGGTTCAAGCGCGCCGCATCCACGGCGGCCTGGGCGGCGGCGACATTGGCCTGCGCTTCGGCGGCGGCCGAGCGGCGCTGTTCGTAGGACTCGGTGGAAATGGCCTCCAGCTCGGACAGCTTCTTGGCGCGCGCCGCTTCGCTGCGACCCAGTTCGGCCTGACTGCGGGCGCGGGCCAGCTCGGCCTGGGCGCGCGCCAGCTCGGCGCGGTAACTGCGCGAATCGATGGTGAACAGCACGTCGCCCTTGCGGACTTCCTGGCCTTCTTCGTAATTCACGCGGTCGATGTAGCCGGACACGCGCGGACGCAGGTCGACGTTTTCCACCGCTTCCACGCGGCCGCTGAAGTCGTCCCACTGGCTGATCTGCTTGACCAGCACTGTGGCGGCGCTGACATCGGGCGGCGGCGGCATGCCGGTTTCGGCCGCTTCGCTGCTGCAGCCGGTGATGACCGCGACGGTAAGCGCCAGCACGACGCCCAGCGCCGTAGTGCGCAGAGCACGATTTTCTTTGAAGGAAATAGCGTTCATGGATTGGTCTCGTGGGTGGACAAGGGGAGAGGGAAACTGCTGAAAAGAGGACGCGGCGGCGTCAACGCGCGGCCGGCGTCGAAACGCACCACCGGCTGCGCGCGCTCGGTGCGGGTAAGCAACGACACCGCATGGCGGCCCACCGCCATCGCGCTGGGCCATTCGGCGCAGGCGTTGCGCGCATTTTCCGGCGTGCAGACCGGGTGGTCGACCGACAGCATCTGCACGCGCACGCCCAACGGGTGCGACTCTTCGTGCAACACGTTGGTCAGCATGCGCAATGCGGCAGCGGTGATGGAGGCGTGGCCGTATCCCGCCCAGCCGCGTTCTGCATACGGACCGCCGATCAGGACGTAGTGCGAAGTGACGTCGTTCTCCGCCAGCAACGGCACCAGATGGCGCGCGGCGGCCAGATGCGGCAACAGATCCATGTCCAGTTTCTGGCGCAGGAAATCGGTGGGTTTGTCGATCAGGCGGCCGCCTTCCAGCGGACTGGCCAGGCTGGCGAACACCGCGCGCAACGGACGCTTGCGCTTGCGCAGTTGCGCCACCAGTTTCGCGGCGTCCTCATCGTTGGCGATGCATCCGGTGGTCATCAGCTCCAGCGCGGGCTCGTCGGCGTAGTGTTCGGCCAGTGCCTGCATGCGCGGACCGTCGCGGCCCACCGCCAGCACCGGGCTGCCGGCCTCCAGCAACGCGCCGACCACGCCGAAGCCAATCGTGCCGTCCGCACCCAACACCAGGACCTCCGGGTTCAATATCCCACTCACGGGACTTTCACTCCCGTCATCGGGATAATCCCAATACCGGCGATAGTCCCACGACCCTTACGCCCGAGCCGCACCCCGCCGCCGGTCTGGCTGCGATGGGGGGAGGTGAATTCGCGGAAAGCCGTACCGGACAAGCGATTCGTCAACGCTCTCAGCTCGGAAAGCGTTGTCTCTTCGTTGATTTCGGGGTCCGGCTCGGGGCGGAAGAAGCGGGAGAACAGCATGGCGGCAGCTGGCTATGGATGGGAGTGCCGACAAGATAAACCTGCAATCAGGACTTGATTAGTCCGAATTAAAGGGAATAATAATCCCGTCAGCGGTCCAATACCCGTTCCACCCTACCGGGAGTACCCCATGAGCCACGATCTCAACGACACCCTCATCTTCGTCAAGGTGGTCGAGCACGGCAGCTTCATCGCCGCGGCCAATTCGCTGCGCCTGCCCAAGACCACGGTCAGCCGCAAAGTGCAGGAACTGGAAACGCGCCTGGGCGCGCAACTCCTGCATCGCACCACACGCAAGCTGGGGCTGACCGAAGCCGGCAACGTCTACTACGAACATTGCCAGCGCATCGCACGCGAACTGACCGAAGCCGAAAGCGCGGTCAGCCAGTTGCATGCCGGCCCGCGCGGCTGGCTGCGCTTCACCGCACCCTACTCCATCGGCATCGACAAGATCGCACCGTTGCTGGGCGAATTCCACGCGCGGCATCCGGAAGTGCGCGTAGAGATGGTGTTGAGCAACGAACCGCTGGATCTGATCGGCGGCGAAATCGATGTCGCCCTGCGCATCGGCAATCTGCCCGATTCCAACCTGGTCGCGCGCCGCCTGGGCAGCCTGCGCACGCAGGTGTACGCCAGCACCAGCTACATCGCCAAGCATGGCGAACCTTTGCATCCGGACGACCTGCAGCACCACCGCACGCTGGCCATGCCCAAGCATCGCCACGGCAACAGTTACGCATGGACCTTGAGCGACGGCGCGGGCGATCGCGATTTCACCGTCAATCCTATCCTGGTCGCCAACGACCCGGCCGCGCTCAAGGGCGCGTTGCTGTGCGGCGAAGGCATCGTGATCGCCGCCGACGTGATGGTCAGGCCGTTCGTGGAAATGGGTCATGTGCAGCGCGTGCTGGCCGGCTGGGCCGGTGGCGAGTACGAACTCAACGCGGTGTTCCCGCGCGGCCATACCCAGTCGCCGAAGGTGCGCGCGTTCGTCGATTTCCTGCTGGAGCGCTTGAACCTGGACATCGATTACATGAGCGCGCACTGCCCGCTGATGATGGCGCAGGTCGAGCTTGGAAAAGAGCAGGAAGACGCGATCGAGGCCGAGACGGCCGCGGTCGGCCAGCGGATTCTGGAAGCAGTAGTCCCGTAGATCGGCCCCCGTATCAAGTACGGGGCAGGCTCTACGCGGCCGACGCGCGACGCTGATCGGAGACGTGACGTGGCGTCGGGGCGTAGCCCCGACCTACGCCCTCCCCACATGCCGACGCGCATTAGCGGTTAGCGCCCCCCGCAAGCCGGAAACGTTGCGTGGCGTCCGGGGCATAGATCCGATCTACGTGACACCGAACTGAAACAAAACCGACGCAAACTTGTTGTCTGGGCGTCATGCCGGGCGCTGTCCGGCCGCTCCATGGAGAAGACGGCATGTCCGCAAAGTTCGCTCTTGGCTTGACGCTGTTGCTGGCGCCGTTCGCCGTACTGTCCAAGCAACCCTACGTGGATATCGAGCAGCGCCTGACCGCCGAGCAATTGCACGCGACCGGTCTGGACCAGCTTTCGCCCGAGCAGTTGAAACTGTTGAACGGCCTGCTGCGCGAAGACGTGGTCAAGGCGGTGGAAGCCAGCAAGGCGGAAACGGAAACCGAACGCGCCACTTCCTCCCTGATCGGCCTCAACGACCAGCCCATCCGCAGCCGCCTGAAAGGTTCGGTCAGCGGCTGGGAACCGGGCACCGTGTTCGAGCTGGAGAACGGCCAGACCTGGAAGGTGCTCAAGGGCAATATGAAGTTGCGCAAGCCTTTCGAATCGCCCGAGATCGCCGTCATTCCCGGCATCGCCGGGCGCTGGTTCCTGCAGGTGGACGAAGACCTGCCCAAGGCGCGGGTTTACCGGATCGACTGATTCCTTCGCCGCGCCCCGCGATCAGGGCGCGCCGCTTGCGGTCACCGTGCAAGTCAGGGTGAGCTGCATCGAACCGCCTGCCGGGAAAGTGGGAATCGTCACCCCGGATCCTTGCAGATCCGCCACCGCCGGCGATGCCGGGCAAACCGCACCGCCGGTGGCATTGCCGCAGGTCAGCGTGCCGGCGCTGCAATCCACGCCGGAGATCTGCGGATCCCTGAGCATGGCGCCATCGCCAGGACCCGGACCATCGTTGTTGAGCGTGATCGTGTAAGTCACCGTGTCGCCGCTTTCCACCGTAGCCACGGCAGCGGTCTTGTCGATGCGCAGATCGACCGTCGGCGTATTGGTGAAAGTGCACTCGAAGCTTTCGGCGCTGCTGTCGATCAGGCTACCAGGGATGGTGTATGCGCTGCCCGCGCGACTGCCTACGGCGATGCCGGCGGAGGTGCAGACGATATCGGACAGCAGCCAGCCGGCCGGCAACGACGATTCGGTGATGACCACATCGCTGCCGAAAGCGGCGACGCTGAAAGGTTCGGCGGTGCCGGCAGTGGCGGTGTTGCCGTCGACCGGGTTCGGAACATCGGCGGTCGCAGTGGTGATCGTGCCTGCCGCCTGACTGGTATTGGTCAGACCGAAGCCGAACGGACCGCCCGTGACGAATCGCGAAGTCTTGTTGAGCGTAACCGTGGCCGGCGCGCATACCGCCGCCGGCGGCAGCACCTGCGCCAGGAAGGCTTGCGCTCCGGGGCCCGATTTGACGTGCACGACGATCTCGTTGAGACCGCTCAGCCAAGGCCCATTCAAGACGCCCGGGGCCTGACCGCCGGCCACGAAACCGGTGTAGAAATAAGGATCGGCGGCGCCATAGTTCGAATGCACGCCTTGCGCATTGCCGTTCACCCAGACTTCGAACACCGAATTGTCGGCGTAGAACTCCATGTTCAAGACCATCGCCGACGGATCCACGCCCGGTGCGATGTTGAACTGGAAGCGGTAGAAGATGTCGTAGTTGGCGCTGGTCGGATGGATGGCGTTGGCCGCGTGCGCGATCCAGTTGGCGTTGCCGTAAGGCGAGACGATGTAGGAAGGAGGCGGCGCGGTGACGACCTGCGCCGTGCCGTAGGTCAGTCCCACCGGCGGCGCGCCGGTGATCGGCGTGGTGGTCAGGGCGACCTGCCAATAATTGTCCGCACCCGAAGACAGACGCCCACCGGCGCCGTCGTAGGCGGTGTTGAACATCGCGCCGCCGCTGAGGCAGCTGATGGTGGCGACGTTGGCCGGCGGCACCGGGAACTGGGTGTCGCTGTCGGTCGCGCTGTTGTTGGCCGTGTTCGAATCTGGCGAGCCGACCGGCGCCGTCACCGTCGCGGTGTTGACCAGATTGCCGGAGAACGTCGACGGCACGAACAGGCTCAGGCTGTAGGTGACCGAACCGCCGGCCGGCAGGTTCGCGGTCGTGTTGATCGCGCCGGTGCCGCTGGCCACACCACAGGCGCCGCCGCCGGTGGCGCTGCCGCAGGTCCAACTGGCCGTGGTGATGCCGGTGGGCAGCGAATCGGTCACCTGCGCGTTCTGCACGCCGAACGGGCCGTTGTTGCTGACCACGATGGTGTAGGCGACGTTGTTGCCCGGCGTGTAGATGGTGCTGCTGTCGGTCTTGGTGACCGCCAGATCGACTGCGAACTCCACCGGCGTGGTGACGCACTTGGCGCCATCGCCGGCGCCCGCCGGCGCATCGGAGATCAAGGTGGCCTGTCCGGTCGCCGTATCGAACTTGTAGAACCCGCCGCTGTTGCGGCGGCCGAAAACGCCATTACTGGCCCCCATCATTGAACCGAAGGCATCGGTACCGCCAATGAATCCCGAAGGCCCGATCGTGGTCACGGCACCGGTCGTCGGATTGATGGCGTTAAGCAGGCCGGTCACATTGTCCTGGGCGTAAAGCCGGCCGTTGTACCAGGCCAGATCCGCCGACGCGATGGCTTGGTTGAGCGTGATCAGGGTGGAGGTCCGAGTGGTGAGATCGACCCGCCACAGCTGGTTGATGGTGGCGTTGTCCTTGATGTAATAGAAGCCGTCCGCGCCCACCTCGCCCGAAGCTATTCCCGTTCCACTGGCATTGATCCCGCCGCCTGCGATGGCGCCCGTGTCCTCTACCACGCCGTTGCTGGCGATGCGCAGCAGGCGATAGGTACTGGTGGCGGTGTCCCATATCGTCGCGAAAATGTAGTTGCTTGCGGGGTCGTAACCCATCGCGTTGTAGGAAGGGGAATACGGCGAACCTATCGCAGGATAGGTAAGCGGATTGGTGCTGGTGTCGATGCGATGCAGCTGGGTCGGACCGCCCACGCCGAGATACATGGTGGAAGTGCAAGTGCCGAAGCTGGGCTGTGTCCTGTTGACGTAGGCGCACTCGAAGGCCTCGCCCGCCACCACGGCAGCGGCCGGAATGGTGATCTGCCTGGCGCTCAGCGTTCCGACCGCGGCGCCGGCGGAGTTGGTGCAGCTAGCCGATCCGAACGACCAAAGGGCCGGCAGCGCGGATTCGTTGATGGTGATCGCCGTGCCGAGGGCGGAAACGGTGAAGTCGGTGACGGCTGCGTTGGCATCGCCATCCACCACAGTGGGCACTCCCGCCGCAGCGGTCGTGACCGTGGCCGTGGTGCGCACCGTATTGGTGAGCGTGAAGTCGAACGCACCGCCCGCACCGTTCTGGGTGGTTTTGGTCAGCGTCACCGTCGGCATCGTCGCCAGCATCACATCGTCGATGCCGAAGTCGTTGCCGGTGGCGGCTACGCTCGCGTTGTTGATGCGCAGATTGACCGTCGTGGTGGTGGCGCCCGTGGTGAATATCACCTGGCGCCTGATCCAGGTGTTGTTGGTCGCCGGATAGGCCGTGTTGACGGTGCTGACTACCGTAATCGCGCCGGCGTTGGGAGTGATCACCTGGGACAGCACCGGATCGCTGACCTGGTTGACGACCATGGTCCAGTACGAGAACACGTAGTTCCTGTTCGGCTGCACCGTGATCGCGGAAACGGTACGCCAGACCGCCTGGCCCGCGGCGTAGGTGCAAGCCCCACCGCCTGCGGTGTTGTGGAATAGGTAATGCGTCGATGCGGCACCGTCGGAGGTAGAGTCTCCTCCGGTATTGACGATGGCGCCATTGAGGCAGGTATTGAGCCAGTTGGCGTCGGCGGTGCTCTGCGCGGTCGGCAGCGTGGCGTTGACCGCGCCGAAGGTCTCGCGGAATGCGATCTGCGCCTGCGCGCTGCCGCTCCACAGCGCCATGACAAGGACTACGGCGCACAAGACTGCGGCTGAGAGCTTCGTTTTCATATCGCTGATCACTTCCTTATTCCATACACGCATCAGTACGAACCCACGATATTCAGGAACCACCCTTTGTGGTCGTAATCGAAGTCGGTCAGGTCGTCGCTGAAGTCGGTGAAGTTGTAGCCCACGCCTACGCGGAAATTCTTGTTGAGGTCGCGGTCCAGGCCGACCAGGTAGCCGCTGCGCGTGCCGCCGTCCTTGACGTCCAGCCAGCGGTATTCGGCCAGCGCATGCCATTGCTGGCGAAGCTCGTAACGGATCTGTCCCGATGCGAAGGTGGTCGCCGAGTCGGCCCAGGCGCCGGCGCCGCGGCCGAAGCGCACTTCGCCTTCGCGCCGCGCCAGTTTGGCGGCGAATTCCCAGTGGTGGTCCAGCTTGTACACGCCTTCCAGCGACAGGATCCGCGACTTCTGGTCGTAGCTGGTGCCGTTGACCTGCTCCAGCGTGGCCAGATCGTACAGATAGGTATAGCGGCCGAACACGCCCCAGCGCGCGCTGTTCCAGGGACGCCAGGCGAAACCGAAGTTGCCTTCTATGAATTTCGCGCCTGCGGTCGGATCGATTTCGTCATCGGTATCGGAATAGTTGAAGCGCGCCGCGATGCGCCAGCTTTCGTTGATCTTGTGCAGCAGGCGGTTGGTGCTGACCCACTGCCGGCGCTGCTCGAAACCGGTGTCGCGGCGCCACTCCAGCTTGCTCTGCCAGTCGGTGTCGGGCGAGGTGCGGCCGCCGCTGAGGCTGATCGCACGGCGGTCGACTTGACCGCCTTCGCTGTTGGTCAATTCGCCGTCGGACAGGGTGAAGCCCAGGTTCCAGCCCTGCGACGGGTAGAAGTCCATGCCGAAGGTATGGGCCAGACCGGACTCCTGCTGGGTCTTGAGGAACTGGCTTTCGTTGAACAGGTTGACCTGGTTGGACAGCCGCCAGCGCTGGCCCAGGGTCCAGCCGTTCTGCCGGCTGGGATTGAACAGCGAGTCGTATTGAGTGCTGTCGGTCGAATAGGTGTAGCTGCCGTACACCGAATGCTCGGGATTGAAGCGGTACTCGGCATTCACCGTGACCGCATCGCCGCGGTCGCCGCTGGTGACCTCCGCGCCGACCGTCGACAGATCGCCGAACAGATACTTGCCGCCCACGGTATACGCGTCGTTGTCGGCATAGGCGCCGCCGTCGTCGTCCACGGTGAACTGGGCGGTACCGTACAGGTCCAGCGAAGTGCCGATCTTGCGCGTGTAGCGCAGCGCCGCCAGCGTGCCGGCGCTATCGCCCGTCGCCCGCTGTTCCTCGATCCTGCGCAATTCGGCGGTGAAGGTGTCGAAGTCGGTGGCGCGCCACTCGCCGGTGATCTGGGCCTGGTCGAGCGATTCGCCGCCGCGCTCGGCCTGGCTGTAGCGTGCGTACAGACTGAGATTCGGCTTGAACAGGCCAAGCACTTCCACGCCCTGCTCTTCGATCTCCATGCCCTGGTCGAAACGGCTGACCGAATAACCCGCACCCACTCTGCGCCACCAGGCGCCTGCGGACCAGTCCTGTTCGGTCCAACCCAGCTCGCGGAAATTCACCCGCGCCTCGATCGCTTTGGCCTCGCCTTCGCGCGGACCGACCGGGTTGAGCTGGGTGAAGGTGAAACCGCCGTTGTCGGAAAAGAACACCGGCGCGCTGAAGGATTCGGTCTGGCTGTATTCGGCCTTCAGGTAAGTGCCTCTGCCGGCCTGCAAGGTGATGTCGCCCGCGGCCAGGGTGTAATCCTCGCCCGCGCGATTCTCGTCGATGTAGGTGGCGCCTACGCCGAGATGGTCGCCGAACCAATGCTTGGCGCGGACACCGGCGGTGACCTCGTCGGCATCGAAGTCGGACGGCACCCATTCGTAGTCCGCGATCAGGCGTTGCTCGTAGCCGTCCAGCGGCGTGTCGCGCGAGATGCTGCGCAGATTCTCGCGGGTGACCATGGCCAGCGGACGGGTCAGCAGAATGCGGCCTTGCAGTTCGTCGATCTCGTAATCGGCGCCGCGCTGCAGCGTCACCCGGTTCTCTATGCGGCCGGTGGCGGCGTCGCGGATCTCCAGCACCACCGTGTCGGAGCCGGGCAGCAGATCGGTGTGCTTGAGGTAGTACAGGCTGCCGCCGGTGCCGATGAATTCGCTGTGGCCGGGCGCGGTCTGCGCTTCGGAGCCGAACGCGCGCAGCTCGGTGCCCGGATCGCCCCAGGCGTTGCTGCCGCGCGAACGCCAGTTGAATGCGGCGCCGTACAGCGAACGCACGTACTGACCGTATTCGGTGCCGGTGATGCCGGTGTTGAAATTGCCCCACAGCGCCTGATTCTTGTCCCAATCGGCGCGCAGGTAGAAGCGGCCCATGCTGTCGACATCGCGATAGGTCGTCGAGTCGTCGCCGTACACCGGGTAGTACAGGTCCGGATCGAGACGGCGGAAGATGTCCTGCGGCTCGGCCTGGCCGAAGCCGTCGAACAGATGCTCCAGGTCGCGCTCTGTGGTGTCGGCCTGCGCGGTGATCAGATATTTGCCCTTGATCTTGGCCTTGCCGTAGAACGCCAGGCGGCCGTCGCTGATCACGTCGTCGGCATAGCGGCTGTCGGTCGTGAACGCATCCACCGATCCGCTGATCTTGTTCTGCCACACGGTCACATCGGCCAGACCCACGCCGAAGAAGTAGCGGCCGGTGACGTCGACGCTCAACGTCTGGCGGATGCCCTGTGGATCGTTCGCAGGCGTACCTCCCAGGCCGTCGCTGCCGCCGCTCAGCGCGATCTCGAAATCGTGCCGGCCCACCGGCATCAGGTATTCGGCCGCGAACTTACGTTCCAGATCGACCGGATAACTGTCGCCGTTGATCGACAAAGAATAGCCGGGCGGCAGGTTGCGGCCCTGGATGCGGATGCGCGAGCCGTAGATGGGAATGTTCTGCTGTCGCAGGCCGTTGCCGGAGAATGCGTCGTCGATCAGTTCCTGGCTCTGCGCCTGGTCGATGCTCAGCGCGGTGCCGAGCGACTTTTCGACGCTGTCGCGCACTTGCCGCCCGCCGCGGTCGGCTTCTTCCGGCGTCACCAGCTGCAGCTTGCGCGGCTGGGTCTCGTCGAAATGGCCTTCCTTGTCGTAGGCGCGCAGCACGTAGACCAGTTCGTCGCCGGCGCGGAAGCGGTACTTGGACGGCAGCGCGCCGTCCCAGTCGGCGTTGGAAACGGCAGCCACTTCCAACGGCACCGTGGCCAGCGGGTCGACCAGATCGGCGTCGGCGGCGCGGTAGACCTTCAGCTCGTAGCGTTCGATGAAGGACGAATAGTTGCTGCGCACATAGAACTGCACCGGCTTGGCGATGGCGGTGCCGTCGAACGCTGCGAAACCCGGCGCGGAGATCGACAACTCGGCCTGGCTCAGCGCCGGATCTTCGGTGGCCCAGATCACGCCGCCGTTGTCCAGCTGCAGATTGAACTGCCCCGCCACGGTCGCCCTGCCCGGCGCGGCCATGTCGATGTCCACGCGGCGGTCCGGTTGCAGCGCCGGCGACGACGCGGCGTCCGCCGGCGCCTTCGGATCGCGCTCGCCCAACGTGCGCAGCCGGAACAGCAGGCCTTCTTCGGAACTGCACTCGTCGCCGGCGCAGTCCGCCTGCGTCGGCGCTTCCTGCGCAAGGACCAACGGCGGCATGCTCGCGAGCAGGCCGATCAAGGTGTAATCGAGTAGTTTCATTTTGATGATCATGGCCCGCGCCCTCACTTGCCGCTGCCGGCGGGGGCCGGGCCGTTGCTGGATTCCGATTCCACGCGCACTTGACTGCGCACCTGCGGGCTCAAGCGCTGGGCGATCGCCTCGTACACCGCCTTGGCCCGTCGCATTCCCAATGCGAGGTTGTAGGTGTCGGCGCCGCGCACATCGGCATAGCCCACCACCGACACCGTGCCGCCGCGCGCCTGTTCCAGATAGGCGGCGATGCGGTCGAGCAAGGGGGCGAATTCGGGCCGGAGGGTCTCGCGGTCGGTATCGAACAGCACCGTGCCCAGCCGCGGCCCGCCCTGGCCGATGCCTGCGATCAGGCTGTTCGGATCGTTGACCGTCGTGCGCACGCTCACCTTCAGCGCGCTGGCCGTTTCCGGCCGCAGCTTCGCCAACAGCGCCGTCCTCACCGCGGCCGCACGATCGAAGGCCAGGCCTTCGCTCTCGCCATTGGCGCTGATCACTACTTCGCCGCTGCCGTGTTCGGCGAGCTTGGCGGCGATCTGCTCGATCGTCGGCAGATAGCGCTCGCGCACCTGTGCGCTGCCTGCCGCGAAGATCACTTCGCCCAGTTCCAGCTCGACCTTGCGTTCGCCGCCCTGGATCGACGACACCGGCAGCTTCGCGCCGAAGTCGAACCGCACCGGCAGGCCCGGGGTGATGCGGCGGACCAGCGGATTGTCGGTGGTGATCTGCGTGCCCGGCGGCAACGTCGACGGATCGATCTTGAGGATGAAGTTGCGTCCGCGTTCCCAGGCGCCGCCCGGGATGCCGGCCAGGTGGTAGCGGCCGAACTGGTCGGTTTCCACCAGCAGACCGTCGACCGAAGCGATGCGCACGCCCGGGATGCCGCGCTCGTCGACGCCGGCGTTGCGGATGATGTAGTCCACCACGTAGCCGCCCTCGCTCTGTGCGACGCGTCGTTCGACTTCCGGTGCCGCGGCATTCAAGCCCTTCGCCGCTTCGCCTTCGGTCGCCAGCGTGGTCGCGCCCGCTGCGTCCATGCGCAGGCTGACGCCTTGTTTGGTGGTGAGCGCGAAATCGCCGGTGAAGTCGGGACGGGTCAGGCGCTGGCGCAGCACGATCTGCCGGCGTTGCGCCGGATCGGCGACCGATTGGCGCGCACCGATCTCGCCCAAGTCGATGCCATGCAACAGCGGTGCGCTGGCGTCGGGCACCGGCTGCGGACCGGCGCCGCGATCGAGGGTGGTCGAACCCGGCACATAGGCCGACGCATCGAAACCGCCCTGGATGCGCACGCCGGAGAGCGCGGCGCTGTCCTGCCAGCCGTCGCCGTCGCGGTCGTCGAACACCGTGCCCAGGATCAGGCTGTCGTCGGTCAGCGGATCGGCCGCCAGCGTCAGTTCCGCGGTGGCCACGTTCGAGATCGGCGTGCCTCCGTTGGAATAGGTCTGCGCCTGGTTGATCAACACGCCCGGCCGCACGCCGGCGCCGATCCGCATCAGATAGACCAGGGTCGCGGACTGGCCGGCGTCGATGTCCAGGCCTTCGAAGCGGATCGGGTTGTAGCCGCTGGCCGTGGCGGCGTTGTCGCCGTCGGTGACCGACAGCGAACCGTCGACGTAGGTGAAACCGGCCGGCGGCGTATCGACCAGATCGGCATCGACGACATTGGTCGCGCCCACGTTCTCGACCGTTACCGTGTAGCGCACCAGATCGCCGATGCGCGCCTCGCGCACGCTGCTGGTCTTGATAACGCGCAGCTGCGAAACATCCAGGACTTCGTGTTCGATGCTGCAGGTAAGGCAGGAAGGCGGATTCTGCTGGCCGCCGCCACCGCTGGCGAGCACGACGTTGCTCACCGTAGCGCCGGTGTTGGCGTTGATCGTCGCCGGATAGGTGAAGGCATAGGTGCCCGGCGCGGAGCCGCTGGGCAACACGCAGCGCAGACCGGCACCGCTAGGCGTGCAGCCCGACGGCAAGGCGCCCAGGGTCAGGCCGGTGCTCGGCGTATCGTCCAGGATCAAATCCGAGGTGGTCGCGGCCTGGGCCACGTTCACCGTCAACGTGTATTGGATGGTGTCGCCGACCTGCAGCGCCGTGCCGCCGCTGGGATTGGCCGACTTGGTCACGCTGACGATGGGTTCGGCGATGCGGTGCTCGGTGCTGCAGGTCTGGCAATCGGGTTCTTCGCCGCCACCGCCGCTGGCGACGACCGTGTTGCCGATGGTGCCGGTCGCGCCCGCGTCCACCTGCACCTGATAGGTGAAGGCATAGCTGCCGGGCGCCGCGCCTGCCGCGAGGCTGCATTGCAAGCCGTTGGCGACGGCAGCGCATGCGCCGCCCGCCGGCGTCTGGAACGTAGCGGGCAACAACGTCTGTCCGGCGCTTACGGTGTCGGCCAGCGACAGCGCTGCGACGGTCGCCGAATTGGCCACCGTCACCGTCACGGTGTAGGTGACGATGTCGTTCACCTCCACTGTTTCGCCGCTGATCGGATCGGCGGTCTTGTTCACCGCCACCCGTGGCGCCACGGGATTGGTGGTGGTGCAGGACGCGCAGTTGCCGGTGCTCGTGGTCACGCTGTTGCTGACCGAGGTGGCAGCGGCGGCGTCGACCGTGGCGGTGTAGGTGAAGGTATGCGTGCCGATGGCCGCGCCCGGTGCGAGCGTGCAGGTGATCACCTGTCCTGCCGCCGTGCAGCCTGCTGGCAGGGTGCCGGCGGTGAGGCCGGCGCCGAGCGTATCGGTCAGCACTTCCGGCGCAGTCGTGGCCGCATTGGCGACGTTGACCGTCAGCGTGTAGGTCAGCGTGTCGCCCACCGACACGGCGGTGCCGCTGGCCGGATTCACCGACTTGTTCACCGTCAGCGTCGGTGTGACCGGATTGGTGGTCGTGCAGGTGGCGCAGTTGCCGGTGCTGGGCACCACGCTGTTGCTCACCGAAGTGGTCGCCGCGGCATCCACCGTCGCGGTGTAGACGAAGGTATGGGTGCCGATGGTGCTGCCGGCCGGCAAGGTGCAGGTGATCACCTGCCCAGCCGCGGTGCAATCGGCCGGCAACGTGCCGACGATGAGGCCGGCACCGAGCGTGTCGGTCAGCACTTCCGGTGCGGTGGTGGCCGCATTGGCCACCGTCACGGTGAGCGTGTAGGTCAGTATGTCGCCGACCGATACCGCCGTGCCGCTGCCCGGGTTCACGCTCTTGCCGATGGTGATCGTCGGATCGACCGGATTGGTGGTGGTGCAGGTTCCGCAAGTACCGGTGCTGGGCACCACGTTGTTGCTCACCGAAGTGGTGGCCGCGGCGTCCACCGTCGCGGTGTAGGCGAAGGTATAGGTTCCGATCGGACTGCCGGTGGCCAGGGTGCAGGTGATCACTTGTCCGGCTGCGGTGCAGCCGGCCGGCAACGTGCCGACAGTGAGGCCGGCGCCGAGCGTATCGGTCAGCACTTCGGCCGTCGTCGTCGCCGCATTCGCCACGTCGATCGTCAGCGTGTAGGTCAGCGTGCTGCCGACCGACACCGCCGTGCCGCTGGCCGGATTCACGGATTTGTTCACCGTAACTCTGGGCGTGACCGGATTGGTGGTCGTGCACGCGGTGCAGTTGCCGGTACTGGGCACCACGCCGTTGCTCACCGAAGTAGTCGCGGCGGCATCCACCGTTGCGGTGTAGGCGAAGGTGTGGGTGCCGATGGCGCTGCCTGCAGGCAAGGTGCAAGTAATCACTTGGCCGGAAGACGTGCAGCCCGCCGGCAAGGTACCAACGATCAAGCCGGCGCCCAGCGTGTCGGTCAGCACTTCTGCAACGGTCGTCGCGGCATTGGCGACGTTCACCGTCAAGGTATAGGTCAGCGTGTCGCCGACCGCCACCGGGGTGCCGTTGCCCGGATTGACGGACTTGTTGACCGTGATCGTCGGATCGACCGGATTGGTCGTGGTGCAGGTTCCGCAAGTACCGGTGCTGGGTACTACGCTGTTGCTCACCGACGTGGTGGCCGCGGCGTTCACTGTCGCGGTGTAAGCAAAGGTGTAGATGCCGATGGCGCTGCCCGTGGCCAGCGTGCAGGTGATCACCTGTCCGGCCGCGGTGCAGCCCGCCGGCAACGTGCCGACGGTGAGGCCGGCACCGAGCGTATCGGTCAGCACTTCCGGCGCGGTCGTGGCCGCGTTGGTTACATCCACTGTCAGCGTGTAGCTCAGCGTATCGCCGACCGACACCGCGGTGCCGCTGCCCGGGTTCACGGACTTGTTCACCGCGACTCTGGGGTTGACCGGATTGGTCGTGGTGCAGGTCGAGCACGAACCGGTGCTGGGCACCACGCTGTTGCTCACCGAAGTGGTCGCCGCGGCGCCGACTGTCGCCGTGTAGACGAAGGTGTGACTGCCGATAGCGCTGCCAGCGGCCAGGGTGCAAGTCACGACCTGACCAGCTGCGGTGCAGCCGGCCGGCAAGGTGCCGACGGTGAGACCGGCGCCCAGCGTATCGGTCAGCACTTCGGCAACGGTCGTCGCGGCATTGGCGACGTTCACCGTCAAGGTATAGGTCAGCGTGTCGCCGACCGATACCGCCGTGCCGCTGCCCGGGTTCACGCTCTTGCCGACGGTGACCGTCGGATTGACCGGATTGGTGGTGGTGCAGGTTCCGCAAGTACCGGTGCTGGGCACCACGTTGTTGCTCACCGAAGTGGTCGCCGCGGCAGCCACGGTTGCCGTGTAGGCGAAGGTGTAGGTGCCGATGGCACTGCCGGAAGGCAAGGTGCAGGTGATCACCTGCCCGGCTGCGGTGCAGCCGGCCGGCAACGTGCCGACAGTGAGGCCGGCGCCGAGCGTATCGGTCAGCACTTCGGCGGTCGTCGTGGCCGCATTGGCGACATCGATCGTCAGCGTGTAGGTCAGCGTGTCGCCGACCGCAACGGCGGTGCCGCTGGCCGGATTCACGGATTTGTTGACCGTGATTCTGGGCGTGACCGGATTGGTGGTCGTGCAGGTTCCGCAAGCGCCGGTGCTGGTGGTCACCGAGTTGCTGACCGAAGTGGTGGCCGCGGCATCCACCGTCGCCGTGTAGACGAAGGCGTAGGACCCGATGGCGCTACCGGTAGGCAAGGTGCAGGTGATCACTTGTCCGGCCGCGGTGCAACCCGCCGGCAACGTGCCGACGGTGAGGCCGGCGCCGAGCGTGTCGGTCAGCACTTCCGCAACGGTCGTCGCCGCGTTGGCCACATCGACCGTCAGCGTGTAGGTCAACGTGTCGCCGACCGCAACGGCGGTGCCGCTGGCCGGATTGACGCTCTTGTTGACCGTCACCGTCGGATCGACCGGATTGGTGGTCGTGCAGGTTCCGCAGGTGCCGGTGCTGGGCACCACGCTGTTGCTGACCGAAGTGGTGGCCGCGGCAGCCACGGTCGCCGTGTAGGCGAAGGTGTAGGTGCCGATGGCGCTGCCGGAAGGCAAAGTGCAGGTGATCACCTGCCCGGCCGCAGTACAGCCGGCCGGCAAGGTGCCGATGGTGAGGCCGGCGCCCAGCGTATCGATCAGCACTTCGGCGGTCGTCGTGGCCGCATTGGCGACATTGACCGTCAACGTGTAGCTCAGCGTATCGCCGACCGACACGGCGGTGCCGCTGCCCGGGTTCACGGACTTGTCGACCGTCACCGTCGGATCGACGGGATTGGTCGTCGTGCAGTTCAGGCAAGTAGCGGTGCTGGGCACCACGCTATTGCTGACCGAGGTGGTCGCGGCAGCGCCGACCGTCGCGGTGTAGGCGAAAGTGTAGATGCCGATCGGACTGCCGTTGGCCAAGGTGCAGGTGATCACCTGCCCGGCCGCGGTGCAGCCGGCCGGCAAGGTGCCGACGGTGAGGCCGGCGCCGAGCGTATCGGTCAGCACTTCGACGCTGGTCGTGGCCGCGTTGGCGACGTTGACTGTCAGCGTGTAAGTCAGCGTATCGCCGACCGACACGGCGGTGCCGCTACCTGGATTGACGGACTTGTCGACCGTCAGGGTCGGATCGACCGGATTGATGGTCGTGCAGGTTCCGCAGGTGCCGGTGCTGGGCACCACGCTGTTGCTCACCGTCGTGGTGGCCGCAGCGCCGACCGTCGCGGTGTAGGCGAAGGTATAGGTGCCGATCGGACTGCCGTTGGCCAGCGTGCAAGTGACGACTTGTCCGGCCGCAGTGCAACCGGCCGGCAAGGTGCCGACGGTGAGGCCGGCGCCCAGCGTATCGGTCAGCACTTCGGCGCTGGTCGTGGCCGCGTTGGCCACATTGACCGTCAGTGTGTAGGTCAGTGTGTCGCCGGGAGATACGGCCGTGCCGCCGGCCGGATTGACGGACTTGTTCACCGTCACCGTCGGGTCGACCGGATTGGTGGTCGTGCAGGTTCCGCAGGTGCCGGTGCTGGGCACCACGCTGTTGCCGACCGAAGTGGTCGCGGCGGCGCCCACCGTTGCGGTGTAGACGAAGGTGTAGGACCCAATCGCGCTGCCGGTGGCCAGGGTGCAAGTGATCACCTGCCCGGCCGCGGTGCAGCCGGCCGGCAGCGTGCCGACCGTCAAGCCGGCGCCGAGCGTGTCGGTCAGTACTTCCGGTGCGGTGGTGGCCGCATTGGCGACGTTGATCGTCAGCGTGTAGGTCAGCGTGTCGCCGACCGACACCGCCGTGCCACTGCCCGGGTTCACGGACTTGTTGACCGTGATCGTCGGATCGACCGGATTGGTCGTGGTGCAGGTTCCGCAAGTACCGGTGCTCGGCACCACGCTATTGCTCACCGAAGTAGTCGCCGTGGCGCCCACGGTCGCGGTGTAGGCGAAGGTATGCGTGCCGATGGCCGCGCCGACCGCCAACGTACAAGTGACGGTCTGGCCCGAAGACGTGCAGCCCGCCGGCAAGGTACCGATGGTCAGGCCGGCGCCGAGCGTATCGGTCAACACTTCGGCCACTGTCGTGGCGGCGTTGGCGACGTTGATCGTCAGCGTGTAGGTCAGTGTGTCGCCCACCGACACCGCGGTGCCGCTGCCCGGGTTGACGGACTTGTTCACCGTCAACGTCGGGTTGACCGGGTTGGTGGTGGTGCAGGTTCCGCAAGTACCGGTACTCGGTATCACGCTGTTGCTGACCGAAGTAGTAGCCGCGGCAGCCACGGTCGCCGTGTAGACGAAGGTGTAGGCGCCGATGGCACTGCCGTTGGCCAGGGTGCAGGTGATCACCTGCCCGGCCGCGGTGCAACCCGCCGGCAACGTGCCGACGTTGAGGCCCGCGCCGAGCGTGTCGGTCAGTACTTCGGCGCTAGTCGTGGCCGCATTGGCGACGTTGATCGTCAGCGTGTAAGTCAGCGTATCGCCGACTGTCACCGCGGTGCCGCTGCCTGGGTTGACGGACTTGTTCACCGTCACCGTCGGATCGACCGGGTTGGTGGTGGTGCAAGTCGTGCAGCTGCCGGTACTGGGTACCACGCTATTGCTGACCGAAGTGGTGGCCGCGGCGTCCACGGTCGCGGTGTAGACGAAGGTGTAGGTGCCGATGGCGCTGCCGTTGGCCAGGGTGCAGGTGATCACCTGCCCGGCCGCGGTGCAGCCGGCCGGCAGCGTGCCGACGTTGAGGCCAGCGCCGAGCGTGTCGGTCAGTACTTCGGCGCTAGTCGTGGCCGCATTGGCGACGTTGATCGTCAGCGTGTAAGTCAGCGTATCGCCCACCGTAACGGCGGTGCCGCTGCCCGGATTGACGGATTTGTTGACCGTGATCGTCGGCTCGACGGGATTGATCGTGGTGCAGGTTCCGCAAGTACCGGTGCTCGGCACCACGCTATTGCTCACCGAAGTAGTCGCCGTGGCAACCACGGTCGCGGTGTAAGTAAAGGTATGCGTGCCGATGGCCGCGCCCGCCGCCAACGTACAAGTGACGGTCTGTCCCGAAGACGTGCAGCCCGCCGGCAAAGTGCCGATGGTCAAACCGGCGCCCAGCGTGTCGGTCAGCACTTCCGCAACAGTCGTAACTGCATTGGCGACGTCGATCGTCAGCGTATAGGTCAGCGTGTCGCCGACCGAAACGGCAGTGCCGCTGCCCGGATTGACGGACTTGTTGACCGTGATCGTCGGATCGACCGGATTGGTGGTGGTGCAGGTTCCGCAGGTGCCGGTGCTGGGTACTACGCTGTTGCTGACCGAAGTGGTCGCCGCGGCATCCACCGTCGCGGTATAGGCGAAGGTGTAGTTGCCTATCGGACTGCCGGTAGCCAGGGTGCAGGTGATCACCTGCCCAGCCGCCGTGCAGCCCGCCGGCAAAGTGCCGACGATGAGGCCGGCGCCGAGCGTGTCGGTCAGTGTTTCCGCTGCGGTGGTGGCCGCATTGGCGACGTTCACCGCCAGCGTGTAGGTCAGCGTGTCGCCGACCGACACCGCCGTACCGCTACCCGGATTCACGGACTTGTTGACCGTGATCGTCGGCTCGACCGGATTGGTGGTCGTGCAGGTTCCGCAAGTGCCGGTACTCGGCACCACGCTGTTGCTCACCGACGTTGTTGCCGCGGCATCCACCGTCGCGGTGTAAGTAAAGGTATGCGTACCGATGGCCGCGCCCGCCGCCAGCGTACAAGTGACGGTCTGTCCCGAAGACGTGCAACCGGCCGGCAAGGTGCCTACGGTCAGGCCGGCGCCCAGCGTATCGGTCAACACCTCCGCCGTGGTCGTGGCGCCGTTGGCCACGGTGACGGTAAGCGTGTAGGTCAGCGTATCGCCGACCGCCACCGCCGTGCCGCTGCCCGGATTGACGGTTTTGCCGACCGTCACTATCGGACTCAGCAGCGTCGTTTCCGTGCAATCGTTGCCGGCGTCGGCGCAATTCACCCCCGTCACCGCGACCGCGTTGTCGATGGCCGTGACGTTCGCAGGCAACGGGTCGTTGGCCCGCACGACGAAACCGAGCGTGATGCTGTTGCCGGCCGCAACGTTGGCCGTCGCCGTGTTGGGGCAGTTGCTGCCGGTGCAGGTGAAGCTGTTGCCGGCCGTCACCACCGTGGTATTGGCGGGCAGCGTTTCGACTACCTCGCCCGGGAACAGGGTCGCCACCGAACCGCCCGTGTTGGCGATCTCGATCGCATAAGTCAGCGTATCGCCGGGCGCCACCGTCGCACCGGCGCCGGCCGGAGCGCCGTTGATCTGCGCCAGCGACTTGACCACGGACAACACAGGCGGAGTGATGGTGGGGAACGCGCAAGAAGCCAGGTCGCGCGAGGCGACCGCCGTGGTCGGCACCGTCGGCGTCAGCGCGCCCGTCGACGGGTTGTAGGCGTAGTAGCTGCTGGAAGCGCTATTGTCCGCGACGTACAGCGTGCCGTCGTCGGCGAACGCAACACCCGCCCAATTGATCGCGGCCGGCGAACCATTGAGCAGCGGCCGCGTCTGGCGCACCGCCTGCAGACCGGCGCTGAAGTCGATCCGGTAGAGATCCTGCCCCGCAGACAACCAACCCGCGCCTGTCGCATCGAGGGCGATGTCGCCGGAACCCAGATCGGTGGGCGCAATGTCGTACGACAGATTCCCGATGTTCTGGACCGTATAGCCGAAGCTGCCGGGCGTCGTATCCGCAGTCACCCGCCACACTTCAGGCGTGGCAATGCCGCCGGCGATCAAGTATCCGGTGCCGGTGGGGGTCATGCCCGCACGCGCGAAATCCGGCGATGCGAACGGTGCCGTGGCCTGGTACCACCCTCCGTTGTCGGAGTCGTAAGCCCAAAGAACCGTGTTGGTACCCGACCGGGCGACAAAAAGCAGCCGGTTGCGAACCGGATCGACCATCAGACCGTTGAGGTTGCCGGTCACCGTATGATCGAGCTCGGTCACGAAGGCGTCGTTGCCGGCGCCCGGCTGGTAACGCGAAATCCGCACGCCGTTGACGATGCTGAAAACCGGCTTGTCGATGCCGACCGGACAGAAGTCGTAGTCCACCGCAGCCGGCGTTACCGCGACCAAGGCATTGTCGGTCCGTTCGCAGGTCGGATTGGTGGCGACGTCCGAACACGACAAGCCTGCCGGATTGACGATGCGCGCCACGTTGTCGACCGAGGTCTGCGCCAATGCGGACTGGCCGGCGAGCAATAGCAAAGAGGCGAAAGCGAATCGGCGGAAGATCCTGCCTATCCGTGCGTATGTCTGCCGCACGCATGGAACCGAGACACCACGACTTGATTGCTTCATTCCCTTGCTTCCCTGGCTCTTTTTGGCCAACGCATCCACGACCGACCGGGCACAGCGAAACACCGCGCGCCCAATAGGGAAGACGGAACGAAATGTCCCCCTTCACAAGAAATAATCGCGGCCTATCTCACGAAGGCCTTCCCCGCGCGCATTTACTCAGGTTTAGCGGTAGACATCACGCACGATAACCTGCTAAAACTCACAGTAATCTGCATTTCCGTTCGGGCACGCCTCGTGTGGGTGGGCAGATTTTGTGATGTGCGTGGCACTTTCGGCGTGCGACAGGGGCCTGCCGGGGAAAACAATCAATTTCGTTCCCGCGCATTTCGCGGGAATGCCGGCGTGTGCAACAGGGGGTTGTATGACGAGCCGTTTGGAACACCACGTTCTTGTGGTGGAAGACGATATTGGTATGCGTGAAGGCGTCCTGATACCTGGTTTGAAGGAGGTCGGGTTCAACGTAGTCGGCGCCGGCAGCGCTGCGGAGGCATACCGCTGCATGCTCGCGCAGGATTTCTCCGTATTTGTTCTGGACATCGATTTGCCGGGCGAAAGCGGCCTGGCCATCGCCAAGCACTTGCGCACCGTGACCGAGGCCGGGATCGTTCTGACCGGGCATAAGCGCGAGTCCGACCATATATACGGCTTGGACGTAGGCGCCGATGTCTGCATCACCAAACCGATCGACATCGACATGCTGATCGCCACCGTCCGCAGTCTGCTCAGGCGCCTGGATCGGCTCAATACCTTGCGCACCACGGAGAAGTCCGCGCCCAGCTGGCGTCTTGAGATGCAGGATTGGAATCTGGCCTCGCCCCGTGGGGTGAAAGTGCGTCTGACCCATGCCGAGCGCCTGCTGATCGACATGCTGGCTGCCTCTCCTGGCGAAACCGTGGCGCGCGACACCATCATTTCCAAAATCGCCCGGGACATCCATGATTTCGACCCGCACCGGTTGGAGATGCTGGTGCACCGGCTGCGCCGCAAGGTCCTGTCCACCACCAGCGAGCCACTGCCTTTGAACGCCGTGCGCGGCATCGGCTATGTATTGCTCCCGGGAGGAGCATAGCCGCACGCCCTGTTCGACTACCCGCCCCTTCCGGGCCGCTGGCAGAACGATTCTGTCTTGATTCTGTCATCGCAGCGGCATCGAATCCTCCGAAACTGCCGGCACTGGAGAGAGGGGCGACATGGCTTTATTCCGCAACCCGATGGCGCGGCGCACTGCGGCCACCAGGCGTTTGGTTTGGCTGTTGTTCTTGCCCGCCGCACTGGCCATGTCCGGCTCCCTGCAGGCCCAGCAATGGCGAGTCGCCAGCGACAAGGACGGCATACGGATGGAGACGCGGACGCTTCCGGGCGAGCGTTTCGACGAACTGCGCGTCAGCACGGCGCTGAAGGCTTCTCCGCAAACCGTCGCGGACTATCTGTTCGGAAAATACCTGGACGAGAAGAACAAGAACATCAGCCGCACTTTCATCAAGCGCGAGCAGGAGCTGACCATCTGGTCGGACGTGCTCAGCACGCCGATGATCAGCGAGCGCTGCTATTCCATGCGTTTCGAAAAACACACCCATGCCAACGGCGAGATCCGGGTGCGGTTCGTGTCGCTGGATTACCTGGGCAAGAAACCCAATCCCGACTGCATCGCCCTGCGCTCGCGGGGCGAATGGGTGCTGACCCCGGCCGGCACCGGCACCCGGCTGACCTACGCCTCCCTGACCGATATCGGCGGGCGTGTCCCTGTCGGCCTGGCGCGCCGCTCGCTGTCGGCGGCCGCGATCTCGAGCGTGCGCAAAGTGGCGGCGGGCGCATCGGGCCTGGCCTTGCCGCGTGGAATCGGCGACTGAGACTTCGCAGCTAGGCAGCGACCGAATGCTTGGCCAGTTCCTTGCGTAGCGACGCCAACTTCTTCTCGACGTAATGATTGAGCTGGTTGCGGTCCGCCCAGCGGATCGGCGAATGGCCCGACTGGCAGAATTCCAGCAACAGCGAGCAATCCTGTTGTTTTCCCAGCAGCGTGGCGATGTCCTTGTCGTCGTACTTGACGGTGGAATCTATCCCCGCCTCGGCCAGGATCCGTTGCTGCTGCGATTGCCGCCGGGCCTTGCGCCGCCACCGGTGCCAGTCTTCGTCGTCGCCGGTTTTGCCGGCTTTTTTCGCCGCTTTCCGGGTGTCTTCCCTGCCCTGGGAAAACGCGGCTTCGAGCTCCTGCCGGGTCACTGCGTTCCACGGCAAATCCTCCAGCGCGGTTTTGGTCTGCATCAGCAGGCCGCGGGCTCGAAGCAGATCCGCATCCGCCGCCAGCGCTTGGCGCAGCACACCATGCCGTGCCGTGACCGCGTTGCGGCGCGCCCTGCCCAGTATCGTCAACCACTTCTGGTCGTGGGTCTGGGCCGCGAGGTGATCGATCGCTTCCACCAGCGCCTGCGCGTCGCGCGTGCGCGACAGGCCTTCGTTGATTTCGGAAAGCAGATAGCTGAGCGCTTCGGCGCCGGGCCCCAGCGCGGCGCCCGCCAACGCCAGAATCGAACGCACCCGCCGGATGGATTTGCGCGCCTGGTGCACGCCCTTGTGCCGGTGACCGCCCTGCCAGCCCAGGTAAAGACTCGCGCGCGACAGCTGATCGTCCGCGATGCCGCGCAAAGCGGCGCCTGGATCCACCGGCGCATCTTTCGAGTGAGCGTTCATGACAGGCATGGCAGGCCGCGAGCGGGCCAGCATACTTCAACTGCGGCACGGCGCGCGGCAGCGCAGGGCCGGCACCGCCGCCCGGGCGGCGGCTAGCGGCGCTCTACGTACTCGGAGAACAGCGCCCGGTGTTTGCGCTCCCAAAGGTCCAGGGTGTCGGCTTGTCCGAACACCTGGTCCAGGAAGGCCAGCGACAACCCTTCGGTCGCGGTCTTGACCTCGGTCGCCACTTCCAGCGAATCGAAATAGCGCCGCTCGGTGAACACGTTGTGGCTGCCCTGCTTGTAGACGGCCAGCGCCTTGAACGGGCCGCCGGTGGCGTCGAATATCTTCAGCCGGTCCTCCAGCCCGGAGCCGAAGCCCGGGATGCGGATGACATCGTCGGTGGTGGTGACGTGCAAGGTGGGGATGCCGATTCCGGAAAGGATCGGCGCGAAATCCTTCTCGCCGTAGAAAGGCGGCGCCGAAATCACGATGGCCGCGCGCAGGCGCGGATCGCGGAACTGCAGCAGGTGTCCGTTGCGCAGGACTTTGGCGCCGGCCGCCAGCAGCGTGGTGTTGGCGCCGTAGGAATGGCCGGCGGCGACGATGCGGTCGCGGGCGATGTGCGCGCCGCGCTCGCTTTGCAGCAAGCGGTCCAGGGCGAAGCTCAGGTCGTGCACGCGGGCGATCGCTTCCTGATCGCCGGCCGCCTGCTGGAAACGCGAGACCAGCGAAAACACGTTGCCGTGCCACAGGGCGCGGTCGCTTCCCACATGCTGCAGATGCAGGCTGGCGATGCCGTGGCTGGCCCAGTACCGACCCAGGTAGCTATACCCATCGCGCGAGCTGCCGATGCCGTGCGAGAAAACGATCAGCGGGACTTTTCCACGGCTGGCCGATTCCGGCCAGAACAGGCGCGCGGGCACGCGCCGCGCACGGGCCGCATCGGTCCACTCCAGATCGGTGACGGTGAAATGCTCCTGGCCGGCCGTGGCCGAGACCATCTGCGAGGAAACAGCGGCCGAATCCACGCTCGCGCTCAACCAGGCGGACATGGACGCCAGCGCGAGCCCCACCAGCACCAGCGCGCCAATGCGCAGGCGTGCCGGACGGCGGAACAAGGAAGACAGAGAGAGGTGCTTGAGCTTCATGGGGTCGGAGATGTCGTACGGGTGGAACGGCAAAGGGCGGCTGCCGCGTCGGCTCGACCGGCAACGGTCTTGCCACGCGCGTCCGCGGTCAGGGTTTGTTCTTGGGGCGCCCGGCCTTGAGCGGGCGCAACGCTTCCAGCGCGGCGCGCAGCGCGGCCGGGTCCAGCTTGGCCAACGCCTGCAGGCCGGCCCGCAGAAGTTCGCTTTTCTTGGTCGGCCGCTTGAAATCCAGCGCCCGGTCCTTGAGCGCGGCGATCAGCTCGAAATCCTCGCGCGGCAAGGTGAAGCTGTCGCGGATCAGTTTGTCTTTCTTCGGCGGCTGCGTGGCCGGCAATGCCTCCGGCGAGCCTTTGCGCTTGGCTTTCTTCACCGGTTTGGCCCCCTTGGGAGGAGTAACCGGTGCCTTGCGCTTGTCGTTCGTGGCTTGATTGGCCTTCATCGGAGCGAACCAGATAAATGATTTATACCTTTTATATCATATAACCGATTTTGTGCCAGAGGCGGCTGCGAAGACATTCAGCGGATGGATGGCAGTCCGTGCACCCTTCCTGCCTCGCTTGGGCGCAGGACACCGCGAGCCGAGGTACGGATACCCCGGCACGGTGTCGTTCCAAAAGTTCGTCATCCCCGCGAAGGCGGGGACCCAGCGACTTGGCCCTTTGGCGGCATCAAGCAAGCGGCTCCCGAGAGCGGGCGCCGCCAGCGAAGCGGCTCTAGTCGCGCATGAAGTGGCAGCTATAGCCGCCCGGATGCTTGCGCAGGTAGTCCTGGTGGTAAGACTCCGCGCTGTACCACGTCGCAGCCGGCTCTATGGAAGTGGTGATCGGCTGTTTCCATTTGCCGGAGGCGTTCACTCGCGCGATCACCGCTTCGGCCGTAGCCTTCTGCTCGGGCGAATGCGGAAACAGCGCCGACCGGTACTGCGTTCCCACATCGTTGCCCTGTCGGTTGAGCGTGGTGGGATCGTGCAGTTTGAAGAACCACTTTTCCAGCAGGTCTTCGTAGCTGAGCACCGAGGGGTCGAACGTTATCCGGATCGCCTCGGCGTGGCCGGATTTGCTGTCGTGGGTGTCGTCGTAGGTGGGGTTCTCCAGCCAGCCGCCGGTGTAGCCCACGTCGGTATCGATTACCCCAGGCACCGCGCGCAGGATTTCCTCCACGCCCCAGAAGCAGCCGCCGGCCAGGGTGGCGATCTCGGCACCCTGCCCGTTCGAGGCGGATGTGCGGGTGGCGTCGTCTTGTTCGCTCATATCGGCTTCCTCACCGCGTCGCGCGGGTCATGTGGGGGATCGTATTCCCCTTGATAGGTCCCAATGCGGCGTTTTCAATGCCGGTCGACGATGGCTTCGGGCGTATCCGCGTGCTGGAGAGTGCGTGGGGACTCATGGGATTCGGCGGCGACCGGCGTTGCGGGCTCCTCCGCTATTCGGTGATTTTCGTGCATCTCGATGGCCGCCTTCAACAACCCCACGTATCCAAGCCCGAGCATCAGCACGCCGAAGCTCACTTCCTTGACTATGCCGCCCTTGGAAACAAAAAGGCCGTAAATTCCCACCACCAGAAAGGCCAGCGTGGTGGCCGAGATCACCCACAGCGCGAGAACGCCTTTGCGCGGGTCTTCCCAGATCTTCTTGGAAAAGTTGTTCTGCGTCTTGGCCGTATCCTGCAGCGTGGAGAAACTGATCGCCAGCCCGCTGAAGATCAACGCACTGTTGACCGATGGCCAGAACGTCTGCCAGAACGTTTTCAGGCCGGCGAAGTACGGGTAGACCATGTACCCCAGGGCGACCAACAGCAGCGGGTACTGCAGATAACTGATGAGATGGAAAATCTGCTTGATCCTGCCCACGCGTGTCCCCGGCCTGTTGCGGTGATGATCGCCCGCCAACCCTTGGAATCCCCGGTTGCGCAGGCTGCCGGTACTTATAAAGGACAGAGTCGATTAACTCAAATAGAAAGCTCGTGCAACCCAAGCGGCTAGGCAATGCACTTGCCCGAGCGTCCCTCGCCAAGTGGAATGGGCAGCCCTTGCTTCTCGACGTGGTAATACAACGACAAGACCTGCCATTGCGAACCCACCTTGTACAGCTGGACGCTATTGACGCCAACGAAATCGGGAGCCGCGGCGTTCTTGTCGGCCCTCGACTCCACGACGCTGTACGCCACCGCAAAGCGGTCGTAGACCTGCATGACCCGCGAGATCTCGCACTCGTAGAAGCCTTTCTCGCCGGCGCGCTCGTAAGGCTTGAGGAAATCTTCGGCGGTCGTGCGCCGCACGACCGGAACGCCTTCCTTGTACCGCCCGCCGAAGATCACGGCGTCCTTGTGGAAGATCCGCTTGAGCGCGGCAAGATCCGCGCTGGCCCCGGGGGCGTTGGACAAGGCGCTCCACAGCGTGGAGACGGCTTTCTCTGGAGTGTCTTCAGCGGCAAAGGCGCAAAACGGCATCAGCAATAGAAGCGACAACAGGAGACTTCGCATGCAGGGATCCTTGGTGTTGCCCGACGCCCGAACCAAGCCGCACCGCGAAGGGTGTCGGCTTGAAAGAATTGTTGGGCAGCACCTGCCGAAAGCGGATTCAGAAACTCAGCCAACCCGTCTTTACTATGCCCTGCCTGGGGCTCTTGAGTCCACCTTACGAGGACTTCGGATTTTTCGTCAGCTTCTTTTTGACGTCAAGCTGCTGCTTGCCGAGAATGCCTGCTTTCTGGGACAGCTGCTTTTTTGCCTCCAGCTGCTGCACCGACACCAGATCCGTCTTCTTCAGAAGCTGTTTTTTCGCTTCAAGCTGCTGCTTGGAAACAAGGTCCGCCTTCTGCGCAAGCTGCTTCTTGGATTCCAATTGCTGCTTGGAGAGGAGTTCGGTTTTATGGGCAAGCTGCTTTTTCGCTTCGAGCTGCATCGCCAGAATATCGTTGCTCATACATCCTCCAGTATTTCCAAGTTCGGGACTTTAGAAATTACGAACGCTATTTGCTCCTGGGAGAGACCGGAAAAAAGCGTCTGCGGCTTCAGCGCTTCGGGGTCGAATGCGCACCCCTCGGTAAGACTAGGGTTCTCGCCGCTCTGAATGCGCCTGACCTGCTCTTCGAAGCCCGACTGGCAGAGAGTCGATAGCGGGCACGTCATACAGGGCGTTCGATCCCGGCTCGCGGCAAGATACTTCCCTTCGCTGATGCAGTATTCGTCGAATTCCGGCCCTTCGTATCGCACCGCAGGGCTTAGGTTGAATTGAAGATCGGTTGCCAACAGAGGTCTCCTAGCCGCTTCTGCTACTCGACGCTTGGAATGCCCTTCCTTTTGCAAGTCATTGTGAGCACCTGCTAAAACCAGCCGCAACGTAAATACTTCACATCGCTCTGCCGATGGTCGGAAATGTTTACGTCCGATAAGCCGCAGGCCGTAAAGCAGCATCGGCCCGAATCGAGTTGTCGGGCGGTACGCGCCGAAGGCGGATTAGAGAAGCAGCCAACCCATTATTGCTATCCCCAGTATTCCTGCTCCAAGAAAGAAAGCGTATTCCGCAGCCACGCTTTTCCACGTGCGCGGCCGTGGTTCGGACGAAGCGCCTCCAGGCCCTGGCCAAAGCTTGTATCTGTCGTGGATACGGACGAACACGGACACCAGATAGCCGGTCACAAGGGTGACGACTGCGCCCGTGCGTACCGCCTTCGCTGTCGCGTCCGAGGCGACCAGGAAAGACGCTGCGAACACGAGGACGGCGCAGGCCAGGCATAACGCCTCGATCAAATGCACTTCCCGCCGGCCGAGGCGCGGGCCTCCGAACCAGAGACTGTCGTTCAAATGCCTTACCCATCTGGGGATTTCCACGAAATCGTCTGTCGGCTTGTTCATTGCGTACAGCTCCCGCTCCAGCAGATCGACGTCGGTTTCGAAAGTGGCGGCCAGCGCCCGCAGCGAGGCGTAGCTGACTCTGTGCCCCGCTTCCAAACGCTGGACGGTTCTCAGGCTCAGGCCGCTCATTTCGGCGACCCGTTCCTGCGAAAGCAGTTTCCGTTCTCTCCACGATCTAAAGGACATGCCAGTCTCCAGCCACTCGGCCCGCTAAAGTAGACCCGATAGCGATCTGTCGGTGACGCCAAACACCCGCCAATCCGCCGCCAGCGTGAAAATCGTAGGGTGGGCCTTGGCCCACCATTGCCACGCATCCGGTTGCGATGACTTCGGAGGGAGCGGCAGGCCAAGGCCCACCATGACTCCCCTCTCCCAGGGAGAGGGTGGCCGCAGGCCGGGAGAGGGTGCGCCGGAGCCATTGGCAATTAATCGCCAGGAAAAATCACGAGTGAGAATAAAGCCAAAGCACACATCGCTGCGCTCGCGCCCCCTCTCCTGCCCTCCGGGCATCCTCTCAGCGTTGCACACCCTTCGGGCGCCACAAGGGGAGAAGAGAAACGCCTTCAGGACGGGTTGTAGGCAACCCACCCCCTGAAAGTAAATCCCGCGTAGAACAGCTCAACATTCTCGAATCCCGCCTCCTCAAGCAAGGCCACCTCTTGTTCTGGCGAGAGCAAAGGCAGCCGGCTGCTGATCGCGGCCACTGCATTCTTCGCGTCCTGCGGGGGAATGCCGGAGGCCGCCGCAAATGCCACGTAGCGATTCAGCCAGCGCAGCTTCTGGTCTTCGGCCTGAGGAACGCTGTGATGAGCAACGACGAGCGGCGCGCCGGGTTTTAGCCGCCGTCTCAGTTCGGTCAGGGTATGCAGACGTTCTTCGGCCGTAAGAAAATGCAGGGTCAGCAGACAGGTGGCGCCATCGAAGGGCCCCTGTGGCGCGGTGTCTATGTAGCCCTCGTGGAGCTCGACGCGCGATGCCAACGGACCCAGGACGGCGCTCGCAAGCTTCAGCATCTCGGCCGACGGGTCCACTCCCACCAGGTTCCACTCTGCCTGCGCTTCAGCAAAGACTTTCAACTCCAAGCCGCCTCCGGCGCCGAGGACGAGCACATGACCATCATGCGGAACGGTTTCGGCGAGCAGCAGCGCCGTCATCTGCTGAAGGGCATGGAAGCCTGGAACCTGCTTGGCGGGGCGTTCGGCGTAGCTGGCAACGGATTGGGGGTCGGAGAACGACGACAAGGAAGAGCTCCAGAGCTGGTCTTTGGCGGCTCATGCTACATGCAAAGCATTGACCCGCAGGGTTGGCCCTGGCTCACCATTGCCACGAATCCAGCTGCAATGATTTCGGAAAGAACGGTGGGCTGAAGCCCACCCTACGAGACAGACCTACTCATAAACCTTGCCCAGGTACAGAAACACGGCAAAATCTCGCCAGCTTGGTCCGCGCTTGGAGCCCCACTTTTCTTGTCCGATGGCTCCAGACAAAGCGCATTCAAGAAAGGAAGCTATAGAACTGTTTTGCCAACCGGCTGCGCCTCCCAACCGATACTCCTCTGGGAATTTACTTTCCAGCGCATCGGCCTCTGCACGCTCTGCAATCAGTGCTTCGACAAACTGCACAAAGCTTTCTCTGTCGTGTACCGCGTCAGGATCAAGCTCAACCACGTGGTCTTTCATAGGGAATAACAACCTAACTAGCGGACCCCCTGTCCGTGCAGGCCGATCATACCGTGAGAGCCGCCCGGAAGAGAGAGAACGGTGGCTGAAGCCCACCCTACGGACCTGACGCCCAGCCAGTACCGCGACCACGCCCAGTTGGGCGCTACTTTCCACAAGCTCTAAGTTCACCAATAGATTTAGCGCCGTTGGTCCACTGAATGGTCATCACCGTTTTTCCATCAAGCGATAGCTTGAATCTTTGCGAATCACGCATTCCGTCCAGGGCCGCTTGCAGACCAGGCACGGCAAACGTAACTACCCCCAAGTTCCTCGTCTTCGTGTAATTGAACACCTCAACGGTTTGCGGTGGCTCCTCGTCCTGCTGAAGAGCGATCTTCATTTTTTTGACTTTCCGTGGTTTAGGCAGTCCTCCTCCTTGAAAAATCAGCCACGCCTCCTGCTTGGGTTGTTGGAACCCCATGATAGTGACCACCCCGCCTTCCGAGTTGTCTTCTCCGCTCGTATATTTTGCAAACGTCGCCGCGCATAGCCGACCGTCGGGCGTCGAGATCGATTCGTCCTTCCATAACCCCTTGGCGAGCTGCTCTCTTTCCTTCGCGTCCGCCTCCCGCTTCAGCTTTTCGGTGCGCGCGAACTCTGCGCGTTGCTCAGGGGTGTAGGCGTTGAAATCCACGGGATCTCGATCGGAACCAATTGCATCAATTGCAGCACGCTGATCCCGAAGCATGTCATATCCGGTGTACTCATACGGAGGACTGCATCCATTCCCGTTGAACACCATGCCGGTCGGGCAAGCGAGTGCCGTCATCGGCAGCGAACCCACAACCAACGCCAAAAGTGCAAGATGCTTCATCTTCTCTCCCTGTTCGATGCATTCGTGATTTTTGATTGTTATTACGCGCTGGCTGGGCGCGCTATCCGTAGGTAGCCCGGGTTTGCTGCAGCGCATGGTTAGGCGTTTTCACGGACTCTTTCGCTTGCAAATAATCAACTCCTGATCGTTCTTGTCTGATATTTCCGTGGGGCGCGAACCAGCAGGGGCGACCACAATCTTCAACGAATCTCCGTCCAACTCATATGCAACGCTGACAGGCGCTGAATTGGTAGGCGTCTCCTCTGGCAGAACAGTAATAAGCTTGAGATTGCTGGCAGTGTCCAACTTGAACGAATACTTCATCTCCTTACCGGTCTCGTCTTTGAAGGTAAGTTTGTCTCCTCTGAAGACATACTGATAAGTCACATTCCTTTTGTGGCCGTTCAGACTTTCTGATTGCGCCAACCAGACTCCTTGTATGTTCGCGTGGTCGGAAGATTTTGGCGCGTCTCCGGCAATGCAGCACGATGAAGCGCAAACAAGAACCAGTGTAATGAGCGAAGTCTTCATAACGTCACCATACTAAAACGCCTAATGCCCGAATTAAGCCGACCCGCGAAGCGGGTTCGGCTTGAATGAATTGTTAGGTGCTCAATCCGGATCGTTTCCGACGTAGGGCCAGCCCAACACGAGTGAACAACAGTACGAAAAATGCGATTGCAACAGCTTGAGCCAACGCCGGACGCTCCATTGGATTGTCTGGCCGGAACGCGAGCCATAGCATGCTTAGAGCAAGGATTGACAAGCAGAGCACGCCCAAGCGCTTGGCAAGGCGCACCGAGAAAGGAAAGGCTAAAAAGGGGGCCGCAAACAGCAGAAAAGCTACGCTGGAGATATAGCCAAAGGTTTGACCAGTCTTTATGGCGCCAGACGCTGAGATGAATACCCAAGTCAATGCCATTAGACAGAAACAAATGCCCGTCAAGAACGATAGGACATTTATCAGCTTGCGGAATCGTGTCACGGGCACCCAACCACGATTAGACCCCAAAGTGAGGCGTAGTGCGGATTGTGGATGCGGCCTAGGAAGCCCGTCAATCGAACTTTGCCTATAGGGCACAAATAGGTAGCCCGGGTAGAGCGTAGCGAAAACCGGGGTTCTCGAGGTCTATTGCGAGGCCCCGGGTTCGCCCTGTTCTACCGGCTACGTCACTTGAATGAATTGTTAGGCCTCTGGCGCAAATGCCGGCTTTTTGCAGTGCGGGCAAGCATTGGAGTCAATGGCCATCTTGGCTGCTTGTCGAACCATTGGTCTATTGCAGGTGTGGCACAGCAGGCCGGTATTGCGGTCATTGCGCCAAGACCACCACAAGTACCCGATACTCCCGGCGAATAAAAAAGCGACGTAGGCCCAAACGATAGAGTCAGGGAGATAAATGGAGATGGGCCAGCCTGCCAAGGCGAATGCGAAAATCACAACAGCGTGACCAAGATCGTGCGGCCTGGCCCCGAAGTCGATCCTGCGGCCCCGCGCGATGAAGTCGTCTTTAATCATGCGTGATTCCGGGGAGGCCTAACTACGATTAGACCCCAAAGTGGGGCGTAGCGCGGATTGTGGATATGGCCTGAGAAGCCGGTCAATCGAACTTTTCCTATAGAACGCAAGGGACTACGGCCAACATGCCAGCACAGCCGATCAAAGCGCTGGGTTGATGAAGCCAACCCAGACTACGGCCCTGTTAGGCATCATTCTTGCGATCCGAAGCACCCATTCTGATGAGCGTGTCGCGGTTATAGAGCGAGAAGAATATAAGAATCGCAACCGGAGGCAGCAGAGAAGCCAAGCCGTAAAGCCAAGCGCTTCTGCCTTGGGCACGTGCAGCTTTGGAGATGAACCAGGCGACAATTGGCATTGCAGCCCATACGAGCAGAATTGCAGCGCTCGAGTCATAGCCCATCTCGCCTATGGCGAAAGACAACCCAATAGTGCCAAGCAAGACAAGGACGAAGAGCAAACCCGCTCGGCCTAAGTTTGTCTCCAATTGCGCGAACGGATTTGACATGACGCCTGACACCTGAAGTAAGCCGACCCGCCGGAGTTAAGACGAGATGGATTGCGGACCCCCTGCCCGTGCAGGCCGATCATACCTTGAGAGCCGCCAGCAATAGGCCGCCCGCCCTATGGACTTACCCCGGCCGGAAGGTGGTGGTGGCCACGATCTGGTCGGCGGCTTCGGCCAGTTGGGTGAAGCAGTGGGCCAGGCCGGCGCGGGGCAGGATCAGGGAATCGGGGTTGGTGTGTTCGGGTTGGCTGAGTTCGGCCAGCATGAGCGAAGTCTCAGTTCAATGAATATGAATTCGCGAGAGAAATGCCCGTACTTACCCCCATATCAACGCTTCCACCAGGAAAACATTAGTGTTCCTAGTAGGTGCAGCAGCATGCCGACGAATGCGAGGACAGTCGCGGCTGCGCATAGCATAGCCAGCACAAGGAATGGTGCGGGGTGCAAACCCTTGGCGCCTTGTGTTGCGATGGCCGTAAAACCGCAAAGCATTGCTGCAACTAACGACCAAACGAAGGCTCGAAACAATCGCGGGTAAGCAGTAGTCGGTGTCTGGGCCTCGATTGAAGTGCCATCCTCATTAGGACCGATCAATGTGTGGTCTCCGTCCGTCGCTGGACCAGGGAGAACGACACCAGGCAGGTGAGAATGGCAAACAGGATCAGCGAGGATCCGATAGTGCCGAAGTCCAGACCGCCCTTCTCCAAAGGCTTGGTCAGCAGGTCGCCGAACGTTGCCCCGAAAGGCCGCGTCAATACGAAGGCAATCCAGAACAAGATGATCTTGTTCGCGCTCCTGATACGGGTTGCAAGCGCGGTCACAAGGATTAGGGTCCCGATCAGCGCCGCGCCGCCGATGAAGCCCAGCCCGGAATCATCGGCCAGGAAATCGCCCAAAGCCGTACCGAGGGTGTTCGAGAACAAGACCGCAGTCCAGTAGAACGTTTCCGCTTTGCGCGAATTTATGTTGCTAACGGATATCGACTTCTCGGACCTCCTCCACACGAGCAGGACCAGCGCTAGGCAGGTGGCCAAAATGGTGGATCCCAATGCATACCCAAGCCCCAAGGTCCGGTCCAGCAGATCGGACATCGTGGTACCAGCAGTGCTGGTTGCCAGCACCACGGACCAGAAAAGCACCGGATGGAAGCGCCGCGCGGAAAGCTGGAGCATCAGTAAGGCAACGAAGGCCGCGAGCAGGATGGCCGAGCTGACTACGTAGCCAAGATTCAGGGTCATTGACAGCAGGTCGCCCGCGGTTTCACCCAGCGTAGTGGCCGCGATCTTCATCACCCAGAAGGCAAAGGTCACTTCCGCTACCTTGCTGCCCGTCACCTCCACGCTCGAAACTTTCATTGACGTCCGCCTTAAGGAATCAGCGGCAATCGTGTTCATCGACCCGTCGGAACTCGGTCGGAGCGGTGTTCGATATGAGTTAAGCCATCGTCTTCGTTCAGCTACAGTATTACAGGGCGTAGGACATGGTCAGGAATGGCAGCAAGACGATCTTGGCCTCTTCAAGCCACCGGAACAACGGCATGGTTGCCGAGGTAATGCCCCGCGTACTAGTAAACCCGGATCTTACGTACATGTGGTTGCTTCTGACGATGACGCCCTGTGTCAGTTCTGCATTTGTCACACGGATGTCTTGCCCATCGTAAGGACCATCAAGCAGCATCACTACAAAGCGATACTCAGGGTCGGTTTGCTCGGGTGTGTTTGGCCGAAATGGGGCGATCATAGGTACGCTCCGCGCTTTGGATTGATTGAATGATCGAAAACCAAGCAAAGGATAGACCAGCTTGAGTGATGTATGCTGCGACCTAACAGGCAGTTCGAGCTGAATACGCTTGTTGTTCGGCCTGACTCCAGCGTCGGATACTTAACCATGGCCACATCCAACTCCTGGTTCTTTTGGGCGGCACTATCGGCGTGCTTTGCCGCACTTACGGCGATATTTGCCAAAGTTGGGATTCAAGGTGTGGATTCGGACTTCGCAACGCTTATCCGGACCATCATTATTGTTTTTGTGCTCGGGGCATTCGTATCTTATGCGGGCAAGTGGAGCGACCCTCGAACGCTTTCTCCCAGAACCCTGCTCTTTCTTACGCTTTCGGCCTTCGCAACCGGCGCGTCCTGGGTTTGCTATTTCCGTGCCTTGCAGGTTGGGGCCGCCTCTCAAGTTGCTCCCGTTGATAAGTTCAGCCTAGTCTTGGTTGCCGTCTTCGCGTACGCATTTCTTGGCGAGCGCCCATCCTATCGAGAGTGGCTCGGCATTGGCCTTGTTGCAGCGGGCGTTTTGCTGTTGGCCTTAGCCGGCAAGCGAACTGCCGGCGCCTAATAGTTCATTGACGGTGTACCCCTTTGGCCCTTGGCCGCTGCTAGCCGATACTAGACTTTATTCAACAACTGTTTGCGGTGGGCGAAAGCCCACGTTACGAGGCCTTACCCGGGCCGGAAGGTGGTGGTGGCCACGATCTGGTCGGCGGCTTCGGCCAGTTGGGTGAAGCAGTGGGCCAGGCCGGCGCGGGGCAGGATGAGGTGGTCGGGGTTGAGGATTTCGGGCTGGCTGAGTTCGGCCAGCAGGTGCAGGTAGTGGCTGAGGGATTGCAGTTGCTGGTGGGCTTCTTCCGGCAGGAAATAGCCGGGCTCGCCTGGCGTTCCTTGGCGCATGACGGTCTCCTTTCTTGTTCGCGATGGAATGCCTTGCGCGCAGGCGCGCGCAAGGTGTCGGGAGGTCTGAAACCGCGAACAGCCGGCGGGCGTATTCCCCTTGCGGGTGTTTTATTAGCCGCCCTCCCGACGCGGAACAATGCGCCGGTTGCGCCCAAAACTCGGGCGCAAAAAACCCACCGGTATGACGGAGGTGGGTACCGCTGTTCGAGGAGTTTCAGAGCTCCTTGAAATCAAGTTTGCGAACAAGAAACTGTGATGTCAACACACATTTACATCGAAATGCATTAGACCTCACGTGCTTTGGAACTCTTCCAGGCGTGGCGCGTCCAAGCCACGCCTGAGATCAAACATACCCCGGCAACCATGGCTGATAGATAGTTTCTTGGACTCGACGATACCAAGCCTGCAACTAGCGCACCTAAGTAGGCGATTCCATACGCAGCTGCAAGTAAGCCGACTATGATCTGCGCGGCTGAACTAGGCTTCTTTGGAACACCCCGGACAATTCTTACAAACATGTAGGCTGCCCAAAGCGCCACTATGGAAAGTACGGACAGGACTGCAATCACTGCAGCAGGAGCGTCGTCGGTGTGTTGAAGCGTTAGATAAGTGCCTATCGCAACAATTATTCCGAGAACTAGAAAGATCAGCAAACTAGCTGCAGCGCCTATCCAACGCTCCAATCTGGTTGGCAGACGATCGAGGCTTCCTGTCTCTGTCATGAGGTCCAACGCCTGAATTGAGCCGACCCACCACGGATCGGAACCGAAGCCGATGATAACCAGAACCCAACGCAGCCAGCGAGCCCCATACGGGATCGACTTGAACTAACTGTTAGGCATCGAGGCGCTGGGTTGGTGGAGCCAACCCAGCTTACGGCACTCTTTTCACCCCACCAACGGTCATCGCCGACCGCGGAAGGTTACGGTCGGATCACCCTTGTTCCGACTGCCCGCCTATGGACTTTGAAACCAAATCCGGCTTTTATGCCAAGCACTCAGTTATGGCCCCTGCTCCTATGATCTTCTTCGAACTTGAACCTAGCGATATTTCAGCACTTAGTGATGGCGAACTACGTGAGCTAGTCGCACGTCTGTGCGAGGCCGAACTAATCCAGCAAGGCATGCAACCCTCATGCGTAACTTGGGGCGGCGCCCAAGAAGCCACAGATAGCGGCCTGGACATCCATGTCAGGGATGCTGCTGGAATCTTCAATCCAAACTTTGTGCCTAGAAAGAACACTGGCTTTCAAGTGAAGAAACACTCAATCGGCAAGTCGGCGTGCAAAAAAGAAATGGAGGACGAAGGAAACATCAAGACAATCATCGCAAGCCTAGCGGCGCAGAAGGGTGCCTATATCATTGTCAGTGGTAAGGACGACTGTACTGAGAAGATGCTTTCTGAGCGCGTGCAGGGAATGAAGGACGCGGTCAATTCTTTGCCGAACAAAGGCGACCTGCACTTAGATTTCTACGGTCGCGATCGTCTGGCAGCTTGGTTAAGACGACACCCCAGCGTCGCCCTCTGGGTCCGTTCACGTTTGGGGAAACCTCTGGCTGGCTGGAAACCTTATGGCCGCTGGGCATCTACGCCACCTGACCAGGATGACGAGTTCCTCCTCGATGACCACCCGTGTGTCATCGACGCAAACTCCAGCTCGAAGGAGCCTATATCTGTCTCTGAGGGGATCAAGCTAACCCTAGATCGGCTAAGAAAATCCGGGAGTACAGTGCGGATCACAGGGCTTTCAGGCGTCGGGAAGACCCGCTTCGCCCAGGCACTTTTCGAGCCGACGACGGGGTTTGACACGCTACCTGCGAGCGATGTGATCTACGCGGATCTGGGCGACGATCTAACTCCCACAGCATCAGAATTGATGACGTACTTAATAGCCAATGATTTCGCCACTTTTCTCGTCTTAGACAATTGCCCCCCTGACGTGCATCGGAGTCTGCAAAAACAGGTCTCATCAAACAGCGCGAAATTGCATCTTCTGACCATCGAGTACGATATCTCAGAAGACAAGCCTGAAGAAACCGAGGTTATTCACCTTGAACCAACCAGCGAAGAAACTGTCTCCAAGTTGATCCAAAAGCGATTCCCCGGCATGGGTCGCGTCAACGCAGACAGAATTGCCGAGTTTGCTGGCGGAAACGCGCGTATCGCATTGGCACTCGCTAGCCGGGTGGATTCTGACGAGACGCTATCCAATTTCACAGATGAGGATCTTTTCCGGAGGCTATTCTCTCAACGGAAAGGAGATTCACCGGAACTACTGCGTGGTGCGGAGGCCTTGTCGCTCGTATATTCCTTTGACGTATCTCGCAGTGAGCGTCATGACGAGCTAAGCGTTCTGGGAACCATTGCCGGTGTGGATCGGCAGGCGCTACACCGACATCAGGCGGAACTACTCCGACGCCAAATAGCGCAGCAACGCGGCAACTGGCGAGCAATACTCCCCCACGCGTTGGCCAACCGCCTAGCGAGACGTGCGCTTGAGAATATCCCGCTGGAAGATATAAATACCGAACTCTTCAAACCTGAAAATCTTCGCCTGTTTCAATCTTGCGCACATCGCTTGGGCTACCTGCACGATTTTGATCGCGCACAGGAAATGGCTCTAACATGGGTTAGGCCAGCCGCACCCTTGGGCGACATTGCCACTTGTGACGAAAAATACCTTGTTGCATTGGACTACGTCGCACCGGTCTTTCCCGAAGTGGTACTCAGCGCAATCGAACGGGCGTCAGCACAAGGAGAGTTCGCATCCCGAGCGAACGACAATTACAGCAGATGGGTTCGACTACTTTGTCATCTTGCCTATGAGGATGACAGCTTCGACCGTGCAGTGGAGATACTCCTAAAGTTTGCTGAGACGGAAAAAAGTGGAGAGAACAACAACAGCATCGTTGGACAGATGCGGCAATTATTTTCACTCCATCTTTCCGGAACCGAGGCAACACCCGAGCGACGTCAAGAGTTCGTCCGAAAACTTCTTAATTCCAATATCCCTAGGCATCGGGAGATCGCCACAGAGCTGCTCAGAGCCGCTTTTGAATCTAGTCGTTGGACCTCTTTCGGAACCTTTCATTTTGGGGCACGCAAAAGAGGGGCAGGATGGCGACCAAGCACTGCGGAAGCACAAATCGCTTGGTTCGTCGGTTACATCGAGTTGTTGCAGCCCGCATTGACCTCAACTCAAACGATGGATCGGAACTGGGCCAAGAGCTTGTTGGCGAGTCATTTCCGCGCGCTGTGGTCCTTTGCCGGATGCTTTGACGCACTCGAAAAGGTCATTCCCGATCATGGACGAGATGGAAAGTGGCCGGAAATGTGGATTTCCATTAAGCAAGCCATTCATTTTGATGGAGAGCAACTTGGCCCAGAGCTTCTTGCTCGTCTCGAGGCGCTTGAGAAGCTAACCGCGCCCTCCGACCCCTATTCAGAGATCGAGGCCTATGCCTTAACTGATGCTTGGGACCACGCGGAACTTCGCGGCGACAACTATCAGGAGAAGATTAACGAGATCCACGCGAAGGTTATCAAACTTGGAGAGCTGGCCGCATCCGAGCCGGAATATCTTTACCGATTGGGGCCCAAGCTATGGGAGAAGCGCGTTCAGCCTATCGCGTGGCTTGGGAAGGGGCTCGCCAAAGGAAGTGTGGGCAAGCTAGCACTTCTCACTACCATCGTAGAGTTATTCCGAAAACACCGATCTGAGCTTTCTCATACTCTCTTACTCGAAGGCTTCATCAGCGGCACTCACGAGTCCGACCCTCATCAAGCACGCCAAATGCTTGAGCGAGCATTGGAGATCCCAGACCTAAAACCGTTCGCCGTCAGCCTACTCACAATAGTTCCCATAGCCCCTTGGAGCTCCAGGAAATTGGTGGAGCTCGCGCAGGAGGGCGAGCTACCTGCTTGGCGTTTTGAGCAGCTTAGCTATGGCCGGATACATGAAGAAATTTCAGATATTGACTTAGCCACCTTACTTACCGCAATCAACCTGCTACCCAGGGGTTATCTCTCCACAATACGCATACTATCTATGCGTTTGTTCGGCCAAAAAGATCACGAATACACTCTAAGCGAAGAGCTTAGCGTGATCGCCAGGGCGGCAATCCATCAGCTTGCCTCAGCGCACCGGGACGAGCTTGCCCATGCCCAGCTCCATGGGATTGATCTCATTTTCAATCAAGCTTTCGACGTTTCCGCACCCGAAAGCGAAGTCAAAGAGATTATCGATTTGTTATGTGAAGGAATAAGCACATATCGCCTTTATGCTTTTGAACTCCCGAACATAATCTCGCCGCTACTCACTAAATACCCAGAACTGTTCCTCAGCTCCGTCTTTGATGGTGACGAAAGAGAGCAAGCTCTCGTATTTACGCTTTTCAGACAACGCATGAGCAGGCAAGGACCGCGCCTAAACGATGCTCCGGTGGATCGGGTGTTGGCGTGGTGTGGTGAAGACCAAGTGCGTATTACGAAAGTCGCCAGGGCCGTGTGCTCCTACTCCTCAAAGGGCTTAGACGACCCGTTGGATAACCATCCTAAGCATATGTTCCTCAGTGATCATGCAAAGTCGCTGCTCGAAGTCGCAGGCGATAAGCTAGCAATGGTCGAAATAATTTTTGAACATATACAGCCCAATAGTTGGTCCGGCTCACGCGCGGATATTTTCGAAGTGCGATCGAAAGCATTCGCAGAGTTGCTCGAATACCCCGACCCAGAGGTAAGAGATCTTGTCGCAAAGAAGCTATCCACCCTTGAGGAGCGGATTCGCTTGGAGCGCGAAAGCGAGGCTGCTGAGCACAACGAACGCGAGCAACGATTTGAATAGTTGCTTCACAGATTGGTTCGTATATCGAGTCAAGCGCAGCCGTCGGAGCTTCTTGTTCTACGCTGCCCAAGACGCTCACGACAATTGAATAGGACTTCATCACCTGTACAAGCCAGGTGCATATAGGGAACAGAGGCAGTCAACTCAATCCAAAAAAACCGAAGGCCGCTCAAGAGCGGCCTTCGGCTTTGTTCCAACTGGTGGGCGGTGCAGGGTTCGAACCTGCGACCCTTGCCGTGTGAAGGCAATGCTCTACCGCTGAGCTAACCGCCCGAATGGGTGCGAATCGGGCCGCAGATGTTAAAGGTCGCCGCCCTTTTGGTCAAACAAACCCCCGCCCCCTGCCCCGGCAAGCCCCGCCCTAGCGGGACTTCGAAGCCCTCAGCGCACTGATCCGGGCTGGTGGCGCGAACGAATCGCTGCGGGCGTCGGCCCAGAAATCCCGGAAAACCGCGTGCTCCGGCACCTTGCTCAACAACTCCCCCGGCTCCAGGAACCGGTACAACGCCGCCAGCGACCGGATCTCCACCGCCGAAATCCGCCGCAGAATGTGCTCCGGCCCCAACTGCTCCGGATGGCTCAACCCCGCCGCCGCCAGCAAATCCCGCAGCGCCTTCAGCGTATTGGCCTGGTACTGCTGCACCCGGACCGCCTTGTCCGCCACGTCCAGATGCCGCCACCGGTTCGGATTCTGCGTGGCCACCCCGGTCGGGCACTTGTCGTTATGGCAACTCTGCGACTGAATGCAGCCCAGCGCGAACATGAAACCCCGGGCCGCATTGCACCAGTCCGCCCCCATCGCCATGGTCCGCGCCAGATCGAACGCACTGGTGATGCGCCCCGCCGCCCCGATGCGGATACGGTCGCGCAGGCCCAGCCCCACCAGCGTGTTGTGCACCAGCATCAACGCCTCGTGCATGGGCACCCCCACGTGGTCGATGAACTCCGCCGGCGCCGCGCCCGTACCGCCCTCGGCCCCGTCCACCACGATGTAGTCCGGCAACAACCCGGTCTCCTGCATGGCCTTGGCGATGCCGAACCACTCCCACGGATGGCCGATGGCCAGCTTGAACCCGGTCGGCTTGCCGCCCGACAGCTCGCGCAGCCGCGCCACGAATTCCAGCAGCCCCTGGGGCGTGGAAAACGCCGAATGCCGGGCCGGCGACACGCAGTCCACCCCCATCGGCACCCCGCGCGTGGCCGAAATCTCCGCACTGACCTTGGCCGCCGGCAACACCCCGCCGTGACCCGGCTTGGCCCCCTGCGACAGCTTGACCTCGATCATCTTCACCTGCGGCGTGCGCGCGTTGGCGACGAAGCGTTCCTCGCTGAAGGTGCCGTCGTCGGCGCGGCAACCGAAATAACCGGAGCCGATTTCCCAGACCAGATCGCCGCCGGGCTCGCGGTGATAAGGCGAAATAGAACCCTCGCCGGTGTCGTGATAGAAATGCCCGCGCTTGGCGCCCTCGTTGAGCGCGCGGATGGCGTTGGCCGACAACGCGCCGAAACTCATCGCCGAAATATTGAACACACTGGCGCTGTACGGCTGCGCCGACTCGCCGCCGATGACGATGCGGAAATCGTGGGATTCGATTTCCACCGGCGCCATCGAATGGTTGAGCCACTCGTAATCGACGCTGTACACGCCCTGCTGGCTGCCGAACGGCACCACGTCCATCACGCCCTTGGAGCGCTGGTAGACCAGCGCCCGCTGCTGGCGCGAGAACGGCACCTCGGCGGTGTCGCCCTCGATGAAATACTGGCGCATCTCCGGGCCCACCGATTCCAGCCCGTAGCGGAAATGCGCCAGGAGCGGATAGTTGCGGCGCAGCGTGCTGCGCTTCTGCAGAAGGTCCCAGCTGCCCAGCAACGCCAAGGCGCCGAACCCGGCCACGCCCCACCACCAGGTGGGCGAATGCAGCGCCAGCGACAAAGACAGCAGCGCCAGCGCGATGCTCAACCCATAGGCCAGATAACGACTCATCGCACTCCCCGCGTACTGTTTCGAACCTTCGTTTGTGCTTGACCGCCAGCGAAAGCGGCCCGCGGCGACAACTCTATTCCCACCGGCCCGTGGAGGCGAGCGGCGAAGATCCCCGCGTTCCGGCCGGGATTTCCCGCATCCGGCCCGGCAATGCAGGAAACCTCACCTCTCCTTCCCGTCCCTTGGTTTACGCCTCGATCCGTCCGGCACTGCGTCGCCTACGCTACCGCATGTCACCCGAAACCGTGATGGGGTCCACGTTCGGCGCTTCCGGAAGGGAATGAACGAGCCATGCGTGAACGCCGCGCTGACACCAATGCGGGGCGATTAGTGCATGCTGTTCCGTCATCGGAAACGAAGCGATCGTTTTTCCACGATGCATTGCGACCTTTGCTCGGCCGGGGGGCGACCCATTGGAAGAAGCCAGGAACACTGACAGCGGGCGATTGCGCCCCACCGATTCGACCCGCGTCTTCGCGATCACGGGAATGATATTGGCGTTGTTGCTGGCGCTGGGACTGGCCTACGTGGTCGTCAACGACCGCACCGTAAGGCTGGAGGGCGCGCAGCGGCAAAGCTCCGCCCTCGCCGCCGGCGCGGCGCGCCTGTTGAAGTACGAATTCCGCAATCTGGAACGGGCGCTGCTGGGAGTGGCCGGCGACGCGGAGCTGCTGTCGAACGGCGACGAAAAAGCGGACCCCGGCGTGCTGCTGGAGAACATCGCCGGCGTGGCCAGCAGACAGCGCGAGCTTGAGAACATCGTGCTGGTGGATCCGCAAGGCCGCGCACTGTACGGCGGGCAAGGAGATCCCACCCTGCCGCACTGGGTCGCGGCACGTCCGCCGGGACCGGGCAGCGCGTTGCGGATCGGCCACTTGTACAAGACGCCCCGCGGCCGCTGGCTGCTGCCGATAGCGGTGCCGTTGAAGCGGAACGGATACGTGCTGGCGCGCTTCAGAATCTACGAACTGCGAAGCATCGTCGCCGGTCTGGACACGGGACTGAACGGCACCGTCGCCATCACCGACCGGGACGGCACCTTGCTCGCCCACAGCCCGGAAGCGGTGCGGCTGGTCGGAAAGACTTTTCCGCAACCGCGCGCGGCGGCTGAGCCGAACCTTCCGCAAACCAGCGAAATCGATGGCGTTCCCCGCCTGGTGGCCACCGCCGACCTGCCGGAATATTCGATTCGCCTTACCGCGGGCATTGCGGCCGGCGATGTGCTGAAACCATGGCAACTGCTGCTGGCGACCGCCATCGCGGTCTACGTGGCGTACCTGTTGGTTTACGGCTACCTGCTGGTGGTCCTGAAAAAAACCGGCGCCGCCCAGGAAAAACTGCTGGCCGAAATACAGGAAGGCGCTTCCAACCTCAGCCTGGCCCAGCAGGTCGGCGGCGTGGGCACCTGGATCATGTGGAAGGACTCGGCCCGTCTGCAGTGGTCGGACAACGTGACCCAGATGTTCGGCCTCCCCACCGCGCAGTCTTCGGCTTCGCCCGAGGAGTTCTATGCCTTCGTGCATCCCGACGACCGGGAGGCGCTGGCGGCCGTCATAGGCGAGGCGTGGACTACCCAGGAAAAGTTCGAGACCGAATACCGAACGCTCGACAAACATGGCCTGGTCAAATGGATTTCCATACGCGGCGCGTCGGTCCGCGACCACGATTCGCGATTGAAGATAACCGGAACCATCGCCGACGTGACGCCGCGGGTGGAAGCCCAGAAACGCATCGCCGATGCGGAACGGCAGTTCCGGCTGATATTCAACGAGAACCCGCTGCCGTTTTGGGTGTTCGACGTTGCCACGCTGAAATTCGTCGAAGTCAATTCCGCCGCGGTGGCGCAGTACGGCTATTCGAGGGAGGAGTTCCTGGACATGTCCATCCTCGACCTGCGGCCGGACGAGGACAAGGACAAACTCCTGGCCGACATCTCGGCGGGCCGCGAAGGATTCCATCTTCCCCAGGTATGGACCCACCGCCGCAAGGACGGCTCGCTGTTCGAGGTCAATATCCATACCGCGGACCTGGAATTCGGCGGCAAGCCGGCGCGGCTCATCCTGGCCGAGGACATCAGCGCCAGCATCGAATACGAGCAGCAACTCGCCTTCCGCGCGTCGCGCGACTTGACCACCGGCCTGCTCAATATCGACGAGTTGACCAAGCGCTTGGAACGGGACGTGGAGGAAGGACTTCCGTTCAGCGTGGCGAGCATCCAGATAAAAGGCCTGGACGCGATCGCCGATACGCAAGGCAGGGCGTCGAGCGAAGCGCTGTTGAGGGCGATAAGCAAACGGCTCACGGCGCTGATCGATGAACAGAATCTGGTGGCCCACCTTCCCTCCGATACGTTCGTGGTGGCCATACGGCATGGGGACTCGGCGCAGACGGCCGACGAAGGACTGACCGAAGCCATCCTGCAGCCGATCGAATCGCAGGGCCGGCCTTACCATCTGGAAGCATGGGTGGGTTCGGCGGAATTTCCCGAGAACGGCGGCGACGCCGCGGAGATCATAAGGAACGCCGCGCTGGCCGCCCACGTGGCCAGGGCCAAGAAAGTCCGCTCGGCGCCTTACGTCGATGCGATGAGCATCGCCGCGATAGAACAGCAGGAACTGGTGCTGCGCATGCGGCAGGCCATCAACGCCGGCGAATTCGTGCTGCATTTCCAGACCATCGCGCAGACCAGAAGCCTCAAGGCCAGCGCCCTGGAAGCGCTTGTGCGCTGGCCGCAGCGGGACGGGACGTTCATACCTCCCGCGGAGTTCATTCCGCTGGCCGAAAGCTACGGTTTGATCACCCAGTTGGGCCAGTACGTGCTGGATCAGGCGGCCGCCAGCCATAAGACCCTGGAGCTGGCCGGATTCGGCCACATTCCCATCGCGGTGAACGTCTCGGCCCAGCAGTTCCTCGACACGGATTTCTACCGTTCCGTTTCCGCCGCTATCGCCAAACACGGGCTGCGCCGCGGCGCGCTGCACGTCGAACTGACCGAAAGCATCATCATGAGCGAACCCCAGCTGACGATAGAAGCGATGCGCCGCCTGCAAGCCGCGGGCATCCGCACTTCCATCGACGATTTCGGCACGGGTTTCTCCAGCCTTTCCTACCTGAAACACCTTCCTCTCGATTTCCTGAAAATCGATCAGTCCTTCGTGGCCGACGTCCATTCCAACCCCGGCAGCGCGGCCATATGCCGCGCGCTGCTGACCCTTGCCCACACTCTGGGGCTATCGGTGGTGGCCGAAGGAGTGGAAAACCCGGACCAGTACCGCTGGCTCAAAGAGAACCGTTGCGAGCACCTGCAGGGCTACTTCATCGCGCGGCCGGAGCCGCTGAGCGCGGTGATCCTCGCGCTGCGGAAAGCGGCAGGCTGACGCTCGATCGGGCTCACCACGAACGGATTTGGTTTTTCTGCGGTTTTTCTAAGCCGCGCGCAGCTGCCGCCTATAGTTCTCCAGATGCTGGTCGGTAGTGCCGCAACGCAACTCGAACGCCAGCAGACGCTTGAAGTAGTGGCTGACGTCCAGCTCGTCGGTCATGCCCATACCGCCGTGCAGCTGCACCGCCTGTTGACCGATATAACGCGCCGCCTGCCCCATCAGCGTCTTGGCCGCCGATAGCGCGGCGCCGCGCGCGGTGGGGTCGGGGTCGGTGCAATGCGAAGTCGCCAGGTACGACATCGAACGCGCCTGCTCCAGGTGCATCAGCATTTCCGCCATGCGGTGCTGCAAGGCCTGGAAGCTGCCGATCGGCGCGCCGAACTGGACGCGCGAACGGCTATAGGAAATCGTCGCGGCCAGAATGCGGTCCATGGCGCCGAAAGCTTCGGCGCACAAGGCGGCCAATCCGTAATCGAGGGTCGCCTGCAGGGACTGGCGCGCATCGCCGCCCAGACGCGAATCGGCAACCAGCGCCACCTTTTCGAAAACCAGATCGGCAGCGCGCTGCTCATCCACCGTGGCGTAGGGCGACAGGCTGACGCCTGCGGCATCGGCGGGAACCGCAAACACTCCCCACTCCTCGCCGACCCGTGCCGACACCAATAGCAAGTTGGCCGCCGGTGCGTGATAGACCGCGGACTTGCGGCCGCTGAGTTCCCAGCCGTCGCCGCGGGGCGTCGCCCGGGTTTCGATATTCGTCGCATCGAAGCGCGTGGACGCTTCGTCGTGCGCCAGCACCGCGATGGTTTCGCCGCCGGCCAGTGGCGGCAGCCACTTCGATTTCTGTTCGGCCGAGCCAAGCGCGACGATGGCATGGGTCGCCACCACCGCGCTGGACCAGAACGGTTCCAGCAACATGCCCTCGCCTATCGCGTTGCCGACCAGCAGCGTGCCGACCGGTCCGGCGCCGATGCCGCCCTCTTCTTCGGGAATGTTGATGGCCAGCAGACCCAGTTCGGCCAGCTGCGCCCATACCTCGCGCGACCAGCCGTCGGCCGATGCGCGCACCGCATTGCGATGCTCGAAACCATAACGCTCGGCGATGAAGCGGCGGGTGGTGTCCAGCAGCATCTGCTGTTCGTCGTTGAAGGAAAAATCCATGCAGGGTTCCTATAGTCCGAGGATCATGTGGGCGATGATGTTGCGCTGGATCTCGTTGGACCCGCCGAAGATGCTCAGCTTGCGCAGATTCAGATAGGCGGCGGTGGCGCGCGAACCCTCGTCGTCGGGCCGGTAGGCCAACGCCGCCGGACCCAGCAGTTCCACTTGCAGCTCGGAGATGCGCTGCATGATTTCGGTGCCGCGTATCTTCAGCATCGACGCTTCCGGCCCCGGCGCCTGTTTCGCCGCTTCGGCGAAGATCACCCGCATATTGGTCACCTCCAGCGCGGTGAGCTCGATTTCCACCTGGGCGACCTTGTTGCCGAACGTAGGATCTTCCAGCAGGCTTCGACCGTCCTTCATCGTCGACACCGCGTCTTGTTTCAATCGCTGCAGCTCGCGCTTGCAGAAACCGATGCCCGCGATGTTGGTGCGCTCATGGCCCAGCAGGAACTTGGCGTAGGTCCAGCCCTGGTTTTCCTCGCCGACCCGGTTGGATACGGGCACGCGCACATTGTCGAACCGGATTTCGTTGACCTCGAAGGTTCCGTCCAGCAACCGCGTCGGGCGCACGCTGATGCCGGGCGTCTTCATGTCGATCAGCAGGAAGGAGATGCCCTTCTGCGGTTTGGCCGAGGGATCGGTGCGCACCAGGCAGAAGATCCAGTCGGCGAACTGGCCCAGCGTGTTCCAGACCTTCTGGCCGTTGAGCACGTACTCGTCGCCGTCGCGCTCGGCCTTCATCTTCAAGGAGGCCAGGTCCGAACCGGAACCGGTTTCCGAATAGCCCTGGCACCACCAGTCCTGCGCCGCCAGGATGCGCGGCAGGAAGCGTTGCTGCTGCTCCGCACTGCCGTAGCGCACGATCACCGGCGCGACCATCTTGATGCCGAAGGCCAGCTGCGCCGGCGCATCGGCCAGGGCGCACTCGTTCTCGAAGAGGTACTGCTGGGTCTTGCTCCAGCCGGTGCCGCCGAACTCGACCGGCCATGCGGGCGCACCCCATCCCTTGGCGTGCAATATCTTCTGCCAGCGCACGATGTCGTCGCGGATCTGGCTGGCATCGTCGCGACGCATGCGGTCGCGGATGTCGGCGGGCAGCTCGGCGGCGAGGAACCGCCGCACCTCGTCGCGGAACGCTTGCTCTTCCAGGTTGAAATCGAGATCCATGCAGGCTCCGTTATCGAATCAGGCAGTAGTTTGTGAGGGGTAGTAACGCACCAGCATCTGCGCGACGCAGGCGGGTTTGTCGCCATGCTCCAGTTCGACGGTCGCGGCCCAATGCGCCTGCATGCCGCCGGCGACCGATTCCAGGCGTTCCAGCGCCAGCCGGGCCCGCGCGCGCTGGCCGACCAGCAGCGGCGCGGGGAAACGCACGCGGTCCAGGCCATAGTTGATCGCCATGCCTACTCCGTCGATGCGCAGGCAGCTTTCCAGCAGATGCGGCAGCAGCGACAAGGTCAGGTAGCCGTGGGCGATGGTCGATTTGTAGGGCGATTCGCGCAGCGCGCGTTCCGGGTCGGTGTGGATCCATTGCTGGTCGCCGCTGGCATCGGCGAAACCCTGGATGCGCGATTGATCCACCGCCAGCCAATCGCTGCAGGCGACCTCCCGCCCTATCCAAGCCGGCAACGCATCCAGGTTTTCGAGTACGCGCATCGGTTGGCTCCGGTCAGACGGGCTTCGATCAAACGGGCTTCGATCAGACAATCTCGAACAGGCCGGCGGCGCCCTGGCCGCCGCCCACGCACATGGTGACCACGGCGTATTTCACGCCGCGCCGCCTGCCCTCGATCAAGGCATGGCCGACCAGGCGCGCGCCGCTGACGCCGTAGGGATGGCCCACCGCGATGGCGCCGCCGTTGACGTTGATGCGCTCGTGGGGAATCTTCAACGTATCCATGCAGTACAGCACCTGCACGGCGAAGGCTTCGTTCAATTCCCACAGGCCGATGTCTTCGACCTTCAGGCCCGCGCGCTTCAACAGCTTCGGCACCGCGAACACCGGACCGATACCCATCTCGTCCGGCTCGCAGCCGGCGACGGCGAAGCCGCGGAAGATGCCGAGCACCTGCTGGCCACGTCGTTCGGCCAGCTTCGCGTCCATCACCACCACGGCCGAAGCGCCATCGGAGAACTGGCTGGCGTTGCCCGCGGTGATCACTCCGCCCGGCAGCGCGCTGCGGATCTTGGCGACGCCTTCGTAGGTCGTATCGGCGCGGATGCCTTCGTCCGTGGACAGCGTCACTTCCCGCGTCGTCAGCTGCCGAGTTTCCGGGTCGGCAACGCCGGCCAGCACGGTGATCGGCACGATCTCATCGTCGAACTTGCCGGCCGCCTGCGCCGCGGCCGCGCGCTGCTGGCTCTCGACGCCGTAGCGGTCCTGGCGTTCGCGGGAAATGCCATAACGTTCGGCCACGGTCTCGGCGGTCTGCAGCATGGGCCAGTAAAGCTCGGGCTTGTGCTGCAGCAGCCAGGCTTCGCCGAGCATGTGCTGGTTCATGTACGGCTGCACACAGGAAATACTTTCCACGCCGCCGGCGACATGGATTTCTCCCTCGCCCGCGAGCACGCGCTGCGCCGCCATGGCGATGGTCTGCAACCCCGAGGAACAGAAGCGATTGACGGTTGCGCCGGGCACGCTCACCGGCAAGCCGGCGCGGATCGCGCTCTGGCGCGCGATGTTGACGCCGGTGGCGCCTTCCGGATTGGCGCAACCCATCAGCACGTCTTCCACTTCGGCCGGGTCCACGCCGGCGCGCGCGACGGCGTGCTGCACCACGTGGCCGCCCAGGGTGGCGCCGTGGGTCATGTTGAGGGCGCCCTTCCAGCTCTTGGCCAGGCCGGTGCGTGCGGTGGAAACGATGACGGCTTCTTTCACGAGTGTGTTCCCGGTGGAATGCGATGCGGATTCGCGTTGCGGATTGCGTTCGCCGCTGCGGTCATGGATTGAACGATTGCCCGGCTTCGGCCAGCCGCACCAACAGCGGTGCGGGTTCCCAGGCCCTGCCTTCATGCCCTTTGGCGTAGCGCCGCATGGCCGCCAGCACGTTGTACAGGCCCACGCTGTCGGCATAGAACATCGGGCCGCCACGCCAGATCGGGAAGCCGTAGCCGGCCAGGTACACGATGTCGATGTCCGACGCCTTGGCGGCGATGCCTTCTTCCAGGATATGCGCGCCTTCGTTGACCAGCGCGTAGACCAGGCGTTCGACGATCTCTTCGTCGCTGATGGCGCGGCGGGCGATGCCCAGATCCTTCGAGTTCTTCTCGATCAACTCGTTCACCACCTGCGAGGGATACGCGGTGCGGTCGCCCGGCTTGTAGTCGTACCAGCCCGCACCGGTCTTCTGCCCGTACCGGCCCAGTTCGCACACCAGGTCCGCCGTCTTCGAGTAAGTCATGTGCGGCTTTTCCACGTAACGCCGCTTGCGGATGGCCCAACCGATGTCGTTGCCGGCCAGATCGCCCATGCGGAACGGGCCCATGGCGAAGCCGAATTTCTCCATCGCCTTGTCCACCTGCTGCGGCAAGGCGCCTTCGTCCAGCAGAAATCCGGCCTGGCGGCTGTACTGCTCGATCATGCGGTTGCCGATGAAGCCGTCGCAGACGCCCGACACCACCGCGGTCTTGCCGATCTTCTTGGCCAGCGCCATCACCGTGGCCAGCACGTCCTTGGCGGTGGCCTTGCCGCGCACCACTTCCAGCAGTTTCATCACATTGGCGGGGCTGAAGAAATGCATGCCCAGCACCTCCTGCGGGCGCCTGGTGAAGGCGGCGATGCGGTCGACATCCAAGGTGGAAGTATTGCTGGCGAGGATGGCGCCGGGCTTGGCGACGGCGTCGAGCTGGGTGAAGACCGATTCCTTGACGGCGTATTCCTCGAACACCGCCTCGACGATCAGGTCGGCTTGTCCGAGGTCGGCGTAGTCCAGGGTCGGCGCGATCAGGCCCATGCGCTGTTCCACCTGATCGGCGGTCAGCTTGCCTTTCTTCGCGCTGTTTTCGTAGTTCTTGCGGATGGTGGCCAGGCCGCGATCCAGTGCGTCCTGTCTGGTTTCCAGCAGCGTCACCGGAATGCCGGCGTTGAGGAAGTTCATGGTGATGCCGCCGCCCATGGTGCCGGCGCCGATCACGCCGACCTGCTTCACCTCGCGCAGCGCGACCTCCGGCCCGATATCGGCGATCTTGCCGGCGGCGCGCTCGCCGAAGAAACCATGGCGCAGCGCTTTCGATTCGGTGGTCTGGATCAGCGCGGAGAACGCCTCGCGTTCTACTTCGATGCCCTTGTCGAAGGGCTGCTTCACCGCCGCTTCTATCGCATCCAGGCATTTCAGCGGTGCGGGATAGTTGGCCGAAGCCGCGGCGACGGCGGTACGCGCGAAACCGAGGAAGCCCTCCGCATTGGGATGTTCGATCTTCCAGTCGCGCACTTTCGGCAGCGCGCCGGACGCGACCGCTTCATCGGCCAACTGGAGGGCGATCTGCAGCGCATCGCCCTCCACCACGCGGTCGAACAACCTTGTGGCGGCCAGCTTGCCAGCCGCGACCGGCGCTCCGGAAACGATCATGTTGACCGCCGCCTCAAGCCCCACTGCGCGCGGGAACCGCTGCGTGCCGCCGGCGCCCGGCAACAAGCCCAACTTCACTTCCGGCAAGCCGATCTGCGCGCGCTTGTCGGCCACACGGTGATGCATGCCCAGGGCCAGTTCCAATCCACCGCCCAGGGCAAGACCTTCGATGGCAGCGACCGTCGGTTTGTCGCTGCGCTCGAAAGCAGCGATGACGGTAGGCAACGTAGGCTCCATGCCCGCTTCGGGTTTGTTGAATTCGCGGATGTCGGCGCCGCCGGAGAAAGCGCGCGGACCGCCGGTGACCACGATGGCCTTCACCGAGGCGTCGTCCAGCGCCTGCGCCAGCGATTCGATCAGGCCGCGACGCGTGGCCAGGCCCAGGCCGTTGACCGGCGGGTTTTCCATGATAAGGATCGCAACGCCGTCGCGGGTTTCATACTTGACCGACATGTCTGGTTCCTGTGTCTGGTGAATGACCGCGATAAGACGGCCGATGATCGTTGCGAAAGGCGACAACGCTGCGTCGGCCTGGAATTTTCATGCCGCCGCCAGCCGCAGACAGCCGTCGCTGAGCTCCGGCACGACGTCGTGGGTGTCGAACTGCGCCGCGCAATCCACTTCGTGCTGCAGCCCATGCGCCTGCATGATCCGCCCGACCCGCGAGGCGCGCAGCGTGGCCGGCGCATCGCAGCTGCGGCAAAGCAGTATCGCCGCCAGCGCCGCATCGGTCGGCGAATAGCCGCCGATGCGCTCGAAATGCGCGGCGATATGCCCGGCGCCGTAGAAGTCTTCAAGATTGAAACTATCGACCGAACCCGAACACAGCAGCAGCACCTGGGCCTGTGGATGCCTGCGCGCAACATAAGCCGCCAACGCCGCGCCGTTCAACAGCGCGCCGACATAGACGTGGGCGGCAGCGGCAGCGCTGTTCAAAGCCACGGTGCCGTTGGTGGTGGCGTAGACCAGGGTGGAACCGTGGAGGCCGGTATCGGCAAGCGCCAAGGGCGTGGACGGTCCGAAGCCCGGCAATCCTTCGGCCAGGTATTCGCCAGCCAGCATGGGCGCTTGCAGAGTCGCGGCGATGCGCAACGCATCGTCGGCATCGCGCGCGGGCCAGATGCGATCGATGCCCTGGGCGAAGGCGTGCACGATGGTGGACGTGGCGAACAGCACGTCCAGCACGATCACCACCTTGTCCTGAAGGCGACTGTGGTCCAGATCCTCCTTCTTGAACAGCACATGCAGCTTGGGCATCGGCGGTTTCTCAAAGTTCCACATAATGGAACTTATTGCTTTCGACTGATTCATCGTACTTAGCCAGTGCTGCTTCGACAAGTCGAAAAATACAAGCTTGCTAGATATCCGCCCATACTCTTACGATGCCGGAGAATTCATAGAATCTAGTTCCGTTCAATGGAACTTAATGATTCCCACGCTTGGAGTCCGCATGGATTTTTCTTACAGCCCCAAGGTCGAGAACCTGCGCGCCGAGCTTCTGCGCTTCTTCGATGCCGCCATCTATCCCAACGAAACGGTGTATGCGGAGCAGGTCCGAAGCAACCGTGCCGCCGGCAGCGCGTGGATGCCGGTGCCCATCGTCGAAACGCTGAAGCCGTTGGCGCGCGAACGCGGTTTGTGGAACCTGTTCCTTCCCCGCTCCTCGCGCGCGCCGCAAGGTTTGTCGAATCTGGAATACGCGCCGCTGTGCGAAATCATGGGGCGGGTGCTCTGGGCTTCCGAGGTATTCAACTGTTCGGCGCCCGACACCGGCAACATGGAGACGCTGGAACGCTACGGCAGCGATGAGCAGAAGGATCGCTGGCTGGAACCGTTGCTGGCCGGCGAGATCCGTTCGGCGTTCCTGATGACCGAGCCTGCGGTGGCCTCTTCCGACGCCACCAACATCCAATGTTCCATCCGCCGCGACGGCGATGAGTATGTGATCAACGGACGAAAGTGGTTCGCCTCGGGCGCGGGAGATCCGCGCTGCGCGCTGTACATCGTCATGGGCAAGACCGACCCGGCCGCGCCCAGCCATGCGCAGCAGTCGATGGTGCTGGTGCCCGCCGGCACGCCCGGCATCGAAGTGATCCGCCCGCTGCCGGTGTTCGGCTACGACGATGCGCCGCACGGCCACATGGAAATAGAACTGCGCGAGGTGCGCGTGCCCGCCGGCAATCTGCTTCTGGGCGAAGGCCGCGGCTTCGAAATCGCGCAGGGGCGTCTGGGGCCCGGACGCATCCACCATTGCATGCGCACCATAGGCGTCGCCGAGCGCGCATTGGAACTGCTGTGCAAGCGGGTGCAGGCGCGCGTGGCCTTCGGCAAGCGCATCGGCGACCACTCGGTCTGGCACGAACGCATCGCCGAAGCCCGCTGCATGATCGAACAGGCGCGCCTGCTCACGCTGAAAGCGGCCTACATGATGGATACCGTAGGCAACAAGGTGGCGCGCGCGGAGATCGCGATGATCAAGGTGGTAGCGCCGAACATGGCCTGCCAGATCATCGACTGGGCCATCCAGGCCCATGGCGGCGCCGGGGTGACCGAGGACTTCCCGCTCGCCGGGCTGTATGCGGGCATCCGTACGCTGCGCATCGCCGACGGTCCCGACGAAGTGCACCGCGGCACCATCGCGCGGCTGGAATTGGCCAAACACGCGGTCCGCGCCGAAAGTTGAGTGCGCGCTCTTCGTCGACAGACAACCAAGGAACAACATGAAAGCCATCGTCTGCGAAACCTGGGGGCCGCCCTCCTCGCTGCAATTGCGTGACCTGCCCTCGCCTGTCCCCGGCCCCGCTCAGGTGCTCGTGCGCACTCGCGTGGCCGCGGTCAACTTCCCCGATGCCTTGATCGTTGCCGGCAAGTACCAGTTCAAGCCCGAACTGCCGTTCTCGCCGGGCGGCGAACTGTCGGGCGAGATCATCGCCGTGGGCAGCGAGGTCAAGCGGCTTGCGGTGGGAAACAAGGTGGTCGGCATCACCATGTTCGGGGCCTACGCGCAGGAAGTGGCGGTCGATGCGGGCAATATTCTTCCGTTGCCCGATGGGATCGGCGATGAAGACCTGGAACTGGCCGGCAGTTTCGTCCTGACCTATGGCACATCGCTGCACGCATTGAAGGACCGCGCGCAGGCGCAGGCGGGCGAAACCCTGCTGGTGCTGGGCGCCGGCGGCGGCGTGGGCCTGGCCGCGGTGGAAATAGGAAAGCTGCTGGGCATGCGCGTCATCGCTGCTGCGTCCTCTGCAGAAAAACTGGCGGCCGCGCGCGAACACGGCGCCGACGAAACCATCGACTACGCCAGCGAAGATCTGCGTGAACGGATCAAGACGCTGACCGGCGGACGCGGCGTGGACGTGGTCTACGACCCGGTCGGCGGCGATCTGGCCGAACCGGCGCTGCGCAGCGTCGGTTGGCGCGGCCGTTACCTGGTGGTCGGTTTCGCGGCCGGAGACATCCCGAGAATACCAGCGAACCTGTTGCTGCTGAAAGGCAGCTCGCTGGTCGGCGTGTTCTGGGGCGAATTCGTGCGCCGCGAACCCGCCTTGAATGCGGAGAACATGCGGCTGCTGTTTTCCTGGCTGCGCGAACGCAAGATCCATCCGCTCATCTCGCGGCGCTACCCATTGTCGAAAGCGTCGGAAGCACTGGAAACGCTGCTCGCCCGCAAAGCGGTCGGCAAGCTGGTGGTGCTGCCGCAACAGGTCGATTGAATTCCCGGGTTGCCCGCTACTCGGGAATATTCACCAGCGCATACAGGATGCGCAGATCCTCGGCCCCCAACTCGGCGGTATCGGCATCGATTCCCCGATAGTGCAGGCGGAACGCACGAATCGAGGCGGCGTAGTCGTCCATCGAATAGCCGAGGATCCTCAGCGCGGACCTTGGGTCGAAATCCGCAGGCGGATCGGTCAATGGCATGCTGGGCCAACGCCCGAACCCGGCCTGCGCAAGCCGTGCCCAGGGAAACAGCGGACCGGGATCGGTCTTGCGGGTCGGCGCCATGTCGGCGTGGGCGATGATCTGGTAGCGCGGAATATCCAGGCGCTTGCACAGGTCTTCCAGCAACGCCAGCAGTTTGTCGATCTGTTCGGCGGGAAACGGTTCGCTGCCGTTGTTGTCCAGCTCGATGCCTATCGAAGCGGAATTGACGTCGCTGATCGTGCCCCAGCTGCCCGGGCCGGCATGCCATGCGCGCCGGTCCTCGGCGACCAGCTGATAGAGCGCGCCGTCGCGGCCGATCAGATAGTGGGAACTGACGGGCCCGCCGCTGTTGCGTGTCCGCAGGGTATGCAGGCTTTGCTCGACCGAATCCTGCGTGGTGGCATGGATCACGATCAGAGTGGCTTCGCGCGCGTTGTGATTGGGCGATGGCACCCAGCGCGCCATAGGGTTATGCGCTGGCGTGTGCGCGCAGCCGGCCAGAAACACCGCAAGCAGAACCGCAGCGACCCGGAGCGCCGAATGCCGCCTGCCATTCGCACGAACTCGATAGCACCAGGGCATGTTCACAACTCCTGTCCGATCGCCAACTCCGCGATCTTCCTGGCGGTGGCATAGGGCTCGGGATCGTCCCGGTTGCTGAGCACGATCACCGTCAGGCGTCGTTGCGGGTAACGGATGATTACATTGCGGAAACCGATGCTTTCGCCAGAATGCCATAACGTCTCGCCGGTGATGCGCCAGCCGAAACCATAGCGAATGTCGGGCTGGTCCGTAACCACGTGCGGCGTGAACATGAGCTTGCGCGACTCATCGCTCAGCAGGCGGTCGTCGTACAACGCGGCATCCCATCTGGCCAGGTCGTCGAGGGAGGAATAGATGCCGCCATCGCCCAGCACCGCGCTGGTCGGGCTTTGATCGGTGCGGACCCAACCGCCCGCCGATTCGCTATAGCCGTAGGCGCGGTGGGCGATGGCGGGACCTCCTTCCACGAAAGCCAGCGTATGTGTCATGCCCAGCGGCTGGAAGACGCGCAGTCGCAGGAAGTCGGCGAAGGTCTGCCCCGATGCCCTTTCCACGATCAGCGCCAGCAGCGCGTAGCCGCTGTTGCTGTAGCGATAGCCGGTGCCCGGCGGGAAATAGGTTTTGTCCTGCGTTTCCAGCAACCCCAGCACATCGGCATCGTGGAGCTGCCCGGAAAAATCGGCCGGCATGACGTCCTCGTAGTCGATCAGGCCGGAACTGTGGGTCAGCAGATGCCGCAAGGTGATGGAATCGGCAGAAGCCGGCAGCGACGGCAACCACCGCCGCACGCCGTCGTCCAGCGATAAGCGCCCTTCTTCCGCCAGCAGCATGATCGCCGCAGCGGTGAATTGCTTGGTCACTGAAGCCAGCCGGTAGTTGGTGGCTGGAGTTGCGGCGATGCGTTTCTCCCTATCCGCGAGGCCATAGGACTTGCGCAGCAACGGGACGCCGTCGCGCAGCACCAGCACCGAAGCGCCCGGTGCCTCACCTGAGTATCTTTCCATCATCGTGTCCACCGCCTGGGTGGGGAATGCGTTGTCTGCAATGGCGGAAACGGGAGTCATAAGCAGGAGCAGGAGGACCAGACGCATGGAGGGAATTCCGCGCAGACGTACAAGCTATTCGATGGGAATGTCGTAGAGCACCTGGGAATCGTGGGAGGCGAGCGTGTAGTGCCACCACTCTTGCGGGTAGTTCCTGAAACCTTCCTGCGCCATGGCGCGCAGCAGGCGCTGGCGATTGTCGCGCTGCGCCGGAGTGGCCAGCGGAGAATCGGTGTTGGCGCGCGGGTCGAAGAAATCGAATTCCGTCCCCATGTCCAACGGAACGCATTGGCCGTCCGGCCCGCGGCAATCGAGCAAGGTGAGGTCCAGGGTAGCGCCGCGGCTATGGCCCGAAACCGGCGCGATGTAATCGCCCAGCAGCTTGGTCTTGTCCAGGTTCGGGTAGTAACGCGGCTTGGTGCGCTGGTCCTGCAAGTCGGCGGCCCAACGTACGAAATGGCGCACGGCGCGCGCCGGCCGGTAGCAGTCGAACACCTGCAGGCGGAATCCTTCCTGGCGCAGGGACCGCTCGACGCGTCGCAGGGCCTGCGCCGCCGGCTCGCGCAGATAGCAGCGGGCCGCGCCATAGCCTTCCACCGGCGTTCCCACGAAATTTTCCGATCCTGCGTAGCGGATCTGCGAAGCGATGTCCGGCACCAGCGTGCGGATATCGACCAGGCCGGCCCCGCCGAAGCTGCGAGCGTCGGACAGCGTCGGCGCCGCCGCGGGCGATGGCGCCGGATCGGAGGCGCAGGCAATACAGGCAAACAAGGTCCACACCAGCAACGCGGCGATGCGACCCGCACGCGGCATCCGCTTATTCACAGCCGCTTACCCGTTCGAAGGCGAGGTCTTCGTAGTCGTAACTGAAATCCGCTTCCGGATCGACCTTGGCCAGGGTCAGCCGCGCCGGCTGCGAAGCGGTCGCGGGATGGAAGTCCAGCCATGCCTCCGCATCCACGCTGTCGTGGTCCCAGTCCACCAGATACCGGGATCCGCTGCGCATGATGCGGCCGGAGAGCATCGGCGATTTTTCCGCGACGAAGCGGGCTTGCCCGTCATCGGGACAGATGCGCGTCTTGCCGAACCAGGGATCGCGATAGACGCCCCACCATTGCTCGAACTGCTTCAGCGTCGGCGCTTCGCGCCCGATATCGGGTTGTTGCGCCACAGTTTTTTTGGATTCGGATTCCCGTTGCAGCTCATCGGCGTAATAAGCCACTCCGCGATCGTCGGCGGGTTTGGTGAATCGCTTCAGCAGCACCTCGTTCAACACGGTGCGTGCGGTCTCCGCCTCCCCATTGATCAGCACCACGAAGCCCGACTTGCGGTCCGGCAACAGAGTCATGACCGAGTACATGCCCGACAGGGTGCCGGTATGGGACACGGTATACGCGCCATCGACATCGGCGATGCGCCATCCGTACCCGTAGGCGAACAGGCGCGTTCCGTCCCATGCCCTGCGGCGCGCGGAAATCGGCATGGGGGTGCGCGGCACCCAGGCGGCCTGCCGCTGCTCGGCCGAAAGCCAGGCTTGCTGTTTGCTATCCGGCGCCAGCCAGTTGTTCGCCCACGCCAGCATGTCGTCCAGACTGCAGCGGATGCCGCCGGCCGCGGCGGAAACCAGCGGTTCCACCACCGCATCGTCCGCCTTGACCACCGCGTTATGGCCATCGACGCGGTTGTGGGGCTGGGCGACATCGCCAACCTGGTCGAGCCGCCATGCGCCTACCCGGCAACGCGACAATCCCAGTGGCTCGAACAGCTCCCGTTGCACCAGTTCCTCATAGGACGCACCGCCCGCGGCCGCGGCCACTTCGCCTGCCACTACGTACAACAGGTTGTCGTAGGCATAACCGGAACGGAAGCTATAGGCGGGCTTGATATGCGCCAGGCCGGCGATGATGTCGGCGCGGGTGAAACGGTTCGGTTCCGGCCACAGCATCAGGTCGCCGCCGCCCTCGGGCAAACCGCTGTTGTGCACCAACAGATCCTTGACCTGCATGTTCCGGGTGACCCAAGGGTCGTACATGCGGAACGACGGCAAATACTTGATCACCGGATCCTCCCAGCGCAGCTTGCCGGCATCGACCAGGCGGGCGAGCACGCTGGCGGTCATCGCCTTGCTGTTGGAGGCGATCTTGAACAGCGTGTTGGAGGTGATGGGCCGACCGGAACCGCTGATGGTTTCGCCACGGGTTCCCACATAGACGATCTTGCCCTCCTCGATCACGCCGACCGCTATGCCGGGGAGCCGATAACGGGCGACGGCCTGGTCGACGATGGCGTCGAGTTCGGTTTTGGAGAGGCGTGCATTGGTGGGAGTGACGGGCTTTTCATCGGCGAGCGCGGTAGCGACGGAACATGCGGCGAGCACGGTCAATGCCACTGCGCGCAAGGCTGGCCACGCGCCGAACGTCACAAGGCCCTCCATGCGGTAGCCGCCTGCTCTGCCGCGACCATGTCTTCGAAGGACTGCCTGCGCCGGATCAACGCGTAGCAGCCATCGTCCACCAATACTTCCGCTATCAGCGGTCTGGAGTTGTAGGTCGAAGACATCGACGCACCATAAGCGCCCGCGCCATGGATGGCCAGCAGATCGCCCGGCGCGCACGGCGGCAGCAGGCGCGCCACGGCGAAAGTATCGCCCGTTTCGCAGACCGGGCCGACTACGTCGTACGCCACGTGCGGCTCGGCCTCGTCCTCGCCTGCCGATACTTTTTCGATGTCGTGCCAGGCCTCATACAGGCTGGGGCGCAGCAGGTCGTTCATGGCCGCATCCAGGACCAGGAACCGCCGCTGTCCATTGTCCTTGGTGCGCAGGACCTTGGTCAGTAACACGCCCGCTTCCGCTACCAGATAACGGCCCGGCTCCAACACTATCCTGCCCTCGAACCCTGCCAGTGATTCCTTGATCGCCGCTACGTAGCCTTGCAGGTCGATCCCGCGATCATGGCCCTTGCGATACACCACGCCCAGGCCGCCGCCGACATCGATGCTGTCGATGCGGTGCCCGCCATCGGCCAATTCGCGCCAGAGCGCGGCCAAGCGCTGCAACGCCTGCCGCAGTGCCTCCAGTTGCAGTATCTGCGAGCCGATATGCATGTGCAGCCCGTCCAGACGCACGTTGCCGTACCGGCCGGCGTTCGCGAACCAGGTTCTGGCTTCTTCGATGCTCACGCCGAACTTGTTCTCGGCCTTGCCGGTGGAAATCTTGCCGTGGGTAAGCGCGTCGACATCGGGATTGATGCGCACCGCCGCGCGGGCGATGACGCCGCGCTGGTGGGCGATGCGCTGCAGCGCCGCCAGTTCGTCGGCCGATTCGACGTTGAAACGGCCCACGCCGACGTCGAGCGCCTCGGCTATCTCCGCGTCGGACTTGCCGACGCCGGAAAAGACGATCTTGGACGCCGGTATTCCCGCCCTCAGGCTGCGGCGCAATTCGCCCGAAGAGACGATGTCCGCGCCCACGCCCGCTTCTGCCATCAATTGCAGGATAGCCAGGGTCGGATTGGCTTTCACTGCGAAGCAGACGAGTGCATCCATGCCGAGCAATTGACGCTGCAGATCGGCGATGCGCTGCCGGATGGCATTGGCCGAGTAGGCGTAGAAGGGAGTCGCCATTGCGTTTCCCAACGCGTGCAGGTCTATGCCATGAAAACGAGTCGTGTCCTCGACTACAACCATCGGCTCAGAGTTCCAGTGGCTTGAGAAGGAGCCGTACCATCGGCGAGGAAAAAACAGCGGCAGGGTGATCTTGTTTCACCCTGCCCTGTTCAGCCGGTAGCGCTTTCATTCCGGCGATTGCATCCTTGAAGTCAGAAGCTCCAGGTCACCACCAGGTTCATGTAGCGGGGCGCTTGCCAGACCGTGCCCTGGCCGAAGTAAGGCATCCGCACGCCAGGCTGGCGTTCATAGCGGGAATGCACATTGACTACCGCCTGATTGTTGAACAGGTTGTACACGGAGAAGCGCGCCTTCAAGTCGATGCCTTCGACCGGAAGTGTCCAAGTCACGCTGGCGCCCACGTCCCAGACCCACGGCATGCGGCCAAACGCACCGCGCTCCGTATAGACCAGCTCCCGCGTGCGCCAGTCGGAGCAGTTGGCCACGCACAACCAGCCCGAACCGCCGCCGCTGAATTCACCGGGGCCCATGGCCCGGTTGTCGTTGGGCCAGACCACGCCAAAAGCGGTGATCGGGCCGCCGGAGCGCGCGGAGAGCGTGGTGCCGAAGCTCCATGTGTCGTTGAGCTTGTAGCCGCCACGCAGCTTGATCTGGTGGCGGAAGTCGTTGAACAGGACGCCATAGCGTTCGTTGACGGCCGGGTGATCGTAATACTGCACTAGGTTGGTGTCTGCGTAGCCCGTGTCCGAGCTCACCGGGCCCTCGATGTTGCCCTCGCTCTTGGACCAGAGGTAGCTGGCGTTGAAGAACCATTTGTCGTCCCACGCGCGGTCAAGCTGGAACTCGACCGCCTTGTAGGTGCGCTTGGGTTTCTTGTAACCCATCAACGCGCCGCTGCCGCTCGCTATGTATCCCTCCTCGGAGGAGTCGAATTCAACCCAGTCGTTCGTGCTCTCGCACCACAAGGTCGCCGTTTCGCCAGGGTTGATGATCGGGAAGCTCGAATACCCGGGGCATCCCTGGAGACGGTTGATGCGCACGTCCTCCACGGCGCGGTTGACTCTGCGGTAGGTGGCGTTGACGCCATACGACCATTCCTGGTTGATCGCCTGCTGGAAGCCCAGGATGAACTCGTCCTGGAATACCATTTTCAGGTCGCGGCCGACTTCGGTGCGGATATCATCGGGTGCGGGAACGTTGCCGTCGGTATTGACCGGGCCGATCTGCGTACCGAGGTTGGGGACAAGATACGGCTCGCCGGTTACCGGATGGCTCATCGAGTCCCAGCCATTGAACACATAGTAGGTATGTTCGTCCGTGGTTCCGCCACCGAAATAGTCGGCGAGCTTGTTGGTCAGAGGCAGATAGTAGCGGCCCGCGTTGCCGAATATCTTGGTCGTACCGTCGCCCTTCATGTCCCAGCTGAACCCGAGGCGCGGGGACATCATGTCGCTGAAGTCGGCTTTGGCGAAGCTCGCTCCTGACGCGAGCTTGTTGTGGAACTTGTCGAACCGCAGGCCAAGGTTCAACAGCAGGTTCGGCGTGACGCTCCAGTTGTCTTCCACATAGAACGCCTGCGCCTCGGTCGTGACCGGGGAGCCCGTGATGTAACGGCGCGCATCGATGATCTGAGTGACGCCGGCGGGGACAACGGTGCCGTTAATCGCCGCGCCGGGGACGACGGTTTGCAACTCATAGCTCCGGCCGTCGCCCGGGTATACAACCGAACTATCGGAATCCATCACCTCCTGGTCCAGGCCGAAACGCAGCAGGTGGTCGCCTAGCGTCCACTCGAAATCGAGGCGCGCCGCCTCGCGCTTGTCGTAACGGCTGCTGGCGCTGGTATTGGTCGGGTGGCAACCTTCCGGCCCCCTGGGGCGGCCAGAGACCCTGATGATGCTGCAGTCGCCGTCCAATGGACTTCCGCTGAGGGAGCTGCGCTTGTTCACGCCATACATCGCCTTGGCCACGAAATTATCGGTGAAATGGCCCGTATAGGTGGCCGACCAGTTGTCGCCGCCGGAGCCTGAACTGCTGTCGCCCTGCCACTCGCCCCGCTCGGAGGTGTCCCAGTTGTAGCCGTAGGTGCTGGTGACCGAGTCGGATTTGTCGGAGAACGCCAGCAGTTCCAGCGAGTGGTCGTCGTTGATGCGCCAATCGAGCTTGGCGCCCCAGAAATCATTGTCGCTTTTGGTGATGAAGGCATCGCTCGTGTCGATGTCCTTCGAGTCGTTGTCGCGATTCTCATACATGGCGAAGAAGAACAGCCTGTCCTTCACGATGGGGCCGGACGCCCATACGTTGGTCTTGAACAACGGGCTGGTGTCGCGGCTGGTACGATCCCGCTCATCGAGGCTGCCGTCGGAATGGAAGTGGTCCTCTTTCGACGCCGCCCAGGCCGACGGTTCCATCGTCACCTCCATACCGCCATGGAATTCGTTGCCGCCGGATCGCGTGATGGCGTTGATGACGCCACCGGTACTGCGGCCGAATTCCGCCGAATAACCGCCGGTCTTGACCTGGAATTCTTCGTAGAAGGCGAATGGCACCGAAGAAAACCCCCTGCGCAGATAAGGGTCGGTCACGTTCAGGCCATTGATGTAGACGGCGTTCTCCGCCACCGACGAACCGCCGAAGGTTAGGCCGCCGAAGGTGGCGCCAGAATTGACCACGCCCGGCGCCAGCAGCGCGACGGAAGTCAGGTTCTGGTCCACCGGCAACCGGGCCAGTTCCTGGCGGGTGATGTTGGTCGCCGTTTCCGTGGAGCGTACGTCGACGCGATTGATGATGCGCGAGCCGATCACCTGGATCGTATCCAGGTCTACTGCGCCTCCGCCAGTCAGATTCACCGTAGTGGTGCCGCCCAGCGAAACACTGACGGAAATCGGCGCACCGCTGCCTGCAGTAAGCGTGTAATCGCCCGGCGGCAATTGCGCCACGCGGTAAGTACCTTCCTTGCCGACCGTCACCGTGCGGCTCAGGCCGGTGTCGGGATTGGTGACCGTGATCTGCTCGCCGGCATTCGCACGTCCTGCCACTGCGCCGGTCACGCTTTGCGCCATCGCCAACGGCGCCATGGATGCGAGACACGATCCCAACGCGATACACAGCGCTGCCCTACGCAAAACTTTGCTGTTCATCCCCGATCTCTCCTGCTGAGTTGGTTGGTGGGTTCCCGCCCCGCTATTCGGCGCTGCTCTTCAGCGGCAGCATTTTCCATTCGAATCCGTAATCCCATTGATCGAAATAGAGATTGCCGCCTCTCCATTCCGCTTCCCCGCGCTGCAGGTCCACCGTCTCGGACCGGAAATGCTGCTTGGCCGGAACCAGCTCGCGCGAATAGTCGTCGTTGAACGCGATGCGGTAGGCGTCCTGCCCGCCCAGGTAAAACCCCGCGATCTGCGGATCCGCATCGTCCAGACGGCCGGTGGTGACATCCATCGGCACCCAGCCGTAAGGCGCAAGATAAAGAGCGCCCCAATCGTGCAGGTTGTCGTAGTCGCCGTCGGAATAAACCATGCCGGACTGCCAGCGCGCCGGGATGCCGTTGATGCGCAGCAGCGTGATCAACAACAAGGTCTGCTGCCCGCAGTCGGCATGGCCGGCATGCAGCGCGTAGTCGCTGATGTTGGTGAGGGTGGAATACTCGCGCGCACCGGCCCAGGGAATCTTGTCCACTGCCGCATAAAGCTTCTGCGCGATGCGGTAAGGATTCTTCTCGTCGCCGACCACCTTGCGCGAAAACTCGCGGATCGCCGGAGTGAACACCACATGCGGAGAACGCTCGGCCACGAAGGGCGCCAGTTCGGCGGTGAGCGGCGCAGCAACCACCCGTTCGGGATCGATGGCGTGGTATTGGCCGCGGATGGTCACTTCATAGGTAATGGAGAAAGCGGTCGGCGCACCCGCACGCGCGGGCTTCTCAAGGTACACCGTGCGCTGCAGCGCCGATTCCGGAGCGATGCGGTGCGCTACGGGCGCGCTTTCGATGAAACGAATGTCTTCCTGTTGCCCCGGGATCGCGCGCGGATACGGAATCCATGCGCGCACCGTTTCGCCGGCGGGGACCGCATCGGCATTCACGGTCAGCGACTGGGTGACGCGGATCCGACGCGAACCGGCATCGGCGTCCGCCTTCCCCAACGCCGCATCCCGCACTTGGCGATGATGCGCATTGGCCGATTCCATCGGCCCATCGACGAACGGCGTTTGCTCTTTTCGCCGTGCTCTCGCCTCGGCGCTGACGCGGAACAAATTGGAGGGCGCGCGGCTGAAGTACAGCGTGCGTCCATCGATCACCTGGTGCTCGATCAGTCCGGCGGCATCCCAGCGGGCGAACTCGTCGTCGCGCAGATCCGGAATTTTTTCGCGTACGCGGGCTTTGGCGGCCTGCTCGTCCAGAGTGAAGTCCAGCAGAATCCTGCGCATGCGTTCGCGCTGGAATTCGAGCGCCGACCTGCCCCCGGGAGAAAGGTCGCCTGCAGCGAGGCTCTTGGCGATCGACGATTCGGCATCGGCGAATCGCCCTGCATCCACCAGCGTGATCACTTCCTCCAAAGCGCCATTGGCGTCTTGCGACATCGCCGGCCCGGCCAACAGCAATGCCAAAGCCAATGCCGCGGCCGCGCCTCTTCGGCTGGGTCGTTCGATCAATGCGCTGAGGGACAACAGGGACATATCGGGGCGCAACGCCTCTGCGGTATGTGACGGCAAGATGACTGTCTAACATGCCTACCACTGCCCGTCAATAATTTATTCTTCAATAATGTGCTATAAGAATCAGGTATTCCACATCGAGCCGGACATCGGCCGGTACTGGTTTGGAAGGGGAATGAATGTCCGCACCGCGCTTGCCCACTCTGGTGAAACCGCTGCTGGCCGCCGCTATTTCCGGCGCCGGGATCTTTTATTTCCGGCTCTATCCTCGGCATCGTCCCGAGCGCCGCGATAGGGCGGTCCTCCTGTCCCACTTGGCTTCAACCTGAAGGTGAAACCATGCGAACCCTCCCCACCACTCTGCTCGCGCTGTTGCTGTGCAGCACGCTCCTGGCGCCGGCGCATGCGCGCGAACCGCCTCCACCGGCTCCGGGAACCGTCCCGCCGCATGGAGTAGTCGGCATGACCGAAGCGCAGCTTTCGCCGGATTTCTGGCTACGCAAGCTGGAGCGGCCGGACCGCGTGATCCTGAGTGCACAGGCCATCGCCGCGCAGAACGAAAAGCTGTTCCGCCTGGACGATTCGATGAACGATCTGTCCGCGTTGCCCGAAACGCGGCCCGGGCAGGAGATCATCGACTCGATCAACGAACTGTCCGCCCTGCCCGATGAGCCTCTGTACGACGTGCAGGGCAATCCCGTGCCCACCGATACCTTGCGGCAGCTGACGCAGTCGCTGGCTCTGGACGCGGTTCCGGCTACGGTGCCCACGCAATACGGGCTGGCGCTGAAGCGGACGGCCCTGCGCAAATTCCCGACCGAACTGCGCGTCTTCAGTTCGCAGGGCGATACCGATATCGATCGCTTCCAGGAAAGCGCGTTGTTCCCGGGCACCCCAGTGGCTATCGCGCACCACAGCCACGACGGCAAGTGGCTGTGGGTGGAAAGCCCCAACTACAAGGCCTGGGCGCTGGCCGAGGATATCGCCGCAGGCACGAAGCCGGCGATATTCGGACACCTGCAGAAGGCGCCTTACCGCATCGTCTCCGGCGCCAAGGTTTCCACCGTATTCACCCGCGAGCAGCCGCAGCTTTCGGAGTTGCAGCTGGAAATGGGCGTAAGAGTGCCCCTGGCCGGCGTCGCCTCCGACGCACTGGTCAACGGCCAGCATTCCTATACCTCCTGGGTGGTCGAACTGCCGATCCGCGACGCACAGGGAACGCTGGCCTTCGCGCCTGCGCTGCTGCAGAAGAACCAGGACACCGCCGCCGCTTATCTGCCGCTTACCCGCGCCAACCTGATCCGGCAGGCGTTCAAGTTCCTGGGGGAACGCTATGGCTGGGGCCATTCCTACAACGGCCGCGACTGCAGCGGGTTCGTTTCCGAGGTCTACCGCAGCATGGGCGTGGAATTGCCGCGCAACACCAGCGACCAGAGCATCAGCCCGGCGCTGGACCGCACGACCTTCGGCAAGGACGACGGGCCCGACCCGCGCCGGGCGGCTGTAGACCAGCTGCAGGTCGGCGATCTGATCTACATCCCGGGCCACGTGATGATGATGATCGGCCGCATCGACGGCGCGCCTTACGTGATCCACGACACCAACGGCGGTTCCTTCCTGGATGCGGAGGGCAACATGCGCTCCATGCATCTCAACGCCGTCTCCGTCACGCCGCTGCTGCCGTTGCGGTTCAACCAAAGAACCACTTATGTAGACCGAATCACCAGCATCGTCCGCATCCGCCCCTGAGACAGCCCCTAAAATCGGCCCAGAGCACAAGAACCGACCATGAAAATAACTGACATCACATTCGGCATGTTGCGGGTTCCCTTGAAAACGCCGTTCAAGACCGCCTTGCGCACGGTGGACCGCGTGGAGGACATCGTGATCATGGTGCATACCGACACCGGCCATGTCGGTTACGGCGAAGCCCCGGCCACCGCGGTGATCACCGGCGACACCCATGGCTCCATCGTCGATGCCATCCGCCACTACATTTCCCCGCGCCTGATCGGCGAGGACATCGCCAACCTCAACCGCCTGACCCAGCTGATCCAGAACGCCATGGAGAAGAACTCCAGCGCCAAGGCGGCGGTGGAGATCGCCATCTACGACCTGTTCGGCCAGCTCTACGGCGCGCCGCTGTACAAGCTGCTGGGCGGCGGCGACCCGGTCATCACCACCGACATCACCATCAGCGTCGACTACATCGACAAGATGGTGGCCGATTCCATCGCCGCCGTGGACCGGGGCTTCGAATCGCTGAAGATCAAGGTGGGCAAGGATATCGGCGTGGACATCGAGCGGGTCAAGGCGATCTACGCAGCGGTGGAAGACCGCGCCCTGCTGCGGCTGGACGCCAACCAGGGCTGGACCGCCAAACAGGCGGTCTATGCTTTGCAGACGCTGGAGGACGCCGGCGTGAGGCTGGAACTGGTCGAACAACCGGTGAAGGCGCACGATCTGGAAGGCATGCGCTACGTGACCGAACGCGTGCATACGCCGATCATGGCCGACGAAAGCGTATTCGGCCCCATGGAAGTGGTGGAACTGATCCGCATGCGTGCGGCGGACATCATCAACATCAAGCTGATGAAGACCGGCGGCATCTCCAACGCCATCCGCATCGCCGACATCGCCGCCATGCACGGCATCGAGTGCATGATCGGCTGCATGCTGGAAACCAGCATCAGCGTCGCCGCTGCGGTGCACGTGGCCGTGGCCAAGGCCGACATCATCACCAAGGTCGATCTGGACGGACCCTCGCTGTGCCTGTTCAACCCGGTGGAGGGCGGCGTGATCTTCAACGAATCCGAGATCACGGTGACCGATGCGCCCGGCCTGGGCATCCGCGAAATCCGCGGCCTCGAGCCCATCGAGTGACCTCGCCATGTCGCCGCTGATTAAAATACGTTCCGAGCGCGACCAGATGTCGGCGATCGAACGCCGTATCGCCGACTTCATCCTGGAGAACGCGCAGCTGCTGCGCGACTATTCTTCGCAGCAACTGGCCACCGCACTGCGCATCAGCCAGTCCAGCGTGGTCAAGTTCAGCCAGAAGCTGGGCTTCAAAGGTTATCCGGATCTCAAGTATTCGATCGGCGAAGCGGTCGCGCGCGCCGACAGCGGCGACGATGCCGTAGTGGCGGCCGCAGCCACCCAGGACGCCAACGGCGCCAGCGGCAGCCAGCTGTGGCGCCGCAAATCCGAAGCCGAGGAAGAAACCCGCCTGATCAACCCGCCCGAAGCGGTGCGCGCGGTCGCCGACGCGCTGGGCAATGCGGGCAAGGTCTTCATCATCGGCCTGGGCGAGGACGACATCCACGCCCGGGCTTTCGCCTGGAGGCTTTCGCTGCTGGGAATCCTCACCGTGCACAACTTCGACACCGCCCATATGATCGCCAGCGTCTCGGCGGCCAGCGCCGGCGATGCGCTGCTGGTGTTCTGCGAAGACGGCAAGCAGACCACGCTTTCGCAGATTTGCCAGCAGTTCCGCAAGGCCAAAGGCAAAGTCATAACGGTGACGCGGCATACTTCCAACGCCTTGCGGGCGCACGCCGACCTGGCCCTGCTGGTGTCGGCGCACGACGAACGCCCGCACATCGAGCCACTGCTGTACCACTCCGCGCTGCAGCACCTGCTGGACGGCATCTACGTCATGCTTTGCGAGAGCAGCAAGAAGCGCTATGGAATACTGCAGGCCAATCTTGAGCGCATCCAGCCGATGCTCAAACCATGACTGAAGGAATGGCTTGCTTGAACGCGACGCGCGGAAAGACCAGCAGAAAGCGCCTGACACGGACCATCGTTCTTTCCATGCTCGCGCTCGCGGGCTGCGCGCATCGCGCGCCGCCATCGGCCGACGTGGAGTGGCAACAAGCCCGACAGGCCGTGGTCGTGGTCACTCCGGGCTGGGAAGCCAACCAAGGCACGCTGCGCACCTTCGAACGTACGGACGGCGCCTGGCATGAAGTCGGCACGGCGCAATCGGTCACGGTGGGGCGCAATGGCTCGGCCTGGGGCCTGGGCCTGCACCCGGGCGGCCAGCCCGGCCCGGTCAAGCGGGAGGGCGACGGCCGCAGTCCCGCTGGCGTGTTCGGCATCGGCGAAGCGTTCGGGTATGCGGACAAGGCGCGAACCGCCCTGCCCTATGCGGCCATGCAGGCATCGCACTACTGCATGGATGTAAGCGGATCTCCGCTGTACAACCGCATCGTCGATGTCGATACGGTGGGCGCCGACGCGGTGGCCGGTTCGACCGAACCCATGCGCCTGGACCTTCGCAAGCCCGGCGACCAGCGCTATCGGCTTGGATTCGTCATCGAACACAACCCGCAAGCCCGACCCAAGGCAGGCAGCTGCATCTTCGCGCATCTATGGAAGCAGCCCGGCGAGGCCACGGCCGGATGCACCGCCATGGCCGACCCGACCATGGACCGGCTGCTGGCGTGGCTGCGGCCCGAACAGCGTCCCGTCTTCGTGCTGATGCCCGAGGCCCAATACCGCAGCCTTCGCGCCGAATGGAAGTTGCCCGCACTGGATGACCAGCCATGAAGCCCACCACACGCGTCATGCTCGGCCTGGCCCTGGGCGCGGTCATCGGATTGACGCTTGCCTGGTCCGACACTGCGCTGGCGGCGAAGGTAGCCGCGCTGGTGCAGCCCATCGGCAAGCTATGGTTGAACGCGTTGCAGATGACGGTGGTGCCCTTGGTGTTGGCGCTGGTCATCATAGGAGTGACCACGGCCAGCGATACCGCCTCGTCAGGCCGCACCGCGCGCCGCGCGCTGCTGATATTCGTGATCCTGCTGAGCTTCGGCTCCTTCTTCACCGCCCTCGCCGCTCCCGCACTACTATCGCTGGTGCCGCGCGATCCGGCCCTGGCGCAGGCCTTGAGCGGTTCGGCTGGAACAATGCCCGAAGTGGCCGCCACAGGCTGGAGTGATGCGCTGGTCGCCATCATCCCCAGCAACGCGATCGCCGCCGCTGCCGCGAGCGCGATGCTGCCGCTGGTCGTCTTCGCCTTGTTCTTCGGCTTCGCACTGACCCGCATAGAAAAAAACCGGCGCGATCTGGTGGTGGATTTCTTCCAGGCCATCGCCGACGCCATGATCGTGATCGTGAGGTGGGTGCTGTGGGCGGCACCGGTGGGCGTGTTCGCGCTGGTGCTGGCGGTATGCGCCCAGTCCGGTCTGAGCATGGTCAGCGCGTTGGGGGTCTACATCCTGCTGCAATGCGTGCTCTACCTGTCGGTCACGCTGATGATGCTGCCGGTCGCCGTCTTCTGGGGCGGCGAGCGCATCCGCAGCTTCGCCGCAGCGATCCTTCCGGCGCAGGTCGTGGCCGCTAGCACCCAGTCTTCCCTGGCCTCATTGCCGGCGATGCTGGAAATCGCGCAGCGGCGTCTGGGGTATTCCCCGCAGGTCACAGCCCTGGTCCTGCCGATGGCGGTTTCGCTGTTCCGTATCAACAGCCCGGTGCAGTACGTGAGCGCCGCCGCTTTCATCGCCTGGGCCTACGGCATCGATCTGTCCGTAGCCCAGCTGGCGACCGGCGCCGCGCTTGCGGTGATCATCAGTTGCGGCGCGGTGGGATTGCCCGGCCAGGTCAGCTACATGGCGACCAATCTGCCGGTCACCCAGGCGATGGGATTGCCGGTCGCGCCCCTGGGCCTGTTGCTGGCCGTGGACACCATTCCCGATGTGTTCGCCACGGTCGGCAATGTCACCGCCGACCTGGCCGCCACCAGCGTTGTGTCCAGGCAAGCAGGAAAAGACCACCCTAGCGATTGAATGCAAGTTCCGCCCGGGTTTCGGCTCAATTTCCTGCAGCCGGTTTTGCAAGCGCTCCGGCTCAATAGCCAGTCGGCATAATCAGACGCTGCTCACATTTGCAGCGAGCTGCTTCGCTAGGCACACTATTCGGTCAATGACCGAAACCATCACGCCGCGTCGCTTCGCATCCAAACTTCCTTCGGACATCCCAAAGCATTGGTTGCCGGGCGATGAAGTCGTGTCTTCGATTCTCAATGCCTACACCATTCTAGTGCCGGCCAATGAGGGGTTTTACGTCCGCACGCTGAAAGCCTGCATGCCCCGAATCGACAACGAGCAGCTGCAAGCGCGTTGCAGGAAATTCATCCATCAGGAAGCGCAGCACGGCGTGGCCCATACGCGCTACTGGGACAACCTGGATGCCCAAGGCTACCGGTTCCGCACTTTCGAGAAGAATGTGGACAAGCTGGTTTTCCGGGTCATGGAGAAGTTCGGCCCGATAAGCTTGCGCGTCTCGCTGGTCAGTTGCGTGGAGCATATCAACGCCTATATCGGGCACGAGTTCCTGTCGCAAAATATCCTGGCGAAGGCCGACCCCAGGGTCAAAGACCTGATGGAATGGCATTTCGCCGAGGAAATCGAACACCGGCGCGTCGCATACGATCTGCTGCAGGCGCTTGCGCCCAATTACGCCCTCCGGTTGCTCGGGTTCGCGCTCACCGCCGGCTTGTTCTATTCGCTGATGTGCGCCCAAGCGATAAGCCTGCTGGCGCAGGATGGAATCCTGTGGCGTAAGGAAACCTGGCGCCAGATCAGGTCGCATATGGGCCCGAAGCACCGGATGGTCCGACGTACGCTGAGGCACTTGCTCGATTATCTGCAGCCGGGTTTCCACCCCTCGCAGACCGGCGACGATGCCCTGGCCGAAGAGGTGCTGGCCCGGCTGGCATCCACGACGCCCCCAGCGGTCGCTCCTACTCAGCCGTCGCGACCACACGCATGGGACCAGGTGGCCTGAAAGGTCGCCCGGCCGATCGCGATACCCTGGTCTCGATCCGGCTCGTCGCTACTGCCCGCCGACGATCACTTGTTTGGCGATCTTCGAGACGAATTCGTCGGTATCCGTTTAGGCTGGCGGAGTCGACTCTATGGACCGCCCTCCAGTCCGGCTTAAGAAGCACAAAACACTCGCGCTGCTCTGCGGGCTCGCCAACAGACTTTATAGATAAGTTCGACTGTGATTCGCTTATCAATCTAAGCCCTGCCACTTCTGTGAGTTGCCAGTGCCTGTCGGACAGTCTATACGGTAGTAAATTGTGGCCACGGACAGTGCTCCCAAGCCATAGATATACAACGCTAAAAACTCAACAGACCGCGTCTGTTGATAGGGGAAGGTCGGCGCGCAAGTGCCGGAAAATCGGATACGGAGAGATTATGCGGCTTTGCATGCAGTTGTTATGCGCCGGATTGGCGATGGGCAGTCTATCGGCGGGCGCGCAAGACGTCGAACCCTGGAGGGAGTATGGCAAAACGATAAGTGCTGCTCGGGAAGTAAGCGCGATTGATGATGGCGCATTCGGTGCTAGCACAAGCCTATATTCCGGCGCGACCGAATTCACGAACGTCGACGTCAGCATTCCTGGCAACAACCCATTGCCGGTGCAGTTCGCCAGACGCTATTCGGTTTCCGACAGGCAGGGCGCCGGGCTCGTTGGCGGCCTTGGCGATTGGGACATCGATGTACCGTACATCGGCGGAAGTTTCTCTGCGGCTTTCGGGTGGGTGACAAACACCTCCACCTCCCCTTCTAGGTTTCTGCGCTGCTCCACTGCGGTAGCACCCCCGAGTGGATCCGCCCAATTCTCAAGCGAAGAAGTTTGGTCAGGCTACGAACTGCATATCCCAGGGTCTTCCAACCAGGAGCTGACCAAGACCATCTCAGGGGCGTATCCCATGCCGTCCACTGGTTCGTACCCCTGGACGACCTCTACAACAGGCAGGCTCAGCTGCGTCGCGCCGCTGCAGAATGGCGGCCAGGGCGAAGGCTTCGAGTACGTTGACGCCGACGGCATCAAATATCGATTCGACTGGCCCATAGAACGCTCGATAAGGGGTCTGAAGAAGCCTCCGCTGGGGAACGTCAGTAGAAAACAGGTTTACCTGTTGGCCACGCAGATATCGGATCGGTTCGGAAATACGGTAACCCTGACCTATACGGGCGACAAACTCACTTCGGTCACGGCCAGCGACGGTCGACAGATTGCGGTGACGTACAGCAGCGGCAAGGTACAGACCGTAAGCGCCAATGGGCGCACCTGGAACTATGCCTATCAACCCAACGGCAACCTTTCTCAAGTCACTAATCCCGATGGGTCGACGTGGACTTATACGAGTACCGGCGTACTGGCGACGGCATATACCGAGGAGCTCTTGTCTTCGATGGGCTCAGCCTTCTGTCCCGAGCCCGGCCTAGGTCAAGGCCATTTCGAGTACACAATCAAGCATCCTGCCGGGGCATCCAACAAATATGTTTTCGATCTTCTTCGGCATTACCGCGCGGGCGTTCCGTGGCTGTGCCAGAGGGAAGTCCCACCGAACACCATCTATCACTTTCAAGCAGGTGGCACGCTGAACGCAGATGAGCTCAGGCAGATCGCGTGGATCATGGCGGGAAACGAGGAAGGGAACGAGCTTATTTCGTTCGCTACTGCACTAACAATGATTGGGAAGTCTCAAGAACAGTATCTTTTCGAGGGCATGATCGAGGCCGAAATCTATGACACTCCGGCTTACGACAAACTCATTAACACAAACTTCTTCGACGTATTCTCGCTAAGCACGAGCCTTCTCACGGGGCCCGGAATTGCATCAGCTCTGACTACTTACAACTACGGAACCGTCACAACCGATGGCTTCTGTCATCCGGGACAGGCATGTATTGATAACACGGGCAACAGCCCAGATCCGGATTCCAAGTGGGTAACAGTCACAAAACCCAATGGAGATAAATCGCTCTCAAGATTTGGGGTTATCTATGGCAAGAATGAAGGGCAGCAGCTTGCGGTTCAAATAGAAAATACGACTGCAGCGCTGCGTCGCGACAACTTTATGTATGTAACCGATGCGGAAGCCGGAACCCTCGGCTTCGGCGCAAACTTTGGTCAGCCACTCCGTAGCGACTCAATGCTTGGGAAGGTGAGACCTCTCAAGCAAACCACCGTGTCCCAAGATGGGGCGACATTCAATAGCCACTCTCTAACATTCGACGCATTCGCACGCCCTCTTGTGGTCGACAGGTGGTCTGGAGGCATGGCCGCTAATTTCGGCCGTACGGATGCAACCCAGTATCACGACAACTTAACCAAATGGGTGGTTGGTCAAGTCGCCACGGTCACTTGTTTAGCGCCTACATCCGCGCTTCCGACCGGGTGCGGCGCTTCTGGCGCGGCGATCTCGGAAACCACTTATGACTCGACTTATGCTTTGCCGCTGACGACAAAGTCCTTTGGCAAGCTGCAGCAGACCCTGACCTACGACACCACCTCGACCATAGCCAGCGGCCAGCTAGGCACGCTTAAGACCGTCGCTGACGGGAACAATAACGTCACCACGCTGAGCAACTGGAAGCGTGGCATCCCGCAATCCATCCAGTATCCGGCCACGTCCGAATCACCCACCGGGGCCACGCAACTGGCGACAGTCAACGATAATGGCTGGATCACTTCAGTCGCCGACGAGAACGAATTCACTACCAGCTACGGTTACGATGCCATGGGTCGCATCGCCAGCATCGTGTATCCCACCGGCGATAGCACCGCCTGGAATACGACGACACAGAATTTCATCCAGATTAATTCCGATGAGCACGGCTTGGCGCCAGGCCATTGGCGCTCCAGTCGGGCGACAGGAAATGGCTATCTGAACGTCTACTACGATGCTATGTGGCGTCCCGTGCTTGAAGAGAAGCTGGATCTCGGTAACGTCAGTGGCACCCTAAGCCAGGTGGTCAAGAGATATGACGCCAGCGGTCGTCTGGCTTTCCAGTCGTATCCGGTCAACAACGTCACTGACTTCCAATCGGTCACGCAAGGCGCCCGGACTTTCTACGATGCACTGGATCGCGTGACGCGTACAGAACAGGATTCCGAACTCGGCGTGTTGGCCAGCACCACCGAGTATCTGACCGGCTTCCAAACGCGAGTCACCAATCCGCGCACGTTGCAAACCACGATAACTTATAAGGCTTACGACACGCCCTCCTTCGACCTGCCGGTCACGATTCAAGAGCCAGAGAGCAAAAGCACGACCATTGCTCGCGATGTATTCGGCAAGCCCACCTCCATAGCCCGAAGCGGCGGTGGCGTCTCGGTAACCCGCTCCTATGTTTACGACGGTTACCAACAGTTGTGTAAAACCATCGAGCCCGAGACGGGCGCAACCATCGTAGGTTACGACGCGGCTGGGAACCTGTCCTGGTCCGCTGCCGGCCTTTCCTACCCCAGTACCGCTACGTGCGAGCAGGCCGCCGCCTACGCTTCTGGTCGGGCGGTGTTGCGCACTTACGATGCACGCAATCGCCTGACTCAGCTGTTGTTTCCGGATGGGCGCGGCAACCAGAGCTGGTCTTACACCCCCGATGGACTGCCCACCCAGATCACGACTGGGAACGAAACCGGTGGGGGTGGCCAGGTAATCAATGCCTACAGCTACAACAAGCGCCGCATGCTGACCAGCGAGTCGGTTCAGCAACCCGGCTGGTACACCTGGGACATCGACTATGGCTATGGCTATGACGGCAACGGCAGCCTATCTAGCCAAACCTATCCCACCGGCTTGGTAGTGAACTACGCCCCCAATGCCCTGGGTCAGCCCACCCAGGCGGGCAGCTACGCCACGGGAGTGCAGTACTACCCCAATGGCAGTATCAAGCAGTTCACCTACGGCAATGGCTTGACCCACAACATGAGCCAGAACGCCCGCCAGCTGCCCAGCCAGAGCATCGATACCGGCAATGCGCTGAACCACCAGTACACCTACGACGCCAACGCCAACGTCACCGCCATCTTCGACAATGTAACGGGCACACCCACGGCCCAGCACCGCTACATGACCTACGATGGACTGGACCGCCTGACCGGGGCGGGTTCGGCGATGTTCGGCGGCAGCGACCACTGGCATTTCTTCACCTACGATGCGCTGGACAACTTGAAGTCCTGGAAGCAGGCCGGTCTGAAGGATTACGCCAACTACGTCTACGACCCCACCAGCAACCAGCTGACCAATATCAAGAACACGGCCGGGGCCACCGTCGTGGGCTTGAGCTACGACGTGCAGGGCAATCTGGCCAACAAGAACGGCCAGTTGTACGACTTCACCTATGGCAATCGCCTGCGCACGGTGCCGAACAAGGAGGCGTATCTGTACGATGGCCACGGGCGCCGGGTGCAGGCCACCAAGATCGATGGCAGTAAGACGCTGTGGCAATACAGCCAGTCCGGGCAGATGCTGTTCTCCTGGAACGGCCCCACTAGCGAGAAGACCCACGAGAATATCTATCTGGGTGGCAGTCTGGTGGCTACCGTCGATCACGACTGGCCCAGCAACACGGTGATTGCGACCAAGTACCAGCACACCGATGCGTTGGGCAGCCCGGTGGCGGTCACTGATGCGGCAGGGGCGGTGATCGACCGCACCAACTACGAGCCCTATGGGGCGGCAATCAACAAGCCGAACTACAACGGCATCGGTTATACCGGCCACGTGATGGATGGGGCCACGGGGCTGACTTATATGCAGCAGCGGTATTACGATCCTATCTGTGGATGCTTTCTGAGTGTTGATCCGGTGACGGCTTACGAAAAGCCGCTCACGAACTTCAATCGCTATGCTTATGCCAATAACAACCCTTACCGATTCACTGATCCCGATGGGCGGCAGTCAGCGACAATGCCATTGGTAACCCCACAAGGGGCCGAAAATTTTGCAGGGTATGTTTTTAGTTTGATTGTCTGCGGTGGTTGTGACATGAACTATGTCGCACCTGCTGGAAGCGGTGAAGTAACACCAGTAGGATTCCCTGGAGAAGTGTTGCTGCCAAGCGGTGCTGTCAGGGGAATGAGTAGTAAGACCGCTACAGTTGCTGCTGAAAAGATGGCTCCAAGCATTGCTGCAAGAGTTGGGCGCTGGATGTCTTCCGGCGAGCACGCAGCCATGGCAAAGACAGGAAAGGTGCAAGAGAGTCTATCGGGTACCACGCACGTAGCGAGTCCCGCAGATGCGGCCACCTTTGGAAGACAAGCCCCATCTGGGTCGGTATATGTGGAATTTGATGTTCCGGCTGCTTCGGTCAAGTCGACGGGGCCTGGCGTCGCGAAAATTGTTGGGCCCAATTCATTGGAAGGCAGGCTGGCAGCTAAAAAGGGACAACCGGCTCCAGAAATGCCAGCATGCACAAACATTAAAGTATGTGGAAGTAAATAATATGAATAACAAAGATCTACAAGATTTCATCGAGTGGTCCCATGAATTTGGTGATGTAACTTGTTCAGAGCCGAGTCTGAATCAATCAGCTCGACTCGATATTGATACGGATTTTCGCCTTGGGAGAATCACCTATTGGTCAACTGGTGATTGTGATGTGGAAGTAATTGATGTTGAATCCGAGGAAACTATCTATCAAGCGCATTGGAGGGGCCTAAAGCCTGCTGCGTTTAGTTCTGTTTTTGCAGAATTTTTCAACGCAATCCAGCCGCCCCACCGCCCACAGTTTCCGGGTATGTAATGTAGGCCCTGTAGGGGAGGCTTCACCTCACCGCTCTTCTTTCCGGCGACATCGCTCCCTGATGCGTGGCAATGGTGGGCCAGAGCCCATCCCATCCTATTTTGGTTTGGGTTTGCGCGCGATAAAATCCACGCCGAACTAAAGGGGGCGGAGGCAATTAAGTTGCGTTAATTACCTCCGCCCCCCTTTAGTCGCCGGCATACGATGGAACTAAAGGACTAAAGGGGACGGAGGGAATTAACTCGCTTTGGCTCTAGGCCTGCCGCGCGGCCTGAATGTGGCTGCGCGATTCGACTTAAAGGCGACTTAAAGGGGACGGAGGCAATTAACGCAACTTAATTGCCTCCGTCCCCTTTAGTCAGATGGATGGACCAACTACGACAAGAAAGGTGATATCACTATAGTCACAGTATGGAGCGGGCGAGGCAGAACTGGTGAGCAAGGAGCGTTTCAGCGATATGAGCCTGATAAGAAAGGGCCTGTAACAGGTGCGGCAATAAAAAGCATATCTATAAACACAAAGACTGGTGAGGTTATATTGGAGCCAGAAGTAAGAGAAGCGCCCACTGGCTCCAACATAAAGCGATGATTGGATAGGTATGTATCGTTATGGGGGACGAATTATGAGAGCAGCAAGATCATTTTTTTATGCGGCAATGGCGGTTATAGCGATAGCTGCGTGCTCGAAAGAAGTGGAAAAAATGCAGCCTCCTGGAACGCCAGGTGCAGAGTACGACTTGGATCAAAAAGAGCTTGTTGCGGTAATAGAATTGGCAAATCACGGTGACATGTCGTCCATCAAGCGTTTAGTTAACTACTACTCTTGGGTTCATTCTGATCCAAGCAAGGCAATTCCGTGGCTTCGGGCTGCTGCGTCGCAGGGGGACGTGGCTTCTATGCAGGACCTTGCTGGTCGAATATCCGTATCTGGCATCAAGAGTGATTGCGTAGAGGCGCATTCGCTTTTGGAAACTGCGTTAGTCGGATCGAACGGACCTTTGCGGGCCAGCATTCAAGAAGATATGGATTTACTTACGAATGGAAACAATGGGCGCGGCGCATGTGTTAAGTGGCTAAAGGCTCTATAGAGTTCATTGGATGCAGAAATGGGACTTAATGAGTACATCCAGAAGCGCTGGCAATCATCGCACACTGACTTAAAGGACTTAAAGGGGACGGAGGCAACGACTTAAAGGGGACGGAGGCAATTAACGCAACTTAATTGCCTCCGTCCCCTTTAGTCGCACGCAATGTCAGGCAACCTATGGAAGAAGCGCATTCCCGTCAGGCACAAAATTTAAAGGTGATTGAGGAGCATGACAATGAATTACTCCAAACATCCAGATGAATTGGACTGCACTTGGCTTTCAGTGGACGGAGCTGGGCACCTTGGCGCGTTTCTAACCGCCGGGAGTGGTCCTGTTCCACTTAGATGGCTAAATTGCACGAATCCCTTAGTCGAGGATATTGAGTCAATAGTCTTGGAGCAGCCAACAACCGGTGGATATTCGCTATTAGTGGATGTACCAAGACCCGACAGCTTTATTGCCCTTGCGAGCCGTGGTTATTTTGTCTACGACTGGACTGATCACCAAAAGATTAGCAGCGAATCAACGGGGCGCTTTCAGCTAGTCGCCTTGCCAAACCAACCGGTGACCATTGATAAAGTCGCGAATGAAATTTCTGCGATTGCGCTTGTCTGCCCTATGCAAAGGTCGATCTTTTCTCGAATGCATGAGATCGACTTGCAGGATTGATGCGCATAAAGGGTCTTTGTTCCGGTGTCGTTGCGAATTGATGCATTGCAATGGTGCGACTAAAGGGGACCGACTAAAGGGGACGGAGGGAATTAACTCGCGGCTGCGCAAAGGGGGCTGGTAGGTGGTGGGAATCAAATCTACATACCAAAAGTTGACCCAAAATGGATTAAAGACCCATGACTATTTGCTCCTGGCAGCCAATTCTTGAGTTCCGTTCGCCTGACGAATTCAATCGCTTTGTCGAGTACATTGGTGAGTGTGTCAAGGCCGGATTAAGTAGAGAAAAGGTAAGAGAAAAGAGAGAAAAGGGGTCGAGAAAAGGGGTCAGAGTAAATATTCGTTTGAATCCAGGCTTCAGGACTTACCTGCGTCATCGCTCTTTCGTGGTCGTCCGCGCGACTTAACCGAGACGGGCCGATTCAATGTCTTAGCCACCATAGCTTGGAAGCGGGGATTGCCCAAGGCGCGTTCTTGCTGAAGATGGGCTCGGATGGCCGCTAGATCCTCCTCTCCCATGCCCTGTTGCAGCCATTCCCGGTAGAACGTTCCACGTTGTACCGGGTCTGTCCCCATCGCTAGATATACGGGGTGCAATGTCAGTATAGGATCATGGATGGCACCAAGGCTGGCATGCACACTGGACCAGGGATAGTCTTCGGCGGCGGTGACCATGGCCGCCCTGACTGGATTGAGCTCGATGTACCGGTGCACGGTAAGCAGGTAACGTTCGGATTCGACCAGACAGGACTTGAATCGACCTTCCCAGAGCGTGCCGGTGCGCTGGTGCTTGCGGTTGAAGGTGGGGACATAACGCTGCCCTAATTGGCGCATGGCTGCCGAAAGTTGGCCCGGAATGTGAGAGGTCAGCAGCAAGTGCACGTGGTTGGTCATCAACACATAGGCATGCAAGGCAATGTCATGTGCGGTGAGAGCATCGACCAGGCAATGACGATAATAGGAGAAATCTTCATAATCCAGGAATGTGGCGGCACGGTTGACGCCACGATGGGTGATATGAAGAGGAATCCCTGGCAATTCGAGCCGTGGGCGACGTGGCATGGCGACAGCTGATATGGACTGGCTATGAGCATGTCTGCTGCGCGCTGCCATGGCTTTAGGATGTTGCTGGACAAAAGCGTCAGAAACATCTGGATTCAAACGAATATTTACTCTGGCCCCTTTTTTGGCCCTTTTTTGCCTGATTCAAACGAATATTTACTCTGGCCCCTTTTTTCCACATCGTTCGCACTAATTGTGTTGAACGTCCTTGTGTACTTTGGACTGAAACTCGCATCGTCAGAACGTTTCGATGGATCAGATGCAATCGTGGCTACTTTTGGTCTGGTTATTGCCTGGGTATGCTTCGTGATATATCGAACATTACTGTCAAGTAAAAAATCACGTGAAACACGTTAATTTGAAGCAAGGATCCAAGCTGGGTATCAAGACATTCCGACCTCCGCCTTGCACGCAGAACGGCCACTCAATGGGCCTCCAGCAAACACCCTATCTGTCTACCTGGGTAGCGGTTCTTAAGGGATGGTGACGGCCTGCGCCACTGCAGCAAGTCGAAAAACGGGATCAGGTTCACTTCCTGGTATCAGCTTTGAGGACTATGCCGAGGACCGTAGGGTGGGCTTCAGCCCACCGCTCTTCGTTCCGGCCGTCGCGGTACAAGAGGCCTGACGAACTATCCATCGAATCGCTCAGCATCATCGCCGTATCTACCCCATAGACGGAGCAACGAAGGGCCTCTCAAGTCGATTTTGGCTTGGTTAGGCTGTCTAGTGGTGCCCGGAGCCGGAATCGAACCGGCATGGGGTTGCCCCCGGCAGATTTTAAGTCTGATGCGTCTACCAATTTCGCCATCCGGGCGGGATAGCTGCGCCGCCGTAAGCGGGCCCGGTGATGATACGGGCCGGCAACGAAAAACGCCCGCGGTGGGCGGGCGTCTTCGTCGAACCCACCGGGCGTTGCCGGTGGTGGAGGCCTGGGTCGGAATTGAACCGGCGTACGCGGCTTTGCAGGCCGCTGCATAACCACTCTGCCACCAGGCCGGTGACTGTCACGCCGAGACTGGCGCAAACGCAGGGCCTTTTCAAGCGCCCTACAAAACAAAACCCCGCGAACGGGGTTTCGTCGTGAAACTGGAGCGGGAAAAGGGACTCGAACCCTCGACCCCGACCTTGGCAAGGTCGTGCTCTACCAACTGAGCTATTCCCGCGTAGTGAGGGGCGGAATTTTACCGTCCTTACGCGAACTGTCAACAGCTGCCCGTTCATCCTCTCGCAAGGTCGGCCACGCGGCACGCAAATACTGCAGTCCGGACCACAAAGTCAGGATGGCCGCGATGGCCAGCAACCAGTCCCCGATATGGAAAACCACCGTTCCCATCCAGATATCCGCCTGCGGCTGGCTGGCCGGCGTCACCGAATACAGCAGGCAACCCAGCGCCACCATCTGCACGATGGTCTTGAACTTGCCCAGCGCAGCCACCTTCACTTTCGCGCGCTGGCCCAATTCGGCCATCCATTCGCGCAGCGCCGATACCGCTATCTCGCGGCCCACGATCACCGCCGCCCAGAACGCCATCCACGGCGTGGGATGGCCCTGCACGATCAGGAACAGCGCCACCGCCACCATCAGCTTGTCCGCAACCGGGTCCAGGAAAGCCCCGAAAGCGGAAAACTGGTTGTAGCGGCGCGCGATCCAGCCATCCAGCCAGTCGGTCAGCGCCGCCAGCACGAACACGAATACCGCGGCGAAATTGGTCCAGCCATAGGGAAGGTAGAACACCGCGACCAATACCGGGATCAGCACGATCCGCAGCAGGGTCAGCCAGGTGGGGAGAGTCAACTTCATTACGGGCCTTGTTCGCTTCCTGTAGCCGGAGGCGCCGCCGAGGGCGCCAGCCCATGCAGGTTAGCGTAGATTCGTTCGGCCAGTGCGGCGTTGATGCCTTCCACGCGGGCGATTTCGTCGATGCCCGCGGCCTTCAGGCCGACCAGTCCGCCGAAATGCTTGAGCAGGCTGGCGCGGCGGCGCGGGCCGATGCCGGCGATATCCTCCAGCTTGCTGGTCGTGCGCGCCTTCTGGCGCTTGCCGCGATGGCCGGTGATGGCGAAACGGTGCGCTTCGTCGCGCACTTGCTGAACCAACTGCAACGCGGGCGAAGCAGCGCCCGGATTCACTTCGCGACCGTCGGCCAGGATCAGCGTCTCATGGCCGGCCCGGCGCTCCACGCCCTTGGCCACGCCCACCAGCACCACGCTGTCCACGCCCAGTTCGGCAAGCGCGGCCCGCGCTTGGGTCAGTTGCCCGGCGCCGCCGTCGATCAGCAGCACCTCGGGCAGCACCCCGCCCTCCTCCACCGCGCGCCGGAAGCGGCGCTCGATGGCCTGGCGCATGGCCGCGTAGTCGTCGCCGGGCTCGATGCCGGTGATGTTGTAGCGGCGGTATTGCGAACGCGCCGGCCCGTTGGCGTCGAATACCACGCAGGAAGCCACCGTGGCCTCGCCCATGGTGTGGCTGATGTCGAAGCATTCGATGCGCTTGGCCGGCTCGGCCAGGCCCAGCAGATCGCGCAGGGCTTCGCTGCGCACTTGCTGGGCGTTGCGGCTGGAAAGCTCGCTGGCCAGGGTGATCTCGGCGTTGCGGACCGCCAGCTGCAAATAACCGGCGCGTTCGCCGCGCACGTTCCACTTCAGCTGCACCTTGCGTTCGGCCGCGGCCGACAGCGCGGTTTCGATCAGCGCGGCATCGGGGATTTCGCGGTCCAGCACGATTTCCCGCGGCGGTGTCTGCTCGGCGTAGTACTGGGAAACGAAGGCGGCCAGCACTTCGGACGCACTGTCTTCGCCATTGGTCTTGGGGAAAAACGAACGCGTGCCCAGGTTGCGGCCATCGCGGAACGCCAGCAGCAGCACGCAGGCGCCGGTGCCCTGCATGGCGCAGGCCAGCACGTCCAGATCGGCCGCGCGCCCGTCCACGTATTGGCGCGACTGCATGCTGCGCAGCGAGCCGACCAGATCGCGCAGGCGCGCGGCCTGTTCGAATTCCAGGCGCGCGCTGGCCGCTTCCATCGCATTGCTCAGCTCGCTGGTGAGCTCGTCGCTGCGCCCGTCCAGGAACAGCGACGCGCGACGCACCGATTCCGAATAGTCCAATGCATCCACCAAACCCACGCATGGCGCGCTGCAACGGCCGATCTGGTGCTGCAGGCACGGGCGGGTGCGGTTGCGGAACACGCTGTCCTCGCAATTGCGGATCTTGAACAGCTTCTGCATCAGGTTGAGGGTGTCGCGCACCGCGCCCACGCCCGGATACGGGCCGAAATAGCGTCCCGGCACCGCGCGCGGGCCCCGGTGCATGGCGATGCGCGGCCACTGCTCGGTGGTGAGCAGCACGTAGGGATAGCTCTTGTCGTCGCGCAGGGACACGTTGTAGCGCGGCGCCAGCGACTTGATCAGCTGGTTCTCCAGCAGCAGCGCCTCGCCCTCGGTACGGGTGACGGTGACGTCCATGCGCGCCACCTGCGCCAGCATGGCGTGGGTACGCGGGCTCTTGGGCGTATTGCTGAAGTAGCTGGAGACGCGCTTGCGCAGCGCACCGGCCTTGCCCACATAGAGCAGGCTGTCGTCGGCCGCGTACATGCGGTACACGCCGGGCGCCGTGCTCAGCGCGGCCGCGAATTCCTTGCCATTGAAGCTGCCCGCCACGCCAGGAACCTTCACTCGTCGATCGCAACCCGGCCCAGGTCGCCGCTGGAAAGGTCGTAGCGCAGCACGGCATGGGCATCGGTCTCGGCGATCCACAGCGCGCCGGCGGCGATCGAAAGCCCGGCCACGCCATGCAGGCGCCGCGACAGCGGCACGGTCGCCACTTCGCCGCCGCCCAGGCGCAGGGTGCGCAAGGTGCCGTTGCCGGTGTCGGCGATCCACAACAGCGGAGAGTCGGGGCTGAGGGCGATCGCCTGCGGGTTCTGCAGGCGCGCGCGTTCGCGCGGGCCGTCGGCATCGCCGAATTCCCAGGAACTCTGGCCCACCAGGGTCTGCACGACATCGTTGCGCAGCTGCAGGGAGCGCACCGCCGAACCCAGCGCATCGCAGACGTAAAGGATCTGCTGCACGGCCACCAGCGCCGCCGGCTGTGCGAAGGCCGCCATCGGCCCGCTGCCGTCGCGCACATCCAGCTGGCCCGAACCGGCGCGGCAGGTCAGTTCGCCGCGGCCCAGGCCATAGGTCCAGATGCGGTTATCGCCGGCCAAGGCCAGGTGCACTTCGCTGTCGGTGGCGAATACCGCCTGGGGCTGATTGAGGGCGACATCGCGCGCATTGGCCACGATGCCTTCCACCGGCTCGCCTGCGCGTCCGTTGCCGCACAGGGTGTCCACACGTCCGCTGCGCAGCATGATCCGGCGCAGGGCGTTGTTGCCGGCATCGGCCACGTACAGCACGTCGCGCACCAGCGACAAACCTTGCGGGCGCCGGAACGCGGCCTGTTCAAGATCGCCGTCGACGAAATCGGCGGTCCCCATGCCGAACTGACGCAGCACGCGCCCGCCATGGTTGCATTCCAGAATGCGGTGGTGGCCGCTGTCGGCCACATACAAGCGATCGGCGGTGGCCGCGATGCCGCTGGGAAAACGCAAGGGCAGACGCGGTTCGGCGGAGGTCTCGGCGGTCGCACGGGCGTCGTCGTCGGTCGGCATCGGCAGCGCATCGCACAATGCCGCCAGCGGCCGCTCCAGCTCGGCCATCGATTCCAGCCCGACTACCCGCTCGCGTATCTGGCCGTTGGCGTCGATCAGCAGCACCGTGGGCCAGGCCTCCACTTCGAACCGCTGCCATGCATGCCAGTCGGCGTCGTGCAGGATAGGGAAGGACACACCCTGCCGGCGCAGCTGTTTGAGCGCGTATTGCGGATCGCGTTCGCAGTCGAAACGCGGCACATGCACCGCCAGCGGCTGCAGGCGCCCCTGATAACGGGTCTGCAACTGGGCGACATCGCGCAGGCGCTGCCAGGACCACGCGGAGCCGGCATTGACGAAGACCAGCGCCACCACACGCCCCCGCTGCTCGTGCAGCGAGCTCGGCGGGGCATTGAGCCATTGCAGGCTCCTGGGAAGCTCTAGGGTGGGCGCGATGCTCATCTGTTCCCGATTATGCCGGAGTCCCACTCCGCGCACAGGCGGGCCACGACCGCCCGTGCGGCCGAATCGACCAGTCGCCAAGCGTGCTCGAACTCGTCCGGTCCGCCGGTATAGGGATCAGGAACGGCGCATCCCTGGTGAACCTGCGCCCACTCCGTCAGCAGGACCACCTTGCTCCGCTGGGAAGGCGCGGCTTGGCGCAGCACGTCGCGCACGTTCTGGCCATCTGCGCACAGCAACCAGTCGAACTCGGCGTAGTCGCGCTGGTGCAACTGGCGGGCCCGCAACATGGAGATATCCACCCCATGTCCGCGCGCGCAGGCGATGGCGCGCGGATCGGGCGGCTGGCCGACATGCCAGTCGCCGGTTCCGGCCGAATCGACCTGCACCCGGCCTGCGAGCGGCGAAACGGCGATGCGCGCACGCAAAGCGCCCTCAGCCAGCGGCGACCGGCAGATGTTGCCCAGGCAGACGGCCAGCAGCTTCAACGTCCACCATCGGCCAGATAAGCTTCGGCGCGGGCCAGATCTTCGGGCGTATCCACGCCCGGCGGGAACTGTTCGGGCGTCAGAGCGACCGCTATGCGGAATCCTGCTTCCAGCACGCGCAGCTGTTCCAGCGATTCGATCAGCTCCAGCCGCCCCGGCGGCATTTTCGCGAATTTGCGCAGGAACCCCGCGGAATAGGCGTAGATGCCGATATGCCGCAGCCATTGGCCCGGCGGCAGGCTGTCGCGGCTCTGTGCGAAGGCATCGCGATGCCAGGGGATCGGCGCGCGGCTGAAGTAGAGCGCATCGCCCCACCCGGCCGCGGCCGCGGTGCGCACCAGTTTCACCGTATTGGGATCGAACAAGGCGGCGGCTTCGGTCACCGGCGTGGCCAAGGTGGCCATCTGCGCGCCGCTGGCGGCCAAGGTTTCGGCCACGGCGCGGATTCCTTGCGCGGGCGCGAACGGTTCATCGCCTTGCAGATTCACGACCAAGGTATCGTCGGTCCAGCCCGCGATGTCGGCGCATTCGGCCAGACGGTCGCTGCCCGACGCGTGCGCGGCGGAGGTCATGGCCACGCGCACGCCGCTGTCGCGCAGAACATCGGCGATGCGTTGATCGTCCGCCGCAACCCACACCTCGCGCGCGCCGGCCGCCAGCGCGCGGCGCGCGACATGCACGACCATGGGTTCGCCGCCCAGCAGGCGCAATGGCTTTCCCGGTAGGCGCGAGGCTGCGTAGCGGGCGGGGATGGCGACGACGAAATCTAGTGATGTGTTCATGTCGGTGTCGAAAAAAACCAGAATTCCTTGTTCGTCATCCCAGCGAAAGCTGGGATCCATTTTGATCTTGACGTGGCTCTTGGGCGCACATAAAAACAAGCAAAAGGCAAAGTCAAAATGGATCCCAGCTTTCGCTGGGATGACGGGCGAGATAAGCGAAATGACGGCCGTGAGAAATGGATTCTACTTCTGAATAAGCCCGGCTTCGCTCGGCTGTCCGGCCCGCTTCTCCGCCAACCTGTCCAGCAAAGCCACCCAGAACGCTTCCGGCAGCTCCGCAGTCACCGGCACGCTGTAATACCACTCATCGGCGAAGCCGGCGCATTTGACCGCATCCTTCTCGGTCATCAACACCGGAAGCTCGCTGCCGAAATCGAAATCGCTGGCAACGTAATGATGATGGTCGGCGAACGCATGCGGCACCACGCCGATGCCCAGACTGCGCAACATCTCGAAGAAGCGCTTGGGATTGCCGATGCCGGCCACCGCATGCACGCGGTGGCCGCCGAACGAGGTAAGCGGCCGGCTGCGGCCGCCTTGCAGCGGCACCGCATTGTCGGCACGCAGCTGCATGGACCATTCGCCGAAGCTGGCGTCGCCTCCGTTGACCACGCGGAAGTCGCATTGGGCGCTCCGTTGCACCGGCTCGCGCAGGGGACCGGCGGGAAGCAGACGGCCGTTTCCGTAACGGCGCCCGCCGTCGATCACTTCTATCTCCACGTCCCGATGCAGGCGGTAGTGCTGAAGGCCGTCGTCGCAAACGATCACATCGCAGCCGGCAGCGATGAGCGCCCGCGCCGCAGAGACGCGGTCGCGGTCCACGCGCACCTTGGCCCCGGTGCGCCGTGCGATCAGCACCGGCTCGTCGCCGCCCTCGGAAGACGCGGTGCCGGCTTCCACCCAGGCAGCGGCGGCTTCGTTGCGCCTTCCGTAACCGCGGCTTGCCACGCCTGGAGTCCAGCCTTCCTGCCGCAACCGCTGCACCAGGGCGATGGTCAGCGGCGTTTTACCGGTGCCGCCTACCGAGAGATTGCCCACCACCACCACCGGCACCGGGATCCGATAGCTGCGCAGAATGCCGGCGCGGAACAGCTTGCCGCGCAAAGCGACCACCCGAGCGTACAGCCCGGCCAGCAGGCGAGCGGACAATGGAGGTCTTGCGTCGCCGTACCAGTAGGCGGGGATCTTGTCCTGCGGCTTGCTCACTCGGCCTCGCGGAATTGCATGCCGTGCAGGTGCGCATACACGCCGCCCCTGGCCAACAGCTCGGCGTGCGTGCCCTGCTCCACCAGCTTGCCGTGATCGAGCACCAGCACCTGGTCCGCATGCTCGATGGTGGACAGGCGGTGGGCGATGACCAGCGTGGTGCGGTCGGGCATCAGTTTCTGCAGCGCGTTCTGCACCAGGCGCTCGGATTCGTTGTCCAGCGCGGCCGTGGCTTCGTCCAGGATCAGGATCGGCGCATCGCGCAGGATCGCGCGGGCGATGGCCAGGCGCTGGCGCTGCCCGCCGGAAAGCAAGGCGCCGTTCTCGCCGATCTCGGTGTCCATCTGCTGGGGCATGCGTTCGATGAATTCCCAGGCGTTGGCCGCCTCCGCTGCGGCGCGCAGTTTGTCGGCGTCGGCCGTGGCGCCATAGGCGATATTGGTGCCGATGCTGTCGTCGAACAGCATCACCTTCTGGCCCACCAGCGCAATCTGGCGACGCAGGTCCGCAAGTTTGTACTCGTCCAGAGGTACGCCATCGAGCGTGACGACACCTGCGGTCGGCTCGTAGAAACGCGGCACCAGCCGTACCAGACTGGTCTTGCCGCTGCCCGAACGCCCGACGATGGCGGTAACCGTGCCCGGAAGCGCGCTGAAACTGATCTCGCTCAACACCTGGCGGTCATGCCCCGGATAACTCAGGCTTACCCGATCGAAGACCAGCTCGCCCTTGGCGCGGCCGATGGAACGTTGTCCGCGGTCCTGTTCTTCCGGCGCGTCGAGCACGCTGAAAAGACGCTCCGCGGCGGCCACACCGCGGGAAATCTGGGTCTGGATGCTGGTGACCCGGCGCAGCGACGGAATGATGGCCATCATCGAGGTCATCAACACGATGAAGTCGCCTGCGGTCAGACGCCCTGCCAGGGCCTCGCGCGTGGCCACCCAGACGATCGCGGCCAGCGCGAAGGCCGCCAGGAACTGGACCGTGCCCGAAGCCAGCGCGCGGGTGGTTTCCACCTTCATGTTCAAACCGAGAATGCGATTGGCCAGTTTGGCGTAGCGCGAGACTTCCAGCGCCTGCGCGCCATGCACCTTGACGTCCTGCTGCGCCGACAGCGACTGCTCCGCCGCCTGGGCCATGCGGCCCATGCCGTCCTGGATGCCGCCGCTGATCTTGCGATAGCGCTTGCCCACGAAGGAAACGATGATGCCGATCAACGGCGCGATCACCAGCAGCGCCAGCGTCACCCGTACGCTGGACTGCAGCATCGCCACGACCATGTAGACGATAGTCAGGGTATCGGTGACGATGGTCTTGAGCGCGTCCGCGCTGGCCTGGGTGACCTGTTCGGTGTCGTAGTTGAGCCGGCTGACCATGACCGGCGTGGCTTCGCCGTCGAAATGCGAGGACGGCAACCGCAGATACTTGGCGAGTACTTCCTCGCGCAGATCGCGCACCACACTGCGTCCGGTGCGCGCCATGCCGTAGTCCACCACGAAAGTGGCCACGCTGCGCATCAGGAACAAGCCGACGATCTGCAAGGGCAGCCAGACGGCCATCCCCGGCTGCGGGTTGACGAAACCCAGGTCGGTCAACGGCTTCATCAGGGTGACGAATTTGTAGCTGGCCGTCGCTTCCACGAACATGCCCACCAGCGCGGCGACCAGAAACCACTTGTAGCGGCCGGTATATCCAAGCAAGCGCTTATAGATCGGCCACACCGGCGGCAGCACTTTGCTCATTTCTTCTGCTCGGGCGCCGTGGCGATGGAGATCGTGCGGAAGCCGAGTTGCCCCAGCGCATCGAGCGCGGTCACCACCGCCTGGTGCGGGGTACGCGCGTCGGCGCGCAGCAACACCGGGCGCGCGCGGTCGCTGCCCCCGGCGGTGGCCAGGGCCTGCTTCAGCGCGTCGATGTCGGTGCGCAACACTTCCTGGTCGCCCACGAAGTAGCGGCCCTCGGCATTGATCAGCACGCTCAGCGACTTGGTCTGGTCGGCCGTGGGTTCGCCCTTCGCATTGGGCAATTGCAGTTGCAGGGTGGAGCGCGCGTCGAAGGTGGTGGTGATCACGAAAAAGATGATCAGCACCAGGATGACGTCGATCAACGGAATCAGGTTGATTTCAGGTTCGTCGTGGGCGCGGTCGTCGCGGATGCGCATCGGCTGGCTCAGCCCAGTGCCGTCGCAGCGGCAGAGTCGGCAGAAGCCGCCCGGGTACGCGCGGTGACCACGGCCCTGGCGTCCAGTGCGTCCAGCAAGGCGGTGGCCTGCTGCTCCATGTCGATCACATAACCGGCCACGCGGCCGCGGAAATAGCGGTGGAACATCAGCGCCGGGATCGCCACGATCATGCCGGTGGCCGTGCATACCAGCGCCTTGCCGATGCCGCCGGCCAGCTGGTTCACGTCGCCCACGCCATGGTCCAGGATGCCCAGGAACATCTGGATCATGCCGACCACGGTGCCCAGCAGGCCCAGCAGCGGGCCCGCGGCGGCGATGGTGCCCAGGGTATTCAGGAATTTCTCCATCCGGTGCACCAGGTGCCGGCCGGTGTCTTCGATGCGCTCGCGGATCTGCTCGCGCGGGCGGTTGCGCATGTCCAGCGCCGCGGCCAGCAGGGCGCCCAGCGGCGAATTGCGGCGCAGGGACTCGATGTGGGCCGGATCCAGCTGGCCGCGCGCGGCCCAGCTGCGTACTTCCTCGCCCAGGTTGGGGGGCAGCACTTCCTTGCGCCGCAGGGTCCAGAACCGCTCGATCACTATCGCCAACGCCAACACCGCCAGCAACAACAGGGGAATCATGGGCCAGCCGCCGGCCTTGACCAATTCCAGCACTTTCAGTCCTCCGGCACTCGGGGCCGTTCGTTCGCAGGCCGATAGGATAGCGTAGCCGCCCGCCGCAGCTTCACCGCGTCCCAAAGCCGGGCCTGGTCGCTGCGCCGTTCACGCAGCTGAAGCCCCTGCCCGCCCAGCCACAGGCGGATCGCGCCGCTGTCGGCGGTATTCAGCACTTCGGCGCCGTGGCCCTGCCAGCGGTTCACGACCTCCCGCTTGGGGTGGCCGAAACGGTTGGCGAAGCCCGCCGACACCAACGCCAAACGCGCCCCCGTGGCCGTCACGAACCCCGGGTCCGAAGAGCCGCCGCTGCCGTGATGGGCCGCCAGCACCACCTCGGCGCGAAGGCTGGCCGGGTCGCGCCGCAACAGTTCGCGCTCGACCACATCGCCTATATCGCCGGTCAGCAATATCGCGCCGTGTTCGGTCTCTATTCGCAGTACGCAGCTGGCTTCGTTGCCCAGATAGGGAAAGTGCCGGGTCGGGTGCAGGAAACGGAAGCCCACCCCTTCCCATCGCCACGACTGTCCCGCCACGCACGGCAAGTCGGCGGGTACGGGCGAACCTTCCGGAGTCAGCGATTCGCCCACTGGAAGCAAGGCGCTCACCGAAGCGAAACCGCCCGCATGATCGTTGTCCCCATGGCTGAGGACTACCCGGTCCAGCCGCGCCACGCCCAATGCACGCAGCGCCGGCACGACCGCTCGCTCGCCAGCATCGAAAGCATCGCGCACCGCCGGCCCGGTGTCGTACAGCAGCGCATGGTCGGCCGTACGCACTAGCACCGAGAGCCCCTGGCCCACGTCGATGACCAGCAGCTCCACTTCGCCCTGCGCCGGCGATTCCAGGTTGGGCCACAACAGCGGCAGCCACAGCAATACGGCCAGCGGCTTGCCTGGCACGCCGCGCGGCAACAGAAGCCAGAACGCGCCCGACAAAGCCAACGGCAAGGCGTACCAGGCCGCTTCGGGCAACCACCACAGAGAAAAACGGCTGTCCGCAAGCCACGTGAACAGCGGCCAGGTCAGATCGAAGCACCAGGCAGCGGTTCGCCATGCCCAGTCGCCCGCACCTGCATGCACGGCCTCCAGCGCAGTACCGAGCAGCGACAGAGGGACAACGACCAGACTCCACCAGGGAATCGCAATCAGGTTGATCAATGGCCCCACTGCCGAGGCCTGGCCGAATAGCGCCACCGTCAGCGGCAGAAGCCCCAGCGTGGCCGCTCCCTGCGCGGAGAGAAATCCTTTCGCCCAATGCTGAGATTGCGGCAGGCACCAGGCCAACCAGGCCACGCCTGCGAAACTGAGCCAGAAGCCTGCGGCCAGCATCGACAACGGATCGAAAAGCAAAACCGCGATCGTCGCCAGCGCCAGCGAATCGACCACTCTTACCGGACGCCGCGAAAGCCCGGCCAGCACCACTACCGCGATCATCAAGACCGTGCGGACCGTAGGCAATGCGAAGCCGGCGAGCGCGGCGTAGCCCAGTGCCCCGAGCAGCCCCGCCAGCCCGGCGACCTGCTGCCGCGGTATGCGTCGCGCCCAGCCGGGAACCCGTCGCCACACTCCCGAGGCGCACAAGGCGAAGAACCCCGCCACCAAGCCGACATGGAAGCCGGAAATGGCGATCAGGTGGGTCACCCCGGCCGCGCGCAGGATCTCCCAATCGCGGTCTTCCAGGCCGCGCGTATCGCCCAACGCCAACGCGCGGACATAACGCGAGGAAGTTGAAGGCACTGCGGCCCCGATGCGCGCGGACATGTCTTCGCGCCAAGCGTCGATGCCTTCCGGTTTCGACTGTTGGCGCGCCCGGCTGGCCTCGCGCACGTAGCCCGTGGCCGCGATGCGTTGGGAAAGCGCGTGGCGTTCGCTGTCGAACCCTCCCGGGTTGCTCAGTCCGCGTGGCGCGCGTGCCTGCACCGCCATTTTCCAGCGCGCGCCGGCGCGCAGCTGCATTCGCGGACCTGGTTCCTTCGCATCGAAATCGTCGTACCAGGAAAGCTGCAGGAGTTTTCCGCGCAGTGGTTCCGGTTGGGAAATATTGTCGTCGACCCTGAAACGGAAGCGCGTGCGCCGCAATTCGGCTTGCGGAAGATCGGCTATGCGGCCTTCGATGAGCAGATCGCGTTTTTCCCATGAGGGGGGAAGCTGCGCGGAGAGCACCAGCGTCGCTTGCAGACCCGCCCAGCCGAATCCGATCAGACACGACCCCAAGAGGCGCCAGCGCGGTCCACGCCACCACCACGCCAAGCCGCAGGCGACCGACAGAATCAGGAACGGCCAAGGGAGCAGACCCGGCAGCAACAGGCATGCGCCCACTCCGGCCAGCAACGCGATGGCGCTGGCGATACCGAATGGGTTTGCGGCAGTTCCGTTGCCTTCGGACATCTGGTTTGCAACCTGGCACCGTGGGTCGTGCCGTCGAAGATGGTCGCTGCCGTTGCCGGACGCTATCGGGCTGCCTATCGGTTTTGGGTAGGAAAGTCCCGATCCGCAGGGCTCAAGGTACGGAGCGCTCTAGACGGTTTGCCGTGGCGGCATGCTCTCACGCTCTATATGCGCGATTGAAACCTAAACCTCGTCCTGCCCGAACAACGTCATCCCGGCGAATGCCGGGACCCAACTGTCAGTTGTCGGCGAGATGGATCCCGGCATTCGCCGGGATGACGACCCTTTTGTTTAGGCGTACCGCATGAAATCCGTGGACACTCTTGAGTAGAGCCGCTTCAAACATCGGAAGCCGGCAATTCCCGCAACCGGCCTTCATGCAGTTCCAGCACGCGGTCCAGCTTGCGCGCCAGGCGACGGTCGTGGGTCACCAGCACCAGGCTGGTCCTCTGCGCGCGGTTGAGTTCCAGCATCAGCTCGAATACGGTCGCGGCGGTCTTCTCGTCCAGATTGCCGGTGGGCTCGTCGCCCAGCACGCAGGCAGGCTGGTTGACCAGCGCCCGTGCCACTGCGGCACGTTGGCGCTCGCCGCCGGAAAGCTCGCCCGGCTTGTGTTCGATGCGGTGGCCCAGGCCCACTTTTTCTAGCAACGCCTTGGCGCTTTGCGCGGCGGTATTCGCGTCGGCGCCGCCCAGCATCACCGGCATCATCACGTTCTCCAGCGCGGTGAATTCGGGCAGCAGGTGGTGGAACTGGTAGACGAAACCGAGCGCACGGTTGCGCAGTTGCCCACGCGCGGCGTTAGAGAGCTCCGACATTTTCTGCCCGGTCACATAAACCTCGCCCGCTGTCGGCGTATCCAAGCCACCTAGTAAATGCAACAGCGTACTTTTTCCTACTCCTGATGCACCAACAATCCCAACCGTTTCACCACTTACAACAGAAAAATCAAGATTATTGAATACCTCTGTCCGCAGAGCATCTTCTGAGTAGGTCTTCGCCAAACCAATACACGAAATTACATCTGTTTCCGACATGTTGTATAGATTTACCTAAATAATGATCATTTAAGAAACTATCGGCCTGAAGACTAAAGACCCGACAGTTGTCGGGCCTTAGTTGAGAAATTACTGCTCATCCCTAGTGTCAAGTGTTCTATGCGTAAAAACAAGCGCGCCCGTCGCGGGATAATACAAATAATAATAGGTATAGCCGCCAGAACTAGAGGACACCACGCATACCTCACTACCGCACGCCACCGCTGCATTAGCCGGCGCAGAAGCAACAGGAGAAAAAGGTGCGGTCACTACGACAATTAAAGAAAGAGCGAAAGCTTTAAAAAATGATTTCATTGTAGCTCTCCTAGGAGCTTCCATTCCCCCACATGGGGACTCCTTATTACCATAATCAAATCAGAAACTGGTGTTACTCATACCTTAGTGCTTCGGCAGGAGCTGTACGCGCCGCGCGCCATGCCGGGTACAGGGTGGCGAGGAAACTCATGACCAGCGCGATCATCGCGATCACGGCCACATCGCTGCCTTGCAGGTCGTAGGGCAAACCGGTGATGTAGTAGACATCGGCCGGCAGCAGGGTGATGTTGAAGGTGGATTCGATCAGGCCCAGGATCGATTCCAGATTGATGGTCAGCAGCACGCCGCCCACCACGCCCAGCACGGTGCCGATGATGCCGATCAGCGAGCCCTGCACCATGAACACCTGCATCACCCCGCGCGGGGTCAGGCCAAGCGTGCGCAGGATGGCGATATCGGCCTGTTTGTCGGTGACCAGCATCACTTGGGAAGACACCAGGTTGAAGGCGCCCATGGCGATGATCAGCGACAGCAGGATGCCCATCACCGTCTTCTCCATCTTCAGCGAGCTGTAGAGATTGGCGTTTTCGCTGGTCCAGTCGCTGATCCGGTACGGGCCGCGCAGGTTCTCGGCCAGGTCGCGCGCCACGTTCCAGGATTGATCCATGTCGTACAACTTCAAACGCACGCCGGTAACCCCGTCGCCCATCTTCAGCACGCGCTGCAGATCGGACATGTTGACCACGGCCAGGCCCTTGTCGATCTCGTTGTAGCCGGCCTCGAACACGCCGCTGACCTTGAAGCGCTTCATCTTCGCCATCGCACCCATCGGCGTGGACTGCGCGTCCGCCAGCATCACTACCACGCTGTCGCCAGGGCTAACGCCCAGCCACACAGCGAGCTCCTGCCCCAGCACGATATTGAACGAGCCGGGAGTGAGCGTATCCACGCTGCCACGTTTCATTTTCTCAGCCAACACTGAGACCTTCTTCTCCTCTGTCGGGAGGATCCCGCGCACCATTGCCGGCTGATAGCGTGCACCTTTGACCATGGCCTGGATATCCACATACGGCGCCGCGCCTTCCACCCGCGGATCCTGCTTGGCCACCGCCACCGCATGCGGCCAGTCCTGCATGGCATCGCCCGCGGCACTGACGGTGGCGTGGGCGGTCATCTGCAGCATGCGGTCGCGGATCTCTCGCTGGAAGCCGCTCATCACCGACAGCGTGGTGATCAGCACGGTCACCCCCAGGGCGATGCCGAGGATGGAGGCCAGCGAGATGAAGGAGATAAAGCCATTGCGGCGTTTGGCGCGCAGGTAGCGCAGGCCGATGGCGACAGGGATGGGTTTGAACATAGACTCCTATGGTGCCATCCGGGGGCGGTCCCGCGCAGCCTCCAGGCCGCTGGCGGCCAGACGCAGTTCACGTCGGCTTGCGGCGGACAGCGTGTCCGGCCACCAGGACAGGCGTTGCGGCCTGCCCTGCCTGTCCCTCCAGAGCAGGAATGCCAGGGGGCCGCGCCATTGCACCCGTGCCTGCTCGATGGGCAGGCCATCCAGCATTGCCGGCAGCTCATTGCCAGGCAGAAACAGCATATGGTTTGCCAATCCCGATTCGCATCGCGCCCGCCAGCACGCATACGCCAGCGCAGAAACGGCCATCGGCCAAGCCGCCAACCGTGGCATGCCGGAGGCCAGCACCGCCCACGCGGCCAACAGGCCCAGGAACAACAGCGCGCCGATCACCCAGCGCGAAGGACGCCACTCAAGGCGGCAGCTGACGGATGCGCTGGATAAGCGGTGCGAGTGCGTCATCGGGACATTGCTCGTAGCCCATGAACCAGCGCCAGAGCTTATCGTCCTCGCAATCGAGCAGCCGTAGGAAAAACCCGCGCTCGGCATCGGAAGCCTGCGCCCATTCGCGGTCGAGGTAACGTCCGAACAACTGGTCCAGTTCACGCATGCCACGGCGGCAGCGCCAGCGCAGGCGCTTCAGTTCAATCTCGTCCGCCTCGCTCATCCGCGCAACAGACCCACCGCAAGCACCGCCCACAACACCCACACCAAGCAGGTCGAAACCGAGTACACGGTGAAGCGATGCATGACCTTGTTGTAGCTGCACTGGATCAGACTGTGCAGCACACGGAGCCCCGCAAAGCTCCAGGCAAGCCCGAGCACCAGCGGCGTCGTTTGCTGGGTCAGGTAGGCCACGACCAGCGCCAGGTAGAACAGCACCGGCACTTCGAACAGGTTGTTGAAGTTGTCGGAAGCGCGGGTATCGACCAGACGGGCGGACTTTTGCGCTGAAGTGGCGACAGCTTGCGGATGGATCCGCAGGCGCCGCATCTCGGGGATGCGCACGGCGTAGAGGCGCACCCAGACGATCATGGTCAAAGCGACCATGACCAGCGCGGGGAAGAAGATTTCTTTTCCGCTCATACACAACCCCCAAGAAATCGTCATGACCAGCCATTCGGCTGTTGAAAGCCCCGCGAAGGCGGGAACCTAGTGACTTTGATCTTGTTTCCTGAGACAGGCAAAATCCAGATCATTCCCAGTTGCTACCGAAACAATCGTCAAAAGCAAAGTCGCTGGATTCCCGCCTTCGCGGCAACGACGAACCGGAGAATTACGCCCGGCGCGCCAGCATCAGCTTCTTGATCTCGGCGATGGCCAGCGCCGGATTGAGGCCTTTCGGGCAGGTCCGTGCGCAATTCATGATGGTGTGGCAGCGGTACAGCCGGAACGGATCTTCCAAATCGTCCAAGCGCGCGCCGGTGTCTTCGTCTCGCGAGTCGACGATCCAGCGGTAGGCCTGCAGCAGGATCGCCGGGCCCAGGTAGCGCTCGCCGTTCCACCAATAGCTGGGACAGGAAGTGGAGCAGCACGCGCACAGGATGCATTCGTACAGGCCGTCCAGCTGCTTGCGGTCTTCGGGCGACTGCAGGCGCTCGCGATCCGGCGGCGCCGCGGTCTGGGTGCGGATCCACGGCTTGATCGAAGCGTACTGCGCGTAGAAATGGGTCAGGTCCGGCACCAGGTCCTTGACCACTTCCATGTGCGGCAGCGGATAGATCGGCACTTCGGCCTTGTCGCAGTCCTCGATGGCCTTGGTACAGGCCAGGGTGTTGGTGCCGTCGATGTTCATCGCGCAGGAACCGCAGATGCCTTCGCGGCAGGAACGGCGGAAGGTCAGCGTGGGGTCGATCTCGTTCTTGATCTTGATCAGCGCGTCCAGAACCATCGGACCGCACGCGGCCAGATCCACCTCGTAGGTATCGGTGCGCGGATTCTGGTCGTCGTCCGGGCTCCAGCGGTACACCTTGAAGGTGCGCGGCTGCTTGGCGCCCTGGGCCGGGAAATGCTTGCCCTTGGTGACGCGCGAGTTCTTCGGGAGCGAAAATTCTGCCATGTCTGTCTTCTATCCCGGTCAGTAAACGCGCGGCTTCGGCGGCACCACGTCCACGTCATTGCTCAACGTGTACATGTGCACCGGGCGGAAATCGAAACTGCACTTGCCCTTCTCGTCCACGTTGACCAGGGTGTGCTTCTGCCAGTTGACGTCGTCGCGGTCCGGGAAGTCCTCGTGCGCGTGCGCGCCGCGGCTTTCGTGGCGCTGTTCGGCCGAATTGATGGTGGCCACCGCGTTGAGCAGCAGGTTGTGCAGCTCGTAGGTTTCCAACAGATCCGAGTTCCACACCAGCGAACGGTCGGACACCTTGACGTCCTCGAACGAGGTGAAGATGTCGGCCATCTTGTCGCAGCCTTCCTTCAGCGTCTTGGAAGTGCGGAACACCGCCGCGTCGTTCTGCATGGTGCGCTGCATGTTGTCGCGGATCACCGAAGTCGGCGTGCCGCCATTGGCATTGCGCAGCTTGTCCAGGTGCGACAGCGCCTTGTCGCAGGCGTCGTCGGCCAGCTTGCTGTGCGGGCCGCCGGTCTTGATGGTCTCGGCGCAGCGGTTGGCCACCGCGCGGCCGAACACGACCAGATCGAGCAGCGAGTTCGAACCCAGGCGATTGGCGCCATGCACCGATACGCAGGCCGCTTCGCCGATAGCGTACAGGCCGGGCACCACGGAATCCGGGTTGTCGCCGACCTTGCGCACGACTTCGCCGTGGTAGTTGGTGGGAATGCCGCCCATGTTGTAGTGCACGGTCGGCAATACCGGAATGGGCTGGGTGGCCACGTCGACGCCGGCGAAGATGCGCGCGCTTTCGGCGATGCCCGGCAGCTTCTCGTGGATCACTTCCGGCCCCAGGTGGGTCAGGTCCAGCAGGATGTGGTCCTTCTTCTCGCCCACGCCGCGGCCTTCGCGGATCTCGATGGTCATCGAACGCGACACCACGTCGCGCGAAGCCAGGTCCTTGTAGTGCGGCGCATAGCGCTCCATGAAGCGCTCGCCGTTGCTGTTGCGCAGGATGCCGCCTTCGCCGCGCACGCCTTCGGTGATCAGGCAGCCGGCGCCGTAGATGCCGGTGGGGTGGAACTGCACGAATTCCATGTCCTGCATCGGCAGGCCCGCTCGCAACGCCAGCCCGCCGCCGTCGCCGGTGCAGGTATGGGCGGAGGTGGCGCTGAAGTAGGCGCGGCCGTAACCGCCAGTGGCCAGCACCACGCCCTGGGCGCGGAACAGGTGCAGCGTGCCTTCGGCCATGTCCAGCGCCAGCACGCCCTTGCAGGCGCCCTCTTCGTCGAAGATCAGGTCCAGCGCGAAGTACTCGATCATGAAACGCGCATCGTGCTTCAGCGATTGCTGGTACAGCGTGTGCAGCATGGCGTGGCCGGTGCGGTCGGCCGCGGCGCAGGTGCGCTGGGCCGGCGGGCCTTCGCCGTATTTGGTGGTCATGCCGCCGAACGGGCGCTGGTAGATCTTGCCTTCCTCGGTACGGCTGAAGGGCACGCCGTAGTGTTCCAGCTCGACGATCGCGGGAATGGCCTCGCGGCACATGTATTCGATGGCGTCCTGGTCGCCCAGCCAGTCCGAACCCTTGATGGTGTCGTAGAAGTGGTAGCGCCAGTCGTCCTCGCCCATGTTGCCGAGCGCGGCGGAAATGCCGCCCTGCGCGGCCACGGTGTGCGAACGGGTCGGGAACACCTTGGTCAGGCACACGGTCTGCAAGCCCTTGGCCGCCAGCCCAAAAGTGGCGCGCAAGCCCGCGCCGCCCGCGCCGACCACGACCATGTCGTATTTGTGTTCGGTGATCTTGTAAGCCGAAGTCATGGATTAGCTTCCCAACGCAATGCGGACCACGGCGAAAACGCTGGCCAGCGCGCCAAGGATGCAGATGAAACGCACCGCGATCTGCGCGGTCAGTGCCAGGCCATGGCTATGCACGTAATCCTCGATGACGACTTGGATGCCCAGTTGCGCGTGCCAGAACATCGTCACCAGGAACGCGACCAGCAAGATCGCATTCCACGGCTTGGCCACCGCGTCGGCGGCGGTCAGGTAGTCGGCCTTCATCAGGCCCAGCACGAAATACAGGAACCAGCAGGTCAGCACGATCAGCGCGAGCGCGGTCAGGCGTTGGACGATGAAGTGGTGCGTGCCCTCCTTCGCCGAGCCCAGGCCGCGAACGTCCTTCAATGGGGTGCGGTAACGGTGGTTCATAGCCAGCCTCCGCGCACGGCGATCACGCCCCAGACAGCGCCGGTCAGCAACAGGCTGCCGATCACCGACAGCCAGCCGTTGCGGATGAAGGCGGGAATGCTGAAACCGAAACCGGCGTCCTGCACCAGATGGCGGATGCCGTTGAGCAGGTGGTAGGCGAAAGCCCAGGTCCAGCCGAACAGGACGGCCAACCCGAACCACGAGCCGGCCGCCTTGCGCACGCAGTCCCAGGCCTCGGGGCCGCTGGCCAGGGCCAGCAAGGCGGCTGCGATCAGCAGCGCGCCGACGGCGAGAATGATTCCGGTAGTCCGATGGACGATGGAAGTCGCCATCTGGATCTGCCAGCGGTACACCTGCAGGTGCGGTGAAAGCGGACGTTGTCGGGTCGCCATTCGCTGGGCTCGTTGTCTCGGCTGGGCGGTCTCCGTAGGACCGCGTTGGCTGGGCAGGCGTTATTCGATGACCGGTGGATCAGAAATCGATGCAACGTCCGTTTTTCTCCCAATCCCCGTAACGCGTCGGCTCGGGACCGTCGCGACCACCGATTTCCTTCGGTGTTACCGCTTCCTGCTCCACAGACTCCCTTTCAGGCTGCTGTGTTCCGGGTACGGGATCGGGAATGGAAGGGGTTTCGCCTATCATGTTGTTCTCGCAACGCACAAAATTTTAATCCTCCCCCTCTTGCCTGACAACCTGCCCGTCTCCGCCGCGCCCTACTTCGCCCTGCCCGACCATACGGTGGTCGCGCTGGACGGGCCGGACGCCGCTGCCTTCGCTCAAGCCCAGTTCGCCAACGATGTAGCCGCGCTGGCACCCGGAAACTGGCAGTGGAACGCCTGGCTGACCCCCAAGGGCCGCGTCATTGCGGTGTTTGCGCTGCTCAAGCTGGCTCAAGACCGGGTCCTGCTGTTGCTGTCCGACACCGACGCTGGCGAGTTCGCCGCGCAGTTGCAACGCTTCGTCTTCAGACGAAAGTTGAAGATCGCCGTGCCGGATGACTTGCAGGTCAGCGGTGCCTTCGGCAAGCCCGATTCGGCAGAAAGTGCGCGGATCGGCATGGTTGGCGAGGCGATCGAGCTCGATTACAGCAGCGACCAACAGCCCCGCACCGTGCGTCTGTCGCCGACAGTCGCCATGACCCTGGAACCCACCTTGCAGGCGCGTTGGTTCGCGCACGACCTGCGTGCCGGGCTGCCGCGCTTGCCCGCGGCGCAACGCGAGCAGTGGACGCCGCAACAACTGTCGCTGGAACGCTTGCATGCCTTCAGCGTGAAAAAGGGCTGTTATCCGGGCCAGGAAATCGTGGCGCGCACGCATTTCCTGGGCAAGGCCAAACGCGCTCTGACGCTGTTCGAGACCGATGCAACGCCGGCTACCGGCGACACCGTCAGCGACGGCAGCAAGCCTCTGGGCCAGATCGTATCCGTGCTGCCCGCCTCACCCTCTTTGGCGCTGGCCGTGTTGCCGTTGGAACGCGAACCGGGTCCGCTGAGCGTGGACGGTGCGCAATTGCGGGAAATCGCCTTGCTGGACGGATTGGCGCGGTAGCAGCCCGCCCGCATGGACCGGGGCGCTATCGCAACCACGCCTCGAAGCGATCCAGGAACATCAACAGGCGTTTGCGCAAGCGCTCGTCGACGATGTCGCCGGACGCATCCAGCAGACCTTCCTTGAATTGGATGGCTATTTCGGGCTGCGGCAACACCGCCACGTCGACTGCCGCCAGCACATTGCGCAGATGCTGCTGCGAAGACACCGTACCGTGCGCGCCCGGCGAAGTGCCGATGATCGCCGCACGTTTGCCGGTGAAGGTCTTGCTTCCGGCGGGCCGGCTGGCCACATCGATCGCGTTCTTCAGTACGCCAGGCATCGATCTGTTGTATTCAGGCGTGACGAACAGCAGCGCATCGGCCTGTTCTATTTCGGCCTTGAAGCGCAAACCCGCCGCCGGAAAGTCGACGTCATGGTCCTGGTTGTACAGCGGCAGATCGCCGATCTGCAGGATGCGGAATGCGAACCGATCCGCCGCCAGCCGTTCGACGGCGCCCGCGAGCTGGCGATTGAACGAGGCCGAACGCAGGCTGCCGATGATGATCGCGACGTTGGGTGCTGTCATGGATATCCTTAGCTCAGGCAAGCCGATCTGCGGCTGCCACGATATCCCCATCGCCCGGCAATACCAACAAGGCGGCGCCCGCCAACGGCGTGTAGGTATCCACGCCCACCACCCGCTGGAACGGGCGGGCGGCGAAACCGGCCTCGGCGATGGCGGTGATCACGCCCTCGCCCACACCCGCCGAGTGACGCCCTTCATCGACGATCAGGATGCGCTTGGCGGTCTTGGCCTGTTGGGCGATGAAACCCTCATTGAGCGGCACCAGCCAGCGTAGATCGACCACGCGCACCTTCCAGCCATGCTTCTTGCCGATCTCCCGCGCCGCGCGCAGGCTCATCGGCACGCCGTTGCCGTAGGTGAAGATCACCAGATCGTTGGCTTCTGCCTCGTAGATGCGCCCTTCGCCCAGCGCCATGGCCTGATCGGGCGCGGGGTAAGCGGTGAGCCATTGGCCGTCGCCGGCTTCGTACAGATCCTTGGTCATGTACAGCGCGATCGGCTCCAGGAAGATGCTCACCCGTCCGTCCACCTTCGCCAACGCCGCCAGCGTACGCAGCATGGTCGCCGCATCGTCGCCGCGCGAAGGGCAACCGACCACCAGACCCGGGATGTCGCGCAAGGCCGTGATCGAATTGTCGTTGTGGAAATGCCCGCCGAAACCGCGCTGGTAACCCAGCCCGGCCATGCGCACCACCATCGGGTTGCGGTACTGGTTGTTGGAGAAGAACTGCAGCGACGCCGCTTCGCCGCGGATCTGGTCGCAGGCGTTGTGGAAATAGGCCAGGTACTGGATCTCCGGCACCGGCAGCATGCCCAGGTTGGCGTAGCCCTGGGCCAGGCCCAGGATCATGGTTTCGTCGAGCAAGGTGTTGAAAACGCGGCTGTTCTTGAACGCTTTGTGCAGGCCCTTGGTGACGGTGTAGACACCGCCCTTCTGCGCCACGTCCTCGCCGAACAGCAGCGCTTCGGGATACTTGCAGAACAGATCGTGCAGCGCGTTATTGATCAGCAGCGCAAGATGCCGTGGCGGCTGCGCTTCGGGCAGCTTCTCGACGCTGCCGAAAACCTGCACGCGTTTTTCCGCGTAATCGGCGCGTTTGGCTTCGGCCATGACCTTGCCCAGCGTGTACGGCGCCAGCGGCGCGACCACGTCTTCCAGGCGGGTGAGCTTGGGCGTCTTGTCGGCCGCATCGGCCGCGGCGAAGCAGCGCTTGCGGATGTCTTCGTACAAGTCCAGCAGTTGCTGTTTGGTGTAAAGGCCGGATTCCAGCGCGATGGCCGCCGAACGCAACAGCGGATCGCCCGCCTCCACCGCGACCAGTTCCTCGATCGGACGCCATTCGATTTCGAAGTCGGTACCCGCGTGCCCCATGATGCGAGTGGTGCGCAGATGCAGGAAAGTGGGGCGACGGGTACGGCGGCAGTGCTCCACCGCGGCCTGTACCTGACCGTAGCCCTCGGCCAGATCCAGCCCGTCGGCGTAGAAATAATCCAGGTCGTCGCGCTTGGAGAAGTTGCGTTCTATCCAGCCGCCTGGGGTCTTCACCGATATGCCGATGCCGTTGTCCTCGCAGACGAACAGCACCGGCGCCGGCAGCTTCTGATACGACGTCCACGCCGCGGCGTTGAACGCGGTTTGCGCAGTGGCGTGATTGCTGGAGGCGTCGCCGAAGGAGCAGATGGCGATGCTGTCGTCGGGAATCGGCGAGGTATGGCCGATGCGCTTGGCCTGTTCGATGGCCACTGCCGTGCCCAGCGCCTTGGGCAGGTGCGAGGCGATGGTGGAGGTCTGCGGCAGCACCCACAATGGCTTGGAACCCCATACCTTGTGGCGACCACCGGAAGCCGGATCCTCCGAGCTCGCCGCGAAAGACAAAGCCGAATCCATGATCGGATCCATGCCCGGCAGCTTGCGGAAACGCTCGGCCATGAACGCGCCGGAGCGGTAGTGCAGGAACGCCGGATCGGTATGCCGGGTCAGGCGTGCGACCATCGCATTGCCTTCATGGCCGGAACTGCCGATGGTGTAGAAGACCTTGTTCTGCACGCGCAGCACGCGGGCCATCAGGTCCAAGTGACGCGAGACCAGCTGCGATTCCAGCAGCTCGGCGAAGGCGCCGGCATTGAGCGCGCTGCCGTCGAGGATCGCCTCGTGCGGTGCAGGCCGGGCTTGCGCCTTTCCGCTCCAGTCGTTCACGAACTCGGTGAAATTCTGATCGCAGATTTCGGCGCGGTTGAGGCCTTTCATGCGGGCGGGAATGGGCGTGGCGGTCATCGGTCTTCCGTAGGTCGGGCCTACGCGCCCGACTGCAATTTGCAGCGTCCCCGGAAAACCGGGCGTCGGGGGCGTAGCCCCGACCTACGCTCTAATTTTTCCAACCACCACGCCGGACGCAGCGACCGGAACGACGAGGTGACGGCATTGATTTCAGGAGGCCGCCAGCAAAGCGGCATTTTCCGGTGCGGGCTCAGGCATCGCTACGAAGCCCGGGGTCGCCCGTACGCGCGCCAACCAGGCGCTGACCCGCGGAAACGCCGCAAGATCGAAACCACCATGATGAGCGACGTCGGTATAGGCGAACAACGCGATGTCGGCGATCCCGTACTCGGCACCCGTGAACCAATCGGCCGATCGCAGGTGATTTTCCATCACTGCCAGCGCCTGGTTTCCGCGCTCGCGCAAGCGCGGAAGATCGGCCCGGCGCGGCGAATCCGGCGGCGTCCATCCGCAGATGAAGCGGGCCACGGCGATGTAGGGCTCATGGCTGTATTGCTCGAAGAACAACCAGCTCAATGCTTGCGCGCGCAACCAGGCGTCGGCAGGCAGGTACGCAGTGCCTTCGGCCAGATAGCAGAGGATGGCATTGGATTCGACCAGGATGCGGCCGTCTTCGAGCTCCAGCATCGGCACCTTGCCGTTGGCGTTCTTGGCCAGGTATTCCGGCGTGCGCGTCCCGCCCTGGGAGCTGTCGATCTCCACCCAGCGATACTCGTGCCCGATCTGCTCCAGCAACAGGCGCAATTTGTGGCAATTGCCGGAAACCGAATAGCCGTAAACGGTGATCATGCCCTGCTCTCCTTCTTGCGGTTGGCCATCCATTGTTCGCGCGACTGTCCCCAGATCTCGACCGGTTTGGCGTCGTGCGGCGCGGGCAGCCAGCCCATGCGCAGGAAGCGCGACTCCAGTTTCGCCGCCACCGCCTTCGAATTGGCGTTGTCTTCGGCGATGGTGTGAATCACCTCGCTCCAGCCCAGCATGTCGAAAGCCCAATCGGTGGCCGCGCGCGCGCCTTCAGGTGCGTAACCCTTGCCCCAGTGTTCGCGGGCGATGCTCCAACCTACCTCGGTACCCGGCCAGCCTTCCGGCTGCCAGGGGCCCAGCCGGCCGACCCATTGGCCGGTAGTTTTCTCGATCAAGGAAAAGAAAGAAAAACCTTGCAGGTGCCAGGCCCCGATCACCGCGGCGAAACTGCGCCAGGCGACCGGGCGCGGTTGCACGCCGCCGATATACCGCGCAGCTTCCTCGTCGGCGATGAACGTCGCCCAAGGCTCGAAATCCTGCGCCTGCGGCGGACGCAGGATCAATCGTTCGGTTTCCAGTTGCAGATCGAAGATGCTCATGGACTCTCGCTGTTCCCTTCTCCCACCGGGAGAAGGTGCCCGCAGGGCGGATGAGGGAACGGATTGCCGGTTTGAACTGACCCGTCATCGGCGAGTCGCTCTTCCTCCCTCATCCGTCGCTTCGCGCCACCTTCTCCCGGTGGGAGAAGGAAAATCAAAATCAGAACGCGTTGATGCCAGTCAATTCGCGTCCAATCACCAACTGGTGCACTGTCTCCGTGCCCTCATAGGTAATGACCGACTCCAGATTCAGCGCATGACGGATCGCCGCATGCTCGGTGGTGATGCCGGCGCCGCCCAGCAGATCGCGGCATTCGCGGGCGATGTCGATGGCCATGCGGCAGTTGTTCCACTTGGCCAGCGACACCTGCGCGGGCTGCATGTTGCCGGCGTCCTTCAACCGGCCCAGCTGCAACGACAGCAATTGGGCCAGGGTGATGCGGCGGGCCATCTCGGCCATCTTGATCTGCGCGCTCTGGGTGGCGGCCACCGGGCGCTCGAACAGGATGCGCTCCTTGGTGTAGCCCAGCACTTCGTCCAGACAGGCGATGGCCGCGCCGATCGGGCCCCAGGTGATGCCGTAGCGGGCCTGGGTCAGGCAGCCCAGCGGGCCCTTGAGGCCTTTCACGTTGGGCAGGCGGTTGGCTTCGGGCACGCGCACGTTGTCGAAGAACAGCGCCGAGGTGACCGAGGCGCGCAGGCTCATCTTCTTGTGGATTTCCTGGGCCTTGAAACCGGCGAAATCCTTCTCCACCACGAAACCCTGGATGCCGTCTTCGGTCTGCGCCCAGACGATGGCGATATCGGCCAAGTTGCCGTTGGTGATCCACATCTTGGAGCCGTTGAGGACCCAGTCGCCGCCGTCGCGCTTGGCGTTGGTCTTCATCGCGCCTGGGTCGGAACCGCCCTGCGGCTCGGTCAGACCGAAGCAACCGATGACCTTGCCCGCGGCCATGTCCGGCAGCCAGCGCATGCGCTGCTCTTCGCTGCCGTAGGCGTAGATGGGATACATGCACAACGAGGACTGGACGCTGACGAAACTGCGGATACCCGAATCGCCGCGCTCCAGCTCCTGGCAGATCAGGCCGTAGCTGACCGCATTCAGGCCGCCGCCGCCGTATTGTTCCGGCAAGGACGAGCCCAGCAGGCCCAGGTCGGCGATCTCGGACACCAGTTCCTTCGGAAACCGGCCCTGGTCGAAGGCATCGCCGATGATTGGACGCACGCGCTCGTCGGTGAACCGGGCCACGGTGTCCTGCACCGCGCGCTCCTCCTCGCTGAGCAGGGAACGGATGTCAAACAGGTCGTAGGGGTTCAGAGCCATTCGCGGAAGCCGGTTCGGGACAGTCCGCCATTGTATTCGGCGCCTATGTAGCGCCGTAACCCCTAGTCCGCCGACCAAAAACGGAAAAGCCGGCGAAATCGCCGGCTTTCCTGGTGGATACGCCGAAGCGGCTCAACCCTTGCTGTCGCCTTCCACCGATGCGGTCTGGGTGACGACCTGGCCATCGATGACCGGCAGACGGTCGCCCGGCTTCTCGTCCATGCGGATGGTCTTTTCCTGGCCGTCGAAGCGATAGGTCACGTCGTAGCCCACCACCTTGTCGGTATTGCCCATGGCGATGCGGGTACCGGGCTTGCTGCCCATGCGCATGGTGCCGGTGGTGCCATCGGCGTTGCGGTAGGTCACGTTGTAGCCGGTCACGCGCGAGGACTCGGAGCTGGTGTTCTCGGTATGGCACTGGCGCTCGGTGCGGCTGACCACGCGACCGCCGACATGGTTCTTGTCGACCTTGTTGCCGATCAGGCCGCCGGCCACCGCGCCGGCCGCGGTCGCGGCCTTGCGGCCGTTGCCCTTGCCGACCTGGTTGCCCAGCAAGCCGCCGATGACCGCGCCGGCCACCGTACCGCCGGCGTTGCCGTCGCGTTCGGGCAGGCGCTCCTGCACCACCACGTCTTCGCACACTTCGTGCGGGGTGTTGGTGGTGGTGGTTTCGCGTACGGGTTCGCTACCGATCACGGTGGCGTAGATCTTGTTCTTGTTGGTGATGGGATCGACCTTGACCACTTCCGCATATTGCAAAGTGTTGGGTTCGATCTGGTTGTCCAGGGGCGCCTGGTCCAGGGCGGTATCGGTTTCGGCAGCTACCGGCTCGCCGGTGGTGGCATTGACGAACTCGGCGGGCTTGTCCCGGTTATTCATATAAGCCGCAGTGGCGATGCCTCCGAAAAGCAGGGCGCCCGTGGCGATGAGGATCGTGGTGGTATTGCTTTTCATGCCAACCTCCGTGCGGGCGGCTCCCGCGTTATCGTTGGGTCAATTGCAGCACGACATAGCTGAACGAGAACCCAGATCGCACCCCCGAAACCGCCCATAACGTGAACCACTGCGCACCCTTGAACGACGTGCTAGCGTGTCGCCAATCACGCTTGGACGGAGATACCCAGATGGCCACCCCGTTATTGTTACCCCTGTTTAACTGGGCAAGAAAGCTGCGCTACCCGACCTTGTTCAAGATTACAGCCGCATTGTTCGTTTTCAGCATTCTTCTACCTCCAGGACTCGACCCCATACCGTTCCTGGACGAGATCCTGTTCGGCCTAGCCACCTTGCTGTTGGCTAATTGGAAGAACCGAAAAGATCCGCAAATCATTGATTCGGACCCATCGAATCGGTGATCACGCAGTGCTGACCGATAGCCATTGCCACCTGGATGCGCCGGAATTCGATGCCGATCGACAAGCGGTCATAGACCGTGCTCGAGCCGCCGGAGTCGAGCAGCAAGTCGTGCCGGCCATCCAAGCGTCCGAATGGGAGCAACTGCGCGAAATATGCAGCGGCCAACGCGGCCTTTTCCCGGCTTATGGTCTGCATCCCATGTTTCTTGCCCAGCACCAACCCGAACATCTTCGGCAACTGGGCGACTGGATAGCTCGCGAGAAACCCGTGGCGGTCGGCGAATGCGGATTGGATCTATTCGTAGAGAATCTGGATCCTAATACCCAGCAGCTTTATTTCGATGGCCAACTGGAACTTGCACGCGATTTCGACCTGCCTGTAATCGCGCATGCGCGGCGCGCGGTGGATGCGGTCATCGCTTCGTTCAAACGCGTCGGCAAGCTGCGTGGCGTGGTGCATAGTTTTTCCGGCAGCCCGGAACAGGCGCGGCAGCTATGGCAACTGGGTTTCATGATCGGCATCGGCGGCCCGGTGACCTATGCGCGCGCCAACCGCCTGCGCGGACTGGTGACGGAAATGCCGCTGGAATATCTGCTACTGGAAACCGACGCGCCGGACCAGCCCGATGCGGAAATCCGCGGGCAGCGCAACGAACCGGCGCGGCTTTCCTTCGTGTGCGAAACCATTGCCGAACTGCGCGGCGTCGACGCGGCGACTATCGCTGTCGCCACCACCGCGAATGCCCGACGCCTCTTCAACCTGCCCGACGCAGCGTAGGAGCGACGGAAATCGCGATCCCTACAACTTCGGTTTTTTCAGCAGCTCCAGCGCCTTGGCGACCATGGCGAAGGCGAACGTGCCGGTGATGTGCGTGGCGGCGCCCAGGCCCGCACCGCAATCCAGCTTCAGCGCCGCCTCGGGCCCGAGTTGCGGACGCACGCCGCATACGCTGCCGTCGGCCTGCGGGTACTTCACGTTCTCCAGCGAGTACACGGCCTGCACGCCGAAGTAGCGGTCGGGGTTTTTAGGAAAATTGAATTCGCTGCGCAGTTTCTTGCGGATCAGCGCCAGCAACGCATCGTGCTCGGTACGCGACAAATCGCGCAGGCGTATCTGGGTGGGATCGGTGCGCCCGCCAGCGGAGCCCGAAACCACGATGGGCAACTTGCGGCGGCGGCACCAGGCGATCATCTCGACCTTGGTGCGGAAACTGTCGCAGGCATCCAGCACCAGATCGAAATTCCGGTCCAGCAGCTCCTCCAGGTTGGAGGCGGTCAGGAACGACGGCACCGCTTCGACCTCGATCAGCGGATTGATCGCCCGGCAGCGGTCGGCCATGGCCTCGGATTTGTTGCGTCCGTACTGGCCTTCCAGCGCGGGCAATTGACGATTGGTGTTGGAAACGCAGATGTCGTCGGCATCGATAAGTGTGAGATGCCCCACTCCCGAACGCGCCAGCGCCTCGACCACCCAGGAACCGACACCGCCCATGCCCACCACCGCCACGCGGCTGGCAGCGAAGCTTTGCACCGCGCCCTGCCCGTACAGTCGGTCGATGCCGGCGAAGCGCTCGCGTAGTTCTTTCTTCATCTCACTATTGTAATCGTGGCGGAATGCGCGATGCGCGTCGTACTATCCCCGCATCGCCACAAGGAGCCCGCCGCATGGCCAGCCAACCCGCAAAAGCCTCCCACGCATCGCGTTACTTCTTCCTGTTCCTGATCGGCCTGGTGATGGGAGCGGTGCTGACGGTGATGGCCCTGCGCGCGATCCAGGCCCGGCAGGATCCGTTTCCGGACAGCGTCATGCATGTAATGGAGAAGCAGGCCGGTCTGTTGAAGCAGAACGGCGAACAGAGCCGCTGCGCAGTGACCGACACGCTGCCGCGCCTGCAATCGCTGCGCGCGATCAGCAACGACTTGGAACTGGCGTTCCCGGACGAAGCCCAGGACCAGCGCTTCGTCGGCCATGCCAGCCGGCTGCGCGCCACCTTGAATGCGGCCATCGCTGCGCCGCCCGCCGATTGCGCGGCGCAAGCCGCCGTCACCCAGAAGATCGGCCAGGACTGCAAGGCCTGCCACCAGGATTTCCGCGGCTGAACGAAGGCTGGCGGGAGTTCGCGGCCCGCTGGCCCACGGGGCTGGATTGACGTGCGGTTCATGCGCCGCGCAACACGATGGCTTCCACAGGCGCCGGGACCGGCGCCATGTCCCGAAACCTTTGAATGCCTAAGGAGAACCGCATGAAGATTCGATTGCTCGCCATGGGTGCGCTGGCCGCCGCGACGCTGGCCGGCTGCGCCACCACTTCCCCCAATTATGGTTACGGCAGCCCGGCCCCGGTTTCCTCGCAGGCCCGCTGCTACGACTGCGGCATCGTCACCCGTATCGATGCGGTAGCTTCGGGCCGCACCGCCCCGTCCAAGACCGGCGCCGTGCTGGGCGGCATCGTCGGCGCGATCGCCGGCCATGAAATCTCCGACAAGACCGGCGGCAGCAAGGGCAACCAGAACATCGCCGCCGTGGCGGGCGCCGTCGGCGGCGCCGTCGCCGGCAACGCCATCCAGAATCGCGCCACCGGCGACACCTACGATGTGCACGTGCGCATGGACGATGGCCGCACCGTCGTCATCAACCAGCGCGATCTGGCCGGCGTTCGCGAGAACACCTATGTCCGCATAGTGAACGGCAGAGTGGTAATCCGCTAACGCGGGCTTCTACCCGATGCGCTGTGAAGAAGAAGGCCCGCCATGCGGGCCTTCTTTCATGGCAAAGGCAGTTCGCCGCGGTGCGCGCAGCCGGTGAGCTGCACGTCGCCCAGGTCGATCTTGGCTTGCCAGGCCGAAGCGGCATCGGCCATTCCGTCTGCACAATAGCCCGGCGTTATTTCCACTCTGTTTTGAGGAGAGGCGGATGCCCAGGCATAGCCGTCTCCGACCTTTTCCGGTGAAGCGGTTACCTGCAGCGGCGGGCTATCCGGACGCTGAAGCAACCAACCGGTCGGGGAAAGTTGTAGCGACCAGAAAGGCTCCGTGCCACTGGCGACGAACTGCGCCACTTCGGGTGCGGAATCGCAACGCGGGCCTTCGGTGTGCGCACGCTCGATGGCAACGACTTCCAGCTTGCCGTCTTTTTCCCTCACCCAGGCATCCAGAAAGAATTCCAGCTTGCCTCCGGATTCCAGAAAGCGATCCAGGAAAATACTGGACTGCGGAGAAAGCGTGAGGATGCGCTGCCGGTCGCTACCGCACGGCGTGAGCCCATAGCCATCCTTGCCGACCAAAGCTTCTCCACGGATACGCTGTATTTCCGGAGCGGCGGATTCGCCGGACGATTCGGCATCCTCTGTTGCGGGACCTGCTTCGCGCGCTGCACAACCGGTCAAAGCCAATGCCAATGCGATCGCAACCATCCAGGGTTCCTGACACTTGCGCGAAATCATATGAACGGCCTCCGCTACGCCAAGTTTGCCCGGTAGATCATATCCCGGGCAATCCGTGCTGCACGGCAGCACTACAACAATCTTCTTTCGCAGTATCTTCCTTTGTCCGCAGCACGGACGGTGTTATTCCCATTACATAAAAAGGACTGACAGATGAACAAAGCACTTGGTCATACGCTCGCCACCAGCGCGGTGCTCGCCACCGCAATTGCAGTCGCCGTAGCCGTAGCCGCTCCGCGGAATGCTCCGTTCAATCCATTGCAGGTCCGCATTGCGGCAGTGAACGCCCAAGCTGGCGATCTGCTTGGTGCTGTGGAAATCGTGATTACCAACACCAGTAACAAAGTGGTCCGCGTACCCAAGTGGCAACTGCCTTCCGATTTCCCGGAAACCAGCCTGTTCCGCATCACCCAGGACGGGAATCCCGTCGCTTACGAAGGCATGCAGGTCAAGCGCGGCCTGCCGCAAGCCGAGGATTTCGCGATCCTCCGCCCGCAGCAAAGTCTGCGCGCTGTGGTGGACCTTTCGTCCTCCTACGATCTTTCCAAGAGCGGCAACTACGAAGTCGCTCTGGCATCGCCTTTGCAGTACGCCTCGCTTTCCGACGGCAGCATGCTGCGCAGCGAACGCGGCACACCGATGGTGATGCGCAGCCAACCGCTGAAGTTATGGGTGGATGGCAGTGACGTACTAGGCGCAGCGAAGGCGGCCAAGGGCAAGCCCGGCAGCGGCGGGACCGTGGTGAACGGGGTCAGCTATGTGGGCTGCTCGACCACCCAGATCGGCACGGCGGGCAATGCGGTCATCGCGGCGCGCAATTATTCCGAGAACGCAAAGAACTATCTGGCCTCCGGCGCCACCGGCCCGCGATACAGCACCTGGTTCGGCGCGTATACCAGCAGCCGCTACGGCACTGTCCGCAGTAATTTCACCGCTATCGATACCGCACTCGACCAGAACGCCGGACAGATAAAGATCAACTGCGGATGCAACCAGAGCTACTACGCCTATGTGTATCCGACCCGTCCTTACGAGATCTTCGTCTGCCGCGCCTTCTGGACTGCGCCGTTGACCGGCACCGATTCCAAGGCCGGCACGCTGATCCACGAAACCAGCCACTTCAATGCGGTAGCGGGTACCGACGACATCGTCTACGGCCAGAGCGGCGCCAAGAGCCTGGCGTTGAGCGATCCGGCCAGCGCCATCCAGAACGCCGATAGCCACGAATACTTTGCAGAAAACACGCCGCAGCAGAACTGATCCGGCATAAAAAAAGCCCGGCGCAATGCCGGGCTTCAATGTTTCGCGTAATGCTTTGGAAGGCGCGGGCGTAGCGCTCAGAGCGCTTCGACTGCGTCGGCCTGCAGGCCTTTCTGGCCCTGAACGACGGTGAAGCTGACCTTCTGTCCTTCCTTGAGGCTCTTGAAGCCCTGGCTCTGGATGGCGCGGAAATGCACGAACACATCCTCGCCATTTTCGCGGCTGATGAAGCCGAAGCCCTTGGCGTCGTTGAACCATTTGACGGTACCGTTTTCGCGATCTGCCATTTCTGCTAACTCCCTGGAACGGTTGGTGGATACGCCGTTGCTCCGGCGGCTGGTTGCAAGGAGGAAGCGTGTAACGTTGTAGCGGAACATGGTTCGACCGCATCAGGCCACAATGCACGGTGACCTTGGCAAGCGCAGCGGCTGAACAGTAACCCGCTATTTCTGAAAATGCAATAATTCTGACTGCAATCACAGTCAATCTAAGTTATTGATTAAATTAGGGGAAATTCTTGGAATTGCAGTCGTTGTATTACGCATTGGCGGTGATCCTGGTCCTGGTGGGCATTGCCGGGGTAATCCTGCCTGCCCTGCCGGGCCTGCCGCTGGTGTTCGCGGGCATGCTGCTGGCGGCCTGGGCAGGCGACTTCCAGCAGATCGGCTGGGTCACGCTGGTGATACTGGGTCTGCTGACGCTGCTATCGGTGGGCGTGGACTTTTTCGCGACCCTGATCGGCGCCAAACGGGTCGGCGCCAGCAAGAAAGCGTTGCTGGGAGCTGTGTTGGGAACCTTCGCCGGTTTGTTCTTCGGCCCCATCGGCCTGTTCGCCGGGCCCTTCGTCGGCGCGCTGTTGGGCGAGTTGTGGCACGGGCGGGAGATCGGCCAGGCCGCCAAAGTGGGCCTGGGCACCTGGCTGGGCATACTGTTGGGCACAGTGCTGAAGCTGGGCTTGGCGTTCGCGATGCTGGGCCTGTTCGCATTCGCTTGGTTCGTTTGAGCGGGCAGCACTTCCCCTCTTTGATCGCAAATATGAGTTCAGGATGACCCACAAACTTTTTCGCCAGACGCTCCTTGCATCGGCCATGACGGTCTCGTCTACCGCAATGGCGCAAGCCGTGCCCGAGTCCGCCGCCGCCACACCGGAAGCCTGCGTAGCGATAGAAACAGATGCGACCCGGTTGGCCTGCTACGACCGGGTGCTCGGTCGCCAGGCCGGAGACACGCAAGCCGCCGATGCGGCGGCCGAACAGGCCGCCGAATTGGCCAGGCAGCAGCGCAAGGCCAACGCACCGGAGTCCGATGCGTCGCTGCGCGAACGCGCGCGCCACCGTCTGGGCTCGGTGTTCGGCCACGACGACCAATACGCCGAGGCGCTAGCCAACGCCGGCAAAGGCTCGTTACTGGACAGCCGCTGGGAACTGGCCAAGGACTCCAAGCTGGGCGTGTTCCAAATGCGCGCCTACAAGCCGGTTTATCTGTTTCCCGCGTTCTGGACCAGCGACACCAACAAGACGCCCTCCTCGCCCAACCCGGACAACACCGTCACCGAGCCGCAGGACCTGACCAGCGTGGAGGCCAAGTTCCAGCTCAGCTTCAAGACCAAGTTCGCCGAGAACCTCTTCGGCGACAACGGCGACTTGTGGGGCGCCTATACCCAAAGTTCGCGCTGGCAGGTTTACAACGCCGAGGAGTCGCGGCCGTTCCGCGAGACCAACTACGAACCGGAAGTGATGCTGGTCTTCCGCAACAACTACAGCCTGGGCGGCTGGAAAGGCCGCATGACCGGCATCGGCGTCAATCATCAGTCCAACGGCCGCAGCGACCCGCTGTCGCGCAGTTGGAACCGGGTGATCCTGAACGTGGGCCTGGATCGCGGGAACTGGGCTTTCGTGGCGCGTCCGTGGTGGCGCATCCCGGACGGCAACGACGACGACAACCCCGACATCCAGAACTACATCGGACGCGGCGATGCGATGCTGGTGTACAGCAAGAACGGCTACGAGTTTTCGCTGCTGGGCAGGCATTCGCTGCGCGGCGGCGACGATTCGCACGGGTCGGTGCAGATGGACTGGGGCTTCCCCATCGACCGCACCCTGCGCGGACATCTGCAGCTGTTCCATGGCTATGGCGAAAGCCTGATCGACTACAACCACAAGGCCACTTATGTGGGTCTGGGCATTTCGCTGCTGGAGTGGTTCTGAGCCATTCCGTCGGCCTGCCTGATGCAGGCAGGCGTCGGCGGATCATTATTGCGAGCTGCGCCAGCGCCGGTGCTCCACCATCAGGCACTGATCCTGCACCACGTCGATGCCGCCGCGCAGCAGCGATTCGGCGAACCCGTCGTCGCGGATGCCGGTCTGCAGCCAGACAATACGCGGGCGCGCTTTCAGGATATCCGGCAGGTGCGGGGGCAAGTCGCTGGGTTTGCGGAATACGTTCAGCACGTCCGCGCGCCCTTTGATGTCGGTGACGGCGCGCAGCACCGGTTTGCCCAGGATATGGGTGACTTCCGGGTAATAAACCGGCACCGGAATCACCTCGTAACCCACGCGATGCAGGTAGGCGGGGATCATGTGCGCCGGCTGCGCGGCGTGGGTTTCTGGCTTGATGCCCAGCACTGCGATACGGCGGATGCCGGAAAGGAGCCGGTCGATTTCTCGATGATCCTGGATTAGTGCGCCGCGCATATAGACCCTTGCAATACGTTGGTAGGCGGTAGATGCGGACAACTGCGCCAGAAACCAATGGCGCTTGAATGCGGCGCGCGGGCAGTGGACTATTCGTGGACTCCGCCGACAGGCTTGCCGCCGCGACCCGCATGTCCAGCTTACCGCGCCCCAAACGCTCCTACACCGCCTATACCTCCGCCCTGTTGGGACTGCTCAGTCTTTTCGGCGTGCTGTGCTTCCATTTTCCCGAATTGCTGACAAGCAAGGAATTCCGCGCGGTCTACAGCGAAACCTTCGCCCGGCATCTTCTGCTGTTCGGCCTGGTCGCTTCCTTCCTGCTGGGCACGCTCGCCATCCTGCGCGGGCGCAACAGGCGCGTCGCGCTGATCGGCGTGGGCGCGGCGACGCTGGCGGTGCTGGTGGGCGGGACCAACGTGCAGTTCGATTCGATAGGCAAGACCCCTTATTCGCTTGGGCTGGACTGGTTCGTGATCTCGCTGTTCTTCTCGGCACTGGTGTTCGTGCCGATGGAGCGCTTCCTGGGCAAGCGCGACATTTCCCCGCTGCGGCCCGGCTGGCGCACCGACCTGGCTTACTTCTTCATGAGCCATGTGCTGGTGCAATTCATCCTGATCCTAGTCACCGCCTCGACCTCGACCATCGCCGGGCTGGCGATGTTCCCCGCGCTCAAGGCCGCGATCCAATCGCTGCCGGTATGGGCGCAATTCCTCATCGCCGTGTTCGTGGCCGATCTGGCCCAGGCGTTGCTGCATCGCGCTTACCACAACATCCCCTGGCTCTGGCGTTTCCACGCCGTGCACCACTCCAGCCGCGAGATGGACTGGCTGGCCGGTTCGCGCATCCATTTCGTGGAGATCGTGATGACCCGCAGCGCGGTGCTGCTGCCGCTGCTGATTCTTGGCTTCTCGGCCTCTGCGGTGAACGCGTACGTGGTGCTGGTGGGCCTGCAGGCCGTGCTTGCGCACGCCAACCTGGGCATCCGCTTCGGGCCGCTGGAATATCTGCTGGTGCTGCCGCGCTACCACCACTGGCACCATGCGCGCCAACAGGAATACATAGACGTCAATTACGCCATCCACCTGCCGCTGGTCGACATGCTGATGGGCACCTTCAAACTGCCGCGCGACCAGTCGCTGTGGCCTGTCGAGTACGGGGTGATGAAGTTGGAAACCGTGCCGCGCGGCATCGTCGAACAGCACCTGATGCCGTTCCGAGGCAAGAAGAGCTACGACGATTTCGTGAATTGAGTAGTTGCGCGCTCCAATAGAGCCGGGCTAGGTCCAGTCGGTAAGACCTTCGCGTGCGTAGACTTCCTTGAATGCGGGACGGGTCTTCATGGCGTCCGCATAGGCCTTGAGCACCGGCCACGAGTCCGAAGGCCTGGGCATGTTCCGCGACCACCGCATCAGCATGATCAGCAGGAAATCGGCTGCGGACAGCTTTTCGCCGAGCAGATACGGACCGTTGGCTTCGAGATGATCGGCGACCCGTTGCCAGGCGCCTTCGATCTTCTGCCGTGCGTGCTGTTTGACCGCTTCCACATTCGCGGCCCCGGCGATTTCGGGCGAATAGAACCAGGCCCGGTAGGCCGGCTGCAGCGTATTGGCCATGAACAGCATCCAGCGGTAGTACTGGGCGCGTTCGGGCGAACCCGGAGCCGGCGCCAGACCCGCCTGCGGATGGCAGTCGGCAAGGTGCATGACGATGGCCGGCGCCTCGGTGATCGTTTGTCCGTCCTGCACCAGGGTGGGCACTACGCCGGCAGGATTCAGCCTCAGGTATTCCGGCGATTTCTGCTCGTTCTTGTCGAAATCCAGCAGATGCAACGTATGCGGAATATCCAGTTCGATCAGCAGCCAATGCACGACCAGGCTGGCGGTGCTGCGCGAACCATAAAGAGTATTGCTCATCAGTTCACCACTTCGGGAAAAGAATGCCTGAGCCGACGACGATCATCTCGACGAGCGCCATGAATGAGTTCGTCCGGCTCTTCGCGGAGCAGCGATAGTCATCTTTGCCCCGTCTGATAGCGTATCGATGGCGATGGTAGCATCCGCCCATGCGATTCATCGACCACTCTCAGGGCGTCCCGGCGAAACCTTCGCATTGGCTGCTGCGGGCCGTACTGCATCTGTTCCTCGCCTGGATGTGCCTGGCCGGTCCGGTGCTCATCGTCTGCACGATCATGTTCGCGGAAGGTGCCGACTTCTGGATCGGACTGGTGGTCGCCATCGTCCTTTGCGTGCTGATGATTCCTTATGGAATCTTGTTGTGGGTGTCGGAAGCGCAGGAGCACAAACAGACTCTTCGCCTGCGCGAGGTCGGGGTTTCCGCCTCTGCCGAAGTGCTCGCGATTTCCTCCGCCTCGTACGGCGAAGAGACCGGGATGGCGCTGACGCTCCGGTTCGCCGGACCAGAGGTCACTCCGTTCCAGGCAACGTATACCTGCGCCGACGATCCTTTGTTGAGCGTCGGCGATCGGCTTGGCGCGTTAGTGGATCCATCCACCAACGCTTACGCCATCCTGAATCGTCGCTAAGAACGCGGCATCTTCAAGTCCTTAGCCATGGCTCACGGTACCTACGAGGCCGCGGGACTGAGATGCCCCTTCGATTCCACCACTACCGGAATCTTGCCGATACGCGCCTGCCATTCCTTCGGTCCGGTGTCGTGCACCGAGGTGCCCTGCGAATCGACAGCCACGGTCACCGGCATATCCTGCACTTCGAATTCGTAGATCGCTTCCATGCCTAGGTCGGCGAAGCCGACGACCTTGGCCGCCTTGATCGCTTTCGAGACAAGATACGCCGCACCGCCCACGGCCATCAGATAAGCGGATTGGTGCTTCTTGATCGCCTCGATCGCAGCTGGGCCACGCTCGGCCTTGCCCACCATGCCCATCAACCCGGTCTGCGCCAGCACCTGCTCGGTGAACTTGTCCATGCGCGTGGCGGTGGTGGGGCCGGCCGGACCGACCACTTCGTCGCGCACCGGATCCACCGGGCCCACGTAGTAGATGAAGCGGCCCTTCAGATCCACCGGCAGCGGTTCGCCTTTGTTGAGCATGTCGACCATGCGCTTGTGCGCGGCGTCGCGACCGGTCAGCAGCTTGCCGTTGAGCAGCAGCACCTCGCCCGGTTTCCAACTGGCAAGGTCTTCTTTGGTCAGCGTATCGAGATCGACACGACGGCCCTTGCTGGCGTCGTAGGTCAGCTTCGGCCAATCCTCCAGCGAAGGCGGATCCAGCATCACCGGGCCGCTGCCGTCCAGCGTGAAATGCGCATGCCGTGTCGCGGCGCAGTTAGGAATCATCGCCACCGGCAGGTTCGCCGCATGGGTCGGGTAGTCCTTCACCTTGATATCGAGCACCGTGGTCAAGCCGCCCAGACCTTGCGCGCCGATGCCCAGCGCGTTGACCTTTTCGTACAACTCAAGCCGCAATTCCTCGGCGCGGTTGGAGGCGCCGCGCGCCTGCAGGTCGGTGATGTCGATGGGTTCCATCAACGCTTCCTTGGCCAGCAGCATCGCCTTTTCGGCGGTGCCGCCGATGCCGATGCCCAGCATGCCCGGCGGACACCAGCCGGCGCCCATGGTCGGCACGGTCTTCAATACCCAGTCGACGATGGAGTCGGAAGGGTTGAGCATGGCGAATTTGGATTTGGCTTCCGAACCGCCGCCCTTGGCCGCGACGATGACCTCCACGGTGTTGCCCGGAACCACCTTCACGTTGACCACCGCCGGCGTGTTGTCCTTGGTGTTGGCGCGCTTGCCGGCCGGATCGGCCAGCACGCTGGCGCGCAGTTTGTTGTCCGGGTGGTTGTAGGCGCGGCGCACGCCTTCGTTGGCCATGTCTTCCACGCCCATGGTGGCGTCGTCCCAGCGCACGTTCATGCCGATTTCCAGGAACACGGTGACGATGCCGGTGTCCTGGCAGATCGGCCGATGGCCCTCGGCGCACATGCGCGAATTGATCAGGATCTGGGCGATGGCGTCCTTGGCCGCTTCCGATTCCTCGCGCTCGTAGGCAGCGGCGAGATTGCGGATGTAATCGACCGGATGGTAATAACTGATGTACTGCAGGGCGTCGGCGACGCTCTGGATGAGGTCTTCCTGTTTGATCGCAATGGGGGAGTTCGGACTCACGACTGGCTCTTTGGCGGGCTGGCTACGGAGCTGATTTTACCCGAGTGGCGGTCCGTCATCGCCCCGCAAACCGTATTGCCGCAACGTCCTTATGAACCCGCTGGAGTGGTGCATGCCCTCGAATCCCCACCTGCTGATGTGCCCACCCACCCATTTCGCGGTGGATTACGTGATCAACCCCTGGATGGAAGGGAACCTGCACTCGGCAGACCCCGTCCGGGCGCAATCGCAGTGGGCGGCGTTGCATGCGGCGCTATCGGACCTGGCGCGAATCGATCTGGTCGCACCCGGCGAAGGTCTGCCCGACATGCCCTTCACCGCCAATGCCGGGCTGGTGCTGGGCGATGCGTTCGTGCCCAGCCGCTTCCACCACGCACAGCGGCGGGGCGAGGAGGCCTTATTCACCGAATGGTTCGCGCAGCAGGGGTTCGCCATCCGCCCTCTTCCGGCGGGAATGGATTTCGAAGGGGCCGGCGATGCGCTGCTGGATCGCGACGCGCCCAGGCTGTGGCTGGGCCACGGCCATCGCAGCAATGCGGGCGTTGCGCAGGAAATCGCGGCGATGTTCGACCTGGAAGCCATTCCATTGCGCCTGTCCGATCCCCGCTTCTATCACCTGGATACCTGCTTCTGCCCGCTGACCGGCGGCTGGCTTCTGTACTACCCGCCTGCCTTCGATGCCGAGGCCATAGGCGCCATCGCAGCGCGCATACCCGAGTCCCGCCGCATCGCCGTTTCCGAACACGATGCTCTGGCCTTCGCCTGCAACGCAGTCAACATCGGCGCCACCGTGGTGGTCAATCGCGCCAGCAGCGCGCTGAAAACCGCGCTGGGAGACGCGGGGTTCGAAGTGATCGAGACGCCGCTAGACGAATTCCTGAAGGCGGGCGGCTCGGCCAAGTGCCTCACCCTGCGGCTGGACGAGCCCTAAGCCGCCCTTCGATTTCGTAATTCACCGCGCCCACGGCACAATGCCGGCATGGCCGAACCGACCCCTGCCCCGACCGCGCCGGCCGCCGCCACTTCCAGGCAGGGCAAATCCGGTCCCAGCCTGCGCGAGCGCTTCAATGCCATGCGCAATCTGCCGCCTTTCCTCAAGCAGATCTGGGCCACCAGTCCCTGGCTGACCATCAGCAGTCTGGGATTGCGCCTGGTGCGCTCGCTGCTGCCCATCGTCACCCTGTACATCGGCAAGCTGATCATCGACGAGGCCGTACGCCTGGTCGGCCTGGGACTGGGCTTCGAGGCCTTGGGCGATGCCTACCGCAGCGGGCAACTCAATCATCTGCTGTGGCTGCTGGTGCTGGAATTCGCGCTGGCCATTCTTTCGGACCTGCTGGGGCGGATGGTCAGCTACGCCGATTCGTTGCTGTCGGAGCTGTTCACCAACGCCACCAGCATCCGCCTGATGGAACATGCGGCCACGCTGGACCTGGAGGATTTCGAAGACCCCGACCTGCAGGACAAGCTGGACCGCGCACGCCGCCAGACCATGGGCCGCATGAACCTGATGAGCACCTTGTTCGGCCAGGTGCAGGACGCCATCACCGTGATCAGTTTCGCCGCCGGCCTGCTGGTCTATGCGCCGTGGCTGATCGCGTTGCTGGCGGTGGCGCTGATTCCGGCCTTCGTCGGCGAGGCGCATTTCAATGCGATGGGTTACTCGTTGAACTACGCCTGGACGCCCGAGCGCCGGCAGCTGGAATACGTCAAGCAGACCGGCGCCAGCGTGGAGAGCGCCAAGGAAGTGAAGATCTTCAATCTCCACCACTTCCTGATCGACCGGTATCGCACGCTGGCCGACAAGTTCTACAAGGCCAACCGGTCGCTGGCCAAGAAACGGGCGTTCTGGGGCGCGGTGTTCGCCGCGCTGGGCACGCTGGGCTACTACATCGCCTATGCCTACATCGCCTGGCGCACCGTGCGCGGCGATTTCACCATCGGCGATTTGACTTTCCTTGCGGGCAGCTTCCGCCGGCTGCGGCAGCTGCTGGAAGGTCTGCTGGTGGGTTTCTCCCAGGTCGCCAGCCAGGCCCTGTATCTGGACGACCTGTTCTCGTTCTTCGAAATCGAGCCGGAGATCGTTTCGCCGGAGCATCCGGTCGCCGTTCCCAAACCAATCGCGCGTGGGTTCACCTTCGAAGATGTCGGATTCCGTTATCCCGACGCCGAACGCTGGGCCGTGCGCCATCTCAGTTTCGAACTGCGCGCAGGCGAAGTGCTGGCGCTGGTGGGCGAAAACGGCGCCGGCAAGACCACCCTGGTGAAGCTGCTTGCGCGGCTCTACGACCCGGACGAAGGGCGGATCCTGCTGGACGGCGTGGACCTGCGCGACTACGACATCGAGGACCTGCGCGCCAATATCGGCGTGATCTTCCAGGATTTCGTTCGCTACAACCTGACCGCCGGCGAAAACATCGGCGTGGGCCAGATCGATGCGATGAACGACCAAGCACGCATCCGCGACGCCGCGCGACGGGCGATGGCCAACGAGGTCATCGACTCGCTGCCCAATGGCTACGACCAGTTGGTCGGCCGACGCTTCAAAAGCGGCGTGGATCTCTCCGGCGGCCAGTGGCAGAAGATCGCCATCGCCCGCGCCTACATGCGCGACGCGCAGGTGATGATCCTGGACGAACCCACCGCGGCATTGGATGCGCGCTCCGAGTTCGAAGTGTTCCAGCGCTTCAAGGAACTGTCGGACGACCGCACCGCCGTGCTCATCTCGCATCGCTTCTCCAGCGTGCGCATGGCCGACCGTATCCTGGTTCTGGAACAGGGCCAGCTGGAGGCCAGCGGCACGCATGAGGAGCTTTTGGCGCAGGGCGGGCGTTATGCGGAACTGTTCGAACTGCAGGCTTCGGGCTATCGTTGATAGTAGGACTGGAAGAAGAACGAATGAAATTAATCGTATTGATCGTACTAGCGGCGCTCAGCGGCCAGGTCTCCGCGGCGCCTGCGTTGGAATATGCCGAAGCCAAGGCGTTGGCGGACAAGGACGAGGGATCGCTTGCACCGGAAGCATCGACGAGTTTGCTGAAATCGCAGAGCGAGCTGCTGGAAGCCGGCACCGCCGCCTGCGCCACGCCCACTCCCGATCTGTCGCCCTTCGTGGTGGTGATGGAGCTCGACGCGCAAGGAAAGGTGGTGCGCACCTGGCTGCAGGGTTCCTCGCCGATCGGCATATGCATGCGCAAGTACGTTTCCGGCAAGACCTTGATCGCGCCGCCGCGCGCGCCTTTCTACACCTCCCTCGAACTCTCTTTCAGCAAGTAGGTCGGGGCTACGCCCCGACGCTACGTATGCTTTCAGCACGCCTTGGGTCGGGGACGTAGCCCCGACCTACTCAGAACAACGATGTCTGCGGATCGGCGGGGAGCGTGTAGTCCAGGCGCCCATCGACGATCCGCGCGGCGGCGGTATAGGGATGTTCCTGCTCGCGTCCCGGCGATACCAGGTGGATCACTTCCCAGCCGCCGGCTTTGAAATCATCGGAAATCAGGCTGCGGTGGCATTGCCACCACATGGCTTCGGCGCACATCACCGCCGTGCGTCTGTTCCGCGCGAGTTCCGCCAGCCGCTCGTGCGCTGCCCGGTACGACGGGGTGGCCATGTAATCGGCATAGCCACGGAAGGCCGCATTGCGCCAGGCCAGGTTCGGGGAGTCCGCGCGCGTCTGGCGACGTCCGCCCAGATTGGGCATCGGCGCATAGTCGATGCCTTCTTTCGCCAGCGCCTTACCCATGGTTTCGCCGCTGAACTGCGGATTGCGCCGCGATCCGGCGAACCGGCGTACGTCCGCCAGCGTTTCGATACGCGCCGCAGCCAGCATCGCGACGAACTCTTCCCACTGCCGGACCGAATGGCCGATGGTCCACAGGGTCGCGGGAAGAAGCCGGTTCATGCCGCCGGATCGACAGGCAACCGATCAGGACAGCGAGAAAGCGTCGCCGTCCAGCATCGCAGGAAAACGCTCGCGGTGCGCCGCCAGCTCCGCGCCGGAGATCACGCTGCTGACAACGCCCTCTTCGCCCGTGGTTTCTATCAAAGGCTGACCCAGGAAATCGATCACCGCGCTGTCGCCCGAATACTCCAGCCCGTTGCCGTCCACGCCCACCCGGTTCACGGCCGCCACGTAGCAGAGGTTCTCGATGGCGCGCGCGCGCAACAGCGTCTTCCACGCGTACGCCCGGGCTGCCGGCCAGTTGGCGACGAAGATCTGCAGGTCGAAATCCAGCTGGCTCTCGCGTTCCACGTTGTAACGGTTGCGCGAATACACCGGGAAACGCAGGTCGTAGCAGACCAGCGGATTGATGCGCCAGCCCTTCCATTCCACGGTCAGGCGCTTTTCGCCGGCGGCATAGCGCTTGTGCTCACCGGCATAGCGGAACAAGTGCCGCTTGTCGTAGTACTGCAGTTCGCCATCGGGTGTGGCCCATAACAGGCGGTTGAATACGCCCTCTTCGGTGCGAAGCTGCACGCTGCCGGTCACCGCCGCATTCAGCGAGGAAGCCTGCTCGCGTATCCATGCCACGGTCGGCCCATCCATCCCTTCGGCCTTGTCGATGGCGTCGTTGCTGAAACCGCTGGTGAAGGTTTCGGGCAGGATCACCAGGTCGGTGGCGTTGGCCAGCGGACTGATCAGGTCGCCGTAATATTCACGGTTGCCTTCCGGGTCGTGCCAGCGGGTGGCGCCCTGCACCAGGGAGATTCTCAGGTCCTGCATGCCATTTCCTTGTCGTTCGTGTGAGCGGTATCTCAGAGTTTCAGCAGCCGCTCCACCGCCGCGTCCATCGTCGCATCGTTCTTGGCGAAACACAGGCGCGCCAGGCGCTGGCCCGATGGCGGAGATTCGTAGAACGGCGACAGCGGAATCGCAGTGACGCCATGCTCCACCGTCAGCCACTTCACGAATTCCGCATCCGGCAAATCGCTCACCGCCGAATAGTCCAGCAACTGGAAATACCCGCCCGGCACCGGCAACGGCTTCAGCTTGGTCGCCAGCAGCTGCTCGCGGAAACGGTCGCGCTTGGCCTGGTAGAACGCGCCCAGTTGCTCGTAGTGTTCGGGCTCGTCGCGGATCATCGCCGCGAACGCGTACTGCGCGGGCGAAAAACTCGTGAAAGTATTGTACTGATGCACCTTGCGGAATTCGGCGCTCAAGGCAGGCGGTGCGATCGCATAACCGATCTTCCAGCCGGTGCAGTGGTAGGTCTTGCCGAAGCTGGAGATGACGAACGCGCGCGCCGCCAATTCCGGATAGCGCAGCACCGATTCATGGCGGCGACCATCGAAGACGATGTGTTCGTAGACCTCGTCCGAGACCAAGAAAATGTCGGTACCGTTCAAGATTCCGGCCAACTGGCGCAGGTCGTCTTCCCCAAGCATCGCACCGGACGGGTTGTGCGGGCTGTTGATCATCAGCATGCGCGTGCGCGGCGTGATCGCGTCCTTCACCTTCTGCCAGTCCACCGCGAAGGTCTGCGGATCCAGGGCCACGTGCACGGCTTTGGCGCCGGCCAGATCGATGGCTGGTTCATAGCAGTCGTAGGCCGGATCCAGCACGATCACTTCCTCGCCCGGCCGCACCACCGCGTGGATGGCGTTGAAGATCGCCTCGGTGGCGCCGCTGGTCACGGTGATCTCGGTATCGGCGTTCACTTCGGCGCCATAGCAGCGCAACGCCTTGGCGGCGATGGCCTGGCGTAGCGCCGGCACGCCGGTCATCGGCGCGTACTGGTTGTGGCCGGCGCGCATGGCGTCGGCCAGTTCGTCCACCAGCCGCTGCGGCACGGCGAAATCGGGGAAGCCCTGCCCCAGGTTCACCGCGCTGTGTTCGGCGGCCAGTTGGGACATGACGGTGAAGATGGTGGTGCCTACCTTGGGCAGCTTGGTTTCGAAGGGCATCGGCCGTTCCATGGATCGTGGGGGGAGGAAGTGGGTCGCGGGAATGAATCTTAGGGAACGGGAGTGTACGCAATGACGGAGAACAGGGATGATGACGCCATGGACGGAGCCGCGATTCACGACGAACAAACGGCACAGCTGGCTACGGCCTATGCCGTGGCCCATTATTTCGTGACCATCGGGCACAGGGAGTGGCTGTTCGGCGTGGGCCAGCTGGCCGACGACATCGAACGCGAGCTCGGCGCCGACCACTATCTATTCATCACCGCCTGGAATCCCGCCCCCGAGTCCGCGACCGTGGCCCAGAACATGGCAGCCGACGAGCATCTGCAGGCGCGTATCCGGGAAGGACGCTTCCGGCACTGCTCTTCGCTGGGAAGCAACGCCCAGGGCGGCGCGGTGGAATACGGCTGGGTGGTCCTGGACGTGCCGGTGGAAACGGGCGATGCCTGGGCGCGGGAGTTCGGCCAGGCCGCCACTCTTTACTGGAAACGCGGCGAACCGGTGCGCCTGCGCATGCTGTGGCCGCGTCCACCGGGCGTGGCCGACGAGCCCTATACCGATTGGGCCGGATGAGCCGGCCTGCCGAACTGGCCGGCTGAGCAAGGCAGTTGCAGCGGGCGCGCCGTTACAATGGGCGCAGATGACCCCGTCCCCGCACTCCTCCCTGCCGCTGCTCGCCGCACGCGGACTCGCTTTCGCACGCAACGACGAGCCGGTATTCGGGCCGCTGGACTTCGTGGTCGGCGCGGGCGAGGCCTTGCTGGTGCAGGGCGACAACGGCGCAGGCAAGACCACCTTGTTGCGCGTCCTGGCCGGACTGCTGCGCGCGGATTCGGGCGAAATCGACATCGATGGCCGCCCGGCCCAGGCCAGCCTGCGCGCGCGCGCCATCGCCTACCTGAGCCACCTGCCTGCGCTGAAGGCAGACCTGAACGCACTGGAAAACCTGAACTTCCTGTGCGGCCTGCATGGGCGTCGGACGCGCCAGCTGCCAGGGAATGCGCTGAGCATGGTCGGATTGGCCGGTTATGAGGACACGCTGGCGCGCCAGCTTTCCGCCGGCCAGAAAAAGCGCCTGTCGCTGGCCCGCCTATGGCTGTCGCCGGCGCCGCTATGGTTGCTGGACGAGCCCTACGCCAATCTGGATCTGGACGGCATCAACCTGGTCAACCGCATGATTTCCGCGCATTTGCGCGATGGCGGCGCTGCGCTGGTGACCACCCATGGCGCCTACGCCGCGCCGCCGGTGCAAACGCGGATGCTGGTGCTGGGGGCGGCTGCAAATGCTTGAAGTCCTGCACTGCATGCGACTCGCCTTTGCCCCCTTTGAAAAAGGGGGCTGGCGCCGGCTTCACCGGCGACTGGGGGATTTGCTTTTGACTTTCCTCGGCGGCTTCCAGCAAGAGCAAGAGCAAATCCCCCCTACCCCCCTTTTTCAAAGGGGGGGAATGCAGATTCCCGTCGCCGTTGGAGACTGGCTGTGAACGGGCCTTCCCTGCTCCAGGCAGGCAATGCGCTGCTGGTCCGCGATCTGCGCTTGCTCTGGCGCCGCCGCGGCGATGCCTTCCAGCCGGCGCTGTTCGCCCTGCTGGTGGTGGTGCTGTTCGCGCTGGCGCTGGGCGGCGAACCGCAGGCGCTGGCGAAAGTGGCCTCGGCGGTGATGTGGGTGGCGGTGCTGCTGGCCGGCCTGCTTTCGCTGGACACATTGTTCCGCGGCGATGCCGAGGACGGTTCGCTGGAGCAATGGATCCTGGCCCCCGTGCCCCTGGCCTGGCTGGTGGCCGTGCGCGTGCTCAGCCATTGGCTGACGACCGCGTTGCCGCTGATCCTGGCCACGCCCCTGCTGGGGGAACTGCTGCACCTTCCCCGCGATCAACTTCCGGTGCTGCTGGCCTCGCTGGCATTGGGCACCCCGCTGCTGAGTCTGCTGGGCGCAGTGGTGGCCGCGCTGACGGTCGGCATGAGGCGCTCTGGTATTCTTGTCGCCTTGCTGGCGTTGCCGCTGTACGTCCCCGTGCTGATTTTCGGCGCTGGCAGCGTCGCCCGCAGCGCGCAGGGCCTGGATGCCGTCGGCGCGTTGCTGTTCCTCGGCGCGGGACTGGTGCTGGCACTGGTACTGGCGCCCCTGGCCGCTGCGGCGGCGATCCGCATCGCATTGCATTGAAGTTTCGGTACGCATGAATCCCGTCCTGCTCTGGTTCCACCAACTCGGCTCGCCGCCGATCTTCGACCGCTTCGCCGCCCGCTGGGCGCCGTGGTGTTATGCCGTCGCTTTCGTACTGATGGGCGTCGGCCTGTGGCAGGCGTTCCAGGTGCCGGCCGATTACCAGCAGGGCGACAGCTTCCGCATCTTCTACATCCATGTGCCCAGCGCCATGATGAGCATGCTGGTGTTCGGGCTGATGGCGGTCTATGCGGCCATCGCGCTGATCTGGCGCATCAAACTGTGCGAAATCCTGGCCATGGCCTGCGCGCCGGTCGGCGCCGCCTTCACCCTCATCACCCTGGTCACCGGTTCGATCTGGGGCAAGCCCATGTGGGGCACGTGGTGGGATTGGGACCCGCGCCTGACCACCGAGCTGATCCTGCTGTTCCTATACCTGGGCGTGACCGGCCTGTACCACGCCATCGACGATCGCCGCGCCGCCGCGCGCGCCGCCGGACTGCTGGCCATCGTGGGCGTGGCGCTGTTGCCGGTGATCAAGTATTCGGTGGTGTGGTGGAATTCGCTGCACCAGGGGCAGACCATCAGCCTGTTCGGCGACTCCAAGATCGATCCCAGCATGCAGCTGCCGTTCTGGCTGATGTTCGTGGCCGTGCAGTTCTGGTTCGCAGGTTCGCTGCTGTCGCGCGCGCGCGCCGACAACCTGCGGCGCGAGGCCGGCAAGGACTGGGTGGCGAAATTGGCGGTGCGCCCATGACCTATCTGAATTACGTGATCGGCGCCTATGCGGTATTCGCCGTGGTGATGCTGTGGGATCTGCTGGTCCCGCAGCTGCAGATCCGCCGCGAGCTGCGCGCCGCGCGCTTGCGCAAGGCCCGTGAGGCCAAACGCGCCGAACCCGTGGAGCTGAGCCGATGAATCCGGTCCGTCGCCGACGCCTGTTGTGGGTGCTGCTGTTGGTCGTTGCGGCAGGCATCGCCACCACCTTGGTGGTCTTCGCCTTGCAGCGCAATGTCGCCTACCTCTACACGCCCGTCGAAGTGCTGCGCGGCGAAACCGGCGAGCGTGCGCGCTTCCGCCTGGGCGGCATGGTCGAGAAGGGTTCGTTCCAACGCACTCCCGGCTCGCTGGAAGTGCACTTCAAGGTCACCGACGGAGACGCGCTGCTGCCGGTGGTCTACAACCGCATCCTTCCCGACCTGTTCCGCGAAGGCCAGGCGGTGGTGGCCACGGGAACCATGAAGGACGGCGTATTCGTGGCCGAAGACGTGTTGGCCAAGCACGACGAGAACTACATGCCCAAGGAAGTCGCCGACAAGATGGGCATGGCGCACAAGAAGCATGATGTGCAGGCGCCCGCCCCCGCTGCGGCGGAACAGCGCTAGATGCTGCCGGAACTTGGACAGATAGCGCTGATCCTGGCGCTGCTCATCGCGGGCCTGCAGGCGGTGTTGCCGCTGGCCGGCGCGCAGCGCGGCAAGTCCGGCTGGATGGCGGTCGCCCGCCCTGCCGCTTATGCGCAGCTGTTCCTGCTGTTGGGCGCGTTCGTGGTGTTGACCGTGGCGTTCGTCACCCAGGATTTCTCGGTCAAGTACGTGGCCGACAATTCGAATTCGCTGCTGCCCATGGTGTACCGCTACACCGCGGTGTGGGGCGCGCACGAAGGTTCGCTGCTGCTGTGGACGCTGGTGCTGGCGGTGTGGAACGCGGCGGTGGCCGAATTCTCGCGCGGGCTTCCCGAACGCGTGATCGCCCGCGTGCTGGGCGTGATCGGACTCATCAGCCTGGGCTTCCTGGCCTTCCTGATCTTCACTTCCAATCCCTTCGTCCGCCTGCTGCCCGCGCCGCTGGAAGGCCGCGACCTCAACCCGTTGCTGCAGGACGTGGGCATGATCATCCACCCGCCGATGCTGTACGTCGGCTACGTGGGTTTCGTGGTGCCGTTCGCCTTCTCCATCGCCGCCCTGATCGACGGTAGCGTGGATGCGCGCTGGCTGCGCTGGACGCGTCCGTGGACCAACATCGCCTGGGGCTTCCTGACCATCGGCATCGCCCTGGGCAGCTGGTGGGCGTACTACGAACTGGGCTGGGGCGGCTGGTGGTTCTGGGATCCGGTGGAGAACGCCAGCTTCATGCCCTGGCTGGTCGGCGCCGCGCTGCTGCACTCGCAGGCGGTGACCGAAAAACGCGGCAGCTTCCGCGGCTGGACCTTGCTGCTGGCCATCGCCGCGTTCTCGCTGTCGCTGTTGGGCGCCTTCCTGGTGCGCTCCGGCGTGCTGACCAGCGTGCATTCCTTCGCCGCCGATCCTTCGCGCGGACTTTTCGTGCTGATCTTCCTGGGCCTGGTGATCGGCGGATCGCTGGTGCTGTACGTCTTGCGTGTGCCGCGGCTCGAACAAGGCGCTCCTTTCACCGCGACCTCGCGCGAAACCCTGCTGTTGGCCAACAACGTGCTGCTGACCTGCGCCTGCGCGATGGTGCTGCTGGGCACGCTGTATCCGCTGCTGGCCGATGCGTTGGGGCTGGGCAAGATCTCGGTCGGGCCGCCTTACTTCGGCCTGCTGTTCCTGTTGTTGATGACGCCGCTGGTGTTGCTGCTGCCGTTCGGGCCGCTGACCCGCTGGCAGCGCGAGGAAATGTCCCGGCCGCTGCGCATGCTGGCGCCCTGGGCGGTGCTGGCGCTGGTGCTGGGAGCGATCGCCTACTTCACTGCGCCGCAGGGGAAATGGAAAACCGCCGCCGGCATCGCCACCTCCGCGTGGGTCGCATTCGGCACCTTGCGTTTCCTGTGGTCGCGCTTCCAGTCCAAGGGCAACCGTTTCACCGCCGAGATGCTGGGCATGACCCTGGCGCACGGCGGCATCGCCGTGTTCCTGATCGGCGCGTTGCTGGTGGAAGGCCTCAACGTGCAGCGCGAGCTGGCGATGACGCCCGGTCAGTCGGTGGAAATCGGACGCTACTCGTTCCGATACGAGAGCGTGGATGAACTGCGCGGCCCCAATTACCTGGCTACGCGCGGCCATGTGCAGGTCATGCGCGACGACAAACCCCTGGTTCTGCTCAATCCCGAGAAGCGCGCCTACGCCAGCGGCGGCCAGGTGATGACCGAAGTCGGCATCTATCCCGGCGTGTTCGGCGACGTCTACGTTGCGCTGGGCGAATCGCTGGGCGGACAGGCGCGCGCCATCCGCATCCACATCAAGCCGTTCGTGCGCTGGATCTGGCTGGGCGCCGGGCTGATGGCGCTGGGCGGTTTCGTCACCGCCACCGACCGACGCTTCCGCAAACCCGAGGACAAACGATGAGCCAACCCGCCCCTGCGCCGAAGTCGCCGCACACCGGCGCGTTCGTCTTCGCCGGCGTGATCATCGCCTTGTTCTTCATAGGATTGATGGGTCTGCTCTATTACGGCGTGCAGCGCTCGGACCAGGCCGGTCGCGACGCCCTGCCTTCGCCGCTGATAGGCAAGCCCGCGCCCGCCTTCGATCTGCCCCTGCTGCACGAGCCCGGCAAGCGCTTCACCCTGGCCGAATTGCGCGGCCAGCCGTTCGTGATGAACGTGTGGGGCAGCTGGTGCCCGGAGTGTCGCGTGGAGCATCCGGTGATCAGCAAGTTCGCGCTGACCAAGCGCGTGCGCTTCATCGGCTACAACCTGAAGGATCCGCGCGAGGACGCATTGCGCTGGCTGGAGCAGTACGGCAACCCCTACCTGATGGTGGTGGCCGACGAGGAAGGCCGAACCGCGATCGACTGGGGCATCTACGGCGCGCCGGAAACCTTCCTGGTGGACGCCAAAGGCATCGTCCGCTGGAAGCACGTGGGCGCGATCACCGATGAGATCATCGCCGAGGAGTTGATCCCCGCGCTTGAAAAGGCGGAAGCGGAAAAGTGATGAAGACCCTGCTCCTGCTCGCGATGCTGTTGCTGTCTCCGCTGGCGCGCGCGCAGGTCAGCGATCCCACGCCGCTGCAGTTCCGCGACGCAGCCCAGGAAGAACGTTTCCACCAGCTCACCGCCGAACTGCGCTGCGTGATGTGCCAGAACCAGTCGCTGGCCGATTCCAACGCGCAGATCGCGCACGACTTGCGCCGCGAAGTCCTTGACCTGATGAACCAGGGCAAGTCGGACGCCGAGGTAAAGCGCTTTCTGGTCGAACGCTACGGCGAATTCGTCCTGTACAAACCGGACGTCGCCGGCAACACCTGGCTGCTGTGGTTCGGCCCGGCGCTGCTGCTGCTGGCGGGCGCCGCCATCGTGTTCCGCATCGTGCGCAAGCGCAGCACCGCTGCCGGCACGGTGGCCAACGACGACAATCAGGAGTGGTGATGACGACCTTCATCGCACTGGCCGTGTTGCTGAGCGTGGCGGTGCTGGGCGGCGTGCTGTGGCCGCTATGGCGCGACTCGCGCACGCTGGTGCTGGGCGGCGTGGCGGCGCTGGGCCTGGCGGCGTTCGCCCTGTACCGGGTGACCGGAACGCCCACCGCCATCGACCAGGTCGCCAGCGAAGCTCCGATGTCCCTGGACGCGGCCATCGCCGAGTTGCGCACCGAACTCGAAAGCAATCCCAACCAGCCCGAAGGCTGGCAGCTGTTGGGGAAAACGCTTGCCTCGCAAGGCAAGTCCGCCGAATCGAGCGAAGCCTTCGCACAGGCGGTGAAGCTGCTGCCGGACGATCCGAATCTGCTGGTGGAAGCGGCGCAGGCGCGCCTGTACGCATCGACCGACCGCAAGCTCGACAGCCAGGCCATCGCCTGGGTGAAGCACGCTTTGACGCAACAGCCCGGCCACCAGCGCGCGATTTGGCTGCTGGGCATTTCCCAGCGCCAGAACGGACAACCGGCCGAAGCCGCCAAGACCTGGGAGCCTTTGCTTTCCCAGGTGGACCCGGCCACCGCCGCCACCCTGCGCCAGCAGATCGACGCCGCCCGCGCCGAAGCGGGCCTGTCGCCGTTGCCGCCAGCCGCGCCCGTCGCCGCCAAAACAACCGGCGCCAATGCGCTGGCGGTGAAGGTCGCGCTGGATCCGGACTTCGCCTCGCGCGTACGTCTGCGCGGCGACGCCACCGTGTTCGTGATCGCGCGCATCCCCGGCGGCCCGCCGATGCCGGTAGCGGTGGAAAAGCACACCCTGCAGGACTTGCCGCTTAGCTTGACTCTGGACGACGGCGACAGCCCCATGCCCACGCAGAAACTTTCCGCGTTGAAGGAAGTGGAACTGATCGCACGCCTGTCGGCCAGCGGCGATCCGATGCGCCAGGAAGGCGACTTGGAATCCAAACCGGTACGCGTGACCCTGCCCGCCCCTGCCCCTGTCGAACTGGTGCTGGGCGGCGCAAGCCCGTAACTCCGTAACCCGTCGGAGCGACGCGCGGAACTGCTTTTCCTTCTCCCGGTGGGAGAAGGAAGTAACGCGCCTCCTCCACCGCTGCGAATGCCGTTCGCCGGAGCGGTATATAAATAGCTTGCAATTACATAGCGCACTATTTATATTTACCGCATGGCAACCAAGACTCCCACCCGTTCCCCCAAAGCCAGCGCCGATGCGCTGCTGAAGCTGGACAACCAGTTGTGCTTCACCCTGTACTCGGCCTCGCTGGCCATGAACAAGGTGTACCGCAAGCTGCTGGCCCCGCTGGGGCTGACCTATCCGCAGTACCTGGTCATGCTGGTGCTGTGGGAACGCGATGATTTGACGGTGTCTGAGATCGGCGAGCGTCTGTTCCTGGATTCGGCCACGCTGACGCCGTTGCTCAAGCGCCTGGAAGCCTCCGACCTGCTGACCCGCACCCGCTCCGCCGACGACGAGCGCCAAGTGGTGATCGCGCTCAGCCGCAGCGGCAAGGCACTCAAGGCCCGGGCGGTAGCGGTTCCGGAAGGCGTGTTCTGCGCAGCCGCGCTGGGCGTGGACCAGCTCGGGCAGATCAAGTCGCGTCTGGAATCGCTACGCGGCAACCTGGTCGCGAACACCCAAACCCTCTGATGCGGTTGGTCCCGACGAGATTTCTCCATATACATATAGCGCACTATTTAATATCGCACAATACATACCGGTAGCGGCCACCGGTCCCTTCCAAGCCGCCCCTCACCCAGGAGTTACCCATGTCCATCGAAAAAGTCCTCTACCGCGCCACCGCTACCGCCACCGGCGGCCGTGACGGCCGCGCCGTCTCCTCCGACAACGTGCTGGACGTCAAACTGACCACCCCGCGCGAACTGGGCGGCGCCGGCGGCGACGGCACCAACCCCGAGCAGCTGTTCGCAGCCGGTTACTCGGCCTGCTTCATCGGCGCGCTGAAATTCGTCGCCGGCCGCGAGAAGATCGCACTGCCCGCCGACGCTTCCATCGAAGGCAATGTCGGCATCGGCCAGATCCCCAACGGCTTCGGCATCGAAGTCGAACTGAAGATCTCGCTGCCGGGCCTGCCGCGCGAACAGGCCGAATCCCTGGTGCAGATGGCCCATGGCGTGTGCCCGTACTCGAACGCCACCCGCGGCAATATCGATGTGACGCTGACCCTGGTGTAATGCCCGCGCGACATTGTCGCGCACGACGCGCGCCGCCCCTTCGAAGCGGGTGGCGCGCTGCTAAACTGACCCGATGACCGAATTCATTCCGCCGGGCACGCGCTTCCATTCCCTGCCCTCGCCTTTCCGCATGAAGCGCGGCGGCGAACTGCACGGCGCGCGGGTCGCCTACGAAACCTGGGGCGAACTAAACGCTACGCGCGACAACGCCGTCCTGATCGTCACCGGCCTGTCGCCCGATGCCCATGCCGCCCGCAATGCCGGCAACCCCGAAGCCGGCTGGTGGGAACCGATGGTCGGGCCGGGCAAGCCCATCGATACCGATCGCTGGTTCGTGGTGTGCGTGAATTCGCTGGGCAGCTGCAAGGGTTCCACCGGTCCGGCTTCGACCGATCCGGCGACCGGTCGTTTGTACCGTCTGGATTTCCCGGAACTGTCGATAGAGGACGGCGCCGACGCCGCGCGTGAAGTAGTGCGGGGTCTGGGCATCGACCGGTTGGCCTGCCTGATCGGCAATTCCATGGGCGGCATGACCGCGCTGGCTTTCCTGTTGCGTCACCCTGGCCTGGCCCGCACGCACATCAATATTTCCGGCAGCGCGCAGGCGTTGCCGTTTTCCATCGCCATCCGTTCGCTGCAGCGCGAAGCGATCCGGCTGGACCCGAAGTGGAACAACGGCAACTACGACGACGCTTCCTATCCCGAATCGGGCATGCGCATGGCGCGCAAACTGGGCGTCATTACCTATCGCTCGGCGCTGGAATGGGACGGCCGCTTCGGCCGGGTACGGCTGGAATCCGACCATCCCGACGAAGAACCCTTCGGCTTGGAATTCCAGGTGGAAAGTTACCTGGAAGGCCACGCGCGCCGCTTCGTGCGCCGCTTCGACCCCAACTGCTATCTGTACCTCAGCCGTTCGATGGATTGGTTCGACCTGGCTGAAGTCGCTGGGGGCGACGTCTTGCAGGGGCTGTCGCGGATCAAGGTGGAAAAAGCGCTGGCCATCGGCGCGGCCACCGACATCCTGTTTCCCCTTCAGCAGCAACAGCAGATCGCCGAAGGCCTGCGCCTGGGCGGGGCCGATGCGCGGTTCCAGCCGCTGGAATCGCCGCAGGGGCACGATGCGTTCCTGGTGGATTTCGAGCGCTTCGGGCCGGCCCTACAGGGTTTTCTTGACTCCCTGTAACCCCAGACACGTAGGAGCGGCCTCCGGCCGCGAGCTCTTTCCCCGGATCCAGGCAAAAAAGCTCGCGGCCGGAGGCCGCTCCCACGTCATTCCGCTGCTGGCGGATTTGAGCGGCTAAAATGCCCCCACACTTCCGCCGGATCCACGCCATGACCCTCGACTTCCCCGGCCACGACAAACTGATCGCCTCGCTGGACGCCGCCGTCGCGCTGGGCGACGACCGCGCCATCACCGATGCGCTGCGCAAGACCTTGTGCGAAATGATCTGCGACCAGGACGTTGCGCTTCCCGAATGCGTGCTCGAGCCCATCGCCGACCACTACGCGCGCCGCGAGCTCTACACCAGCCCCGAACACGGCTACAGCGTGGTGGCGATGACCTGGGGGCCTGGCCAGGGCACCAAGATCCACGACCATTCCGGCATGTGGTGCGTGGAAGGCGTCTGGAAGGGCCGGCTGGAGATCACCCAGTACGAACTGGCCGAGCGCGACGACGACCGTTACCGCTTCGTCGCCGCCGGCACCATCGAGGCCGGCACCGGTTCGGCCGGCAGCCTGATTCCGCCGCACGAGTACCACACCATCCGCAACCCCAGCGACAAGGCCATCGCCGTCTCGCTGCACGTCTACCAGCGCACCATGGTCCGCTGCGGGGTGTTCTCGCCGACCGGCGACGATGCGGAATGGCAGAGCCGTGGCGAGCGCCTGCTGGGCACCGACCAGATCGTGCCGAACTGATCGCAGGGCCGGGTGTCGACGGTCCTAACTAGAACGGGTTGTCGAAATAGCCCGTGAGAATAGGTTGCCGTCATCCCAGCGAAAGCTGGGATCCATTTTGATCTTGCCCTAAGTAACCGTCGGTCATCCAAAGCAACGTCAAGATGGATCCCAGCTTTCGCTGGGATGATGATCCTTGAGTCCCAATATCGCGGTATCGCGATGGCGACCTGTAGGCCTCAGTGCGCCCCATCCGCACTCAACTTCTCCAGGTCGATGCCCTGCGAGCGCAGGATGCCCACCGTCCGCAGCGCATAGAAAGCCAAGTAGGCGAAGCAGACCACGCCCACGATATAGCTCATCTGCATGCCGATGCGGTCCGCGGCCACGCCCTGAATCCAGCTGACGATGCCGCCGCCCATGATCATCATGATCAGCAGGCTGCTGCCCTGGTTGGTGTGCTTGCCCAGCCCGGTGATCGACAGCGCGAAGATGCACGGCCACATGGTGCTGCAGAACAGGCCGACGCTGATGAAGGCGACCGCACTGGCCTTGCCTGTAGTGAGCATGCCGATCAGCAGCGCGGCGATGCCGCAGATCGCGAAATACAGCAACATGCGCGCCGGGTTTCCACGGCTGGCCAACGTCGCCAGGATCATCAAGGCGATGACGAATACGTAGCCCAGGAACTGCGACACTTCGTGCCTGGCAATCGCATTGACCGCCAGAAACACACCGAAGGCCAGAAACGGCAGGATCAGAGTCAGCAGACGCTTGGCCCCGGCACCGACATTGAAGGCACCAGCGGCGCCGGTCCAGCGGCCGATCATCAGGCTGGCCCAGTACAGCGATACATACGGCGCCACCGAAGAAGTGGAAATGCCCATGCTTTCCTGCAGATAGGCCGGCAGGTTGGCCACCGTGGAAACCTCAACGCCCACATAAACGAAGATCGCAATCATGCCCAGCACCAGTTGCGGGTAACCGAACGCCGAGGACTTGTGCAACACCTTGCTGCTGTCCTGCGCTTCGGATTCGGTGACCTGGTCCAAGTCGATGCGGTCGGGCACCGAGGAAAATTTCAGGAACACGGCCACCAGAATGAAAGCCAGGCCCAGCACCAGGTAAGGCGTCTTCACGCTTTCGATGTTGGCTTCGGTGCCGCCGGCGGCGACGCTGCCGAAAATCGCAAGGCTCACCAGCAACGGCCCGATGGTGGTGCCGAAGTTGTTGACGCCGCCGGCCATGGTCAGCCGCTGCGATCCGGTCTGCGGGTCGCCCATCACGATCGCCAGGGGATTGGCGGCGATCTGCTGCAGCGAGAAGCCCAGGCCGACGATGAACAAGCCTGCGAGCATCAGGTTGAACGATCCCAGATTCGCGGCCGGGTAGAACAGCAGCGTGCCGATGGCCGAAATCACCAGACCCAAGGCGATGCCGTTCTTGTAGCCGATCCGGTTCAGAACGTCCCCACCGACGAACATCGATATCAAGAAATAGATAATCGATCCGACCGTATAGGCCACGTAAAAGGCCACCGAGACCAGCTGGCTCTGCGCGTGGGTCAGGCCGAAGGCGGTCTTGAACACGGGGATCAGGATGTCGTTGCTGGCCGCAACGAATCCCCAGAAGAAAAATACCGTGATGAGTACGCCGAACTGCGACCAGCGGGTTTGTTGTGTGGCCATGGCTGTTGTTCTTCTTCCCAGGAGGTTGGAGTGTCGGTCGGAGACAATACAATGCGGCGCCCTTCCGCCCTTGGCGCGACGCGCAATACGAGGCGATACCAGGGGGTCGTTGCCGGCTGCCGCGCCATACGCTAGCTGACAGCGCTGTCAAGATACCCAATACTTTCCGGAATGCATCCCGCGGTGCAGCATCGCCGGGGGCATCCCAACCCGCCCTGCCCGGCAAAGCCGCCAGCCATTGGGCAATCGCCGCGCTCTCCGCTATACTTCGCGGCCGCGCCGAAGTGGCGGAATGGTAGACGCAGCGGACTCAAAATCCGCCGCCCTTAAAAGCGTGTGGGTTCGAGTCCCACCTTCGGCACCAGCGACCCGCGTAACAGCGGGTTTCTCTTTGGGCTTGGCCTGATCACGGCGGGAACATCGCCGCCCCGCTTTCTCTTAGCCGCCCGCTCCACAATCTCGCACCGTATCCTCGCTTCATGCCGCAGCGCCCAGACCATGGCCCCGGCTCTACCCTAGTCGTAGCTGGCGCATTTCCGCTTCCGGTGCAGCTCGTAGTCTAGGTGCTGATCCAGGATCGCTGCCAGACTAGCGTAGTTACGTTCCGGCTCAGCCGCAGAATCTCAGTCGTCCCTAGCTGTAACGTGTCTTCTGGCCCAGCCATCCATTGGATGCTATGGCCCTAGTTGAATGTGTCCTCTTCCATAGCGGGGAGGGTAGCGCTAGCTGTCTCAGGGGTGAGCCGGGACTTGTCGTACACTACGACCGGGGATGAGCACTGGGACTGCGCAAAGAAATAACTTCGACGCGCTGCGATTGATCGCGGCGTTGATGGTCGTGGTGTCGCACCAATTCGCGCTGATGGACTTGCCGGAGCCGCTGCTTAGCGATAAATGCAGCTTGGGCGGGCTCGGCGTTGCCATTTTCTTTGCAATAAGCGGATTTCTGGTTACCCACTCTTGGGTGAGGGACCCTGACTTGGGCCGCTTTTTGGCGCGGCGCTATCTGAGGATCGTTCCAGCACTCGCCGTTTGCATTCCTCTGACATGGCTTGCCACCAAACTATCTGGTCTAAGTCACTTCCCAGGGAATCCATACGCCGCGCTTAACGGGTCACTCTGGACTATTCCGTGGGAGGTCACTTGCTACCTTTCTTTGTGTGGGCTATCGCTGTTATTCAGGCTGCGCGCCCCCGTTTTTCTAGTGGGGATGCTTGTGTTGTCCCAATACGGAAGCCTGGGATTCGTTTACAGCTTCTTCGGGATCATGTTTGGCATGGGAATGCTTCTGGCTGAGTTTGAGCGACTGCGGTCGCGTGAGTGGACGATAGCGCTCCTTACCATTGGTGCGGCTGCCGCGGCCTTAGGGATGCAAAAGACACCGTTCTACTTCATCGTGCCGGCGCTCTCTATATGGATTGGGTCCAGATCATGGCCCGTGCTTCGTACAATGGGCAGCAAGGGAGACATTTCCTACGGGCTCTATATCTACGCTTGGCCCGTTCAGCAGTGGAGTGTCGCCTTGCTCGGAACGGTGCAGCCCTATTTGGCGATGCTCGCCCTGACCCTTTCCGCGCTTGTGCCGCTTGCCGTTGCATCTTGGCTGCTGATCGAGAAACCCGCATTGCGAAAGAAGCCAATCAGCTCCACTCGAACGCCGTGAACCTGGAATCTGTGCCGACGGCATTCCAACCTGCGCGCATGCCTAACTTACCGGCCAGGGTCAACGAAGTATTGGTGACCGACACCACCGACACGCCGCCCATATACGCCTTGATCGCGGAGCCGATGTACTCCAGGCGAATCGCCCTTGGACCTCCGCGCACCGAGGTGTAAGACGAACGGCTGTCTATGCTGAAGTCGTCAACACCTCCGGGGGACAGCCCGCGGCACGACCAACCCTAATCCGCTCACATAGATCATTTCCTCCGCGTCAAGAGTTCAGCGACGGTGATTTCCGAAGACTCCGGTCCGTGCACTGGTCGTCGGTCGCACCTCCGGCGTCCACGCTGGTTTTCACGATGCCGAAGTGACGTAGCCCGGGTAAAGCGCAGCGAAACCCGGAGCTTTTGATCCGATGTATGAGGTGCCCGCGTGACCGGTCCACTTCGGCAGGATGGCTGTTCCCATGTCGGCATCCTGGGTTTCACTGCACCCTACTCGGACTACGGACTTAACCATCTCTTCGCGAGTGGATAAATAGCAAAGTTTAGATCGAGCCATGCCAGAGATGGCAGGGATACAGCGAAAAGTTATTCAACCGCTCTACAGGTCACAAAGCACGAAAAAATAGGCCGATGATTCACAGCATCCAGCCTTTTCTTCAAGCCCGCTTCATCAACAACAGAAAACGTTTTCAGGACCAGGTCGATGATAGCGCTATCCAGAAAGCGCTGAAATTGCCGGTTCTGTAAGTCGTGTCACTTATGCGCCGTTCGCTCTGATCTTTGCTAGATTGAGCGCGCGGCAACCAGCCACGACGAACGTACAGCCATTGAACGCATCCTCCGAAAATTCAAACCAAGGCAAAGCCGAAAGCGCCGGCTCGTTCCGTACTCGCCTGCCCGTGGATCTCTGCAAACGCGGCGAATTGCGCGTGGAGCGATTCCTGGACGCGGCCACCGAGGTGTTCACTGAAAACGGTTACCAGCACGCGCGCCTCAGCGAAATAGTGGCCCGCGCGGGCGGTTCGCTGGCCACGCTGTACCGCGTGTTCGGCGACAAGGAGGGCCTGGCGCACGCCATCATCCAGCGCAGACTGGAGGACCTGAGCGCACGCCTGGAGGATCTCAACCTGTCCGGCCTGCCCCCGGAACAAGCGCTGCGCCAGGCGGCCGAACGCATCGCCGAAGGCATGGCCACCGCCGAATCGGTGGTGATCCACCGCATCGTCATCGGCGAGGGCCAGTCCTTTCCGGACATGCGCGACTGGTTCTTCGACCATGCCGTGGCCGCGGTACGGGGCAGCCTGAAGGAATACTTCGAGCAGGAGGTCGCTGCCGGACGGTTGAAACTGGCCTCGCCCACCACCGCCTCCAGCCAGTTCTTCATGATGCTGTTCGGCGACCTGGTGATTCGCGTTTCCAGCGGCAACCTGAAGCAACCCGACCCGCAAGAAGTGCGCGCCTACGCGCAGGCTGCGGTCGACTTGTTCCTGCATGGTGCCCTGCCCCGCTGACCGGCCCACCGCGCAACGGCGCCGCTACGCTCAATACGACGAAGGCCCAGTCTCTCCGGGTTTTATCCCGGATCGGCTGAGCCTTCTAGTCGGAATCCGGCTTGGTCTTGTAGATCTTCGCCTTCTTCCAACGCTTGCTAATATAGAACTGCCAAGGTTACCGGCACGTCAAAAAAGCGCGCCGTTGATCGGCACGCTCAAGGCCACCAGCCGCGCCCGGTCATCGCATAGCGATCGGCGGCGCGTTCGAAGGGGTTATGCACGCTGACGCCGCCGCACAGCAGATAAAGAGGCAGGAACAGAGGACCCAGGACCATGTACTGGTAGACATGCGCACGTTCATGGTCGCCGATCTTGATGCGCGGGTGGTCGCAGCGGCCGGCGCGATGCTCGTAGGTCAGGCATTCCGAATCCAGCGTGTCGCCGGTATGCAGGATGGTATTGCCGAAGGTGATTGCCCCGCCCGGCCCCCAAGGCCAACGATGGAAGACCAACGCGGAATCCCGGCGGCTGAACTGGGCACTGGCGCCGAAAAGCAGGCCCACGCTTCCGCCTATCAATCCGATCAAGGTATTGGGCAGCGTCCACAGAATTCCAAGTGCGCGCAACGCGGCCGAAGCGACCTTCCCCATCGCGCTGGTCAGTCCGCTTCCTGCGGCATCAGCAGCCACAAGATCAGGTACACCAGGATGCCCGGGAACGCGGCCGAGGCGATAGACACGATTACGAACAGCGCGCGCAGCAAAGTGGAGTTCCAGCCGAAACGGTGCGCGATGCCGCCCATCACTCCGGCCAACATGCGGTCGTTGAGCGAACGGGCGAAAGGTTTTGCCTGGTCAGCCATTGCGGTCTCCCGGAGTCGGCATTGCGAAAGTCTAGCGCGTCAGCGTGCGGGTGCGGCCGGGTGGCGCAGTTTCTGCAGCTGCCCACCGAACCAGGCCGAGGCATCCTGCTCCCCGCCCTGGCATTTCACCCGATACGCGCGCCCGGTCACGCTGCTTTCGCTGGCGGCGCGCTGGATGAACTGTTCGGCCGTATCGACTCTGTTTTTCTTCAGCAGGTAATCGTATTTGCGCTGCAGGTGGGCGCGCGCCTCGGCCGCGCCATACCAGCTGCCGTTGCGCTGGAACTGACAGCCGGAATGCGACAGCGCATCCATCAGCTGTCCGATTTCTTTTTTCGCGGCCGGCGATGGCGCGGCGAAAGTCGGCGTGGAAACCAGCAAGAGTGCGCAGAGCAGTAGTGTTTTCCGAAACATCATTTTCATCCGTGTGAGCCGTAGGAGCGACGTGAGTCGCGACTTATGTCGCTCCTACCCCGGTTCAGCGTGCGCGCTTGGCCAGCCATTCATGGATCGCCGTAGGCACTTCGCGCTGGGCGCGGCTGGAGACGTAGATGCCGATATGGCCGCCTTTGAAACTCAACTCGGTGTAATCGGTCGTGCCCGCCAACTTCTGCAAGGCGCGCGACGCATCGGGCGGTACCAGGTGATCCTGTTCGGCGAAAATATTGAGGATGGGCATGTCCACATAGCCCAGATCCACCGACTCGCCGTCGATTTCGATGCCGCCGTTGACGAAGCCGTTGCCCTGGTAGAACTGCTTGATGAACTGGCGGAAAGCCTCGCCCGCCAGATCGGGCGAATCGAAGATCCATTTTTCCATGCGCAGGAAATCCTCGACCGCGTGCTTGTCGTCCAGGATGTCGATGAGGCCCACGTACTTCTGCAGATGCAGGCGGAACGGCTTCAGCATCAAGTAGCTGGAGTTCATCAGATCCGCCGGCACGTTGCCCAGCGTGTCGACGAACAGGTCCACGTCCATGTTCTGCGTCCAGTTGGACAGCATGTTGTCCGGGGTATGGAAATCCACCGGCGTGACCATGGTGATCAGGTTCTTGACCTTCTCCGGATGCAGCGACGCGTAGCACAGCGAAAACGCCCCGCCCTGGCAGATGCCGAGCAGGTTGACCGCTTGCAGGCCGAAGCTGCGGCGCAGGTGGTCGACCGCGCCGTCGATAAAACGGTTGATGTAGTCGTCCAGCATCAGGAAACGGTCGGAGCGGTCGGGGTAGCCCCAGTCGATGATGTAGACGTCCTCGCCGCGCGCCAGCAGCCCCTTCACCAGCGAGCGATCGGACTGCAGGTCGACCATGTAGGGGCGGTTGACCAGCGCGTAGGCGATCAGCAGCGGCACTCTGGCGGTCGGCGCCTGCTCACCGACGAAGCGGTACAGCACCACTTTGCCGTCGCGCCAGACTTCCTGCTTCTGGGTAGCCCCGTACTGCACGTCGTCGACTTCCGGCAGCGTCCGCAATCCCGCGGCGAGTTTCTGCTGCAGGGCCATGGCTTCCTGCGCCAGCGCATCGGGCGTGAGGTTCAACGGTCCGTTCATTTGCGCGCCTTCTGTTTGCCGGCGCCCTTCTGCTTGCCCAGAGCGGGTCCGTCAGGAGTGTTTGCGGCCGCGTAGCGTGCGACCCAATCCTTCATCGACACTACCCGGCCATTTCCGGACGAAACCGAAACTGCTTTTGCAGCCTTGGTCGGAGCCGACTGTTTGGCAGGCGCGCGCTTGGCGGCGGCCTTGCGGCTGGGTGCAGCTGCCTTCTTCTTCGCGACGGCTTTCCTGGAAACCTTTTTCTCGGGCGCCTTCTGCTCGACAGTCGCCGGCTTGGCCGCCAGCTTGCGTGCGGCTGTCCTGCGCGGTGCGGCGTGTTTGCCTGCCGGCTTGCGCGCGGGTTTTGCTTTGCGCGCCGCCGGCTTGGACGCAGTGCGGCGCGGCTTGGCTTTTACGGGAGCGGCCGCAGGCTCGGGCGCAGGGGCTCGAGCAGCGGGAACAGCCTTGCGCTCGGCAACCGGGCGAGCACCGGCCGAAGCGGCGCGGCGCAAGGCGCGCTCCAGATCGGCGATCTTGCGGTGCGCCGAATCGATCTCGGTCCGGGTCGGCATGCCGAACAGACCGGTCAGATGCTCCACTTCAAGCTGGATGGCGGCGCGCAGGCGCATCTGCGCATTGGTCAGCGCGCCATAGGCTTCGCGGAATTCGGCCGACAGGGCGATCTCGGCATAGGCCTGTTCGGCCGAATCGATCCACAGGTCGAACAGCGCGCGCGCGCTGGCGATCTGACGGCCCGGCTCGTCGTGGGCGGTGAGCTTGTCTTCGAACACGTCGAAGGCGCGCTGCGCGCACTTCATCATCAGCGCGTTGAATGCATCGGTCTGGTGCTGGTAGTCCTGCTGCGCCAGCTGCAGCGCCTGCCAGCGCTCCTGGTGTTCGCGGTACTGGCCGAAAGCCGGCAGTTGCTGCCAGCGCTGGCTCTGCTGCTGGAATCCCTCCAGATAGGGTTTGACCTGGTCCAGCCACTCGTCCAGCCCATGGGCGCCCTGCCCGCGCATGGCCTTGAACAGGTCAGGGAAGGGATTGTCGCCATTGGCGCCCATCGCGCGGCGCCAGGCCTGGCCGATCTCGGCGGCGCTGTTGTCCTGGCCGGCGAATTGCGCCGCCACCTGCTGCATTTGCCCGAACCACTGGCTGGCCTGCTGGTTGAAGCGCGACACCGCATCGTTGGCCTGGCTGGGCCCGCCGGGCATCAGTTGCGACCACCAATCCACCGCCTGCTGCCATTGGTTGGCCGGTTGCGGCGGCGCCGAACCCAGGCCGCCCTGACGCATGGCCTGGCCCCAGGCGTTCCAGTACTGCCGCGCCATCGCTTCGAAATCGCCCGCGTTGCCGGGCCCGCCGCCGAAACCGTTGCCGAAACCATTCGCGAACATTCCCTACCCTCCAAGGCTTACCGGGCGATCATAGCAACGCGCGGTTTCGCCGCGGTTATTTCTGAATGTGAGGAATGTATCGCGCTTGTCGGGCGCAACACGGAACGAACACACTCGACTTCAACCCAGGTGCCGATTCAGATCGGCTCCGGCCTTCCCTCACCCGCCTTCGGCACCCTCTCCCATGAATGGGAGAGGGACCCTTCGTTTATTTTTTAAGGCTTGGGGATGCGCAGGGTCTTGCTGATCATCAGCGATCCAGACACCGCGAACACTAGCACCAGCGGATGCAGCAGCCACGGCCCCAGTCTCAAAGAACCGAACCATATCGATTCCCCCAGGTTGCCGCTGATCGCGGCAACGGCAAGCAGGACCACCAGCAACAGGCTGCTGGGAATCGGCGTGCCTTCGAAGTATTTCACCTTGTCGTCCTCCCCCGACAGCTGCTCGGCGGTGACGTTGTAGCGCGCCAGCCGGCTGACCCCGCAGCACACGAAATAGCTCAGCACCACCCAGTCCCAACCGCCCTGCAGCCCGCAGGCATAGGCCAGCGCCGCGGGGGCGACGCCGAAGGAAATCACATCGGCCAGCGAGTCCAGTTCGCGGCCCAGCGTGGAGGAGGATTTGCGCCAGCGCGCGATGCGTCCGTCCAGCGCATCGAAAATGAAGGCCAGCGGGATCAGCGCCATGCCGGCCAGCAGATCGCGTGCCTGGCCCTCGTGCAGGTAACGCATCGATGCGAACACCGCGCCGGTGCCGCAGAAGGCATTGGCCAGGGTGAACCAGTCGGCCAGGTGGAAGTCGCGCAGCATGGAAAAATGGCGGGGCATCTCGTTCCTTCATCCATCGATGACGACAAGACTGCCAAAACCGGTGTTAAGACCGCAAGGCGTCGGCGAACGCGTGGGAGCGGCGACGTGGGAGCGGCGTCCCGCCGCGAGCTTTTAACCTCACCTTGCTCAAGTACTGGGTCATGCCGGAAGAGCTCGCGGCGGGACGCCGCTCCCACGTGCCCTGGCGGTCAGGGCTGCGTGGGAATCGAGAATTGCCCCGCCTCCACCGCGCTGGTACCGCGCGGTTTGGCTTCTATCACCGCATCCGCCGGTCGCCTGCCCTTGCCGTCCAGTTGCGCCGATACCTGGTCCAGCGCGGCGTACACGTACGGAAGCACCGGCACGTAGCGCGCTCCATACGCGGGCAAGGCGAGAAAACCGTCGAAATGCTGCGCATGCCTGACCTGCCAGTAGCTGACCTCGCGACCGGCGGCCTTGGCTGCGGCCACATAAGGCGCACTGCTGAAGGCAGGCGGCACCAGCCCGTCGTCCAAGCCGTGCACCACGACCACCGGCAGGCCTTTGCGCGGTACCGATGCCTGCGTCTGCGCCACGCCCTTGGCCAAGCTTGTGCCGCCGCCGGCCTCCAGCAGCCCACGCAGGCACTGCAATCCGGGCAGGGTGAAATCCGGCGGCGCCAGTTTGCTGTCGATGATGCCCACGCCGGCCCCGGGAGGAATGCCGCTGCCATCGGCGAACCAGGCGTTGCGCTCGGCTTCGGTGGAGGCGCGCGGAGAGAAATCGGCACTCTGGGCGGCGAACGAATAACCGCAGGGGTGCGCGCCGATGCCGGCGCGGGCATAGGCCGACGCATAAGTCACGGCCACCGCACGCCACAGGTCGAAACCGACGCTCAACGCGCCAGCGGTCAACGCTTCATCGGTCCAGCCGTGGACGCGCAACTTTTCGTACGCGTCTTTCGCCTGCGCCTGCGTGTCGGCGCCGTCGATCAGTCCGGCGCTTTTCAGTGCGGCGCAACGCGCGGCCCACAAAGGCTCGGCCTGCGCGCGCAACGGCGGCTGCGGCAGCGACTCGGCGGGTAGCCGCAACAGCGCGCACGGCATCAGCAGGGCCGCTTCGGTGGTGTAGTCGTATAGCGTGCGGCTGCCGGGGCCGGGCACGTACACATTCGGTTCGCCAGCGACCACCGCATCCAGCCAGTTTTCATCGGCGCCGTCGCCTTCCAGCTCGGCCGCACGCAACACCGCGCCGCCGCCATTGGAGATGCCGACCGCGATGATGCGCGTGTTGCCGAAGGTGAAAGGGGCGGCCTGCGGGAAGGCGCGGTCCAGCGACGCTAGCGCGAATTCGGCGGCCTGTTTCACATGCCGGCCCCAATCGGCTTCCGGGTTGTCGCCGGAGTGCGCATGCTTGAAGGCCACCCCGGAGGCCCCGGCCGGAACCTCGGGCTGGAACGCCAAGACATCGCCTTCGCCGCCGCGCGTTCCATCCAGGCGCACGCCGGTACGCGTCTCCAGGTCGTAGTAATCGGTGCCGGCGCCCTTGTCGGTGTAGGCCACCGCGCAACCTTTCGGCAATGCCCATGCGCCGGCCACGGCAATGGCGCCGTAAATGCCGCGCGAGCCGGACGAAGCGGTCACCACCACGCAGCGCTTGTTCAGGTCGAAGGCGTCGGGCGCCTGCACCAGCACGCGATGCGGCTGGCGCGCGCCAGGCACGGTGGCCAAGGCGGAGAATTCGCGCCCCGGCACGTTGGCCACGCTGCCGTAGACCTCGCCGTAGCCGCCGGTCGGCGAAAGATCGGCGATACCGCGCCAGTTGCTCCAGATAGCGCGGCGACGCAGCTCTTCGGCGGTCGGATGCGCGGCAGCGGCGAATGCCGGCGGCGTCATCGCGCGCAAACCGGCTATTCCCAGCCCGGCAGTCAGCAGATCGTCATTGCCGCGATGGGCGGTCTCCCGCTGAGGTTGGATCATCGCCGACGCCTCCTTGGCGCCACGGGAATGGGTGGTGCTGCAGGACGCGCCGATCAGGCAGGCCAGCAGCGCGGCAGCGGCGCGCAAAGACGGATTCGGGTTCATGCGCCCAAGCTACCCCGCCCCGCCGCCGGCGTCATCGTACTTTGGTACCACGCTTCGGGTACCTCTATGCTGTTAGGGTTCCCTCCACCCCATGCGCCGAGCGCGCATCCGCCATGGACGCCGCACCCGCATGCCCAAGTTGCTGATCGCCGACGACCATCCGCTGTTCCGCGCAGCGCTGCGTGGAGCGGCCGCCGATGCCGTGGCGCAGCTGTCGATGTTCGAAGCCGAATCGCTGGAGGGCGTGCTCTCCGCGCTGGAGGCGAACCCGGACGTCGACCTGGTGCTGCTGGACTTGCACATGCCGGGCAACCATGGGCTGGCCGGGCTGGCCGCGATCCGCGCGCAGTACCCGGAAGTGGCGGTGGTGGTGGTTTCGGCCAACGACGACCCGCGCGTGGTGCGGCGCGCGCTGGATCATGGCGCGGCAGGCTACCTTCCCAAAAGCGCCGGACTGGACGAACTGCGCGAAGCGATCCGCAGCGTGCTGGCCTGCGAGCAGTGGCTGCCGTCTTCGTTGCGCGCCTCGGTGGCGCGCGCCCAGTCCTCCCAACACGACGCCGAACTCGCCGCCCGCCTGGCCAGCCTGTCGCCGCAGCAGTTCCGCGTGCTTACCCTGGTGGCCGAAGGCCTGTTGAACAAGCAGATCGCGGACCGCCTGGAGGTGCAGGAGCGCACCGTGAAAGCGCACCTGACCGCGATCTTCGAGCGCATGGGCGTGCGCAACCGCACCCAGGCAGGAGTAGTGTTGCGCGAGCTGGAACTCAGCGATCCCGCGCGGCAGATGGAGAGTTGAAATGCCAGAACCCAGACCCGGCCCGACGCCACGCGCCGCGCGCATGGACGACTCGGCGGAGGTAGCGCGCCTGTGCACGCAACTGGGTTATCCCGCCACTGCAGATGAAATGGCGGCGCGGATGGGCGTGGTCATTTCCGCAGGCGATCGCCAGGTATTCGTCGTCGAGGCCGGGGACCGGCTGCTGGGCTGGATAGCGGTCGAGCTGCGCACCACTCTGGAAACCGGGCGCAAAGCGGAGATCATCGGCCTGGTGGTGGATGCGCAGGTGCGTCGCTCGGGTACGGGAAAAGTGCTGGTGTTGGCTGCAGAGAACTGGGTACGGCAGCATGGACTGGATACGATGACGGTGCGCTCCAATACCGCGAGGCTGGAATCGCATCCGTTCTACGAAGGGATCGGCTTCGTGCGCCGCAAGAGCCAGCACGTTTACTTCAAAGCATTGGAATGAATTCGCTGCGTCGGGGACGTAGCTCGACCTGCTTCACACCCGCGAAAACGCCCACGACACCATCTTGCCGTCGCGGTACGGCATCACCCCATGGAAACCGCGCGGATCGGCGTCGAACACCAGCGGCAGGAAATGGCGGTCGCCGTCCCACAGCGGCAGTTCCATGATCTCGCTCACCGGCACCCATTCCAGCGTGCCTTCCGGGTTGCTGGCATAGGGCGTCCCGGAATACTCGGTGACCACGAACAGAAAACCCAGCCAGTCCTCGCCGTTCTTGCCGAAACCCGGCCAGCTTATGGTGCCGCGCAGGGTCAGCGCATCGCATTCGATGCCGGCTTCTTCGCGGATCTCGCGGCGCATGCCCGCCACCACATCCTCATCGCGTTCGATCTTGCCGCCCAGGCCGTTGTACTTGCCCAGATGCTGGTCGTCGGGACGCGCGTTACGGTGGATCAACAGCACCTTGGAGCGATCGGGCGACAGCACGTAGCCCAGGGTGGCGACGATGGGGGTATAGGGCATGGAGGGTGGCGCAGTGCGAAAGATGCGCATTGTAAAGCGATGCCCTGTTGGGCGGGCAAATCAGCCGCATCGCCGCGCGTAGGAGCGACGCGAGTCGCGAAACAGTGAAAAGTCGAAAGGCTATGAGCTTCGCGACTCGCGTCGCTCCTACATCGCTTCTACGCCAGAGGCACGCCGCTACTGGCGACCATGCGGTCCAGCACCGATTTCAATGCCAACGGGCGCACCGGCTTGGCCAGCAACAGCAGGCCGGCGTCATGCACGGCCGCGCGCACGGTTTCGGTCAAGTCCGCACTCAGAATCAGGCACGGCCGCGCGCCGAAACGCTGCGCCAGACGCTGCGCCACGGCCACGCCGGTATCGCCCTGGTCTAGGTGGAAGTCGAACAGCCACAGATCCACCTCTGCTTCGTCTGAACGCTGCGTGGCTTCGTCACCATCGCGCGCCGGCAACACCTGGCAGCCCCAGCCCGCCAGCACCCGCTGCAATGCGTCGAGGGCAGCGGCGTCGTTGTCCAGCGCCAGCACGCGGCGGCCCGCAAGCCCCTGTTTTGCGAAGATTGCGGGGGCGACGGCGTGCGTAGGCTGCACCCGAGCCAGCGTGACGGCGAACATCGCCCCCTGCCCGACGCGACTGCGCAACGAAAGCGGAGCCTTCAACAAATGCGCGATGCGGTCGGCGATGGATAGCCCAAGTCCCAGGCCCTGCCCGCTGGCGTCGTCGCCACGCCGGAATTCCTCGAAGATCGCGTGCTGGTCGGCCAGCTCGATGCCCGGACCGGTGTCGTGCACTTCGATACGTACATCGCCTGCTACCCGGCGCACGCCGAACAGGATTCCGCCCGTCTGCGTATAACGAACCGCATTGGCCAGGAAGTTCTGCAGGATCCGCCGCAGCAGTTGCGGGTCGGTATGCACCCAAACGCGCGTGGGCACGTGCGCGAAGGACAGGCCGCGCTCGCCGGCCAATGCGCGGAATTCGGACACCAGCGGTTCCAGCACTTCGGCCAGGGGCAAATCGCGCGATTCCGGCACCAGTCCGCCCGCCTCCAGGCGCGACATGTCCAGCAGTCCGGTCAGCAGATCGGTGGTGGAATCCAGTGCGCCGCGGATCTGCTGCACCGATTCGCGCTGCCGGCTCTCGGGCAGCTGTTGCGAAAGCGCGTCGGTGAACAGGTGCGCGGCGTGCAAGGGCTGCAACAGATCGTGGCCGATGGCGGTAAGGAAGCGGCTTTTGGCATCGTTGGCGTGTTCGGCCTCGCGCTTGGCGGTTTCCAGCAAGGCGGTGCGGTCGATGACGCGCTGTTCCAGCGTTTCGTTGGCCTGTTTCAGGTTGCGCTCGGCCTGGCGCGAGGCGGTGACATCGGTATAGGTGGCGACGAATCCGCCGCCGGGCATAGGATTGCCGCGGATCTCGACGATGCTTCCGTCCGGGAACACGCGCTCGGTCAGATGCGCGGTACCGGCGCGCATGAAAGCGACGCGACGCTGCAGCGCGGCCTCGTCCGAGCCGCGATGCGGCATGCGTTGCAAGGCCCAGCGGGTGAGGTCGGCGATGGGACGGCCCACCTGCAGCAGCTCCTCCGGAAAGCCGAACAGTTCGACGTAGCGACGATTCCATGCCACCAGCCGCTGCTCCCGGTCGACCACGCTGATACCCTGGCTCATGTTCTGCAGCGCGGCCTCCAGCACCTGTTGGTTGAAGCGCAGATCCTGGGAAACCTCGCCGACGATGGCCGCCACCGCATCCAGTTCCCCGCTTTCGCGGCGCGCCGCATTCAACAGCAGACGCGCGGACGCCGAGCCGAGCACGGCGGAGAGTTCGCGTTCCATCCGCGATTCGGTCGCTGCGGGCACCGGGCCCTGCGCAGGCGCGCCTTGCAGCAGCTGCTCGACCCGTTCGCGCGCCAGGAACCGCAACCCCGCATCGCGCAGCGCCTGCCTGTCCAGGCTGCGGCCGTAGTGATGCGGCGTTTCCCGCCGCCAGGCGGTCGCAAGCAAAGTGGCGGCGATGCCCGCGAACAGGCTGACGCCGACCGCGCGGCCCAGCGGACTCCATCCGGTCAGCCCGAACAGACCCTGCGGCGAAAGCCAGGCCTGCCCGAAAGGTCCGGACCGCATCCATACCGGTTCGTTGCCCAGCGATGCCGCCACCATCGGCATCAACATCACCCACGCCCATGCCGAGAAACCGGCGACGATGCCGATGACGGCCGCACGCGGCGGCGTTTGCGGTCGCCAGACCGCAAAGCCCAGCGCCGGCGCCAGCGTACCCAAGGCGGAAAACGAAACCGCGCCGATGTCCGCCAGCGCATCGTTGCCGCTGTTGAAACGGCTGTAGGCCCAGGCCAGCAGCATGATCACCAGGATGCCGCCGCGGCGCAGCAGCAACAGATCGCCGCGACGGTCGCCGCCCTTGCCGCGCGACCACGCGCCGCGCAGCAGGCCCGGTGCGAACCAGTGGTTGCCGATCATCAGACTGAGCGTCAACGTACTGACCACGACCATGCCGGTGGCCGCGCTCAACCCGCCCAGGAACGCGAACAGCGCAACTCCTTCGTGTCCCTGTGAAAACGGCAATGCCAGCGCATACATGTCCGAGGGCACGCTGTCGCCCAGCAAAGCGGTGCCGGCGCGCGCCAGCGGCAATGCCGGCAATGCGATCAGGATCAGGTACAGGGGGAATTGCCAGCGCGCGGTGCGCACGTCGCGGTCGTCGCGGCACTCCACCACGCCCACATGGAACTGATGCGGAAGGATGAACATCGCCAGTGCGCCCAGCAGCACCAGCGGGGCGAAACCGCCTACCGGTTGCGACGGCGCGAGCTGCGACGCAGCGGCCGGCATCGCCTTCAAGCCGAACCACACGAAGGCGCCCAGCACCAGCATCGCCACCAGCTTGAACAACGACTCGAAGGCCATCGCCAGCACCAGGCCGCGGTTGTGCTCGGCGGCACTGGCGCGGCGCGTGCCGAACAGCATGGCGAACAGCGCCATCGCCAGGGCCACGAACAACGCACTGTCGCGCCATACCGGCGCCACCGCCGCGGCATCGCCCGCATCCACGGTCAAGGTGGCGAAACTCATCGCGATCGCCTTCAACTGCAATGCGATGTAGGGAATAAGGCCCAGCGCCGCGACCAGGGTCACCGTGGCCGCCAGCCAGGCGTCCTTGCCCAGGCGCGTGGCGATCAGATCCGCCAGCGAAGTAGCGTTGGATTCGCGCGCAAGCTTCACCAGCCGGATCATGAAGGCCACGGCCAGCGCGTAGAACAGGATCGCGCCCAGGAACGTCGGCGGCAGCGGCCAGCCGTAGCGCGCCGCTTGCGTTACCGTGCCGTAGAACGTCCACGAGGTGCAATGCACCGCCAGCGACAGCGAGTACACATGCCGCCAGTGGCGTGCGAACAGCGCAGGATGCCGTTCGCCGTAGAGCGCCGTGCCGAACATCAGGCCCAGCCAGGCCAGGCTGGCCAGCGCCACCACCCAGAAACTCAGCATGCGTTGGCCCGCCCGAAACGCAATTCCATTCCCCGATCCGCTCCAGCTATGCGAACCAGCATAACGCAGCAACGGCGGGCTTTCGCCCGCCGTTGCGTTCCCTTCCCCAAACCGGAGCGCCGATCAGAAATCGTAGCGGGCGGTGAGCGAATACTGGCGCGGCGGACCGTAGAAACCGGTCAGCACGCCCAGCGCCGTATTTAGGTTGTAGCCGGTGGTGCGGTATTCCTCGTCGGCCAGGTTGCTTCCCTGCAGCGAGAAGGACCACGTATCGTTGACCTTCCAGATCACGCCAGCGCTCACCAGGCCATAACCGTCCTGCTTGATCACCGGGCTCAGATCGGTGGTCGGCCATACTTCGGACTGGTAGGAATAACCCACACGCGCGGACAGATTGCCACCATTGGCCAGATCGGTACGGTATTCGACATTGATCGCCCCCGAAAACTCGGGCGCATTGGTGAAACGCTGGCTGTCGGCCACGTTGACGCCGCCGGTGATGAACTCGTCGTACTTGGCGTCCAGCCAGGCCAGATTGCCGCTGATCAGCCAGTGCTGGCTGGGCAACCACTGGTACTCGACCTCCGCGCCGTTGACCGTGCCCTTGCCCGCATTGGTGAAGTCGCCGAAGAATTGCGGATTGCCGTTCTGGTCGATGAACTGGGTGAACACCGACAGCTGGATGTCTTTGTAGACGTTGTGGAACGCGGCCAGATTCAAGAACAGGCGCTGGTCGAAGAAACTCATCTTGCTGCCCACTTCGAAGCTGTCGACGCTTTCGTCGTCGAACGGCTCGCCAGAACGCGGCACCGCAGTGGTGTTGGCGCGGATGTTGTAGCCGCCGGATTTGAAACCGCGTGAGGCCAGGCCGTAGAGCATGATGTCCGGTGTGACCTGATAGTCCAGCGAGATCTTCGGCGAGACGTTCTTGAAGTTGACGGTCTTGTCGAAATTGGCCGCCACCACACCGTTAGGAACGGTGAAAGTAGCGTTTGTGTAGCCGCGATTCAAGGCGACGGCATGCTTGTCCTCGTCGGTGTAGCGCGCGCCCACATCCAGCTTCAGCTTGTCGGTGAGGTCGAAGGTCCAGTCGGTGTACACCGCGAAACTCTTGGTGTTCACCACGCCCTGGGTGTCGCCGAAACTCAGGTTGAAGAAGTTGTTCAGCACCTGCCCGCCGGCATCGCCGTTGAAAGCGTAGATACCCGTTACCCCGCGCGCGCGACCGCCGGCGTCGTAATTGACCTGCAGCTCGTTGCTGACCTGGCTATCGCTGTAGAAAGCCTTGACGTCGGCGATCGGCGCCGGCGTGGTATCGAAATCGATATTCGTCTCGGTGTCGGACTCGCGCTTGGCGATCACATACTTGAAAACCCAGTTCTCGTTCGGCCGCCAATTGACGGTGGCCGAGGCGCCTTTCATCACCGTGTCGTTGATGTTCTTCATGCCGCTGCGTATGTCGTAGCGGTCGTCCATGGGCGGGAAAGCCCCGTAAGCGGGAAACAGGAGGGCGTTGAAGCGGTTGGGCGCCAGCATTTTCGCGCCACGTACGCCGGACTGGTCGTCCATCCAGTCGAACGCGAACTGGATGTCCAGATCGTCGTCCACATAGGCGCCCAGCTGGAATCGCGCCGCATTTATTTCCTTGTCGCTGACTTCCTGTCCGGTGAACAGGTTCTCGCCGAAGCCGTCGCGGTTCATGCTGGCTACCGATACGCGGCCGCGCAGGCCGCTGTCCGGGCCGCCGATCGAACCGCCGAGGGCGGCTTTGGCATCGAGCTGGCTGTAGTTGCCCACGGTGATCTGGGCGAAGCCCGAAGTCTCCTGCGGCAGACCGCGAGAAATGTATTTGATCGCGCCGCCGATGGTGTTCTTGCCGTACAGCGTGCCTTGCGGTCCACGCAGCACTTCGATGCGGCCCACGTCGAACACGTCCAGCAAGGCGCCTTGCGGACGCGCGATATACACGTCGTCCAAGTAGATGCCCACGCCCGGATCCACGCCCCACAACGGATCGGCCTGGCCTACACCGCGGATATAGGCGGTCGCGGTGCTGCTTGAACCGCGCGCGGCATAAATCGTCAGGTTGGGCACCTGCGCGTCCAGATCGCCGATGTCCTGGATATTCAATTTATCCAACGTTTCCGGGGTGAAGGCGGTGACCGCGACCGGCACGTCCTGCAAGGTCTCTTCGCGCTTGCGCGCCGTTACCGTGATCTTGTCCAGCGTGGTGGCCTCGCTGGCGGATTCGGCCGCCGGCGCCGCTTCCTGCGCCCATGCCGATGGCGCCAGCAAGATGCAGCCGATGGCCAGACTCAGATGTTTACGCTTCATGTGATTCCCCTCTCCCGGGTACGACGTGGCGGGCCGATGCGGCCGATTCGCAGGCAAGGCTAGAGACTGGGCGAGGCCGCAACACTTGTACCTTCGTACAGTGGGGAGGGAAGGCATAGCTGCGGATACTCGCGTCCACTTGCCGACCCGGTATGCGCCGGGGTGCCGGCATGCTTTCGAGGAGTTGGGATGTCGTTCCTGATCGTGCTGGCCGCGTTGTGTTTCCTGATGTTCGTGGCTTACCGCGGCTACAGCGTGATCCTGTTCGCGCCGATCGCCGCACTGGGCGCGGTGCTGCTGACCGATCCTGCGCTGGTCGCGCCGATGTTCACCGGCTTGTTCATGGACAAGATGGTGGGCTTCCTGAAGCTGTATTTCCCGGTGTTCCTGCTGGGCGCGGTGTTCGGCAAGCTGATCGAGATCTCCGGCTTCTCCAAATCCATCGTGGCCGCGACCATCAAAGTGGTCGGCGCGCAGCGCGCCATGCTTTCCATCGTACTGGTGTGCGCGCTGCTGACCTATGGCGGGGTGTCGCTGTTCGTGGTGGTCTTCGCGGTGTATCCGTTCGCCGCCGAACTCTTCCGCCAGAGCGACATTCCCAAACGGCTGGTACCGGGCACGATCGCCCTTGGCGCTTTCACCTTCACCATGGATGCGCTGCCGGGCACGCCGCAGATCCAGAACATCATTCCCACTTCGTTTTTCGGGACGACCGGCTGGGCCGCGCCCGTGCTGGGCGCCCTGGGCGGCGTGTTCATTCTGATCCTGGGCATGAGCTATCTGGAATGGCGCCGCCGCGTGGCGCTGCGCGCGGGCGAAGGCTACGGCAGCGACCTGCGCAACGAACCGGAAGCCTTCCGTGGCGACAAACTCGCCCATCCGCTGATCGCCATCCTGCCTCTGGTGCTGGTGGGCGTGGCCAATTTCGCCTTCACCAAGCTGATTCCCGGGTTCTACGGACAAAGCCAATCCTTCATTCCCGCCGTGATCGGCAACCCGGCGCCAGTGGTGCAGGAAGTGTCCAAGGTCGCGGCGATCTGGGCGGTACAGGGCGCGTTGCTGGTGGGGATAGTGGCGGTCATCGCCTTCGCCTGGAAACCGGTGCTGGCCAGTTTCGCCGAAGGCACCAAATCGGCCATCGGCGGCGCGTTGCTGGCTTCGATGAACACCGCTTCCGAATACGGCTTCGGCGCCGTCATCGCGGCGCTGCCCGGGTTCCTGGTCGTGGCCGATGCGCTGAAGTCCATTCCCAATCCGCTGGTGAACGAAGCGGTTTCGGTCACCGCGCTGGCCGGCATCACCGGTTCGGCCTCGGGCGGCATGAGCATTGCGCTGGCCGCCATGGCCGACAGTTTCATCGCCAACGCCAATGCCGCCGGCATACCGATGGATGTACTGCATCGGGTGGCGTCCATGGCTTCGGGCGGCATGGACACCCTGCCCCACAACGGTGCGGTGATCACCCTGCTGGCCGTCACCGGACTGACACATCGGCAGTCGTACAAGGACATCTTCGCCATCACCCTGATCAAGACCCTGGCGGTGTTTTTCGTCATCGGCCTGTACTACGCCACGGGACTGGTCTGAAGCTGTTTTACCGGTATTCCTGCTGTTTTCCGGGCCTGTGCGCTGCGTCCCAGTCGTAAGCGCCGGCTGCCTTGATACTCTGCCGGTGCTTGAAGTACCGGGGAATGGGGATGGCTAGACGAGTTTCTGTGTTGCGCGGCAACGCGCGCGTAAGCGCGAATCCATACATTCGCATCGCGGCCAGCGAACCGGTCGAACCCGCACCGGGCCGCATGGCGAACAATGCCAACCCGACCGCGCGGCAACTGGCGCAGGTCAAGGCCAGGCACGCCAGCCTGTACGGTTATCGCGGGCAACGCGTGCCGATGGCCGACAAATCCCTGCCCGCGGAAACTCCGGCCGAGACCGCAACCGAAGCCGGGCAGCCCGGCGGCCGCACCATGGCCGGCTGGTCGGCGCCTTCGCTGATGACCCTGGCCAAGGCGCCGTTCGCGGTGCGCGCGCTCAACAACATGAGCTACGGCGCCACCCCCGCCACCATCGCCGAGTTCAACGCACTGGGCAGCACCGATGCGCAGCGCCTGGCCAACTGGGTGGACTGGCAGCTGGACTGGGGCAACATCAGCGATGCGGCGGTGGACCAACGGTTGACTTCGGCCGGCTACACCACGTTGGGCAAGAGCCTGGAGCAGTTGTGGAACGACCACGTCAAGGCCGATCCTGTCTACGACGTGCGCATGCGCCCGGCCTGGGAAGTGCAGCGCGCCTCGTACGTGCGCGCCACCTATTCGCGCCGCCAACTGCGCGAGATGGTGGTCAATTTCTGGCATGCGCATTTCAACGTGATGGGCACCGATTTCAGCGTCGGCCCGGTGTTCGTGCACTACGACCGCGACGTGATCCGCGCCAACGCCACCGGCAATTTCCGCACCATGCTGGAAGCGGTGGCCAAGAGCACTTCGATGCTCTACTTCCTGGACAACCTCAACAACTCGCGTTCCGGCCCCAACGAGAACTACGCGCGCGAGTTGCTGGAACTGCATACGCTGGGCGCGGAAAACTATCTGGGCTTCATGGATCCGTTCCAGGTGCCGCCGTGCCCGGAAGATCCCGCCTACCCGATCGGCTACACCGACATCGACGTGTACGAAACCTCGGCCGCGTTCACCGGCTGGTCGGCCAAGAACGGGCATTGGCAATTCCCCACCGAGAACGACGGCACCTTCGTCTACCGCCAGTCCTGGCACGATGCGGGTCCGAAATTCCTGCTCGGCATGATGGTCTACCCCGAGCAACCCGCGCTCAAGGACGGGCAGGACGTGTTGAACCGCCTGGCCAGCCACCCGCGCGTGGCCAAGTTCATCTGCAAGAAGCTGATCCGGCGTTTCATCAACGACACGCCCTCGCAGAAACTGATCGACAGCGCCGCGGCGATCTTCCGCGCCAACTGGCAGAACCCCAAGCAGATCGAAATCACCCTGCGGCATATCCTGACCTCGGACGACATGATCAACAGCTGGGGACAGAAGAACCGGCGTCCGTTCGAAGCCACCGTCGCGGCGATGCGCGCGCTGGGACAGGACTGGACGCTGCGGCTGGACCACGACAAGAGCAACGAGTTCATGTGGCGTGCCGGCTTCACCGGCAACGTCGCCTACAACTGGCCGGCGCCCAATGGCTACCCGGATACCGCGGTGGCGTGGTCGGGCTCCAATTCTTATGCGATGACCTGGAAGCTGATCAACTGGTTCACCGAAGCCAGCGACGCCAGCGTGCCGCTCAGCCCTATCCTGGCCACGACCCGCTCCAACGTCGCTAGCTGGACGGCCAACAACCTGGTCGATTTCTGGTCGGTCCGCTTGCTGGGTTATGCGCTGCCTGTGGCGCGGCGGCAGGTGCTGGTGAACTTCATGGCCCAGAACGGCAATCCGTCCAGCGACGTGATAACCGACACCGATACCTGGGCGGCCAGCGATCTGAAGAAACACTACAACCAGCAACGCCTGCGCAGCATGGTGTCGCTGATTCTGCTTTCCCCCGAATTCCTGAGCCGCTGAGGACCCCATGAGCGATTTCACCCTCTCCCGCCGGGAATTCGTCAAAGGTTGCTGCAGCGTCGCGGTGGTAGGCGGCGTGGGCAGCTCGCTGATGTACGCCGACGAAGCGTTCGCCGCGGCCAACGAGTACGACACGGTGGTGCACCTGTTCCTGCGCGGCGGCCTGGATGGATTGAACCTGGTGGTTCCTGTCGACGGCGTGGACCGCACCTTCTACGAAGAAGCGCGGCCCAGCCTGAAGATCGACGCCACCGGCACCTATGGCGCGTTGCCGCTGACCTTGAGCACCGGCGCGGGCACCGGCTTCGGATTGCACCCTTCGGCCACTGGCCTGCGCGACCTATGGAACGATGGCAGGATGGCCATCGTGCACGCCTGCGGCATGGCCACCACGGTCACCCGCAGCCACTTCGACGCGCAGCTGTACATCGACCTGGGCACGCCGGGCAAATACGGTTCTCCCAGCGGCTGGATGACGCGCGCCTGGCAGACCCGCGCCGCCAACACGCCGGCGGCCACCCTGCCCGCGCTTGGCGTGTCCGGCACGCAGCCGGCAGGGCTGATGGGCGCCACCGATTCGCTGACCATGAGCAATCCCTCGGATTTCCAGCTCAATGCCGGCGCCTACGCATGGCAGAAGATACGCGCCGATTCGCCGGCGGGATTCCGCGGCATGAACGAGACCCTGGCCGATCTGTGGACCGGTCAGACCGGCATGGAAATCAACGGCCGCCGCGCGGATCTGGCGCTGAAGACCATCGGCCAGCAGTCCTTCGCTTCCCTGCCCGCCAGTTGGCCCACCGGCAACTTCGCCGAGCAGCTGTGGACCATCGCCCAGAGCATCCGCTTCAACCTGGGTTTGCGCTACGCCACGCTGGACCTGGGCGGCTGGGACACGCATGAGGGCCAGGGCACGGCGGGCAGCGGCTACAACTATTACCAGAACAAGATCAACGAACTGTCCGCCGCGCTCGCCGCCTTCTACAGCGAGCTCAACACCACCGGACAGATGTCGCGGGTCACGGTGATCGTGCAATCGGAATTCGGCCGCCGCGTGCGCGCCAATGCCAACGGCGGCACCGACCACGGCTACGGCAATCCGATGCTGGTGTTGGGCGGTGCGGTGAACGGCCGCAGGTTCTACGGCAGCTGGCCTGGCCTGAACCCGGAAATCCTTTCCCCCACTTTCGGCGATGTGCCGGTCACGACGGACTATCGCCGCGTTGTTTCCGAAATCATGATCCGGCGCATGGCCAATCCCAACCTCAGCACTATATTCCCGGGCTACACGGGTTATTCGCCTTTGGGCATCGTGCAAGGCACCGATCTGACTCCCAAGATCGATGAGGCGGCGGCGCTGGCTTCCGTTCCTCCCACGGCCACCAGCGTCGCCATGCAGGCGGCCGCGAACCTGCCACCCTCGCGATCGCCTACGCCGGAATGGCAGCAACGTGGACCGGTGGACCGCACGCTGACCCGTCGCGAGCGATAGCAAGGCGGGGCTACGCCCCCGACGCTCGGACACTTCGAGAGCCCTGCCAACGATGCAGGGCGGTACCCGATCCTTCCCACTATCACCATGTGATGCGCAATCCCACGTTGCCTTCCACGGTCTTGCGGTCCCTGCCCTCGTCGTCCGCATCGGTGGTGTAGTCCAACACCACGTACACGCTGGTATTTGCATTGAACTGCGCGACCAGGCCCGCGCCCAATTCCACCGCATCGAACTGCTGGTCGGTCTGTACGATGTCGGTGTTGAAGTGCAGTCGATCCTCGCCACTGAAACCGTGCAGATAGTTGAGTTTCAGGTAAGGCTGCAGCAGGCCGGCCGAAGTGTCGTAGTCGACCGACAGACGCAGGCCGATGCGTCCGGTCAGCGCATCGTCGGAATCGAAATCCACACTGGCGAAGTCGTCCTGCTGGCGGTCCAGCGACACGTGCTGCCAGACCAGCTGCGCCTGCGGTTCCAGCGACCAGCGCGAGTCTTCGCCCCAGCGCATCGGATAACCCACCTCCAGCGAAGCCGCCACGCCATCGCCATCCAGATCGATGCCGATGCCGCGCGACGAAGTCGCTTCGCCGTCGTAACGGCTGGCCACGATCACCGCATCCAGATACGCGCCGCTGGCGCCGATGCGCGACCAGGACAGGCCCAGGTGGGTATCGTCGAGACGGGTATCGCCCACCGTCAGGTTGTTCCAACCCAAGGCGAAACCGCGCACATCGCCATCGGCACGCGTACGGCCGACGAACAGGCCGAAGTGATCGCGGCGTCCGTCGTCGCCTTCGCGGGCGAACAGATCCACACCGGCCTGCACGCCCCACAAGCTTCCATCGAACGTCGGCGCCACCGTGCCGGTCCAACTCTGCTCGGTGTTCTGGCCGATGACGCGACCCCAGGCCGAACGCAGCGCTCCTTCGCCGCCCAACAGCGTCTGCTCGCCCTGGCGTTCGTGGAAGGTGCCCAGCGTGGCCAGCGCCAGTTGATGGACGATGGGCGGCACCACTGCATAGGTCGGCGTTTCCACCCGATAGAGAGGAATGACCGTGCCGGTCGCGGGAGTAGCGCCGGGCGTGGGCGGAGTCGGCAACACCGGCGGCGGCTCGGCACTTGGCGTCGGCAGCGGCGCAGGGTCCTCCGGCACCGGCGGAAGCGGCGGCGGCGGCGCAGGCGGTTCGGCCGGCGGCGGTGCTGCCGGTGGAGCCGGCGGCGGTGCGGGCGGCACTTCCGGATCCGGATTGTCCGGCACTTCCGGCGGCGGCGGTGGCGGCAATGTCGGCGGCGGCGGCGCGGGCGGTTCCGGCGGCGTGGGCGGCACCGGGGGCGGTGTCGGCTCCAGCGGATCGGGAGAGGGTGCGGGCGTTGGCGGCGGCGATGCCGGCGGCGCCACCAGCGTCGAGCGCAGATACCAGTTTTCGGAAGTGCCGTCGGAGATGCCTCCCTTGAACAGGAAATACTCGAAAGCGCCCGCCGCCACCGGCCCCATCAACGCGAAAGCGCTGTTGCTGGAACTGGCTCCGTTGATGGCCTGGATCACCATGATGCCGTCGAGCAACGTCGAGCCGCCGCTACCGTTGAGATTGATGATCTCCAGCCCGGTGGTGCCGCTGGCGGCGCCGCCGGAAATCACCAGCCGGTCGGAGGGAGAACTGTCGCCGCCCAGCTGCGTCTGCAGGAACAAGGCCGCGTTGTTGCCGACATAGTTGCCCACGATGGTGAAAGTGTCGGCGGCGCTGGCAGCGCCATTGGTCAGGTCGATGCGGCCGGCGTTGAGAACACTGGCGAACTGGCCTGCGCCGAAGGCGACGATGGAAGCATTGGCGCCGTTGCCGGCGAACAGCGTGCTGCTGGCGTCGATGTTCAGCGTGCCGGTGCCGCTGGCCGCATCGCCCAGCACCAGATTGCCGTCGAAGGTCAGCTCGGTATCGTTGCCCGCATTGATGGTTTCCCAGTTGCCGAACCGCGCCACCCCGCCGCTGGTGACGTTGGCCAAGGACAGGCTGTCCACGCCGCTGCCGCCGCTGAGCGATGGCGTCGCACCCAAATGCGACTGGTTCAAGTTGCTCAGCCGCGCAGTATCGTTGCCTTCGCCCAGATCGATCGCGCCATAGATAACGCCGCCGCCCGCCCATTCGAACGTATCGTTGCCCGTGCTGACGCGCACTTCGCCGCGCACGGTTCCGCCGGTGACGGTGATGCTGTCGTTGCCGCCGCTGACGCTGATGTTGCCGCCGATGTAACCGTTGGACAGCCGGATGGTGTCGTTGCCGAAACCGGTGACCAGGTTGCCGTCTATGGTGCCGCCGGACATGTCGAAGACATTGTCGTCCAGCTTCATGTCCACCCGGCCGATGCGGCCGCCGGTCATGGTCGCGCGGTCGCCGTCTTCGAACGCGCCAACGATGCGGCCGCCGCTCATGGTGAAGGTGTCTATATTGTCGCCTTGCAGCAGCGCCCCGAGCTGACCGCCGGTCATCAGGAACGTATCGATGCCGCTGCCCTGCTGCACCGTGCCGGTGACCGCTCCGGTGCCGCTGATCTCGAAACGGTCGGCGCCGTCGCCCTGGTTCACCGCACTCAACTGGCCGGCGCTGATGATCAATGTATCGTCGCCTGCGCCTTGCGCCACTGCTCCGCTGATGGAACCGCCGAGCATTTCCAGGCGATCGTTGCCTGCGCCCGAGGTAACCCCGCCCGTGGCGCCGCTGATGGTGCCGCGATTGATCAAGGTGCTGCCCGCGTTTCCATTGAACAGCACGCCGATACCGGCCTGGCTGATGATAGAACCGTCGTTGACGACCGTATTCGTGCCGCCGGCCGCGCCGTCGACGCGGATACCGGACGAACCGGCGCCGCCGACGGTGATCGTGCCGTTGTTGGTCAGCGTGTTGCCGCTGCCGCTGAGCGAGAGCAGGCCGTTGGCGTTCGCGCCGGTGGTGACGATGCTGCCGCCGGCGCCATTGGTGAGAACGTTGTTGCTGCCGTTGCTCTGGATACCGTCCGACGTGCCGCCTGCAGTGGCGATGGCCCCGGTGTTGACGACGGTATTGCCGCTGCCTTCGGCGAAGAGGGCGTCGAAGGTATCGGCGGCGCTTAGATTGATGCTGCCGTCATTGTTCACCTGGCTCTGGTCGCGCACCTGCACGCCGGGACCGGCCGCGATCTGCAAAGTGGCGCCATCGACGACATTGACGATGACGCCGGTGCTGCCCGCCACCGCCTGCACGCCGGTGGTCTGCGGATTGGGAACGCTGGCGTCGCAAGTGACCGTCTGCCCCGAAACCGGCGTTGTCGAGTCGCAGCCTGCATATGCGGAAAACGCGGCCGAGCATCCCAAGCCGCCGATGACGCCCGCCCGGCCACAATGCAGCAGCAAGGTGATGCACGAATACAAGCGATGAGGCTTCGAAGCGGCCATGGTTACATCCCCAAGTTCGATGAACGAACCCACCAGGCGCGGCGGGCATCCAGCTACGCGTCTTGCACTGCAACGACGACTACTTGTGGATACCTCGGCCGATTTCCCCGAGTCGCATCCTTTGCATAACCTTTAGTAAACCAGAAATTATTCAAGCACAAGTGGTAACGATGGCAATAAGTCGGTTGCGCATCGCATCCACGCGAATTTCACTCTGCGTTGACTTTCTTGAATACGCCATGCGGCATTCGGATCACTGTTCGTATGGAATGCCGGTCGCACCGAGTGGTGACGCCATTGCATCTACGGCTTCGCATTGACGTGGCGATCCAATCCGTCGCGCTCATTCTCCTCGCGATGAGCACTGCGCTCGCTCATTGCCACGGCTTTTCCGGCCCACCCTCCCACATGCCTGGTCATTCGTTGGCCGATACGCCTGCAGCACCGCGTTGATTGAAAGTAAGCCTGTGATGGACGCTGGTTGGGAGGGGGAGATCCGCAGTGCAGGCATGCGGGGCGCGCGGCATGCGGGATGCGCATGGCACGCGCCCTTCCCCTCAACATGCGCGGAGATCTTCGCATGACTCATGCACTCGGACGCGTCGTCGCCGACGGACGCACTTTCACCCACAGCAGCGGATTGGACTTGACCCCCGGCCCAGGACCCTTGGGCACGCCACGATTCGTATTCCTGCATTTCGATTCGGTAGTGCTCAACGGCAGCGCGCGCCTGGAGGTGGCGCTGGGTTACGACACCGATGTGTTCACTTCCGCTTCCGGCAGCGACTTCTGGTCGAGACCGGTCAATGCGATCAACACGCCGATCACCATGCGCATCGTCGGCGGCACCGGCAGCGCGCGTCTGCTCGAGTTCGGCAGCGGCGAACCCACGCAAACCGCCAACCCGCCAGGCACTTCGACCGGCAGCATCTCCAATCCCGATCCGTTCTTGAACAGCAATCCCTATCAGGAACCGGTCTACGAGACGCGTCTGAAATGCCACCCCACCTTCGAGTGGCGCAATGCGCGCTGCGCGCTGCCGACCGTGCCGGATGCGGTCCGCGACAAAGTACGCGCCGCCACCGGAATCATCGTCGAAGCGCACGACTTCGACGCCGCCGGCCACGGCGGACATGTCAGCAGCTGCAGCGGCACGTTGATCGCGGGCGATCTGTTCCTGACCGCGCGCCACTGCCTGGTAGATGCGGCCGGTCGCGACGTGCGCAGCGCTTCGGTCACCTTCGACTACGAGACCAATTGCGATGGCAGCCGCCCCGCAGGCCACAACCCGCGCTTCTTCAAAGTGGTGGAGGAAGTCGCTGCCGGCTCGGCCGCCAATGGTTCCAACCCGCCCAGCAGCAGCGACTGGGTGGTGGTGCGCCTGGACGCCGCGCCCGGCGACTTGCCGGCGCCTTTGGAAATGCGCGATGCGGGCCTGATGAGCGGCGAAACCATATTCACCATGCATCACCCGACTGGCGCGGTGAAGAAGACCCAGGAAGGCGTGCATGGCGGCGGCACCAACATCGTCGGATTCGATTATTGCGGCGGCAGTTCGGGCTCTTCGTTGTTCGACAACAACGGGCGCCTGGTCGGCGGTCCGCTCAGCGTCGGTCCGGTCGGCAACGCCTGCACGGTGACGTATGCGCCACTGGCCAACGTCAAGGCCGGTTTGAACAACCCGCCGGTTCCGGCGGTGCCATTGGACGTCATGATCGTGTTCGACCGCTCCGGCAGCATGGCCAGCAGCGCTCCGCCGATCGGCCGCAGCAAATTGGAAGAGGCGCAGGACGCGGCCTCGTTGTTCGTGCAACTGGTGCGCGAAGGCGCTGGCGATCGGTTGGGCATGGTGACCTTCAGCTCTGCCGCAGGCCTGGACCGGCCGATGGGACCAGCGGCGACGGTGAAGCCGCAGCTTGTGGGCCCTGCGCCCTTCACCAGCGGCCAGATCGGCGCGATCGCCCCGGGCGGTGCAACCAGCATAGGCGCCGGCATCGGCATCGGCCAGCTGGGCTTCGGCTCCGGGTCGAGCAATACGAAGGCCATGCTGTTGTTGACGGATGGTTTGCAGAACACCGCGCCGATGGTGGAGGAAGTGGAAGGATTCCTCGGCGCCACCAAGCTCAACGTGATCGGCTTCGGTTCCGATGCGGACATCGACGGCCCCTTGCTCAACCGCGTTGCGCACGAGCACGGCGGCCATTTCACCCGCGCCCTGGATGGTCTGGGCTTGCGCAAGTTCTTCGGCTTGAGCTTCGGCAACATCTTCGAGAACGGCGCGCTGGCCGACCCGGAGCATGTGCTCGGCAAGAACCAGACCGAATCGCAGCCGCACGTATTCCATGTCTGCGGTGAAGAACACATCACCGTGGTGCTGGGCTGGGACGATCTGCAATCGCCCCTGCGCGCGCGCGTTTACACGCCGTCCGGCAAGCTGGTGACGCCCGGCAAGCGGGTGCGTGAAGTGCGCGGGCGCAGCTGGGTGTTCCTGAAGATTCCGCTGCCATACGAAGGCGAACGCGACGGCGCCTGGAAACTGATCGTCGACCGTGTGCCGCCCATCGTCATCGGCCTGTCCAAGCGCGCTGCCGCCGCGGCAGCAGCCACGCAGCAGTTCCCATCCGACGTTCGCTATTTCTATCTGGTCACCGCCATTGGCGGCCCAAAGCTGAGCTATCTCGGTTCGCCACGCCATATCTACACCGGCGATGTCATCCATCCGCGTGTGGGCCTGCACTACCCCAATGGGACCGTACCTGCGGAGGCCGAAGTGGAGCTGATCGTGGATGCGCCCACCATCGCGCTGGGGCGGCTGACCAGCGAAACAGGGTTGCGTCCGCCGATCACTTCTGGCGATGTGGTCGATGGCTTCCACGCCACGCTGAAGAGCATCGCCAGCAGCAACGGTGGCACGCTGCCCGTCGGCACCACTACCGTGCACCTGCCGATGTTCGACGACGGCGCGCACGACGACGGCGCCATGGAAGCCGATGGCGTGTTCAACCATCCCTTGAAGGACTTCGCCCGGGCCGAGGGCACGTACAGCTTCCGCGCGTTGGCCCGTTATGGACAGGGCTGTCGCGCGACGCGGGAAATCCACTGGGCGGTACATGTGCAACCGGGTATCGACCCTGACAACACGGATGTGACCCTGGTGGATGTCACCGACGTCGATGGCGGCCAACGCGGTACTTTGGTGCTGGTGCCCCACGACCGCTACGACAACCCGCTGGGGCCAGGACGTGGTGATTGCTTCACGGTCACGCCGCTACCCGGTGTCGAGGTGGTCGGCCCGGTCAAGGATGCCGGCGATGGTAGCTATACCGTGGTGGTGGTGTGGGACCCGGACAACGCCACACCCGGCGTGGTGGTCCAGCAACCCGACAGGCCACCAGTGCCGGTGGTGCCAGACGGATACGCTTCGGGCGATTGCGGCCCGGATTGCAACGACGCGGCCAGCGATCTGCTCGACTGCTTGGGGCTGCACGATCCGCAGGTCAAACGCGTGCAGGTCAAGAGCGTGTGCATCGAGGTGGATCTGGTGGATTCCGGTTGTGAGCCGCCGTGCAAGGAACCAGGCGGGAAACGCGGCAAGCACGGCAAGGGGGCGCGTGATCGCAAAGGCGACAAGGGTTGCGGTTGTTAAGCTGCCGATAAAAGGAAAGCGGACAGAAGTCCGCCTTCCTTGATGAGAAGCCGAGAACTCAAAGAGAAGACTTCAGCTTGACGGCGCAACTTGGACTGCCGCAATCCGAGAGTAACAAGCGGGGCTGCGAATCGCCCAAAGAAAAAGCGGGCCGAAGCCCGCTTTCTCGAATCCAGCAATGAAGCGACGGCTTACTCGGCCGCCACGCCCTCGCCTTCTTCCACGGCCTTCATCGACAGGCGGATGCGGCCCTGCTTGTCGACTTCCAGTACCTTGACCTTGACCACGTCGCCTTCCTTCAACACGTCGCTGACCTTCTCGACGCGGTCGCTGGAGATCTGCGACACGTGCACCAGGCCGTCCTTGCCCGGAGCGATGGTGACGAACGCACCGAAGTCCATCAGCTTGGCGACCTTGCCCTCGTAGATGCGGCCCGGCTCGACGTCGGAAGTGATCTGCTCGATGCGGGCCTTGGCGGCCTGGCCGGCGGCGCCGTTGACCGAGGCGATGGTGATGGTGCCGTCGTCCTGGATGTCGATCTGCGTGCCGGTTTCCTTGGTGATGGCCTGGATCACCGAACCGCCCTTGCCGATCACTTCGCGGATCTTGTCGGGGTGGATCTTGATGGTGATCAGGCGCGGCGCGAACTCGCTCAGTTCCTGACGCGGGGCGGTCATGGCGTTGGCCATCTCGCCCAGGATGTGCAGACGGCCGGCCTTGGCCTGCGACAACGCCTGCTTCATGATTTCTTCGGTGATGCCTTCGATCTTGATGTCCATCTGCAGCGCGGACACGCCGTTCTGGGTACCGGCCACCTTGAAGTCCATGTCGCCCAGGTGATCTTCGTCGCCCAGGATGTCGGAGAGCACGACGAAGTCGTTGCCTTCCTTGACCAGACCCATGGCGATACCGGCGACCGGCGCGGAGATCGGCACGCCGGCATCCATCAGCGCCAGCGAGCTGCCGCAGACCGAAGCCATCGAGGACGAACCATTGGATTCGGTGATTTCCGAAACCACGCGGATGGTGTACGGGAAAGCTTCCATGGTCGGCATAACCGCCAGCACGCCGCGCTTGGCGAGACGGCCGTGGCCGATTTCGCGACGCTTCGGGCCCATCATGCGGCCGGCTTCGCCCACCGAGTACGGGGGGAAGTTGTAGTGGAACAGGAAGTGGTCCTTGTACTCGCCCGAGACCGCGTCGATGACCTGGCCATCGCGCGCGGTGCCCAGGGTGACGGCCACGATCGCCTGCGTTTCACCGCGGGTGAACAGCGAGGAACCGTGCACGCGCGGCAGCACGCTGACCTTGGAGTTGATCGGGCGCACGGTGTCCAGCGCGCGGCCGTCGATGCGGACCTTGGAAGCCAGCACCGAACCACGCATGGTCTGGTATTCCAGCTCGCCGAATTCCTTCGACAGTTCGCCTGCGCTCCAGCCGTCGGCTTCGGCGCGGCCGGCCAGACCCTGCAGCACGTCCTTCTTGATCGCGGCGATGGCGTCGCGGCGCTGCAGCTTGTCGCGCACCTGGAAAGCGGAGTCGAGCTGGGTGCCGACGGCTTCCTTCAGCGCGGAGATCAGCGCGTCTTTCTTGGCCGGGGCCGACCAGTCCCAGTTCTTGGTGCCGGCTTCGGTGACCAGTTCGTTGATGATGTTGATGACCTTCTGCATCTCGCGATGGCCGAACATCACCGCGCCCAGCATCACGTCTTCGGACAGCTCGGCGGCTTCGGATTCGACCATCAGCACGGCATTGGAAGTACCCGCGACGACCAGCTCCAGCTTGGAATCCTTCAGCTCGCTGACGGTCGGGTTGAGCACGTACTCGCCATTGATGTAACCGACCTTGGCCGCGCCGATCGGGCCGTTGAACGGCGCGCCGGTCAGGGCCACCGCGGCGGAGGCGCCGATCAGGGCCGGGATGTCGCCGTCGATTTCCGGGTTCAGCGACATCACCGTGGCGATGACCTGCACTTCATTGCGGAATTCTTCCGGGAACAGCGGGCGCAGCGGACGGTCGATCAGGCGCGAGATCAGGGTTTCCTTCTCGGTCGCGCGGCCTTCGCGCTTGAAGAAGCCGCCCGGGATGCGGCCACCGGCGTAGAAACGCTCCTGGTAGTCGACGGTCAGCGGGAAGAAGTCCTGGCCTTCGCGCGCGTTCTTGGCGGCGACTGCGGAAACCAGCAGCACGGTGTCGTCGAACTTGACGATGACGGCGCCGCCGGCCTGGCGGGCGATCTCGCCGGTTTCCAGGGTGACCTGGTGCTTGCCGTACTGGAAGGTCTTGGTGATTTTTGCCACGTTGGTTGATCCTTGGTGATGCGCTATCGGTTGAACCGGATGCGGCCCATGCCGCATGCGGATGGCCGGGTCGGTCCGGCCGGGTGTTGCGATGTCGAAAAACTTTTTCTTGCGGAAAACAAAACCGCGGCGCATCACTGCGCCGCGGTAGGTGTTGGGTTTAGCGACGCAGGCCGAGTTTCTCGATCAGGGTCTTGTAGCGCTCGCCGTCCTTCTTCTTGAGGTAGTCGAGCAGGCTGCGGCGGCGGTTTACGAGCTGGAGCAAGCCACGGCGGCTGTGATGGTCTTTCTTGTGGGTCTTGAAGTGGCCGCTGAGCTGTTCGATGCGGGCGGTGATCAGGGCGACCTGGACTTCCGGCGAACCGGTGTCGGCGGGACCGCGCTTGTTGTCTTCAATGACTTTCTGGGTATCGATGGGCATTTGTGTTTTCTCTTGAGATGCGTGGCCTGCAGGAACGCGCTGATTCCCGGGACAGGGAAGCGGTGCGCACCGCGGGGCTCGCCGTTTGCTAGGAATGCTGCGATGGATTGCCGCGAGGGTGATCGATGGACGATCTAAGGATGCCGAAAAGGCCGCGGCATTGTAGTCGCCGAAGCCTTGCAAAACAAGGTTTTATCTTTACGGGAGCCGGGAATCGATAGCCGGGAGCCGGAAAAGCAAGCACCGTAGGCTCTCTGGTTTTTCCGGCTACCGGCTACCCGCTACCGGCTCCCAATTGAACAGGCGCTGCGGGGCCAACACCCTGCCCTCGTCCAGCTGGGCCAGGCCCAGCACCCGTCCGGCCCCGTCGTAGACCGCGCAGGGTCCCACCGGGCCCGGGATACCCGGCAGGCGCTGGCCCTGGCTGAAGCGGCGGGCGGCTTCGTCGATCAGGTCGATGCGACGGAAGCCGATCAGGCCGGCATCCAGCGGCAGCAGGCAAGCATCCAGGCTGCGCTCGTCGCGCTGGGCCAGGGCCTGCAGGGCTTCCAGCGTCCACATGCGCGGCTCGCGGAACGGTTCCACCCACAGGCGGCGCAGTTCCAGCACATGCGCCCCGCAGCCCAGCAGCTCGCCCAGGTCGCGGACCAGGCTGCGCACATAGGTGCCGGAACCGCATTCCACCTGCAGGCGCAGCAGCGGTTCGCCGCCGTCCAGCAGGTCGGCAGCCGATTGCAGTTCGAAGCGGTGGACTTCGATCTGGCGGGGTTCCACTTCCACGATCTCGCCGCGCCGGGCCTTGGCGTACAAGGGCTCGCCGCCGCGCTTGAGCGCCGAATAGATGGGCGGGCGCTGCTGGATGCGGCCGGTGAGCTGGCGCAGGGCGGCGTCGATCTGGGGCAGCGTGTATTTGCCGACCGGGCGCTCGCGCAGCGGCTGGCCTTCGGCATCATCGGTGTCGGTGGTGACGCCCAGGCGCGCGACCGTGTCGTAAGCCTTGCGCGCGCCCAACAGGTTGCCGGCGATCTTGGTGGCCTCGCCGAAGCACAGCGGCAGCAGGCCGGTGGCTAGCGGATCCAGGCTACCGGTATGTCCGCCCTTCTGCGCGCGGAACAGAAATCGCGCCCGCTGCAACGCCTGGTTGGAGCTGAGCCCTTGCGGCTTGTCCAGTAGCAGGATGCCGTCGAGGCGTCGGAATTTGACCTTGGGCTGCATGAGGCGGGAAGCATAGCTTCCCTTCTCCCTCCGGGAGAAGGTGGCGCGTAGCGCCGGATGAGGGAGTGGGCGACCAGGTTGCGGTGAAATTTCCGTGTACCGGAGCTCTCCCTCCCTCGTCCGCCCTGCTGGCGCCCCGTATCAAGTGCGGGGCAGGCTCTTCCCCCAAAGGGAGAAGGAAACCAATCACTTCTCTTCGGCTTCGCCGTCTTCGTCCACCGGCGGCGGCAGGTCGCGCAACAGGTTCCCAATGCGTTCGCCGCGGTCCACCGAATCGTCGTAGTGGAAGTGCAGCTCGGGCACATGGCGCAGTTTCATCGCCTTGCCCAGCTGGTAGCGGATCTGCGGAGACAACTCCTTCAGATCCTTCACCGCTTCGACGGACTTTTCCTGCATCAGCGCGGTCACGAACACCTTGGCATGGGCCAGATCGCGGGTGACCTCGACGTCGGAAACGCTGACCGACGGCAGGCCGTGCTCGCGCACGAATTCGTGCACCAGCTTGCCCAGTTCGCGGCGGAGCTGGGCGGAGACGCGGTCGCTGCGGTGGAATGATTTGGTTGGCATTGGAAGAGCTTCCCGGTTGTGGGTTGAGGAGGCGCCGGTTACTGGAGAGGCTCCAGGAACCGACGCCCTACAACCGCGAACCCGTTACAGCGTGCGCTGCACTTCGATGCGCTCGAAGCACTCGATCTGGTCGCCCGGCTGCACGTCGTTGTACGCCTTCACGCCGATGCCGCACTCGGTGCCGTTGCGCACTTCGTCGACGTTCTCCTTGAAGCGGCGCAGCGATTCCAGTTCGCCTTCGAACACCACCGTGCTGTCGCGCAACACGCGGATCGGCTTGCTGCGCTTGACCGTGCCTTCCACGACCATGCAGCCGGCCACCGCGCCGAACTTGGAACTGCGGAACACATCGCGCACTTCGGCGATGCCGATGATCTCTTCGCGGATCTCCACGCCCAGCAAGCCGGAAGCCACCTGCTTCACCTGATCGATCACGTCGTAGATGATCGAGAAGTAGCGCAGGTCCACGCCGTTGGATTCGATGATCCGGCGCGCGGCCGCATCGGCGCGCACGTTGAAGCCGATCATGGTGGCCTTGGAAGTCAATGCGGAATTCGCATCGGACTCGGTGATGCCGCCCACGCCGGAATGGATGATATTGATGCGGATCAGGTCGTTGGACAACGCCACCAGCGACTGCTTCAGCGCTTCCACCGAACCCTGCACGTCGGCCTTGATCACCAGGTTCAGCACCTGCTGGCCATCGCCCTTGCCCAGCTGCGACATGATGTCTTCCATGCGGCTGCCGGCGCTCTGCACCAGGCGCGACTCGCGGCGCTTGGCGTCGCGCTGCTGGGCCACGTCCTTGGCCAGGCGTTCGTCCGCCACCACGACGAAATCGTCGCCGGCATCCGGCACGCCGGACAAGCCGAGCACCTGCACCGGGATCGACGGGCCGGCTTCGGCCGGTTGGCCGCCGGTTTCGTCGAACAGTGCGCGTACACGGCCGTACTGCGTACCGCAAACCAGATAGTCGCCCTTCTTCAGCTGACCCTGTTGCACCAGCACCGTGGCGACCGGGCCGCGGCCCTTGTCCAGCGAGGATTCGATGACCACGCCGCTGGCGCGACCGGTCGGCGCGGCCTTCAGCTCGAGCACTTCGGCCTGCAGCAGGATCGAATCGAGCAGGTTGTCCACGCCCGCACCGGTCTTGGCCGAAACCTCGACGAACTGGGTGTCGCCGCCGAACTCTTCGGCGACCACGTCGTGGGTGAGGAATTCGTTCTTGACCCGGCTGGGATCGGCGTCGCTCTTGTCCATCTTGTTGATGGCCACGATCAACGGCACGTTGGAGCCCTTGGCCAGCTTCACCGCTTCGATGGTCTGCGGCATGACGCCGTCGTCGGCGGCCACCACCAGCACCACGATGTCGGTGAGCTTGGCGCCGCGCGCGCGCATCTGGGTGAAAGCGGCGTGGCCCGGGGTGTCGAGGAAGCTGATCACGCCCTTGTCGGTTTCGACGTGGTAAGCGCCGATGTGCTGGGTGATGCCGCCGGCTTCGCTATTGGCGACCTTGGTGCGGCGGATGTAATCCAGCAGCGAGGTCTTGCCGTGGTCGACGTGGCCCATGATGGTGACCACCGGCGGACGCGGCGACTGATCGCCCTGCTCGTTCTCGGTGTGCGCGATCAGATGGTCCTCGACGTCGCCGCTGTCGGCGCGCACCACGTTGTGGCCGAGCTCTTCGGTGACCAGCGCAGCGGTGTCGTGGTCGATGGTCTGGGTGATGGTGGCCATCACGCCCATCTTGAACAGCGCCTTGACCACCTCGCCGCCCTTGAGCGCTAGCTTCTGCGCCAGGTCGGCTACGGTGATGGTTTCGCCGATGGCAACGTCACGCACCACCGGTGCAGTGGGGCGTTCGAAGCCATGGGTGCCGGTGCCACCGCGCGACTGTTCCTGGCGGCGCGGCTTGGGCTTGCCACGGGTAGTGGTGCGACGCGCGCGATCGGCTGCGGAAAGATGCAGCTGGCCGGCGAAACGCTGGGTGCTGTCGTCGTCTTCCACGCCGGCGACCATCGCGTGCGAACCGCGGGTCTTGTGCTTGCTGGCGGTGGTGGCATTGCGGTCGTCGGCACGCGGCGGATCCTTGCGCACCGGCGGCTTGGGCACATGATGGCCGCTGCTGGGTTTTGCGGCGCGCGGTGCGGCTTCGTCTTCGTCGGCGGGAGTCGCGCCGGTAGCGGCGGCGATGGCCTCGGCTTCGGCCTGCAGGCGTTCGGCTTCCGCTTTCAGGCGTACGGCTTCTTCTTCCTGGCGCAGGCGCTCGCGCTCGTCGGCGCGCTTCTTGTCGGTCTCTGCCAGGCGCTGCTGTTCTTCCAGATTGCGCTGCTTGGATTCCTCCAGCTTGCGCAAGGCATCGGCGCGCTCGTCGCTGGGCGGCGCTTCGACCTCATCGCTCTTGATGTAGGTGCGCTTCTGGCGGACCTCCACGTTGACCGTGGTCTTGGTGCGGCCGGCGGCGACCGTCACTTCCTGCACCTTGCGGCGATTGAGCGTGATCTTCTTCGGCGCGTCCGATTCCTCGGCGGGCTTGTCGGCCTTGCCATGGGTGCGGCGCAGGAAGCCGAGCAGTTTCATCTTCTCGGTGCTGGTCACGGGCTGGTCGGGGCCGCTGAAGCTCATACCGGCCTCGGCCAGCTGCTCAAGCAGTTTCTCGACCGGCGTATTGACCAGTTCGGCGAGCTTGCGGATGGTGGTTTGCTGCGTCATTCGGATCCTGTGACCTTCGTAGGCGTCCCTGCGCCTATTGCGAAGGGAACGCGGATTCTAGCCCTGTATTCTGCAGGGCGGAGTTCATTGCCGGCTCATAGGCCGGGTTCCAGACGTGCCGGCATGGGGTTCATTCCCCACGCTCCAGGCGAGCGATCTCCTCGGCGCGGGCGGCCAGGATCAACGCCTTGGCGCGGTCCTCGTCCAGCCCTTCGATGCCGAATTCGACGATTTCGTCGGTGCCCAGGTCGGACAGATCCTCGCTGGTGCGCACGCCATGACCGGCCAGCGCATAGGCGGTTTCGTCGTCCATGCCTTCCAGGGCCAGCAGGTCTTCGGCCGGCTGGTTCTCGTCGACTTCCTCTTCCTCGGCCAGGGCCTCGTTGAGCAGGGCGTCGCGGGCGCGGGCGCGGAGCTCTTCGACGATGTCCTCGTCGAAACCTTCCACCGCCAGCAGCTCGCCGACCGGCACATAGGCGATTTCCTCGACCGTGTTGAAGCCTTCGGCCACCAGGATGGCGGCGATTTCCTCGTCCACCTCCAGCTTGTCCACGAACAGCTGGCGGGCGACCGCCTGCTCGGCTTCGGACTTGGCCGAGACCTGGTCCTGGGTCATCACGTTCAGCTGCCAACCGGTCAGGCGGCTGGCCAGGCGCACGTTCTGGCCGCCCTTGCCGATGGCCTGGGCCAGGCGGTCTTCGGCCACGGCCAGGTCCATGGAATGCTTTTCTTCATCGACGATGATCGACTGCACTTCGGCCGGCGCCATGGCGTTGATGACGAAATTGGCGGCGCTGTCGTTCCACAGCACGATGTCCACGCGCTCGCCGTTGAGCTCGTTGGAAACCGCCTGCACGCGCGAACCGCGCATGCCGATGCAGGCGCCGATGGGATCGGTGCGGGTGTCGTGCGCCAGCACCGCGATCTTGGCGCGGTCGCCCGGGTCGCGCGCGCAGGCCTTGATCTCGACCAGGCCCTGGCCCACTTCCGGCACTTCCAGCTTGAACAGCTCGATCATGAATTCCGGGGCGGCGCGGCTGATGAACAGCTGCGGGCCGCGCGGTTCGGTGCGCACGTCGAACAGGTAGCCGCGGACGCGGTCGCCGGCGCGCAGGGTGTCGCGCGGGATGCCCTTGTCCTTGGGAATGAAGGCCTCGGCATTGCCGCCCAAGTCCACATAGATATTGCCGCGCTCGGCGCGCTTGACGATACCGGTGACCAGCTCGCCCACGCGGTCCTTCCACGCATCCACCACCTGCGCGCGCTCGGCTTCGCGCACGCGCTGCACGATGACCTGCTTGGCGGCCTGGGCGGCGATGCGGCCGAAGTCGGGGTTTTCGATCTGCTCTTCCACGTAGTCGCCCACTTCGGCGCCATCGCTTTCGTCCAGCGCGTCCATCAGGCGGATCTGGAAGTCGGGGGACTCCATGACCACATCGTCGGCCACCACTTCCCAGCGCCGGAAAGTCTCGTATTCGCCGGTCTTGTGGTCGATGGTCACGCGGGTCAGCACTTCCTGGTCCGGATAGCGCTTCTTGGCGGCCGACGCCAGCGCGGCCTCGATGGCATCGAAGATCACTTCGCGCGGCACGCCTTTCTCGTTGGCCACCGCATCCACTACCAGCAACAGTTCCTTACTCATCGTTTACTCCGCGCGCGGCCGCTTGGCCGCCGGTTGGTTGGTTTTCGACTGGCCCGTTTTGTTGGGGGCCGCTTTCTTGGAAGCCGGTTTTCCGGCCGGTTTTTTCTTCGCCGCCTTTTTCGCCGGCGCTGTCTTCTTCGGCACGGCCGGCTTGGCCGCAGCCGGTTTGGCCGGGCCCGCCTTCTTGGGCTGCGGCGCGAAACCCAGCGCCACCCAGTCGGGCATGATCCTGGCCTTGTCCACGTTTTCGAACGCCACGGTCATTTCGGCATTGTCGACCTGTGCATTATCAAGTTTGAGCACGATGCTGCCGCCTTCGATGCGGACGATCTGGCCCTGCAGACGCCGGCGGCCGTCTTGCGGCAGCCTCAGCACGACCTTGGCCGACTCGCCCTGGTGGCGCGCGAACTGCGCCAGGGTGAACAGCGGCCGCTCGATGCCGGGCGAGGACACTTCCAGCGTGTAGTTGCCGGTGATCGGATCCTCGACGTCGAGTTTCGCGGAAACCTCGCGGCTCACCGCTTCGCAATCCTCGATGTTGACGATGCGCGTGTCGCGTTCGGCCTCGGTCACGTCGATATACAGGCGCAAGGTGGCGCTGCCCGGCGCGGGCAGGTATTCGGCGCCCAGCAGCTCCAGGCCCAGGGCCTGCACCGTGGGGGACAGCAGGTTCGCGATTTGTTTTGCCTTGTCGCTCACGTGGTGATGATTCGCCGGCAGTGGAAGAGGATCGTGAATAAGGGAAATCGTGAATAAAGAAAGTGACGGCCCGGAAACAACAAAGGGCCCTGATGGGCCCCTTGTCCGATACTGCTGGATTCCGGTGTGCAGGCGGGAACATTCGCCTTCACTAGCCCAGGCCTTGGTCGGCAAAAAAGCCTCCGTAAGAGGCTTTCCGTCGAACCGAAAAGCTTGGTAGCGGGGGCAGGATTTGAACCTGCGACCTTCGGGTTATGAGCCCGACGAGCTGCCAGACTGCTCCACCCCGCATCAGAAGCGGAATTATGGTGACTCGGTGCTTTTATTGCAAGCCCGTGTCGCCGCGAGGTTCAGCCGGCGAAGGCTTGCTGGCACCACGCCATGATGGGATTCCAGAAGATTCCCAGCACCAGCAACGACAAAGCATTGACGCCGAACACCACCGGCACCACGCGGTCGCCGCGCGGCGGCGCCAGTTGGCCGACGGGTTCGTCGAAGTACATCACCTTGATCACGCGCAGGTAGTAGAAGCCGCCGATCACCGCGCAGACCACGCCCAGCACGGCCAGCCACACCAGTCCGGCATCCAGCGCCGCGCCCAGCACCACCAGCTTGGCCCAGAAGCCCAGGAACGGCGGCACACCGGCCAGCGAGGCCATCACGCACAGCACCAGCCCGGCCTGCCAGGGGTTGCGCGCATTCAGGCCCTTGAAGTCGTCGATCTTGTCGGCTTCGAAACCCTGCCGCGACAACACCACGATGGCGCCGAATGCCGCCGCCGACATCACCGCATAGCTGATGCCGTAGAACAGCGACGCGGCGTAGCCGCGCGCTTCGCCGCCGGCCAGGCCCAACAGCAGGAAGCCGACATGCGAGACCGTCGAATAAGCCAGCATGCGCTTGAGGTTGGTCTGCGCGATGGCGATCACGTTGCCGATCACCAGCGAGGCGGCGGCGAGTCCGGCAAGCATCAGGTGCCATTGCTCGGACATCGGACCCACGCCGTTTTCCAGCAGGCGATAGGCCATGCCGAAGGCGGCCAGCTTGGGACCGGCGCTGATGAACAAGGTGATCGGCGTCGGCGCGCCCTGGTACACGTCGGGCAGCCACATATGGAATGGCGCGGCGCCCAGTTTGAACGCCAGACCCGCGACCAGGAACACCACCCCGGTCAGCAGCAAGGCCTTGTCGCCGACCTGGGTGGATGCGGCATGGATGCCGGCCAGGTCCAGCGTGCCGGTGGCGCCGTACACCAGCGACATGCCGTACAGCAGCAGGCCCGAAGCCAGCGAGCCGAGCACGATGTATTTCATGCCCGCTTCGGTGGAAAGGCCGTTGTCGCGGTCCAGCGCGACCAGCGCATAGGAGCACAGCGCCAGCAATTCCAGGCCCAGGTAGACCAGCACCATGTTGCCCGCCGACACCAGCATCATCATGCCGGCGGTGGCGAACAGGATCAGCACCGGCACTTCGCCCGGATACAGCTTGCGTTCGCGCAGGTAGGGCCAGGCGTACAGCAGCGACAGCCCGCTCACCAGCAGGATCACCACCTTGCTGACATCGGCCATCACATCGCGCACGAACATGCCGCCGAACACCGTGCCCTGCCCGCCCACGCCGCAGGCGATCATGGCCAGCACGCCGGCCAGCAGGGCCAGCGCCAGCGCGTGGGTGATCACGCGGCGCTGGTTGTCCAGGAACAGGTCCAGCATCAGCAGCGCGAAAGCGCCGCCGATCAGCACCAGTTCGGGCAGCAACGGCAGCAGGTCGGCGGTGGCGGATAACGTCGGCGTGGTCATCATTCTTCCTTACAGCTTGCTGTTGGCGAGCTGCATCGCCAGTTGCGCGATCGAGGGCTCCATCAGGTCGGTCAGCGGCTTGGGCCAGAGGCCGATCGCCAGCACGCCCAACGCGAACACACCGAGCACCAGTATTTCCCGACCGTTGAGGTCCTTCATTTCCGCCACGTGCGCGTTGGCCACTTCGCCGTACATCACCCGCTTCACCAGCCACAGGGTGTAGGCCGCGCCGATGACCAGGGTCGAAGCCGCGGTCAGCGCGAGATACGGATGTTTCTGGAAGCTGGCCACGATGACCATGAATTCGCCGACGAAACCGCTGGTGCCCGGCAGGCCGGCGTTGGCCATGCCGAAGAACACGAACGCCAGCGCGAACCACGGCATGACATTGGCCACGCCGCCGTAGTCGCGGATCATGCGCGTATGCATGCGGTCGTACAGCACGCCGACGCAGGAGAACATCGCGCCGGAAATGAAGCCGTGCGAAATCATCTGCACCATCGCGCCCTGCAGGCCCAGGCGCGCGCCGTCCAGGTTGCCGTAGTCGCGGATGAGCCCGAAGCCGATGAAGATGCCCAGGGTCACGAAGCCCATGTGCGAAACCGACGAATAGGCGATCAGCTTCTTCATGTCGTCCTGCACCAGCGCCACCAGGCCCACGTAGACCACGCCGATCAGCGACAGCGCGATCACCAGCCAGGCCCATTCGTGGCCCGCGTCGGGCAGGATCGGCAGGGTGAAGCGCAGGAAACCGTAACCGCCTATCTTCAGCATGATCGCGGCCAGGATCACCGAACCGGCGGTCGGCGCTTCCACGTGCGCATCCGGCAGCCAGGTATGCACCGGGAACATCGGCACCTTGACCGCGAAGGCGATCAGGAAGGCGAAGAACAGCCAGGTCTGTTCCTTGGCGTTGAGCGACAGCTGGTACAGATCGGCGAACTGGAAGCTGCCGCCCTTCAGGTACAGGTAGATCAACCCGACCAACATCAGCACCGAGCCGAGGAAGGTGTACAGGAAGAACTTGACCGAAGCGTAGATGCGGCGCGGCCCGCCCCAGACGCCGATGATCAGGAACATCGGGATCAGCATCGCCTCGAAGAACACGTAGAACAGCATGGCGTCGGTGGCGCAGAACACGCCGATCATCATGCCCTCCAGGAACAGGAAAGCCGCCACGTACTGGCTCACGCGCTTCTCGATCACCGTCCACGCGCCGATCAGCGCCAGCGCGGTGGTCAGCGTGGTCAGTACGATCAGGGCGATGGAAATGCCGTCGGCGCCCAGGTTGTAGCCGATGTCGTAGGCCGGGATCCACGCGTGCGTTTCCACGAACTGCATGCCCGGGTCGGCCGCGTTGATGCCGGTCAACAAGCCGATGCTGGCCACGAAGGTCAGCAGCGCCACCACCAGCGCGGTCCAGCGCGCGGCGCTCGCCCGGGCATTGCCCAGCGCGAGGATCAGCGCACCGCCCAACATGGGCAGCCAGATCAATACACTCAGTAAAGGCCAGTTCGACACGTGTCCGTAATCCGTCAGTTCAACGCCGCGGCGTTCATTGCCAAAACCGGATGAGCACGGCCAGCAGTGCAATCAGGCCGAGAATCATCGCGAAGGCGTAGTGGTAGAGGAAACCCGATTGGGTGCGTCGCAACAGGTTGGCGGCCATGTCGACCAGCTTGGCGCTGCCGTTGACCGCCACGCCATCGATCACCTTGCTGTCGACGGCGTTCGAAAGATCGCCCAGGGCCACGCCGCCGCCGGCGAAACCGCCGATCCACAACGTATCCATCCAGTATTTCTTGTCCAGGATGTTGGCCAGGAAAGCGCCGAGCTTGCTGTGGCGCATGCGTGCCGGGAGCTCGGGCGAGGCGAAGATGTACAAGCCCGTCGCTGCCAGGAAGCCGGCCAGCGCAAGCCAGAACGGCGGTGCTTGCATGCCGTGCCAGACGAAAGCCCACGGACTATGAAACTCTTCCTTCAGCGCCAGCACCGTATCGCGCGCCGGATCCATGAAGTCGATCGCGCCACTGAAGAAGGTCAACGCCTGGCCGGAAATGGCAGAGACTTCGTGATGCCCGTTCCACGCGGTGCCGAACAGCATCGGACCGATGGTGAAAAAGCCGATCGCGATCGACGGGATCGCCAGCAGGATCAAAGGCACCGTCACTACCCACGGAGACTCATGAGGCTCATGGGCGCCATGACCGTGGTCGTCATGGGCATGGTCGTCGTGCGAATGCTCGGCGTGGCCGTGCGCATGGTCGTCGTGCGCATCGCGGAAGCGTTCCTTGCCGTGGAAGGTCAGGTACAGCAGACGGAAGCTGTAGAAGCTGGTGACGAACACGCCTCCCAGCACCGCCCAGTAACCGTAGGTCGCTACCCAGCTATGGGCGATGTGCGCGTGGTGCTCGGCCGCTTCGATGATGGTGTCCTTGGAATAGAAGCCGGAGAAGAACGGCGTACCCACCAGGGCCAGCGTGCCGATCCACATGGTGATGAAGGTGATCGGCATGTACTTGCGCAGGCCGCCCATCTTGCGCATGTCCTGCTCGTGATGCAGGGCGATGATCACCGAGCCCGCACCCAGGAACAGCAGCGCCTTGAAGAACGCGTGGGTCATCAGGTGAAAGATCGCGGCCGAATACGCCGACACGCCCAGTGCCACGGTCATGTAGCCCAGCTGCGACAACGTGGAATAGGCGACCACGCGTTTGATGTCGTTCTGCACGATGCCGATCAGGCCGGTGAAGAACGCGGTGGTGGCGCCGATGAACAGCACGAAGTTCAGCGCGGTCTCGGACATCTCGAACAGCGGCGACATGCGCGCCACCATGAAGATGCCGGCGGTGACCATGGTCGCTGCGTGGATCAGCGCCGAGATCGGGGTCGGGCCTTCCATCGAGTCCGGCAGCCAGACATGCAACGGCACCTGTGCGGACTTGCCCATCGCACCGATGAACAGGCAGATGCAGATGATGGTGGCCACGCTCCACGGATGCCCGGTGATCACCTGCGCCGTGACGCCTTTCAGCATCGGCGCATTGGCGAACACCGTGGCGTAGTCCAGCGTGCCGAACCAGAACAGCACCGCCGCGATGCCCAGCAGGAAGCCGAAATCGCCGACGCGGTTGACCAGGAAGGCCTTGAGGTTGGCGAAGATCGCGCTGGGGCGCTTGAACCAGAAACCGATCAGCAGGTACGACACCAGGCCCACCGCTTCCCAGCCGAAGAACAGCTGCAGGAAGTTGTTGCTCATCACCAGCATCAGCATGGAGAAGGTGAACAACGAGATATAGCTGAAGAACCGCTGGTAGCCCGGATCGTCGGCCATGTAGCCGATGGTGTAGATGTGCACCAGCAGCGAAACGAAGGTGACCACCACCATCATCATCGCGGTCAGCTTGTCGATCATGAAGCCGACATGCCCGGAATAGTTGCCGATCTGGAAGAAGGTGTAGACGTTCTCGTTGAACGGCGCGGCGCCCCCGACCAGCTGGTAAAGCACCCAGCCGGACAATGCGCAGCTGACCGCCACGCCCAGGATGGTGACCCAGTGCGCGCCCGCGCGGCCGACCTGGCGGCCGAACAGGCCGGCCACGACGCTTCCCAGCAGCGGCGCCAGCACGATCGCCAGCAGCACATTCTTGGAGATGATGATTTCCATGCCCGTCATCGGTGCGTCAGCCTTTCAAGGTATCGACTTCGGTCACGTTGATCGTGCGCCGGGTACGGAACAGGGTGACCAGGATGGCCAGACCGATCGCGGCTTCCGCAGCGGCCACGGTCAGGATGAAGAACACGAAGATCTGCCCGTCCGGATCGCCGAACTGGCGCGAGAAGGCGATGAAATTGATGTTCACCGCCAGCAGCATCAGCTCGATCGACATCAGCAGTACGATGATGTTCTTGCGGTTGAGGAAGATGCCGGCAACGCTGATGCAGAACAGCACCGCGCCCAGCGCAAGCAGGTGGCCCAGGGCGATCATGGCTTGGTCTCCGGTTCGGCCGGCGGTGGCGCGATCAGGGTTTCCCGCGTCGGCGTCTCCACTGCCACATCGATCATGCGCAGGCGATCGCCCGCCTTGACCCGCGACTGTTCGGCCGGGTTCTGGGTCTTGCTGCCTTCGCGTTTGCGCAAGGTCAGCATCACCGCCGCGATCACCGCCACGGTCAGGATCACCGCGGCGAATTCGAACGGAAGCAGGAATTTGGTGAACAGCGTGCGCGCCAGCCAGGCCGTGTTGGAAACGTCCGCCGCCTCCGAGGCCGCGTTAGCGGCATACGGCGTCGCCAGCTTGGCCTTGAATCCGATCAGGGCCAGGATTTCCACCAGCATCACCACCGCCACCACCAGACCGACCGGCAGGTAGCGCACCCAACCCTCGCGGAGCTTGACGATGTCGATGTCCAGCATCATCACCACGAACAGGAACAGCACCATCACCGCGCCCACGTACACCAGGATCAGCGCCACGCCCAGGAACTCGGCGCCCACCAGCAGCCAGATGCAGGCGATGGAGAAGAACGTCAGGATCAGGCACAGCACCGCATGCACCGGGTTGCGCACGCTGATCACGCCGCCGGCGGCGACTACCGCGATGGCGGCGAATGCGTAGAAGGAAGCGAGCAGCAAATCCATCGTGACCTCAGCGGAAGGCGGCGTCGGCGGCGCGGCGCTCGGCGATCTCGGTTTCCAACCGGTCCCCGATCGCCAGCAGCTGCGGCTTGGTGACGATGTTCTCGCCACGGTTCTCGAAGTGGTATTCCAGGATGTGGGTCTCCACGATGGAATCCACCGGGCAGCTTTCTTCGCAGAAGCCGCAGTAGATGCACTTGAACAGGTCTATGTCGTAGCGCGTGGTGCGGCGGGTGCCGTCCTCGCGCTTTTCCGAATCGATGGTGATGGCCAGCGCCGGACACACCGCTTCGCACAGCTTGCAGGCGATGCAGCGTTCTTCGCCGTTGGGATAACGGCGCAGCGCATGCAGTCCGCGGAAACGCGGCGACTGCGGGAACTTCTCCATCGGGTACATCACCGTGTACTTCGGCTTGAAGGTGTACTTGAAGGTCAGCCACAGGCCCTGGAGCAGCTCCAGCAGCATCAGGCTCTTGAAGTAGTGGGCAACTTTATTCATCACTCAGACGCCCTTCTCGAACACGCCGAAAAACACCATCAATGCGGTGACCGCGATCCAGGCGATGGTCAGCGGAATGAACACCTTCCAGCCCAGGCGCATGATCTGGTCGTAGCGGTAGCGCGGGAAGCTGGCGCGGAACCAGATGAAGGCGCTGGCGAAGAAACCCACCTTCAACAGCAGCCACGGCCAGCCGCCCTGCCAGATCCAGTTCACCCACGGCGACACGTCCGCGACGATCCAGCCCTGCAGCGGGCTCAGCCAGCCGCCCATGAAGAACAGCGACACCAGGAAGCTGACCAGAATCATGTTGGCGTATTCGGCCAGGAAGAACAGCGAGAACGCCGCACCCGAATATTCGACCATGTGGCCGGCGACGATTTCCGATTCGCCTTCGGTCACGTCGAACGGCGCGCGGTTGGTCTCGGCCACGCCGGACACCCAGTACACGATGAACAACGGGAACAGCGGCAGCCAGAACCATTCGAACGGACCGTTGTTGCCGGCCTGGGCCATGACGATGTCGCTGAGGTTCATGCTGCCCGCGGCGATCAGCACGCCGACCAGGGCGAAACCCATGGCGATTTCGTAGCTGACCACCTGCGCGGCCGAACGCATCGCGCCCAGGAAGGCGTACTTCGAGTTGGACGCCCAGCCGGCGATGATGATGCCGTACACGCCCAGCGAGGTCATGGCCAGCAGATACAGCAGGCCGGCGTTGGCGTTGGACAACACCACCTTCGCGTCGAAAGGCACCACGGCCCATGCGGCGAAGGCCGGCGCGAGCGTGATCAACGGCCCAAGGATGTACATGGTCTTCTGTGCCTTGGCGGGCATCAGGACTTCCTTGAACAGCAGTTTGAACACGTCGGCGAAGGCCTGGAAGATGCCCATGCCCACGTACATCGGCCCGTGCCGCACGTGCATCCAGCCGATCAGCTTGCGCTCCCAGACCACGTAGAACGCGACGGCCACGATCACCGGCACCGCGATCAGCAGGATCTTCAGCACGATCCACAACACCACGCCGAGGTTGCCCAGCGCGAAGAACCATTCGCGCAGCGGGTCGATGGCGTTCAGTAGCAACTCGTTCATGCGCCCACCACCGTCACCCGTCCTGCGCCCAGCGGCGCGGTCGCGCCATGGCCGCTTTCGATCCAGGCCGCGCCTTTGGCCACGCGCTTGTCCACGAACACCGGCAATGTCGCCGTACCGTCGGGTGCGCCGACTTTGGCCACTTGGCCCTGGCTCAAGCCAGCGGCCTGGGCGTCGTCGGGATTCAAGGTGATTCGCGGCGCGACGTTGAGCGGATGCTCCTGCAGCGCCTTGGCGCGGCGGACGACACCATCGGTGCGATAGATCGCTGCGCTGGCGGCCAGCTCAAGCCCGTTGGATGCAACAGCGGGCGCCGCGGACTTGGCGATGTTCGCAGGAGCAGCGGCTTTGCCCACCGCACGAGCGCCAGCCAGGTCGGTGAATTCGAAGGCAGGCAGCCGCAATTCGCCACCGAGCGCACGCAGCACCTTCCAGCCTTCGCGCGCCTCGCCTGGCAGCTTGCCGCCGGCCTGGGTGCGTTGTTCCAATCCATCCAGATTGGTCAGCACGGCGTCGATTTCCGGCAGCGCGCCGATCGGCAGGATCACATCGGCCACGTTGCGCGTGGACTTGCAGGCGAAGTGGCTGAAAGCCACGACCTTGGCCGCCTTCAACGCCTTCTGCGCGGCGGCGCCGTCTGCGAAATCCAGACCCGGTTCGATTCCATAGATGACATAGGCCGAACGCGGCTCGGCGAACATGCCGGCGACGTCGCGCTTGGACGGCAGCACGCCGTTGCGCACCAGACCGACTGCGTTCGCGCCTTGCGGGATGCGGCACAGGGCGGCGCCCGTCGCGGCGGCGAAAGCCTTCGCTGCAGCGCGGATCGATGCTGCCTGCGGGTGATTCTCGGCCAGCGCGCCGACGATCAGCACCGGGCGGCTGGCGCCCTTCACTGCCTCCAGCAACGCGGCATCTTTCAATGCGTCGGCGAATGCCGAAGGCGCCACGATCTGCTTGCCCGCCAGGGTGAATGCGAAATCGAAATCAACCGGATTGACCGCGTAGACCTTGGCCTTGCGCTGCGTGTTGGCCTTGCGGATACGCTGGTGCAGCAACGGCAGCTCGAAGCGGATGTTGCTGCCGAGCAGCACGATGGCATCGGCCTGCTCGATCTCGGCCAGCGGCATGGCGAACGGTTCGGCCACGGCGCCATCGGAGAAATCGCGGTTGAAGATGCGGTGATCCAGGTTGCCGCTGCCCAGGCTGTCGGCCAAACGCGCCAGCAGGCTGCCTTCGTCGTTGGGCGTGGCCGGATGCGCCAGCACGCCCAGCGCATCGCCCTGGTTGGCGCGCAGGATTTCGGCGGCGGCGGCCAGGCCTTCGGCCCAGGACACTTCCTTCCAGTCGTTATCGGTGCCGCTCTCGCCCACTTTCAGCAGCGGTTTGACCGCGCGGTCTTCGGCGTACAGGCCCTGGTGCGAATAGCGGTCGCGGTCGGACAGCCAGCATTCGTTGACCGCTTCGTTGTCCCGCGGCACGGTGCGCAGGATCTCGCCGCGGCGCACGTGGGTGAACAGGTTGGAGCCCATCGCGTCGTGGTAACCCAGCGATTCGCGCGCGACCAATTCCCACGGACGTGCGCGGAACTGGAACACCTTGTTGGTCAGCGCGCCGACCGGGCACACGTCCACGACGTTGCCGGAGAGTTCGGTGGTCAGCGGCTTGCCGTCGTAGGTGCCGATCTGCAGATTTTCGCCGCGATACATGCCGCCCAGCTCGTAGGTGCCGGCGATGTCCGCGGTGAAGCGCACGCAACGCGTGCACTGGATGCAGCGGGTCATTTCGGTGGCCACCAGCGGACCGATGTCCTCGTCGGGCACCACGCGCTTGCGTTCCTGGAAACGGCTGACCGAACGGCCGTAGCCCAGCGACAGATCCTGCAGTTCGCACTCGCCGCCCTGATCGCAGATAGGGCAGTCCAGCGGATGGTTGATGAGCAGGAATTCCATCACGTTGCGCTGCGACTTCAGCGCTTTCTCGCTGCGCGTGGTGATCTTCATGCCGTCCATCACCGGCGTGGCGCAGGCCGGAGCGGGCTTGGGCATCTTCTCCACTTCCACCAGGCACATGCGGCAGTTGGCGGCGATGGCCAGCTTGTCGTGGTAGCAGAAACGCGGAATCGGAATGCCGGCCTTGTCGGCGGCCTGGATGATCATCGAGCCCTTGGGCGCGGCCATCTCAACGCCATCGATGAAGACGGTGACGTGGTCCGGCGGCACGTTGGGATTCACTGGTTGGGCGCTCATGCGGCCGCTCCAAGCTTTTCGTCGACGATGGAACGGCCGTTGAGGATGAAGTACTCGAACTCGTTCCAGTAGTGGCGCAGCATGCCCTGCACCGGCCAGGCGGCCGCTTCGCCGAAGGCGCAGATGGTGTGGCCTTCGATCTGGCCTGCGGAAGCCTTCAACGTATTGAGGTCTTCCAGCGTGGCCTTGCCTTCCACCACGCGGGTGATCATGCGGTACATCCAGCCGGTGCCTTCGCGGCACGGCGTGCACTGGCCGCAGGACTCGGCGTAATAGAAACGGGCGATGCGCTGGCAGGCGCGCACCATGCACGTGGTTTCGTCCATGACGATGACCGCGCCCGAACCCAGGCCCGAACCGGCTTTCTGGATGCTGTCGTAATCCATGGTCAGGCCCATCATGGTCTCGCCCGGCAGCACCGGCATCGAGGAACCACCGGGAATCACCGCTTTCAGCTTGTGGCCGTTGCGGATGCCGCCGGCCATTTCCAGCAGTTCGGAGAACGGCGTGCCCAGGCGGATTTCGTAGTTGCCGGGGCGCGCGACGTGACCAGAGACCGAGAAGATCTTCGGACCGCCGTTATTCGGCTTGCCCAGATTGAGGAACCACTCGGCGCCGTTGCGGATGATCGCCGGCACCGAAGCGTAGGTCTCGGTGTTGTTGATCGTGGTCGGCTTGCCGTACAGGCCGAAATTGGCCGGGAACGGCGGCTTGAAGCGCGGCTGCCCCTTCTTGCCTTCCAGCGACTCCATCAGCGCGGTTTCTTCGCCGCAGATGTAGGCGCCCGCGCCCAATGCGTTGTAGATGTCGATATCGATGCCCGAACCGAGCACGTTCTTGCCCAGCCAGCCGTGCTTGTAGGCTTCGGCGGTGGCTTCTTCAAGATGCTCGAACGGTTCGTGGTGGAACTCGCCGCGCAGATAGTTGTAGGCCTTGCTGGAACCGGTGGCGTAGCAGGCGATGGCCATGCCTTCGATCACCGCGTGCGGGTTGTAGCGCAGGATGTCGCGGTCCTTGGCCGTGCCCGGTTCGGATTCGTCGGAATTGCAGAGGATGTACTTCTGCATGTCGCCCTTGGGCATGAAGCTCCACTTCAGGCCGGTGGGGAAACCCGCGCCGCCGCGGCCGCGCAGGCCGGACTGCTTGACCATCTCGACCACGTCGGCCGGCGCGATCTTCTCTTCGATGATCTTGCGCAGCGCGCTGTAGCCGCCGGTCTTGAGGTAGTTTTCGTACGACCACGGCTTGTCGAAATGCAGCGTGGTGTAGACGACCTGGTGTTCCTTGGGGGCCGGGCCGACCGGACCTGGAGCGTGAGCGTGACTCATTTCGAGGAATCCTTGCCGCTCGAAGGCAGGCCGCCGGAAGACCGCACCTGTTTGCAGACCGCCTGCGCGGCCGAAACGATGCCTGTGTTGCCGTATTTCGCGTGGTCCAGGAAGATCAGCGCGCCCTCGGCTTCTTCCTTGCTCGAATCCAGGACTTCGCCGTTCTTGCCGCGCAACTCGGTGCTGCCGCAACTGCTGCTGGCTATCGACTGCTTGCCGTCGCAATGGAAACACAACTGCTCCGTCTGGACGCTGCCGGCGGGATAGTTCGATTCGATCCTGTACGTGCGCACGGTGGCCCGGTAAAAAGGCCCGCTCAACGGCTGATTGTCGAGCCCGTAGGCCGACCATGGCTTGGTGAACGGGCGCACGGAGGCCAGGTCCACCCATACCGTCGGCGTCTTGGCGTTGCCTTCGAATTTGGCCCAATTCTCGCCGGCTTCGGCAGCGCCGTGCAGCGCCAGCAAGCAGACGATCGCCAGCGAAAATCCGGCGCGGACCACGCGATTGCCGCCGCTCATTCCAATTCCTCCAGCAGACGGTCCACGCTCTCGGGAGTGAGCTTCTCGTGGTAATGGCCGTTGATGACGACCACCGGTGCGCCGCAGCAAGCGGCCACGCATTCTTCTTCGCGCTTCAGATAGACGCGGCCGTCGGCGGTGGATTCGCCCAACTTGCAGCCGAGCTTCTTCTCCGCGTGCGCGACCAGATCTTCGGCGCCGTTCAACCAGCAGCTGATGTTGGTGCAGAAGGCGACGTTGTGGCGGCCCACCTTCTTGGTCTCGAACATCGAGTAGAAGCTGGCGACTTCGTAGGCCCAGACCGGCGGCAGCTCCAGGTACTTGGCCACGGCGACGATGAGTTCGTCGCTGAGCCAGCCTTCGTTCTGCTCCTGCGCGGCGTGCAGGCCCTGCAGCACCGCCGAACGCTTGCGGTCCGGCGGAAACTTGGTCAGCCAGTGATCGATGTGCGCACGCGTCTTGTCGTTCAACGCGACCAGCGGATCGACATCGCGAGCCGCTTCGAAATTACCCGTGGCCCTCATCGGTCCACCTCACCAAAAACGAGATCATAGGTGCCGATCATGGCCACGACGTCCGGCAGCATGTGGCCGCTGACGACATGGTCCATCGACGAAAGATGGGCGAACCCCGGCGCACGCAGGTGCACGCGGAACGGCTTGTTGGCGCCGTCGGAAACCAGATAGCAACCGAACTCGCCCTTGGGCGCTTCGACCGCGGCATAGGTTTCGCCGGCAGGCACGCAATAGCCTTCGCTGAATAGTTTGAAATGGTGGATCAACGCTTCCATGTCGTCCTTCATCTCCTCGCGGGACGGCGGAGCGACCTTGAAGTTCTGCACCATCACCGGACCCGGATTGGCCTTCAACCACTTCACGCATTGGGCGATGATGCGGTTGGACTGGCGCATCTCGGCCACGCGCACCAGGTAGCGGTCGTAGCAGTCGCCGTGGGTGCCGACGGGAATGTCGAATTCGACCGTGTCGTACTTGGCGTACGGGCGCTTCTTGCGCAGATCCCAGGCGATGCCCGAACCGCGCAGCATCGCACCGGTCATACCCCAGGCGCGCGCGTCTTCGGGGCTGATCACGCCGATCCCGACCGTGCGCTGCTTCCAGATGCGGTTGTCGGTGAGCAGGGTTTCGTATTCGTCGACGCGCTTGGGGAATTCGTTGGTGAAGTCCTCCAGGAAATCGAGCAGCGAGCCTTCGCGCGCGGCGTTGAAGCGCTTCAGCGCCTTGCCCTTGCGCCAGGGCGATTCCTTGTACTTGGGCATGTGGTCCGGCAGGTCGCGGTAGACGCCGCCCGGACGGTAGTAAGTGGCGTGCATGCGCGCGCCGCTGACCGCTTCGTAGCAGTCCATCAGCTCTTCGCGCTCGCGGAAGGCGTACAGCATCACCGCCATCGCGCCCAGATCCAGGCCGTTGGAGCCGACCCACATCAGGTGATTCAGGATGCGGGTGATCTCGTCGAACATGGTGCGGATGTACTGCGCGCGTTCCGGCGCCTGGATGCCCATCAGCGATTCGATGGCCATCACGTAGGCGTGTTCGTTGCACATCATCGACACGTAGTCCAACCGGTCCATGTAGCCGATCGACTGGTTGAACGGCTTGGACTCGGCCAGCTTCTCGGTGCCACGGTGCAGCAGGCCGATATGCGGATCGGCGCGGACCACGGTTTCGCCGTCCATTTCCAGGATCAGGCGCAGCACGCCGTGCGCGGCCGGGTGCTGGGGACCGAAGTTCAACGTGTAGTTGCGGATTTCCTGACGGCTTTCGGCAGGATTGCTGGCGAAGGCGACGCCGGATTGCTGTGCGGTCACTTGGCGGGCTCCCTGAGGGCTGCTTCGCCTGCGGCGGTGGCGTAGCGCGCGTCGTCGCGGATCACGCGCGGCACGCCGACGCGGGGTTCGACCGAGGTCACCGGTTCGTAGATCACACGCTTCTTCTCTTCGTCGTAGCGGACTTCCACGTTGCCGATCAGCGGGAAATCCTTGCGGAACGGATGGCCGACGAAGCCGTAGTCGGTCAGGATGCGGCGCAGGTCCGGATGGCCTTGGTAGAGGATGCCGAACAGATCGAAGGCCTCGCGCTCGAACCAGTTGGCGCCCGGCCAGATGTCGGTGACCGAAGCCACCACCGGCAGCTCGTCGTTGGCCGCGTAGCAGCGCACGCGCAGCAGGCGGTTGTGCTGGTAGGAACGCAGGTGCGCGACAGTGGCGAAGCGATGCGCCGGGCCTTCGCCGCGGGGACGGTTTTCCCAGGTGAAGCGTCCCGGGCCGAAACCCAGCTCGACGCCGCGGCTGAAGCCTTCGGAGGAAACGTTGGCCGTTTCCCATTCGTCGCTGCCGTAGCCCAGGTAGTCCACGCCGCACAGGTCGACCAGTTGCTCGAAACCGAAGTCGTCGCGCAGCGAAAGGCAGGCCGCGTGCCAGGACTCGGCCGGCACTTCCAGGGTCACTTCAGCGCGCGCTTCGGCGATGCTGAGGATCGCGTCGGGAAAACGCGCCTGCAGTTGTTCGATGTAGGTTGCAGCTTGCTCGGCCATGGGGGCGTGGCGTGCTCAGTAATTAAGTAGGAATGATCAGCGGGCGATGGTCTGCGTGCGCCAGATTTTTTTCTGCAGTTGCAGGATGCCGTAGATCAGCGCTTCGGCCGTGGGCGGGCAACCGGGCACGTACACGTCCACCGGCACGATGCGGTCGCAGCCGCGCACCACCGAATACGAGTAGTGGTAGTAACCGCCGCCGTTGGCGCAGCTGCCCATGGAGATGACCCACTTCGGTTCCGGCATCTGGTCGTAGACCTTGCGCAGCGCCGGGGCCATCTTGTTGACCAGGGTGCCGGCCACGATCATCACGTCGGACTGGCGCGGCGACGGGCGGAACACCACGCCGTAGCGGTCCAGGTCCAGGCGCGAGGCGCCGGCGTGCATCATTTCCACCGCGCAGCAGGCCAGGCCGAAGGTCATCGGCCACATCGAGCCGGTACGCGCCCAGTTCATCAGCGCGTCGACGCTGGTGGTCACGTAGCCTTTTTCCAGCAGCGGGTTTTCGCCTTCCGGCCGCAGGATGTCGTCCACCCGCCCTTCCGGGATCGGGTTGGTCATCAGGCGATCGATGGTTTGGATCACTCCCATTCCAGGGCTCCCTTCTTCCAGACGTAGATGAAACCCAGGAACAACATGCCCACGAACAGGCCCATGGTGACCAGCGCGCGCGCGCCCAGCTCCTGCCAAACCAGGGTCCAGGGCACGATGAAGATGATTTCCAGATCGAAGACGATGAACTGGATGGCGATGAGGTAGTAGCGCACGTCGAACTTCATGCGCGCGTCTTCGAAGGCTTCGAATCCGCATTCGTACGGCGAGAGCTTCTGCGCGTCCGGCCTACGGGGGCCGAGGAACCGTCCTATCACCATCAGCGAAATGCCGATGCCGGTAGCGACGATCAGGAACAACAGGGTCGGCAGGTATTCGGCCAGCACGCGTGGTCCTCGGTTGGTTGGCCTGCGGAATGCGCGCCGGTGGGGCGCGTCGATTCCGCAGGATTCGCGTTTTCCATCATAAGTCCGCGCATGCGGTGCGCGGGGCTTTGAGAAGAATTCGCATCTTGGTGCCCAAGAGGGGACTCGAACCCCTACGACTTTCGCCGCTACCACCTCAAGGTAGTGCGTCTACCAATTCCGCCACCTGGGCAAACGTATGCGCCAGGGCAAGCCCTAGCGCGGAAGCTATTGTAACCGTCTTCAGCCGCCTTGCGGCGGTGTCACGGGCGCCTGTGCGGGCGTCGACGGTGCGGTTTCCTTCGCTGCCGGAACTTCCGCCGGAGCCGATTGGACCGGTGCCGAAGAAGCCGGTGCCGTCGGCACGGAGGAAGGCGTTGCATCGGGCACGGCGATCGGCGCGCTCGGCACCGTCGACGGCGACTGCGCCGGCTTCGACAATTCGCCCGCGGCCGCGGGAGCCGCCGGCTGTTCGGCCATGACGCCGAGGTTCTGCTGCACCACCGGACGCGCGCCGTGCGAGGCCTGCCAGGCCATGAACAGGCTGATGCCGAAGAACACGATGGCCAGCCATTTGGTGCTCTTGGAGAGGAAGTTGGACGCGCCGCGCGCGCCGAATACGGTGCCCGAAGCGCCCGCGCCGAAACCGGAGCCGGCGGCTGCACCGCTACCGCGCTGCATCAGCACCATCGCGATGATCGCGATGGCCACCAGCACGTAGATTACATTGAGGATCAACGTCAACATTTCTGGATCTCGATAAGTTCTTCAAACAAGGCGCGCGTCGGCCCGGCGGGGCGGATCAGTCGGCTGCGGCCCGGGCGATGGCCAGGAAGTCCGCAGCCACCAGGGAGGCGCCGCCGACCAGTCCACCATCGACATCGGGCTGCGCGAACAGTTCCGCGGCATTGTCGGGCTTGACGCTTCCGCCATACAGCAGCGGCAGCGAATCGCCAATTCTAGCATCGCGGGCCTTGACCACGCCACGAATGAAGGCGTGCACGTCCTGCGCCTGCTGCGGGGTCGCGGTGCGGCCGGTGCCGATGGCCCAGACCGGTTCGTAGGCCACCACGGCCTCGGCGAACGCCTCGATACCGGCCAGATCCAGCACCGGAGCCAGCTGCGCGGCGATCACCGCCTCGGTTTGGCCGGCCTCGCGCTGCTCCAGGGTTTCGCCCACGCACAGGATGGGAACCAGCCCGGCGTTCTTCGCCGCCACGAACTTGCGGGCCACCAATCCGCTGCTTTCGGCATGGTACTGGCGGCGTTCGGAATGACCCACCAGCCCGTAGCGGGCGCCCACATCGACCAGCATCGCCGCCGAGACTTCGCCGGTATAGGCGCCCTTCTCGTTGCTGCTGACGTCCTGGGCGCCGAAAAAGATGTCGTGGCGCTCGAAGTCCTCGATCAGGTCGCCCAGGTAGGGCATGGGCGGCAGCACCACCACCTCCACGCCCGCCAGCGGCAGGCCGTTGGCCAGTTCGGCGACCAGTCCGGTGGCGAAGGCGCGGGTGCCGTGGAGTTTCCAGTTTCCGGCTACGATCTTGCGGCGCATCGTGTGATTCCTTGTCCAGGCTGACTCCGGGGCCGCAAAGAATAGCCGATGCCCTGCCCCGCCTTCATTCAGGATGCGACCGATGGTTCCCAATGTTTCGGCCGGCTTTGCGCTGGTCACCGGCGCTTCCAGCGGCATCGGCGCGGCCATCGCACGGGAATACGCGAACCGCGGGGTGCCGCTGATCCTGACCGCGCGCCGCGTGGACAAGCTGGAACAACTGGCGAGCGAGTTGCGCGGCAAGGTGCCGGTGGAAGTGATCCCGGCCGATCTTGCCGACCCGGGAGCGCCCGAAGCGCTGGTCGCCGAGATCCAGCGCCGCGGCCTGGCGGTCAGGATTCTGGTCAACAACGCCGGCTACGGCGTACCCGGCCGCTACCTGACCAAGGACTGGCCGACCCATGCGCAGTTCCTGCAGGTGATGATCGGCGCGACCAGCGAACTGACCTGGCGGCTGCTGCCGGCGATCCGCGCCTCGGGCAATGGCCGCATCCTCAACGTGGCCTCCTTCGCCGCACTGGTGCCTGGCGCGGATGGGCAGACGCTGTATGCCGCGGTAAAAGCCTACCTGCTGAAGTTCAGCGAATCGCTTTCGCTGGAGAACCTGGACCGCGGCGTGCATGTCACGGCGCTATGCCCCGGCTTTACCTGGTCCGAATTCCACGACGTCACCGGCACCCGCGAGATGATGTCCAAGCTTCCGAAATGGGCATGGCTGGAAGCCGATGCGGTCGCCAGGGCAGGCATCGACGGCGCCGAACGCGGGAAGGTCGTGGTGGTGCCGGGGCGCGTCTACAAGCTGCTGCGCTTCGTCGCCAAGCATCTTCCCGATTCGCTGGTATTGGGACTGATGGGCAGGAACTCGGGGAAGATCCGCAAGGTGGATTGATTTCGGATCGAAGCTGGTAATCGGACGGACGCAAAAAACTCAATGACGTCATCCCAGCGAAAGCCGGGATCCATTTTGATCTTGCTTCTTTCAGGCTGACCTCGAAAATCAAGATGGATCCCAGCTTTCGCTGGGATGACATCTCGATATTTTTGACGTCTCGATATTTTTTGCGGGCCAGCGACGACCGGAATCTTGCCGCTACTACTTCAGCTTGATCTCGCGCAGCCGCTCTTCCAAATAACCCTGCGCGGTGATCGGCTCAGGGTAGCGCTTCGGATTCTCCGCGCTGATCGTCGAAGGCAAAACGTCGATCAGGAAATCCGGATTGGGGTGCAGGAAGAACGGCACCGAATAACGCGGCTTGCGCGCCTGTTCGCCCGGCGGGTTGACCACCCGGTGCGTGGTGGACGGGTACACGTGGTTGGTCAGGCGCTGCAGCATGTCGCCGATGTTGACCACGATGGTGTCCGCATCCGAGGTGAACGGCACCCACTCGCCCTGCTGGGATTTGACTTCCAGGCCGGCGGCGCTGGCGCCGACCAGCAGCGTGATCAGGTTGATGTCCTCGTGCGCGCCGGCGCGCACGTTGGGAATGTCGTCGGCGGTGATGGGCGGGTAATGGATGGGGCGAAGGATGGAATTGCCGGAGCCGGTCTTGTCCGCGAAATAGTTTTCCGCCAGCCCCAGATGCAGGGCCAGGGCGGACAGGACCCGCGAGCCGAGCTTATCCAGCGCCTCATAGAGCCCATAGCCGTGCTCGCGGAAACCGGGCACTTCATCGGGCCACAGATTGGGCGGCATCACTTCCACATATTTCGAATCGCGCGGGATCTCGCGGCCGATGTGCCAGAACTCCTTCAGATCGAAGTGTTTGGAATCCTTGGCCGTCTCCACGCCGAACGGCGTGTAGCCGCGCGCGCCGCCGCTGCCGGGTACGTGGTACTTCAGCTTGGTCTCTTCGGGCAAGGCGAAGAAATTGCGGAACACCTCGTATGCGGCATCGATAGCCTGCTGCGGGATGCCGTGGTTGCGGATGCCGGCGAAGCCCCATTGGCGATAGGCGGCACCGAGCTCGGCGACGAAGGCTTCGCGGTCGGTATCGAATCGGGTGATGTCGAGGGTGGGAATTCTTGCCGTCATATTTTCGCTCTGTCTTTTGTTCCCTTCTCCCGCCGGGAGAAGGTGGCGCGCAGCGCCGGATGAGGGAGGGACAATTCCAACCCACGGAAACGGCATCGCAAGCGGAGAGTCCGCTCCCTCATCCGCCCTTCGGGCACCTTCTCCCGAAGGGAGAAGGAAAGCTCAAGCCGCCGCACGCACCGCATCGGCCAGCTTCTCCAACGTGTTCTGCATCAAAACATCATCATCCGCTTCAACCGTCACCCGCACCACCGGCTCGGTGCCGGACGGACGCAGGAAGGCGCGCCCGCGCCCGGCAACCGCGGCCTGCGCTTCGGCCAGCGCAGCCTTGACGCTGTCGGCTTCGGTCGGCTTGGCGCCGTTGGCCAGACGTACGTTGATGGTCTTCTGCGGCACCATCGCCAGGCCTTCCAGTGCCTGACGCAACGACCTGCCCGTGCGGCCCAGCACCTCCAGCACCTGCAGCGCGCTGACGATGCCGTCGCCGGTGCTGGTGCGGTCCAGGCACAGCAGATGCCCGGAAGCTTCGCCGCCCAGAATGCCGTGTCCTTCGACCAGCGCCTGGTGCACGTAGCGGTCGCCGACCTTGGCGCGGACGAACTCGATGCCGGATTGGCCGAAGGCTTTTTCCAAACCGTAGTTGGTCATCAGCGTGCCGACCACGGGGCCGCGCAGGCGGCCGCTCTTCTTCCAGTCGTTGGCCAGCACGTAGATCAGGCCGTCGCCGTCGACGATTTCGCCCTGCCCGTCGACGAACAGCACGCGGTCGCCGTCGCCGTCGAAGGCGATGCCCAGATCCGCGCCGCTTTCGCGCACGCGCGCGGCCAGCAGTTCGGGATGGGTGGAACCCACGCCGTCGTTGATGTTGAGTCCGTTGGGTTCCACGCCTATCGCTTCGACCCGCGCGCCGAGTTCGCGCAGCACGATCGGTCCGACCTGATAGGTCGCGCCATTGGCGCAGTCGACCACGATGCGCATGCCCTGCAGGTCGAACTGCCGCGATACGGAATTCTTGCAGGCCTCCACGTAACGGCCGATGGCGTCGCGGGTACGCACCGCCTTGCCCAGCTGTTCGGAAGCCACGGTGCGGAACGGATGCTCCAGCGCCGCCTCGATGGCCAGCTCGGTCGCATCGTCCAACTTCTCGCCTTCGGCGGAGAAGAACTTGATGCCGTTGTCGTGGTGCGGATTGTGCGAAGCGGAAATCACGATGCCGCCGTCGGCGCGCAGCGAGCGGGTCATGTGCGACACCGCCGGCGTGGGCATCGGCCCCATCAGTTCCACATCCACGCCCGCCGCCACCAGGCCGGCTTCCAGCGCCGCCTCGAACATGTAGTTGGAGATGCGCGTGTCCTTGCCGATGATCACTACCGGCTTGCGCCAGTCGCCGGCGCTCTTGACCGAAGCGCGCAGCGCATGGCCATAGGCATTGCCCAGCCGCAGCATGAAATCGGCCGAAATAGGGCCTTCGCCCACCCGGCCGCGGATGCCATCGGTGCCGAAATACTTGCGACTCATGCAGCGTCCACCAAATTACCTTCCTGCGGCTTGGGTTGTTTCAGCATCAACGCCAGCAGGTCGGCCAAACGGTCACGCATTTCGCGGCGGTCGCAGATCTGGTCGATGGCGCCGTGCTCGACCAGGAACTCGGAACGCTGGAAACCTTCGGGCAAGGTCTCGCGCACGGTCTGCTCGATCACGCGCGGCCCGGCGAAACCGATCAGCGCTTCGGGTTCGGCCATGTTGATGTCGCCCAGCATCGCGAACGAGGCCGACACGCCGCCGGTGGTGGGATGGGTCATGACCGAGATGTACGGCAGGCCCGCCTCGCGCAAACGACCCAGCGCAGCGGAGGTCTTGGCCATCTGCATCAGCGAAAACAGGCCTTCCTGCATGCGCGCGCCGCCGCTGGCCGAAAAGCATACGAACGGCGAGCCGATTTCCAGCGCGCGCTCGGCGCCAAGGGCGAAACGCTCGCCCACCACCGAACCCATGGAGCCGCCCATGAAGGCGAAATCGAACGCAGCCGCAACCAGTGGACGCCCCTTCAACGGGCCCTCCAGCACCACCAGCGCGTCGCGCTCGCCGGTGGCTTTCTGCGAGGCCTTGATGCGGTCGGCGTATTTCTTCTGATCCTTGAACTTCAGCGCGTCCACCGGACCCAGCGCCGAGCCGACTTCATGCGTGGCGGCGCCTGCGTCGAACAGCGCATTGAGGCGCGCGCGGGCGCGGATGGCCATGTGGAAGCTGCACTTGGGGCAGACCTCCAGATTCTCTTCCAGCTCGGGGCGGTAAAGCACCGAACCGCAACGCTCGCATTTTTCCCACAGGCCCTCGGGCACGCTGCGCTTGTTCTTGTTGGCGCCCGCCTGGGTGCGGATGCCCGACGGCATCAGTTTGCTCAGCCAGCTCATGCGTTTGCGATATCCCGTTCAGTTTCAGCGCTTGGATCAGCGCGCGAGTTTATCCCAGACGCCGCTTTTTGAGTTCAGCCGTCCAATGCCTGGCGCAGCGGCGCCAGGAATGCTGCGGCGCGGGAAACCGCTTCCCCGGCGGTCCCGGCCTCCGCCAGGCAAGCCACCAGTGCGCTGCCGACCACTACGCCATCGGCCTCCACCGCCATGGCCGCCGCGCTGGCCGCATCCTTGATGCCGAAACCGGCCACCACCGGCACCGGCGACTGCGCGCGCAACGCATGCAACCGTCCGCTTGCGGCTTGCGCGTCCAGATGCCCGGCGCCGGTCACCCCGGCGAAGCTGACGTAGTACAGATAGCCCTGCGCGGACTCGCACAGCATGGCCATGCGCTCGGCGGTGGTGGTCGGCGCAGCCAGCGCGATCAGGTCCAGGCCATGCCCGGTGAAGATTTCGCGGGTCTGGGCAGCCTCTTCCGGCGGCAGGTCGACCAGCAGCACGCCATCCACGCCGGCCTGCGCCGCCTCTTCGGCGAAGCGCCGATCGCCGTGGATCTCGATGGGATTCAGATAGCCCATCAGCACCACCGGCGTGTCGGCATCGCGCTGGCGGAATTCGGCGACGGCCTGCAGCACATAGCGCAAACCCGCGCCGCGCCGCAAGGCCTGTTCGGAACTGCGCTGGATGACCGGACCGTCGGCCATGGGATCGGAGAACGGAACGCCCAGTTCGATCACGTCGGCACCGGCGGCGACCAATGCGTGCATGACCGGCACGGTGGCTTCCAGCGAGGGATCGCCCGCGGTGATGAAGGGGATCAGGGCTTTGCGTTGGGTGGATTTGAGTTGTGCGAAACGAAGGGCTATTCGACTCACGGTCTGGACTCGATTGAGCCCCTCTCCCATCGGCGCCCAAAGGGTGTCCAAAGGTGAGAGGGGTTGGGGTGAGGGTACGTCGAAGTAACGATGGTTGATACGCACGTACTCCGCCGTACCCTCATCCGCCCTTCGGGCACCTTCTCCCGAAGGGAGAAGGGAAACAGCTAAAGCTCGAAGCCTTCGCGGGCGGCGATGGTGTGCACATCCTTGTCGCCGCGCCCGGAAAGATTGCAAAGCACCAGCGCATCTTTCGGCAGCTCGCGCGCCAGCTTGATAGCCTGAGCGACGGCGTGACTGGATTCCAGTGCCGCCAGGATGCCTTCCGTACGCGCCAGCGTGTGGAAAGCTTCCAAGGCCTCGTCATCGGTCACGCCTACGTACTGCGCGCGCCCTGCATCGCTGAGGAAGGAATGCTCCGGCCCCACTCCCGGGTAATCCAGGCCGGCGGAGACCGAGTGGGTTTCGATGATCTGCCCGTCGTCGTCGCAGATCACGTAGGTGCGGTTGCCGTGCAGCACGCCGGGGCGGCCAGCCGCTATCGAAGCGGCATGGCGGCCGGTAGCGATGCCATCGCCCGCCGCCTCGGCGCCGACGATCTTCACTTCGGCATCGTTGAGGAAGGCATGGAACAGGCCGATGGCGTTGCTGCCGCCACCCACGCAGGCGGTGATGGCATCCGGCAGGCGGCCGTAGTCGGCCAGCATCTGCGCGCGCGCTTCGCGCCCGACCACCGCATTGAAATCGCGCACCATGCGCGGATACGGGTCCGGGCCGGCGACGGTGCCGATGATGTAGAACGTGTCGCGCACGTTGGTCACCCAGTCGCGCATGGCTTCGTTCAACGCGTCCTTCAGCGTCTGCGAACCGGAGGTGACCGGCACCACCGTCGCGCCCAGCAGTTTCATGCGGTAGACGTTGATCTTCTGGCGCTCGATGTCGGTGGCGCCCATGTACACCACGCACTCCAGGCCCAGGCGCGCGGCGACGGTGGCGCTGGCCACGCCGTGCTGGCCGGCGCCGGTCTCGGCGATGATGCGGGTCTTGCCCATGCGGCTGGCCAGCAAGGCCTGGCCGATGGTGTTGTTGATCTTGTGCGCGCCGGTGTGGTTCAAGTCTTCGCGCTTGAGCAGGATGCGCGCGCCGCCGACTTCGCGCGACAGGCGCTCGGCCTCGTAGATGGGGCTGGGTCGGCCGACGTAATGCTTGAGGTCTTTTTCGAACTCGGCGACGAAGGCTGGGTCCACCCGTGCGGCGTCGTAGGCGGCGGCCAGTTCCTGCAGCGGGCCGATCAGGGTTTCGGCGACGAAACGGCCGCCGTAGCGGCCGAAGTGGCCGTTGGCGTCCGGATAGGCGTGGTAGTCGGCGATCGGGGCTTGGCTCATGGGGGTGGATCGAACTGCGCTTATGCGGTGCATGCACTTTAACGCACATGAAATAGGCTATAAAGCTATAAAATCTCAATCTATTGTCAGTAAAACTCACTGATCCATGACCCACAGACTGCCCTCGCTCAACGCACTGCGCGCCTTCGAAGCGGCCGCCCGCCTTGAAAGCGTGACCCGTGCGGCCAGCGAACTGCATGTCACCCATGGCGCGGTCAGCCGGCAGATCAAAGCACTGGAAGCTGACCTGGGCCAAGCCTTGTTCGTACGGGAGGGTCGCGGACTGGCCCTGACGCCCGCCGGAGTCCGGCTACGCGACGCTGCTGGCGCGGCCTTCCAGCAACTGGGGGAATCCTGGTCAGACCTGCTTCGCGTCACCGCGCCTTCGGCGCTGGTTTTGGGATGCCCCGGCAGCGTGCTGGCCCGCTGGGTCATTCCGCGCCTGCCGCGCCTGAGCCGGGAACTACCGGATCTGAAACTCCATCTGGTGGTGCACGAAGGCGATTTCGATGCGCGCTTGAGTGGCCTGGATGTCGCCCTGATGCTGGCCGAACCTTCGTTCCCCGCAAGCTGGCAAGTGCATGAGCTCGCTGTCGAAAGGATCGGTCCGGTGATGAGTCCGCGCTATGCCGGATTCGAATCGCTAAGCAAACAGCCGCCTGCAGCCTTGCTGGGCGAAGCATTGCTGCACACCAGTTCGCGGCCGCAGGCGTGGCCCGCATGGGCATCGGGCAACGGCTTGGACGCAGATGGCCTGAGCCTGGGAGCTGGCTTCGAGCACCTTTACTACCTGCTGGAAGCGGCGGTGGCCGGACTGGGTGTGGCGATCGCGCCGCAACCGCTGGTCAGCGAGGACCTGGAGTCCGGGCGGCTGGTGGCGCCGTGGGGTTTTGTAGAAGCTCCCGGGCGTTGGGTGCTGTGTTGCCGCGACCAGGATGCCGACGCGCGTATCGGACCGTTGGCCGAATGGTTGCGACGCGACTTGGCTGGCGACTCTTAATCGAGCTGCGCATCGGCGCGCCGGGCTTCGTCCAGGAAAAAACGCATGCGGTCGGGGTTCTTTATTCCCGGCGCCGATTCGATGCCGCTGGACACATCCACGCCCCAGGGACGCGCGGTGCGGATAGCGGTCGCCACGTTCTCGCTGGTCAAGCCCCCCGCCAGGAAGACCGGCTTTTCGAGGCGCGGCACCCGTTTCCAGTCGAAGCGTTGACCGCTTCCACCCTGCTCGCCCTTGGCGTGGCCATCGAGCAGATAGCCGTAAGCGGAAGGGAATTCCGCGGTTCGTGCGGAGGCATCTTCCTCTTCGTTGGCCATGGCGATGGCCTTGAGGAAAGGCAGGCCGAACCCGGCACAGAAGGCGTCGGTTTCCCCGCCATGGAACTGCATCAAATCCGGGCGCACGTTTTCGATCAACGCTTCGATCTCCGCAGGCGTGTTGTCCATCACCAGGGCAACCACCGCGATCTCTTCGGGCACCAGTTCGCGCAGCATCCGCCCCTGCCCCAGCAACAGCTTGCGCGAGCTGCGCGGCGCGAACACCAGGCCGACGCAGTCCACGCCCAGCTCCACCGCCAGGCGCACGTCTTCGGCGCGGGTCATGCCGCAGAATTTGATGCGGGTGTGGGTCATAGCGGGAATCGGGAATCGGGAATCGGGAATCGGGAATCGGGAATCGGGAATCGGGAATCGGGAATCGGGAATCGGGAATCGGGAATCGGGAATCGGGAATCGGGAATCGGGACAGCGTAACCGCTTCTGCCTTTGCTTTGCCCCCTTTGGAAAAGGGGGCTACGGGGGATTTGCTTTTGATCTTGATCAGAAGCTAAAGCGAAGCAAGAGCAAATCCCCCTTGATCCCCCTTTTTCAAAGGGGGAGAAAAAGCAGGAGCTCAGTCCGTGAGGCTCACTTCCTGCGGCAACTCCCATTTTCGCGGATACAGCGGTCCCAGGAACACCAGCCCATCGGCCGGCGCAGTGGGTCCGGCCAGAGTGCGGTCACGGCCGGCCAGCAGTTCGGCGATCCAATCCTCGGGCTTCTCGCTTCGCCCGACCATCAGCAGCGATCCGACGATGTTGCGGACCATGTGGTGCAGGAACGCGTTGGCCTGTATGTCCACCCGCACCTGCTCGCCCTCGCGCACGATCGAAAGCTTCTGCAAATCGCGCACCGCATGCGGCGCCTGGCAGTGCACGGTGCGGAAGGCGTTGAAGTCGTTTTCGCCCAACAACGATTGCGCGGCACGGTGCATGGCGTCGGCGTCCAGCGGCAGGCGCTCCCAGCTCAGCTGTTGCCTGCCCAGGGCCGGCCGCACCGCGCGATTGAGGATGCGGTAGCGGTAACGCCGCGCCCGTGCCGAGAAGCGCGCATTGAAATCGTCGGCTACCGGCAGGCACCAGCGCACGCAGATCGAAGGCGGCAGACGCGAGGTGGTGCCCAAGCTCCAGCTGCGCGGCGTGCGCGGCGCGTCGCTGTCGAAATGCACGACCTGGCATTGCGCATGCACGCCGGCATCGGTACGCCCGGCGCAGGTCACTTCGACCGGCGCGGCGGCGACCGAGGACAGCGCGTCCTCCAGTGCAGCCTGCACGGTCGGCTCGCCGGGCTGGCCATGCGGGCCCAGCCGCTGCCAGCCACGGAAATCGCCGCCGTCGTATTCGACTCCCAACGCGTAACGCATCAGCGACCCATCGTTGGGCGGTCAGCCGATCTCGCGCAGCAGCTGCGTCGCTTCGTTGCGGGCGGCGGCATCGCCGCCGGCGACTACTTCGTTCAGCAAGTCGCGTGCGGTTTCCAGATCGCCCAGGTCCAGGTAGGCGATCGCCAGCTCAAGACGCTCGCGTCCAGCCGGCGCGGCATTGAGCGGCGCCACGTTCAGTCCATCGCCGGTGTGCCAAGTGGGTTTGACTGCAGCCGTCGTCCACGCCTGCGGTGCGGCCGCCGGTGGCGGCGAGGCGCGGACGGGTTCGTCCTCTACCTCGGGCAACGCCGCCGGCACTCGGTCTTCGTAGTGCGAGGCATCGAAATGGTCCTCCTTCGCTACAGGCTCCACGGCGGGTATGGCCGCGGCCATCGCCGCGCTGTCGTAGCCCGGACGGGCCGCAACGGCGGCCGGCTTGTTGCGGCGGCTGATCAGCCAAGCCACCACCAGCCCGGCGACCAGCAGGCCCAAGCCCGCCCACAGCCACAAGGGTTGCGAGGCATCGCCCTGCGACTTCGCCAGACGTTGCTGCGCGGCCGCCAGTTCGCTGTCCTTCATCGCTATCAGCTTGGCCTGCTGCTGCTTGAGGCTTTCCAGCTCGGCTACTTGCGCGCGCAGTTCCTGCACTTCGGATTCGCGTGCCGCCAGCTCTTCCTTGGTCAGCGTGAGTTGTTGGTTCGCCAGCATGTCGCCCTCGCCTTCGGCATCGATGCCGGATTGTGTTCCCGCCCGTGTCGCCGCACCCGCATCGGGGGGCGCGATCTCCAGACGCGCCTCCGCCGCGCGCGGAGCCGCTGGCGTGGCGCGTGGCGGCGCCGACGCAAGCGGGGGGGCGGTGGTTTCGACAGGCTGCGGAATAGGCCGGCGCGCCTGCCGCCATTCGGCCATCTGGTCGCGCACCAGCGCCGCCGCTTCGGCTTCGCCCAGTTGCGCCAGTTCGGCCGATTGCGGGACGCGCAACACCGCGCCTTGTTTCAGGCGATTGATGTTGCCGTTGATGAAGGCGTCGGGATTGGCGCGCAGCAACGCCAGCATGGTCTGGTCCAGGTTGTAGCCCTGGCCCAGCCCGCGTGCGATCTGCGACAGCGTCTGGCCGCGCTGGACTTCCAGTTCGCCGCTCGCCAGCGTCGGCGAAGGCGTGGCAGCCGGCGCACGGGGTGCGGGAGCAGCCGTGGCCGGAGCAGGCGTGGGAACAACGGGCTCGGCGGCGGCCGGCGTGGGTTCGGTCGCAGCGATGGGTTCCGGTTCGCGAACGATGGTGTCGGTGGGCGGCGGCACCGGCGCATCGATGATCGGCTGGCTTGCGGCGGCAAGAGCATCGGGCGTGTCCACCAGCGCGGAGTATTCGCGCACCAGCCGGCCCTGGCCCCAGTCGACTTCGATCAGGAAATTGACCGCGGCGACTTGCACCGGTTCGCTGCTGGTCACGCGGATGACCGGTTTGCCCTCGTCGCTGACCGCGACCGCGAAATTGAGCCCGCTCACCAGGCCTTCCGGCCGTGCCAGCCCCACTCGTTCGAAGGTGATCGGGGACGCCAACCGGGCCTGCAGCTGCTCCAGCTCGCCCGGTTCGGTGGAAATCACCGGAATCTCGGCCACCAGGGGCTGTCCGGGCTGGGATTTGACCCGGATTTCGCCCAGACCCAATGCCATTGCGCCACTGCTGAACAGGATCAGCGCGACTCCGAACAGCAAACGCGGCGCTAGTTTCAGAAAACCATGTTTCAAGCACGTTCCCCGTTCATTCCCACCGGGGAATATAGCTTTTTCGGCCTGCCATGTGTCTCACCGGCAAATACCCGTAGGTCGGGGCTACGCCCCTGACGCACGGGATCCGGATATCCAAGAGTCGGGGGCGTAGCCCCGACCTACTCGGCGGCGACCAGTTCGGCCACCTGCACCGCATTCAGCGCCGCGCCCTTGCGGATGTTGTCCGAGACCACCCACAGATTGACAGCGCGCGGATGGGAAAAGTCCTCGCGGATACGACCCACGTAGACAGGATCGGTGCCGGAAGCATGGGTGACCGGAGTCGGGTAGCCGCCGGCGACCTGTTCGTCCACCACTTCCACGCCCGGCGCCGATTCCAGCAGCTTGCGCACGTCGGCGGCGCTGATCTTGGTCTTGGTTTCCACGTTGACCGCCTCGGAGTGGCCGTAGAACACCGGCACGCGCACCGCGGTGGGATTCACCTGGATGCTGTCGTCGGCCAGGATCTTGCGGGTTTCCCAGACCAGCTTCATTTCTTCCTTGGTGTAGCCGTTGTCCTGGAAGTCGTCGATGTGCGGGATCAGGTTGAAGGCGATCTGCACCGGGAAGCGCTGCGGATCGATATCCTGGAAATTGAGCAGTTGACCGGTCTGCTTGCCCAGTTCCTCCAGCGCCGAGCGGCCGCCGCCGGAAACCGACTGATAAGTGGCCACGTTGATGCGCTCGATGCCGACCGCGCGATGGATCGGCGCCAGCGCCACCAGCATCTGCATGGTCGAGCAGTTGGGGTTTGCGATGATGCCGCGCGGGCGGTTCTTGGCCGCTTCCGGGTTCACTTCGCTGATCACCAGCGGCACGTCGTCGTCGTAGCGGAAGGCCGAGGAGTTGTCGATCACCACCGCGCCGGCCGCCGCGAATTTGGGTGCGTATTCCTTGGAGGTGCCGCCGCCGGCCGAAAACAGGGCGATGTCCACGCCGGTCGGGTCGAAGGTGGCCAGGTTCTGCACGGCGACTTTGCGCCCGCCGAAATCGACGTCGGCGCCGGCCGAGCGTTCGCTGGCCAGGGCGACCAGTTCGCTGATCGGGAATTTGCGCTCGGCCAGGATCGACAGCATGACTTCGCCGACGGCACCGGTGGCGCCGACGACAGCGACTTTGAAGCTCTTCTTCTCGCTCATTTCAACTCAGTGGTGGGGGTGGGGACCGGTCGTAGACGCTGCGCATTTCGCGGGAAGCATCCGGCCGCGGCGCGCGCGCCAACCTGCCGGAGCCTTTCGGTCGCAGCTTGCGCAGCTCCTACGTGTATCCGCAGGATAGCGGAAACCGGGCGTTATGCGCTGATCGGATTGGGCGGCTTGCCGGCATCCGGGCCGACGCCCATCGCCGCGATCAGATTGTCGACCGCCAGCGAGACCATGGCCCGGCGCGTGGCCAGGCTGCCGCTGGCGATGTGCGGGGTCAGCACCACGTTGCGCAACGCCAGCAGGCGCGGGTTGATGGCGGGTTCGCCCTCGAACACATCCAGGCCGGCAGCCGCCAGCTTTCCGCCGGCCAGCGCAGCGGCCAGCGCGTCCTCGTCGACGATGCCGCCGCGGGCGACGTTGACCAGGGTGGCGGTGGGTTTCATCCGGGCCAGCGCCTTCGCATCGATGAGATGGTGGCTTTCCTTCGAGTACGGCAGCACCAGCAGCAAGTGGTCGGCCTGCGCCAGCAGTTCGTCGAAACCGACATATGCCGCGCGGGTCTCACGTTCTGTGGCTTCCGGCAGCCGGCTGCGGTTGTGGTACAGCACCTTCATGTCGAACCCGGACGCGCGGCGGGCGATGCCCTGCCCGATCCGCCCCATGCCCAGGACGCCCAGGGTGCTGCCATGCAGGTCCGCGCCGAGCATGGTCTGGAACGACCACTGCCGCCAATGGCCCTCGCGCAGCCAGCGTTCGGATTCGGTGATGCGGCGTGCGGCGGCCATGAGCAGGGCGAAGCCGAAATCGGCCGTGGTTTCGGTCAGCACGTCGGGCGTGTTGGTGGCGACAATTCCCGCCTTGGCGAGCGCCGGGATATCGAGATTGTTGTAACCCACGCCGACGTTGGCCACTGCACGCAGCTGCGGCGCCGCCGCGAGCTGGTCGGCACCGATGCGCTCGTTCAAGGTTACCAACGCGCCGCTGGCGTCGCTCAACGCGGCTGATATCTGCTCAGGCGTGTATTCGGTGACATCCGATGCGGAAACGACCTCGAAGTACTCATCAAGCCGCGCGATCAAATCGTCGAACAGCGGCTGCGACACCCACACCCGTGGGCGCCGTTCAGTCATGGGCCCGACCAGGAACCAGCGGCTCGACCGGACCGACGTCGCCGCACTGCGCACGATGGCGCAGCGCCTGGTCCATCAGCACCAGCGCCATCATCGCCTCGGCGATCGGCGTGGCGCGGATGCCCACGCAGGGATCGTGCCGGCCGGTGGTGACCACTTCGGTCGCATTGCCGTGGATATCCACGGTATTGCCCGGCAAACGCAGGCTGGAAGTGGGTTTCAGCACCATCGACGCAACCACCTGCTGGCCGGTGGAAATGCCGCCGAGGATGCCGCCGGCATGGTTGGACAGGAAGCCTTGCGGCGAGATCTCGTCGCGATGCTCGGTGCCTTTCTGCGACACGGCCGCGAAGCCGTCGCCGATCTCCACGCCCTTGACCGCGTTGATGCTCATCAGCGCCGCGGCCAGTTCGCCATCGAGTTTCCCGTAGATGGGTTCGCCCCAGCCTGGCGGCACGCCATCGGCGACCACGTTGACCCGCGCGCCGACCGAATCGCCCGACTTGCGCAGCGCGTCCATGTAGCTTTCCAGCACCGGCACCTGTTCGGCCGAGGGCCAGAAGAAAGGATTCTCTTCCACCGCGCTCCAGTCGAACGCCTGCGGGGTGATCTCGCCCAGCTGCGACAGGTAGCCGCGCACGCGCACGCCGTGGTGCAGCGCCAGCCATTTCTTGGCGATCACCGCCGCCGCCACGCGCATGGTGGTCTCGCGTGCGGAGGAGCGCCCGCCGCCGCGCGGATCGCGGATGCCGTATTTCTGCCAGTAGGTGTAGTCGGCGTGGCCGGGACGGAACTGTTCGGAAATCTTGCTGTAGTCCTTGCTGCGCGCATCGGTGTTGCGGATCAGCAGGGCGATGGGCGTGCCGGTGGTCTTGCCTTCGTAGACGCCGCTGAGGATTTCCACTTCGTCGGCCTCATTCCGCGCCGAGGTATGGCGCGACTTGCCGGTAGCGCGGCGGTCCAGATCGGTGCGGAATTCCTCGGCCGCTATTTCCAGGCCAGGCGGACAGCCGTCGATCACGCAGCCGATGGCCGGGCCGTGGGATTCGCCGAAGGTGGTGACGCGGAAGTTGTGGCCGAAAGTATTCACCAGTTGATGCCTTTGGTTGTTTCTCGTCATTCCCGCGAAGGCGGGAACCCATGCCCGTACTCTATCCGATGATGTCGGGCCACAAATCCCTCCACCGCGGATTTTCCTCTTGAATCAGCTGCAGCTTCCACGCGCGATTCCATTTCTTTATCTGTTTTTCCCGGGTAATCGCAGTGTCCAACGTGGCATGGGGTTCGTACCAGACCAACATGGTGACGTCGTAGCGTTTGGTGAAGCCGTCTACCAGGTGCTCCCGATGTTGCCAGGTACGTGCCAGTAGATCACCGGTGACTCCGGTATACAGGGTGCCGTTCCTTTCGCTTGCCAGGATGTAGACGGCAGGTCGCTTCATCGCGGTCTACGGGCATGGGTTCCCGCCTACGCGGGAATGACGAACAAAAGCGGGGCGTTTCCGGCTTATCACGAAGGGCAATGCATTAATAATATCGACTCAAGGCCGCGCATTGGCCAATTCGCGGATCCGCGGGTGATGCACGATGAGCTCGCTGCATTCCACCGCGAAGATGCCCATCTGCCCCACCTTGAACTCGATCCAGGCGAATTCGACATCCGGCAGCAACTTGACCAGCGCCTGCTCGGCTTCGCCCACTTCGCAGATCAGCAGGCCGTCCTGGCTCAGGTGCAAAGGCGCATCGCGCAGGATCTTCAGGACCAGGTCCAAACCGTCGTCGCCGGCGCGCAGGCCCAGTTCGGGCTCGTAGGAATACTCCTTCGGCAGCGCATCGGTTTCCGCATTGGTGACGTAGGGCGGGTTGGTGACGATGAGCTGGTAGTGCACGCCCGACAGGCCGGAGAACAGGTCGGATTTGACGAAACGCGCGTTGTCGGCGTGCAGGCGCGCCTTGTTCTCGGCCGCCAGGGCCAGCGCGTCGTCGCTGATGTCCGTGCCGTCCACGTGCCATTCGGGGTTGTAGTGGGCCATGGCGATGGCGATGCAGCCCGAACCGGTGCACAGGTCCAGCGCGCGCAGCACTTCGCGCCCGCCCAGCCACGGCTCGAAGCCGCTCTCTATCAGTTCGGCGATCGGCGAACGCGGCACCAGCGCGCGGTTGTCGCTCTTGAAGTTCAGCCCCGCGAACCAGGCCTCGCCGGTCAGGTAGGCGATCGGCACGCGCTCTTCGATGCGGCGCTGGAACAGGGCCAGGATCTCGGCTTTTTCCGGTGCGGTCACCCGAGCCACGCCGTACGCCGGGCCCAGATCATTGGGCAGGTGCAGGGTGTGCAGGACCAGTTGCGTGGCTTCGTCCAGCGCGTTGTCGTAGCTGTGCCCGAAGGTCAGGTCCGAGGCGTTGAAACGGCTGGCGCCGTAACGGATCAGATCGATGATCGTATGCAGTTCGGCGGCCGGGTCGGCAGTCATGGCAAGGCTTTTCTCGGGTCGGATGGAGATTATAGGGGTATGCAAACCGAAGCGCCGGTATCATGACCGCTGTGGTTGGTAGGCATTCCGGGACAATCGAACCACTAGAACCCCGTTCGTGGTGAGCCTGTCGAACCACGCTTTTCGAGCAAAAAGAAAACCACCGCTGCGACCTGAAGCATCCCGCCAAGAGCGTGGTTCGACAGGCTCACCACGAACGGTTTCCTAGGTTTGTTCGAGCCATCCGTCGCGAGCCCCACTCCATGTTCAATCGCAAAATCGGCATCATCCTGATCATCGCCCTGGCCGCCGGCCTGGGGCTGCTGGCCGCGCAGAAGTATTTCGGAACCCAGGCCACTGGTCCGCGATGGCCGGAGACCCGCAGCATCACTATGTTCCCGCAGGCGCGCACCCTGCCCGCTTTTTCGCTGCGTCAGTCGGATGGCACCCAGCTGACGTCCGGCGAGCTCAAGGGACACTGGACCCTGGTTTTCCTGGGCTTCACCTACTGCCCCGACGTCTGCCCCACCACCCTGGCCGAGCTGGCGCAGGCGCAGAACCAGTGGAAATCGCTGCCCGACAGCACCCGACCGCGCGTGTTGTTCGTATCGGTGGACCCCGAACGCGACACCCCCACGCGCATCGGCGAATACGCGCATGCCTTCCATCCGGACACCCTGGCGGCCACCGCCGACGTGCCGGCGCTGGAGTCGTTCGCCAAGTCGCTGATGTTCGTGTTCCAGAAAATGCCGGGCAAGGATTTCGACAAGAACCCGCAGGACTACAGCATGGACCACTCGGCCAACATCGCCGTGCTGGACCCGCAGGGGCGCATGGTCGGCTTCATCAAGCCTCCGTTCCAACCTAAGGCGATCGCCGAGGACATGACCGCCCTGACCCAGGCGGCGCCGAAATGAGTCTGGTCACCCGCCTTACCTATCTGTTGCCGCACCGGCTGATGTCCTCGCTGGCGCGGCGGCTGGCGTATTCCTCTTCGCCGCGCACCAAGCAATGGCTGATCGATACGGTGACGCGCAAGTTCGGCGTGGACCTGAGCGAAGCCGCGCAACCCGACCCCAAGGCCTATCCGACCTTCAACGCCTTCTTCACCCGCGCGCTCAAAGCAGGCGCGCGCGTGCCCGATCCGGATCCGCGCGCCCTGCTGATGCCTGCCGATGGCCGCATCAGCCAGTGCGGCCCGATCCGCGACGGCCGCATCTTCCAGGCCAAGGGCCAGTCGTTCACGGCCGCCGAACTGCTGGGCGATGCAGAAGCCGCCAAGCCTTTCGAGAACGGCCTGTTCGCCACCGTCTATCTGTCGCCCAAGGACTACCACCGCGTGCACATGCCGTGGACCGGCACCCTGCGCGAAACCGTGCACGTGCCCGGCCGCCTCTTCAGCGTGGGCACGGCGGCCGTGGCCACGGTGCCGCGCCTGTTCGCGCGCAACGAGCGCCTGGTCTGCCACTTCGACACCGACTTCGGGCCGATGGCTTCGGTGATGGTGGGCGCGCTGCTGGTGTCGGGTGTAGAGACGGTGTGGAGCGGCGTGGAGATTCCCCGCTACGGCGATGCGATCACGCGCAAGGATTGGCGTGGGAAGGGGATCGCTTTGGAACGGTTCGCCGAAATGGCCCGGTTCAATTACGGCTCTACGGTCATCGTACTGTTGCCGCCGGGTATTGCGGAGCTTTCGCCGGAACTGGTTGCAGAGTCTCCGGTCAGGCTTGGACAAGTCTTGGCGCGACGCGTCTAGAACGCTGCTTGGAATCTTTTTGCACCCCGTCGGCAACCCGCGAAAGTAAAAAGCTCGTCATCCCCGCGTAGGCGGGGGACCCAGCGCCTTTACGTGCAGCGACCGTTTTACAGAATAGCTTGAAGTCCCTGGATCCCCGCCTTCGCGGGGATGACGAATCATTTTTCTAGTCCTTCGCTGGCCGCGACTCCCACTGGCAGATGCGTATCCAGGTTCCGCCTTTCCGGGCCCCGTCTCCTGGGCGTAAAGCTACTTCTTGCAACCCTGCAATTTGATTTCCTGTCCGGGCCTCACGCTGTAGCCCGGCGCGCGCAAGCCATTGGCGCGCGCCAGCTCCTTCACCTCGCACCTGAATTTATTGGCGATCTTGCCCAGCGTGTCGCCGCGCGCCACCCGGTAGTCGCGTACCTGCTCGGCCTTGGGTTTGGCCGGCTTGGGCTCGCCGGTGGCCACGGTGGTGGGAACGCCGGCAACGGGCGTGACGTCGCCCACCGCCACGCTGCCGGCCAGCGGGTTGCGGATGATCGCCGACTCCACGTTCGCCGTGATCAGCGTGCGGGCCAGGTCCGCGCGCGGGCCGCTGATGCAGTTGCGGTTGTACAGGGAGGCGATCTTGGCCGTGGCCTTGATCGGCGTGCCCGCAGGAATCCACTGGTCCGGCTCGTAGCGCGGGTTGAGATTGCGCAGCGCGCGCATGTAACCGTCGCGCGTGCCGCCGTTGCCCAGGCAGATGGTCAGTTCGTAGATGGACGCGGCCTTGGCCAGCGGGAAAGCGGCAGGCTGCGCATCGATCTTGGGGAACTCCAGCCCGTACTGCTTGGGATGCAGGAACAGCCACGCGGCCGCGATCACCATCGGCACGTAATCCTGGGTTTCGCCCGGGAACTGGTTGTAGACCACCTCATCCCAGAAATTGCGCCCGGCGAACTGGTTGTAGACCCGCTGCGCGCGGCCTTCGCCGCCGTTGTAGGCAGCCAGCGAAAGCTCGATGCTCTTGTTGAGCGCACCCATGCGCTCGTCCAGGTATTCGGCGCTGGCCATGCCCACGGCGGTGGGGTCGTAGCGCGAATCGAAACCGGTGCCGTCCGGTCCAAGGCCGAAACGACGGCCGGTCGCCGGCATGAACTGCATCAACCCGGCGGCGCCGGCGCGCGAATTGGCGTGCACGCGGCCGTTGGATTCCTTGGCCATGATGCCGAACAGCAAGGCTTCGGGCAGTGCGTGCTTCTCCCACGACGGCCACATCAACGGGCGCACGTACTGGTAGTTCTCGTAGCTGGTGATCAGCGACACGCGCATGTCGGTCAGCCAGCGGCGGATGCCCGCCTGCACGGCCGGGTTGTACTGCACCATTTTGTCGAAGGCGTGGCGCTGGTCGTTGAGCAGGCGCGCCGCGCGCGCGGCCTCGGGGATGGCGATGGCGACCGCGTGGTCGGTGCCGTCGTCCAGCAGATCCACGTCGCCCTCTTCGTCCGAGGCGGAGGATTCGGCATCCACGTTCTGCTTCAGCAGGCGCTTGTAGGCGGTGAGCATGGTGTGCACCTGACAGCCGCGCTGCTTGAGGCAGGCGTCCATCACATCCTCCATGTCTTCCAGCGCCGCATCGCCCTCGGTGGTGCCCTTGGGATCGCTATTGGCGCTCAGCACCAGCGCGTCCCGGTAGCGCTTTTCGGCAGCGGCCATGCGCTGGTCCAGGACTTCCAGTGCTTCCTTGTCGCGGGCGGAGACGCGTTGGGCCAGGGCCGACGGGGCGACAGAAACGAGCGACAGCATGACCAGCAGGGACAGGAATTGTGGGCGGGGCATCAGCACGCACGGCTACGGGAAAAAGGCAGGTTAGCCCCCGAGCGCGGCGCGGGGCAAGGTTGACAAACGCCGCCGTTGCCCTGCGCGACAGGTTGAACCGCTAGAATTCGAGCTTCGACTCATCGCTAGGAATGACATGGACCCCATCCTGCTAGGCAAAGGCACCACCGACGATATCGCCGTCACGCTTTTGCCCAAATTCGGCAACCGCCACGGACTGGTCGCCGGCGCCACCGGCACCGGCAAGACCGTCACCCTGATGACCCTGGCCGAAGGTTTTTCGCGCATGGGCGTGCCGGTGTTCATGGCCGACGTGAAGGGCGACGTATCGGGATTGGCGGTGCCGGGCGACGGCAACGAAAAGATCCTGCAGCGCGCCAAGGACCTGGGCGTGGGCGATTACGCGCCCGGCGCCAGCCCGGTGATCTTCTGGGACCTGTACGGCAAGAAGGGCCATCCGGTGCGCACCACGGTCAGCGAGATCGGTTCGATCCTGCTGGCGCGCATCCTGGAATTGAACGACACCCAGAGCGGCGTGCTGGACATCGTGTTCAAACTGGCCGACGACCGCGGCCTGCTGTTGCTGGACCTGGACGACCTGCGCGCGCTGCTGGCGCTGGTGGCCAACGAGCGCAAGGACATCGCCACCGAATACGGCCTGGTCAGCACCCAGTCGGTCGGCGCGATCCAGCGCGCGCTGTTGCGCCTGGCGCAGAACGGCGGCGAAGGCTTCTTCGGCGAACCGGCCTTGGAGCTGGCCGACCTGATGCGCACCGGCACCGATGGCCGCGGCGTGATCGGCATCCTGGCCGCCGACCAGCTGATCCTCAACCCGCGCCTCTATTCAAGTTTCCTGTTGTGGCTGTTGTCGGAACTGTTCGAGCAATTGCCCGAAGTCGGCGACCTGGACAAACCCAAGCTGGTGTTCGTGTTCGACGAAGCCCACCTGCTGTTCGACGATTCCCCACCGGCGCTGGTGCAGCGCGTGGAGCAGGTGGTGCGCCTGATCCGCTCCAAGGGCGTGGGCGTGTACTTCTGCTCGCAGTTCCCCGACGACGTGCCCGACAACATCCTGGGCCAGTTGGGCAACCGCGTGCAGCACGCGCTGCGCGCGTTCACTCCGCGCGACCAGAAGGCCGTGCGCGTAGCCGCGGAGACCTTCGTGCCCAATCCCAAGCTCGACGTGGCCGAAGCCATCTCCAAGCTGGGCACCGGCGAAGCCTTGGTATCGACGCTGCAGGACAAAGGCATCCCCATGCCGGTGCAGCAGACCCTGATCGCGCCGCCGCGTTGCCGCATGGGCTCGATCAGCGATGCCGAACGCAACCAGGTGCGGGCCGGCAGCCCGGTCGGAATGAAATACGACACTCCGGTCAACCGCGAATCCGCGTCGGAGATGTTGGCCGCGCGCGCCGAAACCGCCACCAAAGCCGCCGATGCGCCAGCGGCCAAGGACGATCCTGAAGCGGGCGGTTTCGGCCAGTCGATCAAGGACGCCGTGTTCGGCACCAAACGCCGCCAGGGCATGGTGGAAACCATGGCCAAGCAGACCGCGCGCACCGTGGGCAGCCAAGTAGGCCGGCAAATACTGCGCGGTTTGCTGGGCGGCATCTTCGGCGGCAAGCGCTGAATACTCTTCAATCTGGAAAAGGAAACTATCGGATGAACATTTCTTTTCGCACTGTCTGCCTGCTCGCGCTCACCGTGGCATCGGCCGTGGCCTGCAAACGCGAGGAGCCCGTGGCCGTGCCCCAACCCGCGGCGGTGACGACGCCGACCGCCGCGCCCGAAGCCAATCCCGTGGACGCCACCTCCGTGGTCGACAATACGCCGGCCGCCACCGAAGCCGCCACGGTGGACAGCAAGGCGATCGCGGGCAATTTCAGCGATGGCGAATCGGTGCTGGAACTGCGCGCCGATGGCAGCTACGTACAGACCCTGAACGTCGGCGGCAGCGCCATTTCCAGCGATGGCAACTGGAGCGGCGCGGCCGGCGGCAAGGGCCTGCTGCTGGACCCCAACAGCAAATCCGCCGAAGACGTGCGCTTCGATATCGTCTCCAACGACGAGTTGCGCACCGACAACGGCACGCGCGTCTTCAAACGCGTCGCCGGTAAGTGAGCCGTTGGCGTCCCCCTGGAGAAAAAAGCACCGCCCTGATCACACGCGAGGGCCATGAACGCCTGAAGGCGGAATTGGACGATCTGTGGCGGGTGCGGCGCCCCGAAGTAGTCAAAGCGCTCGCCGCCGCCGCGGCAGAAGGCGACCGCTCGGAAAACGCCGAATACCACTACCGGAAGAAACAACTGGGCGAAATCGACAGGCGCGTGCGCTACCTGAGCAAGCGCCTGGAAGAATTGCGCGTGGTCGATACCGCGCCGGCCGATCCCGAGGCGGTCTTCTTCGGTGCCAGCGTGGAACTGGAGAACATCGCCAACGGCGCGTCGTCGCGCTATCGCATCGTGGGCCCGGATGAAACCGACGCCTCGCGCGGCTACATCAGCATCGATTCGCCGCTGGCCCGGGCCATGCTGAAAAAGCGCATCGACGACGAATTCGAAGCTTCCCTGCCCACCGGCATCGCCAGCTTCGCCATCATCGGCGTCGAATACGAAAGCTGATGCCGCCTGCGTGCGGCCTCGCTACGGATCCCAGCCCAGCGTAGTCTCCGGTGAGGGCGCGTCTTCGATGTACAGCGGCGTGGTCGGCACCTTGCTCCGCGTCTCCGGCTTTTCCACGTATTCGCCGGCATCGTCCAGGTCGGCCGAACGGCGGATCTGCACGCCGGTCAGGCGATTGGTGCTGATTTCCTGCCAGCCGTGCGAGTTGCTGCGGCTGTACAGTTTCACGTCGTCGCCGATCAGGCGCATGCGCTTGCTCTTGGCGTCGTAGCGATAGCGGTAGGTGGACGAGATGGCGGTGGTGCCGCCGCTCAGTTCGTCCACCACCAGCACGCCCTTCGGCGCGCTGAGCGACACCGGACCCAGCGGATCGGGCGCCAACTCGGTCTTGCCGGCGGGGGAGTGGCCCATGTCCATCTCCTCCATGAAGCCGAACAGCACGCAGAGCACTCGCGATTCCTCGTTGCTCGCGACGAAGGCGATATCGGTGAGCTTGTCGCCGTTCAAGTCCGCGTCCAGCCGCTTTTCCAGCCCCATGCCCGGCGGTAGTTCCATGGCATTGAAGTAGTAGTCCACCAGCAACTTGTCGTCGGGCATGAACAATTCTCCGGCCGCCGCCGCGGGGATTGCCGCAGCGGTCGCGCAACAACCGCAGACAGGCAGCAAAACGGATAACGCCAGCTTGTGGAGCCTCTTGTCGTTCATTGTTCCCCTACCCCGTCGCGGCACCCCTGCCGCCTTGCCGAAAGGTAACGCAGTCTGGCGACCAACAGGGACTTGCGTTCGATCCCGGCGCTTTCCACGCGACGGTCCTAAACTATCGGCCTCTGGTTGTGGGTAGGGCGGAGCATGGGAACCTGGATCGAAATCGACACCCCGCACGGGCCCATCGCCGCCTGGAAAGCGTTTCCAACCGCTGCGCCCCGCGGCGCGTTGGTGCTCATCCAGGAAATCTTCGGCGTCAATGCGCATATCCGCAGCGTGGCCGATGGTTTTGCCGGGGAAGGCTACGCGGTGCTGGCACCGGCCTTGTTCGACGTGCTCGAGCACGGGGTGGAACTGGGCTACGACGCAGTGGGCATAGCCAAGGGCCGCGACCTGATCACGCGATTGGGTTTGGAGAAAGCGCTGGACATGACCGCATCGGCCGCCGACGCGCTGGCCGGCCAAGGCAAAGTAGGCACGGTGGGTTACTGCTGGGGCGGCACCGTCGCTCTGCTGGCCGCCTTGCGCCTGGGCCTGCCATCGGCCAGCTACTACGGCGCGCGCAATGTGCCGTTCCTAACCGAGACGCCGAAGGCGCCGATGATCTTCCATTTCGGCGAACGCGACGCTTCGATACCGCCGGAAATGGTGGAGAAGCACCGCCAATTGCTGCCGCAGATGCCGCTCTATGTTTACCCTGCGGGCCACGGCTTCAATTGCGACGTACGCGCCGACTTCGACCCGAAAAGCGCCGCGCTGGCGCGCACGCGCACACTGGCCTTCTTCGACGAGCATTTATGATCTCCACCGATTTCATCCTCGACCCACGCCTGGCCGCCGACAGCGTTTTCATCGCGGACGGTCCGCTGTCGCAGGTACGGCTGATGGACGATGCCCGCTTCCCCTGGTTGGTGCTGGTGCCGCGCGTGCCGGAGGTGTCGGAGTGGCTGGAACTGGACGGCGCGCAGCAACGCCTGCTGCTGGCCGAGATCAACCAGGCCGGCAACCTGATACGTACGGAACCGGGAACGGAAAAACTCAACATCGGCGCCCTGGGCAATATCGTGCGCCAATTGCACGTACATCTGGTCGGCCGTCATGCGGGCGATGCGGCCTGGCCCGGGCCCGTCTGGGGCAGCGGCGCGGCGCAGCGCCACTCGCAAGCATCGCTGGATAGCCGGATCGCCTACTGGCGACAGCGACTGGGATGAACCTGCCGACGTTCGAGCCGTTGGCCGACGACGCCCTGTTGGTGCGCTTCGGCGAGGTCATCGACGCCACGCACAATGCGCGCGCGCTGGAGGCTTCGAGACTGCTGCGCGAACGCAATCTGCCCTGGCTGCGCGATGCCGTGCCGGCCTACGCAAGCCTGGCGGTATTCTTCGATTGCGGCAGGATCGACGCCGTCGATCCGCATGCTTTCGTCGCCACCCAGCTGCGCGCAACGCTGCGAAACCAGGAAACCGGAAGCGCGCCTGCCGCAAGGATCATCGACATCCCGGTTTGCTACGAGCCGGAAATGGCGCCCGACCTGGTCGAGGCCGCGGGCGAACTCGGCATCGCCACCGATGAACTCATCCGACGCCACAGTTCCGCCAGCTACACCGTCGCGATGATCGGTTTCGCGCCGGGATTTCCTTATCTGCTCGGTCTGCCGGCTTCCCTGGCATTGCCGCGCCTGGCTACACCGCGCACCCGGGTGCCCGCCGGATCGGTGGCTATCGGCGGCAACCAGACCGGCATTTATCCGCGCGAAAGTCCCGGCGGCTGGCGGCTGCTGGGGCGCACGCCTCTGGTGTTGTTCGATGCCGCCCGCGCAATGCCCGCGCTGCTGACGCCGGGCGACCAGGTGCGCTTCCAGCGCATCGATGCCGCCGCCTTCGAGCGCTGGTTGAAAAAGCCATGAAGCCCTGGGAAGTGATCGCGCCGGGCGCGCTGACCACCGTGCAGGATCGCGGCCGCGAGGGTTGGCGGCATCTGGGCGTATCGCGCGCCGGCGCCTTGGATCCCGAGGCTGCGGCACTGGCCAACCGTCTGCTCGGCAACGATCCCGATGCGGCGGTGCTGGAGCTGACACTGCAGGGCCCGACATTGAAATTGGCGGAGCCCGCAAGGATCGCCATCGTCGGGGCCACGGTCGCGGCGACCTCCAATGGCCGTTCCTTGCCCGGCCAGCGTCCGCTCACGGTGCCTGCGGGCGAACTGAAGCTGGGCGGCCTCCGCGAAGGCATCCGCGCGTGGTTATCGGTTGCCGGCGGCTTCGAGTTGCCTACGGTACTGGGCAGCCGCAGCACCGACCTGCGTGGTGGTTTCGGAGGAAAAGAGGGGCGCGCATTGCGTGCGGGCGATCTGCTGCCCTTGGGCAAGTCTCCGCCGGCGGAGACCGCAGCTCTGCAAAACGCGGCATGGTGGATCGGCGCGGACGACTACGATTACGGCATCGCCCATCCGCTCCGTTATGTGCCCAGCGGACATCCGGCCGCAACCGCATTGGCGGAGCGCGCATGGCCGGTCAGTGCCGACGCCAATCGCCAGGGCATGCGGCTGCGGGGAGAACCTTTGCGGAACGTCCCTCACCACAACGTTTCCGAGCCCGTCGCGGTGGGCTGCATCCAGCTACCTACCGATGGCCAGCCCATCATTCTGTTGGCCGATGCGCAAACCGTGGGGGGATACGCCCGGCTGGGGTATGTGATCGCCGCGGACCTGCCGCGCCTGGCGCAGGCCGGACCCGGCGCCGTGCTCGCCTTCGCCGCGATCGGCATCGACCAGGCCCGGCGCATCAACCTGCAGCATCGGCATCGGCAAGCCCGCACCGCCTTGGCCATCGACCAGCGGCTCGCCCTCCCTCCCTGAGCCGCGACAGGCTGCATAATCCCGTCACTTCCCGGAAGCCGACCCGCCAATGAAAGCCAAGCTCCTTCCCGCCCTGGTTCTGATCGTAATCGGCACGCTCTTCCTGCTCAACAATCTGGGACTCACCAGCCTCAATCTGGGCGAGGTGATCCGGACCTGGTGGCCGGCGATCCTGATCGTGGTCGGCATCAGTCTGTTGTTCAAGAATCGCGACGCCAAGTAGATTCCCCGGCTGCGCATCGCGATGAGGCCCGGCATCGATTTCAACTGCGACCTGGGAGAAGGCGTCGGCGACGACGCCGCCATCCTGCCCTTCATCAGCTCGGCCAGCATCGCCTGCGGCTTCCATGCCGGAAGCCCGGAACTGATGCGCGAGACGGTGAATCTGTGCGGCGAACACGGCGTCGCCATCGGCGCGCACCCTTCTTTCGCCGATCGCGAAAACTTCGGCCGCATCGCGCAATCGATCTCGCCCGGCGATGCCTACGCACTCACGCTGTACCAGATCGGCGCACTGGACGCTTTCGTACGCGCTGCCGGCCTGCGCCTGAATCACGTCAAGCCGCACGGCGCCTTCTACAACCAGGCCGCACGCGATCGCGAACTGGCCGATGCCATCGCTGCCGCGGTGCGCGACTACGATCCGGGCCTGATCCTGTACGGCCTGGCGGGAAGCGCATTGACCCAGGCAGGCGCAGCGCGGGGACTGCGGGTGGCGCAGGAAGCCTTCGCCGAACGCCGCTACGAAGCCGACGCGACGCTGACGCCGCGCAGCCGCGCCGATGCCAACATCGAGCATTCCGCAGAGGCGGCGATACAGGTCGCCGCCCTGTTGCGCGATGGCGCAGTCACCGCGCGCACCGGCGAACCCGTCCCTTTGCATGCCGACAGCATCTGCCTGCACGGCGACCGGCCCGATGCGGCGCGCTTCGCCCGCGAACTGCGCACGGCCATAGAGAATGCGGGATTCGACGTGCGGGCACCGGAGCGTCTCGGATGAACTACTGGCCCCTGTTGGGAATCGCCGTGGTGGTGGTCGGCTTCGTGCTGCGCTTCAACCCGGTGCTGGTGGTGGTGGTCGCCGGATTGAGCAGCGGCCTGCTGGCCGGCATCGCCCTGCCCGATCTGCTGGCCTTGCTGGGAACCAGCTTCGTGGAGAACCGTACGCTACTGATGTTCCTGCTGACGTTGCCCGTCATCGGCCTGCTGGAACATTACGGTCTGCGCGAACGCGCGCGCGAGTGGATCGTCAGCTTCCGCGGCTTGAACCTGTCGCGTTTCCAGATCGCCTATCTGGCGATGCGCCAGTTGGCCAGCATGATGGGACTTACGCACGTAGCCGGTCCTGCGCAGACGGTGCGCCCTCTTGTCGCGCCGATGAGCGAAGCGGCAGCCGAACGCACCCTGGGAACACTCACCGATTCGGAACGCGAGCAAGTGCGCGCCAGTGCGGCGGCTACCGACAACATCGGCCTGTTCTTCGGCGAAGACGTTTTCGTCGCCATCGGCGCGGTGCTGCTGATCCAGGGTTTCTATGCCCGCAACGGCATCGAACTGGAACCCATCGCCATCGCGTTGTGGGCGCTGCCGACCGCCATCGCCGCCTTCCTCATCCATGCGATCCGCCTGAAACTGCTACAGCGACGGCTGGAACGCGAGCGCGCCCAGTCCACGCCGGAATCGGCCGATGCTGCGGATTGATTACTTCTATTGGCTGATCGGCGCCTTCCTGCTGATCACGGCCTTGTACAACCTGCGTGAAGGGCGTTATTCCACTGCCGCCTTTTGGGCGATATTGATCGGGCCCTTCGCTTTCGGCACGCAGATCCTGCAAGCCTCCAAATCGGGTGTGCAATGGCCCGCGCAGGTCATGGGGGCAGGCGTGATCGCGCTCGGTGTACTGGCTGCGAGAGGACGTCTTGGCACCGCCCCCGACAGCGCCGAGGCGCGCGCGCGACGCCAGTCGCTTGCGGCCGCCCTGCGCAATCGCCTGTTCATGCCCGCATTGCTGATTCCGGCGCTCACGCTGGCGCTGTTCGTCGCCAGCAAATGGGTGCCGGGCATGGACCGGTTGATGGACCCGAAGGCATTGACGCTGAGCTCGCTGGCGATCGCCAGCCTGTTCGCGCTGGCTGCCGGCTTATGGGTGACGCGCGCTCGCGCGGGAGAACCCTTGGCTCAGGGACGCCGCCTGCTCGACTCCCTGGGATGGGCAGTCTTGTTGCCGATGGTGCTGGCCACGCTGGGCGGCGTGTTCGCGGCCACGGGCGTGGGCGAAGTGATCGCCTCCCTTGTCGGTCACGTGATCCCTATCGAAAGTCGAGTCGCCTGCCTGCTGGCGTTCGCATTGGGCATGGTGTTGTTCACCATCATCATGGGCAACGCGTTCGCCGCGTTCCCGGTGATGATGGCCGGCATCGGCCTGCCGTTGCTGATCCGCAAGCACGGCGCCGATCCGGCCAGCCTGGGCGCCATCGGCATGCTCACCGGCTATTGCGGCACCCTGCTTACTCCGATGGCGGCCAATTTCAACATCGTGCCCGCGGTATTGCTGGAATTGAAGGACCCCTACGCGGTGATCCGTTCGCAAGCCATGACCGCATTCGCGCTGATGGCGGTCAATATCGCGCTGATGCTGCTGTTGTGCTTCCGATGAAAAGTTCGCCGACTATTCTGCTGACCGGATTCGAGCCTTTCGACGGGCAATCGACCAATCCCAGTTGGGATGCGGTACTGGCCCTGCATGGAAAACGCATCGCCGGCCATCGCGTAGTCGCGCGCAAGCTGCCAGTCGCGTTCGGCGCATCGTTGAAAGCACTACGGACCGCGCTCCGCGAAACTTCCCCTGCGCTGATCGTTTGCGTGGGGCTGGCGGGCGGCAGGGAACGGATCTCGCTGGAGCGCGTGGCCATCAATGTGGACGATGCGCGCATTCCGGACAGCCAGGGCCAACAGCCGGTGGACGAAGCCATCGTGGCGGGCGGTCCGGCGGCCTATTTTTCCACGCTGCCGATAAAGTCGATGCTGGCGGGCCTGCGCGACGCCGGATTCGCCGCAGAAATCTCCCAGACCGCCGGAACCTACGTCTGCAACCACGTGTTCTACGGGCTGATGCATGCGCTTCGCCGCCGCAAAGCGCGCGGCGGTTTCATTCACATCCCGTATTCGACCGAACAGGCCGCCCTCATTCCGGGAGCGCCAGGCCTTGCGTTGGAGATCGTGACCGAGGCATTGCGATTGGCACTACGTATTGCAGCCAATACCGTCGACGACCAGCGGCTGGCCGCCGGCGCTGAACACTGAAGGGTTTCTTCGTCACTCAGCAAACGCCATGAACCTAGCCCTCACCTTCAAGGGGAGGGTTGGGTGGGGATGGTTTTCGCCTTGCGCTTGAAAAGGAAGGAGCAACCCGTCAGGTACGCGGCAAAGTGACGCCGGTCTGGCCCTGGTACTTGCCGCCGCGATCCTTGTAGCTGGTTTCGCAGACTTCGTCCGATTCGAAGAACAGCATCTGCGCCACGCCTTCGTTTGCGTAGATGCGCGCGGGCAGCGGTGTGGTGTTGCTGAACTCCAGGGTCACGTGGCCTTCCCACTCCGGCTCCAGCGGCGTCACGTTGACGATGATGCCGCAGCGCGCATAGGTGCTCTTGCCCAGGCAGACGACCAGAGTGCTGCGCGGGATGCGGAAATATTCCACCGTGCGCGCCAGCGCGAAGCTGTTGGGCGGTATCACGCAGGAATCGGCGTTGACATCGACGAAGCTGCCGCTGTCGAAATGCTTCGGATCGACGATGGTCGAGTTGATGTTGGTGAAGATCTTGAACTCGCGCGAGCAGCGCACGTCGTAGCCGTAGCTGGAGGTGCCGTAGCTGACGATGCGCTCGCCGTTGACCTGCTTCACCTGTCCGGCCTCGTACGGTTCGATCATGCCGTGCTGCTCGGACATGCGGCGGATCCAGCGGTCGCTCTTGATGCTCATTCGGTGATTCCTGGGGGCCGGTCGGCCGTGCTTTATGGAGTTGAAGCCGACGATTCTAGCCGAGGCGTTGCGGCCGGTCTCAAACCAGCGACGAAGCGATGGGAATGGAGGCGCGTGGACGCAGCGCCAGTTGCGCGGCCATGGCGCGGGCGGTTTGCCGGTACGCCTGGGCCACCGCCGACTCGGGCGAAGCCACCACCACCGGCTGGCCGGCATCGCCCTGTTCGCGGATGGCGATATCCAGCGGCAGCGAACCCAACAGAGGCACGCCGTACTGCGCGGCCATGCGCTCGCCGCCGCCCTGGCCGAACAGGTGCTCCTCGTGCCCGCAATGGGAGCAGACGTGCAGGGCCATGTTCTCGACGATGCCCAGCACCGGCACTTCCACCTTCTGGAACATCTTCAGCGCTTTCTTCGCATCCAGCGTGGCGATGTCCTGCGGCGTGGTCACGATCACCGCGCCGGCCACCGGAATCTTCTGCGCCAGGGTCAGCTGGATGTCGCCCGTACCGGGCGGCAGATCGATGAGCAGGTAGTCCAGATCTCCCCACAGGGTGTCGGTGAACAGCTGCGTCAGGGCCGAGGTGGCCATCGGGCCACGCCAGATCATCGGCGTGTCGGCATCCACCAGGAAGCCGATCGACATGGTCTCGATCCCGAAAGCCCGCATCGGCTCGATGGATTTGTTGTCGGGACTGTCCGGCTTGCCGCTCAACCCGAGCATGGTGGGGATGCTGGGGCCATAGACGTCGGCGTCTAGAACCCCAACCCTCGCACCTTCCAGGTGCAAAGCGAGCGCCAAGTTCACGGCCGTCGTCGACTTGCCCACCCCCCCTTTACCGGAGCCAACGGCGATTACGTTTCGAACCCTTGGCAAAGGCGCCAGACCAGGCTGCACTGCATGGGAGGGGATTCTTGTATTTTGCTTATATTCGTCCAATTTGCGGCTATCTCCTTCTATTTTCATATCTATTCGGCAATTCCTGACGAAATTGCATGAGCGCCCGCACCACCACACTTATGTGACAAGGACCGTTGCCCAAAACACAAATTAGGCATTTTTTTACACAAAACGTGCACACCACGTTAACCGCGTGTTAAGTTCCGGTTGTCGAGGGGGACTTGACGTAGCGGCTAGGCGAGACCAACGCCATTCAAAGCCGCGCCACTTATTTACTGGATAGATTAGGGGATTCAAGCATGTCAGTACGCAATTCGATCACGCTCAAGCGCACCCGCTTGAGCGCAGCACTGTTCGCCGCAATTCTACTTCCCGCCTCCGGTGTCGTATTCGCCCAGGACACCGACGAAAAGGCAGCAGAAACAACCACTTCGGACGAAACCACGAACCTCGACAAGGTCACAGTGGTGGGTTCGCGCATTAAGCGTTCGGAAATCGAGGGGCCGGCGCCCGTCACGGTGATCACTCGCGCGGACATCGAACGCGAAGGCTTTCAGACCGTAGGCGACATGCTCCAGACCCTGACGCAGAACACCACTGCTTCATTCACCGGCGACTTGGCGGTTTCCGGCTTCACGCCCAACGCCCAGGTCGTCAACCTGCGCAACCTCGGACCGGGCCTGACCCTGACCCTGGTCAACGGCCGCCGTCCGGCGCAATACCCGCAGCCATACAACCGCGACAACAACGTGGTCAACGTCAAGGCCATCCCGTCTTCGATCGTTGAGCGCGTGGAAATCCTGACCGGCGGCGCCTCGGCCATTTACGGTTCGGATGCGGTAGCCGGCGTGGTCAATATCGTGACCCGCGAAAACATCGACGGTCACACCCTGCGCGTCACCGCGGGCACCACCCAGCACGGCGGCGGCGATAGAGGCAAGATCGAACTCTCAGGCGGCAGCACCGGCGACCGCTGGAGCGCGGTGTACGCGCTGCAGTACGAAGCCAATGAAGCGGTATTCGCCAGCCAGCGCGATTTTCTGGCGGACACGCGCCAGGGTCCGCTCGGCGCGATCACCAATCCCGCGTTGTCGCTGATCGCAATCCGCGGCAATACCCGCCCGGGCGGCGCGGTCAACACCAACGCGTTCTATCCGGGCGCGGACGCCTGCGATGCATTCGGTTATACGACCGTCACCACGGCGACGCGCGGCACGTACTGCGGTTCCTTTACCCAGCCCGGCTCGCGCTCCATCTGGAACGCAGGCAAGAACTACTCCGCCTACATCAACGGCGGCTTCGACATCACCGATAACCTGAGGCTGTTCGGCGACGCTACCTTCTACCATGCGGACGGCAAGGCCAGCAGCGGAACGGAGTTCTGGGGTACGAGCGGCGACCGGTTCCTGACCACCAGCACCGGCGCAGCCACTGCGCTTTATTACGATCCCCAGGCAGGCGGCCTGCTGCAGCTGCAGCGTGTCTTCAATCCGTTCGAGCTCGGCGGCAACGAAGCGGCCAGCACCTTGTACGATGAAGACACCTACAACCTCACCTTTGGCATCAGGGGAACCATCGCCGATCGCTTCGACTGGGAGGCCTCGGCGCAGCATTCGCGCTATGAGTACACGGCCGATCGCCCGCGTCTGCTGGCGCAGCCGGTGCACGATTACTTCCTCGGCCCGCGTCTTGGTTTCAGCAACGCCACCGGCACCGGTACGGGTATCTACCCCATCTATCGCCTGAATCTGGCCCGTTGGAATGCGCCCATCACGCCGGAAATCTACCGGTCATTCGCAACGCGCGTGATTAACGAGGGCGAGACCAGCTCGTCGAATTTGAACTTCACCGTGTCCGGCGACCTGTTCGAATTGCCGGCAGGCCCGATCGGCTTCGCCGGTTCGCTCGAAGCCGGTCGCCAGAAGACCGACCTCACCAGCGACCCGCGCACCAACCAGTTGCGTCCGCTGGACGGCCAGACCATCTACAACCTGACCAGCTCGGGCGAAACCCACGGCGAACGCGATCGCTATGCGGCCGCCGTCGAATTCCGCGTGCCGATCTTCAGCATGCTGGACGCCATGGTCGCCGGTCGTTACGACAAGTACGACGACATCACCGCGGTCGACGACGCCATCACTTACAACCTGGGCCTGGAATTCCGTCCGCTGGACAGCCTTCTGTTGCGCGCTTCTTACGCCACCAGCTTCCGCGCGCCGGACATGCAGCTGGTCTATGCGGAAGGCGCGGCGTCGTTCTCGAGCGTGCTGGACGAATACGCCTGCCGTTCGGGTACGGGCCTCGGTCTCACCACCGGTCCCCGCACCCGCACGCAGTGCAACGTGGCCAACGATCCGACCATTTACCAGGCACGCACGCTGATCGCCGGCAACCCGCTGCTGAAAGAAGAAGAAGGCAAATCGTTCACCGCCGGCTTCGTATGGGACATCGTGGACAACATGAGCGTGTCCGTGGACTACTGGCGGATCAAGCTCGAAGATCAGGCTACCCAGCTGAGCTCGGCGTATCTGCTCGAGAACGAGGCCAATTGCCGCCTGGGCGTGTACCGTACCGGCGCCCCGTTCCCGAACGCCATCGATTCCTCGTTCTGCCAGAACATCATCAGCCTGATCACCCGTCAGGTCGGCGAGCCCGGCGCCAGCTCTGATCAGCGTATCGACCGGATCAACTCGGCCTATATCAATGCCGCACTGACCGATACCAGCGGTATCGACGCTACGTTCAAGTACCGTCTGGATACCGACCGCTGGGGCGAATTCGGCATCGATCTGGGCTATTCGCTGAGCCTGACCAACAAGTACAAGCAGTTCAGCGGAGACGAGTTGATCGATTACCGCGACGATCCGTTGATCTCCGACCAGCGCAGCCGCGTACGCGGTACGGTCAGCTGGCAGCTGGACGACTGGGCGGTCGCCGTGTTCGGCACCCGCTACGGTTCCAACGGCAGCTTCGCGGCCGTCAACGGAACCAACGCCGCCGGTGGCGACTATCCCGCCCGTTTGAAGCCGTACATGCTGTACAACCTGACCGTGGCCAAGCGGATTACGCCCAAGCTGACCGTGACCGGCACCGTAGTCAACGTGCTCGACAACACGTTCCGCGAGGACAACAGCAATACCGGCTACCCGTACTTCGATTACACCATCGGTGCGGATCCGGTCGGCCGCCGCTTCAATGTGACTGCCGAGTACAAGTTCTGATCCAGCAGCAAAAACGTTCGGCCGGGTAACCGACTGAACGCGCCTCGAAAGCCCGGCAGAACGCCGGGCTTTTTTTTGCCTACGGCCGGCGTGCGGATCGACGTCAATGCCCAGCTGCAGCGCCCATTCAGCCGAGCTTTTTTGCGACCCCTGGAGGCGGCTCGGCCACGTGGGCGTAATCTGAACTTCAAGAATTATGTGACGAATTTCACATTTTTGAGCCTAAACTTGCAACATTTGAAACTTTTATTAACTGCATCCGCACAAGCTGTTAATCGCGTGTTAAGTTCGAAATCGTCACCGGATCTGACCTCACGGGCCATATGGGACTGCTGCAAAGGGCCCTATCACTCTGATTAAATAGGGGATTCATGCATGTCAGGACGTAATTCGATTAAGCCGAAGCGGAGCCGCTTGAGCGCCGCCCTGTTTACCGCAATGTTGCTTCCGATCGCCGGAGCCGCGCTAGCCCAGGATCAGGGTACCGACCCCAACCAGACCCCGCCCGCCGACTCCCGGGAAGCGACGAATCTCGGAAAGGTCGTAGTCACCGGTTCCTTGATCCCGCAGACCGAACTCGAAACTTTCGTTCCGGTCACCATCATTACCGCCGAAGACATCCGGTCGCGCGGATTCAATACCGTCTCCGAGGTACTGCAGAAATCCACCTTCGCCACGGGTGCGGTGCAGGGCGCGCAGACTTCAGCCTCCTTCACCCAGGGCGCCGAGACCGTCAGCCTATTCGGCTTGCCGCCGGGTTACGTCAAGTACCTGATCGACGGTCGCCCGATGTCCAACTATCCGGCGCTCTACAACGGCAGCGATACCTTCAACAACATCAGCGGCATCCCCATCGGCCTGGTCGACCGCATCGAAATCCTGCCGGGCGGCCAATCTTCGCTTTACGGCTCCGACGCCATCGCCGGCGTCATCAACGTGGTCCTGAAGAAGAAGATGGAGGGCGTTGAGTTCAGCCTGCGCGGCGGCGCGTATTCCGAAGGCGGCGGCACCAGCACGCGCTTCACCATCGCCAGCGGCTTCAGCTCGGACGATGGCCGTTTCAATGCGTTGGGCGGACTGCAATACGAAGAACGCGATCCGATCTGGGCCTATCAACGCGATCTGACCCGTCAGTTCTTCCAGAACGGCACCAACGCCAACGGCACTCCCAGTGCACCGTTGGCCAGCCGCGACATCCTGGTGTTCAGCCCGTTCACCAGCTACAACTTCCTGGATCCCGCCAACTGCGCCAACGTCTCGCATCTGTTCGGCGGCACCATGGAACTGCAGGAACGTCCGGGCTTCGGCGACGGCTTCTACTGCGGCTCCAAGTACACCCCGGGTTACCGGACGCTGTTGAACGAAAAGAAGGCCTTCCAGGCCTATGGCCACGCTACTTTCGACATCAACGACAACGTACAGCTGTATGGCGATGTGCTGTACAGCAAGGAAAAGGTCAAGTACCACGTCGGTTCGAACTTCACTTGGTGGGGCACCAGCGGCACCTGGGGTTACTACTACGATCCGAACCTCGACGATCTGTTGAACCTGCAGCGTGCTTTCGCGCCCGAGGAAATGGGTCCAGGCGGTTTCAACAACACCATGAGCACCGACGACAGCGAGGCCATTCGTGTCAATTTCGGCGTCACCGGCTCCATCGGCGCGAACTGGGATTACGACGTCGGCGTGGTCCATGCCGAATACAAGCTGGACTCGACCAGCTGGGTTCGCTTCACGGATCTGATCGACCAATACTTCATCGACCACGTGCTCGGTCCGCAGCAAGGGCTGGATCCTTACTACGGTGCCTATCCGGTATTCACCCCGGACTACGCGGCGTTCTACCAGCCCATCAGTCCTGAGGACTTCCAGAGCTTCAGCGGCTTTGCCACGACCCACGCAAAGACCAAGGACAGCATGGTCCGTGGGCAGATCACCAGCGCCAGCCTATTCGGCTTGCCGGGTGGCGACGCGGGTCTGGCGGTAGTGGCGGAATTCGGCAAGCAGGAATGGCGCTACAACCCCGATCCCGGTTTCCTGGATGGCTCGATCTGGGGGCAGACCGACGTGAGCGGCGGCGGCGAACGCGACCGTTATGCGGTGACCTCGGAATTGCGCTTGCCCGTACTCGAGCCGTTGACGGTGACCGTGGCCGGACGTTTCGACAGCTTCAAGGCCAGCGGCCGCACCATCGAGAAGCCCACCTACAGCGTTGGCCTGGAGTTCCGGCCCACCGAAACCCTGCTGCTGCGCGGCAAGTACGGCACCGCCTTCCGCGCGCCGACCCTTTCCGATCTTTATCAGGGCTACAGCGGCTTCTTCACTACGGCCACCGACTACTACCAGTGCGCGCAAGCGGGCTTCCTGCCTGAGGATATCGACAACTGCCCGTCCACCATCAGTCCGCAACAGATTTTCGGCAGCCAGGCGGGCGATCTGGGTCTGAAGCCGATCAACGCGGACGTGTGGAGCGCTGGCTTCGTGTGGGCGCCCATCGATCGCATGTCGCTGACGGTGGATTACCACAACTGGGACATCACCGACGAAGTCGCCACGCTGAGCATCGACGGCCTGACCTTGCAGGAATATCGCTGCCGCACCGGCATCGACGACATCACCTCTCCGACTTGCGTACAAGCCCTGGAATTCGTGATGCGCAACGAGCTTGGGGATATCGAAGAGGTCTACACGCCCAAGGTCAATATCGCACGGCAAGAATTGGAAGCGGTGACGGCGTCATTCAACTACGGGTTCGATATCGGCCGTTTCGGCGACCTGGACTTCCGTAGCAGCTACACCCAGAAGCTCCGCCACAAGCAGCAGCTGAATCCTGACGACCCGATCAACGATCTGTTGAACGACCCGTTCTACAGCCGCGATCCGAAGCAGAAGGCCGACGCCGCCCTGACCTGGCGCATCGGCGACTTCGCCACCACGGCTTATGCCAACTGGCGTGGGCCGACGGCCAACAACAAGGCCTGGATTTCGGCCGCAGGCTACGACGCACCGTTCGCGCGCAAGCTCGGTTCGACCACGCTGTACAACTTGAGCGTGTCCTACACGCCCTTGCCCGGGTTGGACCTGTCGGTGCTGGTGAACAATGTGTTCAACACGATGCCGCCGTTGGACAACACCTACACGGGCAGTTCCGGCGCTCCGTACAGCTCGACCAACTTCGATGTGTACGGCCGTTCGTTTTACCTGGAAATGCGCTACGCATTCGGCAGAACGCAGTAATCGACTAGCTTGCCACGACCCACCGACCCCGCCGCAAGGCGGGGTTTTTTATAGTGGGGTTCGCGATAGCCGCGCCGTCCGCTGAACGAAGCGCGGGGCCTGTTCCATACGCCTGCGAATGCAGGTATAAGGTGGGCAAGTCGCGGCCGCCGGCCGTGTCCGACCACATACTCCCTGGAGGGGAACATGCGCAACAAATTGATTGCCACCTTGATTGCATTGCCGTTGCTGGCGATTTCCCTGGTCGCTTCGGCCGCCGACATGAGCTCGCCGGTAGGGCGTTGGAAAACATTCGACGAGGAAACCGGCAAGGCCCGCTCCATAGTCGAAGTCTCGCAGGCGGCCAACGGCACCCTGACCGGAAAAGTGGTCGAAGTCCTGTATGCGGTCAATCCCGTGTGCGATCTTTGCTCTGGCGCGAACAAGAACAAGCCGATCAAGGGCATGACCATTTTGTGGGGGCTGAAGAAAGACGGTAAGGCCTGGAGTGGTGGCACAGTGCTCAAGCCCTCCGCCGGCAAAACCTATAAAGCCAAAGCCGAGCTGATCGACGGAGGCAAGAAATTCCAGGTCTCCGGCTGCATTTCCTTCCTGTGCAAGCATCAGGAGTGGACGCGCGAACCCTGACCGTCTTTATCGGGACCAAAAAACGGCCCGGCATTCGCCGGGCCGTTGGTTTTTAGGCCGCATGCGATAATCGCCGCACCGCCCCACGAACCCCGCCATGACCCGCACCGCTCTCGTCACCACCGCCCTGCCCTACGCCAACGGCCCCCTGCACCTGGGCCACCTGGTCGGCTATATCCAGGCCGACATCTGGGTGCGCGCCCGGCGTCTGCGCGGCGACACCGCCTGGTTCGTGTGCGCGGACGACACCCATGGCACGCCGATCATGCTGGCTGCGGAAAAAGCCGGAGTAACCCCGGAAACCTTCATCGCCGGCATCCAGGCCTCGCACGAGCGCGACTTCGCGGCATTCGGCGTGGCTTTCGACCATTACGACTCGACCCACTCCACCGCCAATCGCGAGCTCACCGAGACCTTCTACGCGCGGCTGGAAGCCGGCGGCCACATCGCGCGCCGCAGCGTGGCCCAGTTCTTCGATCCCGAAAAAGGCATGTTCCTGCCGGACCGCTACATCAAGGGCATCTGTCCCAACTGCGGCACGCCCGACCAGTACGGCGACAACTGCGAGAACTGCGGCGCTACCTACGCGCCGACCGACCTGAAGGAACCAAAATCGGTCCTGTCCGGCGCGACCCCCGAGCTGCGCGACTCGGAACACTATTTCTTCGAGGTCGGCCGCTTCCAAGCGTTCCTGCGCGAATGGATGGACGGCGATGTCGCCCTGCCCGGGGTCAAGGCGAAGCTGATGGAATGGCTGGACGCCGAGGGCGGCCTGCGCGCGTGGGATATCTCCCGCGATGCGCCGTATTTCGGCTTCGAAATCCCCGGCGCGCCTGGAAAGTATTTCTACGTCTGGCTGGACGCGCCTATCGGCTACCTGAGCAGTTTCCGCAATCTGTGCGCGCGCAACGGCATCGATTTCGAATCGCACCTGATCGCCGGCACCGAAACCGAGTTGCACCATTTCATCGGCAAGGACATCGTCAACTTCCACGGCCTGTTCTGGCCGGCGGTGCTGAAGGGCGTGGGTTTCCGTGCGCCGACGCGGCTGCACGTCAACGGTTACCTGACCGTGGATGGCGCCAAGATGTCCAAGTCGCGCGGCACTTTCGTCATGGCGCGCACCTTCCTCGACGTTGGCCTTGAGCCGGAAGCGCTGCGCTACTACTACGCCGCCAAGTCTTCCGGCGGCGTCGACGACCTGGACCTCAACCTGGGCGATTTCATCGCACGCGTCAATGCTGACTTGGTCGGCAAGTTCGTCAATCTGGCCAGCCGCTGCGCCGGCTTCATCGAAAAGCGCTTCGACGGACGGCTGGCGGCGACCTTGCCCGACGCGGCGATGTACGCGCGCTTCGTGGCCGCTCTGGCGCCCATCCGCGAGGCCTACGAACGCAACGACCCCGCGGGCGCGATCCGCCAGACCATGGCGCTGGCCGACGAGGCCAACCGTTATATCGACGACAACAAGCCGTGGGTCATCGCCAAGCAGGACGGCGCCGATGCCGAGCTGCAGGCGGTGTGCACGCAGGGTCTGAACCTGTTCCGCGTGCTGGTTGCCGCTCTCAAGCCGATCCTGCCGCATACCTCGACGCAGGCAGAGGCTTTCCTCGCTGCACCCGTCTATGCCTGGCAGGACCTGGACACGCCTCTGTTGGCGCACGCAGTCAAGCCCTACCTGCCGCTGTTCACCCGTATCGACCCGAAACAGATCGACGCCATGACCGAAGCCTCGAAGGACACCATGGGCGCTGCGCCGGCCGCGACGCCGGAAACGAAACCGGCCGCATCCAAGCAGGCCGCCAAGGCGACTGCCGCCACTGCCGACGGCGCCAAGACAGACGCTTTCGTCTCCATGGACGATTTCGCCAAACTCGATCTGCGCATCGGCAAGGTACTCGCCTGCGAGTTCGTCGAAGGCTCCGACAAGCTGCTGCGTTTCGAGCTGGATGCGGGCCAACTGGGCAAGCGCCAGATATTTTCCGGCATCCGGGCGAGCTATGGCGAGCCTGAAAAGCTGGTGGGCCGCAGCGTGGTGTTCATCGCCAACCTGGCCCCGCGCAAGATGCGCTTCGGCACCAGCGAGGGCATGATCCTGTCCGCGGGCTTCGACGGTGGCGCCTTGGCGCTGCTGGACGCGGACGATACGGCCGAACCCGGTATGCCGGTTCGCTGATCCCGGATGCGGGTGCGGACGTCGTGGATCTTGCCCTTGCCGACCGTCTGGACCGCATTCTGCCGCAGACCCAATGCGGGCAATGCGGCTTCGACGGCTGTCGCCCCTATGCCGAAGCGATGGCTCTGCACAAGGCAGGCGTGGACCGTTGCCCGCCCGGCGGCGATGCGGGCGCGCGGGCGCTCGCGCATGCTCTGTCGACGGCTGCCCTGCCCTACGACCGGGCGCGCGGACTGCACAAACCTCCTGCCGTCGCACTGATCGTCGAAGCCGATTGCATCGGCTGCACCAAATGCATCCAGGCATGCCCGGTGGATGCCATCGTCGGCGGCGCCAAGCGCATGCATGTGGTGGTGGAGCCGCTATGCACCGGTTGCGAGCTTTGCGTACCCGCCTGTCCAGTCGACTGCATAGAACTGATACCGGCGATCGCCGATCAATCGTGCGTGGCGGCCTCGCCCAGCAGTTCGATCAATCCTTCCAGCTGCGGCTCGTAACGCTTCCACCGCTTCATCGACGTCCGGTATATCGGCTCGCGTACCTGCACCGCGCTGGCCGTGGCGACCGGGGCCTGGTTGCGCTCGAACTGCAGACACGCATCTTCCCAAGCCAGGCCACAGAACTCGATCATCCTGCGGCTGACTTGTTCCTGCGATTCCACGATGTCTTCGTAGCGGATATCGAGAATGCGTCCGGGAAGCGCGCGGCCCCAGTGTTTCATCAGACGGTCGTACATCAGGTAATAGCGCCCGGTGTCGAGCAGATCGAACGAGTAATCGTAGAAGGGCGAGGTCAACGCGAACAGCTGCCTGAAATTGCTCAAGCAGGTGTCGATGGGATCCCTGCGCAGGTTGATGATCCTGGCATTCGGCAACGCACGCGCGATGTAGCCCGCGAACAGGAAATTGTGCGGCAACTTGTCGATGAAATGCGGAGTATGCCCGGTCCCGGGACGGGTGCTGGCGATGTAATCGGCGCCCAGCTTTTCCCAATCCAGCCGCGCGCTACGACTTATGGTATCGGCGTCGAAAAGGATCGGAGTGCGGCTGCCGGAATTGCGCTTCAGGCAGACGCTGAAGTTCTGCAGCTCGCCGCCCGAATGCACCGACGAATGGCTTGAGAGAATGCGTTCGACCAGCGTGGTGCCGCTGCGCGGCATGCCGATGACGAAGATGGGCTCGCGGCTGGTGCAACCGGAAGACTCCTGCTCCGGCGTCGAAAATGCGTTCTCCAGCGCATTGAACAGCTCTTCGTCACGGGCGCTGCTGTAGTTTCGCGAAACCCGCTTGACGGCCTTGCCCGAGGCCAGATGCTCGAACGACTGCGCATACTGCCGCAGATCTTCGTACTCCTTGGCCAGAGCCAAATTGACGTACATCGATCCGTCCGCATCCGCGACCGCTTGCGGCAGTAGCGACCGCAGACGGGCGATATGGTTGTCCGATTCGCTTTGCTTCCTCAGCTGCGACAGCGCCAGATGCGCCTTCCAGTAGTGCGGCTCGATGCCGATGCAGGCTTCGTACTCGCGCTCGGCCGCCTCCAACTCTCCAGCGAAAGTGAGCGAGGTGGCCAAATTGAATCGGAAGGTGGCACGGTCGGGCATCAGCTCGACAGCGCGCTTGAAAACCCCGATCGCTTTGGCGTGCGCGTTGGCCTGGGTATACACCACTCCCAGCGTATCCAGGCTCATGGCGTCGTCGGGCTGCAGGGTCATGGCGCGATCGGCCGCTGCGACCGCCTCGCGCAGCGAACGGCCGGTGGCCAATGCGCGCGCCAATTGCGTGAAGTAGTCGGCGCGATTGGGATTGATCGCCACGGCTCGCCGCAAGTGGTCGATGGCAGGCTGCATCTGTTGAAGCTGCAGCGAAGCCACGCCCGCCACGAAATGGACGCCGGCATGCTGCGGTGCGTGGGCAAGCAAACCAACCGCCAGATTCCGTGCCTGCACCCAATCCGCGCGGTTCAACGCGGCGATGGATTCGGTATAGAGACGGACCGGATCCGTCATCTGGCTTCGCTTCGTCCGGACGCGTGCGGTTTCCGGGGGGCGACGCAAGCCGAACAAACCCGCTCCACGCGGTAGCCCCTGGCCCGCAGCTTTTCGACTACCCCGTCCGGGCCAAGCAGGTGCAACGCGCCTACCACTACCAAGGTATCGTCGGAGCCCGGCTGCGCGAGACGCTTCTCGATCTTGGGAATCCACGCATCGTTGCGCGCCACGTTGATGCGTTGGTACAAATTCGGATATTCCTTCTTCATCTGCATGCCCATGTCCTGCCACAGCACGTCGGCCTTGCCGGCGCGCCATGCCGCGTGCAGCTTGGCGGTTTCTTCATTCGCATCCTTGGATTCGGACAAGGCCTCGGCAAGGAACTGGAGCTGTTCTTCCTTGCTCATCCCGTCCAGGAAAGCGATCTGCTGCGCGCCGGTTTCCAGGCCTGCGGTCGGCTTGCCCGCCTCCGTCGCCAACGCGGCCAGGTGCGAATCCAGCCCGAGTTTCGGGTCCAGACCTTGCTTGGTCATTTCGGTGATGGTGATGGTGAGACCGACGAACCACGGCTCGAACAACTGAACCACCTGCGGCGTCAGCCCCATTTTCTGCAGCTCCGGACCATTGGCGCTCAGCCAGGCGCCCAGCAAGGCGACGGTGGTGGCGGGAAGTTCGCTATCGAGTTGCGTGCCGTCCGTGCGCAGCGCCGCCTGCCCCATCTGCATTCCCAGTGCGGGAGAGGACATCTCTTCCGGCGTCATCTCGAACACCAGCGACTCGGCATCGGCGAAAGCCGCATCCACCTCTTTGGATAGCGGGTAATCGTTGGGCTTGAGCAAATGGAACGAGCCCAGCAGGTACACCGAGTTGTCGGCGTCGGACACCTTCCACAACAGCGGGACCGGCGGCGAACCGGAGGCCTTGGCAGCCGGCGATTTGGCCGCATCCGCATTGACGCCGAACGCGAGTGTGGCCAGCACAGCCAGCAGCATCGGCTTGAAGCGGCGGGAAAGAAGTAGACGCATGGATGTCCTGGTCACAAGGTTGCGGGATGGGAGGCGTAGGTCTTTTCGCCAGCGGTGATGGCCAGATCCAGGCGGTTTTCAGGTGGCGGCAACGGACAGGTGGCGAAAGTCGTGAAGGCGCAAGGCGGGCTGTAGGCACGATTGAAATCCAGCATCACCTTGCCCTGGGCATCCGGGCCGTGCGTGTCGATGAAGCGGCCCGCCGGATAGCTGCCATGGCCGCTGGTGCGGTCGGCGAAGACCAGGAAAAGTTCGTTGCCCGGTTCGCCCATCGCTTCGATGCGGTAGGTTTTGCCCTCGCGCACGAATTCCACCGCGCCCGGGTTTGGCGCATCGGTGGCAGTGCCGATGATGTCGACGATGGGCAGCGTCTTGCCAGGCGGATGCGGAACGAACTTGCCGACGATTTTCCAATCCGGGTCGGCTGGCCAGTAATCGAGTCCGGCGAACTGCAGGCGCGTGGGCGCATCGGCGTATTTGACGCGCAGGCCGAAACGCTGGCCGCGCTTGATCACGCTCAACAACCCCTTGCCCTCGTCGAAACCGATCAGACTGGGCGCCGGGTCGTGATCGGTTTTCAGCTCCACCCTGCCCCCGCCGTTCAGCGGTTCGCCACCCAAGGTCAGCGCGACCCCGCTCTCCGGCGTGAGATAGATGTGTCCGTCGCGCTGTTCCACCATGCCCAGCTTGGGCGGACCTACCGCCAGGCGGATTCCGCTGCCGGCGCTGCTGCCGACGTAGTGCGCTTTGAGCTCCAGCCAATGCAAGCCCACCAGACTGGTCCAGCCATCGGGCTTCAGCAGATCCTGCTTGCGCTCATTGCGCCAGATGGCGTTGTCGGCGAGGAAATTCGGATCGGGCGCGGGGCCGGCTTTGTCCGTAGCGGAGTTGTCCTTACCGCTGCACGCCGCGAGCGCCAGCAACATCGACCCGACCAGCGCGTATCGCGCGAACTTCCCCATATCAGCGTCCCCTCATGAACCAACGATCGATTTCGGCCAGCGAAAAACGCGCCCAGGTGGGCCTGCCATGATTGCATTGGCCCGAGCGCTCGGTGATTTCCATCTCGCGCAGCAGCGCGTTCATCTCCGGCACCGTGAGGCGCCGGTTGGCGCGCACGGCGCCATGACAGGCCATCGTCGAGAGCAGTTCGTCGCGCGCGGCGGCGATGCGCCTGGTTTCGCCATGCTCGCGCAGATCGGTGAGCACGTCGCGCAGCAGACCCTCCGGTTCGGCTTGCGCCAACAGCGCCGGCACACTGCGCACGCTGAGCGATTGCGGGCCGCTGCGGGTGACGTCGAAACCCAGCGCGGCCAGCGTTTCCGCTTCGCGTTCGGCGACCTCGGCTTCGCGCTCGGCCACCGCCAGGTTGAACGGCACCAGTAGCGGTTGCGAATGCAGGCCGATGCCATCGTGCGCGCTCTTCAGCTTTTCGTAGCCGATGCGCTCGTGGGCGGCATGCATGTCCACCACGATCAGTCCATCCGCATTCTCGGCCAGGATATAGATGCCGTGCAGTTGCGCGATGGCGTAGCCCAGCGGCGGAACAGCCGCATCGCTGCTGGCGGGCAGGCGCTGCTCCGACGACTGCGAAGAGAAGGCTTGCGCAGGGAACTGTTGCGAAAAATCGGACAGCGAAGAAGAGGTTGCCTGCGATTCGCTTGATTGTGCATAAAGCGCCGCATAGGCAGCCGGCGCTTCGCCGACACTCAGGCCCAGCGGCGACTGCTGCGTCGCGGACCACTGCCGCGGCGAGCCGAAGCCGCCCGCTGCGCCTGCGTACTGCGCCCTGTCCGCAGCGCCCTGGGTATTTGCCGCCACCGCGCCGGCGCGCGTTTCGGCCAGCGCGTCCTGCAGCGTGCGATAGACGAAGTCGTGCACCAGCCGCGTGTCGCGGAAACGCACTTCGTGCTTGGCCGGATGCACGTTGACGTCCACGCGCAATGGGTCGATTTCCAGAAACAGCACATAGGCCGGCTGGCGGCCGTGGAAGAGCACGTCCTGGTAGGCCATCTTCACCGCATGGGCGATGTTGCGGTCGCGCACCGCGCGGCCGTTGACATACAGGTACTGCTGGTCCGCGCTGGCGCGCGAGTAACTGGGCAACGCTATCCAGCCGTGCAATCTCAATCCTGCCGCAGCATGCTCCACGCGCAGGGCCTGGCGCGCGAAATCCTCGCCCAGCGTCTCGCTCAAACGAAGCGAGGCGTCCAACAGGTCCGGCTTGTAGCGGCGCGAAGGACGGCCGTTATGGCTGACGCGCAGCTCCACGTCCGGGCGCGCGAGCGCCAGCGAACGCAACCATTCCTCGATGTGGCTGAGCTCCGTGCGCTCGGCGCGCAGGAACTTGCGCCGCGCCGGCACGTTGTAGAACAGTTCGCGCACTTCCACCGTGGTGCCCGGCGCCTGCGCTTTGGGGGTTATCTCGCCGAGCTTGCCGCCTTCGACCCGCAACGTCGAACCATGCTCGTCGCCGGCGCGGCGCGAAGACAGCGAGAAACGGCTGACCGAGGCGATCGACGGCAAGGCCTCGCCGCGGAAGCCGAGCGTGGCCACCGCCTCCAGGTCGTCCAGCGAGGCGATCTTGCTGGTGGCGTGGCGGGCGACCGCCAGCGGCAGTTCCTCCGGGGCTATGCCGCCGCCGTCGTCGCGGATGCGGATCAGGCGTATGCCGCCTTCCTCCAGATCGATGTCGATGCGCAGCGCGCCGGCGTCCAACGCGTTCTCGACCAGTTCCTTGACCACCGACGCAGGGCGTTCGACGACCTCGCCTGCGGCGATCTGGTTGATGAGGGTGTCGGGGAGTTGGCGGATCTGCACGGTCGGATGGCGGCGCGCGGGCGCCGTCGGGAGAACAGACGTGATGATAGCCGAAGGGCTGGAGCTTACGGTGCGCCGGCGCTGCCGATGCTGGCGGTGGTGCGGGTTGCCGCGTCGGCGGCGGCGGCGCGCGCGGCGAACAGCGTGCCCGGCGGCGGCTGGCGGGTGAAATAGGTCTGCACGCCATCCAGCACCGCCCCCGCCACCTTGCGCTGGTAGCCCGGGTCGGTCAGGCGCCGCTCTTCGTCGGCGTTGGAAATGAAGGCGGTCTCCACCAGCATGGCGGGCATGTCGGAAGTGCGCAGCACGGCGAAGTTGGCGCGCTCGATATTCGGCTTGTGGTTGTTGCCCACGCGCTTGAGCCCGTCCAGCACGTGGTTGGCGGCGTCCTCGGACGCTTTCATGTGCCCGCTCTGGGCCAGGTCCAGCAGAACCGACGACAGCGTGTTGTCCACCTTCTGCAAGCGCACGCCGCCGACCAGGTCGGAGGAGTTTTCCTTGTCGGCCAGCCAACGCGCCCGCTGCGAGGAAGCGCCCTTGAGCGACAGCACGTACACCGACGAACCACGCGCGTTGCGGTTTTCCGCCGCATCGGCGTGGATGGAAACGAACATGTCCGCCTTGTTGGCACGCGCCTTCTGCGCACGCTGGGGTAGCGGAATGAAGTAGTCGCCGTCGCGCACCAGAAAGGCCTTCATGCCCGGGGTGGCGTTGATCTGCCGCGCCAGTTCGCGCGCAACCGCCAGGGTGACGTCCTTCTCGCGCTTGCCGGTAGGCCCTTGCGCGCCAGGGTCCTGGCCGCCGTGCCCGGCATCGATGGCGATGACCAAGGGGCGCATGCCGGCGCGCATCGGCACCTGCGGCACCGGTTTGTAGGCAGGCTCGGTACTGACGGAAGCGGTTTCGGCGGGCGTAGAGGCCGCCGTCGCAGCGGGTGCGGGTACGCCGGTTGCGATGGTGTATTGGGGCACCAGTTGTGTCGGCGTCTCGGTACGAGGCTCGCTTGTGCTGGCGGGAACCACCGCCTGCGTACTCTGCCCATTGAGAATGGCCTGCGGCGAGAGTTGCGGCGAAACAACCGCGGGCGGTTTCGCCGCAGCCTGCTGCATAGCAGCCGAAGTCAGTGCCGCCGTCGCTTGCGCTGCCGCTTGGGTGCTGGTTTGTTGCGTGGGCGCTTGTTGCGTTGGGACTTGCTGTGCGGGCGCTTGCGTTGCCGGCGAAGACTCAATCGCCGCCGCTTTCGCCACCGGCACCGGCGCTGGACCGTCGCCAGGCCATTCCAGCACCAGCCGCGCGCCGCTGGCGTTGGACTCCAGGCGCGGCTTCATGGCCACGACCGAAGACGAAAGATCGAACACGATGCGCAAGGTATCCGGCGTCGGCTGGCCCGTGCGCACCGACTTGACGATTCCGGCACCGGCCGGAAGCTTCAGGCCGCGCATGGCGGTGGAGGCAGGCAGATCGACGACCAGTCGATCCGGGCCGGCCAGGGAAAGCGTCTTGTACTGGCCTTTGCCTTCCAACTGGATCTCGGCGCGGGTGCCGGTGGCCCCGGTTTCGACGCTGACGCTGCGCACTTCACCCGCTATAACGGGACACGCGATGCCCAAAGCGAGCGCGATGCCCACTGTGGTGCTGCCGAAACGGGTGATCCCCTTATGCATGCGGCGGATTCAAGCACCATCCGCCAAGGAATGCAACTACTTTTCCCTTAATAATCCGTAACCTGCCGGCACTTCCTGTGGTAGCCGGGAAGATAGCGCTGCAACTTCAGCCGATGCGGCCAGATGGACCAGCCAGCGCTCGCCTTCCGCCGTACCGGCCAGCAATCGGGCCTCCCGGCCAATCCCCTGAGTGGTCAATTCCACGCGCAAATCCGCCTGGGGCAGCGCAGCGCCCGCGCGCTCCGGCCATTCCACCAGCCAGAGGGTGGCGACCGCGTCGTCCAGGCCCAGGAAATCCAGCTCTCCCGCATCGCCGATGCGGTAAAGGTCCAGGTGCCAGGCCTCGCCTTCGGGAATGGGGTATCGCTCCACCAAGGTATAGGTCGGACTGCGGATCGCGCCTTCGACGCCCAGCGCCCGCAGCAGTGCGCGCGCAAGCGTCGACTTGCCCGCACCCAGATCGCCTTGCAGATGCACGACCGCATGCGCCGGGCGCGTGGTCGCCAACGCGCGGCCCAGTGCCTCCGTCGCCTCGCTTGCGGGAAGCTGCAAGTGCATCAATCGATTCCCTCCGGATTGGCAAGACGCCGCAGGTGGAGAAAAAGATCCGAAGGCAAAAGCCCGCGCTCGCCCGCTTCCGCAGCGGCGTCGCCCGCAAGCGAATGCAGCAGCGCGCCGGCGCTGGCCGCATCGAAAGCGGACAGGCCGCCCGCCCGCAAAGCCACGATCACGCCGGTCAGCACATCGCCCATGCCGCCTACCGCCATGCCCGGATTGCCGGCATCCAATACGCGCGGCGTCTGCCCGGGCACGGCGATGATCGTGCCCGCGCCTTTGAGCACGACGACCGCTTGGTAACGCTCTGCGATGGCCTGCGCGGCGGCGAATCGATCGCGCTGCACCTCGGCCGTTTCCATGCCGAGCAGTCGCGCCGCTTCGCCTGGATGCGGGGTCAGAATCGCATCGGCAAGCACGTGAGGTTCGACGGCGATCAGGTTCAGCGCATCGGCGTCCAGGACCAGCGGTTTTTCGGCCGCCAGCGCCAGCTTGAGCATCGCGCGGCCCCAATCGTCCTTGCCAAGACCGGGACCGACGGCTATCGCATCGACGCCTGAAAACAGCGGTTTCAGCTCGTCCCCCGACTCCACGCCGCGGACCATCGCTTCCGGACGCCGCGCCAGCATCGCCGGCACGTGCGCTTCGCGGGTGGCTGCGGTCAATAGTCCTGCGCCGCTGCGCAGCGCTGCTTCGGCGCACAGCAACAGCGCCCCGCCATGCCCATGATCGCCACCGATGCACAACGCGCGCCCCGACTCGCCTTTGTGCGTGTTGCGGCGGCGCGGCAGCAGCCAGTACGACAACGCTTCGCGGGTCAGCAGCGACGCGCCGGGTTGCAGGGTGGAAAAAGTCTCGGCGGGAACCTGCAGATCTTCCAACGCGAGTTCGCCCGTATGTTCGAGCGCTTCGCCCGTCCACAACCCCGTGTGCCGCGCGATGAACTGCAAGGTGCGCGAAGCGACGACGGCCTTGCCGGGCGCCGATCCCTTGTCGGCGTCCAATCCGCTGGGTACATCCAGCGCCAGCACCGGCGCCGGCTGGCCGTTGATGGCATCGATCAGTGCGGCAGCGAACGCATCGGGCGGACGCGACAAACCGATACCGAACAAGGCATCCACCACCACATCGCCCTGAGGCACGACATCGGGGAAAATCGCGATTTCTCCACCCACCGCCACGTAGTCGGTGCATGCGCGCTGGGACAGCGGCGTGCCGGGCACGTGTTCGGCCAGATGCAGCACTTTCACCGTGCGGCCGGAGCGGTGCGCCAGGCGCGCCAGCACATAGCCATCGCCGCCATTGTTGCCGGGCCCGCAGACCACGGTGATGCGCTGCGCGGCAGGCCAGTGCTGCAGCAGATGCTGCCAGGCGGCCTGCCCGGCACGCTGCATGAGCACGTAACCGTCGCCTCCCAGCAACGCCGTCGCGCGGGCGTCGAGCAAGCGGGCGGCATGGGTGTCGAACAAGGGCAGCAATCCGTACATGGCGTGGATTCTATACTTGCCCCATGTCTTTGCCCTTCGCCACCGCACCTGATCCAGCCGCACTCGCCCAGCGTGTGCGTGCGTTGTCGCGCGAACTCGGCTTCCAGCGCTGCGGGATCGCCGGCATCGAGCTGGGCGAGGACGAAACCTATTTGCGCGACTGGCTGGCCAAGGGCCTGTACGGCTCGATGGAGTGGATGGCGCGCCATGGCGACAAGCGCGCGCGACCGGATGAGCTGATTCCGGGCACTTTGCGGGTGATCTCGGTCGGCCTGGATTATGGCCGCAACGATGGCGAGGAAGCCTGGACCACGCTGGAGAACGGCGAGCGCGCCTATGTCGCCCGCTACGCGCTGGGCCGCGATTACCACAAGCTGATGCGGCAGCGCCTGCAGAAGCTGGCGGAACGGATCCAGCAGGAAGTCGGGCCGTTCGGCCATCGCGTCTTCGTCGATTCGGCGCCGGTGCTGGAACGCGCCCTGGCGCGCAACGCGGGCCTGGGCTGGATCGGCAAGCACACCTGTCTGATCGACAAAGACGGCGGCTCGTGGTTTTTCCTGGGCGAGATCTACGTCGACCTGCCCCTGCCCATCGACGCGCCCGCCAGCGCGCATTGCGGCACCTGCACGCGTTGCATCGACATCTGCCCCACCCAGGCCATCGTGGCGCCTTACCGGCTGGACGCGCGCCGCTGCATCTCTTATCTGACCATCGAGCACGAAGGCTCCATTCCCGAGGAGCTTCGCCCTGCGATCGGCAACCGAATCTTCGGCTGCGACGACTGTCAGCTGGTGTGCCCCTGGAACAAGTTCGCCAAGCGCAGCGACGAACCGGATTTCCGGGCACGCAATGATCTGGACGTGGCCACGCTGCCGCAACTTTTTGCGTGGTCTGAAGCCGAGTTCCTCAGCCGCACCGAAGGTTCGGCGATCCGTCGCAGCGGTTACGAACGCTGGTTGCGCAATATCGCGGTGGGTCTGGGCAATGCGCCGGCCACGCCGGAGGTGATGGCGGCGCTGGCTTCACGCAAGGATCATGATTCCGAAGTGGTTCGGGAGCATGTGGGGTGGGCGCTGGGGCGGCATGGGTAATTCGTGACAGTGGAAAAAAGACGACGTCATCCCAGCGAAAGCTGGGATCCATCTTGATCTTCGCGGATGTGCCGGACCCTGACCTTGACGCAAATGCAGAAGCAAAATCAAGATCAAAATGGATCCCAGCTTTCGCTGGGATGACGTCCGGATATTTTTTCCTGCGTCTTTAAGTCTGCGCCTTTAGCTTTGCGCCCTTAAGTCCTCGCCTTCAACTCCGCCAGCAGCGCCTTGGTCACCGGATCGTTCGCCTCCGCCTCACCGCGCAACGCCGGCAACAGCCCGTTGGCCAACTGTTTGCCAAGCTCCACGCCGAACTGATCGAAAGCGTTGATGCCCCACAGCACCGACTGCGCATAAACGCTGTGCTCGTACATGGCGACCAGTCCGCCCAGCGATTGCGGCGTCAGCGCGTCCAGCAGTATCAGCGTGCTGGGCCGGCCGCCGGCGTAGGCGCGATGCGGGTCGTCGCTGGACTGGCCGTTGGCCAAGGCTTCGGCCTGGGCGAAAAGATTGGACATCAACGCCAGGTGGTTTTCCGCGTACGGATCGTCGTTGCGGATGGTGCCGACGAAATCCAGCGGCACGATCTGCGTGCCCTGGTGCAAAGCCTGGAAGAAACTGTGCTGCACGTCGGTGCCCGCACCGCCCCACCATACCGGCACCGTGTCGACTTCCACCGCGCCGCCATCCAGCTTCACCGACTTGCCCAGGCTTTCCATCACCAGCTGCTGCAGATAGGCGGGCAGCAAGGCCAGGCGCTGGTCGTAGGTCATCACGCCATGCGCCGCGTGGCCCAGCACATTGCGGTTCCATACGGCCGTCAACGCGTGGCGAACCGAGAGGTTGTTTTCCAGCGGCGAATTCAGCACATGCGCGTCGAACTCCGACGCCCCCGCCAACAGCTCTTCGAAACGATCGAAGCCGATCGCCAGCGCGATCGGCAACCCGACCGCCGACCACAGCGAATAGCGGCCGCCCACCCAGTCCCACATCGGCAGCACGCGTTCGGCGGCGATATCGAATGCGGCAGCGGCACGCTCGGGGTTCGCACTGACCGCATACAGGCGCTGGCTGCCGCCCAGCCAGTCGCGCAGGATGCCGCCGTTGAGCAGCGTTTCCTGGGTGCCGAAAGTCTTGGAGATCAGGATGGCGGCGGTGCGCGCCGGATCCAGCGGCGCCAGCGTGCGCTGCGCTGCGGCACCGTCCACGTTGGACAGGAAATGCACGCGGAAACGACCGCCCGCCGGTGCGCGCAGCGCATCGGCCACCAGTCGCGGCCCCAGGTCGGAACCGCCGATGCCGACGCTGACGATGTCGGTGATGCCGCTGGCTTCCAGCTCCGCGACCACCGCGCCCATGCGCTGACGGGTCGCACTGGCGGTCGCGTAGGCTTCGCGCGCCATCGCCGCGCCCGAATGGTTGCCGCGCAGGGCCGTATGCAGCGCGGCGCGGTCTTCGGTGACGTTGACTTTCTCGCCATCGAACAAACGCCGGAATGCGCCGGCCATGTCGCGCTGTTGCGCCAGTCCCAGCAGCGCGGCCAGCGCGTCACGGTCGTAGGATTGCCGTGCGAAGTTGAAGTACAGCGGCCCCTGGCGCAGCGCGAAATCGCGTGCACGCGCCGGATCCTGGGCCGATAGCGACGAGGCGTTCGCGCCCTGCAGGCGCGAAGCGTGGGAGCGCAGCGTGTCGAAGCCCGGCTGCATGCTCATGCCGCCTGCTTGGGGATGGAGTGGTTGGTGTGGGTCACGCGGTTGCCGGCGTCGACATAGACCAGGTTCGGCTTGAACACGGACGCTTCCAGTTCGCTCATCGAGGCGAAGGCGGCGATGATCACCAGGTCGCCGACCTGCACATGCCGCGCCGCGCCGCCGTTCAAGGAAATGATGCCGCTGCCTTCCTCGGCGCGTAGCGCATACGTGCTGAAGCGGCTGCCGTTGGTCACGTCCCAGACATGCACCTGCTCGAACTCGCGGATGCCGCTGGCTTCCAGCAGCAGCGCGTCGATGGCGACGGAGCCCTCGTAGTTGAGCTCGGAGTGGGTGACGGTGGCGCGGTGGATTTTGGCTTTGAGGAGGCTCAGTTGCATGGCAGGCAGCCCGTTCGAGGGGACGAGGAGTTTAACAAAGCTGCTTCCCTTCTCCCTTCGGGAGAAGGTGCCCGAAGGGCGGATGAGGGAATGGACTCTCGGCTTGACTGAACATTTCCGTGAGCCGTAGTTCTCCTTCCCTCATCCGGCGCTTCGCGCCACCTTCTCCCGGAGGGAGAAGGAAATCAGAACTCCAGATTGTCGATCAACCGGGTCCTGCCCAGCTTGGCCGCGATCAGCGCGACCCTGGCGGATTTCTCGCCGTCTTCCGGCTCGCTCAGGTCAGGACGTCTTACCGCTGCGTAATCCACGGCAAAACCCGTCGCGGCCAGCCTGCGGGAAGCTTCCGCCTCCACCTCCAGACGGGGTTGTCCGGACGTCACGGCAGTGCGCATCGCCAGCAGCGTCTTGCGGATCTCGGCCGCCACCGGACGTTCGTCCGCCGACAGATACTGATTGCGCGAACTCATCGCCAGCCCGTCGCTTTCGCGCACGATGCTGCCGCCCAGGATTTCGATGGGGAAAGCCAGGTCGGTCACCATCTGCCGGATCACGGCCAGCTGCTGGAAATCCTTCTTGCCGAACGCGGCCACATCGGGCTGCACCTGGTTGAACAGGCGCGTGACCACCGTGCAGACGCCGTCGAAGTGCCCAGGACGGTGCGCGCCTTCCAGCACGCTGCTGACGCCGGGCACGTTGATCCTGGCGGCCAGTTCGACGCCGAAGGGATACATGGATTCCACCGTCGGCAGCCACAGCACGTCGCAGCCTGCGCCTTCCAACCCGGTGGTGTCGGCTTCGGGGGTGCGCGGATAGCGGGTGAAGTCTTCATTGGGCCCGAACTGGGTCGGATTGACGAACACGCTGGACACCACGCGGTCGGCGTACTGCCGCGCCAGCATCACCAGCGAGTAATGGCCGGCATGCAAATTGCCCATGGTCGGCACGAAACCGACCCGCAAGCCTTCGCGCTTCCAGCCATTGACCCGCGCGCGCAAGGCATCGAGTTCGGTGATGGTTTCGATCATTGCGCTTCCTTATGCGGGCGCCGGCTTTTTTTAGGAGCGTTCAGTAGGAGCAGATTCAATAGGAATGCTCGGCATCGGGGAACGAGCCATCGCGCACCGCAGCGGCATAGGCGGCGATGGCCTTGGCGATGGAACCGCCTTCGGCCAGGAAATCCTTGACGAACTTCGGCTTGCGGTGGCCCGTGTCGATGCCCAGGAAATCATGCAGTACCAGCACCTGGCCGTCGCAGTCGGGGCCGGCGCCGATGCCGATGGTGGGAATGGCGCTGGCCGCGGTGATGGCAGCGGCCAGCGGCGAAGGCACGCATTCCAACACCAGCATCGAGGCACCGGCATCGGCCACCGCCAGCGCGTCGGAACGCAGTTTGGCGGCGGCCTGCTCGTCGCGGCCCTGCACCTTGTAGCCGCCGAATTTCAGCACCGACTGCGGGGTCAGGCCCAGATGGGCGCAGACCGGAATATCGCGTTGCGCCAGGAAATGAATGACTTCCAGTTTGTGGCCCGCGCCTTCCAGCTTCACCATCTCCGCGCCGGCCTGCAGCAGCGCGATGGAGGCCTGCAGCGCGCGCTCGGGAGTGGCGTCGGACTGGAAGGGAAGATCGGAGATCAGCATCGCCCGTTCCAATCCCCGTGCGACCGCGGCGGTGTGGTAGACGATGTGTTCCACCGTGACCGGCAAGGTGGAGTCGCGGCCCTGCACCACCATGCCCAGCGAATCGCCGATCAGCACCAGGTCCACGCCGTTGGCGTCGGCCACCCGCGCGAAGCTGTAGTCGTAGGCGGTCAGCATCACCAGCTTGCGCTGTTCGCGCTTGGCGGCGGCCAGCGCCGGCAGGGTCCACTTCTTGATTTCGGCGTGCGTGCTCATTGGCTGATTATCACCCTAACGACTCGATGGCCGAAGTTTCCAGGCTGGACAGAGCATCCCGCGCGCGGCCTTGCCCGGGGATGAGGATATCCGGGGCGATCTCGAGCAAAGGCACCAGAGCGAAAGCACGTTCGTGCAGATGCGGATGCGGCACCTGCAGGCCGGGCTCGGCGATCGTCGCATCGCCGTACAGCAGCAGGTCCAGATCCAGCGTGCGCGGCCCCCAGCGCGACGCAGCCCCGCGCTCGCGACCGAAATCGCGCTCCACCCCCAGCAGCGCCTCCAGCAGCGCGCGCGGATTCAGCCGCGTTTCCAGCATCGCCACGCCGTTGATGAAATCGGCCTGCTGTTCCAGCCCCCACGCCGGCGTGCGATACAGACTGGAGGCCTGCAGCAGACGGGTTTCCGGCAAATTGGCCAAAACCTGGACGGCCGAGCGCAAAGTCGCGACCGCATCGCCCAGGTTGCCGCCCAGGCCGACAAAGGCGATGACGGGAGGGGTCATTCTGCGGCGGGCGCGGCGCTGCCGGAGCGGCGGCGACGGCGGCGGCGCTTGGGCGGCGCGGCGTCGTCTTCGGCATACACATCGCGCGGAGCGGCCACACCGAGGGCGGCGGAGAGCTCCTCGCCCGACTGGGTCTGGGCTTCGCGCCAGAACGCCACGTCTTCGGCATGTTCGCTGGAGGCGGTGAGCCGCAGCAGCAGGAAATCGTAGGCGGCGCGGAAACGCGGATGCGCCAGCAGGCGCATCACCCGCTTGCGCTGCCTTGAGCTGAAGCGCGATTGCAGCAGCCAGATTTCCTGCATGGGCAGCGAGAAACGGCGCGGCAAGGCGACCGTGCCCAGCTGGTGCAGGGTCACCCGGTCGGCCGCGCGGCGCTGGGCCTCTTCGGCATTCACGCCCTGCGCCTGCAGGCCGATCAGCGCGCGGCAATACGCCGGCCACAGCAGCAACGCGAACAGGAACGCCGGCGAAACCGGTTCGTCGTTGACCACGCGGGCATCGGTGCCGCGCAGGCCTTCCAGCAGCATGCCGCGCAGGGCGCCGCTGCGGTTGGAAGCCAGTGCGGCGGCGGTTTCGGGCAGGATCGCCGGCAACAGGCCGAAGCGCTCGAGGCCTTCGAAACTGGCCACGGCATTGCCGGACAGGAACAGCTTCAGCAGCTCCTCGAACAATCGCGCCGGCGCGGCTTCGGACAGCAGCGGCGCCAGTCCCGCGATAGGTTCGGCCGAAGCCGGATCTATCTCGAAGCCCAGCTTGCCGGCCAAACGTATCGCGCGCAGCATCCGCACGGGATCCTCGCGGTAGCGCTGCTCGGGGTCGCCGATCAGCTTCATCTTGCGCGCCTGCACGTCCTCGAAGCCGCCGACGTAATCGCGCACCGAGAAATCCTCGATGGCGTAATACAGCGCGTTGGCGGTGAAATCGCGGCGCACCGCGTCGTCCTCGATGGTTCCGTAGACGTTGTCGCGCAGCAAACGGCCGCCCTCATGCTGTTCGCGGTCGCCGCTGCCGTCGTCGGTGTTGGCGCGGAAGGTGGCGACCTCGATGATCTCGCGGCCGAACACCACATGCGCCAGGCGGAACCGCCGGCCGATCAGGCGGCTGTTGCGGAACAGCGCCTTGACTTGCTCAGGAGTGGCATCGGTGGCGATGTCGAAATCCTTCGGATGGCCTCCGACCAGCAGGTCGCGGACCGCGCCTCCGACCAGATAGCCGGCGAAGCCCGAATCCCGTAACCGGTACAGCACGCGCAACGCGTTGGGGCTGATGTCCCTGCGCGAAATGTTGTGCTGATCGCGCGGGATGACGCGCAGAGAGACGGCGGCGGTTGGATGGGCTTGCGACGTAATGGTGGCGGGTCCGTCTGTAGGAGTGTTTCGGGTCGGTTTCGGGCTGGTTCCGGCCTGCCGGGCATTTGCCGCGGGCACGGACTGGCGAATATACTAGTCCGTCGCAGCGCCGCTTACCAAAAGCTCCCTTCGTCTAACGGTTAGGACGTGGCCCTCTCAAGGCTAAAATAGGGATTCGAATTCCCTAGGGAGCACCATATTCCCTCTCCGCGCCCGGAGCCGCCGCTCCGGTCCGGGCAATCGCTGACGAAGCCCGGCCCTCTGGCCGGGCTTTTTTATGCGGGCCGCGCGATAGGGGCGAGGCGCCGCAACAGCACCCTCGTGGTGATCTAAACTTGCCACACCTTCCACCGGACCGGACCCCATGCCCTTCGTCGTCACCGAGAACTGCATCAAGTGCAAGTACACCGATTGCGTGGAGGTGTGCCCGGTGGACTGCTTCCACGAAGGGCCCAACTTCCTGGTGATCGACCCGGACGAGTGCATCGACTGCACCCTGTGCGAGCCGGAGTGCCCCATCAACGCCATCTACCCCGAAGACGACGTGCCGGCCGGACAGGAAGGCTTTGTTGCCCTGAACAAGGAACTGGCGATGGCCTGGCCGGTCATCACCGTGCGCAAGGAAGCCCTGCCCGATGCGAAGGAATGGGAAGGAAAAACAGAAAAACTGCCGTTGCTGGAGCGCTGAGAGGGCGACCCCGCAGCGGCAGACGGCAACGAAAAAGGGCGCCTGGGGCGCCCTTTTCGCAATCCATGAGCCGGTCGATCAGCCGCCCAGCTTCGCCTTCAGCGCCGCGATCAGCTTGGGCGCCGAACCGGCGGCCGGAAGACCGCGCGGATCGACGGCCGACACGTACGCGCCGGCTTCCACCGCCACCACCCGCACCAGGAAGTTGCTGCCTTCGTAGTTGACGTCGTAGCTGCCCAGCAACTGCGCGCGGCTGGCGATGGTAAGGCCGTCCACACCCGCCAGCGCCTCGCCGACCTTGGCGAACACTTCATCGCGCGTACCGGCCACGTTGAAGCCGGTCGCCGACGCCGCCGCGCTCTGGGTGGCGGCGGTGGCCTGGCTGCCTACCGGCGGCAGCTTCATGGCGCCGGCGGTGTTGGGCAGATTCAAGTCCGGCGGCACTTCCAGCGGCCTGGTTTCGGCGCTCATCGCATAGTCCGGGTTGCCCTTGCGGAACCACTTGCAGCCGGTGACGCCAAGCACGGCGATGGCCAGTGCCGCGAAGGCGAGCGGGCGCAGGAACGGGGAGTAGGAACGCATTGGGTAATCTCCTGGAAGTTCTGGTATTAAGCCGCGACTACGTCGCGACTGGCTTTGGATTAGGCCGCGATGGCTTCGCGGCTGGATTGTTCTTCTAAGGCGGCGGCGGCGGCATGCAAACGGTCGGCCTCGGCCGCATGGGCATCGGAAAGCGGCAACAGCGGCAGGCGCAGGCCCGCGCCGTAACCCAGACGCTGCAACAGCGCCTTCACCGGGATGGGATTGGATTCGACTCCGAAGAAGGAATAGAACGCCTGCATTTGCCCATCCTGACGCTCCGCCCGCGCGCGCTCGCCGCGGCGGGCAAGATCGCAAAGCGTGCGGAAGGAGCGCGGCAACGCATTGGAGCCCACCGATATCAGGCCATCGGCGCCGGCCAGCATCGCACGGCACGCGGTAGGGTCGTCGCCGCTGAGCACGGCGAAGCCGTCGCTGCGCAACGCCAGCAGCGCGGCCATGCGCTCGGGCTCGGAGCGCGCTTCCTTGATGCCGACGATGTTCGGGTGCGAAACCAGTTCGGCCACCGTTTCAGGCAGCAGATCGCAGCCGGTACGGCCGGGCACGTTGTACAGCACCACCGGCAGCCCGCCCTGCTCCGCCACCGCGCGGTAATGGGCGATCAGCCCGGCCTGGGTCGGGCGCACGTACGGCGGCGTCACCACCAGCGCCAGGTTCGCGCCTGCCGCAGCGGCACGGCGGGTCTGGGCGATGGTCTTGGCGGTGTTCATCTGGCCCGTGCCGGCCAGGATGGGGATCCGTCCGGCCACCGCCTCGACCGCGGTTTTCAATAGCAGATCGTACTCATCATCGGTCAGCGCCGCGGCTTCTCCGGTCGAACCGGCCACCACCAGACCCTGGGTGCCGCCGTCGAGCTGCTGCAGCAGCAGACGGCGCCAGCCATCGAGGTCCAGATCGCCGGCAACCGTGAACGGTGTCGCAAGTGCGGTGATACTGCCGGAAAGAGACAAGCGGCTGCCTTTGGAATGGGGTCGCGCGGATCGCCGCGCACCCTGCGATGTTACTTGCGGCTGGAAAGCGCGGGCAAGTATGCTGGGCTATGCACCGGGCACCTGCCCGGTCGCCATTCAGACTAGAAGTGATGCCTGAAGCCCCACAGACCGATTCGAACGCCCGGCCTTCGCCGAACGAAAACCACCTCCTGATCAACGCCTATACGACGCATCCGGAGTCGCCGCTCTTGTCGGTGACGCGCCGGATCGCCGATAGCGGCTGCAATCTGGTGGATGCGCGCCTTTCCACCGTGGGCCGCGACGTGTCGGTGACCGCGCTGGCGACCGGCTCGTGGGACGCGGTGGCCAAGCTGGAAGCCATGCTGACCCGGCTGGAGCGCGAGGAAAGCATGAAGCTGGTCTGGTACCGCACCGGCGCCAAGGTGGTGCAGTCCAACCTGCTGCCCTATATCGTGGAAGTGGTGGCGGCCGACAAGCCCGGCATCCTGTTCCAGCTGGCCGATTTCTTCGACCGCCAGGGCATCACCATAGAAAACCTGCAAAGCACGCGTTACCGCGCCATGCAGACCGGCGCGGAGATGTTCTCCGCGCAGGTGACCATCGGCGTGCCCGCCAACATGCACATCGCCGCTTTGCGCGACGATTTCCTCGAATTCTGCGACCACCTGAACCTGGACGCGATCATGGACCCGATGAAGTTCTGACCTGATGACCGCAACCGGCACGGCCCTGAGCAAAACCACGCTGAAGCTTCCGCTGGCGCTGTCCGGCGGGCACACCGCGAAACTCTCCGACTACGCCGGCCAGTGGCTGGTGCTGTATTTCTATCCGAAGGACAGCACGCCGGGCTGCACCACCGAAGGCATCGACTTCAACGCCTTGCTGCCGAAATTCAAGAAGCTCAACGCGACGGTGCTGGGCGTGTCCCGCGACTCGGTGAAATCCCACGACAATTTCTGCGCCAAGCAGGGCTTCAAATTCCCGCTGGTCAGCGATGCCGACGAAGCCTTGTGCAAAGCCTTCGATGTGATCCACGAGAAGAACATGTACGGCCGCAAGGTGCTGGGCGTGGTCCGCAGCACTTTCCTGATCTCGCCCGAGGGGCGCATAGCGCAGGAATGGCGCGGGGTGAAGGTCGCCGGCCATGCCGAAGCCGTGTTGGAAGCCCTGAAGGTCGCAAGCAAGCAGTGACCTTTCCCCTGTCCTCATCGCGCCACTGCCCCGCCTTGCGGGCCGCGGTGGTCGGCCGTCGTTTTCGTTTCCACGTTCCATCCGCAGCAACCCATCCGCACCCCACCCTCCATGAGGCTGTCTAGATGACCCGAAGCAAGCGCATCTACGTGTTGGATACCAATGTGCTGATGCACGATCCGACCGCGCTGTTCAAGTTCGAAGAACACGATGTGTTCCTGCCCATGCAGGTCATCGAGGAATTGGACAACGCCAAGAAAGGCATGACCGAAGTCAGCCGCAACGCGCGCCAGGTAAGCCGCTTCCTCAATGAACTTATCGAAGGCGCTGGCGCCGAGCAGATCGACGCGGGCATCGTGCTCAGCCATCCGCAGGGGCTGCAGCTCAAATCGCAGAGCGCGATCGGCAAGCTTTATTTCCAGACCAAGCCGGTGGCGCTGGACCGCAGCTTCGGCACCGTCGCCCCCGACAACAAGATCCTCGCCTCGGTGCTGGAACTGCGCGAGCAGCATCCCGAGGTGCCGGTCATCCTGGTGTCCAAGGACATCAACCTGCGCATCAAGGCCGCGATCAGCGGATTGGTGGCCGAGGACTACGAAAACGACCGGGCGCTGGACGATTTCAGCCTGCTGTTCACCGGCGCCACCGAGCTTCCCACCGATTTCTGGGACCGCCACGAGAAAGACCTGCGCTCGTGGAGCGACAAGGCCGGACGCACCAGTTACGAAGTGTCGATGACCGAGGACGAGGACTGGTATCCCAACCAGTTCCTGTACCTGCCGGGCGAGGACGAAGTGGAATTCCGCGTCGCCAAGATCGGCACGGACAAGAAGGCGACGCTGGCGCTGGCCGACGACTTCCGCAGCACCCAGCATGCGGTCTGGGGCATCACCGCGCGCAACCGCGAGCAGAATTTCGCGCTGAATGCGTTGATGGATCCGGAAATCGACTTCGTCAGCCTGCTCGGCACCGCCGGCACCGGCAAGACCCTGCTCGCGCTCGCCGCGGGCCTGGCCCAGACCATGGACCAGCAGCGCTACCGCGAGATCATCATGACCCGCGCCACCGTCAGCGTGGGCGAGGACATCGGCTTCCTGCCCGGCACCGAGGAAGAAAAAATGACGCCCTGGATGGGCGCGCTGACCGACAACCTGGAAGTGTTGACCCACAACCAGGACGGCGGCGCCTGGGGCCGCGCGGCGACCAACGACCTGCTGGCCTCGCGCATCAAGATCCGCTCGATGAACTTCATGCGCGGCCGCACTTTCCTCAGCCGCTACCTGATCCTGGACGAGGCGCAGAACCTCACCCCCAAGCAGATGAAGACGCTGATCACCCGCGCCGGCCCCGGCACCAAGATCGTCTGCCTGGGCAATGTGGAGCAGATCGACACCCCGTACCTGACCGAAACCACTTCGGGCCTGACCTACGCCGTCGACCGCTTCAAGAACTGGGCGCACAGCGCGCATATCACTCTGCGGCGTGGCGAGCGTTCGCGCTTGGCGGATTACGCTTCAGAAGTGCTTTGAGTTGAAGCGACCCTGGCAGGAGCGACGCGAGCCGCGAAGGAAAGTCCCGTTTTGGATTCTCTTTCGCGACTTACGTCGCTCCTACCGGGATTTTGCGTTGATCGCTTAGACTGCAGCCGTCCCCTATTGCAGGCAACTTGTACGGAATGGGAATCCAACTTCCCCGCTGGGTCTGGGTGGGCGCGGGTTCGCTTGCGTTCGTCGCAGGCATCGTCAACGTGGTGGGTTATCTGGGCTTCGAACACCAGGCCATCACCCATCTGACGGGCACCACCTCGCTGCTGGGCGCGGCGCTGGTGCACGGCGATCCGCGTGCGGTCGGAGGCCTGCTGGGGGTGGTGCTGGCCTTCGTGGCCGGAGCGATGGCCAGCGGGTTGATCATCCAGGACAGCACCGCGCAACTGGGCAGGCGCTATGGAGTCGTTCTGTCCATCGAAGCCCTGCTTCTGGTGCTGGCGGTTCCGCTGTTCGAACGCCGGATGATCGCCGGGGCCTTGTTGGCCGCCGCGGCCTGCGGTCTGCAGAATGCGATGGCGTCCACTTATAGCGGATCGCTGATCCGCACCAGCCACGTCACCGGCCTGTTCACCGACATCGGCATCGCCCTGGGCCATGCGCTGCGCGGCATGCCGATCGCGAAGCGGCGATTGGCGCTGTGCGCGCTGGTGATCTGCGGTTTTCTTGCCGGCGGGATCGCGGGCGCCTGGCTCTATTCGTACTTCGGTTACCACACACTGTATTTTCCGGCCGCGCTCACTGGCGGCGTAGGCCTGGCCTATGCTCTTTATCGGCAACGCGAACTATGGAATCGGCAAACAAGAGAATGAATACCACCGCGCTCCCACTCTGCGCCCTGACCATCGCCGGCTCCGATTCCGGCGGCGGCGCCGGCATCCAGGCCGACCTGAAGACCTTCGCGGCGCATGGGGTGCATGGGCTGTCGGCCTTGGCCGCACTGACGGCGCAACACACGCGTGGAGTCACTGCCGTCAATGTGCCGCCGGTGGATTTCCTGCGTGCGCAGATCGACGCCTGTTTCGAGGATTTCGCCATCGGAGCGGTCAAGCTGGGCATGCTGGCCAATGCCGAGGTGATCGGCGCAGTCGCCGATGCGCTGCAAACCTACAAGCCATCTTTCGTGGTGCTCGATCCGGTGATGGTGGCGACCAGCGGCGCGAAGTTGTTGGAAGACGCCGCCCTGGATGCGCTGCGTGTGCGCCTGGTTCCGCTCGCTTCGCTGATCACGCCCAATCTGCCCGAAGCCGAACTGCTGCTGGGCCATGCCATAGCCGATCTTGCGGGGATGCGCGCGGCCGCGACGGAACTGCTTTCGCTGGGAGCGGCGGCCGTGTTCCTGAAAGGCGGCCACCTGCCGGGCGACGGCGATGTGGTGGATCTGTTCGCGAACGAAGCAGGCATCGTCGAGATCGCGCATCCGCGCTTGAGCATCGAAGCCCATGGCACCGGCTGCACGCTGGCCTCGGCGATCGCGGCGAATCTGTGCCGCGGCCTGCCTCTGGCCGAAGCCTGCGCGGCGGCATCGGACTACGTGCATGCCGCTCTGCGCAAAGGCTACCGCCCGGGACGCGGCGACATCGTGGTGCTCGACCATTTCGGAGCGGCGCCCGCGCGATGAGTATCCAGGAACTCGAGATCCCGCTGTCCACGGACGACGGCCATCGCTACAACCTCATCGCACGCGTCCCCGTGCACGCGCAGGCCTCGTTGCTGTGGCTGCCGGCGCTGGGCGTGGCGGCGCGGCACTATCTTCCTTTCGCCGACACGCTGGCGGCGAAGGGAGTGGCGGTGTTCCTGCAGGAAATGCGCGGCAACGGCAGCAGCAATCTGCGCCCGAGCCGGCAGGTGGACTGGGGTTATCGCCACATCCTGACCTTGGACATCGCGCGCAGTCATGCTGCGGTAACCGAACACTGCGAAGCGAAGCAACGCATCATCGGCGGCCACAGCATCGGTGCGCAGTTCGCGGCGTGCTATCTGGGCCTGCATCCCGACGCGTTCGACCGCCTGTGGCCGGTGGCCAGCGGCTCGCCGTATTGGCGCAACTTTCCTGCGCCCAAACGTTACGCCTTCCCCTTCGCGTTCCAGTTCGTACCGTGGATAGCCGACCGGCGCGGCGCTTTCCACGGCAGGCGCTTCGGCTTCGCGGGCGACGAGGCGCGCAGCCTGATGCGCGACTGGGCGAACGTGGGCCTCAGCAACCGCTACGCGGCCGCCGGCATGGAAACGGATCTCGAGCAGGCGCTATCCCGCGTCCAGGTCCCGATCGACGCGGTGCTGCTGAAGGACGACTGGTTCGCGCCGCGCCGTTCCATGCAGGCCCTGCTGGACAAGATGCCGCAAGCGGCGGCGACAATCCGCGTCCTGGACCGCGCCGCGCTGGGCGCGAAAGCGGACCACTTCGCCTGGATGAAACAGCCTCAGGCGGTAGCCAGCGTCCTGCTGGGCTCGGTCGCCAGCAGCGACGCGTAGCCCTGCGGATTGAGCGACTGCCAGCGCCAGGCGTCGCGGCACATGGCATCGACATCCAGTTCGGCGCGCCAGCCCAGCAAGCGCTGGGCCAGCGAAGGATCGGCATACACTTCGGCCACGTCGCCCTCGCGCCGGTCGACGATCTGGTACGGAATGCTGCGGCCTGAAGCTTTCTCGAACCCGCGCACCAGTTCCAGCACGCTCACGCCGCGCCCGGTTCCCAGGTTGACGGTGAGGTTGCGGTCCTCGCGGGCCAGATAGTCCAGCGCGTCGGCATGGGCGCGGGCCAGATCCATGACGTGGATGTAGTCGCGCACGCCGGTACCGTCGAGGGTGGGCCAGTCGCCGCCGAACACGCTCAGCTTTTCGCACAACCCCACCGCCACCTGGCAGATGTAAGGCATCAGGTTGTTGGGAATGCCGCCGGGGTCTTCGCCGATCATGCCCGACTCGTGCGCGCCGACCGGGTTGAAGTAACGCAGGTTGGCGGCGCGGAACGACGGGTCGGCACGGCATACGTCGCCGATCAGTTCCTCCATCACCAACTTCGTGCGTCCGTAAGGATTGGTGACCTGCAGGCGCGCATCTTCGTCGATGGGCAGGCGCTCGGGGTCGCCGTAGACGGTCGCCGAGGAACTGAACACCAGGTGGCGGACCTCGGCCTCGCGCATGGCCTGCAGCAGGTTGATGGTGCCGCTGATGTTGTTGTCGAAATAGTCCAGCGGACGTTCGCAGGATTCGCCCACCGCCTTGAGCGCGGCGAAGTGGACCACGGCATCGAACCGGCGCGAGGAGAACAAACGCGAAAGCGCGCTGCGGTCGCGCATGTCGACGCGGTGGAAATTGACCGACGATCCGGCCAGCGTTTCGAGCCGATGCAGCACCTGCGGGGAGCTGTTGCTGAAATTGTCGGCCAGGGTCACCTCATGCCCGCGCGCGGCCAGCACCAAATAGGTATGGCAACCGATATAGCCGGTTCCGCCGCAAAGCAATATGCGCATGGTCTGTTTCCCCTGGTTTACCGGGCAGCCTTGCGTCCGGCACTACAGGTTTACGCAATACGGCGGCGGCGGCGGACATGAGCCGCCGTTGTCCTCAACGCGGCGTTTTGCGCGTTCAGTGGTCCAACAAGGGGGATTCCGCATCCACCGTGTGCAGCGCGCCTGCAGACGGCATCGGCTAGACTCCGTCCGCCCGCATGTTCACTTATAGACGAGAGCCACCTTCCGTATGGATGCCGCACTGCCTTCGCGCGACCAGATCAGCATCGCCGTCATCGGCCTGGGTTATGTGGGACTGCCGCTGGCAGCCACCTTCGGGCGCCGCTTCAAGACCCTGGGCTTCGACATCAACGCAAAGCGGGTCGACGAACTGCGCCGGGGCCACGACCACACGCTGGAAGTGTCGGAACAGGAACTGCGCGACGCCGCCAGCCTCAGTTTCGCCAGCAACCCGGAAGAGTTGAAAGGCTGCAACGTCTTCATCATCACCGTGCCCACCCCGATCGACGACTACAAGCGGCCCGACTTGCGCCCGCTGGAATCGGCCAGCCGCACCGTGGGCCGCGCGATAGGCAAGGGCGGCGTGGCGATCTACGAATCCACGGTCTACCCCGGAGCCACCGAGGAAGTCTGCGTGCCGATCATCGAGGCCGAATCGGGCCTGACCTTCAACCAGGACTTCTACGCCGGCTACAGCCCCGAGCGCATCAATCCGGGCGACAAGCAGCACCGTCTGGAAACGATCATGAAGGTGACTTCAGGTTCCACCGCCGAGGCCGCCGATTTCATCGACGACCTATACCGCCAGATCATCACCGCCGGCACCCACAAGGCCTCCAGCATCCGCGTGGCCGAAGCCGCCAAGGTGATCGAGAACACCCAGCGCGACGTCAACATCGCCCTGATCAACGAACTGGCGCTGATCTTCCACCGCCTGGGCATCGACACCCATGAAGTGCTGGAAGCGGCGGGCACCAAATGGAACTTCCTGCCGTTCCGTCCCGGCCTGGTCGGCGGCCACTGCATCGGCGTGGATCCGTATTACCTGACCCACAAGGCGCAGCAGATCGGCTACCACCCGGACGTGATCCTGGCCGGACGCCGCATCAACGACGGCATGGGCAGCCACGTGGCGCGCCGCACCGCCAAGCTGATGGCCCAGCGCAACCTGCAGACCACCCAGTCCAACATCCTGGTGCTGGGCCTGGCCTTCAAGGAAAACTGCCCCGACGTGCGCAACACGCGCGTGGTGGACATCGTGGCCGAGCTGCGCAGCTACAACGCCAACGTGCACATCCACGATCCGTGGGTCAGTGCCGATGAAGCGCGCCACGAATACGGCCTGGAGCTGATCGCCCAGCCCGAACCCGGCAGGTACGACGCGATCATCCTGGCGGTCTCGCACCGGGAGTTCATCGCGCTGGGTGCGGAAGGCATCCGCGCCTTCGGCAAGCCCGATGCGGTGCTGTTCGACGTCAAGCGCGCCCTTCCGCGGCAGAGCGTCGACGACTGCCTGTAAGACTGCCGGCAACCGCCAGCGAGAATGTCGATCACTGTTATAAACTGGCGCCTGCGATCCACGGAGATGCCCTGAAATGCGCGTACTGGTCACCGGCGCCGCCGGCTTCATCGGCTCACATCTGAGCCAGCGTCTGCTGGCCCGTGGCGACGAGGTGCTGGGCTACGACAATCTCAACGCCTACTACGATCCGCGCTTGAAACAGGCGCGCCTGGACAAGCTGCTGCCGCTGAAGGGTTTCGAGTTCGTGCAAGCGTCGCTGGAGGACCGCGGCGCGTTGGAAGCGGCGTTCGACCGGTTCAAACCGCAACGCGTGGTCAACCTGGCCGCGCAGGCCGGCGTGCGTTATTCGCTGGAGAACCCGCAGGCCTACGTGGAAAGCAATATCGTCGGCTTCCTCAACATCCTGGAAGCCTGCCGCCATCGCGGCATCGAGCATCTGGTGTATGCGTCTTCCAGTTCGGTCTACGGCGCCAACAAAAAGCTGCCCTTCGCGGTGGAAGACAGCGTGGACCATCCGGTCAGCATGTACGCGGCCACCAAGAAGGCCAACGAACTGATGGCCCACACTTACAGCCATCTGTTCGGCCTGCCCACCACGGGCCTGCGCTTCTTCACCGTTTACGGGCCGTGGGGACGCCCGGACATGGCGCTGTTCCTGTTCACCCGCAAGATACTGGCGGGCGAGCCCATCGACGTGTTCAACCACGGCCACCACACCCGCGACTTCACCTACGTCGACGACATCGTCGAAGGCGTGATCCGCACGCTGGACCGCGTGCCCGGGCCCGACCCGGCCTACGATCCGCTAGCTCCCACTCCGGCCAGCTCCAGCGCACCCTATCGCGTCTACAACATCGGCAACCACCAGCCGGTGCAACTGCTGCGCTACATCGAGGTGCTGGAAGACTGCCTGGGCCGCAAGGCCGAACGCAATCTGCTTCCGCTGCAACCCGGCGACGTGCCCGACACCTACGCCGATGTCAGCGCCCTGCAGCGCGATACCGACTATTCGCCTTCCACCTCCATCGAAACCGGCGTGCGCCGCTTCGTGGACTGGTACCGGGATTTCTACCGGACCTGAACCCAGGGCCTGTTGAGGCCCTAATTCAGGTTTCCCCTGTCCGGAACAGCATGCCTTCGGCGTTCTAGTTGACGTGACCAACACAGGGGAAATGGAATGTTGCGCTCTATTGCTGGCCTGACGGCCGTCTGCCTGTCGCTCCTGCTGACCGCCTGCGCAAGCAGCAGCGGCGGCAAAGCGCCGCCGCCCGTCCAGGCGACCGCCACGGCTGTCGACTCCTACAAAATCGGCGTCGACGACATCGTGCAGGTGTCGGTCTGGCGCAATCCGGAACTGGGCATCACCGTGCCGGTCCGTCCCGACGGCATGATCTCGGTGCCGCTGGTGGGCGACGTATCCGCCGGTGGCCATACGCCGGCCGAGGTGGCCAAGGACATCCAGGCCAAGCTGGCCAGTTTCGTTCGCGATCCGCAGGTCGCCGTCATCCTCACCGACCTGCGCAGCCATGAATACCTGTCGCGCGTCCGCGTCACCGGCGCAGTGCGACAGCCGATTTCGATTCCCTACCGCCCCGGCATGACCGTGCTCGACGCGGTGCTGGCGGCAGGCGGCGTGACCGAATTCGCCGCAGGCGACCGCTCCGAGCTGTACCGCAAGTCCGGCGAAGGCACCGAGACCTACGCGGTGCGCCTGGACAAGATCCTCAACCGCGGCGATCTGTCGACCAATTTCCCGGTCTCGCCCGGCGACGTCATCACCATTCCCGAGCGCACGTTCTGATGAGCGCAGAAGCACTTCCCGGACGCCGTTCAACGGCCGTCAATCGGCCTTCCACCGCCCTTGCCCCGAACGAGATCGTACCGATCCTGCTGAACGAGGGCCGCCGCCACACGCTGGCGCTGGTCGCGATCTTCGCCGGCATCGCCTTGCTGACCCTGTTCGCCGGCCTGTTCCTGCTGCCGAAGAACTACACCGCCTCCACCACCATCCTGGCCCAGGAAAGCGACATCATCCAGCCACTGCTGGAAGGCCGCGCCGTGGCCACCGGCGTCACCGACCGCGCCGGCATCGCCCGCCAGGTGATCTACAGCCGCAAGGTGCTGGAAGACGCGCTGAAGGTCGGCGGCTGGCTGGAAGACAATCCCACGCCGCTGCAGCGCGACCGCCTGCTGGAAGAGCTGAAGGAGCGCATCACCATCCGCGCCTCCCGCCCCGACCTGGTGGAGATCACCTATCGCGACAACGATGCGCAGCGCACCTACAAGGTCACCGAACGCCTGGGTGCGATGTTCATCAAGGAAAGCCTGGCCACCAAGGGCCGCGAAAGCCGCGAGGCCTACCAGTTCATCGATGCGCGGGTGAACGACTACCACAAGAAACTCACCGACGCCGAAGACAACCTGCAGCAGTACCGTTCCGCCAATGCGGACGCGCAACCCGGCAGCGCCACCGACGCCAGCACCCGCATCAGCACGCTGCGCACGCAGGTCGAACAGACCCGCATGGCGTTGCTGGAGCAGCGCTCGCGCGAAAGCGCCATCAGCTCGCAGCTTTCCGGCGAATCCGCCGTCACTGCGGTGCAGACCCGCGAGAGCCTGTACCGCGGGCAGCTGCTCGAACTGCAGGGCCAACTGGACCGCCTGTTGCTGACCTACACCGAGCAATATCCGGACGTAGTGCGCATCCGCCACCAGATGGCCGACATCCAGCAATCGATGCGCGAAGAGGAACAGCGACGCGCCACCGCGCCGGCCACCGCCAGCCCGTTCGACGATGCGCAGATGAATCCGCTGTACCAGGAACTGCGCAGCCAGCAGGGCCAGGCGCGCCGCGAAATCGCCGCCACCCAGTCGCGCATGGGCATCGCCGAGTCGCTGCTGGACGAGGAGCTGGGCCGCAGCCGCCGCATCGCCGCTTCGGAAAGCGCGCTGGCGGAGCTGACCCGCGACTACGAGGTCAATCGGGACATCTACCAGGATCTGCTGCGCCGGCGCGAGAACGCGCGCGTGTCGATGGAACTGGACCGCGAAGAACGCGGCCTGACCCTGCGCGTGCAGGATCCGGCGATCATGCCCTTGCGCCCCACTGGTCTGCGCTTCCTGCATTTCGCCATCGCCGGTTTGCTCATGGCGGTGATCGTTCCGCTGGGCCTGCTGTTCCTGCGCGTGCGTTTCGATCCCCGCATCCGTTCGCCAAGCCAGCTGCAGAAGCTTTCCGATCGCCAATTGCTGACCGTGGTTCCGCTGTACCGCACCCCACGCGACCAGCGCCGCCTGCGTCTGCGTCAGGCGATGAGCGTGGGAATCATGTTCGTCGTCGTGCTGGCGTATGGACTGGCGTTCGGCTACAAGCAGATGATGGCCTGACATGAACATCATGAACCGACAAGACAACCTGCAAACCATGGTGGAACCGACAGTGAATCAGGATAGCGATCGTCCGCAGGGCTCCCTCCGCCGCGTGGACGCCGCGCGCTCGCTCGCCCTGCTGGACGAGCCCAAGGCGCTGACCACCCGCGAACTGGAAGACCGCCGCGTTATCCACCGCAACGATTCGGTGCGCGAACAGGCCGACGCCTTCCGCGAACTGCGCACGCGCCTGCTGGCCGCCGGCGGCGAGCGCAACTTCGTCACCCTGGTCGCCCCGGTAAGCCACGGCTGCGGCGGCAGCTTCGTCGCCCGCAACCTGGCCGCCGCGTTCGCCTTCGACGACACCAAGACCTCGCTGTTGATCGATTGCGACGTGCTGCATCCTTCGCAACACTCGGCCCTGCGCGTGGACACCTCCAGCGGCGGCCTGATGGATTATCTGGAAGACGGCTCGCTGGACGTCGCCAAGGTGCTCTACCGCACCGGCGTGCCGCGGTTGCGGTTGATCCCCAGCGGCCGTCAGCGCGAAACCACCGGCGAATCCTTCAGCTCGTTCCGCATGCGCGCCATGATCGATTCGGTGCGCAGCCGCTATTCGGACCGCTACATCATCCTGGACAGCCCGTCGGTGCTCGGTTCGCCAGACGCACGGATTTTGTCCGAACTTGCCGACCTGGTCGTGCTGGTCGCCGGCTACGGCCTGGTGACGCCGGAAAAAATCGAAGCGGCGCTGGCGAGCTTCCCCCCCGAAAAGGTCGCCGGCGTCGTTTTCAACCACCTGCCCTGAGGCATCCGCAAGGAGAAGGCGCATGCATCCCAAATACCTACGCGCGTCGGTCATCGCCACCAGTCTGGTGTGCGTGCCCGGCACGGCCTGGGCGGCAAGGGTGGACTACAACCTGGACCTGGGCATGGAGTGGAACGACAACGTCACTCTGTCGCCCACCGACCCCATCGACCAGCGTTATCTGCGCAGCGGCCTCGGATTCCTGGTCACCGAGAACAATTCCTCGGTGCAGGCGCATGCCGACGGCCGCGTGGAATACCGCGATTACGAAGACGATGTGTTCACCGATACGGTCGACGGCACCCTGTCCGGCAGCCTGAACTGGATCGCCATCCCGCAGCGCCTGTACTTCCTGGTGGAGGACAACCTGTCCATCCAGCCGGTCGACGCGCTGGTGCCCGATGCGCCGGGCAACCGCCAGCAGGTCAACGTGTTTTCCGCCGGCCCGACCGTGATGTTCAACTGGTCGCCCACCCTGCAGGGCCAGGCCGAACTGCGCTACGTCAACAGCGATGCGGAAGTCACCGACGAGTTCAATTCCCAGCGCGTCGCCCTGGCCTTGCGCACGATCAAGGAGCTCACCCCCACCAGCCGGGCCTCGCTCAACATGCAGGCCCAGCGCGTGGATTTCGACGACGACATCGTGGCCCGCGACTACAACCGCTACGACCTGTTCGGACGCTATTCGCGCACCCTGGCGCAATTCGAACTGGGCACCGACCTGGGTTACTCGCGCATCGAATACCGCCAGGGCGAAACGCGTTCGGAGCCGTTGTTCCGCTTCGACGCCACCTGGAGCCCGAACGAGCGCCACAGCCTGACCGTGCTGGCCTCCAGCCAGTTCTCCGACACCGCCATCGATGCGCTGAGCAGCATCCAGGCCGACGCCACGCTGCCACAGAACGTGCTGACCGGCGACGCAGTGGTCAACGCCTCGCCCTATGAAGTGCGCAATCTGGAGCTGGAGTACAGCTTCACCAACACGCGTCTGAACTTCATGGTTTCGCCCTACGTGCAGAAGCGTAACTACGTCGATTCGGACGAGTTCGACCAGGACAACCACGGCCTGCGCACCGATCTGCATTTCCTCCTGCGCCGCTCGCTGACTCTGGGCCTGTACGGCACCTACGAAAACATCGATTACACGCAGTTGAACCGCGAGGACAAAACCACCCGCGTGGGCGCCACCCTGCGCTACCAATGGGCGCGCCACTGGAGCGCCGGGTTGGAATGGGAACGCTACAAGCGCGACAGCAACGCGGTCGGGCAAAGCGTCTCGCAGAATCTGGTGTATCTGAGCATTTCGTATTCCAATCGCTGAGGAGCGCGTCATGAGCCAGCAGTCGGCCCCCGCGAGCGCATCGCGCAAGCAAGGACGCATCTGGTCCAGCGCCTTCCTCCTGTGCCTGGCCATGCTGGCCGCGGCCATGGCCCAATGCAGCGAGGCCGGCGACAACCAGGCCGTCGCACTGCCCGAGCCGTTGCCCGCGCCCGCTCCACAAGCCGCTGCGGCAACCGCCGAACCTGCGGCAGCAAGCACGCCGGCCGGCGCCAGCGGGCTCAAGATCGATCTGTCGTTCGTGGACAAGAAGTCCGCCGCGTATTCGCGCTTCAAGTCGTATGTCGATTCGGCGGTGGCCGGCAGCCCTGGCTATGCCTTCGCCGCCAGCGACGCGGCGCTGATGTTCCGGCTGTCGGGCGGCGAAAAATACTGCAAGCTGGCCGTGGGCATGGTGGAGAAGCAGGTGAGTGATGCCGAAGCGGCGATCGCCTCGGGCGGACGCCCGGAAATCGCCGGCGACTCGTACCTGGAAGTGGGGCCGCAGATCGCCGACCTGGCGCTGACCCTGGACAGCTGCGCGGCCGATGTAAGCGCCGATCAGCGCAAACGCTGGTCGGCCTACGCCGAGCAGGCGGTGTGGAACGTCTGGCATCACGGTTCGGCCCAATGGGGCGGAAAACCGCATCCCTGGACCGGCTGGTCCACCGACAATCCCGGCAACAATTACTACTACAGTTTTTTGGAAGCGACCATGTTCTGGGCGCTGGTCAGCGGCAGCGACGCCTGGATGAAGGATCTGCGCGAGCGCAGATTGCCGCCTCTCAAAGCCTACTTCGCCAAATTGCCGGGCGGCGGCAGCAGCGAAGGCACCGGCTACGGCGCGGCGCACATGCGCCTGTATTCGCTTTACCGGCTGTGGCGCGACAGCACCGACGAAGACCTGGCCAACGCCAGCCCGCACGCGCACGACAGCATCGCCTATTGGGTCAACGCCACCGTGCCGACCTTGGACCGCTTCGCGCCCATCGGCGACCAGTCGCGCAACTCGGTGCCGGAACTGTACGACTACCATCGGCGGCTGGTGCTGGAAGCGCGGCAGCTCACTCAAGAACCCGAAGCCCTGAGCATTTCTTCGTGGTGGTTGAACTCCATTTCCGTGCCCAGCATGAGCGGCGGCTTCAACAGCCGTTACGACCTACTCCCGGCCGGCAAAGGCGGCAATCCGCCGAAGGGGCTGGTCTATCTGGCCGAAGGCACCGGACACCTGTTCGCCCGCACCAGCTGGGACAAGGACGCGATGTGGGTGTCCTTCGTCGCCGGCCCCTACAACGAAAGCCACGCGCACCAGGACCAGGGCTCCTTCACCCTGTTCGCACGCGACTGGCTGGCGGTCACCGAAAACATCTGGAGCCATAGCGGCATCCAGCAAGGCACCGAAGTCCACAACGTGGTCCGCTTCGAGCGCAGCGATAAGAACGCTAGCCAATGCGCCGCGCCGCGCGGCGACGTCGTCCTGCACCAGTGCGAAAGCACCGAGTCGCGCTCCAAGCTGACCGTCGTGCCGGGCCAACAAGGCGCTTTCTCCGCAACCGCCGATCTGACCCCGGTCTATCGCGGCAACCCGGCGCTGGGAAGTTGGCAGCGGAAACTGGATTTCGCCGGGCGCAAGCTGACCGTCAGCGATCAATTCAAACTGGGGGCAGGCACGCGCGCGATCTTCCAGGTCAACGTGCCGGCCGAACCGAAGATCAACGGCAACGAAGTGCTGGCCGGCGGATTGCGGATGCGCGTGCTGGAGCCGGCCAACGCCTCGATCAGCATCCACGAATGGCGCAAGGTGGACGCGCAGGAGTTCCGCAGCGGCTGGCGTATCGATGTCGCCGGCGGGCAAAGCGGATATCTGGTCGAACTTTCTGAAAAATGATATTCGTCACATTTTTACCGTGACGGGCCGTACAGGCCCGCCATAAGTCCCTGTTTTGGGCGGAATCCAAACCCCGACGCCAGCTGAACGAAGCCATTTCAGCCCCATATACGTGTCCGGTAGTTCCGACCGACCACGTTATGATGCGCCCGCCGATGCGTTTGTATGGGCTAGGGGGAGCCAGAGCGAAACGACAATAATCCTATTGTCGTTGTTGTGCGCACGGCTTTAGGAGAATCCCCCGTGCAGCACCCCATTCCAGCATCATCCCGTGCCTTGCGTCCGCTCGTCCGCCGCAAGCGCCTGATCGCCGCCGCCCTTGCCGGTAGCGCTTTCCTGGTCACCATCACTGCCGCCAGTGCAGCCGGCTTGTTCGGCTCCCGCTGGGAACAGCGGGCCGAAGACACCTGGCAGCAATACCTGACCGCGACCAACCGCGCGCAGTCGCTGGCCCGGGCTTATTCGGACACGCTGTTGCCGATCAGGCTCATGAACCTGCTTCGCAGCCGCGCCGCCTCTGCCAAGCCCACGCCTACCCCTGCAACTACGCCCGTCGCCAACGCCACGACGCCGGCAACGCCCGCACCGGCCGGTCCGGTCATGAGCGGCGGAAGCAGCGGCCCGCAGATGGCCAACTCGTCCCTGCCCCGCCTGATCCAGCTGCCTTCGGTACGGCGCTACGTCAACACCAGCTCCGCCGCGTATACGCGTTTCAAGAATTGGGTGGACGCCGCGGTGAACGGCAGCCCGGGCTACGCCTTCGCCGCCAGCGAGGCGGCGATGATGTACCAGCTGTCGCCGGAGACCAAATACTGCACGCTGGCCGTCAATATGGTCGAGCGGCAGGTCGCCGACGCCGAAGCCGCCATCGCGGCAGGCAGCAATCCCGAAATCGCCGGCGACTCCTACCTGGAAGTGGGCCCGATGATCTCGGACCTGTCGATGACGCTGGTCACCTGTTCGGCTTTCATCACCGGCGCGCAGCGCACGCGCTGGTCCGCGTATGCGGAGCAGTCGGTATGGAATATCTGGAACTACGGCAGCGCGCGCTGGGGTAGCCGTTCGGCGCCGTGGACGGGCTGGTCGGTGGACAACCCCGGCAACAACTACCACTACAGCTTCCTCGAAGCGACCATGTACTGGGCGCTGGCCACCAACAACGCCACCTGGATGGGCGAACTGCGCAACCGCCGCCTGCCGGCGCTGCAGGCGTATTTCGCCAGGCTACCGGGCGGCGGCAGCAGCGAAGGCACCGGTTACGGCACCGCGCAGATGCGTCTGTTCTCGCTGTACCACCTGTGGCGCGACGCCACCGGCACGGATCTGGCCAACACCAACACGCATGCGACCGACAGCATCTACTACTGGATCAACGCCACTGTGCCGACGATGGACCGGTTCGCGCCGATCGGCGACCAGTCGCGCAACTCGGTGCCCGAGCTGTACGACTACCATCGCCGGCTGGTGCTGGAAGCCAGGCAGACCGCCAACAGCGAAGCCGCGCAGCGCGCCTCGACCTGGTGGTTGAGCAACATCATGATGAAGAACAGCAGCGGCGTGGTGGTGCCGGGCACGCAGATGAATTCGGGTTTCAACTTCCGTTACGACCTGCTGCCGGCCGGCACTACCGCCACTCCGCCCTCCAATCTGGTCTATCACGCCACCGGCGTCGGGCATCTGTTCGCCCGCACCGGCTGGGACGTCAACGCGATGTGGGTGGCGATCGTGGCCGGTCCGTACAACGAGAGCCATGCGCACCAGGACCAGGGATCGTTCACCCTGTTCTCGCGCGACTGGCTGGCCGTCACCGCCAACATCTGGAGCCATAGCGGCATCAATCAGGGCACCGACGTGCATAACCTGGTGCGCTTCGTGCGCAACGGCACGGTGGCTCGCCAGTGCGAATCGACCACCAAGATCTCCACCATGACAGTGACTCCGGGCGCAGCAGGCACTGGCGACTTCACCGCCAACGCCAACCTGACGCCTGCTTTCTGCGACAACACCGCGGTGACTTCGTGGGGCCGTCAGTTCACCTTCGGCGGCCGCAAGCTGACCGTGCGCGATACGTTCGCGATCACTTCCGGCACCACCGCCACGTTCCAGGTCAATACGCCGGTGCTGCCGACCCTGGTCAACAGCCGCGAAGCCACCGCCGGACGCCTGCGCGTGCGCGTGCTGGAACCAGCCAACGCCACCATCAACAGCAACTTCAGCACCGGCAAATACGTCGAGGACGGCGCACGCTACCGCATTGACGTGACCGGCGGCACCACCGGCTACCTGGTGGAGCTTTCCGAGATCTGAGCCTGCCGGAAATCGAGCGAAAACGAAAAGCCGCCTGTTCGATACAGGCGGCTTTTTTCGTATCGGTCGCGGTCAGACCGCGGCCAGGCCGCGCTTGGAAAGCGCATGGCTGACGTAGTGCAGCATGTACCAGCATGCCTGCCAGAGGGTGAGATGCTCCGATTCGCGGTACACGCGCCACTGCCAGCGCGCCGCCCGCAGCTTGTTGGAAGAAACCGAGCCGTTGCGCACCAGGTAATAGGCCAGCGGCCCTTCATGCCGCACGCGCACGGCATGGCCGGCGCGACGCACGCGGTCCAGCCAGAACACATAGTCTTCATGGCCCATGCGTACGAACGGCACATCGCCCAGACGACGGTCGTAGACGCCTGTGAGATTGCCTATGTGGTTGCTCTTGAGCATGTCGCCATAAGCGATCTCCGCTGGCGGCTCGACGCAGGACAGCAGATGACCGTCTTCGGCGACCCGCTGGTAACCCGCGTAGGAAACCAGCGCGCCGCTCTCCTGCATTTGCGCAAGCTGCAACTCCAACTTACGCGGATCCCACCAGTCGTCGCTGTCCAGGAAGGCGACATGGCTGCCCGACGCCGCGCGCAGCCCCGCATTGCGGGCTTCGGCCACGCCCGCATTCGCCGGCTGGCTGACGATTTTCACGCGGGAGTCCTTGCCGGCGTATTCGCGCATGATCCGGCCCGATCCGTCGCGCGAACAGTCGTCCACCAGCACGAGTTCGAGATTGGCCAGCGTCTGCCGCAACACCGAATCCACCGACTTCCGCAACGTCCGCTCCGCATTGAATACCGGCATGATCACGCTGACCAGCAACTCCGCGGAGCGGCCGCTGCCGCGGGCCGATTGCAGGGAAGTGGCCGTGGTCATGCCGCACTCCGTACGGAGGCTCGAGCGGAGCCGGCCCAGGAAGATTTCGGCGGCGGCAGGATGAAGTCGCGATATTCGTTGGGGTTGCCCTGCTTGCCCGCCTCGGCCGCTTTGATGATGTTGTAGACCTCGCGCGCGCTGACGTAATGCAGCACGTAGCGCTCGCCATCGTTGTAGGCGCGCTCCAGATGCGCATGCATGGCATCGGTCGGCGGTCCGAGCAACGTATCCATGTCGTATTCCTGGGTGCCGTGGGTATGCACCTTCACGAACACCCATTCCGGCTTGCCTTCCACGTGCACGCCGGTGCGCACCCAATCGTCGACGCGCTGCGGGGTCGGCGGACAGCCGCGGCGCACGTCGGCGTTCTCGATGCGCGGAATCACCCCGGCCTTGCGCTCGCGCCAGTTCAAACCCAGCGGGCCCTGCACGATCATCAGATCGCCGGTCGCGCCGCCGCCCACATGCACCGCCACGCCGTCATCGTGCGACTTGGGGTGTTGCGGATCGTCGGTGGCGTAGTAGATGGAATTGATGGTGCGGGTCTGGGTGTCGCTGGGCGCCGACGGCAGGGTGAAATCGGCGTAGCAACCCAGTTCGCGCAGCAGGATCAATTCGTTGTTGAGGCCGCACCAGCGTCCGTCGCCGCGCGAATTGTCCAGGCACCAGTTGCCGTGGATGAAGCCGAAGTTCAGCTCGCCGGTGGCCGGATCGCGCGACAACGCCCCGTGGCGTTCGTGCAGGGTATTGCAGAAGCGGCGGATGCTTTCGCGGAAATTGGCTTCGGTATCGTTGTCGTGGTGCAAGTGGATTTCCAGCTCGCCGTAGCCGTCGGCGCAAAGCGCGGCGATCTTGTCCAGGTGTTCCTCGGCGTATTCCTCTTCCGGATAGAAGAAGCTGTGCTGCGGCGGCCGGCCGTCGGCGTCACGGTGCGCCGAGGCCAGCTTGCGGTAATCGCGGCACCAGCGATCCACGCGGGCGCGCTGGGTCGCCAGGTCGGCGCCATGCCACATCGGCTCGAAGTGGTCGACGAAACAGAACATCACATGCACCGGCTGACCGGTCACGCGCGGGACGCGGCGGCGCAGGTAGCTCCCGATCCAGATTTCCATGTTGCGCGCGCGCAGCAGGCGCCAGACCACGAAGGCCATGGCGGCCACGGCCAAGACGACCGCTATCGCGCCCCAAAGCAGAATGCCCAAGATTTCCCCCTTGCCTTAATCGCGTTCCGGCCGCTGCCGTCACATTGCAATTAACGGGATTAGCGGGCCGTTCAGGCCAGCGTGGACGGCGGCGGGTCAGGCTTCGGCAGGCAAGGCTTGCAGATTGAAGCCCTGGGCTTTCCACTCGGGAATCAGCACGGTCAGCATCTCCAGCGACAGCGTGCTGTCGTCGTGCATCAGCAGGATGTCGCCCGCCTCCACCGGATGGCGGCGGATGATCTCGATCAGCTCGGCGGCCGGGCGGCGGCTGTAGTCCAGGCTGTCGTAGGACCAGTAAGTCGTGCGGCGGCGGCGGCGGAAGAAATTGGCCAGCATGCGCGGCGGCATGACCCCGCGTGGCGGCCGGAAGCTGTGCCGGGGCCGGCCGTCGATGGCGCTCAGCAGTGCGTCGGTGCGGTCGACTTCATCCAATTGCGCCGACAGGTCGAGCTTCTCGAAATGCGGGTGGGTGAAGGAATGGTTGCCCAACGTATGCCCTTCCCTGGCGATGCGGTGCGCCAGCTCGGGATGGGCTTCGATCTGGCCGCCGATCAGGAAAAAACTGGCCTTGGCCTGATGCCGGGCCAGCAGTTCGAGCAACGGTACGGTGTGCTCGCCATGCGGACCGTCGTCGAAGGTCAGGTACAGATTGCGGCCCGCGCGCGAACCGGTGGTGGTCACCAGCGAGCCGGGCAACCAACGCAGGATCTTGAGTTTTCTGGGCCGTGGAGTCATGGGGATAGCGATGATGGGGGTTCGATCGATTGTCGCGTGGAGTGGAACACGCCGGGATGACGATAGTTCCTTTCGCGGAGCAATTGCCGGCCGAATGCGGGGTTCATGATCCACCCTCCTGTCGAACGCCGGCATTGCGGTACAGCGCTTCGTAGCGGCTGGCCATGGTCCGGAAGGAGCCTTCATCGGTAACCCAATGCCGGCCCGCCTGCCCCAAGGCCACCGCATAAGCGGGCGTGGACAACAATTCGGTCAGCGCCGCGGCCAGGGCGTCGGCGTCGCGTACAGGCACCAGCAAACCGTTTTTGCGGTCGCGCACGATTTCGCCGTTGCCGCCCACGTCGGTCGCCACGATGGGCAGTTGCGCGGCGCAGGCTTCCAGCAACGCGATGGAATAGCCCTCGCTCACCGACGACAGCGCGAACACATCCAGCCCTTGCAGCAATCGCGGCACATCCGAGCGGTCGCCCAGGAAGCGCGTCGCATCGGCGACTCCTTCTGCCGCGGCGACCGCTTCCAGTTCGCGCCGCAGCGCGCCGTCGCCGACCAGCACCAGCGCCGCTTCGGGCATGTTCAGGCGCACTTGCCGGAACGCGCGGATCAGATTGGCCTGGTCCTTGACCGGCTCCAACCGGCCTACCGTACCGATGAGGCGGCTGTCTGGCGCAAGCGCGAGTTCTTCGCGCAAACCTGCGCGCGCCGCATCGCCTGCGGCCTGGAAGCCTTCGGTGCGTATGCCGTTGGGAATGGACAGCAGCGCCGAGCGCGGCGAAACGCCGTTGTTCTGCAGATGCCGGCGTGCGGTTTCGCATACGGCCACGGCGTAGTCGGTCCTGGCCATGGAACGGCGATAGAGCCATTCGCGCCGGCTGCGTGGATTGCTTTCGCCCATGCCGTGCCGGGTATTAACCACCCGCTGCAACGGCAGGCCGGCCGAGGCCAGCACCGCGTGGTAGTGGGCGGCGGCGTTGTGGGTGTGCAGCACGCCACCGCCGCGCAGCAGGTCGCGCGCGCGGCGCAAGGCGCGGAAATCGGCGCCGGTACGTTTGTCGCAGATTTCCACGCTCACGCCGCTGGCGGACAATTCGTCGGCCAGGATGCCGCGGTCGAACAGGCAGACCAGGCGGCATTCGTGGCCGGCTTCGCGCTGGGCAGCGATCAGGTCGATCACCGCCCGCTCCAATCCGCCGCGCTCCATGTTCTCGACGAAGTGGGTGATCCTCAGGCTGGGCATCGCGTTCATGCCAGCTCCGAAATCGTGACCCGCAGCTTGCCGGTCTGGGTCAGAGGAATTTCGTCGACGAACTGGAAATCCAGGCTGACGCTGTCGCCGACGACTTTGCGCAGTTCTCCGCGCACCAAATCGACAGTCGAATGATCGAAATCGCGGTCGCGGACCAGGCGGATCTCGAAAGCATCCAGGCGCTTCTGCACCACCTGGTAGCGTTTGATGCCGGTCGCGTACAGGAATGCGTACACGATGTACTCGCCGGGGACGAAACGACCATCGGGCGTGCGCAAGGCATCCAGTTTGCGTCCGTCCACGCTGGCCAGCAGCGGCAGGCCGCGTCCGCAGGCGCAGCTTCCCGCGCCAGCGGTGGCCAGATCGCCATTGGCGTAGCGCAGCAGCGGCATGCCGAAGTTGTGCAGGTCGGTGACGATCACATCGCGCGGACCCGCGTCCGCAGAGCCGCCCAGCTCCACCTTCAGGTGATCGGCGTTAACGTGCAGGCCGCCGCGATGCTCGCATTCGGCCGCGATCAGCATGAACTCGCGGCAGCCGTAGGTGTTGTAGGCCGGACAGCCGAACGCCTGCTCGATGATCTTGCGCTGGCTTTCGTGCAGCGATTCTGCCGCGCCCAGGATCCGTTGCGGGCGGTGGATGCGCCTGCCGTTTGCGATCAGCCATTCGGCCAGCTTCACTATCGGAGCGACGTAGGAAACGATGGTTTCGGGGCGGAAACGATCCACTGCGTCGGCGTATTCGGCCATGCGCTCTTCGGTCATCTCGAAAGCGTTGAGCATGTAGCGGTTGAAAGCGGCGTGGTACATCCGGTCCTTGCGCTTCTGCGCGCCCACCGGCGTGCCCCACAGGTACAGCGTGCGCTGCCCCAGGCGCGCACCGGCCCAGCCGTAGCCGCGCCACATGATCGACAAACGCCGTTCGTAGCTTTCGCGCGTGTAGCCGAAGCGCAGCGGCTCGCCGGTGGAGCCGCCGGTGGTCTTGTAGAGCAGGCCGTCGCGGTAGGCGGGGGCGATTAACTTATCGAAGTTGGCGCGGATTTCCGGCTTGGTGAGCACCGGCAGGCGCGCGTAGTCGGCATAGCTGGCGATGTCGTCCGGGGCGCTTATGCCCAGCGTCGGCCAGAGCTCGCGGTAGTAAGGCACCTGCTCCCAGCAATGCCGGACCAGGCCTTTGAGCTTTTGCCATTGCAGCGCTTCGGTTTCCTCCGGCGTGCGCCATTGGCTCTTCTCGTACTCGCGCAGATAAGCCAAGGTCTTGCGGCGGCGCAGGCCCGATTCGTATGCGGGGAACAGAACGCGCCGGAACAGGGGCTCATACAGGCCGGTCATGGCGCGCTCCCCGCCGTCGTGCTGTCCGCCGCTACGGCATCGGCCGGCGCGCGTTCGCGCGCCCACCCCAGCACGCGCGTTCCCAGTCGCCGATTGCCCGGCACGAAGCGCTGGTACAACAGTTGCAGATGCTCTATGTCGCCGCGGCTCCAGCAACCGAACAGCATCGTTGCAGTCACGTAGGACACGCCAAGCGCCAGGCCGCCGAACACGACCTGCGCCCACGGCAGCAACTGGCCCCGCAACGGCAGCGCGACCACGGCCGCGATCGCCGCCGACAAGGCGATTCGCGACAGCCGGCCCCAATCCGGAGTCGCGTGGCTGACGCGGATGGCCAGGGCCATCATCGATCCGGCATTGATCAGCGCCACCAGGCCATAGGCGGCGATCGCGCCGGGCAGGCCGAAGTGCATGATCAGCACCGCATCCAGCAGCACCTTGAGCAAGGCGCAGCCGATGACCAGCATCAGGATGCTGCGCTGACGGTCGGCGCTGACCAGCAGGCTGGACCCGCCCTGGGTCATGGTGGTGATCGACGCGCCGGCCAGGCAGACCGCGAACACCGGCCCGGCCGCAAGGTAGGCGTTGCCGTACAGCAGGTGGATCACCGCATCGGAAAACACCGCGCCGAACGCCATCAGCGGCATCGCCAGCAAGGCCAGATACCCGGTGCTGGCCACGAAACGGCGCCCCGCCACTTCGCGGCCTCGGCTCAAGGCGTTGGCCATCATCGGCAGCAGCAGCGCGCCGAACACGCCCGGCACCAGCGCGGCTGCGCCGATCGCCAGTTGGTAGGCGACCTTGAACTGGCCCGCATCGTGGCTGTCGGCATACAGAGTGAGGAACAGCACCTCCACTTCGCTGGCAGCGAGGAAACCGACCGAGACGGTGAGCGCGGTCCATCCCATGTGCCTGCGCACCCTGCCCATCAGCGCATCGGGAATCCTGGTGCCCGGCACGCGCGCCGGCACCAACGGCTTGATCTGGCGCAGCGACACCGCATAGAACACCAGGCCGGAGACCACGAACACCGCCAGCAGCCACTCCACGCTGGCGTCGAAGAACCAGGCGGCGATGACCAGGCCCAGATTGATCGGGGTCGATACCAGCGAAACGATGGCGGTGGCGCGGAAGTTCTCGAAGCCCTTGGCCACGCCGATGTTGAACATGTACGACGCACGCAACGTCACCGACACCACCAGGAACCCCAGCAGCATCAGGTGGTTCATGCCTGGCGCCACGTGCTCGCCCGCGAACAGGAACACGGCCGCACCGGCCAGCAACACGAACAGCAGGAATATCCGCTGGGCCCTGCGCAGGTAATCGAGCAAAGTCGGGATCATTTCGAAATTGCCGGAACCGCGCAGCTCGGCCACGAACTTGATCGCCGCACTGGCCGTGCCCGAGTTGGTGGTGGCCACGCCCATCGCCACCAGCCAGATCACCAGACTGTACGCGCCGTATTCGTCCGGCCCCAGGTGGCGGGCGATGATGATCGAGGTCAGCATGCCGAGCACGTACTCGGTGTACAGGCCTACCGAAGAGAAGAACGTGTTGCGGAGGGTGTGGGCGCGCGTATTCATACCGTAGCCAGCAGCACCTTCACCATGATGTAGAGCCCGATCACCCACAGCACCGCGTAAACGGGCCAGCGCACCAGGTCCTTGTCCAGGCTGAACGCCGGAAGGCTCGAATAGGTCGCGCGCATGCGCACGTAGTTGGCCACGATCAACGCCACCAGCAGATACAGGATGATCACGTAGCTGCGGCTCAGGAAGAAAGCCGAGACGAAGTAGCCGACCAGCGACAGCAGCAGGGTCAGGGTCAACGCACGGTCGTCGCGCCAGCCGGATACGACCTCGTCGTCGGGCACCTCGGCAGGCACATCGTCCATGACCTCGTCGCCGCGCTTGAGCACCGACAGGGTCATGCGGAAGCTGTAGCCGGCGATGGCCAGCCAGATGGTGAAACCTATGATTCCCATCTCAGCCAGCACCAGCACGAAGGAATTGTGCGCGGTCAGCGGATTGACGTCGGTGTAGCCGCCAGCGCCCACGCCGAACAGCGGGTCGCTGATGAACATCTGGATGCCTTCGTACCAGGAATCGATGCGGCCCGCGGCGGACGCTTCGGAAGAGTCCAGCTCCTGCATGCGCGAAGGCATGGCCATCAATCCCGCCAGCGCACCGACGGCCAACACGCCGGCGGTCACGATGCCGCGTTTCTGCCAGACGTACACGCCCAGCAACGCCACCAGCGCCAGCAGCGTTCCGCGCGAGTTGGTCAGGTAGATGCCGTAGATCAGCAGCCCGGCGGCGGTCCACCAGAACAGCCGCCGCAGGCCCAGCAAGCCGCCGCGCGCGCCCAGGTAGAACGCCATCGGCAGGCACATCACGAACAGCATGCCCAGATCGTTGGGGTCGTTGAAAATGCCCACGTACTGGATGCGGGTCTCCTGCGACATCTCCACGCCGGTCCAACCGACCCCGATCACCGACTGTTCAATGCCATGCACGGCCAGCACCGCGCCGCAGGCGGCGAACACGGCCATGGTGGTACGCAGACGGCTGCGGGTGTCGGCTGCGTTGGACAGCAGCACGAACGCCAGGATCACCGGCGCGAACAGCGCGAACACGAAGATCGCACCCCCCGTCCAGCCGTTGACGATCTTGGAAATCATCGCCACCAACAGGAACACCGGCAACAGCAGGTACTGCGGCGCCGCAAAGGACTTGCGCGCGGAGAACAGCCAGAACAACGCGGCCAGGATCAGCGCGAGCGGCTGCCAGGGCAGGCCCGGCGAATCCACCACCGCCGGATAATCCTGGGGTCGGATGATCACCAGGATCAGGTACACCATCATGAAGAAGAACATCTGCCCCTGTGACTCCGCTCAACCTGTACGTAAACGCGACGAATAACTGAACACTTCCGGCACCGAGACCATGGCGCTGAACCAGGCGGCATCCATTTCGCTTTCTACCGGCAGCCTGCGCATGCGGTAACGCGAGTCCGTATCCGGCGCGCTGGTGCCGGCCATGTAGCTGCAGGCCATGCGAAAACCCGCCGAGCGAACGATGTCGATGGTCGCCGCATCGAAGGCATCGGGACCGCCCACGGGATAGGAAAGCACGTGCGCCGGCGCGGCCAGCTCGCGCTCCAGCGATTGCTTGGAACCATTCACTTCGCGGCTCATCTGTTCGCGCGGCAGCTTGGCCAGCATGCGATGGCCCACGCCGTGCGAGCCTATCTCCATGCCGCCCTGGTGCATCTCCCGCAGCTGGTCCCAGCCCATCGGACGGCAATCCGGATGGCCGGCGCTGCGCGGAATGTCCCATTCGCGCTCGAGCCGCGAGATCAGCGCTTCCTGCCCGGCATCGTCCAGACCTTTCAACTGGTCCAGCAAGCGGGCGGCCAGCGCGCGCCGTTCGACCAGCGCCTCGGGAATTTCCCAGTCGATGCCCAGCTCAGGCGCCTGCAGTTTCGGCGCCCGGGTGGTGCAGACCATGTGCACCAGCCAATCGTAGGCATACGGCATGCCCGAATCGATGTGGCCGGTGGAAACGAAGAACATGGCCGACATGCCGAGCTCGCGGAGAATGGGAAAAGCGATCCTGTAGTTGTCGTCGTAACCGTCGTCGAAGGTCACCAGGATCGCACCCTTGGGTAAACGGCGACCGGCGTCGATATAGGACAACACCTGGTCGAAACGCATGGGATGGAAATCGCGTTTGATGGCGCGCATCTGCTCGCGAAACTGCTCGCCGGTGGCGCTGATCAGCTCGGTGTCGAAACTGAACCCGTCCGGGTCGGCCGAATCCAGCACCCGGTGATAGGCCAGAATGCGCAGATCCTGGCGCAGCGCCGCCCGCAGCCGCCGCAATACGGGCAGCACGCCCAGCGCATGGCTTCGACGGGCCAGTATCTGACGCCTTCCGGCACGCGACGATAAACTCATGGAACTCCCCCTGTTCTGCATCACGGGGGATCGCCCCCCTTCACATCGCCCCACTACGATCCTGTCGGCCCCTCAGCCGCTCCGGACCGTCCCGCGCACCCCTGCGCACCGCTGCCTGCGTCCGCCCCAACGCTCACCCCAGATTGCGCCGGCGCCCGCAAAGCTGTCCACTGTAGGATAGCCACGGGGAACGAACGGCAAGGGTTTGCGTGCATGGCGGAAGATACCGACTTCGTTGCGCTTTACGATGAGCTGGGACTGGATGCCGAGTGCAGCCTGACCGACTTCAAGCAAGCCTATCGCCGGCGCGTGGCCCAGCTGCATCCGGATCATCCTGACAATTCCTCCGATATTTCCCGCTTACAACGCTTAAACCGTCTGTATGCGGCCGCGATCGATTTCCAGCGCGTCCACGGACGCCTGCCGGGCGCCTTGCGGTCTACCCGCATCGAATTGCCGGGCGATGCGCTGTTCGCATCGAGCGATGCGCCGGCGCACGACTCCTCTTCCTTGTCCGGATCGGGTTCCTATTGGCGTTATGTACTGTTGGTAGCGTTGCTAGGACTGGTGCTCTACGGCCTTTCCCTCCAGGAGCCCGCCACCACCGTGTCCGATGCCGTGGAACCGACCGCTGCGCCAAAGCAGGACCTGCATGGGCCGGCGACGGAAAAGCTGCTGGCCATCGGCATGGACGACAAACAGGTAAGACGGATACAGGGCGAGCCATTCAACTCCCATGAGCATCGTTGGGAATACGGACCTTCCTGGATCCTGTTCGAATGCGGAAAAGTGGTGGATTGGTACAGCTCGCCCTTGCACCCGTTGCATGTGCAGAGCTCCAGCCCCACCGACAGTGCGCAACTCCCGTCCGGGAAGCTGCGCAAATGTTGAAATACAGGGGAAATACCGATGTTCGCCGGCACCGCCAGACTGCTGAAAAAAGCGCAGAGACGCCTGTGGATGAAGTACGCCCTGCGTGGCGTCGGCGGCAGCGATAACCATTCCCGGCTGGACCTGGCCTACAACGTCGAGGATCCATGGAACATGGATTCGGAACTGGAGCAGGCCCGCTTCCAGGCCACCAACCGCATCATCGAGGAAAACTTCGGCCGGGTCGGCTCGCTGCTGGAGATCGGCTGCGGCGAAGGCCACCAGACCGAGTACCTGGCGCGCCTGAGCGATCGGCAATACGGCATCGACGTCAGCGCGCATGCGATCGCCCGCGCGCGCTTGCGGCTGCCCACGGCGCATTTCGCCGCGACCGACTTGTTCGACCTGCCCTGGCAGGACCGCGGCGAGCGCTTCGACCTGATCACCGCCTGCGAAGTGCTCTACTACCTCAGCGACCCGGCCGCCACGTTGCAACGCATGCGCCAGCTGGGGCGCAGCGGGCTGGTCACGTTCTTCGCGCCGGCCAGCGGCCGCATCGGCCCGCACCTGGACGCGATACCGGGCCTGCACAAGGACTGGATCTACCACGGCGGCACGTCCTGGCTGGTGGGTTGGTGGCGCGATGAGTGAGGCGCGCGCGCCGCTGCAGGGACTGGGTATCGTCTACTTCGGCAACGACTGGAACGCCGAAAACCGCACCAGCAGCCATCACGTGGCCGAGCGGCTGGCGCGGACTCTTCCTGTGCTGTACGTCGATTCTCCCGGCATGCGCGCGCCCAGTGCGAACGGACGCGACTTCAAACGCGCGTTGCGCAAGCTGCGCGCGGCGCTGCAGGTTCCGGAACGGATCCGCGAAGGCTTCTGGCGCTGCACGGTGCCGCAGTTGCCGTTCCGGCGTATTCCCGGCGTGGAGGCGTTCAACCGCCGCTTCAGCCGCTGGGCTGTGCGTCGAGCGTTGCGGCATGCGGGAATCGAACGCCGGATCTCGTGGTTCGTGGTGCCGCACCCGGGCTTTCTGGCCGGACAGCTGGATGAAGAGCTCTGCGTCTTCTATTGCATCGACGATTACGCCGCGCACCCGGGCGTGGACATGGCCCTGATCGCCCAGCGCGACGAAGCGCTGAGCCGGCGCGCGGATCTGCTGTTCGTAGCGCCGCCGGCGTTGCTGGAAAGCAAGCGCGCGCTGAACCCGTCCACGTTGTTCGCGCCGCACGGCGTGGACGCGGAACTGTTCGGACGTGCGCAGGATCCGCAGACAGTCGTGCCCGCAGCCGCGCGCGACCTGCCCGGCCCGGTGATCGGCTACATAGGCTCGATCCACGAATGGATAGATCTGGAGTTGATCGCCTGGCTGGCGCGGCAACGTCCGCAGTGGTCGTTCCTGATGGTGGGACATGCAGCGGTCGATGTGAGCGAGTTGCGTGCGTTGCCCAACACGCATTTCACCGGCGCGCAGCCCTATCAAGAGTTGCCGGGCTGGGCCAAGGCCTTCGACGCGGCCATCATTCCCTACCGCCTCAACCGGCAGGTCGCCAACGCCAATCCGCTGAAATTGCGCGAATACCTGGCCACCGGCAAACCGGTGGTGAGCGTGCGCAACGCGGAGATCGAAAAATTCGCCCAGTGGGTCGGCATCGCCGACGACCGCGAAGGCTTCCTGGCCGCGCTCGACGCCGCGCTGGCCAACGACACCCCGCAAGCGGCCGCACAGCGCATCGCCTCGGTAGCCGATCAGACCTGGGACCACCGGGTCGAGACGGTACTGGACGCCGTGGCGCAGAAGCTAGGGTCTGTTAACGCTATTGGGATAGGTCCCGCCGTACCTGAGTGCGTGCGGGGCAAGGAAGAATGAGGAAATGTATGCCGATACATGCCCGAATGATGACGCAGCCCCGTGCGCACTCAGGTACGGCCCTTCGGGTTGCGCCGCCGCGGCCGCCAGACGCTCGCGCGCGGCTTGAACAGGCCACCAGCCTGCCGCTGCGCCACGCACAAACGCCTGACGGCCGCGGCGACGCAACGGGACCTATCCCAATAGCGTTAACAGACCTACCCGCCAAACAAGTTTCCCTTTCGAGTTTCAAACCGGTACTCCATGAGCATTGATCCTTCCCACAAGCTGCGCGTCGCCCTGGTCGGCGCCGGTTACGTCGCTGGCCACCATCTCTCCGCACTCAAAGCCCTGGACTTCGTCGAAGTGGTGGGCATCTGCGACACCAACCTGGAAGCGGCGCGCGCGCTCGCGACCAGGCACGGCGTGCCCCTTGTCGTCGCCTCGCTGGCCGAACTGGCACCCGCCAATCCGCAGTCGGTGCATGTGCTGACGCCGCCGTCTTCGCACGCCGCCATCACCCTGGCGGCGCTGGAGATGGGTTGCCACGTGCTGGTCGAAAAACCGATGGCCGATTCGGTCGCCGACTGCCAGCGCATGATCGAGAAGGCGCGCGAGAAAGGCCTGCGGCTGGGCGTGAACCATTCCGACTTGTTCGACCCGGTGCTGATGCAGGCGCTGGAAGCGGTGCGCAAAGGCGTGGTGGGCGAACTGGTATCGGTGGATATCGTGCGCAATTCGGAATATCCCGCCTACGCAGGTGGCCCGTTGCCGGGTTCGGTCACCCAGGGTTCGTATCCGTTCCGCGACTTGGGCGTGCATGGGCTGTACACCATCGAGGCCTTCCTGGGGCCGGTGACCGATTTGAAGGCCGACTACCAGTCCCGCGGCACCGATCCCAATCTGCATTTCGACGAGTGGCAGGCGCAGGCGCGCACGCAGCAAGGCGTGGGCCGGCTGCTGCTTTCCTGGAACGCGCGTCCAATGGAGAACCGCGTGTTCGTGCGCGGCACCCGCGGCACCATCGAAGTGGACCGGTTCCTGCAGACCTGCCGCATCCATCGCGTGCTGCCGGGGCCCAAGTTCATCGGCATCATGGTCAACGCTTGGATCAGCGCGATCAAGGACGCCTTCCGCATTCCATGGAACGTGGTCCGCTTCGCCACCGGCATGCTCAAGCCTTCGCCGGGCATCCAGCGTGGCGCGCAGGAATTCGCGAAAGCCGCTCGCGACAATGCAGCGCCTCCGTTCAGCGGTGAAGATGCGTTGCGCATCGCGTCGTTGCTGGAACCGGCGTGCGCCGAACCCGATCGCGAGCGCCTGCAGGGCTTGGAAGACAGGTACACGGAGCTGGCGCCGGTCGATGCGCTGGTGACCGGCGCCGCGGGCTTCCTTGGACGCAAGCTGGTGGCGCGACTGCGCGAGCAGGGACAACGCGTACGCGTATTGGTGCGGCGCCCGGTCGCCGCCTACGCCAACGACGACGGCGTGCAGATGGTCGTGGGCGACCTGGGCGATCCGCGTATGGTCAAGCATGTCGTGTCCGGCGCACCCCTCGTCTACCACGTGGGCGCGGCGATGCGCGGCAGCGCGCGCGATTTCGAAGCCGGCACCACCTGGGGCACGCGCAATATCGTGGACGCTTGCCTGATTAGCCGACCGCAGCGGCTGGTCTATGTGAGTTCGATGAGCGTGTTCGATCATGCCGGACGCGACCCGCGCGGCACGATGACCGAATCCTCCGCGCTGGAACCGCACCCCGGACTGCGCGGCGCCTACACCCAGACCAAGCTCTCGGCAGAGAGGCTGGTGCAGAATGCGATTCGCGAACACGGACTGCAGGCGGTGATCCTGCGTCCGGGCCAGATTTTCGGACCGGGCGCGGAACGGGTCACTCCGAACGGCGTGATCGCGCTGGCCGGGCGCTGGGTCGCCATCGGCAGCGGTGCGCAGACCATTCCCGTGGTCTATCTGGACGATGTGGTGGACGCGCTGCAACAGGCGGCCATCGCGCCCAAGGCGGTCGGCGGCGTGTTCAACGTGGTCGATACCGAACAGGTCGCGCAGCAGGAATACCTGGACCGCGTCGGCAAGAAACTCGGCCGCGAGCTCAAGCTGGTGCGCGTGCCCACGTGGGTCTTCATGGGACTGGGCTTTGGCGTGGAATTGCTGGGCAAGTTGTTGCGCCGCGAAGTTCCGCTGACGCGCTACCGCGTGCGCTCACTGCGGCCCCTGGCCAACTTCGACACCCGCGCAGCGCGCGAAACGCTGGAATGGTCGCCACGGATCGGGGCGAAGCGAGGAATGGATGCCACCTTCGGCTGACGTGCGCGCGTTCTGATCATGGGCCTGCAATCGCACGCGCATTCGGCGGGCGCCTCTTACCGGGTCCGCCTGGAGTCCCTGCCTTCTCTGGACGAACTGGGCGTGCGCTGGCGGGAACTGGAACGACGTTCGCGCTGCAGTTTCTTCATCAGCTGGCGCTGGATAGGACCCTGGCTGGCGCTGATCGCGCCCTTGCGCTACGCACGCTTGTTGAGCGTGTTCCAGGACGAAAGGCGGGTCGCGATGGGAGTCATCACCCAGCGCAGGCGCTTCCTCGGTCTGGGACCCTTGCACATGCGCCTGCACGAAGTGGGCGACAAGGTGCTGGACAACCTGACCATCGAGTACAACGGCCTGGTCTGCGAAGACGGGCACGAACGCGAAGCGCTGGCTGCGGTGCTGGACCACCTGGCCCACAACGACAAACGCTGGTTGACGCTGTATTTGCCGGGCATGGAGGTCGACAACGTTCCTTTCGAAAGAATCCGCTCTCTAGACATGGGCATGCGGTCGCGCAAGCACCCCGCGCACTACATCGACCTGACCGAGCTGCGCGACAGCGGCAGCGACTATCTGCCGGCCGTGCTCAGCAGCAAGGCGCGCGCCGCGGTCCGGCGGACGGCACGCAAACTGCAGGCGGGTTTCGGCGAATTGTCGATCGCCGTCGCCGCCTCCGCCGAAGAGAAGCTCGCCTTCTTCCAGGCGATGGTGCAATTGCATCAATCCCACTGGAGCGAGGAAGAACAGGAACACGGCGCCTTCGGCAACCCACGCATCCTGCGCTTCCACGAGCGCCTTATCGTCGAATCAGACGCCGGCGACGGCGCGCAGCTGATCCGCGTCAATGCCGGGGACCGAACCGTGGGCTACGTATACAACCTGGTCTGGCGCGACACTTCGTATTTCTATCAGGCGGGCATCGATTACAAACGTTTCGGCGACTGCGGAAGCCCAGGTTTGCTGCTGCTGACCCACGCAGTGGAGCATGCGCTTGCCAACGGCATGGCGCGCTTCGAATTGATGGCGGGCGATTCGGCGTACAAGCGCACCCTGGGCATGGCCGAGAGCAAGATGGTCTGGCTTTCGCTGGACCGCAACGGCTGGGCCTCGGCGCTGCGGCGCGCATGGTGGCGGTTGCAGGGCCAGGCGCAGGAATCATGAGCGTCGCCGTACGCTGGCTGCCTTTACAGGAAGTCGACGCGGCAACGCTTTCGGCTTGGACCGAACTCGGCCGGCAGACGCCGCGTCCCAACCCGTTCGCCATGCCGCAATTCGTCCTGCCGGCAGCGCGCTGGTTGACGCCGCGCACGCCGCCCCTGGTGGCCTTGATCGAACGGCAGCAATCGGGCGCCCGCAAGCTGATCGGCGCGGGATGCTTCACTGTCGAGCGCCCCAACCTGTTCGTGCCCGTTCCGCATCTGAGCAGCTACCGCACCTTGCACACCTTCCGTTCTGGCCTGCTGTATGCGCCCAGCGAGTCCGAAGCGGTGGCCCACTCTCTGTTGGCCGATTTGCACGGCAAACGCAAGCGGCCCCATGCCATCGCCTTCCACAATCTTCTGGCGGAATGTCCGGTTCTCGCCTCCCTGCGCGAACTTCTGGAAGACGGAAACGGAGGCTGGTTCGAACAGCACCGGTTCCAGCGGCCGGTGCTGCGGTTGCGTCCGCTGGCACAGGAGCACGCGTTGGGCGTCATCGTGATGGACCGCGACCTCAGGCGGCGCAAGCGACGCCTGGAGGAACGCGGCACCACCGCTTTCCGGATCACCCAACCCAAAACGAACGTGGCCGATGCGATGGAAACCCATCTGCAACTCGAGCACGCCGGATGGAAGGGCACTGCGGGCACCTCACTGCTGGCCTCTCCGGCCCAGGCCGGATTCTTCCGCGAAATGATCCTGCGCTTCGACGAAATAAACAGTGCGGTGTTCGCCGAAACCCTGTGTGACGGCAAGGTCATCGCCTCGACCAGCAACCTGTTGCTGGGCGATACCCTGAATGGCTTCAAGACCGGTTGGCATCCGGATTTCGCCGCATGCAGCCCCGGCCGCTTGAACGAAGTCTTCCTGTCCGCCGCGGTTCCCAGCACATGGCCGGAAGTCGGCGTGTTCGACAGCCAGGCGCAGGAAGACTCCTACCTCTCCGAACTGCTGCCGCACCGCGACACCATGGTCACCGGCACCTTGGCCATCACCCGCCTGGGCCGCCGCGCGATGCGCGCCGCGCGTTTGGTGCGGCCCGTGGCCTACCGCCTCGACAAGAATCACTGATCAGTCCGCTACGAACCCCGCTTTTTAAAGCAAAGTCACTGGGTTCCCGCCTTCGCGGGAATGACGCTTTGAGGCTTTGGCTTTGGCTTCACCCAGCCCCGTGAGACGCGGCAAGCAGGACGGGTAAACCCCGCAGGGGCGGCGCACAGGGATGTGCGCCGTTTTTGGAGCAGCAGGATGCTGCTTCCAAAAATTCCCGGCCTGCTTGCGGACCCGGCGGCTTCATCGCCGGGCGCGACGTTAGGGCGGCTTTCTTTTGGTTACTTTTCTTTGCCGTTCAAAGAAAAGTGACTCGCGCGTAGCGCGAAACGCTTTTTACTTGAGCCAAGGGAAAAGAACAAAGCAAGATCGAAATCAAAAAGCACCCCTCCTCAATCCTCCCCTGCGCTGCGCGCAAGGGAGGAGGCAGAAGCAGGAGCAAGTGCAGTAACGAGAGCGAAGAGCAAGATCAAAATGGATCCCAGCTTGCGCTGGGATGACGACGGTGTTGTTCGGAGGTTGTTAGGCGATATGCGCGCGATGCCATTCCTGTTCTTGCGGGCTTAGCCACAGCACCCGACGCTCCGGCCGGATCGCACCAGGCTGCGGAATGCAAGCCGGCGGAAGACTGCGAATCAGCAAGCGCTTGCCCACCGCCAGCGAACTCACCGTAGCCAACCGCTTGAAGCCCAACGACTTGTGCGCCCGCAACGAAATGAAGTTCGACGCACTGACATCGGACAGATAACGCACCGGCCGCTCGTCCAGCGTGGCCGCCAGATCCATCATCGCCGTCAGCACCTTCCTGCCCCGCCGCTCCGGCGCCACAAAGGCATCGCGGCCCCAGGCATGTGTGGCGCCCAGATCCAGCAGCCAGCACAGTTCATCGAAATAACGCGGGCAGTCGTGCGCCACCCAGAACCAGGCGACCAAGCGCTGGTCTTCCTCGACAGCGAAGAAACGCAGGCCGTGGGCGAAGCGGTCGCGGATGCGCGACAGATCGCCGCGGCGCCCGTAGCGCCGGTCTTCTCGGGAAATGCGCTCGGCATCCTCCACGCGCAACTCGATGAAGCGCTGATTCTCGGTCAGCGCCGCCTGGCGGACGAAACCCGGGTCGCGCCCCAGCAGGACGATGGCGTTGAATTCAATCATGGCTGGTCTTGGCCGATTGGAATACGGTCGATACCTGTTGCAGTTCCGCTTTTCCGGACGCGCTCAACAGGCGGAGTACGTCCTGCAGCAGCCCGCGGCCGAACAGGCGCAGGCAGACCGCGTACAGCAGCGCTCCCACCGCGATTTCGCAGACCAACAGAACGCCCTTCAGATCATGCAGAGACGTAGCGAGCCCCCAGCGCAGCAGCAACACGCCGGCCACCATGACCAGGCATGCGGCCAGGACGCGCGCCAGCGGGCCGCCCAAGGTCTCCAGCGACAGTCCATGGCGGCGACAGGCCGATGCGGAAAGCGCGAACTGCACGATCAACGCGATTCCCACCGAGAAGGAAGCCGCGACCACGCCCCAGCGCGACAGGAACACGAGCGCGGCGACCAGCACTGCGATGGAGATAGCCTCGATTCGGACCAAAGTGAAGTTCTGTCCCAACGCGGCCAGGAACGAGGCGAGCATGAAACTGCCGGCACCCAGCACCGAAGTCACCGCCATCACGCTCAGCAAGGGCGCCACCTGCGCCCATACCGGCGGCAGCAGCGTCGCGACCAGGGTCTGCGCGCAAACCGCCAGGCCGAAGGCCATCGGACACAGCACCACCGCGGTCAGCGCCAACGCGCGCACGATCATCGGCGCGCGCTGCGTCGGTTGCGCACGCACGATGGCCGGCAGCAGCACGTTGCCCACATGTCCACCCACGAACAACGCCGGCAGGTGCGCAAGGCTGAAAGCCAGGTTGTAGGTGCCGGCGGCCTCGGCGCCCAGCACGCGCAGCATCAGCGGCTTGTCCCAGTAGCGCGCGCCTTCGCTCAAGGTGATCTCGGCGGTCACCGGTGCGCCGAAACGGAAAATATGGTCCAGCCGTTGCAGCGTTACCGGCACCGGGCTCAACCAGTTTCGCAAACCGGTGCCGGCGATCAATATCGCGGTGATCACGCAGGCTTGCGCGATGAAAGCCAGGATCATCGCTTGCCCGCCCAATGCGGTGGTACTGACCAAAGCCATGGCGACCACGGCGTAGGCGATGTCGCCCATCCCGGTGGCGATGGCGATGCGCTTGAAACGCAGCTCGCGGGCCAGCAGTTTGTCCGGAATGGCGCCCATCCGGCGGATCGCCATTCCCAGTACCGCGCCCGGCAGGTACTCGCTCAATCTGGGGGCGGCCAGCATGTGGGAAATGGCCGGCGTGGCCAGCCACACTACGGCCAGCGCCAGCATGCCGAAAACCAGATACACCAGCGAGGCGGCGAAGATCGCCGCGCGGCCCTGCCCCCCATGCACGATCACGTACTGCCCGCAGCCCCAGGCCGATATCCAGTTCGCGGTCAGGACGACGATCGTGGCTACCGCCACCTCGCCCACTATTTCCGGACTCAGATAGCGCGCGACCACCAACGTGGACACCAGCCCCAGCGCACGGCCCAGCAGGCCGGCGCCGATGCTCCACGCGGCCGCCGAAACGATCTGTTGATTGCCGCTCAAGCGCCGCTCCGCTCGAACCGTGCGCGGAGTTCCGAACGCGCGTCCCCCGGAGCGTGGGTCATGCCGATTTCAATTGCAGGCTGTTCCCGCGCCACCAGGAGCGGATCTTGCGCATCGCCGGACGTTCCACAGTGAAGGTGAGCAAGGCGGCCAATGCCACCACGATGGCCAGGGTCGCCAGGCAGGCGGCCAGGCTGGGCACGCCGCGCTGTTCCAACGCATGGATCAGGGCGAAACCGATGGCCTGGTGCAGCAGGTACAGAGAATAGGAAATGCTGCCCAGAAACACGAAAAACGCACCATGCATCCAGGCCAGCATGCCGTTGACGAACAACAGGAAGATTCCGCAGCAGGCCAGCGCGACCCACAGATAGACGATGGGATAAGCGATGCCGATGGCGATCAGCGACAGCGCGATCATGGCGTAGTTCAGCAGGTTCTCGTCGGACCGGCTATGCAGGCGGTAGAACAGGATGCCCAAGGCGAAGAAGGGAATGTGGCGAAGGATCAGCAGCTCGCGGCCCAGATAGGAAAAATGCATGTGGTGCATCACCACTTCCCCGTAGCCGATCGCCAGCGCCAGCCACAGCAGGATGATCAGGTGGATGCGCTTGAGCAGGCCCAGCGCGAACCACAGCAGCATCTGCGCGTAGAAAAACAGTTCCACCTGCAAGGTCCAGTACGAACCGTCCAGATGTTCGGCGCCGAGGATCTGCTGCACCATTGTGAAGTTGAGCAGCAAGTCGCGCAGCGGCAGGTGCTGGTCGGGCATGCCGATGGTGTAGACCACCGCCGCGGTCAGCAGCATGGCGGCCCAGTACGCGGGAAACAGCCGCGAGAAACGCGAGACCACGAAATCCATCGCCGTGCGCGTGCGTTCCAGGGTCATGAAGATGACGAAACCGCTGATCAGGAAGAACAGGTTCACGCCATAGTTGCCAGGAGTGAAACCGAACCCGAGCGGCACCGTGTGACCGTACTGATGGCCATAATGCGTTGTGTAGTGGAAGGCCACGACGGCCAACGCTGCGATTCCCCGCAAGGCATCCAGCTCAACAACGCGTGAGGACGGTGACGCTTTTTTATGCATCTTGCCCCCCCTTGTCAGGCTCACTGCATAGCAGTGAGAACGCAGTCCGCCGGGTTTTCCGGCCAGCGCGGCCGGGCGCACCGGTCGGACGCAAGCGTGGGTGTTTTCCCCGTGTCGGGGCAGAGCCGCCTATGCGCCTGCTGATCGTCACTTCGCAGTTCCCCATCGCCGGCGAACCGAACCGCGGCCGCCCGGTCTACCAGACCATCCGCGAACTCTCCCGCCTGGCCACGGTGCGCGTGATCAGTCCGGTCGCCACCTACCCACGCTGGGCGCAGCCGCGCAGTTACCTGTTCCGCGCCTCCGACGACACCCAGGCAGTGGAAGGCTGCGACGTTCAGTACGTGCGCTACCCGGCCTTGCCGGCGGTGACGCGCCCCTTGAACGGCGGGTCGTGCGCACGCGCCCTGCATGCGCCGCTCAAGGCTTTCGCTCCCGACCTGGTGCTTTCCTACTGGCTCTATCCCGATGCCTACGGGGCGATGCTGGCCGCGCGCAAAGCGGGACTGCCGCTGGTGGCCGGCGCCCGCGGTTCCGACCTGCGCGTGCGCGATGCGGTCAGCCGTGCGCTGACCCGGCCGGTGGTGAACGCCGCACAGCGCTTGCTGGTGGTCAGCGAAGATCTGGGCCGCGTGGCCACCGAGAACTATGGGGCCGATCCGGCGCGCATCCGCACCATTCCCAATGGATGCGACGCTTCTCTCTTCCACCCCACCGACCGCGGCGCGGCGCGCACCCATCTTGGCATCGCTGCCGATGCCGAGGTGGTGACCTATGTCGGCCGTCTGGTCGCGGAGAAAGGCCTGCGCGAACTGCTGGACGCCTGCCGCACGGTTTCCGCGGCGCGTCCGCGCTTGCGTCTGGTGCTGGTGGGCGAAGGGCCGATGCGCGAGGAAATCGCGACGCGCCTTGCCGCCGATGCCTCGCTGCAGGTGACGCTGGCCGGCGCGCAGCCTCCCGCCGAGGTCGCGCGCTGGATGGCCGCGTCCGACCTGGTCACTTTGCCCAGTTATTCCGAAGGCCACCCCAACGTGCTGGTGGAAGCGCTGGCGTGCGGCCGGCCGGTGGTGGCCACGCCGGTGGGCGGCATTCCCGAAGTGGTCGATGCCGAATCCGGGATTCTGGTGCCGGCGCGCGATGCGGACGCACTGGCCGTCGGCCTGGCGCAGGCGCTGGATCGCCGCTGGGACGAAGCCGCATTGGCGCGCAAGTTCTCGCGCGACTGGCGCCAGGTGGCTGAAGACACGCTGGAGGCCTGCGAACAGGCTTTGCACGAATCGCGGACCCCGTTCGCCGTCAGCGCCGTCCACGGCAGCTGAGCCACACTGTCGTCGACCAGGAGCAACAGAACCGATGTGCGGAATAGCAGGTTTCAGCGGACAGGACGTCACTGCCGATGCGGCACGCCCGGCGCTGGAACGCATGATCCATACCCTGGCCCATCGCGGACCGGACGGTTACGGCTTCCATGCCGAACCTGGCATCGGTCTGGCCCATGCGCGCCTGTCCATCATCGACCTGGCCACGGGCGACCAGCCCATCCACAATCCGCGCCGCGACGTGTGGACGGTGTTCAACGGCGAAATCTTCAACTACATCGAACTGCGCCAGTCGCTGCAGGCGGCGGGCCATCAGTTCTACACGCAATCGGACACCGAAGTGATCGTGCACCTGTACGACCGTTACGGCGACGATTTCGTGCAGCACCTCAACGGCCAGTTTGCCATCGCCCTGTGGGACGCCAGGCGCCAGCGCCTGGTGCTGGCGCGCGACCGCGCCGGCATCCGGCCGCTGTTCCACACCCGCAGCCAAGGCAGGGTGTGGTTCGCCTCGGAAGTAAAAGCGTTGCTGGCGGTATTGCCCGAATGCGCGACGCTGGATCCGCTGGGCCTGGCGCAGACGCTCACTTACTGGTCCGCGGTGGATCCGGGTACGCTCTACCGGGGCGTGCAGAGCCTGCCGCCGGGCTGCCTGCTAAGCATCGAAAGCGACGGGCGCGAGACGCTGAAGCAGTACTGGGACTGGACCTTCCCCAGCGCCGCCGAAACCTCGCCTTCGCGTTATCCGAAAACCATCGAGGCCGCCACCGCCGAGCTGCGCGAACTGCTGGTGGATGCGATACGACTGCAATTGCGCGCCGATGTGCCGGTGGGCGCGTATCTGAGTGGCGGGCTGGATTCCTCCGGCATCGTGGCCATGATCCGCGGCTTCACGCAGACGCCGGTGCGCACGTTCTCGGTCGCGTTCGAGGACGGCGAGTTCGACGAAAGCGAACACCAGCAGGCCATGGTGCGGCACCTGGGCACCGACCACACCACTCTGCACTGCACGCGCCGCGACATAGGCGAGGCGTTCCCGCGCCTGATCCGCCATACCGAAACCCCGGTGCTGCGCACCGCGCCGGTGCCGCTGATGCTGCTGGCAGGCGACGTGCGCCGGCAGGGCTACAAAGTGGTGTTGACTGGCGAAGGCGCCGATGAAGTGTTCGGCGGCTACGACCTGTTCAAGGAAGCCAAGATCCGCCGCTTCTGGGCGCAGCAGCCGGGCTCGCGCATACGTCCGCTACTGCTGCAGCGTCTCTACGGTTACCTGGAGAATTCGCCGGTGCGCAATCCGGCGTTCGCGCAATCGTTCTTCGGCCAGGGCATGGAGCATCTGCAACGGCCGATCTTCGCGCACACGCCGCGCTGGGCCACTTCGCAGCGTGCGCTGTCGTTCCTGTCGCCCGATCTGCGCGCCGGCCTGGGCGAATGGAATCCGCTGGACGCCTACGAACTCACCCTGCCCCGCGAAATATCCTCTTGGAGCGGCCTGGCGCGCGATCAGTACGTGGAAGCCAAATCGCTGCTGGCCGGCTACCTGCTGTCTTCGCAAGGCGACCGGGTGGCGATGGCCAGCTCCATCGAGGGGCGCGTTCCGTACCTGGACCACCGCGTCATCGAGTTCGCCAACCGCCTGCCGCCCAGCTTCAAGATCCGCGGCATGACCGAGAAATACATCCTGCGCCGCGCGCTGGCCGATCTGCTGCCTGCGGAAATCCTGCAGCGGACCAAGCAACCTTATCGTTCGCCCGACAGCCAGAGCTTCTTCTTCGACGGCAAGCCGCTGGATTACGTGGCCGAGCTGATGAGCGCGGACAGCATTCGCAAGGCCGGTTATTTCGATCCGGTGGCGGTGGGCAGGTTGACGGAGAAGTGCAGACAGGGGCGCGCCACCGGCTTCGCGGACAACCAGGCGTTCGTGGGAATCCTTTCCACGATGCTGGTCCATCATGGGCTTCACGACGACACGGGCCGCCACGCATGAGCAGCGCAGCGGCGAATTTGGATTTTGCGGCGCAACGGCGCCGCACCCTTTCCCCCGAGGGCAGACAGGTGAAACAGAAGAAGATATTCGACATAGGCATGTACGACGGTTCCGACTCGCGCTATTTCCTGGACGAGGGCTATCACGTGGTGGCGGTGGAAGCCAATCCCGAACTCGCCGCCAAGGCGGTACAGGAATTCCAGGACCACATCGCCGATGGCCGCTTGACCGTGCTCAACCGCGCGCTGGCCGACGAACCCGGCGAAATAGAGTTGGTGCTGTGCGGCGACGATCTGGGCGCCAGCAGCATCTTCGAGGACAAGATCGCGCATCGCAATCCCTCCGGAACCTGCACGGTGCAGGCGGTCACCTTCACCGAGCTGGTCGGCGAATTCGGCGTTCCCGATTACGTCAAGGTCGACATCGAAGGCGCGGACCGGCACTGCATCCTGGCCATGAACCGCGACAACCGGCCGCAATACCTTTCGTTCGAGGCGGACCACGACCTGGAGGAGCTGGTGACGCACATGGCGTCCATCGGCTACCACCAGTTCAAGCTGATCGGGCAATGCAGTTTCCTGGAGCTGGGCAACGAGCGCAGCCTGGCCAATCGCATCAAGCGCAAGATGATGCGGATCATGGGCTTCGACCAGCCGCAGCGGGTACGCAGGGCCGGCCGCTGGTTCCAGCTGATGCACAGCAGCGGGCCCGCGCCCTGGGCCAGCGATGGCGAGTGGTACAGCGCCGAGAAGCTGTTGTCGAAATGGCACCATGCCCGACAGAACGATCACTTGATGGGTTGGTACGACGTTCATGCGTGTTGATCGACAGGGGGTAACGGCATGCACTGGAAAATAAAAGGTCTGGTCCAGAAGACCCTGGGCGTGCTTCCGGGCGGCGAGGCGCTGCACTACCATCTGCAGCGCCGTTTCGGCGGGTTGCAGGATTTCCACCGGGAGCTCTCGGTCAAAGTCGAGGATTGGCAGATCATGGTCCGGCACCTGCGCGATGCGCGGGTGGTCATCGCCGACAGCCACTTCTTCGAGATAGGCACGGGCTGGTACCCGACGTTCCCGTTCGCTCTGTACCTGGCCGGTGCGCGCCGCATCACCACTTACGATTTGAACCGCCACTTGCAGGACGACCTGGTGCGGGCGGCGGTGAAGGAGCTGGGCGGCTTCCTGAAGATCATCGCCGAGGACAGCGGCAGCGACTTGGCCGAAGTGCAGGCGCGCTACCAAAAGCTGGCGGCGGCGATAGACGCCGGCGCGGACTTGAGCGAAGCCACCGGCGGCAAGATCCGCTATTCCGCGCCCGCCGACGCCACCGCCACGGCCCTGGCCGACGGCGAGGTGGACGTGGTGTTCTCCAACAGCGTGCTGGAGCACGTGCCGCCGGAGGCGATCACGGCGATGTATCGCGAGTCGATGCGCATCCTGTCGCCGGGCGGCATCATGTTCCACTCGGTCAACTGCGGTGACCACTATTCTTACGTGGACAGCAGCATCCACCAGCTCAACTATCTGCAGTATTCAGACCGTGCGTGGAAGCTCTGGAACAACGCTTTTCTGTATCAGAACCGGATGCGGGCGCATGAGTTCGTAGAGGGTGCGGCGGCGATGGGTTTTTCTATCGAGCTGGACACTTCGACAGCGCGCGCCAATCGTCTGGAACAGCTTGCGGCCATGAAGGTGGACTCCCGCTTTGCTCAGGTGGTTCCGGAAAAGCTCTGTATCACTAGCGTGGATTTCATTGCACGCAAGCCGTAGGGTGGGTCTTGGCCCGCCATTGCCATGCATCAAGTCGCGATGGCATAGGAACGGATATCAGCGGACTAAACATCGCAGCCCGGGTAAGGCCAAAGAGGCCGCACCCGGGGAACCGCAAAGTTTCCGTATAAAGCGCCCCGGGTGCGCTTCGCTTACCCGGGCTACGCTGGCTACAGCCCTTGTCTCTTTCTCTCGATCTGTGATTTCAAATCAGTGAGTGGAAGAGGAGTACAACCTTCGTCTTTACATCCCCTGATCAGCCCAATTCCAGTTGAGAACGCCCATTCCATGGGATCTCCATCATCCGGCGATATCAGAACTTCCAGGTCACAGGAACCGTCGGACTTAAGCCTTATTCGCGCCCGATCCCACCGGACATTTTTAATGCTCACGGCACTCTCATAACTCAAAAGCGTAAGCACGTTAGCGTAACCGACCTTGCAACCATTGGGTTCTTGCACCAAGAGCTTGGATTCCGGCTTGAATCGCCCCGTCAACGACCACACGCGATCATGCACACGATCATCTGCCAATATCCGTTTAACCACGTATGCACCTTCTGAGATACACCAAGATTTGAGCCGAAATTCACACCCAATTGGCGGCGAACTTGCAGGCGTAGTCGGTGGTGACGCTGAAGCACAACCGGTTATAAAAGGCAGTATTAAGATGCACGCTACAGTCAAGAATTTCATTAACAACCTCCATTTGCAGCAGTTACGCCTTGTGCGCACGTATTCACATTCGTAGGAGCGCTTATAACTTCTCCAAGGGTCTGACTGTTCGCTGGTTGCCCCGATAGATCTTTCATAACATTGGCTGGGCCAGGTACGTCTGCGGATAGAGTCACGCCATTTGCTCCTAGCCCGCCTGCGTACTGATCACCTGCACCACCTCCGTGACCACCCAGTTCGTGCGAAACAATTTCTGGGGTCGCAGCGTCCGGACCGGTTGCGCCAATGGTAATTTGATTGCCGCCTATCGCATTCGTCTCAGAACGACCACTCTGAGTTACGCCGGCTGTGTTCTGAACAACATTAATCGTATTGATTCCAAGTCCAGCATTTTGCTCTTGAATGTCCTGCGCTATTACGGTCACGTTGGTTCCCCCAACATTGACCGTCCCTGAAAAATCTTGGGCCACTGAGTTAATTCCCTCCGTCCCCTTTAGTCGCTACGGAGGCTACGGAGTCTGAGTTGGAATGCTCTCGTAACTGATATATGCGCGCCTATTTCTAGCTCTGCCTTCTTCCGTATTATTGTCCCCGATAGGTCTAGCACTACCAAAGCCGTATGGCGAAGATAAGCGCGATTTCGGAATGCCATGACCAAGAAACCATTCATGCATCACCTTCGCTCGCTGCTCTGAAAGTTCAATGCAAGCCGTGCCTGAGCATTCATTAGAATCTGTGAACCCTAGAACTCTCAGCGGGATATCTTTTGGCATCTTTTCCAGCAATAGCAAACTGCTATCAAGGGCATATTGATCGTTGAAATCAGAAAGAGAATCATCAAGCGAATCTCCGGAAGCTGGCTTACCGGACTTGAAGTAAACGCCCGTAAAATCTCCGGGGTCTACTGAGTACCCTCGCCTATCATCCACCGCTTCCACAGCATGTGGAGTTACGCCAGAGCAGGCAGATAACAACACCAGAGAAAGTACGAAATTCTTCTTGCTTTTAAAAATACTCATTTACAACTTCCTTCGCTTGATCCCGCACAAGAAGACATTACAGAGAAATTTGCACGCCCCTCTACTCTAATTTCATCCATGCCATCACCGGGATTCCAAGGAGCCCAAATGTTATTGAATTCCTGAAGGAATCCGGTTGCTTTCTGATAGTAACCTTCAGCTCGATATCCGTGCCTTTCTCTATCGAGCCTCTCAGCCCTAATACCCGGATGGCCATCGACGACAATTCGCACTCCATGATCGCCCTCATGAAGCACTCTCATCGCAAGGCAAAAACCCGGGACCAGGTTCACTTCCCGACTAGAAATACTGAGAAGTGAACCTGACCCCGTTTTCTGGCATCTGCGAAGACGACTTAAAAGCCATACGGAGCCATCTAGAACAAGAGCGTGCGCTGGGCAGCGAATGATTCCAAAAAATGGTCGTGAAGACACTGAACCGCCCAACCATCTGCAGACCGCGCGGCAGACCTGGAGTCAGAGCGGGTTAATTCCCCCCGTCCCCTATAGTTCCCTATAGTTCCCTATAGTTCCCTATAGTTGTCCCTATAGTTGTCCCTATAGTTGTCTCCTATAGTTGTCTATAGTTGTCTATAGTTGCTCTATAGCTACTTAGGATTAAGTATTTCTGGCTTCATCCATAAGCCAACAATGGATTCAGCTTTTAATCGCAGGATAGCGTTTTCGAAAATCTCTATGTATTCGCCATGTCCGCCCTCAGCCTCATGAAGGCCATATTCTCCGACGTATATCCATCCCGTGCTTTGATCATATTTAATGGGCCAAAAGGCACCAATTTCGGTAACGCGTCGAGATATTCCTGCGGATACTGGGGGATCAATGCGCACAATACCTCGAACAGACATTGGGCGTGACACAGCTTCTTCATTCCAGTCATTTTTTGGAAAATAACCCCAAATCGAGAATATACGTCCGCTTGCATCAAACTCAAGATTAAGATCATTTATCAAAATTGATGCAAATCCGGCTTGACTAATATTGTACGTCTCGATCATTTCTTCCGGAAGATCATACGCAATTCGCCCATGGCAGAAGACGTCGTAGCCAGTTATGTGCTCGGCTTTAACTTTCATATTCGCATTCACTTTGTTGTGAAATTAAAATGGTAGATTTTTCTCTCATTCATCTTTATCACCAATTCCCATACCCCTTCCGAACCTCGAAAAGTTCCAGGGATATTCCATCTAAGAGCACCAGATGCTTCAACTACTGGTTTTGAGCTTGCCATAATTTCTCGAATGAGAAGCGGGGAATTGTAAAATGGCCTTACAAGACGCCCATCTGCGAGTCGCTCACCTGCATGTGCAGCCGCAGTTTTCGTATACGTAAAGCCTGAGAACCGCTCAAAGCGAGTCAATAAGCGTAATCCACCAGCATACATCTGACCCTCCCCAGGAATGGCCATTAGCACATCATGCTCAAAAGCATCCCAGCAATTTCCGCCGCAGTGCGACCTTGAAAAATCATCCCACGCACTACTCTCTGAATTTCCTGATGTCACCTGAGGCGAAGGAAGGGGAGATGGAACAGTCGCGTCAGTAGTCTTACTTCGACCATTTTGGGCCAGCATTCCCTGCCCTTTCGGATTGACTTGAATAACCCCCTTGCAGCGAGCTGGATTATCCCCACAAATTGACCTTACATCTCTTGCCTTTCTTCCATCAGGATCAGTGAACTTGTACGGGTTGTTGTTAGCGTAGCTGTATCGATTGAAGTGAGCGCCCGTGTTTGGATCAGCAGCAACCGGATCAACCGACAAGAAGCACCCGCACATGGGGTCGTAATAGCGCTGCTGCATATAAGTCAGCCCCGTGGCGCCGTCCTGTACGTGGCCGGTGTAGCCAATGCCGTCGTACGCCGGCTCGTTGATCGCCGCGCCATAGGGCTCGTAGTTGGTCCGGTCGATCACCGCCCCTGCCGCATCGGTGACCGCCACCGGGCTGCCCAGGGCATCGGTGTGCTGGTATTTGGTCGCGATCACCGCGTTGCTGGGCCAGTCGTGATCGACGGTGGCCACCAGACTGCCGCCCAGATAGATGTTCTCGTGGGTCTTCTCGCTCGTGGGGCCATTCCAGGAGAACAGCATCTGCCCGGACTGGCCGTACTGCCACAGCGTCTTGCTGCCGTCGATCTTGGTGGTCTGCACCCGGCGCCCGTGGCCATCGTACAGATACGCCTCCTTGTTCGGCACTGCGCGCAGACGATTGCCGTAGGTGAAGTCGTACAGCTGGCCGTTCTTGTTGGCTAGGTTGCCTTGCACGTCGTAGCCCAGGCCTACCACGGTGGCCCCGGCCGTGTTCTTGATGTTGACCAGCTGGTTCTTGGCGTCGTAGAGATACTCGGCATAGTCCTTCAGGCCGGCCTGCTTCCACGACTTCAAGTTGTCCAGGGCGTCGTAAGTGAAGAAATGCCAGTGATCGCTACCCCCGAACATCGCCGAGCCTGCCCCGGTCAGACGATCCAGGCCATCGTAGGCCATGTAGCGGTGCTGGGCCGTGGGCGTGCCGATCACGTTGTCGTAGATGGCGCTGACGTTGGCGTTGGGATCGTAGGTGTACTGGTGATTCAGCGCATTGCCGGTATCGATGCTTTGGCTGGGCAGCTGGCGGGCGTTCTGCTGCATCGTGTGCACCAGGCCATTGCCATAGGTGAACTGCTTGATCGCCCCGTTGGGGTAGTACTGCACTGCCGTGGCGTAGCTGCCCGCCTGGGTGGGCTGACCCAGGGCATTGGGGGCGTAGTTGATGGCCAGGCCCGTAGGATAGGTCTGGCTGGCCAGGTTGCCGTTGCCGTCATAGCCATAGCCGATGCCCCACGTGTACCAGCCGGGTTGCTGGACCGACTCGCCGGTCAGCATGCGGCGCTTGTTGTAGCTGTAGGCATTGATTACCTGGCCACCCCCACCGGTTTCGTTCCCCGTCGTTATCTGAGCAGGCAGTCCATCAGGGGTGTAAGACCAGCTCTGGTTGCCGCGCCCGTCGGGAAACGCCAGGGTCGAAAGACGATTGCGGGCATCGTAGGTACGCAATACCGTCCGGCCCGAGACATAGGCGGCGGCCTGCTCGCAGGTGGCGGTATTGGGGTAGTCAAGCCCGGCGGCGGACCAGGTCAGATTGCCGGCCGCATCAAAGCCGATGATGGTGGCCCCGGTCTCAGGCTCGATGGTTTTGCACAACTGCTGTGCGCCATCGTAGACATAGGAACGGGTCACCGATACACCGCCGCCGCTCCGGGTTATGGAAGCCGGCTTGCCGAAGACATCCCGAGCAATGGCCGTGTTCCTGCCTTCCGGCTCTTGAATCGTGACCGGCAGATCGAAGGATGGCGTGTCGTACGCCTTATAGGTTGTCGTGGTTTGCAACGTGCGCGGATTGGTAACCCGTGTCTGGAAGCCGGTCAGATACTCGGTGGTGCTGGCCAACACGCCGAGTTCGGAGTCCTGCTCCACCCGCGTAATGCGGTCCAGTGCGTCGTAGAAAGTCCGGGTGCCTTGCGTGACCGATTGGAAATTCGCGACGTTGTTGACCGGGTAAGACTGGAAAGCCAGACGGCCACTGGCGTCATATCTCTTGACCACTTGGCTTACGGTGCCACCGATGTTGCCGAGATCCAATTTCTCTTCAAGCACAGGACGCCACATAGCGTCGTAGTAGACGTTCAGATAACCATTGCCTGTCGCCCGACTGGAGCGCCAATGACCCGGTGCTAAACCATGCTCATCGTAGTTAATTTGAATGAAATTCTGTATTGTCGCAGTCCAGACCGTACTATCGCCCGTGGGATAGACGATGCTCGCCATTCGGCCCATCGCATCGTATCCGTAACTGGTGGTGAATTCGTTCTCGTCGGTGACCGAAGTGATCCAGCCATTATTGTTGACTGCCGCCAGTTGCGTGGCCCCGGTGGGTGATTCGGACGTGGCCGGATACTTGATGGATTGCGGGATGCCACGCTTCCAGCCGCTCAGCGTGGTGACGTTATTGTTCCCGTCAGCGACGGTCTTAAGCGTGCCCAACTGGCCGCTGGCTATGGTCGAGGTGGTGTCGTAGGTCAGGGTCTGCTGCAGCTTGCCGAAACTGTAGGTCTGTACCGGCATCGCGGTGCTGGCGTCGTAATTTGTCTGGGAGGCCACGATGCTGGTATTGGCATTGGTGACTTTGCTGACTTGGCCGAGCACCCACTTGTTGAAATTGTCGTAGTACTCGGTCACGTCCGTGCGGCCGAAATTAGCGGCCATGCCGCCCGACCACTTGTCCACATTGACCGGCCGCGCAAACGCGTCGAAGGCAGTGACCGAGTAGTTGAAACTGGCGCCATCGCGCACGGTCGCGCTTGTCTTCAGAGGACGATGGAACTCGCTCTGGAAGCCATCGCCATTGCCCCGCAGGCTAGTACCGAACCGGGCCGGATACACCTGGTTCACCCGCGTCAGATCGTAGGTCTTGGTGACCGTATCCAGCACGTTGCCGGGGCCGGTGCCCCGCTCCACCTTCAGCAGCTTGCCTTCGTTGTAGAGATAGGTATTGCCATAGGAATAGCGCGTCCACTCGTTGCCTGGACCGGTCACCGTAGTCTTGCTGGACCCCGCGCAATCGTCGGAAGTGCAAGGCGCCCCGGCGCAGTCGAAGCTGCCCCAGTTGCACACCGGATACTGCATGGTGGCCCCGCCCCGGTAACGCACTCCGATCTGCGGGTCGTAACTGTAGTTCCACTCAGCCGCCGTCAACCCCGGCCCGGAGACCGCCTTCTTGGTCAAAGTGAAGCTGTAGGCGGAGATGGCGAACGTGTTGACGTCGTCCTGGGTGTTGTTGTTGGTACCCGGCGCCGCACCTACTGGAGAAGTAGTGACGTTGCCGCACGCCACCGGCACGTGGCTGCGCCCATGCTCCAGGATGGTGGCGGTGAAAGTGGCCGTGGCGCCCGCAGGGTGGGTAATGGAAGCCACCGGCGGTGGTTCGTACATATTGATGGGCATTTCGTTGAGGGTGCATTCCCTCAACGGTTCGCCCTGCGGCGATTCGTTGACCTTGATCTCCGCCGCCGCGAATGCCGCAAAACCGATGTTCCAGGCGCTGCCGTCGGGCAAGGTCACCGAAGTGAGCGTCTTGCGGCTTCCCGCAGCATCGCCGTAGGTGTAGGACCACGTGCGGGTTCCATCGCTGACGCTTGAAATATAGTTTCCGCTATAGGTGGCGGTGAGAACCCGCCCGTCGCCGGCTTCGATCCGGGTCAGCTTGCCGGGCTGGTTGGATGCATTGGTGTAGGTATAGGCAACCCAGTTGCCGAAACGATCTTCCACGCGCGTGGCGTAAAGCACGTTCCGGTAACGCGGAACGACGGTATACGTGCCGGCGCCGATGACGTCCCAGTTGCTGCGGCCGCGCATGCCCGGTTCGTTGTAGCGGGCCATCCAGTTGAACCAGTAGCGCGTGCCGTCGGCCGTTATGGCCAGATAACCCTGACCGGTGCCGTTGAGGATCGAAGACAGGCAGGAGACATGGGTCATTCCATTGTCGACGGTCCAGGGATAGGGGCCACCGCTGGTGGGCACGGTGGCGGCCGAGGACACCAGCATGTCGCCCCCGCCTCCTCCAGGCAGGTTCATGGTCAGCCCTTGCCAGAAATCCCTCAGCAGGAACCCGCCTGGCGGGATGGGCGGAGATCCGGGGCTGCTGCAGCGGTTTCCGGGCGTTGCGCCCTGCACTACCCAGTCGCCGGGGAACACGCCGCTTATCTGCGGAACTTCGACCGTCCAGTCGGCCAGCATTTCCTGGCTGCCGTATTGCTTGCGGTTCTTGACGTCGAAACTGCGCGCGAACGCGACGGACAAGCCATCGTTGCCCGGCAGGCTCACATCGGTGGCGGCGAACGAAAGCGCGCCATTGGACAGGCTTACCTGATCGCCAGCGAAATCCGGCCCCAGCGGCGTCACCGATTGGCTGGCCTTGAGCCGTTGGTCGAAACCTTCCCATGCGAACTTGCCTGTCTGCGCCTGTGCGGTCCAAGTCAGACCCAGCAAGACGATGGCGGTGGCGATACGTTTCATTGCCGTCCTCTCCTTGCGATCCCTTGCAGATCGCCCCCCATGGCACATCCATTTCTCCGCAAACCGAAATGGCCTGCAGAATGTTTGCACCAACTTCAACGAGGCTTTACTTGTCGTCAAAAAGAGGACCGGCGTTACCGTGCCCGCAAAACGAAACTTCCGTGATTCCATTGTTCTTCCTTGACATCCCATTGCGGGGTGCGACTCCACATTTCTCACATTCGCAACATCAGATGTAGCGAACACCGGCCTGCTGTATAGCCGTCGCTCACTCCGAATACAAGACTAATGAGAACTATTGATAGATGGCTCACTTTTATGAGCCCAACCGAATGGAATCAACCTAGTTAATTCCGTTCCACTTCCACAATGATCTTGCAAAAAAAAAACGGGCCTAAGCCCGTTATCCCTGAATGCAACGATGAAGAGACGGCTTATTCAGTCGCCACGCCCTCTACTTATTCCGCCGCTTTCATCACCAGACGAATGCCGACTGTCGGTGCTAAAGAGCCGCAGGAGCAATGCGCAACACCTTCCCATCCACCGCATCCGTCAGCACATAAAGCGCCCCCTCCGGCCCCTGCCGCACATCGCGTATGCGCTGCTGCAATGCGCCGAGCAATCTTTCTTCGTGCACTACCTTGTCGCCATCCAGTTCCAGACGTATCAATTCGCTGGACGCCAAAGCACCGAGAAACAGATTCCCTTTCCATTGCGGGAACAGATCGCCGGTATAGAACGCCATGCCGCTGAGTCCCGGCGATACCGCCCAGACATAGTGAGGCTGCTCCATGCCCGGCGCCGACTTGCCGACCGATCCAGGCACCGCTTCGCCGCTGTAGTCTTTGCCGTGAGTGATGACCGGCCAACCGTAGTTGCGTCCGGCTTGCGGAATATTGAGTTCGTCGCCGCCCATCGGGCCGTGTTCGCTGGTCCAGATCTGCCGCGTCACCGGATGCAGCGCGGCGCCCTGCATGTTGCGATGCCCGTACGACCAGATTTCGCCTCTTGCGCCGGCGCGCTTGACGAAGGGGTTGTCGTCGGGAATGCGGCCGTCGGGCCAGATGCGCACAAGTTTCCCGGGCAGTTTGTCCAACTCTTGTGCGGCTGCGGCGGCGACGCGGTTGTCGCCCTGGGTGACGAACAGATGCCCGGCATCGTCGAAGACCAGACGCGAACCCACATGGGTGCCATGCGAAAGTTTCGGTTCCTGGCGATAAACCACTTCGGTGTCCTGCAACGCCCCGCCCTGCAGACGGCCGCGCACTACCGCGGTGCCGGCCTTGTTGCCGCGCAAGGTGGGCTCGGCGAAGGACAGATAGACCAGATTGTCGCTGGTGAAGGTAGGCGATACCGCCACGTCCAGCAGGCCGGCCTGGCCATCGACGAAGAGGTCGGGCAACCCGGTGATCGGCGCCGATACCTGCCCCGTCTTGGAAATACGACGCAGCCGGCCCGGCCTTTCGGTGACCAGCATGTCGCCGCCCGGCAGGAAGGCCAGCCCCCAGGGATGCTCGAGACCGGCGACCAGCTCGGTCACCGCATAAGGCCCTTTCTCGGATTTGTACACGATGGGCGCCGCGCTCACCGTACGCGGCTGACTAGCCGGGGAAACAGGCTCCTTGCCGCCGCAAGCCGACAGGCCGAGCAATAGGAGGACAGCCAGAATGCGCATGGCAACGACTCCATCGAAATGCGGGATGCCCGGATGTTAGCACCCGCCCCGGCGGCCGGCGGAGACAGCGGCGGCCGGACTCCCGGCCCGCGCACTGGCCGGTACGAGGCCCAAGTCGCGTTCATGTTGATAGCACCAAGGGAGATTGGGGGATCCGCATGCAACACAAGCAACAGATCAAGAAATTCATTCTGGAGAATTTCCTGTTCTCGGACGATGAGTCCGCGATAGGCGACCAGGACTCGTTGATACGCGGTGGCATCATCGATTCGACGGGCATCCACGAACTGATCTTCTTCCTGGAAGACGAGTTCAAACTGACCATCGTGCCGGATGAAATGATCCCGGCGAATTTCGATTCGATCCAGACCGTCGACGAATTCGTCCGCCGCAAACTCGCCGTCTGACCGGCAGGCTGCACGTGAACGGACTACCAGGCCGCGTCGCCCGCATCGCCCGGGAAACACCGCAGCGCACCGCGCTGGTGGATGGCGCGCGCACGATCGACTACGGCCAGTTCTGGCGGCAGGCGCAGGCGTTCGCCGCCAGCCTGCGCGAGCAGGGCCTGGCCAAGGGCGACCGTCTGGCGTTGTTGCTGCCCAACCGTATCGAGGCCGCAGTGGCCTGCTATGGCGGCTGGCTGGCCGGCGCCGTCGTAGTGCCGCTGAACGTGCAGGCGCGCGAGCGCGACTTCATGCCCTGGCTGCGGCATAGCGGCGCCCGTCATGTGGTCTACGAACAGGGCCATCGCGATGCGGAACTGGCGTTGGAGCAGATCGGATACAGCGGTGGCCGCACCGTCCTGGCGGACGCAGAACCCTTGCTTCCTCACTCGACAGCAGCGGACGCACCGGAAGCGCAAGAGGTTCAGAACGGCGACACCGCACTCATTCTCTATACCTCCGGCACCACCGGCGCGCCGAAAGGCGTGATGCTCAGCCACGCCAATCTTGCCGCCAATGCCGAAGCGGTGGTGGCTTACCTGGAGCTGGGACCGGCAGACCGCGTGCTGAGCGTGCTTCCTTTCTACTACGCCTACGGTGCATCGGTCCTGCACACCCATCTCATCAGCGGCGCCTGCGTGGTGCTGGCGCCCAACCTGCTGTTTCCGCATCTGGTGTTGCAGGCGCTATCGCAGGAACACGCCACCGGATTTTCCGGCGTGCCCTCGACCTATGCGCTGCTGCTGCAGCACACCACTCTTGGCGAATACGATTTCTCTTCGTTGCGTTATCTCACCCAGGCCGGCGGCGCGATGTCGCCGCAACTGACCCAGCGTCTGCGCGCCGCCCTGCCCCATCCGCGATTGTTCGTGATGTACGGACAGACCGAGGCGACCTCGCGCATCAGCTGGCTGCCGCCGGAGAAGCTGGACGGAAAACTGGGTTCTGTAGGCATCCCAGTGCAAGGCATGCAATGGAAGGTGCTGCGCGAAGACGGCAGTCCCGCCGGCGCCGGCGATAGCGGCGAAGTGTGGGTTCAAGGCCCCAACGTGATGCAGGGATACTGGGATAACGCGGCCGCCACCGCCAGCGTGCTCGCCGAGGGTTGGCTGCGCACCGGCGATGTGGGTTACCTGGACGGCGACGGCTACCTGTTCCTGCAAGGCCGCCGCAGCGACATGATCAAGACCGGCGCGCACCGCGTGCACCCGACCGACGTGGAAGAAGTCATCGCCGAAATGCCGGGTGTGACCGAAGTGGCCGTGATCGGCGTGGAAGACGATGTGCTGGGCCAGGTGATCAAGGCTTTCGTCGTCGCCAGCGACATGCCGCCCCGCGCCGAAGACCGCATCAAGGCGCACTGCCGCGCCCGCCTGGCCCCTTACAAGATTCCCAAACACGTCGCCTTCGTCGACGCCCTGCCGCGCACCGCTTCCGGCAAGGTCCGGCGCGTCCAACTGATGGAACCAGGGTCTGTTAATGCTATTGGGATAGGTCACGCCGCCCCTGAGTGCGCATGGGGCAAGGAAGAATGAGGAAATGTATGCCGATACATGCCCGAATGATGACGCGGCCCCATGCGCACTCAGGGGCGGCCCTTCGGGTTGCGCCGCCGCGGCCGCCAGACGCTCGCGCGCGGCTTGAACAGGCCACCAGCCTGCCGCAGCGCCACGCACAAACGCCTGACGGCCGCGGCGGCGCAACGTGACCTACCCCAATAGCATTAACAGACCCTCAGAGCACGCCATGACCACACTTGATGCCATCACACTCGATGCCACTACCCTCGATATCGACTACGAAGCCGAAGCGGACCGCATCGCAGCGCGCCTGCGGGAAGTGACTGCGCGGCAGTTGCACCGTCGCGGTCTGGTGGTGGCCATTTCCGGCGGCATCGACAGTTCGGTCAGCGCCGCGCTGGCGGTGCGGGCGCTGGGCCCCGACCGCGTCTTCACCCTGATCCTGCCCGAGCAGGATTCCTCCGACGACAGCGCCGCGCGCGCGCAGATCCTGGCCAAGCATCTTGGCGTGCGCACCGAGACGGTAGACATCGCGCCCGCGCTGGCGGCGATCGGCTGCTACACCGCGCGCGACGCGGCGGTGCGCCACGCCCTGCCGGAATACGGCGAGGGCTGGAAGTTCAAGATCGTCATCGATGGCGGCACCGAAGGCCGCATCAACCGCTTCCGCCTTATCGCGCAGTCGCCGGACGGCGCGAGGGTCGAGCGCGAGCTGCCGCTGCAGGACTACCTGACCATCGTGGCCGCCACCAATTTCAAACAGCGCATCCGCAAGACCCTGGAATACTTCCACGCCGACCGCCTGAACTACGGCGTGGTGGGCACGCCCAACCGGGTGGAATACGACCAGGGTTTCTTCGTCAAGAACGGCGACGGTTCGGCCGACGTCAAGCCGATCGCGCACCTGTACAAATCGCAGGTGTACGGCATGGCGCGTCACCTGGGATTGCCCGAACGCGTCTGCGCCGCCATTCCCACCACCGATACCTACAGCCTCAGCCAGGGCCAGGACGAGTTCTACTTCGCCCTGCCCTACCAGCAGATGGATATCGCCCTGTGGGCGCTGAACCATGACGTACCCGCCAGCGGACTGGCCGCTGCGTTGAAGATCGGCGAAACGCAGGCGCAGGCGGTGTACGACGACATCCGCAACAAGCGCCGCACCACCCGCTACCTGCACCAGACGCCGGTACTGATGAGCCCGGTCGTCGAGCTCGACTGAACCGGATGAACGACCTGTCGCCGCCGCCGCAATACGTGACTCGCGACGGCGATGCCTTGCGCGATCGCGACACCGTGCTTTCCATCTGGCACGGCAACCTGGGGCAGGAAGATCGAATCGCAGCGAAGTACGAATGGTTCTACCTGGGTTGCCCCTACGGCTCGCCCGTTCTGCAGTTGCTGCACTACACGCCCGACTCAGCCGACATCGGCACCGCCTGCGCGGGCCGCCGGCGCATGTTGTGGCATGGCAAGGAGATAAGCGCCGGAGTGCTGGTGGATCTTGCGGTGCTGCCGGCGCATCGCTCGCTGGGGCCGGCCCTCATCCTGCAGCAGGCGTTGATACAGTCCGGGCTGCAACAACTGGATCTGCTGTACGGCTTTCCCAATCCGAAAGCGGCGGCGGTATTCAAGCGCATCGGCTACGAGCGTTTCGTCGATATCGTCCGCCATGCGCACGTATTGCGCCACGGCGGCTACCTGCGCAACAAGATGCCCGGCTGGCTTGCCTATCCGCTGGGCGCACTGGCGGATGTGGTGTTCGCAGCGAAGGACGGGCTCAAGCGCGTCTTCGGGCCGCGCCTGCAATACGCCTGGTCGGATCGCGCAGACGCAGCCATGGACCGCTTGTGGCAGAACTCGGAAAAAGGCGATGGCTTGCTGGCCGTGCGCGACAGCGCGCATTGCAAATGGCGGTTCGACGATTCGCCGCTGGTGCGTACGCGCTACCTGCTGCTCACCGCTCCCGGCGATGCCGGCCTGCAGGCCTGGTTCGCCACCCAGGTGGAAGGCAATACCCTGCACGTACGCGACTTCTGGTCCGCCGCCGGCCGCGGCCGCATGGATGAAGCGCATCTGCTGGCGTTGCTGAGCGCCGCGCGCGAAGCCGGGCATGCGTCGGTATCCATGGAAATCACCGGCGACGCAGCGCGCCTGCAAAGCTGGAAACGCTGCGGCTTCGTCGAACGCAGCCGCCGCCCGGTGTTCGGTCGCTGGAGACCCGACGAGAAACCCGACCTGCAAACGATGGACATGTTCCTGACTTCGGCGGATGAAGACGAATAAACAGCCGAAGCGCGCCGCTACGGCGCGCGCGTCAGGCCAAGCGCCTGGCTTCCTTCCGGAACAGATAAAGCGCCAGCCAGTCGGGCCGGAAGCGGCCTTTGCCGTCCACCACCGTGTCGGTTTCGAACCCGGTCCGCCCCAGCAGCCAGCCGGGTTGCGGCGCGATCGGATTAAGCACGGGCACGCTGGTGAACACGAGCTCGTAACCTGCCTGACGCGCGCGTTCGGCGATTTCAGGCGTATGGGCGCCATGCGGAAACGACATGGATTCGGCATTGGGAAGCGGCTGCCCCAGATGACGGGCGAGTTCGGCGCGTGCGCCTCCCAATTCGGCGTCCACATCGGCCGCCAGCGTCATCGGCGCGTGGGTCTTGCCGTGCAGGCCGAGCGCCATGCCTCCTGCCTGCAAGCGATTCAATTCGTCGACGTCGACCATATGCCGCAAGCCGTCGTCGAGCGCTTGCAAGTAAGGCGACAGGATCTCGCTCCGCTGTCGCGCGTCTATTTTTTCCAGGCGCGCGATGGCTTTGCGCAGCGAGGCTATCGATTCGTCCTGCGGCGTCCACGCTTCGGCCAGCGCGGGCGCCATGGCGCGAGCCAGCTCATCCACCCGCAGCAGACCGCGACGCCAAGCGGAAATCAGACGCTCCTGGAAGAACGGCTGCTCCGTTCCCACCGCGTCGGCGACCACGAACATCAGCCCCGGCAAGCCCGCGCGCTGCAGTTCCGGAAGCGCATAGTCGGCGTTGTCGGACCAGCCATCGTCGAAGGTGATCAGCAACGCACGCGCCGGCAATGCGGCGCCGGTGCGGCGGGCTTCCAGCACTTGCTGCAGGGAGACGACGTTGTAATGGCGCTTGAAGAACGCCAGCGATTGGGAAAGATAGGCAGTGGAGAGCGTGTAATCGGGGTCGCAGGTCCGCCAGCGCGGATCCTCCGGACTCAGGGTGCGGTGGAACATCACCACGGTTAGACTGCCGGCATTGCGCAGGCGGTGGTAGAGGCCCAGCAGACCGCTGGCGTAAAGCAGTTTTTTGGAGAAGTCCTTCATGGCGCCAGCGATCGAAGTTTCCGCGATTATACCCACATACAATCGGCGCGAACTGGTGGTCCGCGCGATAGATTCGGTGCTTTCCCAGACCCGGCCGGTGGATGAAATCGTGGTGGTGGACGACGGCTCCACCGACGGCACCGAAGCGCACTTGCGCCAGCGCTACGGCGACCGCATCCGCTACGTCTGGCAGGCCAATGCCGGCGTCTCGGCGGCGCGCAACCACGGCATGTCCATCGCCCAGGGCAAATACTTCGCGCTGCTGGACAGCGACGACGAGTGGCTGCCGGAAAAGACCGCGCGGCAAGTGGAATGGATGGAAGCGCACCCGGATTTCGGCATGGTGATCTGCGACGTGCAGCGGGTGGATGGCGAACATCGGCCCATCGACGTGTTCCGCCGCCGCGACACCATCCCCGAGGACGGCTGGGTGCTGCGCTGGATCATCCACAACCCGGCACTGGCCCCGGCCTCAGCGCTGCTGCGGCGGGAAGTTGTCGACGACGTAGGCGGTTTCGACACCAAGCTTCGCACCGCCGAAGACATCGATTTCCATCTGCGCGTCGCCCAGCGCTGGCGCATCGGCGTGGTCGAAGCGGAGCTGGTCCGCGCCATGCGCGGACACGACGGATTGTCCGCCGAATCCAGTACCTACGACGACTACGTGCGCGTGGTGGAGCGTGCGGTCGCCAACGCCAAGGGCGTGGTCGACGAAACGGCATTGCGGCGCGCACTGGCTGCCACCTACGCGCGCAATGCGCGCGGGATGCTCATTCGCAAGCGTTGGCGGGATGGCTGGAGTCTGGCCATCCGAGCGTGGCGGTTGACGCCTGATCGCGCGCTGCGCGGCGAACTGTTGAAACTCATTCCTTTCGGCGTCCGCCGCGCCGCGCGCAGCCTGCTTCCGGGTTAAGGCAAGGATTAGCCGCGCGCCCTGGTGCACAGCGCCGATTCCCGATCAGCGCGCGCCTCGCCCGAACATCACCACTTCCACCGTCTGCAGCAGGATCATCAGGTCGAAGACCAAGCCGTGGTTCTTCACGTAGAACAGGTCGAACTTGAGTTTTTCTTCCGCGTCCTGCACCGACGCGCCGTAGGGATAGCGCAGCTGCGCCCACCCGGTGAGGCCGGGTTTCACGCAATGGCGCACGCCGTAGTAGCGGATTTCGTCGGACAGCAGATTGACGAAATGCGGGCGCTCCGGCCGCGGCCCGACGAAGCTCATGTCGCCGCGCAGCACCGCGAACAACTGCGGCAGTTCGTCCAGACGGGTAAGGCGTATGAATTTTCCGACCCGCGTGCTGCGGTCGTCGTCCTTGCTGGCCCAGCGCGCCACACCGTCCTTTTCCGCATCCGCGCGCATGCTGCGGAACTTGGTCAGGGTGAAGTTCTGGCCGCGTTGGCCCACACGGATCTGGCTATAGAGGATCGGCCCTTCGGACTCCAGCCGCACCGCCAAAGCCACCAGCAGCATCACCGGCCACGCCAGCAGCAGCAATACGCTGGCGGCGATCAGGTCGAAGAAACGCTTGCTCAATCTGCGCGGCGTGGAATAGTCGAAGCCGCCGGAGAACACCAGCCAGGACGGGTCCACCACATTGAGCTGCACCATGCCCGCTTCGCGTTCGAAGAAGGTGGAGATGTCGATGACCGAGATGCCGCGCTGCACGCAAGTCAGCATGTCCTCCATGGGAAGACCGCCGCGGCGTTCGTCCGGGGCTATCACCAGCTCGTCGATCTGCAGGCGTGCGGCCAGTTCATGCAGGCCTTCTTCCGGCACTTCCAACAGGTCCTTGCTGACCAGCACCGCCTGTCCGGGCACCGGCACGAAGCCCACCACCACGAACGAACGGCGGTCGGACTGGCGGCGCATGCGGCTGTTGATCAACTCCGCGTTCTTGCCCGCACCGAACACCAGAATCCGCTGACGCAAGGCGTCGGTGCGGATTACGCGTACCGAGATCACCCGCACCAGCACCACGCCCGCCAGCCCCATCGCCAGCGACATGGCCAACACGCCACGGCCGATATAGGTCTGCGGAATCATGTAGTACAGCACCACCAGAGCGATGCCGCCGAAAGCGAACGACAGCGTCGCCCGCAACACGAAATCCAGCCGGTTATGGCGGACGTGCACCTGGTACATGCCGAAGGCGGCCATCGCCCCGGTGATGCAGAGCGCCACCAGCACCGCGCGCAACGGCGCCTGCTGGGAAAAAATGATGTGGCTTTCCGGATCGTTATGGAAACGGATCCAGGCCGCGAGCATGACCGCCAGAATCAAGGCCAGCGTTTCGGCCAGCCACAGGAAACGGATCGCGCGGGTCTTGCGGCTTGCGTTGGCTGCTTTCATCGGCCGCTTTCCATGACCAAGGCGCATAGGCAAGGCAGCAGCCCTACGCCCGAAGCGTGGCCGCCTCTACGCAATGTCGTCGAACAATGCATCGTGTTCCCCCGTGGCATGCCGTCCAGCGCTGGCGCTCCTTACCCCGGCGTCCCACCCGGGGTCGCCGACCCAGCGTTCGCCCACCTGTGGTGTGGGCTACCCACTACAACGCCGCCGGGGCGGCAATCCGGACACGCCGCCCGGCTTTGTTTCCGGACCGGACGATTGGCACCGCCTGAAACGATTCCAGCCGCTTGTCAGGCGGCTGGAAAGGTTGTTCTAGAAAGTCCGGAAAGCGGCACGCGGCGGCGCACGACTCATCGCACTAGGGAGCGGCGATAGCGCCTTTCCGGAGTCTGGCGCCAGACCGTGGGCTTTGCCGGCTGCGTGCGAACGGCCGGCACTGGCGCTTGCGGCGACGATTGCGTCGGCGAGGCCGCAGGAGTCTGGCCACGGGGCGGAATCATCGGCTGCGAGCCGTTGACGCGGATGGGAGTGGAACCGCCGGTGGACTCGAACTCCTCCAGGGCGCCTATATCGATCGTCCCGCCCAAGGCCGTACGCGGCTTCTGCGCTCCGATCTCCATTTTCGCGCGCAGCGGCGGGTCGGATGCGGGCAGTACCAGTGGAGTCGGGAACGGGAATGCCGCGGGTGTCACTGGCGAATTGTTGCCGGCATTGATCAGCGGGCCTCCGGCCTGCGGCCGCAGCAAGCGCTGGGCGACATTGACGAACCGCGCATCCGCGCCGCGCACGGTCCCCGTCCATTCCGTCGGCACCAGGCTGGCCGAGGTCTGCACCCAGTTGTTGCTGCCGGCGACCTTGCGGCCCCCGGACCAGGGTTCCCGGCTCTGCGGCCCGCAGGTAGGCACGGCGACATCGCTGGCGGGGTTTTCCCGCACGATCGCCGGCGACCCCGAGGGTTGGTAGATGGCGTTGTTCTGCATTTCCAGGGAACCCTGGCCCAGCTGCACCAGCACCGCGTTGACCGCCCCGGCGCGGTCGAAAATGATGGTGTTGTTGGCCAACCGCGTCCGGCCCTGGTTGCGGCCCTCCAGGTCCCCGCCGATCCGCAGCGCATTGCCGGAACGGCTACCGGAATCGTGGATGATCACGTTGCCCACCACATCGGCGTCCTCGCGCCGCAGGTCGGCCGTCCATTCCGGTTTCTGGGTTTCGCAATCGGGTCCTATCAACTCGACCTCGTGCAGATCCGAGCCTTCGATCCAGTTGTAGTAGATCTCCGCCCTCTGGTGGCGCACCCGCACCAGTACGCCGCCGGTCGCGTCGTGCACGTAGTTGTAGCGCATGCGGAATACGGTATCGGGGAAGGCGACTTCGTCGGACTGCATATAGATCGAGTGACGGGTATTACCCTGGCCGGAGTTGGCGATTTCGCTGTATTCCAGGGTGAACGAGCCCGAATTCTGGTCGGCCGCCAATATTCCATGCGACGGGCAGTCGTGGATGTAGGCGTCGCGGACGGTGACGTTATGCGCTTCGCTGAAGATGCAGGTGGTGGTGCCGCCGCGCACCTCGAAGCCTTCAAACACGATGTGGTTCGATTGCTCGAACTTGATGGTGTGGCCGCCGCCCTGCAGTACGGGCCGCGTGGCGCCGGCGACCCGGCGCCAGCGGATGATGACCGGGTTGGCCTCGGTGCCGCCGTCGTCTTCGCCCACCACGATCCCGCCGGTGTAGGTGGCGTTGCCGTCCACTTCGACGATATCGCCCGCAGCCAGATTATTACTGCTGAAGACCGCCGACAGCTGCGTGTATTGACGTCCCGATGGTCCTACCGTGTAGGTCGTGGCCGAAGCGGCAGCGGGAATCATCGCCAGCAGAGCCGCCAGGCACAGGAACCTTTTCAAACATTGCATTGCATAACCCCCAGCGTTCTAGCGCCGTTGATCCCCTGCCCGGCCATTGTCCACATCGCAGCGTGAACGCATCGCTAAAAAACAGCGGTAAAAACGCCCTGCGGGCGGACCTGCCGCACATTCCGGGCACTCGGCCCCTGGACGACGCTCGATCGGGAAGGCGGTGCGGCTACCGTTGCGGACCCGCGCAACCCCCGCCAATCAGGCCGAATGATTGACGGCTCAATTCAGTTCGTGCAAAATTCCGCTTCTAATGCGCCCGTAGCTCAGTTGGATAGAGTACCTGGCTACGAACCAGGCGGTCGGGAGTTCGAATCTCTCCGGGCGCACCATTAAAGAACGAAAAAGCCAGCGGACGATCCGCTGGCTTTTTTGTTTGTCCGCGATCGCATGCTTCGCGGACCAGTCGATGTCCCTTCCGCATCCCGGAATTACTTCCTCCGACCACCGCGGGACCGATATCCGCAGGCACAAAAAAACCCTGAAAATCAGGGCTTTTTTGCTAGTGGCGGAGAGTGAGGGATTCGAACCCTCGATAAGGCTTTTGACCCTATACTCCCTTAGCAGGGGAGCCCCTTCAGCCGCTCGGGCAACTCTCCGGGATTTCGAAGCGGACAGCAATGCACCGCCTCAGCCGTTTAGGATACCGGCTGACTGCGGTGACGGCAAACGAAATCGTCAGCTGGATGAGCTGGTTTCTGCGGGTTGCGCGGGCGTGTTGGCATCTTCACCGCGTTGGATGCGCTGATAAATTTCTTCGCGATGCACAGCCACGTCCTTGGGCGCAGTGATGCCAATGCGCACCTGATTGCCCTTGACGCCCAGCACGGTCACAGTGACCGAGTCGCCGATCATCAAGGTTTCGCCAACTCGGCGAGTCAAAATCAACATTTAATTGGTCTCCTTAATCCGGCAAGAGTAGTGCCGGGAGGGCGTTCTAGCCTTAACGGAGGCGTAAACGCTTCCTGATTCATTCATCAACGTGAAACATGGTAACGGCCGGCCACTACGGCCCGCAAGCTCATGTTTCGTGGATTCAGGGCCGTATCCGTTGGGCTACCCATGCCGGAACGTCTGCCAGTGCCGAGGCAAGGGCGGGCCCGTCCTCACCACCACCCTGGGCGAGATCCGGGCGGCCGCCGCCCTTGCCCCCGGTCAGACTGGCGATGTGCGCCAGCAGTTCCCCCGCCTTGACCCGGCCTGTTGCGGAGCCGTTCACCCCCGCCACCAGCGAGGCCTTGCCGTCGGCCGCGCCTGCCAGGACGATGACCGCGTCGCCCAGCTGCTGCTTGAGCCGGTCCACGGCATCGCGCAGCGCCTTGGCGTCGAATCCTTCCAGTCTGGCGGCCAGCACGCGCACGCCTTCGATCTCCACCGCCGAGCCCGCCAAGTCCGCGGTCGCGCCGGAAGCGGCCTTGGCCTTGAGCCCTTCGAGCTCACGCTCCAGCTTCTTCTGGCGTTCGGTCAGCTGCCGCACCTTCTCGACCACCTCGCCGGCGCTGCCGCCCAACAGCGCCGCCGCTTCCTGCAGGCGCTGCTCCTCCGCGGAAACCAGATCGAGCGCGCCCTGCCCGGTCACCGCTTCGATGCGGCGCACACCGGACGACACGCCGCCCTCGCTTACGATCTTGAACAGGCCGATATCGCCCGTACGGCCCACATGGGTGCCACCGCAGAGCTCGGTGGAATAGCCGCCCATCTTCAGCACGCGCACGTGCTCGCCGTATTTCTCGCCGAACAGGGCCATGGCGCCGAAATCCAGGGCTTCCTGCATCCCCATGTTGTGCACTTCGGCGGCATGGTTGGCGCGGATTTGCGCATTGACGCGGCGCTCGATCTCGGCCAATTCGGCCGCGGCCACCGGCTGGAAGTGGGCGAAGTCGAAGCGCAGTCTGTCCGGCGCCACCAGCGAGCCCTTCTGCTGCACATGGGTGCCCAGCAGTTCCCGCAAAGCCGCGTGCAGCAGGTGCGTGGCGGAATGATTGAGGATGATGGCGGCCCGGCGCAGCGCATCGACCGAACCCAGCACATGATCGCCGACCTTCAGGCTGCCGGCCGCAACCTTGCCGACATGGCCATGGAACTGGCCGGCGTATTTCAGCGTATCGGTCACGTCGAATTCGACGCCTTTCTCCGCTAGCACGCCGATGTCGCCGACCTGGCCGCCGGATTCGGCGTAGAAAGGTGTGCGGTCCAGGATCACCACGGCCTCTTCGCCAGCGCCCACAGAATCGACTGGACGACCTTCCTTCAGCAACGCGGCCACCACCAAACCACCCGCATCCAGCGCGTCGTAACCCAGGAACTCAGTCGGCTTCAACTTCGCCACCAGCTCCGCGGGCAAGCCCGAGCCGGAGGAGAACTTGCCGGCGGCGCGCGCGGTCTCGCGTTGCTGCTCCATCGCCGCATCGAAGCCGGCCATGTCCACCGACAGCCCGCGCTCGCGCGCGATGTCGGCGGTCAGGTCCACGGGGAAGCCGTAGGTGTCGTACAGGCGGAAAGCGTCCGCGCCCGGAATCACTCCCTTGGCACGCGAGGCCACGTCATCGAAGATGCGCATGCCCGAGTCCAGGGTTTCGGCGAAACGCTCTTCTTCGGCCTTCAACGCACGCTCCACCAGCTCCTGCGCCGCCGGCAGCTCCGGGTAGGCTTCGCCCATCAGCGCGACCAGGGTCGGCACCATCTTGTGGAAGAACGGCTGGCGCACGCCCAACATCCAGCCATGGCGCAGGGCGCGGCGGATGATCCGGCGCAGCACATAGCCGCGGCCTTCGTTGGACGGCAGCACGCCATCGACGATCAGGAACGAGCAGGCGCGGATATGGTCGGCGATCACGCGCAGCGACTTGTTTTCCATATCCGTGGTGCCGGTCAGCTCGGAGGCCTTGGCGATCAGGGTCTGGAAGATGTCGATTTCGTAGTTGGTGTGGACGTGCTGCAGGATCGCCGCAAGACGCTCCATGCCCATGCCCGTGTCCACGCAGGGCGCCGGAAGCGGAACCAGAGTGCCGTCGGGCTGGCGATCGAACTGCATGAACACCAGGTTCCAGATTTCGATGAAGCGGTCGCCGTCCTCGTCCGGCGAACCGGGCGGGCCGCCGGCGATGTGGTCGCCGTGGTCGTAGAAGATCTCGGTACAAGGGCCGCACGGCCCGGTGTCGGCCATCTGCCAGAAATTGTCCGAGGCGTAAGGCGCGCCCTTGTTGTCGCCGATGCGGACGATGCGCTCGGCGGGAATACCGACCATCTTGTTCCACAGCTCATAGGCCTCGTCATCGGTGTGGTAGACCGTGACCAGCAGGCGCTCCTTGGGCAGCTTCCAGACCTCGGTCAGCAGTTCCCAGGCCCAGGCGATGGCGTCTTTCTTGAAGTAATCGCCGAAAGACCAGTTGCCCAGCATCTCGAAGAAGGTGTGATGGCGCGCGGTGTAGCCCACCGAATCCAGATCGTTGTGCTTGCCGCCTGCGCGCAGGCAGCGCTGGACGTCGGCCGCGCGCACATAGCTGCGCTTTTCCGCGCCCAGGAACACGTCCTTGAACTGGACCATGCCGGAGTTGGTGAACAGCAGGGTCGGGTCGTTGCCGGGCACCAGCGGGGCCGAAGGCACGATGGTGTGGCCCTTGCCACGGAAGAATTCGAGGAAATCGCTGCGGATCTGGCTGCTGCTTAGCTTGGAAGTGGTCATCTGGCTGGCTGTGGCGGGCGGGCACGTCTGGCGCGCGCGATACCCACAAGATGCGGACGCGTGCTGGAGCAGACAACCCAATCCGCAAAGGTTAGCAGGCCGGGCCCGATCAGTCCTCCCGGTCGCCCCGCAGGGCCGCCCTCACCGTGTCGCCATCGAAACCGCGCCGGTACAGGAAATCGGCGGCCTTGCGCCGCAGCGCCCCATCTGCCCTTGCCAGTTCCAGACCGAAACGGCGGCGCGCCAGATCGTGCGCCGCCTGGCGCCAGTCGCCATCGAAAGCGGCCATGGCCGCATCGATGGTGCCGCTGTCGAGTCCGTGGGTTCCCAGTTCCGCGCGGATACGCAGGGGACCCTGCCCATGCGCCACCCGAGTGCGCACCAGCATTTCGGCAAAACGCGCATCGCTCTGCCAACCATCGCCGGTCAGCTTCTCCACTGCCGCCGTTGCCGCTTCCCGCTCGACTCCGCGCTCGGCCAGTTTGCGCGCCAGTTCCTTGCGCGAATGTTCGCGGCGGACCAACAACGCCAGTGCGCGCTGGACCGGGGTCAGTTCACGGGGCTTACGCTTGCGTGAGCCCGATGCGGGAATGCCGGTTTCTGACAAGTGATTGAATCCCGATCGAAAAGCGGCGCGTCCTTGCGCCAATCCCGATCAAATCTCTGCGTCCTCGTCGACCTCGTCCGGTTTGACTTCGGTCGGCTGGAACTTGTCGCGCAGCTCGCCTTCCAGGCGCGTGGCGACCTGCGGGTTGTCTTTGAGGTACTGGCGCGAATTGTCCTTGCCCTGGCCGATGCGTTCGTCGCCGTAGCTGTACCAGGCACCCGCCTTGTCCACCAGCTTGGCCTCGACGCCCATGTCGATCAGTTCGCCTTCGCGGCTGATGCCTTCGCCGTACAGGATCTCGGTGACGATCTGCTTGAACGGAGGCGCCAGCTTGTTCTTGACCACCTTGATCTTGGTCTGGTTGCCGATGATCTCGTCGCCCTTCTTGATCGCGCCGATGCGGCGGATATCCAGGCGCACCGAGGCGTAGAACTTCAGCGCGTTGCCGCCGGTGGTCACTTCCGGGCTCTGGCCCGGCATCATCGCGCCGATCTTCATGCGCAACTGATTGATGAACAGCACCATGCAGTTGGAACGCTTGATGTTGCCGGTCAGCTTGCGCAGCGCCTGGCTCATCAGACGCGCCTGCAGGCCGGGCAACTGATCGCCCATTTCGCCCTCGATTTCGGCCTTGGGCGTCAATGCCGCGACCGAGTCGATGACCACCATGTCCACCGCATTGGAGCGCACCAGCATGTCGCAAATTTCCAGCGCCTGTTCGCCGGTGTCGGGCTGCGACAGCAGCAGGTCGTCTACGTTGACGCCCAGCTTGGCGGCGTAGATGGGATCCAGCGCATGCTCGGCATCGATGAAGGCTGCGGTGCCGCCGCGCTTCTGGCACTGGGCGATGGTCTGCAGAGCCAGGGTGGTCTTGCCGGAGGATTCGGGACCGTAGATTTCCACCACGCGGCCCTTGGGCAGGCCGCCGATGCCGAGCGCGATATCCAGCATCAGCGAGCCGGTAGGAATGGCTTCCACCGCTTCGATGATCTGGTCGCCCATGCGCATCACCGAGCCCTTGCCGAACTGGCGTTCGATCTGGGTCAGGGCCGCGGAAAGTGCGCGCTTCTTGTTCTCGTCCATCGTGGTGTCCTTGGTGGTTTGTCGGGTTGAGGGCAATTTAGCGGCCATGGGTCGCACAGGTTGCGACGCGATGTGCCGTGATCGAAATTAACTTTGCAACGCGGACTGGAGCTAGCGGACAACGGCGTACAGACGTGTCGGAAATTTCCTGTTTGATAAATAAAGCCTTTTTCTTCAGTGGACGAACGATGGAACAGTTGCGGTATCAGCGATTGGGACGCACCAGGCCGCAATACAGGCCTTCGATGGCGAAATCCTGGTCGGGCATGACTTCGATCGGCGAATAGTCGGGATTGCGCGGCAGCAGGCGAATGCGGTCCTTGCCTATTTTCAGGAGCTTGACGGTGATTTCGTCGTCGATGCGTGCCACCACGATCTGTCCGGAACGCGCATCCGGAGTGCGGTGCACGCCGATCAGATCGCCATCGAAGATGCCTTCGTCGCGCATCGAATCGCCCTGCACTTTCAGCAGGTAATCCGGCGCAGGGGAGAAGAAGGCGCGATCCAGCAGCACGAAATCGTCGGAACGGATGTCGGCGCCGATCGGCAGGCCCGCCGCCACGCGGCCCAGCACCGGCAAACGAAGCGCGTTATCGGAAAGGAGGGCTTCGGGCACGGGAATGTCGGTGTCGTCGTGGACCAGACGAATACCCCGCGCCTGCCCCGGGACCCGGCGGATCGCGCCGGCGGCTTCAAGCGCCTCGATGTGGTACTGGGCGGCCCGGACCCCGCTGAAACCGAAGGCCCTGGCGATCTCGGCCTGCGAAGGCGGCACGCCATCGGCGCCGATGCGCTCGGCGATCATGGCCAGGATGGCTTGCTGGGTGTCGGTCAGATTCATGGTTAGTAGTAATACTACTAACGAATCGCAAAGACAACTATTTTTTCGTTTTAGCCTTGCTTGTCAGCCCGCCAACCCGTCCAACCCCTGCAACGCCGCCGCCACTGTCTGCCTGCGCACGGCCTCGCGGTCGCCGTCGAAGTGGAAGACCTCGGCCCGCGCATAGCCGCCGCGCCGTTTCCAGCCTATCCACACCGTTCCCACCGGCTTGCCCTCGCTGCCGCCGCCCGGTCCGGCGATGCCGGTGACCGCCACGGCGATGCTGGCGCCCGAGTTCACCAGGGCGCCGGACACCATTTCGATCACCGTTTCCCTGCTGACCGCACCGTGGACTTCCAGCGTCTCCGGGCGCACGCCCAGCAGCGCCTGCTTGGCCTCGTAGCTGTAGGCGGCCATGCCGCAATCGAACCAGTCCGACGAACCGGCGATGTCGGTAACGGCCTTGGCGATCCAGCCACCGGTGCAGCTTTCCGCGGTCACCAGGCGATGGTGCGTATCGCGCAGGCGCACACCCAGGCTCTGGGCGAGCGCAAGCAGATCATGGTCGTTGGGAATGGACATTGGCGGCTTTGGCGGAAGGACGGCGATGCCGTTGTATCGGAAAAGCGGGCGGCTGTCTGCCGCGTGTGCTGATGGCGAACAAAAACGGCCCGCCATTTCCATGGCGGGCCGTCGTTTTCCAAGCTTGCGATCAGTACTGGATGCGGAAGGTCACGCCATAGGTGCGCGGCGCACCCAGGAAGGCGTTGTAGGTGTTGCGCGGATCGTTCGGGGTCGGGCTGGCGGTCTGCAGCGGACCGTCGAAACCCACCTGCACGTACTCTTCGTCGAAGATGTTCAAGCCCCAGAACTCGAGCATCCAGCGCTTGCTCTTGGCGCCGATGCCGAAGCGGGCGTTAACCACCGTGTAGGCGTCCTGTATCTTCTCCACGTCCAGATCGGAACCGGTATTGAACTCCGAGGTGTACTTGGCGCCGATGTTGAAACGGCCCACCAGGCTCGAACCGAAATCCCATTCGTAGGTGGCCGACGCGGTACCCGACCACTCCGGCGCGAAGCTGGTCTTGTTGCCGGGCAGTTTGTACAAGGCGCCATCCGGCCCCACGAAATCGGGCGTGGGCCTTTCATCGCCATAGAAAGTATCTGCGTACATCAGGCCGCCCTGCAGCATCAGGCCCTTGCTGGGCTGCCACAGGATTTCGGTATCCACGCCGCGCGAGGTGACCTTGGGAATCGAGCGGACCACGAAACTGGTGCCCAGGAAGCTGTTGAGCTGGAAGTCGTCGTAGGTCTGGTGGAACAAGGTCGCGTTGAGCAACAGGTTGCCGTCCAGCCAGGTGGTCTTGGCGCCCAGTTCGTAGCTATCCACGAACTCGCCGTCGAACGAAGTGTCGTTGACCGGGATGATGCCCTGCCCGCCGCTAGACAAGCCATTGGAGGTCTGCACGCGATCCAGGTTGAAGCCGCCACCCTTGTAGCCACGCGCCGCCGAAACGTAGGTCATCACGTTGTCGTTCCAGCGGTAGGCCGCCTTAAGCGTGCCGGACCATTCCTTCTCCTCGCGTTCCTGCTGGGTCGAACGGCCGTTGTGCAGCGCGTTGGCCCAGGGCAGGCAGCTGAAGCCGATGATGTTGCTGATCAGCGACTGCTGCTGCGCGGCCGGCAAGGAGGCGAACGGAATGCCGCGGGTAGTCAGGGCCGTCGCGATACGGCCGATCGCCGCCGCGCTGGGCGCGCCGGTAGGGCCGAAATACGATGCGCAGGCCGGTGCGCCGTTCGGGTTGGAGTAGACCGAATCCAAGGTCTTCTTTTCCCGGGTGTAGCGCAGGCCCAGAGTCAGATCCAGCGCATCGGTCGCATGCCAGGTGTTGTTGGTGAACAGCGCCAAGCTCTTTGCGTTCTGGTCGTAGTGGTCCAGCGCGCCCAGACCCGGTGCGAAGGTGGTGCCGAAGGCGCGGCCGGTGGTCTGCGACAGGAACAGCGGCGCAGTCGGCGATGCCGCCAGCGCCGGGTTGATCCGCGCCAGCAGTGCAGTGGACAGGAAGGCTTCGTAGCCGGTGCCGATGCTGTAGGAATCGTGGCGGGTCAGATCTTCGTCGGCGTAGAACGCGCCGACCATCCAGTCGATCTTGTCGGTGGCGCCGGTCAGGCGGAATTCCTGGCTGAAGGTCTCGAAGCGGGTCAGCGATTCGTTTTCGTTCGCGTTCCGGTACAGCAGGTCGGCGCCGGTGTAGTCGAAGTCCAGCGCGTTGATCGACTGCCAGTCGCGCAGGGCGGTGATCGAAGTCAGGGTCGCGCCGCCGAACCAGGGCGATTCCCAGTTCACTTCGGCCGAGATGCCCTTGTCCTTCATGTCCTGCTCGGTGCTGCGGTTGCTATGGGCGATGCGCGCGAACGGATCGGCGACCGTCGGGATGGAACCCGCTCCGCCCACGCCATTGATGATCGCGGCAGTCGAGCCGACTACCGTCTGCACGGCCGAGCAGCAGTTCTCCTCGCGGCTGGTGAAGTCGCCGATGATATTGATGTCCAGGTTGTCGGTCGGTTCCAGCAGCAGCTGGGCGCGGATGGAGTGGAAATTCTGGTCGTTGTCTTCGTCCACCGTGCGCGGGCCGCGCGAGGGTTCTACATCCAGGAAACCGTCGCGCTTGCGCTGGGTGGCGTAGATGCGGAAGGCGGCGTTTTCGGACAGCGCGTCGTTGTAGGAACCGGACACGCCGATGGCGCCGTAGTTGCCGACGGTAATCTCGCCCTCGGCGCTCTGCGTATAGCTGGGACGGCGGGTGATGATGTTGATCACGCCGGCCGAGGTGTTCTTGCCGAACACAGTGCCCTGCGGGCCCTTCAGCACTTCCACGCGCTCCAGCTCGCCCAGATCGCCGAAACCCACGCCGTTGCGGGCGCGGTAGACGCCATCGATGATCACGCCGACCGAAGACTCCAGGCCGGCGTTGTCGCCCACCGTACCGATGCCGCGGATACGCGCGGTGGTCAGGGCTTCGCTCTGGGTGCTGGTCACGGTCAGGCCGGGAACCAGCACCTGCAGGTCCTTGATGTCGCGCACGCCGGTGTCTTTCAGCAGCTGCTCGGGCAAGGCGGTGACCGAAATCGGCACGTCCTGCATGGCTTCTTCGCGTTTCTGCGCGGTCACCGTCATGGTGGCCAGCGTGGTGGGCTCTTCATCGGCTTTCGCCGGCGACGCGGCCTGTTGGGCCTGCGCCTGAGATACGGCAAAAAGCGCCGTGAACACAGCGACTGCCAGCATCTTGTGCTGCGGTTTTGCAACGACCATTGTTATCCCCTCCCAGGGTCATCGAATCGCAAGTTTTGATTAAAGCGGTGTTGTTCTGAGTCCCCAAAAAATATGTGATAGCGGACGCTTCCCCACGTCACCTCCCGAACTTAACACTATCTTTACGGTCCGGCATTTTGCAGTGCACCCATACCAAGTTTCCCCAATCGGGATGGCCTGCATATTTCAATCGATTCGCGGGCCCGTCCACGGACCGCTAGACTTCCCTCCCCACCCTGCAGCTCCAGCCTTGACCTTGATCGTTGATTTCCGACCGTGAGCGACCCGGCGACCCTTACCCACACCCCGCTCATGAAGCAATTCTTCGCCGCCAAGGCGGAGTATCCGGACCTGCTGCTGCTGTTCCGCATGGGCGACTTCTACGAACTGTTCTACGACGACGCCCGCAAGGCCGCGCGTCTGCTGGACATCACCCTGACCCAGCGCGGCAGTTCGGCCGGCGCGCCGATCCCGATGGCCGGGGTGCCCGTGCACGCCTACGAAGGCTATCTGGCGCGGCTGGTGGCCCTGGGCGAATCGGTGGCGATCTGCGAACAGATCGGCGACCCCGCGCTGGCCAAAGGCCTGGTGGAGCGCAAGGTGGTGCGCATCGTCACGCCGGGCACGGTGACCGACGAGGCGCTGTTGAACGAGCGCCGCGACACCTTGCTGATGGCGGTCTCGCGCAATAAATCCGGGTACGGGCTGGCCTGGGCCGATCTGGCCGGCGGCCGGTTCCTGGTCAACGAAGTCGACAGCGCCGATGCGCTGGAGGCCGAACTCTCGCGGCTTGAGCCGGCCGAGCTGCTGATTGCCGACGAGGAAGGCTGGCCTGCGTTCCTGACCGCGCGCACCGGCCTGCGCCGGCGCGCGCCCTGGCTGTTCGATGCCGACAGCGGGCGCCGTCAGTTGCTGCAGTTCTTCCGCCTGCACGACCTGAGCGGTTTCGGCATCGATGACCGGCCGCTGGCCACCGCCGCCGCGGGCGCCCTGCTCGGCTATGTGGAGGAAACCCAGAAACAGCGCCTGCCGCACCTGACCGCGATCGCCGTGGAATCGGCGGGCGACGCGATCGCCATGAATGCGGCCACGCGCCGTCACCTGGAACTGGACACGCGCGTCGACGGCGACACCAAGCACACCTTGCTCGGCGTGCTGGATTCCACCGTCAGCCCGATGGGCGGGCGCCTGCTGCGGCGCTGGCTGCATCGTCCGTTGCGCGACCGCCAGGTACTGGGCCAACGGCACCAGGCCGTGGCCGCGCTGATCGAGAGCCGCGCCGACGACGCGCTGCGCGAACGCTTCCGCGCGTTGGGCGATATCGAACGCATCCTCACCCGCGTGGCGCTGCGTTCGGCACGCCCGCGCGACCTGTCGACGCTGCGCGACGGCCTGGCGATGCTGCCCGGCATCCGCGAAACGCTCGCCCCGCTCGATTCCCCCCGGTTGCGGGCGCTTTCGGCCGAGTTGGGCGAACACGCCGACACCGCGCACCTGCTGGCCGCTTCCATCGCCGAACAGCCGCCGATGAAACTCAGCGACGGCGGCGTGATCGCCGCCGACTACGATACCGAGCTGGACGAGTTGCGCCGCCTGAGCACCCACGCCGACCAGTTCCTGATCGACCTGGAAACGCGCGAACGCGAAAGCAGCGGCATCAACTCGCTCAAGGTCGGCTACAACCGCGTGCATGGCTACTACATCGAGATCAGCAAGGCGCTGTCCGAACGCGCGCCGGTGCACTACACCCGCCGGCAGACGCTGAGCAACGCCGAGCGCTACATCACCGAGGAGCTCAAATCCTTCGAGGACAAAGTACTGTCGGCGCGCGAGCGCTCGCTGTCGCGCGAAAAACTGCTGTACGAACAACTGCTCGACACGTTGGGCGAAGCGCTGGAGCCGCTGAAGCGGTGCGCTTCGGCGCTGAGCGAGCTCGACGTGCTGGCCGGCTTCAGCGAACGCGCGCAGGCCCTGGATTGGTCGCAGCCCGAATTGAGCGAAACGCCGGGCCTGCGCATCGAACGCGGCCGACATCCGGTGGTGGAAGCGGTGCGCGAAGAACCGTTCGAACCCAACGATCTTTTGCTGGGCGATGATGTCCACGACGGCGGGCGCCGGATGTTGATCATCACCGGCCCCAACATGGGCGGCAAGAGCACCTACATGCGCCAGAACGCACTGATCGTGCTGTTGGCCCATATCGGCAGCTTCGTGCCGGCCATGCGCGCGGTGATCGGACCGACCGACCGCATCCTCACCCGCATCGGCGCCGGCGACGATCTGGCGCGCGGGCAATCCACCTTCATGGTGGAAATGGCAGAGACCAGCTACATCCTGCACCACGCCACTCCGCAATCGCTGGTGTTGATGGACGAAATCGGCCGAGGCACTTCCACCTACGATGGCCTGGCGCTGGCCGACGCGGTGGCGCGGCATCTGGCCGCCACAAATCGCTGCTACACCTTGTTCGCCACCCATTATTTCGAACTCACCGCGCTGGCCGAACCCGGCAGCGGGATCGCCAACGTGCACCTGGATGCGGTGGAGCACCACGACAAAAACGGCGGCGATTCGCTGGTGTTCATGCATGCGGTCAAAGACGGCCCGGCCGACCGCAGCTTCGGCCTGCAGGTCGCCGCGTTGGCGGGCTTGCCGAAAACCACGGTGCAGCAGGCGCGCCGCAGGCTGGCCGAACTCGAGCAGCGCGGCGGCGAAAGCCATGCGGCGCAGATGGCGCCGCAGGCACTGGACGCACCGCAACAGTTCGGCCTGTTCGCACCGGCTCCCTCTGTTGCGCAGGAAGCGCTGGCCGCGCTGGATCCCGACGAGTTGACGCCCAAGCAGGCGTTGGAAGCGCTCTACCGCCTCAAATCCCTACTGTAGGTCGGGGCTACGCCCCCGACGCACGGGACATCAAGCCGCTCGTGCGTCGGGGGC
>DASVNG010000010.1:0-152089 GCA_036383995.1 Pseudoxanthomonas sp.
CGCGAGGATAAAGGACACGGCCGCCAATACAAAATCCGCGGCCGTGTTGGCGGGATCAGCGCCAACCTGACGTGATCGGATAACGCCGCTCGCGGCCGAACGCGCGCCGCGACACCTTCGGGCCCGGCGCGGCCTGATGGCGCTTCCATTCGTTGATGCGCACGAGGCGCAGCACGTGATCGACGACCTCGGCGCTGTAGCCGGCGCGCACGATGTCGTCGCGCGACTGCTCCTGGTCGACGTAGCGCAGCAGGATCGCATCGAGCACGTCGTAGGGCGGCAGAGAATCCTGGTCTGTCTGGTTCTCGCGCAATTCGGCGGTCGGCGCGCGCGTGATCACTTCGGGCGGAATCACCGGCGTGCCGCCGATCGTGTTGCGCCAGTTGGCGAGCGCGTAGACCTCGGTCTTGTACAAGTCCTTGATCGGCGCATAGCCGCCGCACATGTCGCCGTAGATGGTGGCGTAGCCGACCGCGTACTCGCTCTTGTTGCCGGTGGTCAGCAGCAGCCCGCCCAGCTTGTTGGACAGCGCCATCATGATCACGCCGCGGCTGCGCGATTGCAGGTTCTCTTCGGTGGTGTCGGCGTCGCGGCCGGCGAATACCGGCGCCAGCGTTTCCATGAAGCCCTTGAACGGCGCTTCGATGGCGATGGTCTCCATCTTCACGCCCATGGCCGCGCATTGTTCGGCGGCCAGGTCGTTGGACAGGCCGGCGGTGTAGCGCGAAGGCAGGCGCACCGCGGTGACGTTCTCCGCGCCCAGGGCATCGACCGCGATGGCCAGCACCAAGGCCGAATCGATACCGCCCGACAGGCCCAGCCACACTTTGGAGAACCCGTTCTTGGCGCAGTAGTCGCGCGTGCCGCGCACCACCGCGCGCCAGGCCAGCGCATCGCGGCCTTCGTCGCCGTCCTGCGGCCATTGCAACTGCGTGAACTTGCGGGTGGACGCGTCGTAGTCGGCCACCAGCCAGTGGTCCTCGAACGCGCGCGCGGCCGGATGCACCCGGCCGTCGCCGTCGGCCAGCACCGAGGCGCCGTCGAACACCAGCGCGTCCTGTCCGCCCACTACGTTGAGGTAGGCCAGCGCCACGCCGGTCTCGCCGACCCGCTGCGCCAGCAAGGCATCGCGCTGGGCGTGCTTGTCGCGTTCGAACGGCGAAGCGTTGGGCACCATCACCAGCTGCGCGCCGGCATCGCGGGTTTCACCCAGCGGTTCGGCGAACCACAGGTCCTCGCAGATCACCAGGCCCACCGGCACCCCAGCTACTTCGAACACGCAGGCGCCGCCATCGGGATCGACATCGAAATAACGGCGTTCGTCGAACACCGCGTAGTTGGGCAGCTCGCGCTTGCGGTAGGTGGCTTCCACCCCGCCATCGCGCAGCACGCTGGCCGCGTTGTAGACCACGCTGCCCGCCGACTGCGGCCAGCCGACCACGGCGACGATGCCCTGCGTGGCGCGCGCGACCTGCTGCAAGGCGAGTTCGCAGTCGCGCAGGAAACCGGGGCGCATCAGCAGGTCTTCCGGCGGGTAGCCGCTGATCGCCAGCTCGGGGAACAGCACCAGGTCGGCGCCATGCGCATCGCGCGCCTCGGCGATCATCGCCGAGATGCGTTCGGCGTTCTGGACGACCGCGCCGACGGGAAAGTCGAACTGGGCCAGCGCGATGCGTAGCGGCATGTTCATGAGGGAGAGCCCGCTATTGTTCGGTCGCCGATGATGGCTGCAGCGAGGGCAAGCCTTCAAGCACCGGGTCGACCCACTCGTCGAAGGCGCCGCTCAGCCAGACGGAGTTGCCGGTGTGGCGGTACAGATCTTGCTTCCCCACCACCGTCCTGGTGCTTGCGGGCCGCAATAGCGCCTGCTTCAGTTTGCCGGTGGCTACGCGCATCGCTGCGACATCTTCTGCCTTCATCGCCACCGCGATCTCCTGCTGCAACGGCTCATCGATCTGCGGGATCTCGCAGCGGTAAGTGACCGTGGCGATTACGTCGTTCTTGTTCTTGTCCCCTCCCATCGCGCGCGTGGTTTCGTTGGGACGGATCTCGCTGCCGGTGGCCCGGCAGGCGGCGCCGACGATCGCATGATCGAGGCCCTGGAAATAGTTCAAGGAAGCCTCGGCCAACACCGCGCGGTTCGCTTCCGGCGCCGCCGCTACGATTTCCTGCACCTGCGCCCTGTCCTGGGCCGGCTTGTCCGCGGCGAACTTGGCCAATGCCTCGAGATCCAAGGCATTTTGATTGTCGTAGGCCGGCTTGAGGTAATCGTTCAATACCCGCGCGGCGTCGAGGTCGCGGTTCACGAAAGTGCGCAGGTACAGATCCGCCGCCTGCTCGGGCGTCAGCACGGTCGCGGCCGGTGCGGCATGGCAAAAGGCCGCTACCGACATCAACAGGGCGGCGGCGAAGATTTGCTGGAAACGCGAAGCGTTCATGAATTCGTTCCTTCGATAGGCTGCTGAAAAAACGAAACCCGGCTTTACGCCGGGCTCCGTCGATTGACGCAGGGACCCGATCAGCCCGCCAGACGTTTGGCGATCGCCGCGCCCAGATCGCCCGGCGAACGCACGGTGGTGACGCCCGCAGCTTCCATCGCGGCGAACTTGCCTTCGGCCGTGCCCTTGCCGCCCGAAGCGATGGCGCCGGCATGGCCCATGCGCTTGCCGGCCGGGGCCGAAGCGCCGGCGATGAAGCCGACCACCGGCTTCTTGACGTACTTGGCGATGTAGTCGGCGCCTTCTTCCTCGGCCGAACCGCCGATCTCGCCGACCATGATGATGCCTTCGGTCTGCGGGTCTTCGTTGAACAGCTTCAGCGCGTCGACGAAATTGACGCCGTTGATCGGGTCGCCGCCGATGCCGATGCAGGTGCTCTGGCCCAGGCCCACGTCGGTGGTCTGCTTGACCGCTTCATAGGTCAGGGTGCCCGAACGCGAGACGATGCCGATCTTGCCCGGCAGATGGATGTGTCCCGGCATGATGCCGATCTTGCACTCGCCCGGGGTGATGATGCCGGGGCAGTTGGGACCGATCAGGGTGGTGCCCGGATAGCCCTTCAACGTGTTCTTGACGCGCAGCATGTCCAGCACCGGGATGCCCTCGGTGATGCAGACGATGACCCGGATGCCGGCGTCGGCCGCTTCCAGGATGGCGTCGGCGGCGAACGGCGGCGGCACGTAGATCACCGACGCGTCGGCGCCGGTGGAGGCCACCGCTTCACGCACGGTGTTGAACACCGGCAATTCGATATGGGTGGTGCCGCCCTTGCCCGGAGTAACGCCGCCCACGACCTGGGTGCCGTACTCGACCATCTGGGTGGCGTGGAAGGTGCCCTGCTGGCCAGTGAAGCCCTGCACGATGACCTTGGTGTTCTTGTTGACCAAAACGCTCATGATTATTCCTAGTCTCGTGGCTCAGGCAGCGACGGCCGCAACGGCCTTCTTGGCGCCATCGTTGATGTCGTCGGCGGTGATGATGGCCAGCCCGGAGTCGCGCAGCAGCGCCTTGCCTGCTTCCACGTTGGTGCCTTCCAGGCGCACGATCACCGGCACCTTGACGCCCACGTCCTTGACCGCGGCGATGATGCCTTCGGCGATCATGTCGCAGCGGACGATGCCGCCGAAGATGTTGACGAAGATCGCCTTGACCTTGTCGCTGGACAGGATCAGCTTGAATGCGGTGGTCACGCGTTCCTTGGTGGCGCCGCCGCCCACGTCCAGGAAGTTGGCCGGTTCGCCGCCGCTGAGCTTGATCACGTCCATGGTGGCCATGGCCAGACCGGCGCCGTTGACCATGCAGCCGATGTTGCCGTCCATGGTCACGTAGTTCAGGTCGTTCTCGCTGGCCAGCACTTCGGTTTCGTCTTCCTGCGACTTGTCGCGCATGGCCACCAGGTCGGCGTGGCGGAAGGAAGCGTTGTCGTCGGAATTGACCTTGCCGTCGAGTACGGCCAGGTTGCCGTTGGTGAGGATGGCCAGCGGGTTCAGTTCGACCAGGGCCAGGTCCTTTTCGTTGAACAGCTTGTACAGGCCCAGCATGATCTTGCTCAGCTGGTTGACCTGCTTGGCGTCCAGGCCCAGGGCGAAGCCGACTTCGCGGGTCTGGTAGGGCTGCAGGCCCTGCACGAAGTTCACGTCCAGGGTCTGGATCTTTTCCGGGGTCTCGCGGGCGACGGTCTCGATGTCCACGCCGCCTTCGCTGGAGGTGATGAAGGTGATGGCCTGGCTGGCACGGTCCACCAGCACCGACAGGTACAGTTCCTTGGCGATATCGGTGCCTTCGGAGATCAGCACGGTGTCGATGGGCAGGGCCACGCCGCCGGACTGGTAGGTCTCCATCTTGGTGCCCAGCATGCCAGCAGCGTACTGCTTCACTTCGTCCAGGGTCCGGGCGAGCTTGACGCCGCCGGCCTTGCCGCGGCCGCCGGCATGGATCTGGGCCTTGACTACCCACAGGTCGCCGGGAATGGCTTTTGCGGCCTCGACCGCCTCATCCGGCGTGCGCGCGATGCGCCCGGCCGGCACCGCAATGCCGTATTCGGCAAACAACTGCTTCGCCTGGTATTCGTGAAAATTCATGCGTCACCGTATTTGGAGGAACAGAACGCACCGCGCGCGGGGTCCGGGCTGGCCGGAGGGCGCCGATGGGCCGCCCATTGTCCTCCACCCCGTGCTGCGGTGCAAAACCGACCTTTGGCTTAGACCGGGTTCCCGACCGGGACGCACTCCTTATCGGGGCGCACTCCTTATACTGTGGCCTTCGCCGTCGGGAATCCCCCGCTTGACGCAGCGCCCTTCGATCATCTCCCACCTGGAATCCGCGCCTGCGCGCGAACTCTATTTCTTCGCCCTGTACCGGGTGCTGGAGGCCGGCATCCTGGCCGGCCTGCTGTTCAGCCCGTTGTCGGGCATGTTGGGCGAACTGCGCGATTCGACGCTGGGCGCAGTGGTGACCGCGTTCTACCTGGTCTTTTCCGTCCTGATGCTGCTGGTTGGGCGCAGCACGCGCTGGCTGGGGCCCATGGTGCTGAGCGGGGCCTGCGTGGACATCGTGGTGGCGGCGCTGATCACCTACGCCCTGCCCCAGGCGACCGCAGGCGTGGCGATGCTGTTGCTGTTCAACGTGGCGGCCGCGGCGCTGTTGCTGCCGTTCCGTTGGGGCATGGTCGTCACCGTGCTGGCGCCGATGGTCATGGCGGTGGAGTTTTTCATCAGCCTCAGCGAAACCGGTCGCCCCCTCGCCGAGCTGATCATGTTCACCATCAGCTACCTGGCCGTGGGCTACCTGGCCAGCCAGGCCGGTCAACGCACCCGCTCCAGCGAGGCCCTGGCCGATCAGCGCGGCCTGGAAGTGGCCAATCTGTTCGAGGTCAACGAGCTGATCATCCGCCGCATGCGCACCGGCGTGCTGGTGGTGGACGCCGATAACCGCATCAAACTGGCCAACGAAGCCGCCTCTCTGTTGCTGGGCGACGGCAGCGAAGGCGAGAACGACGGCCACGGGATCCACCTGCCACGAGCCGCTCCGGAGCTGGCCCGCCGCCTGCAGCAGTGGCGCAACGGCTGGCAGAACGACGAGACCCCCCTGCAGCTCTCGCCCGACCAGCCCGAAGTGCAGCCGCGCTTCGCCCGCCTGCTGGCCGGCAGCGAGCTGTCGCTGGTGTTCCTGGACGACGCCAGCGTGGTCTCGCGGCGGGCCGAGTCGCTGACCTTGAGCGCGTTGGGGCGGTTCTCGGCCAGCCTGGCCCACGAAATCCGCAACCCGCTGGCCGCGATCAACTACGCAGTGCAGTTGCTGGAGGAATCCAAGAGCATCATCGACGGCGACCGCCGCCTGCTGCAGATCATCCACCAGCAGTGCCAGCGCACCAACGGCATCGTGGAAAGCGTGCTGGGCCTGGCCCGCCGCGAACGCGCCAGCCCGGAGCATGTGGACCTCAACGGCTACGTGCGCCGTTTCGTCGACGAATACCAACAGAACATGTCCATCGAGACCGACAGCCTGGAGACGGTGATCGGCGCCCGCGCCGTACCCGCCCTGGTGGACCTGCGCCATCTGCAGCAGATCCTGACCGTGCTGGTGCACAACGCCCTGAATTACGGCCGCCTGCCCGGCGAGCCGGCGCGCGTGCGGCTGAGGGTGTTCCAGGCGGACAACAAACCGATGATCGACGTGCTGGATCGCGGCCCGGGTATTCCGGAAGCCGTGGCCGCGCAGTTGTTCCGCCCGTTCTTCACCACCTCCGAGCATGGCACCGGGCTGGGCCTGTATATCGCCCGCGAGTTGTGCCGCGCCAACCAGGCCTCGCTGGAATATGTGGCGGTGCCCGGCGGCGGCAGCTGCTTCCGCGTCACCTTGCCCGGCCCGCATTCGCTGCTGCCCGCATGACGTCCGCCTTCTGCCCGCCCCACATAGGCGACACCACAGGAGCGCCCTATGGGCGCGAGCTCTTGCTTCCCCGTCCGCAGCGAAAAGCTCGCGCCCATGGGGCGCTCCTACACAGCCGGTGTAACAGTTACACTTCTTGCACAGGGGATTGTGAGGGACACGAATGAGCGAAAACCGCAGCGCCCTGATCGTCGATGATGAGCGCGATATCCGCGAGTTGTTGACTTTGACCCTGGGCCGCATGGGTCTGCGCATCGATACCGCCGCCAACCTGGGCGAAGCGCGCGAGCACCTGTCCCGCAACACCTACGACCTCTGCTTCACCGACATGAACCTGCCCGACGGCAACGGCATCGAGCTGGTCGGCGATATCAGCCGCCTGTATCCCCGCACCCCGGTCGCCATGATCACCGCCTTCGGCAACGTCGAGCTGGCGGTGGAAGCGCTGAAGGCCGGCGCGTTCGATTTCGTCAGCAAACCGGTGGATATCAGCGTGCTGCGCGGCCTGGTCAAGCATGCGCTGGAGCTCAACAACGCCGAACGCGCTCCGCCGCCCCCGCCCCCGCCGGAACAGGCCAGCCGCCTGCTCGGCAATTCAACGCCGATGGGCTTGCTCCGCGACACCATCGCCAAGGTGGCCCGCAGCCAGGCGCCGGTCTATATCCTGGGCGAATCGGGCGTGGGCAAGGAACTGGTCGCCCGCACCATCCACGAGCAGGGCGCCCGCGCGGCCGGCCCCTTCGTCCCGGTCAACTGCGGCGCCATCCCGGCCGAACTGATGGAAAGCGAGTTCTTCGGCCACAAGAAAGGCAGCTTCACCGGCGCCCATGCCGACAAGACCGGCCTGTTCCAGGCCGCCAACGGCGGCACCCTGTTCCTGGACGAGGTCGCCGAGCTCCCGCTGCCCATGCAGGTCAAACTGCTGCGCGCCATCCAGGAGAAGGCGGTGCGTCCGGTAGGCGCTTCCAACGAAATCCCGGTCGATGTGCGCATCCTCTCGGCCACCCACAAAGACCTGGGCGATCTGGCCAACGATGGCCGTTTCCGCCACGACCTTTATTACCGCATCAACGTGATCGAGCTGCGCGTGCCGCCCCTGCGCGAACGCACCGGCGATCTGCCGCAGCTGACCTCGTCCATCCTGGCGCGCCTGGCCGGCTCGCATGGCCGTAACGCGCCGCAGCTGACCGCGAGCGCGCTGGAAGCGCTGGCCGCCTACGGATTTCCCGGCAATGTGCGCGAACTGGAGAACATCCTGGAGCGGGCCATGGCCATGGCCGATGGCGAACAGATCGACGCCGCCGATCTTCATCTGCCGCAGGGCAACGGTCATGGGGGACGGGCCCAACCGGCCGAGGCGCCACCCAGCGCTGCCGATGATGCACCCTTGGCGGGCATCGACCCGGGTGCAGGCGCATTGCCTTCCTATATAGAACAATTGGAGCGCGCGGCTATCCAGAAGGCCCTGGAAGACAACCGCTGGAACAAGACCAAGGCGGCCGCACAACTTGGCATCACCTTCCGCGCGCTGCGCTATAAATTGAAGAAACTGGGGATGGAATAAGACCGGCGGATCGCATCAAAGAATGTGACCATCGTCAAAAATGGCCTGTTACGAGCCAGCAAAACCGACCTCCTGGGTCACTAACTGACGCAAGGGGTCACTATTTAGGCGTATTGGAAGCCAGTTTCGGGGGAGAACGGAACCGGCGGCTCTTTTTGGATGTGCCAGCGGTCAGAACCTTTGGTTGGCACGTTTCCTGCGACATTCCCCGAGCACGTGGCACGTTTCACCACGGCGCCCACGGTCCATACCTAATATGGGACACGGGGCTTGTGTCCCATACCAATCAAGCCAAACCTTACCAAGGGGATTTATCCATGAAGAAGAACATGCAGGGCTTCACCCTCATCGAACTGATGATCGTGGTCGCCATCATCGCCATCCTGGCCGCCATCGCGCTGCCGGCTTACCGCGACTACACCATCAAGGCCAAGGTCACCAACGCCATCGGCTCGATTGCCGGCCAGAAGATCAAGGTCGGTGAGACCTACAACTCCGTCGGCGTGTTCCAGTGCACGGAAGACAACGGCGCCGCGATCGCCAACTGCACCGGCACGGGCGTCCTGGGTGGCTCGTACGACGGTTATACCGCCACGCTGACCCCGACCGTCGTTACTGGTGGCCGCATCAACTGGGCTTGCCGGGCCTCGGGTACTGGCGTGAGCACGAATAACCTGCCTGAACCCTGCACACTGTAATTCCCGCGCAGAGCGAAACAAGAACCCCGGCCCAGGCCGGGGTTTTCTTTTGTGGTCTACTTGGCGACGCAAACTTGGGGAAACCGTATTGAACGAGTCTACGCGCGCCAATCGAACGCGACGACTGCTGACCTGCGCCCTGCTGGCGACGGTGCTGGCCTACTGGATTGGTCTGCGCGGCCCCTTTTTGCTGGATGACAGTTTCAGCTTGTCTGCCATCCCTGATTGGCTGGCGGGCAAGCTTTCACTGTCCACCCTGCTGTTCGAGCGCGGCGCCGGTACTTTTGGCCGCCCCGTGTCGATGGCAAGTTTCGCGTTCAATGCCTGGATCGGTGGATACGCACCGTTCCCGCTAAAGCTGGGCAACCTCATCATCCATCTTCTTTGCGGCCTCTCTATCTTTGGCCTGCTGCAATCGCTGCTGCGCCGCGACCCGTTGCTGCAGCCGCGCGCTTCCCTTTATGCAGCCATCGTCGCGACCCTATGGCTGCTGCATCCCCTGCATGCCAGCACGGTGCTCTACGTCGTGCAGCGCATGGCCCAGCTTTCCACGCTGTTCATGCTGCTGGGCCTGTGGCTGTACGTGCGGTTGCGCGAACGCCTGGAACGCGGCGCCTCGCTGCCCACAACCCTGGGTCTGCTGCTGGGTATCCCCGCGATGACCGTGTTGGCCTTTCTCTGCAAGGAAAACGGTTTGCTCTTGCCACTCCTTTGCGCAGTGGTCGAGCTGGCCTATTTCACGGGCCAGCCGCGCGCCAAGCCGGCGCGCGCTTTTCTCTGGCTTTACGTCGCCTTACCCATAGCCGTGGGCGTTGTCGCTTTCGCATGGAATCCCGCCCGGCTTTTGAATGGCTACATCCACCGCGACTTCACCATGTCCGAGCGGCTGCTGAGCCAACCACGCATTCTCTGCGATTATCTGTGGCAACTCGTCGTACCCAACCCACCGCGCATGGGGGTCTACACGGACGACTTCATAGCCTCAACGAGCGTCTTGAGTCCGCCCACCACGTTGATCTGCATTCTACTGTTGCTGGGTATCAGTCTCGCCGCATGGCATTGGCGCAAGGCCGTGCCTGCCTTTTTCTTCGGATGGTTCTTCTTCCTGGTCGCGCACGCGCTGGAGGCAGGACCGATTTCCCTTGAACTGTACTTCGAACACCGCAATTACCTGCCGTCGGTCGGCATCCTTGTCTTGTTGCTGTCGCTGGCCGTCGCTGCCGGCCAGGCACTGGCGCGGAGCGGCATGCAAACCCAGCGGATTGGGGTGGTCCTGCTGGTCGGCATCGCCGCTGTGTTCGTGCTTGGCACTCACGGGCGCGCGCGCGTCTGGCAAAGCGATCTCCTGATCGCCGAATCGGCGCTGACGTCGCATCCGACTTCGGTGCGCGCCAATGGCGCGGTGCTGCTGTCGGCGATGACGCGTCGCGACGAAGCGACGGCCAACCAGGCCATTGACCGCCTGATCGGCGCCGACGCACTACGCACGCAATCGCTGGGGCATCTGTACCGGCTATACAAGGGTTGCGTGTCGCGGGGTAGCGGCCAGGTCGAGGACCTGCAGGCATTCCTCGACAAGACGCCGCTACCGCTGACCATCGCCGAAACCCGCCCCTTCATGCTGATCTACCAAGCCACGCCCAATGGCGGATGCGGCCCGGTCACCGACCGCATGTTGGGCAACGCGCTAGTGCAACTGGCGGACCGCGCGATCCGGCAAGGCGATGGAGACGAGCTGAAATGGAAGACGCGCTACTACGCGGCGAGCTTCCTGGTTCGTGCGGGGGACTGGGAAACCGCCCTACCCCAGGCAAGGAAAGCCTGGCAACCGGGGGCGCATACGCCGGTCGCCCTGCCACTCGTCCTATCGCAACTCCACGCTGGCGATGTGGCCGGCGCAAGGCAGACGTATCGCGAAGCGGTTGAAAGGTCCGACAAAACCAACACTGACGAGCAGGCGGGCTTGCAATGGCTAAAGCAACAAATCCAAGCAAGCACGAATAGCGATGCGCGCAATTGAGCTGGCAAACCAATTAGTCGGACTTCCTTCCACGCTAATAGCTGATCTTCCGTGAAGACGAAGACTATCTTTCGTTGGAAGCCAGGTCGTTTCGCCCGATCAAGTTCAGCGTTGTTCGCCTGGATGGTGTTGCGCGCAGGCGCGCAGGCGGCAACCATCCTTTTGTTGGCGCGCACGCTGGGGGCTGCCGAATACGGACGATATGTCACCGTCCTGGCCGTCGCCTCTTTTCTTGTACCCTTCGTTGGGTTGGGCCTGGCCAGTGTTTTGTTGCGCAATGGCGCGAAAGATCCGGCACATATCGACAACTATCTGGCCCGGGCGATGCACGGCTGGTGGGTCAGCCTCCCCTTTTGCCTGGCAGCGGCTTGGCTGGCCGCAGAATGGTTGCTTCCAACCAGCATCCCGCGTATGGCCGCGTGCGCAGCCATCACCGCAGAATTGGTGGCCACATCCCTGACCGAGTTGCGCGCTCGCCATCTTCAAGCGCAGCACCGCATCGCAGGCTACGGATCAATCAACGCGGGGCTGGTTCTGTGCCGGCTGGCAGTTATCGCGGCCTACATACTGCTGGTCGATCACATTGGCGCAGAGCAACTACTCTGGGTGTATGCAAGCGCTAGTACTACCTATGCGGCTGCAATCTTGCTCAGCATCAAGAGAGGTAGTCGCAAGCTCGAAATGCGGGAGCCCATGAATCTCTTTACCGGAGTGCCTTTCAGTATGGCGGCATTCTCAATGAGGTTGCAGACAGAACTCAATAAGCCCCTCCTCGCACATATCGGCTTTGATTTGGCGGGCACCTATAATGCTGGGCAGCGCGCCAATGAACTGGCCAGCATGCCTCTCCTGGCTCTCCAGGAAGCACTTTGGCCGAAGCTGTACGCGCAGACTGACCCCGGCAAACAACTTCGCACTGTCGGAGCGTTCCTGATGGCCTTGTCCATACTTCTGGGCACTCTGATTTGGCTTATAGCTCCGTTGTTGCCACAGCTACTAGGCGCAGACTTTGCCCCCGCTTCGACCGTCGTGCGTGGCTTGGCAGCGCTGCCCACACTCCAAGTATTCCGCGGCCTGGCAAATTTCCATGTCATTCACCAAGGCAGAATGCCCTTAATCGGCTGGACATACACTATCGGCGCCGCAACAAGTGTTTTAATCCTGGCTCTGTTAGTGCCTGAATACGGCCTCGCGGGAGCCATCATATCCGCCTACACGACGGAAATAGTCATGACAGCCATCTTGATTGTCGGGGCAAAAATCAGTTTCAGCAAATAGCATTTTCAGATTCAACGCCGCATGCAGGTTTCTCACTGAAGGAATGAATTCCATTTGCATGTGCACACTGCGGTTCATTTCATGCTGCAATCCGAGTACTGACCATGATTAAATTTATACGCGACTCCGAGTTATTAAGAAGCCCCCTCATGCTGCTGGTCCGGAGCATGTTGTCGCCGCTGAATTGTCGATCAGGGCTTGTCCGGAGAGCAGCCTACGACTCCGCCCCCATGCCTTACTTAGTAGCCGGAGATCAGGAAAGCTACGTTATTTCCACCAAGGACAAAGTCATAGGGCGAGCCATTTTTTTGGAAGGTAGCTACGATTTACACAAACTTCTCCTCGCTGTTTCCATCTTAGAAAAGCGTGGCTACGCACTCAAGCATATCGTTGACGTCGGATCGAACATCGGAAGTATTGTTATACCCGCTGTGCGACGCAATATTTTCGAACGCGGCACCGCGATCGAACCACACCCCGAAAACTTCAAACTGCTATGCGCAAATCTCGCGCTCAACGGAATCTCCAGCCGTGTGACAACCCTCAGCAATGCAGTCGGCACGGAGTCTGGCAGCACGCTGCGAATGCTCGAATCCGTCAGCAACAGCGGCAACCACATGATATCTGACGACGGATTGCAGGTTGCCACTATCCGACTGGACGAACTAGGTATCGGTCAGGATGGCACCCTATTGTGGATGGACATTGAAGGTTACGAAGGGCACGCGTTAGCAGGAGCACCCGAGCTTGTTTCGGCGGGAGTTCCGCTTGTTGCAGAATACAACCCAGGTTTTTTGCGCCTGCACGACGGTCTCGAGATGCTTGAATCAATTCTTTGCAAACACGAGATTTTTGATATTGGCATGGGCGGTATGCCCACCAGCTTCAAGACGATGCGAGAGCGGTACGAGGATAGCGCTACGGATTTTTTAGCGCTGAGGCCATGACCAGACCATTTCGATGCTGAAGTCCGAACCAACACGATCGGTAATTGTTTTCGTTCCAACGTTGGCGTTTGGAGGAGCCGAGCGAGTAGCCCTCCTTCTTTCCTCAGGATTCGTTGAGCTTGGCCATGCGTGTGTGATTGCAACGTGTTCTACAAGAGGCGAATTTTCAGATTTCGTGTCGCCCACTGTTCAACTTGTCAATCTAAAGTGCAAAAAACCGATTAAAGGTACGCGAGAATTGTCGGGCCTGGTAAATCAAGTCGCGCCCGATTCCGTCATTGCATTTGGCATGCATACCGGAATTGCTGCGGTTGCTTCGAAAATGCGTTTTGGCTGGCGATCTCAGATAATAATTAGGAATGAGAACAATCTGGAGGCAGACTGGAACCAAGCGGATCTACTCAATCGCACCATCGGCCCTGCACTTTCCCGTTGGGCTGCTCGCAGATCCACTGTGGTTGCCGTATCGAATGCGCTTGTCAAACCTACCGCATCGTTTCTTAATATCCCCGAGCAAGACGTCTTTGCGATAAGAAACCCAGTTTTTGACAGAACTGCCAAATCCCTGGTTCAAGACAATTCATTGCATCCATGGCTTTTGGAAAGGCGCTCACCCACTCTGGTGGCTGCGGGCCGTTTTGAATACCAAAAGGGTTTCGACACGTTGATAAGAGCGTTTTCTTTGGTCTCGCGCGAACTGGGGGCCCGCCTAGTTATTTTCGGTGATGGCAGCCTGAGGAGTGAGTTGCAGTCCCTTGTTGATTCGCTACAACTGCGGGATCGCGTCGATCTACCTGGCTTCACCGCCGACCCAAGTGCGCAAATGCGATTAGCGACCGCGTTTGTCTTGAGTTCTCGGTTCGAGGGATTCGGCTTGGTTATCGTGGAAGCGCTTGCTGCTCAAACTCAGGTCATTGCTACTGACTGTGATTATGGGCCATCCGAATTGCTCGAGCATGGAAGATTCGGGACTCTAGTCCCAGTAGATGAAGAAGATACTCTCGCGAATGCAATGACTGAGGCGATACTCGGAAAGACATCCCCTGAGCGCCCCCCGCCGGGGTGGTTCGAACAGTTCACGGCCGTTCAAGCGGCAAAACAGCATCTGGCGCTAATCCAAAAAGTATAGCGTGTCGGATAGTTGAACAGCCTCGATCTACGGCAACACTTCCCGCAACGCTTTTAATGGCTCAACCGAGCGATAGCGCAAGCTACGTATAAGCGCGCGCAATACTAGTGCTGGAAATTTCAGAACTTTCCGCAGAAATTCCTCTCCTGCACCGGATGACAATCTCGACGCTAGAATCCAATGTGCACGCACCATATGACGTTCATAGAACTCCGACGCCGCCCCGCTACCAGCGGACCCCACGTGATCGACATAGGCCACCGGAACAAGCGACAACCTACCTCCCTGCGCGATGATGCGGCTGGACAGTTCGACATCCTCTCCATACATAAAAAATGCTTCATCGAATAGCGGCTTACTATTGTCTTTTCTGTTGACCAACAGGCAACAGCCGCTCAGGTAGGGGACCGCACCCCATATCGGCGTGTCCAGGACTAGCCCAAACCAGGGCTGATAGAACTTCCATCCCTGCACTGAACCGGACTGAGCGATCTGTGGCGCCACCAGCGTGGGCGCAAGCGCAGTCTCGGTTGCGGCCAGCAAAGCGACGCGCAATCCGGGCACGACTGTCGCGTCATTGTTGATCAGCATGACTGGACCCGGTGGTTCGCGGGTTGCCAACCAAGCCAACGCTCGGTTCATGCCGGCGGCGAAGCCCAGATTGGACTGGCTTTCGACCAGATGAACGTTTTCCATCCCCGCCAGTAGCGGACGAAGGCTGGCAGCGCTGACGCCACCGTCGGCTGAATTATCCCAGACGAGAATCGGACCCCAGCCGTCGGCGATCAGGCTGCGCACGCAGGCCGCTGTCAACTCTGCCTTGCGGAAATTTATGGTGATGGCCGGGGTCACGAGCCTCCCCTGCGTGCTATTGATGAAGCCGCGAGCGTTCGATAGAGGTTGACGTACTTTTCGACATTGCCATCCTGGAAATGGGTCAGCGTCCAGGCCCGGGCTGCATCGCCCTGCGCAGCAGCAGCGTCTGGGTTCTGCGCCAGATGGCGCGCAGCCCTGGCCAGTGCGCCGATGTCGTCCAGATCGACCAGGCAACCCGCTTGCGGCGGCACGACCTCTGCAAGCGCACTCGAAGCGAAACCGAGAAACGGTTTGCCGCAAGCCATGCCTTCGACCGCCGTGTAGCCGAACCCTTCATAACGCGAGAGCGAGACCACGGCGTCGCACTGCTGGTATTCGCCAACTAGCGACGTCTGATCCACGCGACCCAAATCAACAACGCCCGGCAAGTCGATAGGACTGGCGTTTCCTCCGGCATAGCGGAGCTCGAAACCCGGCCCCAGAGCGGAAACGAATCGCGGCAAGAGATCGAAGCCCTTACGACGCGTGCGGCTGCCCACCATGAACAAAGTGAAAGGCCGCCCCGGCACGCGAGCTGCGGACCCAGGCTGGAACGCGCCGACATCGACCCAGTTCGGTATCACCCGCACGTCGTTTCGTCCGGAGAACGCGATCACCGTTTTTCGTACATAGTCTGCGCAGCAAATGACTGCAGCTGCTTTGCGTATCACCTTCCGCTCGCGCGGCCAGATCAGTGTCTTGTGGTATAGCGCCTGCAGGTGCGACCGATACGGCGCGAACAGCGGGTCGTGCACCAGGTGATGCACGGTGGCGACCAACGGCAAGCCAGCCGGACGGAATCTCTGTGGTAGCCAACTATTGACGTGGACGATGTTGGCCCAAGCCGGCGGTGGTGGCACTGCCACCGTAAGCGGCAGATATTCGGCCCTTTGCGGCAACCAGGCGATCTCAGTCCGGATCCCACGCGCGTTCAATCCAGCGCACAGGCGCTCGACGTATACATCCGCACCGGTGCCGGCGCGGATGGTCGGGAACCAGATCGCGGGCTCAGCGGGCGGCATCGTTAGGGCGCCCATGGGAGAACACGCAGATCAGAGTCGGGATGACGGGCCGGAACCACGCCAACCGCGTGTCCGGGCACCGCGCAAGCGCGTTGCCAAGCCAACCACCGATCGGCTCCAACGCCTGCATGATGCGCAGCGCCTCCACTTCTTTATGCTGGCCGACTAGCCCAGCCTCGCGAATCAATTGGTCCAGCTCCCCGAGTTGCAGCGGCTCGCAATCGTAGAAGTTTCCGCGGCCGGACATACGCAGGTAGGCGCTGCGCCAGGAGCGCGGCAGCCAGCTCAGAAACGGGAGGCGATAGTGCGGCTCCACCAGCATCCATCGGTTGGGCACGGCGAGGTAACCGACGCCCCCCGGTGCCAGCACCCGCTTGAGTTCGAGCAGATGGTGACGCTGTGCTTCGTGACGTCCCACGTGCTCGATGACGTGGTTGCTGATGACCACGTCGAAGCTACCGTCTTCGAACGGCAGCTGCGTCCCGGACACATGGGCGAATCGATAGCCGTCCGCCACCACCCGATTGTCCACCACGTCCACCGCGTCCACGTCGTATCGGGCAGAGGGATGGCCGCCGAAGTAGGCACTGATGCCGCCACTGCCCGCCCCCACTTCGAGTAGGCGGCATGGACCGGCGCTCGAATCCAGGCCAAGCAGCATTTCGATCTTGCGCGCCTTGCGATTGCGCGATTCAAGCTCATAAGCGACATGCGGTTGGCGCGCTTGCTCGGTCATGCCTGCCGCTTCAGCGAGGTGGCGGCGCTTGATGAGACCGTCTCCATCGACAGCGCGGAGCGGATTGCTGTTCCGAACAGGGGCCACGCGAAGCGCGCTGCAAAGGCCCGCATGGGGGACTGCGGCAGCGGGGCGGAGAGCAGGTCAAGGATATGGCGCGACAGCGCCTCGTAGTCGCCGGGCGATGCCAGCCTGCCCGACACGCCCTCCGCCACCGCATCGACGATGCCGCCGGTAGCATAGGCGACGGTCTGCAGCCCATGCGCGGCGGCCTCGATGGCAACCATGCCGAAGCCTTCGGGATCCCCTGCGCGCTCGCGCACCGGAAACACGTGGACGGCGGCGCAACGATAGGCCTGCGACAAGGCCCGTGGATCGGTAATAACGCCGACGAACAGCAGGTTAGCGCCGATGCCGATGCGCTCTGCTTCCGCTTGGATGCTTTCCCGTGACTGGCTCTTGGCGGCAAGCGCATCGTCTGCGATATCGCCAACTACCACCAGCCGCAGATCGGGGTGATGGGAGACCACTCCAGGCAGGACGTCACGAACGAATTCCCGCAGACCCTTGCGTTCGGTCAACCGACCGACCGACAGCAGTATCGGGCCCGTGCCCAGTCCATGGTCTTCACGGAAAGCAACGCAAGCGATATCCGCCGCGAGCGCTTCGGCTGAAGGCAATTCCACGCCAGGGTGTACCAGCGAAATCCGTTCAGCCGGGACGCCGCGCTCGATGGCCACGCTCCGTGTCGCACGACTGTTGGCCACTACGACGTCCATGCGACGAATCACGGACAACCACAACAGCGAGTACACCGGATGCCGGAGCGCGATGTCCAGACCGTGCAGATAGACGCCCACCTTTGCCCCACAAGCCCTTGCCGCGAACCAGGCGGCAGGTGCGGAAAGTCCGCTTCCCGCCATCACGAATTGCGGTTTCCATCGTCGCGCGATGCGAATTCCGCGGATCAGCGCGCCAGCCAGGAAACGCCAGAGAGGCCGCAACGGAACTGCCTCGAGGCGGGCGTCCACACCCGCGGGCAGCTGCGAGCCGACCGGCGCCACAACCCTGACTTCGGCAGAATGCCCGAGTTCCTCGATCATCCTGTAGTTCAGACGCTCCATTCCCCCCACTAGCGGCGGCAGATTGCGGGTGATCAGCAGAATGCGGCGGCGCTCAGGATTCACGTCGATACGTCAGCGCTGTGATCTGCTCCGAAACCAGACCGATAAGGAACACGATGACCGACGCACTGAACAGAAGCATGCTCATGTTGGTAAAGCGGTGCTCGATGGTGAATGTATACGCGTAGTAGCCCACACCCAGCAGGAAGAACACGGAAGCGGCCGGCGCGAACAGCTTCAACGGCGAGTAGAGCGTAGCGATCTTGAAGATGATCAAAAGAAACCGCACACCGTCGCGCAGAGGACGGATATGGCTCTTGCCGACGCGCTTGGCGACCGGGATGGGTTCATATGCCACCGCATAGGCGCTACGGAAGAACGCCATGGTACTGGTGGTGGGATAGGAGAACCCGTTGGGTAGCAAGTGCAGGAACTCGCGGAACTTGTCGGCGCGCACTGCACGGAACCCCGAAGTCAAATCCTTGACCTGCGAACCGGTCATGCGCGTGGCCAGCCAGTTGTAGAAGGCATTCGCGGCACCGCGGCTCACACCCGCCTGGCCCGACCAGTTGCGCGCACCCACCACCATGTCATAGCCCTGCTCCAGCCGCGTCAGCAACCGCGGAATGCAGGTAGGATCGTGCTGACCATCGGCGTCCATGAACACGATGACCTCGCCCGAGGCCGCACGCGCGCCGCGCTTGATCGCCGCACCGTTACCCATCGAGTAAGGCGCAACCAACACCGTGGCGCCATGCTCTGTAGCAACGGCGGCGGTTTCATCGGTGGAGCCATCGTCCACGACGATAATCTGGGCATCGGGCACTTGTTGGCGCAAGGCAGGCAAAGTGCGACGCAGTCCCTCGGCCTCATTCTTGGCAGGCAGGACAATGCTGAGACTGAACAATGCTTTTCCCCGGAGCACTCATGTGGGGAGACATGGTAGCCGCTACCGGCCACGTGTTCACCCGACAGCCCGACGATCCGGGAACGAAGCATGTACATCCAATGCTGACCACTGTCAGGAAACGGCTGCCTGATCCAGTTCAATTTGGACCCAGCGCGTCAGTTCATGCTTGCCAGGCGCGAAGCGGGGATGAGGGTCGCGAAAGCGAAACCTTGACGGACCCTACACTTCAACACCTACTCGAAAACATGTTAAATGTGGCATGGTTTTTGCTCGCATACTCCATGGCGAGCACGCCAAACAGGCTTTGGACAGGAAGATTCATGAACGCTATGGTCGCCAATACCCCCAACCTGGTCGGCATCACCGGCATCGCCCGACGCCTGGTTCAGGATGGCTCCATGGATGAAACGACCGCGCGCACGGCAATGGCCGACGCCACGTCCGCCAAGCTGCCGCTGGCGCAGTGGATTTCCGACAAGCGACTGGTGACCTCGCCGCAGCTGGCAGCCGCCAATGCCATCGAGTTCGGCATGCCGCTGCTGGATGTGAACGCATTCGACCCCGCCCAGAGCGCCGTCAAGCTGGTCAGCGACGAGCTGCTGCAGAAGCACCAAGTGCTGCCGCTGTTCAAACGCGGCAACCGGTTGTTCGTGGGCGTGTCCGACCCGACCAAGACCCATGCGCTGGACGAAATCAAGTTCCACACCAACCTGGTGGTCGAGCCGATCCTGGTGGATGACGAATCCCTGCGCCGCGCGCTGGAGCAATGGGGCAGCGCGTCGGATTCGATGAGCGGCTTCGGCGACGACGACGAAGGCTTGGACAATCTGGAAATCGGCACCGACGAGGACATGAACCAGTCCGAGAGCGGTATCGACGCCAAGGGCGACGACACCCCGGTAGTGAAGTTCGTCAACAAGGTACTCATCGACGCGATCAAGAAAGGCGCATCGGACATTCATTTCGAACCCTACGAGAATGACTACCGCGTGCGCCTGCGCATCGACGGCATCCTCAAGCAGGTGGCCAAGGCGCCGGTGAAGCTGAACCCGCGCATCGCCGCGCGCCTGAAGGTCATGGCCCAGTTGGACATCGCCGAGAAGCGCGTACCCCAGGACGGCCGCATCAAGTTGAACCTGAGCAAGACAAAACAGATCGACTTCCGCATGAGCACCCTGCCCACGCTGTTCGGCGAGAAGATCGTGCTGCGTATCCTGGACGGCAGCGCCGCCAAGCTGGGCATCGAAAAACTGGGCTACGAAGACGACCAGCGCGATCTGTTCGTAAATGCGGTGCAAAAGCCCTATGGCATGGTCCTGGTCACCGGCCCCACCGGCAGCGGCAAGACCGTGTCGCTGTACACCGCCCTGAACATCCTCAACGACGACGTGCGCAACATCAGCACGGTCGAGGACCCAGTGGAAATCCGCGTGCCCGGCATCAACCAGGTGCAGATGAACGTCAAGCGCGGCATGACCTTCGCCGCCGCCCTGCGCAGCTTCCTGCGCCAGGACCCGGACGTGATCATGGTCGGCGAAATCCGCGACCTGGAAACCGCCGAGATCGGCATCAAGGCCGCGCAGACCGGCCACATGGTGCTCAGCACCCTGCACACCAACGATGCGCCGCAGACCATCGCCCGCTTGATGAACATGGGCATCGCCCCTTACAACATCACCAGCTCGGTAACCCTGGTCATCGCCCAGCGCCTGGCCCGCCGGCTGTGCAACAACTGCAAGCGCAAGGTGGACCTGCCCGAGCACGCGCTACTGGCCGAAGGCTTCACCGAGGAAGAGGTCAAAACCGGCTTCACCGTGTACGAAGCCGTGGGCTGCGACGAATGCACGAGCGGCTACAAGGGCCGCAGCGGCATTTACCAGGTGATGCCGATGAGCGAAGAGATCGCCGCCATCGTGCTGGAGGGCGGCAATGCGATGCAGATCGCGGAAGCCGCCAAAAAAGCCGGCGTGCGCGACCTGCGCCAATCCGCCCTGATGAAGGTGCGCCACGGCGTGACCAGCCTGGCCGAGATCAACCGCGTCACCAAGGACTGACTCGCGCAGGGGCGGGACTGCCCGCGCCTGCGGCCGATATCCCACCGTAAAGGAGCCGCGGGCAAACCCGCTCCTATGGGATTTGTAAACCCGGCAGGCCGTCACAGTGGCAAATACCCCTGAACGCAGGAAAACGCTACCATGCGGTCATCATTGCCCGGCGTGGGGATGCCGGATAGAGGGGACAAGAGATGGCCGTAACCCGTAGCGCTGCAAAGAAGTCCGTGGTCGTGGACCGCGCCACCAGCCAGATGTCGCTGTTCGTCTGGGAAGGGGCCGACAAGCGCGGCGTCAAGATGAAGGGCGAGCAGCAGTCCAAGAGCGCCAACCTGCTCCGCGCCGAGCTGCGCAAGCTCGGCATTACCCCGACCGTGGTCAAGCCCAAGCCGAAGCCATTGTTCGGTAGCGCCGGCAAGCCGATCTCCCCCAAGGAAATCGCCTTCTTCAGCCGCCAACTGGCGACCATGATGAAATCCGGCGTGCCGATCGTGCAGTCGCTGGAGATCATCGGCGACGGGCACAAGAACGCGCGCATGAAGAAGATGGTCGGCGAGATGCGTGCCGACATCGAAGGAGGCTCTTCGCTGTACGAAGCCATCCTGAAGCACCCGGTGCAGTTCGATGAGCTATATCGCAACCTGGTGCGCGCGGGCGAAGGCGCAGGCGTACTCGAAGAAGTACTGTCCACCATCGCCGACTACAAGGAAAACCTGGAGACCCTGAAGGGAAAAATAAAGAAGGCCATGTTCTACCCCGCCATGACCATCGCAGTGGCGCTAATCGTCAGCGGCATTCTGCTGGTTTTCGTGGTGCCGCAGTTCGAGGAGACCTTCAAGAATTTCGGCGCGGATCTACCTGCCTTCACTCAAATTATCGTTAATGCTTCGCGATTTATGGTGTCGTGGTGGTTGCCAATCCTGATCTTCATCGCAGGTTCGATTGGCGCATTCATCTTCTTTAAAAAGCGCTCGTTGGCACTGCAGCATTTCCTGGATCGTATGATCCTTAAGCTGCCGATCGTCGGCCAGATCATGCACAACTCGGCCATCGCTCGCTTCTCGCGCACGCTGGCGGTGACCTTCAAAGCCGGCGTGCCGCTAGTGGAAGCGCTGGAGACCGTGGCTGGCGCCACCGGCAACACGGTGTACGAGAAGGCCGTGTTCCGTGTGCGCGACGACGTGGCCGTGGGTTACCCGGTCAACATGGCGCTGAAGCAAACCAATCTGTTCCCGCACATGGTCATCCAGATGACCGCCATCGGCGAAGAGGCCGGCGCGCTGGACGCCATGCTGTTCAAAGTGGCCGAGTACTACGAGCAGGAAGTGAACAATGCGGTGGATGCACTGGCCAGCCTGATCGAACCGATGATCATGGTGGTGATCGGCATCCTGGTCGGCGGCATGGTGATCGGCATGTACTTGCCCATCTTCAAGCTGGCGATGACGATCAGCTAACTGCATGGCATTCCTAGACCAGAACCCCGCACTGGGGTACCCCCTTGCGGCCGGTCTGGGCTTGCTGGTGGGCAGTTTCCTCAATGTGGTGATCTTGCGGTTGCCGCGGCGGTTGGAATGGCAGTGGAAACGCGACGCCACCGAGATCCTGGAACAGCCCGAGATCTACGACCCGCCGCCGCCGGGCATCGTGATCGAGCCTTCCCACTGCCCGCACTGCAAGCACAGGCTGTCCTGGTACGAGAACATCCCGGTGTTCAGCTGGCTGGCACTGCGCGGCAAGTGCCGCCATTGCCATGCGCCGATCTCGGCCCAGTATCCAGCGGTCGAGTTGCTGACCGCGATCCTGGCCCTGGTTTCGGTCTGGCATTTCGGTTTCGGCTGGCAGGGCTTCGGCGCCATCCTGCTGAGCTGCTTCCTGATTGCGCTGTCGGGCATCGACCTGCGCACCCAGCTGCTGCCGGACCAGCTGACCCTGCCCTTGATGTGGCTGGGGCTGATCGCCAGCCTGGATAACCTGTATATGCCGGCCAAGCCGGCGTTGCTGGGCGCAATAGCCGGCTATGTCTCTCTTTGGTCGGTGTGGTGGCTGTTCAAGCAGCTGACCGGCAAGGAAGGCATGGGCCACGGCGACTTCAAGCTGCTGGCCGCGCTGGGCGCCTGGGTGGGTCTGAAAGGCATTCTTCCCATCATTCTGTTGTCGTCCGTCGTAGGTGCTGTCATCGGCTCGGTGTGGCTGGCCATGAAGGGCCGCGACCGCGCCACGCCCATCCCCTTCGGCCCCTATCTGGCCATCGCCGGTTGGATCGTGTTCTTCTGGGGCAAACAGATGGTCGATACCTACATGAAGTTCTCCGGCCTCACCTGAGCCCTTTGCGGCGTCCGCGGGGCGCTCCTACATAATGGGCGCATGAGCGATTACTTCATCGGACTCACCGGCGGCATCGCCTCGGGCAAAAGCGCGCTGGAGCGGGAATTCGTCGCGCGCGGGATATTCGTTGCCGACGCCGACCTGATCGCGCGCCGCATCGTCGAACCTGGCCAGCCGGCGCTGGAAGCGGTGCTGGCGCATTTCGGCGCATCGGTGCTGACGGCGGACGGAAGGTTGGACCGCGCGGGCTTGCGCGCCCTGGTGTTCGACAACGAGCCGGCACGGCGTGCGCTGGAAGCGATCCTGCACCCGATCATCCGCACGCAGTTGCACGAGCAATGCCGCGCAGCCGCCAGTCCCTACGCGATCGCCGCGATCCCCTTGCTGACCGAAGGCGGCGGCCGCGACGCCTATCCATGGCTGCACCGCATCCTGGTGGTGGACGCCCTGCCCGCCACGCAGAAAACGCGCCTGATGCAGCGCGACGGCATCGACCATGCCCTGGCCGAAAAGATGATCGCCGCCCAAGCCACGCGCGCGCAGCGGCTGGCCATCGCCGACGATATCGTGGTCAACGACGACGACCTCTCGCACCTGCGAGCGGCCGTCGATGAACTGGACGCTCGCTACCGCGCGCTCGCCGTTAACCCGCTGTAGGAGCGGGCGGCCGCGACCCGAAACCCGGCACGCCTGTGCCGTGATCCAGGCTGCAGCTGCTCCTCGACTTCCCGCTCCTACAGGGGCGAAGGCCAGAGGCTGCGGATTGCGGCGATGCCCTGGGCGCCATTGCGGCGCGCATCGGGCAAGTGCGCCGGCGAGAGACCGCCGATAGCGTAGATGGGCAGCGAGACCGACTCACGCAGCTTAGCGAAGCCATCCCACCCCAATGGGCTCGCATCGGCATGGCTGGCGGTGGCCAGCACGCTGCCCAGCACTGCGAAATCGCAGCCCAGATGCTGCGCCAGCTCCAGATCTTCGGCGCGGTGACACGACGCAGCCACGGCCAGATTATCGGGCAAAGGTCGCTCACCCAACTCCTGCAATTGGCTGGCGCGCAGATGCACGCCGACACCCAATTCCCGTGCCAGCCCGATATCGCCGTTGACCAGGACTTCGGCGCCGGCCTTGCGGCATGCCTCCACTGCCGCGGCGGCCAGCTTCCTCCAGCGCGGCTGCTGGTCGAGCGTGCGTGCACGCAATTGCACGCGGCGCACGCCGGCAGCCAGCGCCGAGGACAGGGAAGCCAGCCAGGCGGCATCGTCGTCGCCGGGCTCGGGCGTCACCAGATAGCGGTCTGGCTGCAGCAGCGCGGCCACCACCGGCCGGTCGGCGGGAGGCATCGGATAGCGGGTCAGCTTTTCCGGCGCCACCCAGGCCAGGGCCTGGCCCTCCATCCCGCGCGGGATACCCTGCCAAGCCCTCACCTGGCGCACGTCCAGGCACAGGCGCTTGTCCGGATACTGCTGGAGCACGCTGATCAACGGCGGGCCGACCTGAACGATGATGCCCAACTCTTCCTGCAGCTCGCGGATCAGCGCCTGCTCCGGCGATTCGCCGGGCTCGCGTTTGCCGCCGGGGAACTCCCACAGGCCGGCCAGGTCGCGGCCGTCGGTGCGGCGCGCCAGCAGAACGCGGCCGCGCACGTCGGTGATGACCGCAGCGGCGACGTGGATGAAACGAAATGGGACGGGCATAGCCGGAGCTTGCCGGGATTCATGCGCACAACGCAAATGGAAAGGGCGCCTTGCGGCGCCCTTGATGCGGGTTCAGCTCAACTGCCCGTGGCAGTGCTTGAACTTCTTGCCGCTGCCGCACGGGCAGGGGTCGTTGCGGCCGACCTTGGGGCCGTCGCGGGTGACCGGCGAGAAACCCAACTGCGCGGCTTCGACATCGGCCGCCTCTTCGTCGGCGCTGTAACCGCCCGCTTCCTGGTGCTGGAACTGCAGCTGCTGAGCGCGGGCGGCGGCCACGCGGCGCTCCTCGGCCTCCAGCGCGGCCACTTCCTCTTCGCTGCGGATGCGCACCCGGGCCAGAATGGTGACCACCTCGCGCTTGACCTTCTCCAGCATTTCGGAGAAGAGCTCGAACGCTTCCTTCTTGTACTCCTGCTTCGGCTGCTTCTGCGCATAGCCGCGCAGGTGGATGCCCTGACGCAGGTAATCCATGCTGGCCAAGTGCTCCTTCCAGCTCTTGTCGAGCACGGTGAGCATGATGTGCTTCTCCAGCGAGCGCATGGTTTCCGGGCCCAGCTGCGCTTCCTTCTCGTCGAAGTGCGCGGCCATGGCGTCCTGCACGCGCTGGGCGATGCGTTCGGCGTCCAGCTCCCCGGCCTCCTGCGGCCAGCGGGTGACCGGCAACGGCAGGCCGGCTTCCACCGCCAGCTCCTGCTCCAGGCCCTGCAGATCCCACTGTTCGTCCACCGAGTTGGGCGGCACGAACTTGGCGACCAGGTCGTCCACCACGTCGGCGCGGATGCCTTCGATATTGTCCTTCACCGACTCGGCGTCCAGCAGTTCGTCGCGCTGGTTGTAGATCACCTTGCGCTGGTCGTTGTTGACGTCGTCGAAGTCCAGCAGGTTCTTGCGGATGTCGAAGTTGTGCGCTTCCACCTTGCGCTGCGCCTTCTCGATCTGGCGGCTGACCAGGCGGTCTTCGATGACATCGTCCTCCTTCATGCCGATCAGCTTCATCGCCTTCTGCACCCAGTCGCTGGCGAAGATGCGCATCAGGTTGTCTTCGAGCGACAGGTAGAAACGCGAGGAACCCGGATCGCCCTGGCGGCCTGAGCGGCCGCGCAGCTGGTTGTCGATGCGGCGCGATTCGTGACGCTCGGTGCCGACGATATGCAGGCCGCCGGCGGCCTTCACTTCGTCGTGGCGCTTCTGCCATTCGCGCTTGATGCGGACGCGGTCAAGGTCGCTGGCGTCTTCGGGCAAGGCCTCGTATTCGGCTTCCAGCGAACCGCCCAGCACGATGTCGGTGCCGCGGCCGGCCATGTTGGTGGCGATGGTGATGGCCTTGGGCCGGCCGGCCTGGGCCACGATGTGCGCTTCGCGCTCGTGCTGCTTGGCGTTGAGCACTTCGTGCGGCACGCCGGCCTTGCGCAGGTGCTCGGACAGCAGTTCGGAGGTTTCGATGGACGTGGTGCCCACCAGCGCCGGCTGGCCGCGCGCGTAGCAATCCTGGATGTCGGCCAGCACCGCGTTGAACTTGCCGTTGCGGTTGAGGAAGACCTGGTCGGAGGAATCCTTGCGCACGGTCGGGCGGTTGGTCGGGATCACGATCACTTCCAGGCCGTAGATGCTCTGGAATTCGTAGGCTTCGGTGTCGGCCGTGCCGGTCATGCCGGACAGCTTTTTGTACATGCGGAACAGGTTCTGGAAGGTGATGCTGGCCAGGGTCTGGTTCTCGCGCTGGACCGGCACGCCTTCCTTCGCTTCGACCGCCTGGTGCAGGCCGTCGGACCAGCGGCGCCCGGTCAGGGTGCGGCCGGTGAATTCGTCGACGATCACCACTTCGCCATCGCGCACGATGTAGTCCACGTCGCGCTGGTAGATGGCGTTGGCGCGCATGGCCGCGTTGAGGTGGTGGACCACGCTGAGATTGTTGGCGCCGTACAGGCTGTCGTCGTCGCTGGCCAGGATGCCGGCTTCGCGCAGCAGTTCCTCGGCGTGCTGCATGCCCGCCTCGGACAGGTGCACCTGCTTGCCCTTTTCGTCGACCCAGAAATCGCCCTCGCCTTCCTCGGTTTCCTGCTTGACCAGCTTGGGCACGATGCGGTTGACGCGGATGTACAGCTCCGGCGATTCGTCGGCCGGGCCGGAAATGATCAGCGGGGTGCGCGCTTCGTCGATCAGGATCGAATCCACTTCGTCGACGATGGCGTAGTGCAGGCCGCGCTGGTAGCGGTCGTCGCGCGACATGGCCATGTTGTCGCGCAGGTAGTCGAAGCCGAATTCGTTGTTGGTGCCGTAGGTGATGTCGGCCGCGTAGGCTTCGCGCTTGTCGCTATGTGGCATGCCCGGATACACCACGCCCACGGTCAGGCCCAGCCAGCCGTACAACTTGCCCATCCAGGCCGCGTCGCGGCGGGCCAGGTAGTCGTTGACGGTGATGACGTGTACGCCCTTGCCTTCCAGCGCGTTCAAGTACACCGGCAGGGTGGCGACCAGGGTCTTGCCTTCGCCGGTGCGCATCTCGGCGATCTTGCCCAGGTGCAGCACCATGCCGCCGATCAGCTGCACGTCGTAGTGGCGCATGCCCAGCACGCGGCGCGAGGCTTCGCGGCAGACCGCGAAGGCTTCGGGCAGGATCTTGTCCAGCGCTTCGCCGTCGGCGATGCGCTTCTGGAACTCGGGGGTCTTGGCCTTCAGCGCCTCATCGGAGAGCTTTTCCAGCTCCGCTTCCAGGGCATTGATCTTGGTGACGCTACGTTGGAGTTGCTTGAGCAGGCGTTCGTTGCGACTACCGAAGACACGGGTGAGCAGACTGTTGATCATGTAGGGAACCGGAGTTGAAAGGAGCGTCGGGCGCAGTCGGCGGCTCGGAGCCCGCTTCCTGCCGCCCAAAACGAAACAGGGCGCAATGCGCCCTGTTGGCAACACACCATTGTAGCTTGGGGCGGGACCCGGTGAATCAAGGTGCCTTATGTGGGAGCGCCGTCCCGGCGCGAGCTGTTCGCGGGCGGTCGGGAAGCTCGCGGCCAGAGGCCGCTCCCACGGTGGCGCGGCCGATCAGCCGCGCTTGACCTGCCCTACCGGGGTCGGGCCTTCGCCCAGGAACTTGCGCGGGTTGACCACGTTGCCGTTCTCCCAGACTTCGAAATGCACGTGCGCGCCGGTGGAACGGCCTGTGGAGCCGGCTTTGGCGATCTCCTGGCCTACCCGCACCAGGTCGCCCACCCGCACCACCAGCCGCGAGTTGTGCGCGTAGCGGGTCACGTAGCCGTTGCCGTGGTCCACATCGACCACGTTGCCGTAGCCGCTCTTGACGCCGGCGAAGCTGACCACGCCGTCGGCCACGCTCAGTACGGGATCGCCCACATCGGCCTCGAAATCGATGCCCTTGTGGTACTGGCTGCCGCCGCCCAGCGGATCGGCGCGGCCGCCGAAACCGGAGGTGATGTAGCTGTTGGCGATCGGCATGCGCGAAGGGGTGGCGTTCTTGTCCAGCTCGCGGTTGAACAGCAGCGCTTCCAGCACCGACAGTTGCTTGCCGGAAGCAGCGAACTGGCGCTCCAGCTGGGTCACCCCGGCATTGAGCGCCCGCGGCTCCATGTCGAAGCTCTGGTCGTTACCGCCCACGCCCACCGGCTTGTCGAAGTCGAATTCGCCGTCCTGCAGCTGGCCCACGCGGGTCAGGCGCTCGCCAAGTGCGTTGAGGCGGTTGGCCTGGGCCTGCAGCTCGCCCAGGCGCGCGGCCATGGCGTTGACTTCCTGCTGGGCGCCGCGGCGGACCTGCTCAAGCTCGGCCTGCTGCTTGTCGGCCTTGGCCTGCAGCAGCGAAACCTGGGCCATGCCGGCGGCGCTGCGGCCGCCGAAACCCAACAGAAGACCGGCGGCGAGCAGAATGCCGACACTGGCGAGCGGGCGGGAATACATGAATACACGGGCCTGGTGGGATTTGCTGGCCACAAGATGGGCCATGCCGGCGCGTGAATTGTTTACGATGGTTTGAAAGGTCATAGATACCGATGTCTGATTCGAAGTCCCAACCGCGTCGTGCTTCATCCCCACAGCCCGCCTTGCAGGCTGCGATGTCGGATGCCGCCACCGACCCGGTGCGCAGAGCCATCTGGCTCGACGCGCTGGAACAGCAACTTCGCCCCTGTCTACCGCCTGCCCTGGCCCCACATTGCAAACTTGGGAACGTGACCGGCGGGAAACTCGTTTTTATTGTCGATTCCCCTGTGTGGCACGCCAAACTGCGACTTGCCGCACCCGAATTGATCAACTTGGCCCGATCCATCGGGTTTGCTGCCACCGAAGTGGTTGCGAAAACTACGACTGCGCCTTTCCAGCGGCCTCAGCCGGCCGGACTTGCGGTCAAACCCATGTCGGAAGCTTCGCGCAGTGCGCTCAAAGCCGCCTTGGCATCCCTGGACGACCCGGACTCCGCCGGACCCGATGGGGGCAAGGACCCCGTTCCTGAACACCGGGGCGGCCGGGCCAAACGTTGAATCCGGCGCGCACAGGCCGAAGCATGGTACCCAGCAAAGGCAATGCGTTCGTTATCGAATAGTTAAATTATTGTGAATTCACGGCCGCGGAACGTCGTAGGTTCACAGTTCCGGCCAAATCCGGCTATCCGCCGGAGAAGGGGGTTCAGACAGCGAGCGCGGGGCTGCCGTAAACCACGGGTGCGGGGCCGGCTGCCGCTTCGAAAGTCACTTCTTCCCAGGCCGAACGTTCGGCCATCAGGGCCCGGACCAGCTTGTTGTTGAGCGCGTGGCCCGACTTGAAGCCTTCGTAGGCGCCCAGGATGGGGTGCCCGGCCAGGTACAGATCGCCGATCGCGTCGAGGATCTTGTGGCGCACGAACTCGTCGGCATAGCGCAGGCCGTCGTCGTTGAGCACGCGGAACTCGTCCAGCACGATGGCGTTGTCCATCGAGCCGCCCAGGCCCAGGTTGCGCTCGCGCATGTATTCCAGGTCGCGCATGAAACCGAAGGTGCGCGCACGCGCGACTTCCTTGGTGTAGGCGGCGGTGGAGAAATCGATCTCCGCGCGCGACTGCGAGGCGGGAATCATGGGATGGTCGAACTGCACGGTGAAGCCGACCTTGAAGCCGTCGTACGGCACGAAGCGCGCGATCTTGTCGCCGTCGCGCACTTCCACCGGGTGCTTGATGCGCAGGAAGCGCTTGGGCGCGTCCTGTTCCACCACGCCGGCGGACTGCAGCAGGAATACGAAAGGACCGGCGGAACCGTCCATGATCGGCAGCTCGGCCGAGGACAATTCCACGAATGCGTTGTCGACACCCAGGCCGGCCATCGCCGACATCAGGTGTTCGACGGTCATGACCTTGGCGCCGTCGCGGCTCAGGCCGGTGCACAGGGTGGTCTCGCTGACCAGTTCGGCATTGGCGGGAATCTCCACCACCGGATCCAGGTCCACACGGCGGAACACGATGCCGTTGTTCACCGGCGCCGGACGCAGGGTCATGTAGACCTTTTCCCCGCTATGCAGCCCCACGCCGGTGGCGCGGATCACATTCTTGAGGGTGCGCTGCTGGGTCATCGGTGTGCGGGGCGTAACAATTGTCGAAATGGTTGGCGAGAGTAGCACGCAGGTGCCTGAATCCTAACGGAAGAATCGATCCGTCCCATGGCCGGAACAATGCCTGGCCGCAGGGCTGGGGGAGCAAAAAGCTGCCGGGCCGAAAGCCCGGCAGCGAAGGGACAGGACACCGCTCCATCGCCGAGGCCCGAAGGCGCCGGCGATCAACTCCTTACTACCCCCTCTCCCCATCCGGAGAGAGGGGTCTGAATCAATCCGCCTGGCGGCGCAGGAACGCCGGGATGTCCAGGTAATCGCCCGGCAGGTCCGCGGTTGCGGGAGCGGCGGCCGGCGAGGAAGCCGGTTCGGCGCTGCCGCGGCGCAGGCCCAGGCCGCTGACCGCGTTGGCCACCGGATCCATCATGGCGTTGGCGTCGTAGGCCATGCCGGTGGTGGCGTCGCGGACCAGCTTGATCGGCGCGCGCATCGGCTCGCGCAGGCTGTGGCTTTCGCCGCGGCCCAGCGGCTGGCGTACGGCGGCGGTGCGGTTGAGGCCGGTGGCGACCACGGTGACGCGGACTTCGTCCTGCATGTCCGGGTCCAGCACGGTGCCCAGGACCACAGTGGCGTCCTCGGCGGCGAAGCCTTCGATGGTGCGGCCCACTTCGTCGAACTCGGCCATGGTGAAGTCCGGACCGGCGGTGATGTTGACCAGGATGCCGTTGGCGCCGGACAGGTTGACGTCGTCCAGCAGCGGGTTCTGGATCGCCGCTTCGGCCGCGGCCTGCGCACGGTCGTCGCCGCGCGCGTTGCCGGTGCCCATCATGGCCAGGCCCATCTCGCTCATCACGGTGCGTACGTCGGCGAAGTCGACGTTGATCAGGCCCGGACGCACGATCAGATCGGCGATGCCCTGCACGGCGCCCAGCAGCACGTCGTTGGCGGCGCGGAAGGCCTGGATCATGGTCGCGTTGCGGCCCAGCACGGTGATCAGCTTTTCGTTGGGAATGGTGATCAGCGAATCGCAGTGGTGGCTGAGTTCCTCGATGCCCTTCAGCGCCACCTGCATGCGGCGGCGGCCTTCGAACGGGAACGGCTTGGTGACTACGGCCACGGTCAGAATGCCCATCTCTTTGGCCAGCTGCGCGACGACAGGCGCTGCGCCGGTGCCGGTACCGCCGCCCATGCCGGCGGTGATGAACACCATGTCGGCGCCATCCAGCGCCGCGATGATGCGCTCGCGATCTTCCAGCGCCGCCTGACGGCCGACTTCCGGATTGGCGCCTGCGCCCAGGCCCTTGGTGACGTTGCCGCCCAGCTGCAGCTGGGTCTTGGCGCCGCAGTTGTTGATGGCCTGCGAGTCGGTGTTGGCGGTGACGAATTCAACGCCTTCCACACTGCTGCTGACCATGTGCGCGACCGCGTTGCCGCCGCCGCCGCCCACGCCGATGACCTTGATCACCGCGTTGGGAGCCATTCTTTCAACCAGTTCGAAATGTGCCATGTCCATGTCCTCTTAATAGTTATGTTGTGTATCGCAATCAATCGGGTTGTCGCTCAATTCCCGTCTTTCCCTTCCCGCCTCACCCACCCGCGCCGTCGCGGATGCGCTTAACTCCTTGCGCGGCTCAGAACTCGCCGCGGTACCAGTTCTTCAATTTGTTGAGCAGGCTGCCGGTCTTGCCCAAAGGCAGCGACGGACGCCGCGGATGCTCGATCTGGCTGCCCATCAGCAGCAGGCCCACGCCGGTGGCATGCACAGGATTGCCGACCACTTCGCCCAGCCCGGTCACGTGCTGGGGAATGCCGATGCGCACCGGCATCTGCAGCATTTCCTCGGCCAGTTCGACCACGCCTTCCATCTTCGAAGCGCCGCCGGTGAGCACCATGCCGGCGCGCACCAGCTCTTCGAAACCGGAGCGGCGCAGTTCGGCCTGCACCATCTCGAAGATTTCCTCGTAACGCCCCTGCACCGCCTGCGCCAGCGAATGGCGCGGCAGACGGCGCGGCGGGCGGTCGCCGACGCTGGGCACTTGGATGCTTTCCTCGGCCGTCGCCAACTGCGCCAGCGCGCAGGCGTAACGGACCTTGATCTGCTCGGCCTCGGGCGTGGGCGTGCGCAGCATGTGCGCGATGTCGTTGGTGACGTGGTCGCCGGCGATGGGCAGCGAGGCGGTGTGGCAGATCGCGCCCTGCACGAACACCGCCAGGTCGGTAGTGCCCGCGCCCATGTCCACCAGCACCACGCCCAGTTCGCGCTCGTCGCTGGTCAGCACGGCGACGCTGGACGCCAGCGAGGACAGGATCAGGTCGTCGATCTGCAGGCCGCAGCGCTGCACGCACTTGCTGATGTTGGCCGCGGCCGATTGCGCGCACACCACCAGGTGCGCGTGCACTTCCAGGCGCACGCCGGTCATGCCGACCGGGTTGCGGATGCCTTCCTGCGAATCGTCCAGCACGTATTCGCGCGGGATCGCGTGCAGGATCTTCTGGTCGGCGGGAATGGCCACGGCCTTGGCCGCTTCCAGCACGCGGTCCAGGTCGCCCCAGGTCACTTCGCCGTCGCGGATCGGCACGATGCCGGGCGAATTCTTGCACTGCACGTGCGCGCCGGAGATCGAAGCGTAGACCGAACGGATTTCGCAGCCGGCCATCAGTTCGGCCTCTTCCACCGCGCGTTGGATCGATTGCACCGTGGACTCGATGTCCACCACCACGCCGCGCTTGAGCCCGCGCGATTCGTGCGAGCCGATGCCGATCACTTCGATGGGATTGCCCGGCGAATATTCGCCGACCAGCGCGGTGACCTTGGAGGTGCCGATGTCGAGACCGACGATCAGCGATTTGTCGCCTTTGCGATTCATGTGCTTGCCTGTGTCTGTAACGTGCCGCCAACGGCGGCAGGAGCGGAGGACGAAGCCTCCGGAACGGCTGGTTTCTTGGTCGACCAGCTCAATGCGAAACCATTGGTGTAACGTAGGTCCGCGCGCTCCAGCGGCAACGCGTTGCGCGCCAGAAGTTGCGGCAACATCCGCGCGAAGCGGCCCAGGCGCGGACGCGCGTCGGCGCGGCCCACCACCACCTGGGTGCCGTTGCTCAAGGCCAGCGACCAGCTGCCGCGGCGGTCCATGACCAGGCTGTCGACCTTGAAACCGATCGGCGCGAACAACTCGCGCGATTCGTTGTAGAGCTTCACCACTTCCTGCACCTGCGAATCGGGCCCGCCGAGCTGCGGCAACGCATCGGCGCGCATGCCCTTGGGAACCGGAAACAGGCTGCCGTGCTCGGACAGCAGACGGTCGGCGCCCCAGCGCGCGAACGGCTTGTGCTCGATCACTTCGATTTCCAGCACGTCCGGCCAGCGCTTGCGCACTTCGGCACGCTCCACCCACGGCAGTTTTTCCACCGCGTCCTGCGCGCTCTGCAAACGCACGGCGAAGAAGCCTGGCTTGGCGTAAGGCAGCACCACCGTGCGCAACTGGGCCGGGTCGACACGCTTGAACTCGCCATGCACGCGCAGCTTGGTCAGCGGCCAACGCTCGGCGCCGATCCAGCCGTTCATCACCGCGACCACGGGCATGACGACCAGCGCCAATGCCAGCAGCCAGGTGAAGATGCGCAGCGCGGCGTTCATCGGCCGGCCACCTCCGGCAGCGTGGTTTCCAGGATCCGCCAGCACAGCTCTTCGAAACCGATGCCGGCCTGCTTGGCCGCCTTGGGCACCAGCGAATGACTGGTCATGCCCGGCGCGGTGTTCACTTCCAACAGGTAGAAGTCGCCGGTGGTGCGGTCGCGCATCACGTCCACGCGCCCCCAGCCGCGGCAACCGGCCGCCTGGAATGCGGCCAGCGCGATGCGGCCGATTTCGTCTTCGTCGGCGCCTTCCAGCCCGGGGCACAGGTATTGCGTGTCGTCGGCGATGTACTTGGCGTGGTAGTCGTACCAAAGCCCTTTCGGCACGATGCGGATGGAAGGCAGCGCCACGTTCCCAAGCACCGGCACGGTGAGTTCGTCGCCGATGACCATCTGCTCCATCAGCAGTTCGCCCGGATAGCGCGCCGCCAGATCCAGCGCGGCCTGCAGGTCGGCTTCATCGACCACGCGCGAGATGCCGACGCTGGAGCCTTCGCAGGAAGGTTTGACGATCAGCGGCAGGCCGATGGCGCTAGCAGCGACATGCACGTCGTCGCCTTTCGCTAATTTCCGGTAGGCGGGCGTGGGTAAACCGACCGACATCCACACCTGCTTGCAACGGATCTTGTCCAGCGCCAGCGCGGAGCCCAGTACGCCGGAACCGGTGTACGGGACGCCCAGCGCTTCCAGCAGGCCCTGCAGCACACCGTTCTCGCCTTCGCCGCCGTGCAGGATGTTGAAGACCCGGTCGAATTTCTTCTGCGCCAACGCATCGATCAACGCGGACACGCCGTCGACGGCGGTCGCATCGATGCCGCGCGCGAGCAACGCCTCGAGCACGTTGCGGCCCGAATCCAGCGACACTTCGCGCTCGCTCGAAGTGCCGCCCAGCAGCACGGCGACACGACCGAATGCCTTCGGGTCGGTCATGGTCGGCGCGGGAATTGCGTACTTGCTCATTCGGACTTGCTTCCTCCAAAACCATGTGCGGCGATGTCCTGTGCGACATGGCCGATATCGCCGGCACCCATCAGCAGCAGCAGATCGCCGTCCTGAAGCACGTCGGGCAGCACGCCGGCCAGTTCGGACACTTGGCTGACCACCACCGGTTCGTTACGGCCGCGCGCGCGGATGGCGCGCGCCAGCGATTTGGCATCGGCGCCGGCGATGGGCGCTTCGCCAGCCGGATAGACTTCGCTCAGCACCAGCACGTCCACTTCGGAAAGCACCGCGGCGAACGCATCGAACTGGTCGCGCGTGCGGCTATAACGGTGCGGCTGGAAGGCGACGACAAGCCGCTTGTCCGGCCAGCCGCCGCGCGCGGCGGCGAACACCGCAGCGAGTTCGCGGGGATGATGGCCGTAGTCGTCGACCAGCCTTACCTGCGCACCATTGGGCGTGGTTATTTCGCCCAGGTCATTGAACCGCCGGCCGATACCCGAGAACTTCTCCAGCGCATTGGCGATGTCCTGCGGCGCAACGCCCAGCTGCCAACCGATGGCCGCAGCCGCCAGTGCGTTCTGCACGTTGTGACGGCCCGGCAAGGCGAGCGTCACCTGCACCTGCGCATCCTCGGGCAGACGCAGGGTGAAGCGCATGCGGCCTCCGTCCTGGGTCACGTCCTCGGCGCGCACGTCGGCGTTCTCGGCGAAGCCGTAGCTCATCACATGACGCGGCGTGTCCGCGGCCAGTGCCGCGACTTCGGCGTCGTCGATGCACAGCACCGCCAGTCCGTAGAACGGCAGGCGCTGCAGGAATTCGGCGAAGGCGGCCTGGACTTTGGAAAAATCGTTGTCGTAGTTCTCCAGGTGGTCGGCATCGATGTTGGTGATGACCGACATCAGCGGGTTCAGGCGCAGGAAGCTGCCGTCGCTTTCGTCGGCCTCGGCCACCAGCCACTGGCCGTCGCCTAGCTTGGCGTTGGCGCCGGCGGCGAGCAGTTGGCCGCCGATCACGAAGGTCGGATCCAGCCCGCCTTCGCTCAGCACCGCCGCGGTCAGGCTGGTGGTGGTGGTCTTGCCGTGCGTGCCGGCCACGGTGATGCCGCGGCGGAAACGCATCAGTTCGGCGAGCATGGCCGCGCGCGGCACGATCGGGATGCGCTGCGAGCGCGCTTCCATCAGTTCCGGGTTGTCGTGCTTGATGGCGCTGGAGACCACCACGCAATCGGTGCCCAGCACGTTGGAAGCGTTGTGCCCGCGCATCACCCGCGCGCCCAGCGACGCCAACCGGCGCGTGGCTGCGTTGTCGGCGTTATCGGAACCGGACACTTCGTAGCCCAGCGTGCAAAGCACTTCGGCGATGCCGCTCATGCCGGAACCGCCGATGCCCACGAAATGCACGCGGCGGAATTCCTGGGCCAGGTTGCCCGTGTGTTGCAAGCGGCGTTCGCGTGCGGCGGCCATCATCATGCTGCGCGTTCCAATACTGATTCTTCGAGAATGATGTCGGCGATGCGTTCGGCCGCATCGGGCTTGGCCAGCGAGCGCGCGGCGTCGGCCATCGCCAGACGGCGGGCGGGATCGGCGGCGAGTTCGGCCAGCGTTTGCTGCAGATGGACCGCCAGTTGGTCGTCCTGTTTCAACAGTACGGCAGCGCCGCGTTCGACCAGATACATCGCGTTCTTGGTCTGGTGGTCGTCCACGGCGGCGGGGAAAGGAACCAGCACGCTGCCGATGCCGACGGCGCACAGTTCGGCCAGCGTGGATGCGCCTGCACGGCAAACCACCAGGTCGGCCCAGGCATAGGCTTGCGCCATGTCGGCGATGAAGCTTTCCACGCTGGCGGCCACATTGGCCTCGGCATAGGCGCGCACCGCTTCCTCGCGCATCTTCTCGCCGCACTGGTGGCGCACTTCGATCTGGAACCGCGAAAGCGCCGACAGCGCCTGCGGCAACGCCATGTTCAAAGCGCGGGCGCCCTGGCTGCCGCCCAGCACCAGCAGCCGCAGCGGCGCGGCGCGGCCTGCGAAGCGTTCTGCGGGGGGTGCGAGCGCGGAGATTTCGTTGCGCACCGGATTGCCGACGGCTTCTTCGCGCGCCTCGAAGCTGCCGGGAAAACCGGTGAGGATGCGCCGGGCGAACTTCGCCAGCACGCGGTTGGTGAAGCCGGGCGCGCGGTTCTGTTCGTGCACCAGCAACGGGCGGCCCTGCAAGCGCGCGGCCATACCGCCGGGGCCGGCCGCGAAGCCGCCGAAGCTGACCACCGCACGCGGCGAACGCTGACGCAGCACCGAACCGGCGCCGCGGATCGCCTTGAAGATGCGCAACGGCGCACCGAGCAGAGCGAGCTTGCCTTTGCCGCGGATTCCGGAAATGGCGAGGGTGTCCAGCGGAATGCCGTGCTGGGGAACCAGCCGCGTTTCCATTGCGCCGTCGGCGCCCAGCCAGGTCACCGGCACGCCGCGTGCGCGCAGCACCTTGGCCACGGCCAGCGCAGGAAAGATGTGGCCGCCGGTGCCGCCCGCAAGAATCATCACCGGCGCGTCGCTGCGTGCGCTCATGCGATCCTCTCGAAGGTGGGTTCGACGCGCGAGTTCAGCCGACTGGTGCCGCGTGCTGGCGCTTGCGTCGTAGCAGCCGGTGCTGCAGGCGCCGGGGTTTCGGCGGTGGGCGCCGCTTCGCCACGCAACAACGCGACTTGGCGCTCGGCGCGATTGAGTTCGTAGGAAACCCGCAACAGCAGCCCCATCGCCACGCAAGTCATCAGCACGCTGGAACCGCCCGACGAAATCAGCGGCAGGGTCAGGCCCTTGGTCGGCAGTAGGCCGAGATTGACGCCGATCGAGACGAAACTCTGCATGCTGATCCACAACGCGATGCCGAACGCGCAATAACCGGCGAAGTGCCTGCGCATTTCCACGCAGCGCAGGCCGATATGGAAAGCGCGGCCGGCCAGCAGCGCGTACAGCGCGATCACGCCGCAGACGCCGACGAAGCCCAGCTCCTCGCCGATCACCGAGAAGATGAAGTCGGTGTGCGCCTCGGGCAGGTAGTTAAGCTTCTGCACCGAACCGCCCAGGCCCACGCCCCACCATTCGCCGCGGCCGACGGCCATCAGCGCGTTGCTGAGCTGATAGCCGGAACCCAGCTGGTCTTCCCACGGATTCATGAAAGAGGTGATGCGCCGCATACGGTAGGGTTCGAGAATCGCGATGAAGGCGAAGATGGGCAGGCCGATCACGATCGGCGCCGACATGCGCGGCAGGTTCACCCCGCCCAGCACCAGCATGCCGGCGGTGATCGCCAGCAGCAGCGTCGAGGAACCGAAGTCGGGTTGCAGCAGCAACAAGCCGACCAGCGCCACCGCCACGCCCAGCGGCTTGAGCATCGCCGGCCACGTGGCGTTGACTTCGTCGCGGAAGCGCACCAGATAGCTGGACAGCCACACGATGTAGAGCACCTTCACCGCTTCGACCACTTGGAACTTGGAAATTCCCAGGTTGATCCAGCGCCGCGCGCCATTGACGCTGCTGCCCAGTCCCGGCACGTACACCATCAACAGCAGAACGAAGCAGGCCAGCAACAACCACTGGTTGTAGTGCTCGACGGTCTTGAGTTCGGTGCGCATGGCGACATACGCCAGGCCGATGCCTAACGCAAGGAACACCAGATGACGGGTCAGGTAATAGAACGGATTGCTGTCCATGGCGATCGAACTGGATGCGACCATCACCACGCCCAGCGCAGTGAGCGCCAGGGTCACCCCGAGCAGCCACGGATCGTAGCGGCCGCCGATGGCTTCCAGTCGCGTGGCTTGGCGCGGCGTGTCGTTCATCAGCGCACCTTCAACGTGGCCAGGCCGATCAGCACCAGCACCACCGAAATGATCCAGAAGCGCACGATCACGCGCGGCTCCGGCCAGCCCTTCAGCTCGAAGTGATGGTGGATGGGCGCCATGCGGAACACGCGCTTGCCGGTGAGCTTGAACGAGGCCACCTGGATCATCACCGACAAGGTTTCGATGACGAAGATGCCGCCCATGATCACCAGCACCAGTTCCTGGCGCACGATCACCGCCACCGTACCCAGCACCGCGCCCAGCGCCAGCGCGCCGATATCGCCCATGAACACCATGGCCGGATAAGTGTTGAACCAAAGGAAGCCCAGGCCCGCGCCGGCGATGGCCGCGCAGATGATCACCAGCTCGCCGGCGCCCGGCACCTGCGGGATCTGCAGATAGGCGGAGAACACCGCATTGCCGGAGGCGTAAGCGAACACGCCCAGCGCGCAGGCCACCAGCACGGTCGGCATGATCGCCAGTCCATCCAGGCCATCGGTCAGATTGACCGCATTGGAGAAACCGACGATCCAGAAATACGCGATGGCGATGAAGCCGATGCCGGCCAGCGGCAACGCCACGCTCTTGATCATCGGAATGTAGAAGGTGGTCGAAGCCGGCACCGAAGGATCGGCGGTCATGAACAGGAAGATGCCGGCGGCCAATCCGAAGATCGACTGCAGCAGATACTTCCAGCGCGACTTCAGACCATTGGGATCGCGCTTGACGATCTTGATCCAGTCGTCGTACCAGCCGATGGCGCCGAAGGCCAGCATCACCAGCAGCACCACCCAGACGTAGCGGTTGCGCAGGTCGCCCCACAACAGCACCGACAGCAACACCGTCATCAGGATCAGCGCACCGCCCATGGTCGGCGTGCCGGCCTTGGTGAAATGGGTCTGCGGGCCATCCTGGCGGATCGGCTGGCCGCCCTTGAACTGGGCCAAGCGGCGGATCACCGCCGGACCCATCCACAGCGACAGGAAAAGCGACGTCAGCGCCGCCAGGATGCCGCGGAAGGTCAGGTAGCCGAACAAGCCGAACAGGCTTTCCAGCTGCTGCAACCAACGTGTCAATTCAAGCAGCATGCGATGCGCCCTCCCCTGTGGACAGCAGTGCCGTGACGATGCGATCCATCGCGCTCCCCCTCGACCCCTTCACTAGACAACGCAGGCCCTGCGGCTGCGTGGCTTGCGACAGATCGGTGCGCAATGCATCGGCCAGTTCTTTATGCGTTTCGAAACTGCGCGCGCCTTCGCCGAAGGCCAAAGCGGCGGCCGCGCTCAGCGGTCCCAGCGTGTACAGGCGGCGCAGGCCTGCGGCCTTGGCCCTGCGCCCGACATCGGCATGCAATGCCTCGCCTTCGTCGCCGAGTTCGCGCATGTCGCCCAGCACCAGCCAGGCTTCGCCACCGGCCGCGGCCAGCGTGTCGATGGCCGCAACCAGCGAACCGGGGTTGGCGTTGTAGCTGTCGTCGATCAGCACGGCGCCGTTGGCCAGCACGTGCGCGACCTGACGGCCGGGCACCGGCTTGCTGGCGGCCAGCCCTTCGACGATCGTGGCCAGGGCCACGCCGCTCGCCAGCGCAAGGGATGCGGCGGCCAATGCGTTGAGCAGATTGTGGCGGCCGGGCAACGGCAATTCGACGGCCGCTTCGCCTTGCGGCGTGACCAGCAGGAATCGCGAACCATCGACTCCGGCCACGATATTCCGCGCGGTGACGTCGGCAGTGGAATCCAGGCCGAAACGCAGTATCCGCCGGCCTGCGGCAAGGCCTGCGAAGTACTCGGCGAACGCATCGTCGGCATTGATCACGGCCACGCCATCGACCGCCAGCGCCGAGTGGATCGCGCCCTTGGTCTGGGCCACGCCCATCAGACTGCCCATGCGCTCCAGATGCGCGGCGGCGACGTTGTTCACCAGCGACACGTCGGGGGTGACGATGTCGGTCAGGTAGGCGATATCGCCGGGCTTGCCGGCGCCCATTTCATAAACGGAGAAATCCGCATCGTCCGGCGCATCGATCACCGCCAGCGGCAGCCCGATCTCGTTGTTGCGGTTGCCGGGATTGGCGTAGGTATTGCCGGCACGCTGCAGGATCGACACGACCAGGGTCTTGACGCTGGTCTTGCCGTTGCTGCCGGTGATGGCGATGGCCTTGCCGCCGCGGTCCAGCTGCAGGTTGCCGGCGATGCGGGCGAGCGCCAGCTGGGTGTCGTCGACGATCACCTGCGGCAGGTCCACTTCCACCGCATGGTCGACCAGCAGCGCCGCCGCATTGCGCATCGCCGCGTCGTAGGCGAAATCGTGGCCGTCGAAGCGCTCGCCGCGCAGCGCCACATACAGGCTGCCCGGCATCAGACTGCGCGTGTCGTTGGTCAGCGTGTCGACCAGCAGGTCTTCGCCACGCAGTTCGCCGCCGGCCCAGTGCGCAAGCAATGACAGGGGAAGGCGCTTCATTGGTACGCCTCCAGGCATTGGCGGGCGACCGCCGTGTCGTCGAAGTCGTGACGCACGCCGGCGATTTCCTGGTAAGGCTCGTGGCCCTTGCCGGCGATCAGCACGATGTCGTTCGCGCCCGCTTCTCCGATGGCGCGGGCGATGGCCTGGGCGCGGTCGCGCTGCACGGTCACCGCTTCGGGCCTGGCGAAACCGGCGAGGATGTCGGCCACGATCGCATCGCCGTCTTCGCCGCGCGGATTGTCGTCGGTGACGATCACCCGGTCGGCCAAGCGTTCCGCGCAAGCGGCCATCAGCGGGCGCTTGCCCGTGTCGCGCTCGCCGCCGCAACCGAATACGCAGATCAGCTGCGCGGATGCATGGTCGCGCAGGCTGGCCAGAGCCTGTTCCAGCGCGTCGGGCGTGTGCGCGTAGTCGATCACCACCAAGGGTTTCTGACCATCGCCGCCCAGGCGATTCATACGCCCGTGGATGGGCTGCAGTTTCGACAACGTACGCGCGATATCGGCGGGCGCATCGCCCAGCGCATGCATCGCGCCGGCCACCGCCAGCAGGTTGTCGACGTTGAAGCGGCCCAGCAGCTTGGACTGGACGCCATAGACATCGTTTTCGACGGCCAGATCGAAGGCGATGCCGTTCGCGTCCAGGTTCAGATTGCTTGCGCGGACGCTGGCCTGGGCTTCGTCGCGCGAGCTCAGGCCGATGGCACGCAGACCTTGCGGCAGCTGCGCCATCAGTTGCCGGCCGAAGGCATCGTCGAGATTGATCACCGCCGCCTTCAGTTCCGGCCAGGCGAAAAGCCGCGCCTTGGCCGCGCCGTAGCCTTCCATGTCGCCGTGGTAATCGAGGTGATCGCGGGTAAGGTTGGTGAACACGGCCACATCGAAATGCACCGAATCGACACGGCCCTGGTCCAAAGCGTGCGAGCTCACTTCCATCGCCACCGCCTTGGCGCCGGCATCGCGCAGCTGCGCCAGCAGTGCATGCATCTGCAACACCAGCGGGGTGGTGAAACCGGTGGGAACGACCTCGCCGTAAAGCCCCGCGCCCAGCGTGCCGATGCTGGCCGCACGCACGCCGCGCAGATGCCAGGCCTGTGCCAGCAGTTGCACGGTGGAAGTCTTGCCGTTGGTGCCGGTGACGCCGACCATCGACATGTCGCGCGAGGGGCGCGCGTGGAAACGGTCTGCCATCTCGCCCATGCGCGCGCGCAGGCCAGGCACGGCGATCGCATCGACGGGCACGTCGAATTCGGCGGGCGCCGGCGGCTCGAACAGAATCGCGCTGGCGCCGGCGGCCTGGGCCTGCTCGACGAAGCCCAACCCGTGCGCGCCGAATCCGGCGATGGCGACGAACGCATCGCCCGGCTCGATATGGCGGCTATCCAGGACCAGTCCGCGGATCACGATGTCGCGCGGAATCTCCACGTCCGGCAGCAGATCGGCCAATGCCATCGTGCGCCTCATTGCACTTCACCCGGCAGCGGCGCGGGCAGCGCGGCATGCACGTCGACGGGCATCGGCGCATCGGGAACGACGGCGATGGCGCGTTTGACCTCGCCCTTCTCCTGCGCCGCGATCCAGGTTTCGATGTCGTCCGGCGGCACGTCCATCAAGCGCAGCGCGCCTTCCATGACGTTGTGGAACACCGGTCCGGCGACCGAGCCGCCGTAGTAGGAGCCATTGGTCGGATCGTTCACGACCACGGCCATCGCGAAACGCGGGTTGTCCACCGGCACCACGCCGGCGAAGAACGACAGGTACTTGCGCGAATAACCGCCAGCGGACGCCTTGCGCGAGGTGCCGGTCTTGCCGGCGACGTGGTAGCCCAGGATCGCGGCCTGGGTCGCGGTGCCGCCGGTTTCGGTCACCGTCTGCATCATCTTCATCACTTCGGCCGCGATCGCCGGGTCGAGCACTTGCTTGGGCTCGTTACGCTCGCCCTTGACGAAGGTCGGCTGGATCGCGCGGCCGCCGTTGGCGAGCGTTGCGTACGCGTGCGCCACCTGCAGCGGCGTGACCGCAACGCCGTAGCCGTAGGACATGGTCTGCTTGCTGGTGCCGCTCCACTGGTCCGGCGCCGGGAACAGCCCGGCCGCTTCGCCAGGGAAGCCGCTGCGGGTGCTCTGGCCGTAGCCCATCTTGCGGAAGAAATCGTAGAACTGCCGGTTGTCCAAGCGCAGGGCGATCTTGGCCGCGCCCACGTTCGAGCTCTTGCGGATCACGCCCGTGGTATCGAGCACGCCATAGTTGTGCGTGTCGGTAGTGCGGTACCGGCCGTTGGGCATCCAGCCGGGACTGGTATTGAAGATCGACGCCGGCGTGATCACGCCGTTCTCCAAACCGGCCGCCACGGTCAGCGGCTTGGCGGTGGAACCGGGTTCGAACAGATCGGTCACCGCGCGGTTGCGGTGCGCATCGGGCTTGCCCAGCGAAGCCGCATTCGGATTGAACGTGGGCAGGTTGACCATGGCCAGCACTTCGCCGGTGGCCACATCCAGCACCACCGCAGAACCGCTGCTCGCGCCGTGCGAGATCAGCGCGTTGCGCAGTTCGCGATAGGCCAGGAACTGGATGCGGCGGTCGATGCTCAGGGTCAGGTCCTTGCCCGGCTGCGCCTGCTTGACCAGATCCACGTTCTCCACGATGCGGCCGCGGTTGTCGCGGATCACCTTCTTGGCGCCGGGGCTGCCGCGCAGCCATTCGTCGAACGCCAGCTCAACGCCTTCCTGGCCGCGGTCGTCGATGTTGGTGAAGCCCAGCACATGCGCCATCGCCTCGCCCTGCGGGTAGAAGCGGCGGAACTCGCGCTTGGAGTACACGCCGGGCACGCCATGGGCCAGGATCTTCTTGGCTTCGTCGGGGTTGATCCGGCGCTTGAGGTAGTAGAACTCGCGCTCGGCACGTTGGCTGAGGCGGCTGGTCAACGCGTCCAGCGGCTCATCCAGCGCGCGCGCGAGTTCCGGCAGCCGCGCCGGATACTTCAACAATTCCTGCGGATCGCACCAGATCGATTCCACCGGCGAAGACACCGCCACCGGCTCGCCGTTGCGGTCGGTGATCATGCCGCGCGAGGTCGGGATCTCGATGTTGCGCACGAAGCGCTCGTTGCCTTCGCGCTGGTAGAAGTCTCGGTTGACCAGCTGCACGTAGGCGGCGCGGCCGATCAGGCTGACCGAACAAAGCCCCAACGCGCACACCACCAGCAGCACCCGGCCACGCAGGTTGAAGCGCGCGCGGTTGCGGCCGCGGGGGGCCTGGTTCTTGTCGCGGCCCTTCATGGACGCACCACCACGACGTCGGCGGCTTCAGGGAATTTCATGCCCAGGCGCAGGCGCGCGATCTGGTCGATGCGGTTGCTCTCGGCCACGGTCGCCTGCTCCAGCTGCAGGCGGCCGAACTCGATGTTCAACTCGTCGCGCACCTTTTCCAGCCGCGACAGCTCCACGAACAGCAGGCGGTGGCGGTGCCGCGCATAGACCACGCCGATCGCCGAAGCGATGCTGCCCAGGATCAATACCACCAGCAGGAAACGGCTCATGCGGCCACCGCCAGCTTTTCGGCCACGCGCAATACGGCGCTGCGGGCGCGCGGATTGGCGGAAGTTTCCGCTGCATCGGCGCGCTGGGCATCGCCGATCGTTTTCAATACCGGGACAAACGCACCCAGTTCCGGCAGACGACGGTTGGCTGGCGGCGCTTTCGCGTGTCTGGTGATGAATCGCTTGACGATGCGGTCTTCCAGCGAATGAAAGCTGATCACCGCCAAGCGGCCGCCGGTCTTGAGCCGCTCCAGCGCACCCTCCAGACCCGTTTCCAGATCGGCCAACTCGCGATTGATGTGGATGCGGATGGCCTGGAAGCTGCGCGTGGCCGGATGGATGTCGTGCTTGCCGCGACCGACCACGGCGCCCAGCAAGTCGGCCAGATCGGCGGTGCGGGTGAAGGGACGCTCGCCACGACGTGCGACGATGGCCTTGGCGATACGCCGGCTCAGCCGCTCTTCGCCATAGGTCCACAGCACGTCGGCGATTTCCGCCTCGTCCGCGCGCGCCAGCCATTGGGCCGCACTCTCGCCGCTGTCCGGATCCATGCGCATATCCAGCGGGCCGTCCTTGCCGAAGCTGAAACCGCGTTCGGCCACGTCCAGCTGCGGCGAAGAGACGCCGAGATCCAGCAGGATTCCGTCGAGCCCGGCGGCGGTCGCTTCCCACTGGGCCAGTGTGGCGAAACTGCCGCGATGGATCGCCACGCGCGCATCGCCTGCGAACGACTGTTCGGCGTGGGCGATCGCTTCGGGATCCTTGTCCATCAGCAGCAGCCGGCCTCCCGGGCCGAGTCTTTGCAGCACGCCGCGCGCATGTCCGCCGCGCCCGAAGGTGCCATCCAGGTAGGTTCCGTTCTCTTGCACCTGCAGCCCTTCCATGACCTGCACAAACATCACTGGCAGATGCCGCGCGGGAAGGTGGCCGGCCTGCGCTTCGCCGCGCACCCGGGCACCGTCCGTCACAGCTTCAGGTCGAGCATGTGCTCGCTCAGATCGTCGTCGGACAAGGTCTGACGGATCTGCGCGTGATGCGCCTGCTCGCTCCACAATTCGAATTTGTCGCCCATGCCCAGCAGCACGGCTTTTTTCTCGATGCCCACCGCACTGCGATGGCTGGCCGGAATGCTGATGCGGCCGTTGCCGTCCAACTCCACCGGGGCCGCGGCGCCCACCAGCTTCAACTGCAGATTGCGGTGCGCGCGCTGGGTGCTGGGCAAGGCGTTGACCGAATCGCGGACGCGCTGCCATTCCTTCTCGGGATACAGGTACAGGCAGCCCAGCTCGAAGGGGTTGTAGGCGATCACCAGCCGGTTGCCGCATTCGCGCGCGACAAGCTCACGGTAGGCGGTGGGCACCGCCAACCGGCCTTTATCGTCAACTGTGATGGCGGTCTCACCTTGGAACACGACCCCTGCACCCACGAAATCCGCTGGAAGGCGGCAATTGAACCACGAAAAACCACTAATAACCCGGTTTTCCCTCTGGTGCCCACCTTAGCACTGGCCGAAAGGTTGTCAACAGGGAACGCAGGAATAAATCGGCTTGTACTTCAATAGCTTGCGAGATACTTCACAAACTTGTTCAAGCGTTATCCACAAGCTGCTGTTTAGTCTCAAATTTTGAGATTGGGTCGGGATTCAGGGCTGTGGAGAGGATGTGAACAGCGCTTGTATCACCCGACGTTGAGACCGAGTCGCTGGTCAGAGACTGCGCAAAGGATCGAAAATCGGGCCATGTGCCTGGTCGCCGTCGCCTGGAAGGTCCACCCCCGCTGGCGGCTGCTGATGGCCGGCAACCGCGATGAGTTTCATGGCCGCCCCACGGCCGGACTGGCGGCGTGGCCGGAGCCGGCTGGCATCCGGGCCGGCCGCGACCTCCAGTCCGGAGGTACCTGGGTAGGGATCGAGCCACGTGGGCGTGTGGCCGTGGTCACCAACGTGCGCGATCCTCTGGCGCAGACGGTTTCGGGCCCTTCGCGCGGCGCATTGCCGGTGGGCTTCCTGCATGACCAGGCCGATGCCGCCCGCCATGCGAGAGACCTGATGGCCAGCGCCGGCGATTACTCGCCGTTCAATCTGCTGATCGCCGACGCGGATTCGTGCGAATACATCGGCAACCACCCCGCGTTGGAACACCGCACCATCGCACCCGGCATCCACGGCATGTCCAACGGCGGTTTCGATGTTCCGTGGCCGAAGACGCAACGCCTGTGCGAAGCGATGCGCAAGTGGTCGGAAACCGACGCGACGGATCCGCAACCGTTATGGCATGCGCTCGCCGACGAGCATCGCGCCGACGATGCGCGATTGCCCGACACCGGCGTAGGCCTGGAACTGGAACGCAAGCTCTCCCCCGCTTTCATTCGAGATTCCGTCTATGGCACCCGCGCCAGCACGATCATCGCCATCGATTACGAAGGACGCGGTTACATCAGCGAGCGCAGATTCGGCCCCGACGGCGTTTTCGAAGGCGAAAACACGCTATTCAACGATGCGTGATTTGAAAGATATCGCCTATATGCAAGTGCAGACCCGTTGCGGCGAACGACGGTGGAAATTCCCAGACCGGCACGGTCCGCGCGCGTCGGGGACGTAGCCCCGACCTACGAACACGGATCGATTGTAGGTCGGCCCTACGCGGCCGACGCGCGCATACGTGTGATGCGCCGAAGCGTCGGGGGCGTAGCCCCGACCTACAACCAATCGCGTCAATGAGCGAAGCAATAGCCCCCTTTAGTAAAGGGGGCGCCGCGACAGCGGCGGGGAATTGGAGATATGAGCCCAGGGCCCATGGTTGCGAAGCAACTATGGGGCTTCAATTGGCGCACGGCGCCAATTGAAGCGGCGGAGCCGGCCGATAAGCCGGGTTCTGTCGTGGACAGTCATTCCTCTAGGCGCAACGTCGCCGTTACGCTCGAGCAACCTACCCGGACCCGACGCGGGCCGCGTCATGAGGTCCCTATTTGGTCTTGCTCCCGGTGGGGTTTGCCGTGCCGGTCTGTTACCAGACTCGCGGTGCGCTCTTACCGCACCATTTCACCCTTGCCACGCGTTCCGAAGAACCGTTCGGCGGTATCTTTCTGTTGCACTTTCCGTCGGCTCGCGCCGCCCAGGCGTTACCTGGCACCGTGCCCTGTGGAGCCCGGACTTTCCTCGGCACCCTTGCGGGTGACGCGACTGTCTGGCCGACTCCGCCGCGTGCATTGTCTCACAGTCGGTTGCCCAAGCATCGGACCACCAAGAGTGGCATCGAAAAATCTCCACCTGCAGCCGATCTGATAGCGAAAGCACACGACATAGCGTCGCTAATGCATTGCCGTGATTGGTGGCACAGTTGACGATCCGACCTCCGAAACAGTTGAAATTCGTAAGGCATTTGCACCAGACTCCGGCTCGAAGGAATTGCACTAGCTCGGGCTCGAAGGAATTGCACTAGCTCGGGCTCGAAAACGACTTCAGATGAAGGCAACGCAAGCAAAAGGAAGTTGCATGCACTCCAACCAATCAGGCCGTTCTCGCAGGCAATGTCGGACAACTTCAGTGCGAGCCACGCGGGCACAGCGATCGATCAAGCGACTCATCCAGCGCTTAGTGTCAGCGATTCCGGAAACACTCCTGATCGCAATGATCTTGTGCTCATCGCAGATCACGATGGCCAGCGAGCTGGTCGACAAGGCAATGGCTGCCAGGCAACGAGGCGATGTCTATGAGGCATTAAAGATTTGGGAACAGCTGGGAAACGCGGGCGACGCAGGCGCAATGGTCGAAGCCGGCGCCATCTATCAGTTCGATATCAAGACCCAATCTGCTTACGAGAAGGCACTCGACTGGTACTGGAAGTCTCAGACCGACGATGCGATCAACTACACAGGCGTCATGTACCGGGATGGAACGGGCGTACGGCAAAACAGAAAGATTGCCTACTTGTTGTTTCTCACGGTCCACATGAGCGGCAGTAATGCATCCGCAATCACGCGAACAAACCAGAACCTACGGCGAGAAATCGCAGAACTACCCAAGCAACACATCAAAGAAGCACTCTGCTATACGACCGATTATTTGAAGGCCTACATCAAGAGCAAGGGCAATTTAGTCGGCATACCACGAAACCTTCGCGCTTCACCTGATCGAAAACGGTTCAAAGAACTCGGATGGTGGGCAGAAGGAGAAATCGGTCCTTACGATTGCGATCCAGAGACCTAACACTGTGACTCGGCGGCATCTTTCCTTTGCACTCCCCATCCTATCGCGACGCCTAGTCATGTCGTTCAATTCAAATGTAAGTTGAACAGCACATGAGAATGACCCAACCTAAAAATATTCACCGGCAGGACGCCCTTATGACAACATATCCCGAAATAGTTCACGCCGCACAGAATTCCACCTTGTTCTGCTTGGCACCGGCAAAGCGCTGTCTCGTAACGTCTTGGCGCGTCTACCGATCAGCGTTTCTCGCCGTCACGATCATGCTCTTCGCCAATTCTCTGGTCGCGAAAGAGTATGAATTCTCATATGGGCCATACGGCGTGGACATCCAAGGCAATGGGTGGTCTGGCCATCATTCGTTTCAAGATGTGTACTGCGTCGATTTTCCCGATCCTGGCTCCGTTTCCAGCCTCGAGGAAGGCATGCTAAAGGGAGGCGCAATTTCATATTTTCGCGCCGGCTATCCGGGGCCAACAGCGGCGTATATCGTTACTTCCACTATTCCGAACGGACGCTCAGAGACCGAAGAGATTTCGCGTCTTCTTGCGAATGAGCAGCAAGGGATGCGGTCCATTAATGCAGCGCCCCCAAGCAATAGATACTTGGTGGATACTCGGCAATCTCCCTGGGGTACGACAATACGCCTGCAGCTTTCCGATATCGTCGAGGATCCACCAGAGGGGCCTTTTCCGTTAGTCAGATATTTCTATCTAGGTGAAGGGGCAAAGCAGCGTCTGCGCTCGGCACACAGAATCTTTGTAAAGGGATCGAATCGTTTTGAGATTGCGGTGCTCGGCGCCCTGAACGCAACTGATCCCGCGGAAGTGGAGATTGCGCTAAAAGCCCGGATCGGGAAACTTGCGGATCAGCTGACCGACTCCCTGCAGCAATGTGAATTGGACAGCCGCCGCTGAATCACGATGATTTGGATCGCATCCTCCAACGATCGCCTTCCTCCAACATCCGGCACAGGACTGCCCATGAAACGACCGCTTAGTTATTTGTGCTTTTATTTACTACTTTCTGCGCTAACCGGATGTCAATCCACCATGTCCATACCTTCAAACTTCTCTGATCACGACATCTCGGGCGACGGCTATAGCAATTTGCACGCCAAATGGCCGCTTGAATTCCGCGCACACTACTTTGGCGCACATTGCTTCGACACACAGCAGTGCGAAATTCTCTACCGAGGTTTTCCGCACGGAAATAAAGATAGCCCAAGCCCCTCAGTCGCATCTTATGGCAGGCCTTTGGAGGACCTGCTGTCCGCAGGGCGAGGCCCCATCCCCAACTTTCCGTCGCCAGCAGAAGTGACATGGCGTTCCAAGGACGGCACGTCTCATGAAGCCAGTATAGACATAGGAGGAATCTTCAAGGACCAGCTTGTTCGACACCACGTTGCACGTGAAGACGCGTCTGATCCAGCAAGCGACGGCATGCCAGCCATCATCGTTGAGGTCAACGACCGGACCATCAATGTCTACATGCGGGCAACGATGTGGCTCAAGAACCCCCGATTTCCAGACAAACCTTTGAGCAACACTCAAAGAGATCTAATTCAGGTTTTCAGTCGGACTTACTAAACAAGGAAGAGTCACCATGGGAGCAACGGACAAACGGCCCGATGGAGTAGATACTCGTCCTGCCGATCAGTACGACTTGGAAAGCTATCGGCAGGCCGCGGCAAACCTGGAAGAAATGCGTGTGCCGGTGCTGCTTCATACCGGCAATCCGTATGAGCGGCTCTACATCGCTGCTCTTGATGGAACTGGAAACAGTAAGCTTGATGATAAGCCGAAAGAATGGAGTGCAGTGGCGCGAGTTTACGAGCAGATACAAAGAACCAGGCCTCATAACATCGCCAGCGGCTACGTAGAAGGCACCTATACCCAGCAGGGAATACTTCGAACTCCTGAGCGGCTTTTGGACGGCAGATATGGCAACACATTCGTAGATCGCGTCGAAACTGCCTACTTTCAGCTTTGCGAGCAAGCCAGAAATTGGATAGATGAAGAACCTAACTCACGAATCCGTGTGGCAGGTATTGGCTACAGCCGCGGCGCCGAAGAAGTGGCAGCGCTGGAACGGATGATCGAAGAGCGCGGAATCCGCGATCCGATCGGTGCCGAGATCACGAGAGACAGAGGCAACGAGAATTTAATTACCCGCATCCAGTACGCGCCAAAACCCCTGCTAGTGGCACCCGGCAAGACCTTGCAAGCCGCTTTGCTGTTCGATCCTGTCGCTACGGGTGTGGAAGAGCATGATCGCCGTTTACCCCCGTCCACCCTCTCGACTTTCCAGATCTCGGCGAAGGACGAAAAACGAAATCTCTTCAAGTCTGACGACATCATTCCAGCCGGATTTAGCGAGGGAGCGCGCAACTTGAATGCGGAGCTGGCAGGCAGTCACGGCAATATGGGCGATACCAACGTGCTGAACGGTCTGGGCACCCTCAACTTCAACTTCGGCGTCGAGTTTCTCAATCGGCTAAGCGATCGGGACTATCTTGAGAAGCGTGCACTGCCGGACGATCCGTCGATGTACGTGATCCACCGCTCCGAGCAGGGCATGCTCGGGTTGTACGGGACATCTTCATTTTCCAACGACGGTGTGCGGGACCACGTGGATCAGTTGGCTCCGGCACGGTTCTGCGTGGATAGCCAACCCGTTGATTGCAGGCGCAAGGAAAGTATCAGCGAAGCGTTGGATGTACAGGTAGAGCGGCGTACAGGTGAGGGTCGGCCAGCATTGCCGATGCCAGACATCCCCGCAGTGCGGATGCAGTATCAGGACTCCATCATTCCCAAACCACCCTCCCCCGCCGCCGATTCGCCTGCGCCGTCCACCTGGAATCCGCTTTTCCAGCAAATGACCGACGCCGCGCTGAACGGCGATGCGCAAGGAATCGAGATGGCCGGCCGCGCCTATGCGCAGAGCATCGAAGGCCAGGCATGGTTGGGACAGGGGCAGCAACTGAACGTCGCGCTTGCCCGGCAGGCCGAGCAAGAGCAGCAACAAGCGATCCAGCAGGTCATGGCGGCGAACGAAGCGCAGGTCCAGCGCGGCCCCGCAATGAGAATGTAGTTTTCAAGGAAAGAACCGATGAGCAATAGCAACGATCTGCAGGAACTGGCCCTGCGCCTGAGCGCCTTCGCCGACGTGTTGAACCAGCGCACCGCGCGGGTGGCCCAGGAAGCCGGCCACAGCAGCCAGGTGCTGCGCGAAACCGCCGAGGGCTTCGCCGCCCGGTCGCAGCAGACAGCGCACGACCTGGTGGAAACCGTGGGCAGGCAGGCGCGCGAGACGATCGAACGGCATGCCGCCGAGGGCCTGCGCCAGAGCGGCGAGCGCCTGCAAGCGGCAACCGTCCGCGTCGAATCCGCAGCAGGTTCGCTTTATCACCAATTGCAGCTTCTGAGCGCCGCACAACGCTCGCTGGTCTGGAAAAGCGGGCTAGCTTTGCTGGCCGGATCGCTGCTGGCCGTCGGCGGAAGCGGCTATCTGGTCTGGAAGAACCAGCAGGCCCTGAAACGTACGGAGTTTTCCAGCGACATGGCCGAGGCCATGCGCACCGGCGCCCTGACCCGCTGCGACGGCGCGATCTGCGCCAGGGTAGGGACGAAACCCAAGCGTTTCGGCGACAAAGGCGAGTACGTCAGGATCGAATGATCCTGCAGCGCCGGCTTCGAGAGAGCGGCCGCCGCCTGCGACTCAACCGCCGTACAAGGCCTTGCGCGGCGCACCGGTGATCTCGGCGGCCAGTTTCGCCGCAGTCGAAGGCGGCAAGTGCTCGCTCAACTTCGCGTACAGGCGCCTGCCTTCGATCAGCTGCGCTTCCTCGTCGTCGCCGGCGCCCTGCACCATCACCACGAATTCGCCCTTGCGCTGGTTGTCGTCGGCTTCCACTTGCGCGTGCAACTCGGCCAGCGTGCCGTCGAGCACGGTCTCGAACATCTTGGTCAGCTCGCGCGCGATCACCGCCATGCGCTCGTCGCCGAACACCGCGCGCATGTCGGCCAGCGACTCGGCGATGCGGTGCGAGGATTCGTAGAACACCAGCGTGCGGGTTTCGCTGGCCAGGCGGCCCATGCGTTCGCGGCGCGCCGAGGACTTGGCCGGCAGGAAGCCTTCGAAGATGAAACGGTCGCTGGGCAAGCCGGCCACGCTGAGCGCGGCGATGGCGGCGCATGCGCCGGGTATGGGGCTGACCCGCAAGCCGGCGGCGCGCGCGGCGCGGACCACGCGATAGCCCGGATCGCTGACCAGAGGGGTACCCGCATCGCTGACCAGCGCCAGCGAGTCGCCGGCGGCGATGCGCTCGACGATGCGCTCGGACATCGTCTCCTCGTTGTGCTCGTGCAGGGCCAGCAGCGGCCGGTCGATGCCGAAATGGGACAGCAGCTGGCGGGTATGGCGCGTGTCCTCGGCGCAGATGCCGGCGACCGTCTTCAACGTCTCCAGCGCCCTGGGCGAGAGATCGGCCAGATTGCCGATCGGGGTGGCGACGATGAACAGCGTTCCAGCGGGCATGTGCGTTGGCTTCCTGAAGCAATGGGCTGAACGCAGTCCCGCGCCGCCGAAGGTACAATCCTAGCCGGTTCCCACGTACAGCCGCTGAGCAAGCCCATGGATAAGCGATTCGGAAGGATGCGTCCCCTCAATACCGCCGCCCTGTTGTTGCTGGCCGCGCTGTTCGCCGGCTGCGCCACCACCAACGTGAGCGGCCCCACCGCTTCCCGCCAAGCCACCGGCGCGCTGAAGGAAGCCGCGGCCCTGGCCCGCAACGATGCCGCACTGACCGGCCAGGCCAAGATCGACAACGCCCGCCAGATCGAGCGCCTGCTGGCCGGCATCGACAACGCGACCCTGGCGCGCGATGCCGCCGCATTGCCGGTCGGCGATCCGCTGTACGCCTTCGCCGGCCGCGCACTGTTGAATCGCGGCCTGCCGTTGCCCCGTCCTTTCGACCGCGGCGCGCAGTGGCGTTTCGACCTGAACAACCGCCCGGCCGCCGAACGCGACGGCTACCGGCCGCCGGTCAAGCTGGCGGTGCTGCTGCCGCTGTCGGGACAGCTGGCCACCGCCTCCGCACCGGTGCGCGATGGCCTGTTGGCCGGCTACTACGGCGAATCGCGCCGCCGCCCGGAGATCGATTTCTACGATACCGCCGGAACGCCGGCGGGCGCGGTCGACGCTTACGCCAAAGCCGCCGCGGCCGGCGCGGATTTCATCGTCGGACCGCTGGGCCGCGATGAAGTCACCGCGGTGTTCCGCGACACCAATCTTTCAGTGCCGGTGCTGGCGCTGAACCGCGGCGCGGTGGCCCCGCCGTCCGGCAATGCCGGCTTCTCGCTGGCGCCGGAAGACGACGGCATCATCGCCGCCGAGTATTTGCTGAGCCGCGAGCGCAAAACCGCGCTGGTCATCAACGGCAACGACGATAACGGCAAACGTGCCGCCAATGCCTTTCGCGAACGCTTCACCGAGCGCGGCGGCACCGTCGTCGAAGCGATCAGCGTGGCCGACACGCCCGGCAGCATTTCCCCGAATCTGGCCACCGCTTCGCAGCGCGGCGTCGATGCCGTGTTCCTGGCATTGAAAGGCAGCGTTGCCCGTGCGGTCGCGCCGCAGCTGGCCATGGCCGGTCTGGGCGGCAAGAGCCGTGTGGCCACTTCGCAGCTGATTTCCGGCACCGGCAAGCCGGAACAGGACAGCGCGCTGGATGGCATCGTCTATCCGACCGAAGTGTGGACCGCGCGCGGCGTCTCCGGACTGCCCGCCGCCAGCGTGGTGGGAACCAGCCTGCCGACCGCGCGTGGACCGGCCGCACGCCTGTTCGCTTTCGGTTACGACGCATGGTTGCTGACCGCCTATCTGGAAAAGCTGGCGACCGGCAACAACGCCGAAGTCAAAGGCGCCACGGGCGTGCTCAGGCTCGATGGTTTCGGCAACGTGATCCGCACCCCGGCCTGGTCCACCTTCAACGGCGGACGTGCGGCGCCCATCGTCGGCGGCGACTGAGCGCGCTGCGCTGGATCGCAAGGCGCGCGGAAATCTGGCCGAAGCCGCCGCGCGCGACGCGCTGGTGCGCGCCGGCCTGCGCGAGGTGGCCGCCAACGCCAACTACCGCGGCGGCGAACTGGATCTGGTGATGCTGGACAGCAGCGGGCGCGATGGCCCGACGCTGGTCTTCGTCGAAGTGCGCTACCGGCAATCGGGCGCCTTCGGCGGCGGTGCGGCATCGGTGGATATCGGCAAGCGCCGCAAACTGGTGTACGCCGCCCAAAGCTTCCTCGGCCAGCACCGGCAATACAGCAACTTCCCCTGTCGATTCGACGTGGTCGAAGCCGATGGCGACCCGCAGGCGCCGCGGATCAACTGGCTGCGCGATGCGTTCCGCGCGGACGACATCTAGGCCTGACCCATGCCGAGCATCATCACCCACGCCGCCGTTCCCCTGGCCCTGTGGTACGCCGCCGACCGCGGACGGATTTCCTCCAGACTGCTTGTTGCGGGCGTGGCGGCCGCGATATTGCCGGACCTGGACGTAGCCGCGTTCGCGCTGGGAATTCCCTATGCCGATGCGCTGGGACATCGCGGCGCCAGCCATTCGCTGTTTTTCGCCGGTTTGGTCGCCTTGCTCGGCGCGGGGCTGCACAAGTTCCTGCATGGCCGGCCTGCGCAAGCGGCCGCCTGGCTGTTCGTCTGCGCCGTGTCGCACCCGCTGCTCGATGCTTTGACTTCCGGTGGACTGGGCGTGGCCTTGCTATGGCCGTGGAACGATCAGCGCTTCTTCGCGCCGTGGCGACCGATCCTGGTGTCGCCCTTCGCCAACGGTTTCTTCAGCGCGCGCGGAATGGCCACGCTGCTGTCGGAGCTTCGCTGGGTATGGCTGCCGTTGTTCGCGGGGGCTGCGTTGTGGAAGCTGATCCAGCGCGGAGAGGAGCACGACCCGCCGCGGCAACGCCTCTAGAGGAAATGCTGGTAGCCGCGACTGGGCGGCAACCACTCTTTCGCCTTCTCATCGAAGGCGCGAACGCCCCGCCCTGCGACGATACGGCCGATGCGCGTGGCGGAAACGTCGGTGAAATCCAGCGCCTGCACGATCAGATCGCGGTCGCGCGGCGAGGCCGTGAAGCACAACTCGTAGTCGTCGCCGCCGCACGCCTGCCAGCACCAGCGTTTTGCGGATTGCGCCGCCGCCAGCTCCGCCGACGCAGGCAGGTCCGCGAGGTTTATTTCCGCGCCTACGCCGCTGCGTTCGCAAACATGCGCCAAGTCCGCCAGCAAACCGTCCGAGATATCTATGCAGGCATGCGCGAGTGCGGACAAGCGCAGGCCTGCGGCGACGCGTGGTGTTGGCCGGTCCAGCCGCTGGCGCGACGATTCGGGAAACTCGCGCCTCTCCAGAACCGCTTCCAGGGCCGCCGCCGCATCGCCGAGCGTGCCGGTCACCCATACATCGTCGCCCGCCTGCGCGCGGTCGCGGCGCAACGCACTCCCCGATTCCACCAAGCCCATCGCGGTGACCGAAATCGACAACGGCCCGCGCGTGGTGTCGCCGCCGACCAAGCCGATTCCGTGTTGGTCGGCTAGATCGAGGAATCCATCCAGAAAAGCATCGACCCAGCTTTCGTCGGCTTGCGGCAGCGACAACGACAAGGTGCACCAGGCAGGCCTCGCACCCATCGCCGCGAGATCGGACAGATTGACCGCGAGTGCTTTCCAACCGATGTCGGCGGGCGCGGTGGCTTCCGGAAAATGCACGCCGGCATTAAGGGTATCGGCCGTCACCACCAGCTCGTGGCCCGGCGGCACCTGCAGCAACGCGGCGTCGTCGCCGATGCCAAGCACCACGTCGCCGCGTTGGCGAACACGGGCGCGGATGCGGGAGATCAGATCGAATTCGGCGATGCCCATGGCTTCCAGCATAAAGCCTGTGAAGATATCTGATCCTGGCTACCAGGCCGTGGGAGCGGCGTCCCGCCGCGAGCTCTTGCCTTTTCTGCTTCTGGACAAGCGATTGAGTAGAGATGGTTGGAGAGCTCGCGGCGGGACGCCGCTCCCACGCGCGCCTACGGCTCTTGCAGAGTTGCGCCCTTACCTGGCCGCGCTGAACTCGGGGGTGCGCCAGTCCGCGGCGGCCTTGTCCAGCACGCCGTTGACGTAGGTATGCCCGTGTTCGGAGCCGAAACGCTTGGCGATTTCGATGGCTTCGTTCAGCACCACGCGATACGGCACGTCCAGGCGGTGGATCAGTTCGTAGGCCGACAGGCGCAGCACGGCGCGCTCGATCGGGTCGACTTCCTCGACCGGCCGGTCGAGATAACCGACCAGCGCTTCGTCCAGGCTGGCGCGATGCTTGACCACGCCACGCACCAGATCGTCGAAATATTCCAGGTCGGCGATCTCGTGCGCCTGTTCGTGCGCGAACTGCGCGATCACCTGCTCCACCAGGCCGCCGGACATCTGCCAGGCGTATACCGCTTGCAGCGCGCGACGGCGCGCGCGCGCGCGGGTGACCGGGTCTACGCCGTCGCGACGGCCGTCCTTGCGCGGATGACGGTTCATGCCAGTTGCTCCAGCAGCTGCGCCATCTCGATGGCGGCCAGCGCGGCCTCTTCGCCCTTGTTGCCATGGCTGCCGCCGGCGCGCACTTCGGCGTCTTCGATGCGCTCGACCGCCAGCACCCCGTTCATCACCGGGACGCCGAAATCCAGCGACACCCGCATCAGCCCTTCGGCGCAACGGTCGGCGACGTGTTCGTAGTGGCGCGTATCGCCGCGGATCACGCAACCCAAGGCGATGATGGCCGCATGCTGACCGCCTGCGGCGATGCGCGCGGCAGCCACCGGAATTTCCCAGGCGCCCGGCACGCGGATCACGTCCACCGCGGCCTCCGCCACACCATTGCCGGCCAGACTCTGACGCGCACCGGTGACCAGCGCGTCGGTGATGCGCGGATTCCAGCGGCTGGCGATGATCGCGAAACGTGCGGCTTCTGGAGCGCGCAGCTCGCCTTCGAAATGGGGCATGGGCAGCGGGTACCGGAGGGGGGGAGCAAGTTTAGCAGTCAGGGAGAAGCGACGCTTCAGGCCTCCCCCTTTGAAAAAGGGGGATTGAGGGGGATTTGCTCTTGATCTTGCTTCAAAGCAAAAGCAAATCCCCCGTAGCCCCCTTTTCCAAAGGGGGCAAAGCCAAGCATGACCGTCAGTACGGAACGTATTCCACGACATCCAGCCCGTAGCCGGCCAAACCCACCTGCCGGCGCGGCGTGCCCAACACCCGCAGCTTGCCCAGGCCCAGATCGGCCAGGATCTGGGCGCCGGCGCCGTTGCGCCGCCACTCGGCCACGCCGCCCCGCGCCGTTTCCGGTTCGTGTTGTCCGGGCTCCGCGCGGATTCGTTCCAGCATCGATTCGGCTGTGCTGGATTCGCCAAGCAGGACCAGTGCGCCGCGGCCTTCACCGGCGATGGCGGCCAGCACCTCGCCGACGGCAGGGCCGAAGTCGGCACGGCGCCAGTGCAAGGCATCGGCCAGCGGATTCTGCATATGCACACGGACCAGGGTGGGAATGGAGGCATCGGCCTGGCCGCGCAGCAGCGCGAAATGCAGGCCGTGGCTCAGGCGGTCGCGATAGGTGTGCAGCTTGAAGGGGCCGTGTTCGGTTTCGATATCGCGCACGTCCACGCGCTCGACGGTGTGCTCGGTGCTCAGGCGGTAGCGGATGAGTTCTTCGATGGAACCGATCTTCAAGCCGTGTTCGCGAGCGAATTCCTCCAGCTGCGGACGCCGTGCCATGCTGCCATCGGCGTTGAGGATTTCGACCAACACGCCGGCTGGCTCCAGCCCCGCGAGCAGGGCCAGATCGGTGGCCGCCTCGGTGTGGCCGGAACGGTTGAGCACGCCGCCCGGTTGCGAAGTCAGCGGAAAGATGTGCCCGGGTTGCGACAGGTCCTGCGGCTTCACGTCCGGGCGCACCGCGGTGCGGATGGTGTGCGCGCGGTCGTAGGCGGAAATGCCGGTGGTGACGCCTTCGGCCGCTTCGATACTGACGGTGAAGTTGGTGTGGTGCTGCGAGGTGTTGTCCTGGACCATCGGCGGCAGGCCCAGCTGGCGGCAACGCTCGCGGGTCAACGACAGGCAGACCAGGCCGCGCGCGTGGGTGACCATGAAATTGATGTCGGAAGGCTTGACCATTTCCGCGGCCATGATCAGATCGCCTTCGTTCTCGCGGTCCTCGTCGTCGACGATGACGACCATGCGGCCGTTGCGGATTTCTTCCAGCAGTTCCGGAATGGACGCGAAACTCATACGGCCGCTCCGGTGGAATCGGTGCCGAGCAAACGCTCGACGTAGCGCGCGACCAGATCGATCTCCAGATTGACCGCGTGGCCGATCGTGGTCTGCGCGAAGGCGGTATTGGCAACGGTGTGGGGAATCAGTGCGACTTCGAAACCTGATGCATCGACTTCGTTGACGGTGAGGCTGACGCCATCCACGCAGATCGAACCCTTCTTGGCGATATAGCGCAGCAGGGCCGGCGGCGCGGCGAAACGCCAGCGTTGCGCGCGCGCGTCCTGGGCGATGTCGAGGACCTTGCCGACGCCGTCGACATGGCCGCTGACCAGGTGACCGCCGAGACGGTCGGTGGGGCGCATGGCGCGCTCCAGGTTCAGCAGGGCGCCGGCAGCCAGGTTTCCGAGTGTGGTCAGTGCGAGCGTTTCATTGGAGGCGTCGGCCTCGAAAGAATTCGCATCGAACGCCACCACGGTCAGGCACACGCCATTGACCGAGACGCTTTCGCCCAGCCGCGCGTCGGCAAAGGAAAGATTGCCGACCTCGATGGTCAGGCGGGCGTCGCCGCCCCGTATTTCGGACCGGGCCAGGCGGCCGACGCCTTCGATGATTCCGGTGAACATCAGCGTGCGCTCCAAATCTGGAGAGCGGCGCAACAGCGATCGATTGCGATGGGCATGAAACGTTTCCCGCGAAGTGAATGCGAAAAACGCCCACAGGGCACGAAGCTACGCGACCGCAAGGCCGCGCGCGACCGTCTTCTTTCATCCGGACTATGACCGTCGGCTCCGGCATCGGACCGGATCTGCTGACCCTCCGGCATGACCGGAGGCGCTCGCGGGCTCGTCGACAGCGCTTGTGGACGCCGTGGACCTACCGCCGGTGGGGAATCTCACCCCGCCCTGAAGACGTTAAGTTGTGTTTGCCGGCGAACCGGCGCGGCGATTCTACCATTCGGGCGGCCTGCGGCCGGCCGGACGATGCGTTCCAGCCGGGCCTACAAAGGCTTTGGGCGCAGATGCAGGATCAGCGGCCAGCGCATGGCGCGCTCGCGCTGAGGGTCGCCCCAGGCCGAAGCCAGCGCATCGGCATGGTCTTGGACCGGGTCGCGCCCGGTGGCGGTACGGCAGCGGGCGGTGGCGGACAGGCTGCCCAGATAACCGAGCAACTGCGGCAAGTTCCATTCGGCGGTCAGCCACAGCGCGGGAGCCGGCAACGCAGGGAACGGCCAGGCGTAGTCCGCATAGCCGGCGTCCACCTGGGCGCGTTCGGACGGCCAGTAGGGTTCGATCTGAGTGCGGAATGCGGCGGCAACAGGCGCGAGATCTTCGGAAAACACCATGTCCTGGTAGGTCCAGGCCGCCAACACGCCGCCGGGCTGCAGCACACGCTCGCATTCGGCGAAGAACCGCGCGCGATCGAACCAATGCAGGGCCTGGGCAACGGCCACCAGCCCAACGCTGCGGTCGGCCAGCGAAGTCGCTTCGCCCGGCTCCACCGCCACGCGCACATTGGCGACTTCGCCCTCCTTCGCCCAATGTTGCTCGATCTGGGCGGCGCTGGGGTCAGTGGCGAACACCTGCGCGAAGCGCACGGCCAATCCGCAGGTGGCCTGGCCGCTGCCGCAACCGGGCTCCCACACGCTTGCATTGGCCGGCACGACTGCGGTGATGGCGTCGAACAGGGCATCGGGATAAGTGGGGCGCCAGTTGGCGTAGGCGTCGGCGACTTGGGAGAAGTGGTCTTTGAAGGTTGCCATCGAGACCTACGGTACTCACTGCGACATCACATCTTATCGACGTCATCCCAGCGAAAGCTGGGATCCATTTTGACTTTGTTGTTAGTCCACGGCGGCCAATGAAAGATCAAGATGGATCCCAGCTTTCGCTGGGATGACGTCATGAGGATGTCGGGACTACGTGCTCGCGGCCGCAATAGGAACAAGCAACAATCGTTGATCCTCGCCGATGGCGCGCGCATCCACCACCTTGAGCTGCGCACGCTGCGCCATCGCATCGATACCCAGTCCCGCGAACAACGGCCGCGCACGCTCACCCAGCAATACCGGAGCGACATACAGCAGCACTTCGTCGGCCAAACCCGCGGCGATGAACGCGCCTGCCAGGGTCGCTCCCGCTTCCACCTGCACTTCGTTGATGCCGCGCTCGGCCAGCAGTTTCAGCACGGCTTCCAGATCGAAGCGGCCGTGCAGCACCGGCACGACGTCACGTTCGACATGAAGATCGTGCGGGGGTTTGGCGTCGGACGCGTGCAGGTACAGGGTCGGCGCCGAATCGTCGCGCACCTTGCCGCGCGCGATGGTGGCCAACCCCGGATCCAGAACCACCCGCAGCGGCGCCACGAAGGGAGTGTCGTCGCCCAGGCGCACATTCAACGAAGGGTCGTCGATCAGTACGGTGTTGGCGCCGGTGATCAGCGCGCCCGCGCGTGCGCGCCACTTCTGCACATCCAGGCGCGAGGCTTCGCCGGTGATCCATTTGGACTCGCCGCTGGCCATCGCGGTTCGCCCGTCCAGGCTCGTGCCCAGCTTGATCCGCACCCACGGCCGGCCGCGCTCGACCCGCGACAGAAACCCGCGGTTGAGCTGCCGCGCCTGGGCTTCCATCAATCCGGATTCGACCACGATGCCGGCCGCGCGCAACTTGTCGAAACCGGCGCCGTCCACCTGCGGAAACGGATCGCGCATGGCCGCGATCACGCGCGCGACTCCGGCCGCGATCAACGCATCCGCGCAGGGGCCGGTACGGCCGGTATGGGCGCAGGGTTCCAGAGTGACGTAGGCCGTCGCGCCTTTCGCGCGTGCGCCTGCGGCCTGCAATGCGACTACTTCGGCATGCGCCTGGCCGGCGCGCTCGTGGAAACCTTCGCCGACAATCTCCTCGCCTTGGGCGATCACGCAGCCGACCATCGGATTGGGCTTGGTGGTGTAGGCGCCGCGTTCGGCCAGGCGCAGGGCGCGGGCCATGAACAGATGGTCGGTGGCGGTGAATGCAGTCATGTCGCTCCGCGATTTAGCCCCTCTCCCATCGGGAGAGGGGTTGGGGTGAGGGTACGGCGGAGTCCATCGGCTACAGACATCATGGAGTCCGCCGCACCCTCATCCGCCCTTCGGGCACCTTCTCCCGCAGGGAGAAGGGAAGAACCTAACGCTTTTTGTTTTTATCGATCGGCACCACATCCGCGCCCAGCAGCGGCAACTGGCCGCTGGCGGTCGGCAGATCGCGCTCCAGCTTTTCGATCTCCTCGCGGAAATCGGCCACGTCCTCGAAGCTGCGGTACACCGAAGCGAAACGCACGTAGCCCACGTGGTCCAGCTTGCGCATTTCGGCCATCACGAAATCGCCGATCTTGCGCGAAGGCAGCTCGCGCTCGCCGCTCATCCGCACCTGGTGCACCACCGCACGCACCGAGGCCTCGACCTGCTCTTCCGATACCGGGCGCTTGTGCAGCGCGCGGTCCATGCTCAGCCGCAGCTTGCGCGTGTCGAAGGATTCGCGCCTTCCATCGCCCTTGATGATCACCGGCAGCTTCAGTTCCACCGTTTCCAGCGTGCTGAAACGCTCGCCGCAGGCTTCGCACTCGCGGCGGCGGCGGATCGTCGCGCCGTCTTCGGAAACGCGCGAATCGATGACGCGGGTGTCTGTGTGCTGGCAGAAAGGGCAATGCATGCGTGCGTCAGGTTATCCGTACACCGGGAACTGCGCGCACTGCTTCTCGACATTGGCGCGCACTCCGGCGATGACGTTCTCGTCGCCCGGCGCATCCAGCACGTCGCAGATCCAGTTGGCCAACGCCACGCAATCCGGCTCCAGGTAGCCGCGCGTGGTCACCGCAGGCGTACCCAGGCGCAGACCGGAGGTGACGAACGGCTTCTGCGGATCGTTGGGCACGGCGTTCTTGTTGACCGTGATGTGGGCCTTGCCCAGCGCTTCCTCGGCGGCCTTGCCGGTGACGCCCTTGCCGATCATGTCGACCAGCATCAGGTGGTTGTCGGTGCCGCCGGAGACGATCTTGTAGCCGCGTGAAACGATCGTCTTGGCCATGGCCTGGGCGTTCTTCACCACCTGCGCCTGATAGGCCTTGAACTCGGGCTCCAGCGCTTCCTTGAATGCAACCGCCTTGGCCGCGATCACGTGCATCAACGGACCGCCCTGTATGCCGGGGAAGACGATGCTCTGCAGCTTCTTCTCGATCTCTTCGCCCGCACCCTTGGCCACGATGATGCCGCCGCGGGGACCGCGCAAGGTCTTGTGCGTGGTGGAAGTGACCACATGCGCGTGCGGCAGCGGATTGGGATACACGCCCGCGGCGACCAGGCCGGCGACGTGCGCCATGTCCACGAACAGGTACGCGCCGACCTTGTCGGCGATGGCGCGGAAGCGCGCCCAATCGACGACCTGCGAATACGCACTGAAGCCGGCCACGACCATCTTCGGCTTGTGTTCCAGCGCCAGGCGCTCGACTTCGTCGTAATCGATCAGGCCCTGGTCGTTGACGCCGTACTGCATGGCATCGAACAGCTTGCCCGAGACATTGACCTTGGCGCCGTGGGTCAGGTGGCCGCCATGGGCCAGCGACATGCCCAGGATCTTGTCGCCCGGATTCAACAGCGCCAGGTACACCGCCTGGTTGGCCTGCGAGCCCGAATGCGGCTGCACGTTGGCGTAGTCGGCGCCGAACAGCGCCTTCACCCGGTCGATAGCCAGTTGCTCGGCGATATCCACGTATTCGCAGCCGCCGTAGTAGCGCTTGCCCGGATAGCCCTCGGCGTATTTGTTGGTCAGCTGGCTGCCTTGGGCTTCCATCACCCGCGGGCTGCAGTAGTTCTCCGACGCGATCAGCTCGACGTGGTCTTCCTGCCGGCGGTTCTCGGACGCGATGGCCGCGGCCAGTTCAGGGTCGTAACCTTCGATACGGGCGTTGCGCGGGAACATCGGAGCTCCGGAGGGGAATGGGCCGGTGATTGTAGCCCCCCGCCCCTGCCCCAACCAAAAAACGCGCCTTTCGGCGCGTTTTCCGGGTCACAGGGCCTGCCGGCCCGTGGATCAGTGGTGCAGGATCAGGTCGGCGATGATGCCGGTGGCTGCGGCCACCAGCAGGAAATCGCCCACGTCGCTGCGGCGCCAGTAGTAGCCGCGCGGCGGCGCGCGCAAGCCGTAACCGCGGTAGTCATTGACCACGTAGGTGGGGCCGTAGCCGTCGCCGTAGTAGCGGGCGCCACGGGCCCAGCGCGGCGCGCCATGGCCGTAGCCGTAACCGGGACGGACGTAGACCGGGCGATAGACCACCCGCGGCGCCCGGCGGTAACGGCGGTCGTCGCGGTAGTAACGGTCGTCGCCGCGATAGCCGTAGCCGCGGTCGTAACCACGGTCATAGCCGTGTTTGCGGGAGTCGTAACGGTGATCGTCGCGGTCATGACGGTCGTCGCGGTCGTTGTAGCCATAGCGGCCGTCGTCGCGGTCGCGGTCATGGCCGCGCCCGTGATCCCGGGCCATCGCCGGCCCTGCAGCCAGCGCCATGACGAAGACAAGCGAAAGGGCGGACTTGATTGCGTGGCGCATGGTGCATACCTCTTGCGGGTGGAAACTTGAGACGAATATCTGCCTGCCGCGCTGAACGGCATCTTGCCCGAACCGGTGCCGTAGAAAATCGTTAAGACGCCAGCCAGCCAGCCGCAGCCGGTATAATTCGCCCATTCCCGATTTCCGCCGCCGCGCAGCCTGCGCGGGCACGGCAGCGCCCCTCCCGGAGACTCCATGTCGCAATACATCTACACCATGAACGGCGTCAGCAAGACCGTGCCGCCGAAGCGCCAGATCATCAAGGACATCTCGCTGTCCTTCTTCCCGGGCGCCAAGATCGGCTTGCTGGGCCTGAACGGCGCCGGCAAATCCACGGTGCTGAAGATCATGGCCGGCGTGGACACCGATTTCGTCGGCGAAGCGCGGCCGCAGGCCGGCATCAAGGTCGGCTACCTGGCCCAGGAACCGCAGCTCAACCCTGAGCACACCGTGCGCCAGGCGGTGGAAGAAGGCGTGGGCGAAGTGCTGCAGGCCCAGGCCGCGCTGGACCGCGTCTATGAAGCCTATGCCGAGGAAGGCGCCGATTTCGACAAACTGGCCGCCGAACAGCAGCGCCTGGAAGCGATCCTGGCCAGCGGCGATGCGCACACTCTGGAACACCAGCTGGACGTGGCCGCCGACGCCCTGCGCCTGCCGGCCTGGGACGCGGTGATCGGCAAGCTGTCCGGTGGCGAGAAGCGCCGCGTGGCGCTGTGCCAGCTGCTGCTGCAGAAACCCGACATGCTGCTGCTGGACGAACCCACCAACCACCTGGACGCCGAGTCGGTGGAATGGCTGGAACAGTTTCTGGCCCGCTACACCGGCACCGTGGTGGCCGTTACCCACGACCGCTACTTCCTGGACAACGCCGCCGAGTGGATCCTGGAACTGGACCGCGGCCGCGGCATCCCGTGGAAGGGCAACTACACCGAGTGGCTGATCCAGAAGGACAACCGCCTGAAGCAGGAAGAAAACCAGGAAAAGGCGCGCCAGAAGGCGATCGCCAGGGAACTGGAATGGTCGCGGCAGAACGCCAAGGGCGGCCGCTCCAAGGGCAAGGCGCGTTTGGCGCGCATGGAAGAACTGCAGGCGGTCGACTACCAGAAGCGCCAGGAAACCAACGAGATCTTCATTCCGCCGGGCGAACGCCTGGGCCAGAAGGTCATGGAATTCAAGAACGTCTCCAAGCGCTTCGGCGACCGCCTGCTGATCGACGACTTGAGCTTCACCGTGCCGCAGGGCGCCATCGTCGGCATCATCGGCCCCAACGGCGCCGGCAAGTCGACCATGTTCAAGATGATCACCGGGCAGGAGAAGCCGGATTCGGGCGAGATCGAAATGGGCCCGACCGTCAACATCGCCTATGTCGACCAGAGCCGCGAGAAGCTGGAAGGCAACCACAACGTATTCCAGGAAATCAGCGGCGGCGCCGACATCCTCAACATCAACGGCATCGAGATCCAGTCGCGCGCCTATATCGGCCGCTTCAACTTCAAGGGCCAGGACCAGCAGAAAATGGTCGGCTCGCTGTCCGGCGGCGAACGTGGCCGCCTGCACCTGGCCAAGACCCTGCTGCAGGGCGGCAACGTGCTGCTGCTGGACGAACCGTCCAACGACCTGGACATCGAAACCCTGCGCGCGCTGGAAGACGCGTTGCTGGAATTTCCGGGCAACGCGTTCGTCATTTCCCACGACCGCTGGTTCCTGGACCGCATCGCCACCCACATCCTGGCCTTCGAAGGCGACTCGCACGTGGAGTACTTCCAGGGCAACTACCGCGAGTACGAGGAAGACAAGAAGCGGCGCATGGGTGCGGAAGGCGCGCAGCCGAAGCGGCTGAGGTTCAAGGCGTTGAAGTGAAGATTCGACCCCGCGCAGGCGGGGATCCATCTTGACCTTCACGCTATCTCGGTAGGTCGGCCCTATGTGGCCGACGCACGGGTTGTTGGCCCCCATGCGTCGGTGGCGTAGCCCCGACCTACAGCTTGTGGCCTTCCGCCAAAGTCAAAATGGATCCTAGCATTCGCTGGGATGACGATTCATTGCTAGGTTCGCTCTTGGCTTCGTGAGAACATTCGCCCGAGCCATGTCTTGGGGACGCGCTGCAAATGCTCGAAGCAAATAACTGTGCCAACTGTGACCGGGCCATTGCCGGCCCGGAGCAGAAATTCTGTCCCGCGTGCGGCCAGGACACGCCGGCGCATCGCATCGACTGGCATTTCCTCGGGCACGAGCTCGAGCACAGCGTTCTGCACATGGACAGGGGCATCCTTTATTCGCTGAAGCAACTGATGTTGCGGCCCGGCCATCTCATGCGCGACTACATCGAAGGGCGGCGTGCGGGACAGGTCAAGCCGGTGCTTTTGTTGACAATGATGGCCGCCGTGGTCGTGGTGCTCAGCAAGTACTTGACCGGCCATGAAGTCATGGTCGCTGGTGCAGTCGGCGAAACCGCTGGAAGCAGCGCCGGCACCGCGGCGCTGCAGGCGCAGCTCTTCAAAGCATCCATGGCGGTCACCGAGTGGATGAGCCAGCACTTCGCGGCCAGCACCCTGCTTTTGCTGCCGTTCGAAGCGGCAGCGTTCCGACTGGCATTCCTGCGCGTAGGGAAGTTGAACTATCCCGAGTGGCTGGTCATCACGACCTTTCTGACCGTACAGACCTTCGTGTTGTGGGCCGTCCTGGTGGCATTGCATCGATGGGTGCCGCAGACGCAGCTATGGGCTCTTGTATTGTCGGTGGCGTACGGGATCTTTTCGCTAGTGCAGTTTTTCGGGGGTTATCCACGATGGAAATCCGTGATACGCACACTCGTGGGTTTCGGGATATTCATGGTGATCAGTACGTTGCTCATCCAGATATTGGTAGTCGCCGTCGTGGCCATGTTCATGGGTAAGGCATAGTCCCAGCGTTTGCCTTGGTAGGTCGGCCCCCGTATCAAGTACGGGACAGGCTCTACGCGGCCGACGCGCGGGTTGTTCGGAATAAGCGTGGGAATCCGGGTGCCGCAAGCCATCGTGCGTCGGGGGCGTAGCCCCGACCTGCGGTTCAGCCGGCGCCCACGTTTTTACGCAATGCCTTGCGATACAAGGCCTCCGGAAAATGCGCCCAGATGGCCAGCCATACCCCGGCGCGCGTGAGCATGCCGCGCTGCGCGGATTCGAACTTGCGGAAATACCGCCACAGCCCACGATGCTTGTGCCATTCCACGAATACCGGCCGAGCCCGGCTGGACACGCCGCGCACGTGCACTACTTGGATGTCGTTAGCCACCGCCACTACCGCCCCGGCCGCGCGCGCGCGGCGGCACAGGTCCAGGTCCTCGGCATGCAGGCGATAGCCTTCGTCGAAACCGCCCAGCCGGTCGAACAACGTGCGCGGCATCAGCATCAGCGCGCCCGATAAGGCGTCCACTCGCTGCAGTTCGGCGGTTTCGTCCACAAGCACGCCCAGCTTCGAAGCGGCCGCGGGCGAAGAGAGCATCGCGCCGAAATCAGGATCGCGGCGGCGCGCAGCTTCGTCGCGCATACCCGCCTCATCCACCAGGTCCACGCCGAGCAGGACATCTCCCTCCACCGTCTCGGCGTGCGTGCGCAGACGCAGAAGCGTGTCGGCGGCGACCAGCAGATCCGGGTTGACGAACGCCAGCCACGGCGCGGTGGACTCTTTCGCACCTTGATTGCAGCCGACCGCGAAGCCGGGATTGTCCGGATTGCCGATGAAGCGCACGCGCAGGTCCATCGCCGCGTGGCGCTGGATGATGTCCAGCGTACCGTCCTGCGAGGCGTTATCGATCACGCGGATTTCCGCCACACCGCTCGCCGCGCGCAGACGCCGCAGGCATTCCTCCAGCGTGCTGGCGCTCTCGTGGCTGACCACGACGACAGCGATGTCGACGCGATCAGGAGAAGAGTTCACGCTGCGGCTCCGGCGATCCGGTTTCTGCGTACAACGCGGTCAACCGTTCGCGCGGTTCGCGCAACGGGTCCTGCATCAGGAAGTTCGCCAGCCGCGCATGCCACGCCGGCCAGCGCGCGTTAAGCGCGTCCATGTCGCCATCGGCCGGCACGCCCTCGCCGCCGCGCGCGACGAACGCGGTTTCGCACAGGGCGTTGCGCCAGCCCAGCCCGGACATGCGCAGGGACAGGTCTATCAACGCCGCGTACCACGAGGCGTAGCTGCTCATGTCCAGCCCACCGGCGCGTTGGCGCGCGGTTCCGCGCAGCGCGACCGCGTGATTGACGGCCGAAGGCAATTCCGGATGCAGCGGCGGCATGGCGGCGCAAGCCGCGGCGGTGCGTTCGAAATCGTGCGGCGGCGGTGCGATCTCGCCCAGTCGCGGCCACGAAGCGGCTTCGCCCGCATTGCACCAGGGTGTGGCGCTGGCGATGGAGGAATCGCGGGAAAAGCAGGCCGACAATTGCTGCAGCCAGCCCGGCAGCGGTTGCGCATCGGGCGCCAGCACCACGATGTCGGCGTTGGCGCAGGCATTGAGCATTTCGTCCAGGTGCGCGACTTCGCCGATCATGCTCTGGCGGCGGGTGTAGTCGGCTTGCAGCGTGGTTCGCTTCAACCATCTTTCGATGATGGCGGTGCCGCGCGGACCGGCCTGGGCATCGTCGGCCAGCCAGATGCGGCTGCCGGCGGGAGTGCCGGCGTCCAGCGCGCCAAGGCACGCGTCGAGCGCATCGTCGTCGACGCCGACCGGCAACAGGATGACGGGCAGCGCGGCGGCGGCAGAGGGGCTCACTTTTTCTTGGGCGCGTTCAGCGGATCCAGCGCGCGGAACTTCTGCCCGTACTCATCGGTGAGATCGCGCGCTTCCTGCGGATTCCGCACGATGGTGGGGGTGAGCAGGATGATGGTCTCGGTGCGCCCGCTGACCGCGGTCTTGGTTCCGAACAGCGCGCCGATGACCGGTATCTTGCTCAACCCGGGAATTCCGGAGGAGCCGTTATCCACGCTGTCGCTGATCAGCCCGGCCAGCAGCACCGTATCGCCGTTCTGCACGGCGGCCTCGGTCTTCAAGCGCCGGGTGTCGATGCGCACATTGCCGTTGTCGTCGGCAACGGTGCCGGGCGAACTGACCTCCTGCACGATCTCCAGGAACACCATGCCGTCGCGGGTGACGCGGGGACGCACTTTCAGGATCACGCCGGTGTCCAGATACTGCACTTGGCTGTAGGTGCCATCGGTGCCGGTACCGGGATTGAAGGTGACCGACTGGATCGGAATGCGGCTGCCGACGTTGAAGGTGGCTTCGACGTTGTTGCGCACGAACACCGACGGCGTCTGCAGCAGACGCAGGTTGGTCACCTTGTCCAAGGCACTGACTACCGCCGCGGCATTGCGGCCCAGGAAGGTCCAGCCCAACCCGGCACTGCCGGTGATGCTGCCGGAGATGTCGCCCCAGATATTGCGTCCGAGCGCGCTCGGCAAACCGGCGCCGCCATCGTCCGTGGAGGCGTTGACGGCATTTTCGAAATACCAGTTCACACCGTACTTCAGGTCGCCGGTCAGCTGCACTTCGGCGATCTGCGCTTCGATATGCACCTGCATGGGCATGACATCGAGCTTTTCGATGACGTCCTTGATCGACTTCCAAGCGGTGCCGCTGGCACGCACCAGCAAGGTATTGCTTTCCGCGACGGCAGAAACGCCCACGCGGTCCCCTTCCACTTCCAGGGTAACGCTGCCATTGCCGCCACTGCGTTGGTTGAGCGACAACGAACCGCCTCCCAGTCCGCCGCTGGTCGACGAGGTGTCGCCGCTGGAATTGCCGCTACCGGAATTACCGCCGAAATCGACGCTGCCACCATCGGCGCCGTCCTTGATCGAAACCGGATCGGTGCCCGGCATCAGCGATGCCGGATAGTTGCCGCCGGTGTCCTGGCCGTTGCCGCCGCTACGGCCGGCGCCGAACACTTCGGCCAAACGGTCCGCCAGGTCCTTGGCCTTGATGTATTTGAGTTCGTAGGAGTACAGGCGCGAACCTTCCCCGGCGCCATCGATGCGTTCCAGCCAGTCCTGGATCTGGTCCAGATAGGCGGCCTGCGGGGTGATGACCAGCACCGCATTGGCGCCTTCCAGCGGCATGAAGCGGAACATGCCCGCGCTGGGCGTCTTGCTGCTTTCGCCGAAGACCTTCTCAAGGTCGGCCACCACTTTGGTGGCGCGCCCGGATTCCAGCGGGAACACGCCCACCGACATGCCCGACAACCAGTCGACGTCGAAGATCTCGACCGTGCGCAGGTAGTTCTCCAGTTCGCTGCGCGTGCCCGACAGGGTGATGACGTTGCGGGTGGAATCGATGCCGACGATGGCGTTGGGCCGCGCGTACGGCTCCAGCACTTTCTTCATTTCGCTGGCGGAGATGAAACGCAGCGGCACCACCCGCACTTCGAAACCGCGCGCATTGGAAGCCGGACCGGTGCGCGGCGCCAGCGTGCCGGACAAGGCCTGATCGGCCGGCATGATGTTGTAGCGGCCGTCGCTGTAGACCATGCGCGCGTTGTTCTGCGCCAGCACCTGCTCCAGCAAGGTCATCGCCTGCGCGGGGGAAACCGGCTTGGGCGTGCCGAGGGTGACGGTGCCCTGCACGCCGGGCGCGATCACGTAGTTCTGGCCCAGCATGTCGCCCAGGATGGCCTTGACCACCGCGTGCACGGATTCGCCTTCGAAATTGAAGCTGGCCCCACCGCCGCTCATCCCCGACAGCGAAGGAGGAGGTGCGGATGCAGCGCCACGATTGATCATCTGGCCGTTGCCGCGGCGGATCACGGCCTGGGGACCGGTTTCGGGCTCTTCCACCGAATTCAGCGGCGAAGTCTGCGCCGCGCCCGCGCTGCTGTTGCGGAGATCCGCATCGCGGCGCACCTCGGGCGTGGGCACGCTGGCGCATGCCGCCAACAGGCCGGTCAGAAGGGATACCAGGATCAAACGTGACTTCATGCCGGCACTCTACTTGGTCTTGTTCGGGGGAGGCGGGGCTTGGCCCTGCTGGCGGAGCTGCGCGCGCCGCGCTTCGATGCGCTGGCGAATCGCTTCCATCTGCTGTTCGGTGGTCATCGGGGTTTCGGCCTGGGGCTGGCTGCCCGACGGAGGCGCTGGACTGGCTTTGCCCGCAGGCGGTACCGGCATGGGCCGGGAGGGCGTGGTCATGACCGCCGAGGTGGACGGCGGCGGCGGTACCGCTGTCGCCGGAGGCTGCACGGGCGGGGCCGACCCCGGCGAAACGGGCGAGGCGCTGGGGGGTTGACCGCTAAGCCCGTCGAATATCCGTAGCTCCAAGGTGCGCGGCCCCTCCGGTCCTTGGATCACCACACTGCGCGGGTGGATTTCGGCCACGCGCCAACCCTGCGCGCTTTCAGGCGCATCTCCAACCTTCAGCCGCACCCCTTCCCCCCCCTGGCTCGGTTGCAGGATGGCCATCTGCAGCTGCGGCGTGATCAGCACGCTGGTCAGAATGAAATCGAAGGTCTGCGGCTGCTCGCCGCCCTCCTGCCCCTGGATGAAAAAAGGCTGCGGCTTGCGGCTCTGGGAAAGCAGAGGACGCGCGGCGATTTCGGAATACTGGGCCAGCGGTCCAAGACGTTCCGGCGCCTGCTGCGGAAGCTTCGGCAACGCGTTCACCAGGCTGGGGTCGTCGGCCAGCGGACGGATCTGTCCGCCCATGCCGAACAAGGCCAATACCCAGGCCAGCAATGCCCAGCCCGCCAGCGCGGCCAGCAACCAGGTGCGCGGGCCGAAAGCGTCAATTCGCATCGGCCGCTCCTGGCATGCCGGGCACGGGCACGGGCACGGGCACGGGCACGGGCGCGATCGCCGGCGCAGCGGAGCTGCGTGCCGCTGCCGGCGGACGCAAATAACCGTACAGATCGAAACTGACATCCAGCCCCGCGCTGGACTGCCCCGGCATGAACGAATAGCCCATGGTCAGGACATTGAGGTTTTCCACGAACAGACGCGGCGTGCCGCTTTCCAGCGCGTACAGCACCGAAGCCAGCTCCGGCGTGCCGCAGCTCAAACGCACCTGCACCACCACCGGCGCGAAGCGGTCGCTGCCGGGCTGGGCCAGCGGCGAGCGATTGGTGATGGCGCAGCTACGGTTGCCCGGACTGGCTTCCAACACCACCGTTTCCAGGCGTTTCACCAATCCGGCGGTAGCCAGCTCAGGGGTGGCTTCGGCCAGGAAACCCGGACGCTGCGATTGCTGGGCCAAGGCGGCGGCCAGCCCTTTCTTTATCTCGGGGGCTTGCTGCAATTGGGTGCGCACACGCAGTTCGCGCTCGCGCGCGCTGTCGATGCGGCCCTGGACTTCCTGCATCGGCACCGTCCACAGCGGGTGGACGACCAGCAGATAAGCGAGCCCAAGCGCCGCGACCAGCAACCCTAGCGCCAGCCAGCGGTCGCGATCGGGGCGGTCGCGGTCAAGGCCGGCGGGCGCCATTGGCGGCTCCCGTATTGGTGGCTGGCTTCGGAGCGGTCGCAAGCTCGGCCGTCATGCTGAAACGGTCGAGGCGGGTGCGCGGGTCCGGTTGCAAGGCGCCACTGAGGGCAGGCGCGCGCCACAGCTGGGACCCTTCCATGCGCCCGACCAGCGCCGAAGCCTCCGGGCTAAGACCGATCAACAGCAGGCGGTCGCCTTCTATTCCGACTTTTTCCAGGTAAGTGCTGTCCGGCAGCCGGCGGCTGAGTTCGTCCAGGATTTCGATGGTGGTGGGACGCGCCGAACGGGCGCGGTCCAGGAAGGCGGCGCCTTCCACGATATCGACCAGTTGCTGACGCTCGGCAGCCACGCTGCGGGCCTGAAGCGCACGCGCTTCCACCCGGCGTGTAAAGGCGTCCGCCGATTGCTGCCGGTTATCCAGGACCTGCCAGAGCGCGGCGGCCACGGCTAGCAGCGCGACCGCTCCCAGCGCCCAGTTCCAGACCCGCATCGCGTCGCGGCGATCGCGGCGTGTTTCCGCGGGAAGCAGGTTGACGCCCAAAGGCCGGCCGCTGGCATCGCTGGCGTCCACGCCCGCCAGCGATCCGGCCAAGCCGCCCAGCCCGGCCAGCGCCGCGTCGAAGCGCGCGCGCGGAACGGCTACCAGTTCGGTGTCCAGCTGACCGTCGGCGCGACGGCCCAGCACGCGCGCATCGAAGCGCACGCTGTCGACGGTGAAAGGAGTCTGGCGGTCGACCTCGAAACCGACCACGTCGCGCAAGCGCTCGGCAGCGGCGGCCGGCAGCAACAACCGGCGCTGCAGGGCGGTGGCCGTCGGCAGCAGCAACCAGCGCGGCAGTTTGCCGGTGCGGTTGGTGAGCACGGCATCCAGTTGCGCCGCCTCCAGCGGCAACGGCAACCAGGCGATCTCATGCAGACCCTCGGCATCCTGCATCTGCAGCCGCAGCTGGTCGCCGACCTGGGAAAACAGCAAACGGTTGCTGGCCAGTCCGAACAGCACGCGCCAGCGCAAAGGCAACCACGACAGCAACGACTGCTTCCACCAGCGGAAAAAGCCGCCCGCTCCGGCGCCGTAACGACGGACGCCCTGCATCAGCGACGGATTTTCCTGCGTGCTAGTCATTGGGGTGCCGTTCCTTCCTGCCATCGCAACGCGGTATACGCCGAACCCGGTACCGAGCCGCTACCCGCACGCACCACTGTCCGCAATACCGCAACCCGGCCATCGTCCAGCCGTGCGCGGCTGTCGATACTATACGTGCCGCTGCCGCCGCCCACGAGCTGCGCTGCGCCAGCGCCGGGTACAGGGCTTTTGCGCTGGGTCAGATAAGTCGCCGCATCCAACCCCATCGCGGTCAGCACCGGCGCCTGCGCATAAGTGGGATCGGGTTCGCCGCGACCGCTGTAGAGAGTCAGATAAGGCTCCAGCCGCGCGAACAGTTCGGGGGTCATCCCCAGCACCTGCTCCACCTCGGCCACGGTTTCGAACGGTCCATCCTTCGCTCCATAAGGCCGCCCCGCCGCCGCATAGTCGGGATCTTCCGCGCCGCCGCCTACCTGGGTAAGCGGATCGGCATCGCGCCAGTCGACGATGGCCGAGGCGATACGCCCGGCCTGCTCCTGGTCCACGCCCTGCGTCTGCATCAGCGCAGCGAGCAGGGGCTGCCCGGCCTGATTGAGATCCACCTTGCCGGTTTCGTCGACGATCTGAAGTTCGACTTCGCCACCCGCGTAGCTCCACCGATAGTTGCGCCCGTCGGGTAGCCAACGGGTGGTGGGTTCGGTGTCGGCCAGCCGGACCAGCGAATACTCCACCCCGGCCCGCGCCAACTCCTGGGCCCTGGCGCCGCCGCTCAATATCCTTCCCTGCAGGGCTTCCACCCGCGCGGTCAGGGCAAAGGCGCCGATCAATGCCGTAAGCAGAGCGATCAGCCACAACACCAGCAACAAGGCGGCTCCGCGTTCGCGCTTCATGGCGGCGGCTCCAGGCCCTGGCCGAGTCCGTTGTCCTGGCCGCTGCCCTGCGCCAGCGATACCACTAAGCCCGGCCAGCGCCGGCCATCGGCCGATTCGATATCGATCGACACCTGCAGCGGCAAGGACTCGGCCGCGGTCCAGCGTTCCTGCCACTGGCCCAGCTTGCCCTCCTGGTCCAGCCCGCGATAACGGAAGCGGATGGCGCCCAGGTTGTCGGCCAGGATTTCCGGCGGGCGCGGCTGCGCTTCGCGCACCGCCTGCCCGGCCTGGACCATGGCGAAGGAAGCCAGCAGCTGGCTGCCCCCATCGGCCGCGACCAGATCGTGCAGGTAGGGTCCGCCACGCCCCAGGTAATCCGGCAGATCGGCCACGAAACGCATGCGCCGCTCTTCGCCGACGAAGCGGTATTGCCTTTGCGTGCCTGGATCGACGGCGAAGGCGATGTTCTGCGCCGAGGAGATGCGCCGGCGCAGGAAACCCTCGACCGCGCGGATGCGTTCGTTGCGCTGGGCGACGGTTTCGCCACGCTGCACCATGGTCGTGGCCGAACGCAAGGTGGCGAAGGCCAGCGCCAACCCCGCGGCCAGTAATACCGTGGCCAGCAATACTTCGATCAGGGTGAAGCCGCGAACGTTGCGGTTCATCGCACGGGCATCGAGGCGTTGATGTCGCCAGGCGTCAGGCGCAACGTCTGCCAACGCAACCGCTGGCCCGGCGCATCGCCCCATTCCACTTGCAACCGCACCTGCAGCAAACGCGGGGCTGAAGCGACGGCCTGCGGGGAACGCTGCTTCAGGGGATCGACATAAGGCTCCATTTCCAGCGTCCAGCGATAACGCCCTTCTTCGAAGGTGCCCTGTTTGCGCCCCGGCTGCAGGATTTCGCCCACGCCCAGCTGGGCCAGCAGGGATTGCGCATGCAAGGTCGCACGCCCGCTGTCGTCGGCGGTGCGTATCTGCCGCGCCGCGCCCGACAGCGAACCGAGCAGCAAAGTCAGCGCCAGCGCCAGCAAGGCGAAAGCGATGATCACCTCGATCAGAGTGAAGCCGCGCTGGCGGCGGAAGCGAATGGATTTCATGGAGGCGATCCACTGCCAGGCGCGCGCGTCAGCCTGACTTCGCCGGTCAGCCAGGCCACGTCGATGCGCCACGCCGCTTTCTTCGCGCTCAGCTGCACCCGGCCGCCGGTGGAAGCGCCATCGGGAAAGAACAGGATGCCGCCTTCGCCCGCGCGCGCCTGCGCTTCGCGCGCACCGGTGAATTGCACGCGCAGCGACGGCGGAATATTTCCCTCCCTCCGGTTCGGCCCCTGCCAATGATGTCTGGCCGGATCGATCGCAAAACGCTGCGGCTGGCCGGTGGCGATGGCCTGCGCCCGCGCATAGCGCAGTTGCGCGGCGATTTCCTTGGAACTCGAACGCAAACGCATGCCGTCCAGGCCGCCGGTCAGCACCATGGCCGCCAGCATGCCGGCGATGGCGATCAACGCCACCACCAGCAACATCTCCAGCAAGGAAACGCCCCGCTGCTTGCGCGGGCGGATGCGTTTGGTGCGGGCCCGCGTCATGCCGGTGCTGCTGCTCGAGGGCCGTTATTCGAACTTGATGTCGGCGTTGTAGCTGTCGCCGCCGACTTGGCCGTCCTTGCCCAGGCTGATCAGATCGAACGGCTGCGCCTGCCCGGGAGCGCGGTATTCGATGTCGTGGCCCCACGGATCCTTCAGTTCGGCCGCCTTGGCGTACGGGCCCAGCCAGCCATTGGCATTGCCCGGCTGGGTGACCAGATCCTCCAGCCGCGAAGGCAGGCTGCCGGTATCCAGCTGGTAGTTTTCCACCTTGCCGGCCATGGTCTGGATCTGCGACTTGGCCAGGTTGGCTTTGCCGCGATCGGCGCCGCCCAGCACGCGGCTGCCCACCAGGGTCAGCACCGCGCCGATCAGCACGATGACGATGATGATTTCCAGCAGGCTCATGCCGCTCTGCGCAGCCGGCGAAGGGGAGCGGGTGATCGAACGCGAAACTCGCATTACAAAGTCCTTGGAATCATGAGGTGGATAGTGTGGGCAGGGGTCACTGAATGGGCTGTTTCCTGAATCCGCGACAGCCGTCTCAACCTATGGAATTGGTCAGATCGTACAGCGGCACCAGCACCGCAATGATCACGATCCCAACCACGAATGCCAATACCAAGGTGATGATCGGCACCAACGCCGCTAGCATGCGGTCCATGGCTTGGCTGGTCTCGGCTTCGAAGGTGTCTGCGGTCTTCAGCAGCATGCTGTCCAGGGCGCCCGATTCCTCGCCGACCTGGATCATCTGCAGCGCCAGCCGTGGGAAGCGCTTGCCCTTGGCCAGCGAAGCGGACAGGCCATGGCCGTTCTTCACGTCCTCGGCTGCCTGCTCCACATCGGCGGACAAGGCGCGATTGCCCAGCACGTTGCGGGAGATGCCCAGCGCGGCGAGCAGCGGCACTCCGTTCTTCAGCAAGGTGCCCAGGGTGCGCGCCAGCCGCGCGGTTTCCATCTTCGCCAGCAGCGGACCGACCAGTTTCTTCTGCAGCAGCCAGGCATCGAAACGATCGCGGAACGCCGGATCGCGGCGCTTGCGGTCCAACCACCACAGCAAGGCCGCCGGCACGCCTATCAGCAGGAACCACCAGTCGCGCACGAACAAGCCCAGCGCAAGCACGCCACGCGTGAACCACGGCAGGGTCACGTCCAGGCTTTCGTACATCAACGCGAACTGCGGCACCACGTAGCCCATCAGGAACAGTAGTGCGAAGCCCACCACCACCATCAGGATCGCCGGATAGACCATGGCGTTGATCACGCGGCCGCGCATGGCGCTGCTGCGTTCCAGATATTCGGCAAGCCGCTGCAAAGTCTCGTGCATGCTGCCGCCGGCCTCGCCGGCGCGCACCATGTTGATGTACAGCCGCGAGAACGTGCCATGCTGGCGCTCCAACGCGGTGGACAGGGGCGCGCCACCGCGCACCGCATCGCGGATGTCGGCGATGGTGCGCCGCGCTTTGTCGTCTTCGGGCAGTTCCAGCAGGATGGTCAGCGACCGGTCCAGCGGCTGTCCCGCGCCCAGCAGCGTCGCCAGCTGCTGGGTGAACTGCACCAGCCGGTCGCCGGCGAACGGCTTGGCCTGGAACAGCGAACGCAACGAAGTACCGCTGCCTTCGGAGGCCAGCTTGGCCTCGACCGGCAAATGCCCTTGCTCCTGCAGGCGCGCCACCACTTCGCCGTCGCTGGCCGCTTCCATCTGGCCGTCGAGGACTTCGCCGCGGGTGTTTAGGGCTTTGTAGCGGTAGAGGGGCATGGGCTATGGCTGTGTTTGTGGGTTGTCAGGTGTAACCAGAACTCTTCAGACCGTCATTCCCGCGAAGGCGGGAACCCAGCGACTTTGCTCTTAGCCAATGATCCTTTCCCAAAGATCATTCCAATAGAGGTTCTTCTCTTCGATCAACCGGATTTTCCACGCCCGGTTCCACTTCTTGATACGTTTTTCGCGGAGGATTGCTTCTTCCATTGTGCCGTGCATCTCGTACCAGACCAGTTTCGTCACGCGGTGTTTGTTTGTGAACCCTTCTACGACGTGTTCACGGTGCTGCCAAACTCTGGCGATGAGATCGCTGGTCACACCTATATAGAGCGTTCCATTTCGTCCACTGGCAAGAATGTAAGTAGCTGGTTGCTTGTCCATAAGCATTCCAAGAGCGAAGTCGCTGGGTTCCCGCCTTCGCGGGAATGACGATCTGATAGTGATTGGCTATAACCCTGATTACGCATCCTCCGTAACCCGCAATACCTCTTCGATAGTGGTCTCCCCGCTCAACGCCTTTACGATGCCGTCTTCGTACATCGTGCGCATGCCCGCATCGCGCGCCAGTTGCTCCAGCTCGCCCATGCCCGCATGGCGCATCACCGCGCGACGCAGCTCGTCGTTCATCACCAGGAATTCCATGATGGTGGTACGGCCCAGATAACCGGTAGGCGCGATGGCCGAAGCGCGCGGGCGATAGAGGAATATCTCGCCCTGCGGCTGGTAGCGGCGCAGGGCGAACTTTTCGATTTCCTCCGGCGAGGCCGGGTATTTCTCCGCATGCGCCGGCTCCAACCGGCGCACCAGGCGCTGGGCCAGGATGCCGTTGATGGTGGAAGTGAGCAGATAATCCTCCACACCCATGTCCAGCATGCGGGTGATGCCGCCGGCGGCGTTGTTGGTGTGCAGCGTGGACAGCACCAGATGGCCGGTGAGCGCGGACTGGATGGCGATGCGCGCGGTTTCCAAGTCGCGCATTTCGCCGATCATGATGATGTCCGGGTCCTGGCGCACGATGCTGCGCAGGGCGTGGGCGAAGTCCAGTCCGATCTGCGGCTTGGCCTGGATCTGGTTGATGCCTTCTATCTGGTATTCGACCGGGTCCTCGACGGTGATGATCTTCACGTCGGCGGTGTTGAGCTTGCTCAGCGCGGTATACAAAGTGGTGGTCTTGCCCGAGCCGGTGGGGCCGGTGACCAGCAGGATGCCGTGCGGCTGTTCCAGCACTTTCTGGAACTGCGGCAGGAAGTGATTGGTGAAGCCGAGCTTGTGGAAGTCGAACACCACCGTTTCGCGGTCCAGCAAGCGCATCACCACCGACTCGCCATGCGCGGTGGGCACGGTGCTCACGCGCAGGTCCAGCTCTTTGCCCTGCACGCGCAGCATGATGCGGCCGTCCTGCGGCAGGCGGCGCTCGGCGATGTTGAGCTTGGCCATGATCTTGACGCGGCTGATCACCGCGGCGGTCAGGTTGGCCGGCGGGCTTTCGCCTTCCTCCAGCACGCCGTCGACGCGGTAACGCACCTTCAAACGATTCTCGAAAGGTTCGATGTGGATGTCGGAGGCGCGCAGCTCTACCGCACGCTGGATCACCAGGTTGACCAGGCGGATCACCGGCGCTTCGGAAGCCAGATCGCGCAGGTGCTCGACGTCGTCGAGATTGCCGGTGCTCTCGCCGTCGGCGTCTTCCACGATGGTGCCCATCGCGCTGCGGCCCTGCCCGTGCCAGCGTTCGATCAGATCGTCGATTTCCGAACGCAGACCCACCAATGCGCGCACCGGATAGCCGGTCGCCAGTTGCACCGCTTCCACGGCATAGGAGTCGTATGGGTCGGCCATCCACAAATCCAGACGGCCCTGGCTTTCGCCCAGCGGGCAGACATGGAACTGGCGCAGGAAGCGCGGCGACAGCGGCTGCGCCTCGGGCGGGAACTCGGGCGGCAGCTCGGGCACCTGCTTCAGATTGAGCAGCGGCAGGTCCAGCACTTCGGCACAGGTCTCGGCGTGGTCGCGCTCGGACACCAGGCCCAGCCGGGTCAGCAACGACAGCAGACCGCCGCCGGTTTCTTCCTGCAGACGCCGCGCCCGCGCCAGATCCGCATCCTTCAACCGGCCCTTCTCAAGCAAGGCCGCGACGATCCGCTCGTCGGCGCCGGCCGCACCTGGATTGGCCTGCTGCATGTCGGGGGAAAGCGCTGCGTTCACGCGGTACTCCATAAACAACCGGGGCACACTCTAGCAGCCTCTACGTTGCGGAATGGTCGCCGGCCGGCGGCCTCGCAGACAGGAACCCCGGCATCTGCCGGGGTTCCCGTGTTGCGCTCATGGCGGACGAAAACGCTTACTGGCGCGCCACCAGGGTCACGCCGCTGTACGCGGCCTCGCCGACCAGCTTCACGTAGTACGTGCCGGCCTGCGTATGCGGAGCGGCGATGCGCACGGTTTCGCTGTTGCCCGGACGCGTGGACTTGAAGTCGTAGCCGGCCGCGCTGGGCTCTTCCTCGAAGCTCACGTACAAGGACACGTTGCCGCTGCCGCCCAGGGTGATGAAACTGAGCACGCTACCGGCCGTGGCCTCGAAGCTGTAGAGCTTCTCGCTACCCGCAGCCCCCGCCAGTCCGCTGACGTTGACCTTGTTGACCAGGGGCGTGGCCACCGGTCCGCAGACCTCGGTGGCCGGATCGCAGGGCTCTTCCAAAGCCTTGTCCAGCGCGGCCTTGGCATCGACGATGCCGGTGCCGATCGGCGTGTTTGCGGGAATAGCGACGGGGAACGGCCGTGCCGTCGTCTTGAGCAGGGTTTCCAACGCCGCCGGGGTCAGCGGATCCTTGTCGTTGGCGATCAATGCGCTTTGCACCAGCGCCGCCACTGCGGTCACGTGCGGTGCCGACATCGAGGTGCCGGCCATGCCCGTGTAGATGAATACGCCCGCGCCGGATGCGGGCGTGGTCGCGCCATCCCAGCCGGTGGAGAACACATAGCCATCCCACCCTCCGTTGCCGGTGTCTTGTCCGCCTCCGCCGCCGGGTCCGGCGATGTCGACGTTGGCGCCGTAGTTGGAATAGCTGGCGCGTCCGCCGGTGATGCGCGTGGCGCCCACGGTGACTACGTTCTGGCAGTTGCCGGGCGAATAGCCGGAGCTGTTGGCGTTCTGGTTGCCGGCGGAGATGACCACCAGGCTGCCGTTGGCCACTGCGGTGTTGATGGCGGCCTGTTCGTAGGCTTCGCAGGCGCCGCCGCCGCCCAGGCTGAGGTTGATCACTTCGGCCGGATTGGCGTTGTTGGGTACGCCTGCGATCGGCGCGCCCGAGGCCCAGGCGATGGCGTCGGCGATGTCGGAGGTGTAGCCGCCGCAACGGCCCAGCACGCGCACCGGCAGCACCTGTGCGTTATAGGCCACGCCCGAGCCGCCGCTTCCATTGTTGGTCAACTCGCCCACCGTGCCGGCGGTGTGGGTGCCGTGCCAGGAGCTGTCCTGCACCGGCGAACCCGCATAGCATTCGCCCGCGACCGGATTCCAGTCGCCTTGATCCAGCGCACCCGGTACGCGGTCGTCGGTGGCGCGGCGCGAGACGAACGCATCGGTGATGAAGTCGTAGCCGGGCAGGATGTGCGAGCCGCTGGCCAGGTCCGGATGCGCTGGCAGGATGCCGGTGTCCAGCACCGCGACCACCGTGCCGGCGCCGGTGGAAAGATCCCATGCCGCCGGCGTGTTGATGCCGCCGTTGGGATCGTCGTAATGCCACTGGTAGACGGAGAAGTAGGGATCGTTGGGAACGAACTGCGGCGTGACGCGTCCGCTGGCCGCCGCCAGTGCCGAGATCATCGAAACCGGCGCGCTGAAGTCTTCGACCGGCCGCATCATCCGATCCACTTGCACGGATTCCACCGAAGCATCGGCGCGCAGCGCGGCGACCAACGCGTTGGCTTCGCTCGCCGAAAGGTTGCGCGACAACTTGATCGCATCGCCGCCCAACGCCAGCTTGCGCACATGGCTTGCGCCCAACGCCACGGCAGCCTTGGCGCCGCTGGCGGCGCTCTGGCGCAGGCCCACGCGCGCGGCGGCCTGGCGCACCGTGGTCAGCTTGCCGTCCACGGTGCCGGCGCTCTTGAACTTGACGATCAGACGGCTTGCGCCGACCGCATCCGACGCCTGCGTCCTGTCGACAATGCGGCCTTTTGCGGGACCGGCGGCAAGTGCCGGAGCCATCGCCGCCGCCGACATCATCACCGCAGTCGCCACGGCCAATCCGAGTTTGTTCTTCTTCATCATGGTGCAATCCTCTTGGAAGTTGGAACAGGGGTTGAGCGGCCTTGTTTGAAGCTTGACGTTGCGTACCAGTCCATTGGCCGGCCCAGCCAGTTTCCTGCCGGATCCGCGGGGGCGGATCCGAAGACCTTCGCTTGCCGCCCGCAACCGGCGGCAAGCCCCTTGCTCATCTCACCAACCGAAGCCGGCGCCGACGCCCACCGATTTCTCGTCGCCGCTGAATGCACCGCCGATGGTGATGGTGGCCCGGTCGCTCAGCGCGCGTTGATAGCCGACCGAAAGCGCTTTTTCGCCGCCCTGGAAACCGATGCCCACACCCACCCGGTTGTCGGTGCGGATGCCGGCGGTGCTGGTGGCCATGTTGAGCATCGCCGAGCTCATCGCGCCCTGCCGGTCGATGCGGCGATCCTGATCGAGGAAGCGGCGCTCGGTTTCGGTACGGAAATTCTGGAAGTCGTCGTCCAGCGCCTTGAACTGCATGTCGGTGTAGCTCTTGGCCGAAGTCAGCGTCTCGGTGGCCACGCTGTTGGTGTAGGTATTGGCCGAGCTCAGCGTGGCCGCATCGCCGGCTTGCACCTGCTCGACGTTGGTCGCGTCGGTGGCCTGCGTGCCTGCGGCCACGTTGGTGACCGCGCGCTCGCTGCCCGCGCTGCCCACCGACACCGTGCCGGCGCGGTCGGCGACCGAACCCTGGCCCAACGCGACCGAGCTTTCGCTGCTCGCCGCTGCACTGGAAGTAGAAGCGGCGCTGGAGCTTTGAGTGGCAGGTGCGCCGCCGCTTGCGGACGCAGGCGTCTGCGCCGACGCGGCGCTGGCGTTATTCACGCGCGGGTTGGCCAGACTGGTGGCGGTCGGGTTTTCCAGGGTGGAAACGCGGCCGTCCAGGGAAGTGACCGCCGTGTCCAGCGCGGACAGCGCATCGCCCACGTTGAAATAACTGCCGCCCTGGATGATGAAGTTGGTGCCGATCAATCCGCCCGTCGCGCCCACCGTGGTGCCGCCGCCCAAGGCCGTGGCGATGCTGTCCAGCGAACCGAACAACTGACCGCCGTTGACCGCGTCCCTGCTGCCGGTGGCGATGGCTCCGTCGGCGACGTTGGTCACGGTGGTGCCGTCGGCGCCGCCGAGCGTCAACGTGTCTTTGCTTTCGTCGTCGTAGGCGACTGCGCTGGCTTCCAGATCGGTCAGGTCGCCGGTGACTTCGTTCAATTGAGCGACGTTCACCGCATCGGTATCTTCGGTGCCCGCCGCCACGTTGGTGATCTGGCGTTCCGCGCCGGCATCGCCGACCGACACCGTGTTGGCGCGATCAGCCAAAGAGCCCTGGCCAATGGCGACGCTGCCTTCGGCAGCGGCCTCCGAATCGGCGCCCACCGCCACGCTGTTCCGGCCCGACGAACTGGCCGCCGAACCCAACGCCGTGCTGTTGAAGCCACCAGCCGTGGTCAACCAACCCAGCGCGGAGCTGAAATCGCCTGCCGCATACGAACCCGCGCCCAAGGCCACGCCACCATAGCCGCTGGCTTCGGCACTGAACAAGCCGAACGCGGTGCCACCAAGCGCAACGCTCTCATCGCCCGAAGCGATGCTGAATTCGCCCAGCGCCGTGCTGCTGGCGCCGCTGGCGGTCGAGCCATAACCGAAGGCCGAAGCGAACGCGCCGCTGGCTTCGCTGAAACCGCCATTGGCGGTGGAAGCCAGGCCCGAGGCGGTGCTGCTGTAGCCGGTGGCGGTAGCCTGCGTATCGCTGGCGACGGAATTCGTGCCGGTGGCAGTGCTGTAAGCGCCGCTGGCTTCGGCCGACGAACCCAGCGCCAAGCTACCATCGCCGGAAGCGAGGCTGCCCGTGCCAACCGCCGAAGCGTTCACACCCTGCGCCGAAGCGTTTGCGCCGACCGCCACGCTGCTGACCCCCGCTGCCTGCGCGTTGAATCCGAACGCGGCACTGTCTTGCGCCTGGGCCAGCGCATTGAAACCGATCGCCGTGGCGTTGCCCGCCACCGCATTGGCGCCGCTGCCGAAAGCCGAGGCGCCATCGCCGATCGCGTTGGCCGCTTCGCCTGCCGCGGTGGCGTTGTCGCCTTCGACATACGCGCCCGCGTCGCTGTCTTCACTGCCCGAGGCCTGGAAGTATTTGCTGGTGGTATTGGCCGTGTCAGCCACTTCATTCAACTGCGCCACGTTTACCGCATCGGTATCTTCGGTACCTGCCGCCACGTTGGTGATCTGGCGTTCGGCGCCGACATCGCCGACCGACACGGAGTTTTCGCGATCGGCGAAAGAACCCTGGCCAATGGCGACACTGCCTTCGGCCGCAGCCTCCGAGTCCGCACCCACGGCCACACTGTTGTCGCCTGACGAAGTAGCCGCAGAACCCAGGGCTGTACTGTTGAAACCGGTCGCGGTAGTCAGCCAGCCCAAGGCCGAACTGAAATCGCCCGCCGCATACGAACCCGCACCCAGAGCCACGCCGCCATAGCCGCTGGCTTCGGCACTGAACAACCCGAAGGCGGTGCCGCCCAGCGCAACGCTCTCATCGCCCGAGGCGATGCTGAACTCGCCCAGCGCCGTGCTGCTGACGCCCGAGGCCGACGAAGCCAGGCCCAATGCAGTCGAGTAGTCGCCGGCTGCGCTGCTCTCGGCGCCAAGCGCGGTGGAGCCATCGCCGGTGGCGGTACTGAGGAAACCGGTAGCGGTGGATTCGATGCCCGATGCGGTGCTCTCCGCGCCCAAAGCGGTGGAAGCATCGCCCGAGGCGGTGCTGAAGAAACCATTGGCGGTGGATTCCACGCCCGAGGCTTCGCTGAGCGAACCGGTCGCCACGCTGCCATCGCCACTGGCGACACTGCCGGCGCCCGTTGCGGTAGCGGTGTAACCGCTCGCTTGGCTCTCGGCGCCCACGGCGGTGGCGTATTCGCCCGTGGCCTGGCTGTTGGCGCCTGCCGCGAACGCGTTCTCGCCGAAGGCCAGCGCATTGAAACCGATCGCGGTGGCATTGCCCGCCACTGCATTGGCGCCGCTGCCGAAGGCCGAGGCGCCATCGCCAATCGCGTTGGCCGCTTCACCGGCCGCGGTGGCGTTGTCGCCTTCCACATACGCACCGGCGTCGCTGTCCTCGCTACCGCTCGCCTTGAAATATTTGTCGGTGTTCTCGGCCACCGCCGCTACTTCCTCCAGCTGCGCCACGTTCACCGCATCGGTATCTTCGGTGCCCGCCGCCACGTTGGTGATCTGGCGTTCCGCACCGACGTCGCCGACGGACACGGAATTTTCGCGGTCAGCGAACGAACCCTGGCCAATGGCGACACTGCCTTCGGCGGCCGCTTCCGAGTCGGCGCCGATAGCCACGCTGTTGTCGCCCGACGAACTGGCCGCCGAACCCAAGGCCGTGCTGTTGAAACCCGTGGCGGTGGTCAACCAACCCAATGCCGAGCTGAAATCGCCCGCCGCATACGAACCCGCGCCCAGCGCTACGCCGCCGAACCCGCTGGCTTCGGCGCTGAACAATCCGAACGCGGTGCCACCCAGCGCAATGCTTTCGTCGCCGGACGCGATGCTGAATTCGCCCAACGCCGTGCTGCTGGCGCCGCTGGCATCGGAGCCGTAGCCGAACGCCGAGGAGAAATCTCCGCTCGCGCTGCTGAAGCCGCCCGCCGTCGTCGACGCCAAGCCCGCGGCGCTGCTGTTGTAGCCCACCGCAGTGGCCTGGATATTGGAAGCGCTGGCTTGCGTTCCCAACGCCGTGGCGTACGGACCGCTGGATTGCGCGCCCGCGCCGACCGCGGTGGCGCCCGCCTCGCTGGCGACCGCGCCCGAGCCCAGTGCGGTGGAATCCACCGCACTGGCTTCGGTGGCGACGTATTGCAATTCGCCATCCTCATCCAGGATCGGTTCGCCTTCTTCGTCCACCAGCAAACGCTGGCCGCCGACCGCGGTGGCGGAATTTTCACTGGCTACCGAGCCGGAACCCACCGCCACGGAATCATCGCCCAATGCAGTGCTGAAGAAGCCGACCGCGGTGCTGTTGGCGCCGCTGGCCCACGACTCGGCGCCCAATGCGCTGGCGTTGTCGCCGGGCGCATAGGCGAAATAGCCCAGCGCCGTGCTTTCCGACCCCGACGCTTCGGACAAGGTGCCGGTGGCGGTGCCGTAGTCGCCGGACGCGATAGCGCCGGCGCCGAAGGCCGCCGAAGCCTCGCCGGTGGCCTGCGTGCTGACGAAGAAGCCAAGCCCCGGAATCAGATCGACCGGCCCGCCCACTGCGACACTGCTGGTGCCGACGGCCGCGCTCTGCGTGCCGATGGCGGTGGAGTAGTCGCCAATGGCGTTGGCGACCGCACCGAAAGCCGCCGACTGCGCGCCTTCCGCAAACGCGCCCACGCCCGCGGCTGTGGCGGCGAATCCATCCGCCTGCGCGCTGGCGCCAATCGCAGTGCCGCCGACGCCTGCGCTGGTCGCGCCGGTATCGACCGGTACGCCGCCGTTGGTGATCAGCGGATTGCCGTCTTCGTCCACCGCATTGCCGCCCACCGCGACCGCTGCCGGGCCGGTAGCCTGCGCGTTCTGGCCGAAGGCCGCGCTGTTCTGGCCCGCAGCCAGCGCATTGAAGCCCACTGCGGTGGCGCCCTCGGCCACCGCATTGGCGCCGCTGCCGAACGCCGATGCGCCGTTGCCGACGGCATTGGTCGCTTCGCCGGCCGCCGTGGCGTTGTCGCCTTCCACATAGGCGCCCGCATCGCTGTCTTCGCTGCCGCTGGCCTTGAAATATTTATCCGTGTTTTCAGCGACCGCCGCCACTTCATCCAACTGCGCCACATTCACCGCATCGGTGGCTTCGGTGCCGGCGGCCACGTTGGTGATCTGGCGCTCGGCGCCGACATCGCCCACCGAGACGGTGTATTCGCGATCGGCAAAGGAGCCCTGCCCCAGCGCCACGCTTCCTTCTGCATCCGCATACGCATCGGCGCCCAGGGCGACGCTGTTGTCGCCGAAGGAAGTGGAGAAATTTCCCAGCGCCGTGCTGTTCTCGCCCGGCGACCACGCCGCGCCGCCGACCGCAGTGGAGAAATCGCCGGAAGCTTCCGTCGTCACGAAGCCCGCCAGCGCGCCACCCACCGCGACGCTGTTGATGCCGCTGGCCGTGGCGCCCTGACCGGAGGCCAGACTGTTGTTGCCGGAAGCCACGCTGTCGGAACCTAGCGCAACGCTGCCCGATGCCGAAGCGGTGCTCAGATTGCCCAGCGCGGTGCTGTTGAATCCCGACGCCAGCGCACCGCCGCCAACGGCAGTGGTGTAGTTGCCGGTAGCCGCGGCGCCGGCGCCGAAGGCAGCGGCTTCGAAACCGCTGGCCGTGCTGTTTGCGCCGACCGCAGTGCTCTGGTCGCCATCGGCGAGCGCGCCGGAACCTGCGGCAACCGATTCTTCGCCTTCGGCCGCGGCCTCACCGTCGCCGGTGGCTCTGAAATAGTTGTCGGTGTTCTCGGCCACCGCCGCCACTTCCTGCAGCTGCGCCACGTTCACCGCATCGGTGGCCTGGGTACCGGCGGCCACGTTGGTGATCTGGCGTTCGGCGCCCGCGCTGCCCACCGAAACGGTATTGGCGCGATTGGCCAGCGAGTCGGCGCCCAGCGCCACGCTGTTGGCCGCCGCGGCGCGGGCGTTGTTGCCGACAGCGATCGAATTGGTCGCGGTGGCGCGCGAATGCGTGCCCACCGCAATGGCATCGACGCCGCTGACGCCGGCATTGAAACCGATCGCAACGCCATTGGCGCCATTGTTGGCGAAGGTGTTGAAACCGATCGCAACGCCATTGACCGAAGTGATGGAAGTCTGGCGGCCCACCGCCGTGCTGTTGACAGCGCGCGCGGAGCTGTCGGCGCCCAGCGCGGTGGCGCCGGTCGCGGTGGCGCTGCTGCCGGTGCCGACGGCGGAACTGCGATTGCCGCTGGCGATGGTTTGCGCGCCGATGGCGACCGCATTGGCGCCGCTCGCGTTGGCCGAACCGTCGACCAGGCATTGATCTATCGCAGGCCAGCCGTTCCAAACCAGGCATTCGGCGTTGCCGCCCACCTCCACGGATTGGGCGAAGGCTCCGCCGGCGGACAGAAGCAAGCCCAGCGCCACCACAACCGCACAACGTCGCGGCGCGCCGGTGACGGCTTTGCTTTGCGCGTTCGCGCTGTCTCCCGATGCCAATTCCGAGGCCACGACCCACAGGCCCAACGACTGGTTCCATACCTTGCGATAAATGCGATTCATCGACCATTTCCTTATTAAGTTTTTGGCAAAGGGATACCCAGATCGCCTGGCGGGGGCCGGGCGAACTAGTCGGAAATTTTGGAGCCCCCTCGGGGTTGCGCTCGATGGATATTCGAACGCTTCGGATTCACTGCGGTCACGAGCTGAATGCTTCCTTACACTGCAACTGTGATTCGATATTCACTAGAGGTTTATCGAGAGTCAAGTCGCATAAAGTCGCGTCCGCTCAACACACAAAATTTTCACGAAGCTGAAAACAGCTATTGCAATTACTCAAATAAACAAGCGCTTATCTCATTATTTGCAGCACGGAAAAACGCATACGCACGCGTACGCGAAAAACAAAAAAGCCCGCCAATATTGGGTTTGGCGGGCTTTTGAATATTTCGATATTTTTGTTTGTTATGTGATCAGGCGACCCAATTTCTTGCATTGCGGAACATCCGCATCCAAGGCGAATCGTCTTTCCACTCCTGCGGACGCCAACTGAGGTTCGCGCTGCGCAAGGTGCGTTCCGGGTGCGGCATCAGGATGGTGGAACGGCCGTCGTCGCTGGTCAGGCCGGTGATGCCGTCGGGCGAGCCATTGGGATTGAGCGGGTATTGCGAAGCCGGGCGTCCGTCTCCGTCGATATAACGCAACGCCACCCGGACCGCAGCCTGATCGCCCGCGCTGTCGAATTCGGCGCGGCCTTCGCCGTGCGCGACCGACACGGGAATGCGCGAACCAACCATGCCCTGCAGGAACAGCGAAGGCGATTCCACCACCTCCAGCAGGGAGAAGCGCGCTTCGAACTGTTCGCTGCGGTTGCGCAGGAAACGCGGCCAATGGGTGGCGCCGGGAATGATGCCCTTCAACTGGCTCAGCATCTGGCAGCCGTTGCAGACGCCCAGCGAAAACGTGTCGCCGCGCTGGAAGAACGCCGCGAACGCATCGCGCAGTTCGCTGCGCTCCAGGATGGAGGTGGCCCATCCGCGGCCCGCGCCCAGCACGTCGCCGTAGCTGAAGCCGCCGCAGGCGGCGAAACCCTTGAACCCGTCCAGTTTCACGCGTCCGCCGATCAGATCGCTCATGTGCACGTCGAACGCATCGAAACCGGCCCGGTCGAAAGCGGCGGCCATTTCGATCTGACCGTTGACGCCCTGCTCGCGCAGGATCGCGACCTTCGGCCGGATGCCTTTAGCTATGTAAGGCGGCCGCTCTTGCGCATCCTGCGCGCGCGGCACTCGTACTTCCATGTACTTCGCGGCGACGTCTTCGGCCGGATCGAAGCTCAGCTTCGGGCGCAAGCCCGGAGCCGAGAAATTGCGCGCGCAGTCGCGCTCCTCGTCGGCCGTTTCGGGATTGTCGCGCAGCTTCTGCATGGCGTGGGTGACCGACCACCAGGCGTCGAACAACTCGTCCCAGCGCCATTGCGCCAACGTCTCGCCTTCCTGCTCGATGCGGATCGCCGGCGCGGTGGTGGGCTTGGCGATGCGCTGCGCGCATTCGGTCAACGCGTGGCGTTCCACCAGGTCCGCGAAGGCGGCGCGGTCTTCGGCCGCCACCTGCACCACCGCACCCAGCTCTTCGGCGAACAGGGTGCGGAACGGATCGTCGCCCCACCCGTCCAACTGGATGTCCAGGCCGCAATGGGCCGCGAACGCCATTTCGCACAGCGCCGCGAACGCGCCGCCGTCGCTGCGGTCGTGATAGGCCAGCAACACGCCGGCTTCGCGCGCATCGCGGATCAACTCGAAGAAATCGCGCAGGCGTTGCGGATCGTCAAGATCGGGGGCTTCGCCGCCGAATGCCGGCAGCTCGCCCGCGCCGGCGTCCGGATGGCACTGCGCCAGCACCGAACCGCCCAGACGCTGCTTGCCCGCGCCAAGTCCGATCAGCCATAGATCGCTGTCTTCTTCGCGGGCCAGCAATGGCGTGAGCTGCTCGCGCGCGTCGGTGACCGGGGCGAAAGCGGTGATGATCAGCGACACCGGCGAAACGGATTTCTGCGCCGTGATGTCGCTGTGCCACTGCGCCTGCATCGACAGCGAATCCTTGCCGACCGGAATGCTCAAGTCTATTTCCGGGCACAGCTGCATGCCCACCGCTTTCACTGCGTCGAACAACAGCGCGTCTTCGCCGTCGTGATTGGCCGCGGCCATCCAGTTGGCGGAAAGCTTGATGCGGTCCAGCGATTCCACCGGCGCTGCGCACAGATTGGTGATCGCTTCGCCCACCGCCATGCGCGCCGAAGCGGCGGCATTGAGCAACGCCAGCGGCGTGCGTTCGCCGATGGCCATGGCTTCGCCGACGTAACCGTCGAAACCCGACAGAGTGACGGCGCAATCGGCCAGCGGCAGCTGCCACGGCCCGATCATCTGGTCGCGCGCGGTCAGCCCGCCGACACTGCGGTCGCCGATGGTGACCAGGAACTGTTTGCAAGCCACCGACGGATGCGCGAGCACGCGCAAGCCCGCGTCGTGCAGATCGAGCGCGGAAGTTTCCATCGCCGGCCAACGCGGCGCAGGCGGATGCGCGGTATCGCGGTGCATCTTCGGCGGCTTGCCGAACAGCACGTCCATGGGCAGGTCGATGGGATAAGCCCCACTCCCATCGGGAGAGGGGTTGGGGTGAGGGTACGGCGAAGTGGCACTCTTCCCACGTACCGTACCCTCATCCGCCCTGCGGGCACCTTCTCCCGAAAGGAGAAGGGAATCAGAAGCAAGAGCGCCGTACCCAACCACCAGCCTCTCTTCCGCCGTAGCAACACCCACCGCCGCAAACGGACACCGCTCCCGCTCGCAAAGCGCAGCGAATTCCGCCAACCGCTCCTGCGCCACGCCCAGCACATAGCGCTCCTGCGACTCGTTGCACCACAGTTGCATCGGCGACAAGGAAGGATCGTCGCTGGGCACGCGATCCAAATCGATCACCCCGCCCATGCCGGAATCGTGCAGCAATTCGGGAATCGCATTGGACAGGCCGCCGGCGCCGACGTCATGGAACCAACGGATCGGATTGTCCGCGCCCATCGCCACGCAACGGTCTATCACTTCCTGGCAGCGACGCTCCATTTCCGGGTTGTCGCGCTGCACGCTGGCGAAATCCAGGTCTTCGGCGGTGTCGCCGGAAGCCACCGAACTGGCCGCGCCGCCGCCCAGGCCGATCAGCATCGCCGGACCGCCGAGCACGATCACCGCATCGCCGGGTTGCAGGCGGATCTTCTCCACCTGGATGCGGTCGATGGCGCCCAGGCCGCCGGCCAGCATGATCGGCTTGTCGTAGGCGCGGGTCAGGGTGGCGGACTCGGGAAGCTCGAAACTGCGGAAGTAGCCGGTCAGGTTCGGGCGTCCGAATTCGTTGTTGAACGCAGCCGCGCCCAGCGGACCGTCCAGCATGATTTCCAGCGCCGGCGCCATGCGCGGATTCAGCGTGCGCGGCGCTTCCCAGGATTGCGGCAGCGTCGGGATGCGCAGATGCGAGACGCTGAAGCCGCTCAACCCCGCCTTGGGTTTGCCGCCGCGCCCGGTGGCGCCTTCGTCGCGGATTTCGCCGCCGGCGCCGGTGCTGGCGCCGGGAAAGGGCGCGATGGCGGTCGGATGGTTGTGCGTTTCCACCTTGATGCAGAACGCCGAATCGGTCTTCGCTTCGCTGCGATAGGCGCCGTCCGCGCCGGGACGGAAACGCGCCGACGCATAGCCTTCCACCACCGCGGCGTTGTCGCTGTACGCCGACAGCGTGTGCTGCGGGGTCTGCGCATGGGTGTGCTTGATCATGCGGAACAGCGACTGCGGCTGGTCCTTACCCTCCAAAGTCCAGGTCGCGTTGAAGATCTTGTGCCGGCAGTGCTCGGAATTGGCCTGCGCGAACATCATCAGTTCGACATCGGAAGGATCGCGGCCCAGTTCGCCGTAACGCAGGCGCAGATAGTCGATTTCGTCGTCGGCCAGGGCCAGACCCAGGCGCTTGTTGGCCGCTTCCAGCGCGCCCAGCGCAATGCGCTCCAGCGTGCCGCGCGGCGGTGCGGTGAACAGCGCGGCGGCGTGTTCGCGCGCCGGCAGCAGCGACTGGGTCATCGGATCGTGCAGCAGCTTGGCCAGCGCGGCGGTGTCTTCCCAGCCTTGCAGATCGATGCGGGTGCCGCGCTCCACGCGCTTGACCGGCAGGCCCGCTCCGCGCAGCAGTTCGGTCGCCTTGCTGGCCCAGGGCGACAAGGTGCCCAGGCGCGGCACGATGAAACGCGACTGGGTATCTTCGGCCGCCGCCACCGGATCGGAGGAGGCCTGCAGGATGCGGCCCAGGGTGCCGATGTCGACCTCGGCGCCCGCTTCGGGTTCGACGAAATAGACCTGCCAGGCCCCGCGAACCAGCACGGAAGGCGAGACGGACTGCAATCGGGATTCAAGCCGCGCGCGGCGGAACTGCGACAGGGCCGGCTGGCCCTCGAGGACGATCATGTCCGGAACCGGAAGAAACGGGGCTCACTATTGTAGCGAAGCCGGCGCTGGGCCGGCTTCGTCGTATCGCATTTGTCCGGCAGAGGGCTTACTGCATGCCCGCCGGTTTGGCGGCCTGACCCTCGCCCGCCAGCTTGTCCAGGGCTTCGCGCATCTTGTCCGGCGGCAGATAGCCGCCCAGCTGGGTTCCGTCCGGGGCGAAAATGGCCGGCGTGCCGGAAATGCCCAGGCGCTGGCCCACGTGGTATTCCATATCCACCGGGGTGCTCTTGCACGCCCGCTCGGGGACAGGCTTGCCGCCCTTGGCGTCGGTCAAGGCCTGTTTGCGGTCGGTGGCGCACCAGACCGAGATCATGTCGCGGTGGTCCTGGCTGCCCAGGCCCATGCGCGGGAATGCCATGTATTCGATGGCGATGCCTTGCTTGTTGTATTCGGCGATTTCGCTGTGCAGCTTGCGGCAGTAACCGCATTCGATGTCGGTGAAGACGCTGACCGTGTATTTGGGGTTGGGCGGGGCGAACACGATGCGCTCGCTGGTCTTGACGCTCTTGAGCAAGTCCTGGCGGTATTTGGACAAGGCCGGGCTGGATTGGGTCAGCTCTTTTTGCGAGGCCAGGTCCACCACGCTGCCTTGCACCAGGTATTTGCCGTCGTCGCTGATCAGCACCACCTGTCCGCCAACGATGGCTTCGCGGAAACCCGGCAACGCGGCGGCGCCGATGTAATCGATCTGGATCTTCGGGTTCAGGCCGATCAGCGCCTGGCGCGCGCGCTCGTCCGGCGTATTGCCCTTGACTGCCGCCGGCGGGGACGATGCGGCGGGCGTCGCCGCCTGGCTGGGCTGCGGGGCCTGGGCGCACGCGGTAAGGCTGGCCGGACCCAGCAAGGCGATGCAGAACAAGAGGTGCTTCATGAAGCGGTCCTTGGCAGAAGAGGGAACTGCCGGTCTTCGGAACGGACCGCGCAGGGTGCTGAAGGGTTCAATGTTCGCATATCCCATCGGATAGCGGTCTTCACCCGGCCCGGCGACGTCGCTGCAGCGATGCTGTTCTTGGTGCAACGATCCGGGCCGCGGAGACACCTGCCTGGCCATCCCTGGCCGGGCGTTCGCCAGGGCTGTGCGGCAGCGCCGCGCAAAGCGCGGCCGGGCTCATCCCCGCGGATGGTGCTTGGCGTGCAGATTCTGCAGGTGCTCGCGCGCCACCAGGGTGTAGATCTGGGTAGTCGAGAGCGAACTGTGGCCCAGCAGCATCTGCAGTGCGCGCAGGTCCGCGCCATGGTTGAGCAAATGCGTGGCGAAGCTGTGACGCAGCCCATGCGGGCTGACTTTGCCCGGGTCGATCCCGGCGACTGCGGCATAGCGTTTCACCAGTCCCCAGAATTGCTGACGGCTTGGCGCCTCGCCATCGACGCCGATGAACAGTGCCGCGCGGTTGGCCTTGCCTGCCAGTTTCGGCCTGGCTTCGGCCAGGTATTTTTCCAGCCAGTGCTGCGACTCCTCGCCCAGCGGGACCAGTCGCTCCTTGCTGCCCTTGCCGGTCACCCGCACCACGCCCTGGCGCAGGTTCACGGCGTTGGCGGGCAGGTTCACCAGCTCACTCACGCGCAGACCGGCGGCATACATCAGTTCGAACATGGCGCGGTCGCGCAGTCCCAGCGGCGCATCAATCTGCGGGGCGGCCAGCAAGGCCTCGATCTGGCTTTCCGCCAGCGCCTTGGGCAACGAGCGCGGCAACTTGGGCGGATCCAGCAAAGCGGTGGGATCGTCGCTGCGCACGCCACGGCGCAACAGCCAGGCGTAGAAAGCGCGCAATGCGGACAACAGGCGCGCATTGCTGCGTGGCGAATAGTTCTGCGCAGTGCGCGCGGCGAAGTAGTCGAACAGCCCGGCGCGATCGGCCTGCAGCAATCCGCCTGCCCTGCCTTGGCGCCAGCGCGCCAGGCCCTCCAGGTCGCGGCGATAACTGGCCAGGGTCGGCTTGGCCAATCCGTTCTCGGCCCAGATCGCATCCAGGAAGGCGGCGATCTCCACGGCGTCGGCGTCGGGGACCGGCGGCAAGGCCATGGCATGGGTGCGGCGGTCGGCGGCAGTGCGTGAATCCATGCAGGCAGCTTAACGAGAAGCAGTCATGGCGGATATGCTGATGCGATGAACGACCAACCCGACGCCGCAAAAGACGCCGACCCGCAGCCGCCGCGCGCATTGATACTTTGGCGGATGCTCGCTCTGCTTTACGACCTGTGGCCAGCGCTGGCGCTATGGATGCTGCTGAGCGCCGTTTTCACCCTCGGCTATTACCTGACAGGCCATGGAGCGCGGCAAAACATCGCGCCTTTCAGCGCTTTGCAAATCGCGCTTTGGCTGGCCTGCTTGCTGGTGACGGGTGCTTACGCGGTGATCAGCTGGCGACGCGGCGGGCAGACCTTGGGCATGCGCCCATGGCGTCTGAAAGTGGTCGCGGCCGATGGCGGTGCACCGAGCTGGCGGGCGCTCTGCATGCGTTTTGCGGTAGCGACTTTTTCGTCGCTGCTGGTTGGTTTGGGGTTTTGGTGGGCGTGGGTGGATCGGGAAAAGCTCACTTGGCATGACCGGGCCAGCGGCACACGCATCGTCAGACTTCCGAAAAGAACGTAGGTCGGGGCTACGCCCCCGACGCACGGAAATCGCAGGCCGCACGTGCGACGGGGGCGTAGCCCCGACCTGCCGGCTAGCTGCTGCGTCGCCTGAACAACCACGCCGACACCGTCAGCATCACCAGCGGCGGCAGCAAGTAGGCGATCCAGTAATCGAACTTGAACGCGCCGGCCAATCGGCTGAACAAGGTCTGCAACAGCCAGAAACCCAAGGCGAACAGAATTCCCAGGAACAGCTGTTTGCCCAGCCCGCCGCTGCGAAGGCTGCCGAAGGCGAAGGGAATGGCGGCCAGACACAGCGCCAGCACATTCAACGGATAGAACCAGCGGCCCCAGTAGACCTCCTGGTACTCGCGCGCATCCAGTCCGTTGCGCTTGCGGTAGTCGATGCTGCGCGCCAGATCGGTGGCGGACATGTAGCGCGGCTTGGCGATGGTGTCGGCCAGCGCGGCCGGGTCCAGGTCCGAGTCCCAGCGCATGCCCAGCAACTGCTGCTGGGTCACCGAACGCGCGTTGAAAGTGGTGCGCAACACGTTCTTCAGCACCCACTTGTCTTCGAAATTTTCGGCGGTGGTGGCATGGGAAATCGCGGCCAGCCTGCCGTCGTCGGCCAGTTCGTACAGGCGTACGTCGCGCAGCTGCAGCCACTCGCGGCCGTCCTGCACTTTCTTTTCGCCGCCTTGCGCATTGAGGAAAACATTGCCCTCGCGCGCCCACAGCCCCGAGTACGTCGCCGCCGCCGCATTGTTGGTGATCGCCGAGGTCCTGACCCGATCGGCTTGGGTCTGGCCCCAGCTCCCCACCGTTTCCATGCACAGCACCATCAACCCGGTCAGCAGGGCCAGGGTGATGGCGACGGACAGACTCAGGCGCCGGCGCGAGAGCCCAATGGCCCGCAGTGCGATCAGCTCCGAACTGGCGGCCAGCTGGCCCAGCCCCATCACCGCGCCGATCACCGCCGCGGTGGGGAACATGGTGTAGGCGCGGCGGGGAATGGTGTAGGCCACGAAGGCCACCGCATGGCCGAAGCTGTAGCTGCCCTTGCCCAGGTCGTTGAGTTCGCTGGAAATGGCGTTGACCACATCCAGCCCCACCAGCACCGACCACACCAACAGAACGGTGACCAGGACCACCCGGCCTATGTAGAGATCGTGAAGATTGGGACTCAGCCTCATGACGTCTTCACCCGCGAACGCGCCATGTGCCCGTCGCGCAGATAGGTCCAAAGGCCGAAGGCCAGCAGCGGCAGCGTCAGCCACCACAATCCCAGCATGCCCGGCACCTTGCCATCGGACAGCGCCTGGGTACCGATGTACATCAGGTTCATGCCGACCAGATAGGCCAGGAAGCCGAGCATGATCCGTCCATAACGCGCCTGCCGCGGCGAACTGCGCGCCAGCGGCAGCGCGATCAGCGCGAACGCCAGCGCCAGCAGCGGCGGGGTCAGCCGGTAATGCAGCTGCGCATTGGCATCGGCGCGCTTGTCGCCCAGCAACGCCAGGGTGGGCAGCAGTTCGGGGTCGGTTTCGGCGCGGACATCGGCCCGGTCGGGCAACGCGAACTCGTTGCTGTCGAAGCGCATCAGATTGTAATCGCGCCCCGCTTCCAGCGGGCCTTCCACCCGGAAGCCCTGATTGAGCCGCATGTAGCGGTCGCGGTGGCCTTCGAAGAACATTTCGCCCGAGCGCGCGGTGACCACGTCCAGCCGGTCGTCTTCCTGACGCTGCACGAACACGCGCTGCAATTTGGTGCCGTCGGCGGAAATGCCGCCGATATAGATGACGCTGCCGTTGGGCAGCATGGTGAACTTGCCCGCATCCAGGCCGGCCACGACCAGGCTGCGGTTGGCGTGTTCGATCATGCGTTCGCTGGTCCGGTCGGCCCACGGCCCCAGCCACAGCGACAGGGCGCCGATCAGGACCACCACGGGTAGCACCAGCATCAGGAAAGGCTTCAGCATGCGTAGTGGCCCGATCCCGATACCGGTCAGCACGGGCATTTCCGAGTCGCGGTACAGCCGCGCGAACGACAGCAACAGGCCCAGCATCAGCGCCAGCGGCAGGATCACCGGCAGGTAGTTGAGCAATTGCAGGCCCAGCTGCGAGATCAACAGGCCGGCCGGGATCCGCCCATCGGCGATATTGCCCAGCAGATCGGCCATCACCCCGCCCAGGCTCACCACCAGCAGCACGATCAGCGTGGCCAGGAAGCTTTGGGTGAATTCGCGGAAGAGGTAGCGGTCCAGCTTCGCCATGGGGGTTGGTTTACAATCTCGGGTTCGTTCGCTGGGATTGGCCGCGTTTTCCGCGGCTTGGCGCGGTCAAGCCGCAGCCTGAGGACCCGCGATTGTACGTAACTGCTCACCTAATGATCTGGGAATCTGCTCAATGGCACTGGAATTCACCCTGAACCACGACGCGCCGGCCACCGCTGGCTTCGATTGCATCGTGGTAGGCGCCTACGGCGACAAGACCCTGACCCCGGCCGGACGCGCCCTGGATACGGCCAGCGGCGGCAAGCTCAACGCGCTGGTCCAACGCGGCGATGTGAACGGCAAGACCGGCAAGACCACCTTGCTGCACGATCTTCCCGGGATCACCGCTGCACGCGTGCTGGTGATTGGCCTGGGCGAAGCCGCCAAGTTCGGCGTGCCCCAATACCTCAAGGCGGTGGGCGACGCGACGCGCGCGCTGAAGGTCGGCCCTTCCAGCAGCGTGCTGTTCACCCTGTCGGAACTGGAAGTGAAAGGGCGCGATGCCGCCTGGAACATCCGCCAGGCCGTGATCGCCTCCGACCACGCCAGCTACCGCTACACCGCCACCCTGGGCAAGAAGAAGACCGACGACACCGGCCTGGCCACGCTGTCGGTGACCGGCAACGATGAACAAGCCCTGGCCCGTGGCGAGGCGATCGCCGCCGGCGTGGCCTTCGCACGCGAGCTGGGCAACCTGCCGCCCAACATCTGCACCCCGGCGTACCTGGCCGAGCAGGCGCAGAAGTTCGCCGACGAACACGAAGGCGCCGAAGCCGAGATCCTGGACGAAACGCAGATGGAAACCCTGGGCATGGGTTCGCTGCTGGCGGTGGCGCGCGGTTCGGCCAATCGCCCGCGCCTGATCGTGCTGCGCTGGAACGGCGCCAGCGGCGAAGCCAAACCGTTCGTGATGGTCGGCAAGGGCATCACCTTCGACACCGGCGGCGTCAACCTGAAGACCCAGGGCGGCATCGAGGAAATGAAGTACGACATGTGCGGCGCCGCCAATGTCATCGGCACCTTCGTCGCGGCAGTGAAGATGAAACTGCCGTTGAACGTGGTGGTGGTGGTGCCGGCAGTGGAGAACGCGATCGACGGCAATGCCTACCGCCCGTCCGACGTCATCACCAGCATGTCCGGCAAGACCATCGAAGTGGGCAACACCGACGCCGAAGGCCGCCTGATCCTGTGCGATGCGCTGACCTACGCGCAGCGCTTCGAGCCCGAAGCGCTGCTGGACGTGGCCACCCTGACCGGCGCCTGCATCGTGGCCCTGGGCCGCTTCGCCACCGGCCTGATGAGCAAGCACGACGATCTGTCCAACGAGTTGCTGGCTGCCGGCGAAACCGTGTTCGACCGTGCCTGGCGCCTGCCGCTGTGGGACGAATACCAGACCCAGCTCGATTCCACCTTCGCCGACGTCTACAACATCGGCGGCCGCTGGGCCGGCGCCATCACCGCCGGCTGCTTCCTGGCGCGCTTCACCGAGAACCAGCGCTGGGCGCACCTGGACATCGCCGGCGTGGCCAACGACGAAGGCAAGCGCGGCATGGCCACCGGCCGGCCGGTCGGTTTGCTGACGCAGTGGTTGCTGGATCGCGCGGCGTAAACCGTGCCGCGCGCCGATTTCTACCTGATCGCGAAGCCCCGCTTCCTGGAAGAGCCGCTCAAGCTGGTCTGCGAACTGGCGCGCAAGTCCTACGACGCCAACCTGTGGACGCTGGTGCTGGCGCGCGACGCCGAACAGGCCGAACAGATCGACGCGCTGCTGTGGGAAATGGACGACGACGCCTACATCCCGCACCAGATCGCCGGCGATGAGGAAGACGAGCTGACCCCGGTGCTGATCGCCACGCCCGAAGTCGATACGCCCGCCCGCGCACTGGTGATCAACCTGCGCGACGCGGCCTTCGACGGCCCCTGCGAACGCATCCTGGAAGTCGTACCCGCCGACGAATCGGCGCGCGAACCGCTGCGCGAGCGCTGGAAGCAGTACAAAGCGCGCGGGTACGACGTGAACAAACACGACATGTAGTCCCCCCAAAACCAGTAACGTCATCCCAGCGAAAGCTGGGATCCATTTTGATCTTGCTGTTGCTTGCTTGCCCCTGTACCCGCGCAAAAGCAGAAGCAAGATGGATCCCAGCTTTCGCTGGGATGACGGTAGAAACAGAACGCAGACCCCATGACCGAACTCGCCCCCAGCTACGATCCAAAATCCTTCGAAGCCCGCCTGTACGCAGAGTGGGAAGCCGCGGGCTATTTCAAGCCCAGCGGCAAAGGCGAGCCCTACACCATCCTGCTGCCGCCGCCCAACGTCACCGGCACCCTGCACATGGGCCACGCCTTCCAGCAGACGCTGATGGACGCGCTGATCCGCTACCACCGTATGCGCGGCTACGACACGCTATGGCAGGTGGGCACCGATCACGCCGGCATCGCCACCGAAATGGTGGTCTCGCGCAACCTTGCGCTGGAAGGCAAGGGCGAAACCCGCGACTCGCTGGGCCGCGAAGGCTTCATCGAAAAAGTGTGGGAATGGAAGGCGCAGTCCGGCGACACCATCGAACGCCAGATGCGCCGCCTGGGCACTTCCAGCGACTGGTCGCGCAGCGCGTTCACCATGGATCCGATGGCGTCCAAGGCGGTGATCGAAGCTTTCGTCAGACTGCACGAGCAAGGCCTGATCTACCGTGGCCAGCGCCTGGTCAACTGGGACCCGGTGCTGAAGACCGCGATCTCCGACCTGGAAGTGGAGAACGTGGAGCAGGACGGCTTCCTGTGGTCCATCGCCTACCCGCTCAGCGACGGCAGCGGCACCTTGACCGTGGCCACCACGCGTCCGGAAACCATGCTGGGCGATTCGGCGCTGGCCGTGCACCCGGAGGACGAGCGCTATTCGCACCTGGTCGGCAGGACCGTGAAGCTGCCGCTGACCGAACGCGAGATTCCGATCATCGCCGACGCCTATGTCGAGCGCGAGTTCGGCACCGGCGTGGTCAAGATCACGCCAGCGCACGACTTCAACGATTACCAGGTGGGCCAGCGCCACGGCCTGCCGTTGATCAACATCCTTACGCCCACCGCTGCGATCAACGACGCGGCGCCGGAAAAATATCGCGGGCTCGATCGCTACGAGGCACGCAAGCGTATCCTCGCGGATCTGGAAGACGCGGGTCTGCTGGTCGAGATCAAACCGCACAAACTGCAAGTGCCCAAGGGCGACCGCACCGGCCAGGTGATCGAGCCGTATCTGACCGACCAGTGGTTCGTGAAGATGGACGGTCTTGCGGCGCGAGGTCTGGAGCTGGTCGAGAACGGCAGCGTCAAATTCGTACCCGCCAACTGGATCAACACCTACCGCCATTGGATGGAGAACATCCAAGACTGGTGCATCAGCCGCCAGCTCTGGTGGGGCCATCGCATACCGGCCTGGTTCGACGCGCAGGGCAACGTCTACGTCGGTCGCGACGAAGCCGAAGCGCGCGCGAAGAACTCGCTTGGCGCGGACGTTGCGCTTTCGCAAGACCACGACGTGCTGGAAACCTGGTTCAGTGCGCAGCTGTGGCCGTTCAGCACGCTCGGCTGGCCCGACCAGGCGGCCATGGCCGAACGCGGCTTCGACCGTTACCTGCCCAGCAGCGTGCTGGTCACCGGCTTCGACATCATCTTCTTCTGGGTCGCGCGCATGGTCATGGCGACCGATCATTTCACTGGTCGCATACCGTTCAAGGACGTGTACATGACCGGCCTGATCCGCGACAAGGACGGGCAGAAGATGTCCAAGTCCAAGGGCAACGTGCTGGACCCGCTGGACATCATCGACGGCATCGGCCTGGAAGACCTGGTCGCCAAGCGCACCACCGGCCTGATGAAGCCCACCGATGCACCGAAGATCGAGAAGGCCACGCGCAAGGAATTCCCCGAGGGCATCATGGCCCACGGCGCCGACGCGCTGCGCTTCACCATCGCTGCGCTGGCCAACCACGGCCGCGACATCAAGTTCGACATGGGCCGCGCCGAGGGCTACAAGAACTTCTGCAACAAGTTGTGGAACGCGACGCGCTTCGTGTTGATGAATAGCGAGGGCTTCAGGGTTCCCGTGGGAGCGGCTTCCAGCCGCGAGCTCTCCGCGAACAGCTCGCGCCGTGACGGCGCCCCCACGCCGCACGCAGCAACCACCGACGCCGAGAAGTGGATCCTCTCCCGCCTGGCCAAAGTCAGCGCCGAAGCCGAAACCCACTACGCCAATTACCGCTTCGACCTGCTCGCCCAAGCCCTGTACGAATTCGCCTGGAACGAGTTCTGCGACTGGTTCCTGGAACTGGCCAAACCCGCGCTCAACGGCAACGATGCCGCCGCGGCAGACAGCACGCGCCACACCGCGCTGTACGTGCTGGAGGCGCTGCTACGCCTGCTGCATCCGCTGGCGCCCTTCGTCACCGAAGAACTCTGGCAGCAGGTCGCGCCACGTCTGGGCATCGAGGACAAAACCATCTCGCTGCAGCCCTACCCGGCCGCCGCCGACTTCGCCGGCAATGACTACACGCAAGCCGACATCGACGTGGAGTGGTTGAAGGACATGGTCTCGGCCCTGCGTCGTGTGCGCAGCGAACTGGGCGTGTCGCCGGGCAAACAGGTGCGCCTGCTGCTGCAGGACGGCAGCGGCAACGACCGCAAACTGGCCGATCGCTACGCCTCGCAGCTTTCCTTCCTGCTCAAACTGGAAGGCATCCAATGGCTGCAGACCGATGCGCAAGCGCCCGCGTCGGCCGTCGCCATCGTCGGCGAGCTGAAGCTACTGGTGCCGCTGGAAGGGCTGGTGGACCTGGATGCCGAACGCACGCGCCTGGACAAGGAAATCGCCAGGGTCGCGGGCGAAAAGGAGAAAAGCGAAACCAAGCTCTCCAAGTTCAGCGACAAAGTGCCGCCAGCGGTGGTCGAACAGGAGCGCCAGCGGCTGGTGGACTGGACCAACCAGTTGGACGGTTTGCAGCAGCAGCGCGCAAAGCTCTGAATCCCACATTGCAACGTGGGAACGGCGTCCCGCCGCGAGCTTTTGATCTTGAATCCTGGATATTGGTAGAAGCTCGCGGCGGGACGCCGCTCCCACGGGTGTTGGGTCGAAGCCCGCCTGAGCCCTACAACGCCGGCATCCGATCGATGTCGCCGCCTACCAGCTCCATCGCCATCACCAGCGCATCCTCGCGCCCGTCGCGCGCGGGGTAGTAGCGCGGACGCCGCCCGATCTCGTTGAAGCCTTCGTCGTGGTACAGCGCGATGGCGTTGGGATTGGAAGGGCGCACTTCCAGAAAAATGCGCGCGGCGCCCAGGTCGATCGCCAGTTTGACCAGCGACCGCAACAGCTGGCGTCCGTGGCCGCGGCCCTGGCGCTCCGGCGCGACGCAGATGTTGAGGATGTGCGCCTCGTCCGCCGCCACGCTGATGACCGCATAACCGATGGGCAAGCCGCGTTCCTGCAGCACCCAGGCGGGATAACTGGCAGCCAGGCAATCGCGGAAGATGCCGCGCGTCCACGGGAACGGATAAGCGCGCTGTTCGATCGCCAGGATGGCGTCCAGGTCCGACTCGCGCATCGCGCGCAAGCCCGTGTCGGCGTGCCCGGCGTCGACCGCGACCGCGCTCATGGCGACCGCTGCCTGCGCAGGGCGCGCAACTGCGGCCACAAGGCGCGCTTGGCCGCGGGATTGCCGCGCAGTTCGGAGGAAGGCGGCCAGCGGGCGATGATCGCGGCCGCATCCTCGGCATTGGGGTTGCAGCCCGAAGCGCGGATCAGCGCGAAATGCAGCTTGTCCGGCAGGCGCGAAGCGGCGCGCACGGGCGCGGCGGCGGCACGCGCGGGGGGCATCGTTTCGGGTTCGGGCCTGCGGCGCGCCGGGGCGGCGGGCTGAGCGGTTTCGCGCGGCGGCTTGGCGGATTCGGCCACGACCGCAACCGGCGCTTCCGCCGCACCCTGCACATACAGCGTATGGCCCAGCGCAGCCAGCCACTCATGCTGTTGCGATGACCACAACTCGCTCACGGCGCAGCCTCCGGCAGCTTGCGCCAACGTCTCCACAGCCAGTATCCCGGCCCCGAGAACGCATAGATCACGCCGATGGCCAGCAGCGCGCGCGGCAGATCCATGGCCAGTATCGCGATCACCACCGGCACCAGGAACAGGGCGTAGAAGGGAATGCGGTCGGCCTTGGCCCCGCCTTCCCCGCTGCCCTTGAAGCTCCAGAAACGGATGCGGCTGACCATGAGCAGCGCCGAGACTATCGTTACTCCCAGCGCCACGTAGCGGAGTTCTTCGCCGCTCCAGCCCAGATCGCCATCGGCGAAGGCCCAGACGAAGGACATCATCAGTCCCGCCGCGGCCGGGCTGGCCAGGCCGATGAACCAACGCTTGTCCACCGTGCCCACCTGCGTATTGAAACGGGCCAGACGCAACGCGGCGCAGGCCGCGTAGAGGAAGGCGACCGCCCAGCCCACCCGGCCCATCACGCTGCCGTCGAATTTCAGCGCCGAAAGCGCCCAGTGGTACATCACCAGCGCCGGAGCCATACCGAAGCTCACCAGATCGGCCAGCGAGTCGTACTGCACGCCGAATTCGCTGCTGGTGCCGGTCAGGCGCGCCACCCGGCCATCGATGCCGTCCATGACCGCCGCGATGAACACCGCCACCGAGGCCTGCACGAACTGGCCGTTGGCCGCCGCGATGATGGCGTAGAACCCGGCGAACAGGCCCGCCGTGGTGAACAGGTTGGGCAGCAGATAGATGGTGCGCGAGCGCGGTACTTGCTTGTTTTCGTCCATGCGTCGCAGTTTAGCCCAAGCCGGCGGCTTGCCAGCCCGGCCCGGCGGTGCTGCAATCGCAACCTTCCCCTGATCCTCCCCTGGAGGCCTCCATGCCTGCCCTGCCCATACGCTCGCCCCTGATCCGCGCCCTTGCGTTGCTGCTGATCGCGAGCGCCTGCGCGCCCGCCTTCGCCCAGAAGGTCTACCAGTGGAAGGACGCACAGGGCGTCACCCACTATTCCGACAGCCCCCCGCCGAACCAGCAGACCAAGGACCGCCGCATCGACAACCGCGGCGAACCGGTCGTAGAGGCCACAGCGACCGGCAAGTCCGTAGAAAACCCGCAGTGCACCACGGCCAAGCTGAATCTGCAGCTGTTGGCGGGCAAGAACGCCGTGCAGCAGGACACCGACGGCGACGGCAAGCCGGACAAGACCCTGGGCGACGACGACCGCGCCAACCAGCGCGAACTCGCCACCGCCGCGGTCAAGGCCTACTGCAAGCCCGCCGCCTGACCCATGCGCCTGGCCTGGGCCATCGTTGCCGGCCTGCTGCTGGGCATCGGCGTGGCCTGGTGGCTGTCCCGCGAGGCCCCCGGCAAGAGCCAGGCCCGCGAACAACGCGCGCAGCGTGCGGCCGCGGCGCAGGCCCGCGACGCTCGGCCTGCGCTATATCGCTGGCGCGATGACGCGGGCGTGCTGCAGATCACCGACAAACCTCCCGCGAATCGGCGCTACGAGCGCATAGACCGTGAGCCAGGCCGCGGCATCGAAGTGAAAGGCGGCAGGCCCGAATAGCCAATTAAAGCCGCAATGTCGCGCCGTAGCTGGCAAAATGCCGGTCCCCTTCGTCGCGAACCACCTGCCGATGCGCCTGTCGCAATTCCATCTCCGCACCACCAAGGAAACCCCCGCCGACGCCGAAGTGGTCAGCCACCAGCTGATGCTGCGCGCCGGCATGATCCGCAAGCTGGCCTCCGGTCTGTACACCTGGTCGCCGCTGGGGTTGCGCGTGCTGCGCAAAGTGGAAAACGTGGTGCGCGAGGAAATGAACCGCGCCGGCGCCATCGAGATGCTGATGCCCACCGTGCAACCCCGCGAGTTGTGGGAAGAAACCGGGCGCTGGGAGAAATTCGGCGGCCAGTTGCTGAAGATCCGCGACCGCAAGGAAGCCGAGTACTGCTACGCGCCCACCGCCGAGGAAGTAATCACCGATTTCGCCCGCAACGAACTGGCCAGCTACAAGCAGCTGCCGGTGAACTTCTACCAGATCCAGACCAAGTTCCGCGATGAGATCCGCCCGCGCTTCGGAGTGATGCGCTCGCGCGAATTCCTGATGAAGGACGGCTACTCGTTCCATCTGACCGAAGCCGACCTGGTCCGCGAGTACAACAACATGCACGCCGCCTACAGCCGCGTGTTCACCCGCCTGGGCCTGAAGTTCCGTGCGGTGCAGGCCGACTCCGGCGCCATCGGCGGCGACGCTTCGCAGGAATTCCACGTGCTGGCCGATTCTGGCGAAGACGCCATCGCCTTCTCCACCGGTTCGGACTACGCGGCCAACGTGGAAGCCGCGCAGGCGGCAGAACCGGCGCCGCGCGGAGCCGCGGGCGAAGCTTTGCGCAAAGTGGATACGCCCACGCAAAAGACCTGCGAGGAAGTGGCCGCGCTGCTAGGCATTCCGCTGCAACGCACGGTCAAGTCGGTGGCGGTGATGACCGAAGCCGGCTTCGTGCTGGCGCTGGTGCGCGGCGACCACGCGGTCAACGAGATCAAGCTGGCCAAGGTGCCGGGCCTGACCGACTACCGCATGGCCACCGAAGCGGAGATCAAGGAATTCCTGGGCAGCGAGCCTGGCTTCCTGGGTCCGCTGCAGCCGTCGAAAGAGATTCGCGTGATCGCCGACCGCGAAGTGGCGGCGATGGCCGACTTCGTGGTCGGCGCCAACGAAGCGGGTTTCCACATCGCCGGCGTCAACTGGGGCCGTGATCTGCCCGAACCGCACGCCGTCGCCGACATCCGCAACGTGGTCCATGGCGACCGCGCGCAGGACGGCGGCGAACTGCAGCTGGCACGCGGCATCGAAGTGGGCCACGTGTTCCAGCTGGGCCGCAAGTACACCGAAGCGCTCAAGGCCACGGTGCTGGACGAATCGGGCAAGGCCGCCACCATGCTCATGGGCACCTACGGCATCGGCGTGTCGCGCATCGTCGCCGCGGCGATCGAACAGAACCACGACGCCGCAGGCATCATCTGGCCCGAACCGATGGCTCCCTGGGCCGTCGCCATCTGCACGATCAATCCGAAGGGCGATGCGGCGGTGAACGATGCCGCGCAGCAGTTGTTCGACGATCTGCAAGCCGCGGGCATCGAAGCGGTGATCGACGACCGCGGCCTGCGACCCGGCCAGATGTTCGCCGACATCGAACTGATCGGCATCCCGCACCGCGTGGTGATTTCCGAACGCGGCCTGGCCGCGGGCACCTTCGAATACCGCGCACGCCGCGCCAGCGAAGCGGAGAATCTGGGCCGCGAAGAACTGCTGGCCAAACTGACCAGCTGACCGAGCGCGGTCCCCCAGAGGAGTCCTTCCCTCCGCTTGCGGGGGGAAGGTGCCGAAGGCGGATGGGGGCGCTTTTGGCGGGGGCTTTCAGAGCAAAAGCGTTTCGCGCGTTGCGCGAGTTACTTTCTTTGCTTGTGCAAAGAAAGTAACCAAAGAAAGCACACCCTAACGTCGCGCCCGGCGATAAAGCCGCCGGGTGCGCAAGCAGGCCGGGAATTTCCGTAAGGCGCATCCTGCGCCTCCGGAAACAGCGCACATCCCTGTGCGCTGCCCCTGCGGGGTTGCTCCCGGCCTGCTTGCCGCGACTCACGGGGATGAGGATCAAGAGCTAAAGAGCTGACTACTGCTCGATTTGCGAGTCAACGCTAAGCAGTGCTTTTCTGTTGCTGTTGATTTTCGAACCCCGTGAGGCGCGGCATGCGGATCGGGTAAACCCGAAGGGCGGCGCACAGGGATGTGCGCCGTTTCCGTAGACACAGGATGTGTCTTACGGAAATTCCCGATTCGCATGCGGACCCAGCGGCTTTATCGCTGGGCGCGCCGTAGGGCGGCTTTCTTTTGGTTACTTTTCTTTGCCGTTCAAAGAAAAGTGACTCGCGCGTAGCGCGAAACGCTTTTGACTTTGAATTAAGAGCTAAGAGCTAAGAGCAAGAGCACCCCTCCTCAATCCTCCCCTGCGCTGCGCGCAAGGGAGGAGGCAGAAGCAGGTGCAAAAGCGAAAGCAAGAGCAAGATCAAGATCAAAATGGATCCCAGCTTGCGCTGGGATGACGATTCGCTTGTCCGTGGACACCTATCTTTGCCGAGACGGAAAACTTCAGAGATTCTTCCGCGCTGGCACCAGCAGGTTTCCGAACAACAGCCCCGCGATCAGCGCCATCACGATATTGATCACCGTCAACAACGCAGAATTGCCCACCGCCAGATCCTGCTGCTGCACCAAACTCAACACACCCCGCAAACTATTGCTTCCCGGCACCAGCATGATGATGCCCGGCACCCGGATGATCGCACCGGGCTTGTTGGCCCAGCGCGCGAACACATTGCCCGCCGCCGTCAGCACCAGCGCCGACAGGAATATCCCGACCTCCGTCCCCCAGGCCTGCCCCGCATAGCGTGAAATCAGATAACCGCAGATCGCCGCCGCCATCACCCAGCCATAGTCGCGGCGGTGCGCCTTGAACAACACAGCGAAGGCATAGGCCGCCAGCACCAGCGACGTCCATTCCACCCATTCCGGCTGCGGACGCAACGCACGCACTTCCGGGTACAGACCCAGCAACTGCGCAAGCGTCAGCGCGATCAGCGTGCCCACGGTCAGCTTGAGAATGGTGGCGATGGCGCCGGCGAAACGCGCCGTGCCCGAGACCAGGTGCTGGCTGGTCAATTCGTTGACCGCATTGGTCAGCGTCATGCCGGGCAACAGCACCACCAGCGAAGCGATGATCACGCTGTTCAGATTGAGCGGCTGGATGAAGTTGGAAACCAGCACGGCCACCATGCCCGCCATCAGCGCCGATACCGCATCGCTGGCCTCCTTCAATCGCGGACGCCGCTCGTTCAAAAGCGCCTGCACGCCGATCAGCAAACCGATGAACGTGGCCGTGGCGATATCCAGCCACGGCAACCGCCACAACCCGGCCACCGCACCGGACGCCAGTGCGAAGGCGACCAGTTGGGTGATGCGCCAGCGCAGGCTGGGCTTGCGGTCCAGCGCGCGCAACGCGGTGTGGCCTTGCGCGATGCTCATCGCACCGCCGGCCACGGCCTCGGCGATGCGGTCGGACTCGCTCAGCTTGTACAGATCGTTTTCGCCAGGCGCCAGCCGGATCACCCGGGTGGTGTCGCTGGCCCCCAGCGGCCGGGAAGGATCGCTGAAGCTGAGGATCAGACCGGTCGGATTCGACCAGGGTTCGCATTCCAGCCCCAGGCGGGTCGACAACGCGACCACCGCCCCTTCCAGGCGCTGCGCTGTCGTGCCGTAGGTATGCAGACGCGCTGCCGTTTCGCATACGAAAGCGATGCGCTGGGCGTAGGTGGCGGAGTTCGTCGTAGTTTGCGGCATGCGGCTAGTCTAGGGCCTGGGAATGGTGCGGATGGATGATGCCCGGCTCTTGCCGGCTATGCCACGATTCAGCGGGCCGGCTCCTCGCTTCTCGCGGCATGGGTAGACTGTATGCTCACCGATACGAGCGCTATGACCCAGACCGACGCCCGCCCCCGCTTCGAAACCGACGACGCCGATCCCTCGCGGGTACGGCTGGCGGGGCAATGGACCATCGCGACCGCGCTGCAGGTCGCCGAGCGCCTGCGCGAGATCCCGGCCGGCGCCAAGGCCATCGATGCGACCGGCATTTCGCGCATCGACTCGGCCGGCGTATTGCAGCTGCTGCGCCATGCCGCGCGCAACGACATTCCGCTGGAAGACCTGCAGTTCCGCCAGGAGCATCAAGCGCTGGTTTCCACCATCGAAGACGTCGCCGACGATCGTCCGAAGAAAAAGCGCGACTACGGCTTCGTGGCCGCATTGGCGCGCCTGGGCCAACAGGTGCAGGACAACGGCAGGGAAATCGTGGCCCTGGTCAGCTTCACCGGCGAGAACCTGGTGAAGATGCTGCGCACCCTGAAGGAACCCAAGCGCCTGCGCGTCACCGCCACCGTCTTCCATATGGAGCAGGTGGGCCTGGATGCGGTGCCGCTGGTGATCCTGCTGTCGTATCTGGTCGGCGCGGTCATCGCCTTCCTGGGCTCGACCATCCTGCGCGACTTCGGCGCGGAGATCTATGTGGTGGAATTGGTCAGCATCGCCTTCCTGCGCGAGTTCGCGGTGCTGCTCACCGCCATCGTGCTGGCCGGGCGCACCGCCAGCGCCTTCACCGCGCAGATCGGCGCCATGCAGAGCCGCGAGGAGATCGACGCGATCCGCACGCTGGGCCTGGATCCGATCGACCTGCTGGTGATTCCGCGCCTGCTGGCCCTGCTGATCACCCTGCCGCTGCTCACCTTCATCTCGATGATGGCCGGCCTGGCCGGCGGCATCACCGTCGGCGCCTTCGATCTGGGCATCCCGCCGCAGATGTACCTGACGCGCATGCACGAAACCCTGGAAGTGCGGCACTTCCTGGTCGGCATGTCCAAGGCGCCGATCTTCGCCTTGATCATCGGCTTGATCGGCTGCCTGGAAGGGCTGCAGGTGGAAGGCACCGCGCAATCGGTGGGCGAGCGCACTACTTCGAGCGTGGTGCAGACCATTTCGCTGGTGATCATCATCGACGCGCTGGCGGCGCTGTGGTTCATGAGCATGGATTGGTGAACATGTCCGCCGCGCCCGCCGATTCCCGCGAAGATTCCGACGCAGCCGCCCCGCTCATCCGCGTGCGCGGGCTGACCAACCGGTTCGGCGAACAGATCGTGCATGAAGGCCTGGACCTGGACGTGCGCCCCGGCGAAATCCTGGGCGTGGTCGGCGGTTCGGGTACGGGCAAGTCGGTGCTGATGCGTTCCATCCTGGGGCTGCGCATTCCCGATGCCGGCCAGATAGAAGTGCTGGGCACCGACGCGCGCTCGACCCGCCCGCAGGACCGCCAGCACATAGAACGCAACACCGGCGTGCTGTTCCAGGACGGCGCGCTGTTCTCGTCGCTGACCGTGGGCGAGAACGTGCAGGTGCCGTTGAAGGAACACCACGGCGAACTGCCCGACACCTGGCGCTACGAACTGGCGTTGCTGAAGGTGAAGCTGGCCGGATTGCCGGCCGATGCACTGAACAAGCTGCCGTCGCAGCTCTCCGGCGGCATGCGCAAGCGCGCCGGCCTGGCGCGCGCGCTGGCGCTGGATCCGCCGCTGCTGTTCCTGGACGAGCCCACCGCCGGGCTGGACCCGATCGGCGCGGCCGCCTTCGACCGCCTCATCCGCACCCTGCAACAGGCGCTGGGCCTTACCGTCTTCCTCATCACCCACGACCTGGACACCCTGTACGCTATCTGCGACCGGGTGGCGGTGCTGGCCGACCGCAAAGTGGTGATCAATGCGCCGATCGCCGAAGTGGAGAAGCTCGACCACCCGTGGGTGCAGGAATATTTCCACGGCCCCCGCGCACGTGCCGCACGGCAGGGCCGCGATGCCTATCAAGAACGAACCCAGCAAGAGGCGTCCTGAACATGGAAACCAAAGCCAACTACGTCCTCATCGGCGCTTTCACCATCATCATCGCGGCCGCTTTGCTGCTGTTCGGACTGTGGGCGGCGAAATACTCTTCCGAGCGCAGCTGGCAGGAATACCAGGTGGTGTTCCGCGAAGCCGTCACCGGCCTGTCGGTGGGCAGCCCGGTGCAATACAACGGCATTGCGGTGGGTTCGATCACCAAGCTCTCGCTGGCGCCCAACGACCCGCGCCAGGTGATCGCCAGGATCCGCCTGGACACCACCACCCCGGTCAAGACCGACACCCGCGCCAAGCTGGCCATCACCAGCCTGACCGGCCCGTCCATCATCCAGCTGAGCGGCGGCACCCCGCAGGCCCCGGCGCTTACCTCGGTCGACACGCGCGAAGCGCCGATCATCCAGACCGCGCCCTCGGCGTTGCAGAACATCACCGACACCGCCAACCGCATCGTCGAACGCCTGGACCAGGTGTTGAGCGACCAGAACGTGGCGCGCATCGCCAGCACCTTGCAGAACCTGGAAACCATCAGCGGCGACATGGCCAATCGCGAAGAAGGCCTGCAGGCGCTGATCGCCAGCGCCCGCGATGCGGCCACCAACCTGGACCGTACGCTGGACACCACCAACGGCACCATCCAGCGCCTGGACCAGAATCTGGTGAAGCAACTGCCGCCTATCCTTGAGAAGCTCGAAAGTACGCTGGCGCGACTGGATTCGGCAGCAGGCAACGCGGACGCGATCCTCGGCGAGAACCGCGCGGCCATCAACAGCTTCGCCAGCGATGGCTTAGGGCAGCTGGGCCCTACCCTTTCCGAACTGCGCAGCCTGATCCGCGACCTGCGCCAAGTAAGCGACCGGCTTGAAGGCAACCCTGCGCGCTACCTGCTGGGCCGCGACGCACCCAAGGAGTTCGAACCGAAATGAAATCGATGCGACTCGCCTCTCTTCGTCTTATTTCCATCGTCGTGCCGTTGACGCTGCTGGCCGGTTGTTCGGTACTGGGAAACGGCAAACAACGCGACCCGGTGACCATCTATGCGCCGCAGGTGAAGGTAACGCCAGATCCTTCCTGGCCTTCGGTGAGCTGGCAGCTGGCGGTGGCCAAGCCCACCGCTGCGCGCGTGGTCGACAGCCCGCGCATCGCGGTGCGTCCGGTGCCCGGCGAGCTGCAGGTCTACAAGAGCGTGACCTGGTCGCAGCCTTCCACCGACCTGATCGAAGCCACGGTGCTGCGCGCGCTGGAGGATTCGGGCAAGATCCCCGCCGTCGCCCGCGCCGGCAGCGGCATCCGCGCCGACTACAGGCTGATCATGGATCTGCGCCGTTACGAATCCGACTACGCGGGCAATGCGGTGCCCTCGGCCACCATCGAACTCACCGCCAAACTCCTGCATACCAGCGATCAGCGCATCGTCGCCTCGCGCACATTCCTGCAGACGGAGCCTTCGGCCGGTGTGGAAGTGGCGCAGGTGGCGACCGCCTTCGACACGGCGTTGGAGAAACTGGGAAGCGACGTCGTCGGCTGGGTGCTGACCACCGGCGAAGCGGACGCCAGCCGCAGCAAGCGCTGACGTGCGTCGTTTCAAGCCAGGATTCGGCGGAAAGTCAGGTTGATGCGTTCTCCCACCGGCTGGGCCGTCCGCGGCAGCGAATGCTTGTAATTGGCTTGCGTGTCCCCGCGCATCACCAGCAGGCTGCCGTGCGCCAACGGCAATTCGAGTTTGCGTGATGCCTCGCGGCGGTGTTTCAGCACGAAGCGCCGCGTCGCACCCAAGCTAAGGGAAGCGATAACCGGCTGCGGACCCAGCTCGGATTCGTTGTCGCTGTGCCAGCCCATGTAATCGCGTCCATCGCGATAGCGGTTGGCCAGGACGCTGTTGAATCGGCACTCCAATTCGTGCGCAAGCCGGCGACGGATACCGACTAGAGCCGGAGGCCAGGGCCGCGGCTGGAAGCGCGTGCCTGAATACGTATAGGCCGCGTCTTCATCGCCTATCCAGCTGCTCAACCGGGGAGAGTCCACCTCCCGGCCGAACAGGCGGATACGGTGCGTCTCCCATTCGATCGCATCCCGCAGCTCGGCCAACAGCGCATCGGCCTGCCCGGTCTCCAGCCAGTCCGGCGCGAACCAGAGCTCCGCGCCCGCCAGGGCATCGTCGCTACCATTCGTTGCAAGGGGGCGCAGTACGGACATGAAGCCATGCTGGCGGATTTGCCCCTTCCTCCGCAAACACCGAAAATAGCCGCAGCCGCGAGCCAGCCATGGAAACCCCGATGACCGATGTAGAACGCGATGTGATGGAGTACGACGTCGTCACTGTCGGCGCGGGACCTTCCGGCCTGGCGTTCGCGATCCGTCTGAAACAGCTCAATCCGGAAATCTCGGTTTGCGTGATCGAGAAAGCCAGCACCATCGGCGCCCACATCCTGTCGGGTGCGGTGATCGAGCCGGCCCCGCTGGACGAACTGCTGCCAGGTTGGCGCCAAGCGCCGCCACCGATCTGCGTACCGGCCACCCAGGACGAGTTCTGGTACCTGACCAAGACGGGCGGGTTCAAATCGCCCCTCGTGCCGCCCGGCATGCACAACCACGGCAATTTCATCGTTAGCCTCGGCGCGCTGTGCGCATGGCTGGCGCCGCAGGCCGAAGCGCTGGGGGTGGAGATCTATCCGGGTTTCGCCGCAGCGGAAACTCTGCACGACGAGGCCGGCAAGGTCATCGGCGTGCGCATCGGCGACATGGGCGTAGCCAAGGACGGTTCGCACAAGCCCGGCTTCACCGCCGGCATCGACATCCACGCCAAGGTCACGGTGCTGGCCGAAGGCGCGCGCGGGCATCTGACCAAGCGCCTGATCAAACGTTTCGGGCTGGACGGTGACAGCGATCCGCAAGGCTACTCGATCGGCATCAAGGAGCTGTGGCAGGTGCCGGAAGGGCGCGTGTCGGCCGGCAAGATCGTGCATACCCTGGGCTGGCCCGCCGACAGCCGCATCTACGGCGGCAGCTTTCTTTATCACCTGGACAACAACCAGATCGCGCTGGGATACATCAGCGGACTGGAGTACCAGGATCCCGAATACAAACCGTGGGAAGCGTTCCAGCAATGGAAGGCCCATCCCATGGTGGCGCCGTTGCTGGAAGGCGGCACGATACTGTCGGCCGGCGCGCGTGCCATCGTCACCGGCGGCTGGCAATCGCTGCCGCGGGTGGAGATGCCGGGCGCGCTGCTGATCGGCGATACCGCCGGCCTGCTCAACGTACCCAAGATCAAGGGCACGCACCAGGCGATCCGCAGCGGCATGCTGGCCGCCGAACACCTGGCCCAGTCGCTGGACCCGGCGGGATTCGACGCCAGGCTGCGCGCCTCGCCAGTGATGGCGGAACTGAAAAAAGTGCGCAACGTCAAACCCGGTTTCAAGAAGGGCCTTTGGTTCGGCCTGCTCAACGCGGCATGGGAAACGGCCAGTTTCGGGCTCTCGCCGTGGACGCTGAGAAACAAGCCGGACTGGTCCGCGCTGGAAAAGGTCGGCGAACACGAAGAACCCAAGCGCGACTACGTGCAACGCACCCTCGCACCGCGCGACCGCCTGCAGGCCGTCTACTACGCCGCCACCGAGCACGACGAAGACCAGCCCGTGCACCTGAAGGTCGCCGACACCTCGATCTGCATCACCCGTTGCGCCGAGGAATACGACAACCCCTGCACCCGTTTCTGCCCGGCCAACGTCTACGAGATCGTCGACGACGAAGCGGGCAAGCGCCTGCAGATCAACGCCGCCAACTGCGTGCATTGCAAGACCTGCGACATCAAGGACCCGTACGAGATCATCACCTGGGTGACGCCAGAGGGCGGTTCGGGTCCCAACTACCAGAATCTGTAGCCGTCCGATGGTTCCGATCCGTGACCAGTTCAGGAACGCGTTCTTCAATGCCTTGCGTTTCACCTTTCGGTTGCTGCCTCTTTCCGATACGCGTCGCGACAGTGCGCGGCAATGGTTCCTGAGCGGGTTTTCCAGATGGCTCCCACAAGCGCCCCGCGGCTCTTGGACCGGCCTGAACGACAGGCATCGACCCTACTTGCGGGCCGATGGGCCTGCGATCGGCCACGTGCCCTACATAAGCGACAGCCTTCCGGAGTTACTGCCCGCGAAGCTGATCGCGTTCTTCCTGCCGCAATTCCACGTTATTCCGGAGAACGATGAATGGTGGGGGAAGGGATTCACCGAGTGGCGAAACGTAACGCGCGCGCTGCCGCAGTTCGAAGGACATGCACAGCCCCGGCTCCCAGGCGACCTGGGCTACTACGACCTGACCACCCCAGGCGTCATGCACGAGCAGGCTCGGTTGGCGCGCGAATACGGCATCGCCGCATTCTGCTCCTATTTCTACTGGTTCGGTGGGAAGACCCTGTTGGATGCGCCACTGAGAAGATGGCTGCATGACCCGACGTTAGAGCTTTCGCTCTGTCTGTGCTGGGCGAACGAGAACTGGTCCCGGCGATGGGACGGCCGCAACGACGATATCCTGATCGAGCAGAACCACAGCGCGGCCGACGATGTCGCTTTCATTAGTCATGTCGCCGAGTACCTGCGCGATCCCCGCTACCTACGTGTTGGCGGCAAGCCGGTGTTGCTTGTCTACCGCCCAGGCTTGCTGCCTGATGCGGCGGCGACCGCGGAACGGTGGAGGAGCTGGTGTCGCGACAATGGAATCGGCGAGATCCACCTGGTTTACGTCCAAAGTTTCGAACGCCCTGTGCCGGAGCGGATAGGCTTCGACGCGGCGGTAGAGTTTCCGCCCAACCTCCATCGACCCACCTCGATCGTAACGAGACAGCGCCTGATCAACCGGCACTACAACGGCCAAGTCGTCGATTGGCGCGAGCTTTCTAAGCAATTCCAAGAACGAGATCGCGTAGGCTATCGCCTGTATCCCGGCGTCAATTGCGGTTGGGACAATGAAGCCAGGCGATCCGGCAAAGGCCTTGTGTACCTGCATGCGTCTCCGCGTGGATATGGCGACTGGCTGCAACACGCCATCCGCCATGTCCAGGACTATCCCGCCTCGGAACGCCTGGTCTTCGTCAACGCCTGGAACGAATGGGCTGAGGGAGCGGTGCTTGAACCCGACGCGCGCCTTGGCTACGCCTATCTCAACGCCACCAGACGCGCGCTTGCTTCCACAGGCGGGCAGGGCTCGCCGAAAAGCGCGGCGAGGAACCACGTTGTCATCCATGCATGGCACCTGGATGCCTTCGACGAGATAGTGGAATCACTGCAGTCCAGCGGCACCCCCTGGCATCTCATCGTCACCACGGGTGCGCATATCGCCGAAGAGATCAGGCAACGCCTTTCGGAAGCGGCCATGCCTTTCGAACTGTTGGTCGGCGAGAACCGTGGAAGGGACATCCTTCCCTTCCTTAAGATCGCCAACCGCTTGATAGACGAAGGCGTCGACGTTGTGCTCAAGCTCCATACGAAGCGATCCACGCACCTCGAAAATGGCGAACAATGGCGACGGGAAATGATTCGCCGGCTCATTGGCGGCGATCGCGCCCGCCGCATCTCACGCGCTTTCGGCGAGCAGCCCGGGCTAGGCCTTGTCGCTCCAGAAGAGCATGTACGAGCCCTTTCGGCGCACGTGGGAGGCAATGCCGGAACTGTCCGGTATTTGGCGACGCGTCTTGGACTGGCATCGCCAGCGACCGAAGTCGGGTCGTTCGTCGCAGGCAGTATGTTCTGGGCCCGGCTCAACGCATTAAGGCCCTTGCTGGACGCTCATCTCGACGAATCCGACTTCGAAGATGAGGAAGGACAGGTCGATGGAACAATGGCCCACGCCATTGAGCGGATATTCGCCTGCGTTTCGGCGGATGCCGGTTACCGGATGACGTGCGCTGATGATCCTGAAGGTCCTGATGCCGTGCCCGCTTCCTCCAGCTACCCTTACGCAGGTTGAAGCGCCCTGCATGCGTGTCTTCGCCGACGCGACTCCTCCGCTTTCTCTCCCTACGTTTCCAACCTTTCTCGGGCAAAAAAAAGCCGGGTTGAGCAACCCGGCTTTCCTCACGTCCCCATTCCGGATCAGGTTGGCGGCGCCAACTCGAATTCCCAGGTCAGGTCCGTGCCGGTGGGATACAGCGCGGTGGAGATCGAGGCCAGGTAAGTCTGGAATCCGTCCGCGCCATTCATGACGAACACCTCCGTCTTGCCCGACCCACCCTGCTTGTAGATGGCATACACGTCCAACTTGCCATCCTTGTTGTAGTCGCCAACCTTGAAATTCCACACGTTGCTCGAGCCGGTCGCGTAGAGCACGGAAGCCGTGTTCAACAGATAAGACTGGAAGTTGGTCGCACCATTGAGCACGTGGATCTCGGTCTTGCCCGAAGCGCCATTCTTGAAGATCGTGTAGAGGTCGAGCGTGTTATCGCCGTTGTAGTCGCCCAAGGCGAATTCCCAGGCGTAATCGGTCCCCGTGCTGGCCAGGGTCGTGGCCGTGTGGGCCAGGTAGGTCTTGAAATTGTCCGCGCCATTCAAGACGTGGATTTCCGTCTTGCCAGAAGCGCCCACTCGCAGGATCGCGTAGATATCCGGCTTACCATCCCTGTTGTAGTCACCGGCCTTGAATATCCAGCGGTTGTCCGAGCCGGTCTGCGTGAGCGGCGTAGTGCCGTGATAAAGGAAAGTCTTGAAGCGGTCGGCACCGCTCAGGACGTGTACTTCGGTGGTATTGGAGGCGCCCACCTTGAAAATCGTGTACAGGTCGGACTTGCCGTCTGCGTTGTAATCCGCGAACTGGAAGTTCCAGGCCTTGTCGATACCGGTGCGCGCTAATGCCGTCGCCGCTCCATAGCTGAATCTGGAGAGATTGTTGGCGCCGTCGAGCGGGAATACTTCGGTGAAGTTCGAAGCGCCCATCTTGAAAATGCTATACAGGTCGAGCTGGTTCTCGAAGGGCACCACCGCCTGCCGGAAGGTCGCAACAACCGGAATCGTTTGGTTCAGGCTGCGCGCGTTGTCGGTCTGATCGGCCACGCCACAAGCAAGGTTACCGGCCGGTCCGCACTTCAACACCAGCGGATTGGAGAAGGTACGGTAGAAGTTCTGGTTGTTATCTCCATACGCCATGATGGTGTAGAAGTTGCCATTGGCCACCGTCGTCTTCATGCCGAACGAATACGGATAACGGCCGTACAACAGACTCCCGTCTGCCTTCTTGGAATTGTCGCGATCGTGGGCCGAGCCCATCAGATGGCCAAGCTCGTGGACCAGTGTCTCTGCAGCGCAGAAATAACTATTGCCGTCGGAGCCGGTATCGTTACCGTCACTGATTACCGCGAATCCGAAATCGTCGTCCGTCGTAGGGTTGATCGGTGTTTGGTCAGACCCGTTCAACCAGGCGATACCGCAACCATCGTTTTCCGGAGTCTGGAACTTGCGCACTAGTACGGCGAGATCTGCGCCGTACTGATCGCGCGCCGTTCGGATAGGAGCCAGCGATGCCGGAACCGGCACAGTCGCTGTTCCGTTGTGGCCGGTAAGTTCGCCGAGCGCGGCTTTGTTGGTCGTGGTATCCGTGTAGTCGACCTGTACGGCATTCACCATGCGCAACGCGCCGTTGATCAGACTGTTGGTGAACGCTTGGTTGCCCACGTCGATCAGGAAGACCAACCGCGTGACCGCTGCGGACTGGCTGCCCTGCGCGGTCGCGAAACCTGCGGTATATCCAATAGCGACATCGACAGTACTGGCAGGCGTAGCAGCCTTGGTCTCAACCGCCGACTGCGATACCTGCGCTTTCGAGGCCGACGCCAGCAGCGCCGAGCGCAGGGCCAGCGCCGGCGGCACCATCATGTCGGTCCGGCTATTCGGGTTTTTGACCTTGGAAAGGTCGGTCTGCACTGCGTACAGCTGGCCGCTGCGTGTCTGCAAGCTGAGCGGGGCGCCTGCTTGCTGCGGAATCGAGCCATAGACCGCGTCTTCACCGAAGGTCAGGATGGCTTCCTGCTTCTGGTCGCCGCCGATGACGCGGCCGATCCAGGTCCAGTTGCCATCGGGATGTTCGACATGTCGTTCGTAACGCACCTTCACCTGTGACCCATCAGGGGACGGGATGGACATGACGCCATCAACTACGGCCTTGAGGGCATGCGCTTCACTGATCGCAACCGGATACCAGGTGTAGGCACCTTCACGCTTGATCGCGGCGCCCTTGTTCTTGTAGCTGATCAGTTCGCCGCGATCCGGGGCATTGGCGACCGACTGGGAGACCTTGCGTCCCACCTGTACCGATGGCAGGCGCTGGGCAGTGCGGCTGCTTGCCGAAGCCGCGCCCCGCTGATCGCCGAACTTAGTATCGGGAGCATCGGCAGTGCAGCCGGCCAGACATACCAACAGAGCGCAAGCGCCTACGCGAAACTTCATGAGAATCCTCAACCCGACTGAATGTATTGCCCCTGAAACCAAACTATAACCTGCGACCCCACTTAACAATAGTGAGAGCGGTCGCGGTTGTCCCGGCATATTTGGGCCTTATACAGGTTAAGCCGAGGCGGGGGCCATTGTTTCTTTCAGGTGAAACCAACCCCGGTTTTGGCCTCCAGATCGCTTCGGGTCACCCCGTCGGCCGATTCCACCAACACCAGGCCCCGGGGCGTCACATCGAAAACCGCCAGGTCGGTAATGATCCGATTCACCACCCCTACCCCGGTCAAGGGAAGATCGCATTCAGGAAGAATCTTGTGGCTGCCGTCCTTCGCCACATGCTCCATCAACACCACGATGCGCTTGACCCCGGCCACCAGATCCATGGCCCCGCCCATGCCCTTGACCATCTTGCCGGGGACCATCCAGTTGGCCAGATCGCCCTTGTCGGTGACCTGCATGGCGCCCAGCACGGCCAGGTCGATGTGGCCCCCGCGGATCATGGCGAAGGAATCGTGGCTGCCGAAATAGCTGGCACCCTTGCGCGCGGTCACGGTCTGCTTGCCGGCGTTGATCAGGTCGGCATCGATTTCGTCCTCGGCCGGGAACGGGCCAATACCCAGCAGACCGTTCTCGGATTGCAGCCAGACATCCATACCCTCAGGTATGTAATTAGCCACCAGAGTCGGCAGGCCGATGCCCAGGTTCACGTAGGCGCCATCGGTCAGTTCCAGGGCGGCGCGCTGGGCCATTTCGTCGCGGGTCCAGGCCATCAGCGGGCTCCTCCGGTCACGGTGCGGTTTTCTATGCGTTTTTCAGGATTGGGGTTGTGCACCAGCCGGTCCACGTAGATGCCCGGCGTATGGATCTGGTCGGGGTCCAGCTCGCCGACTTCCACGATGATTTCCGCTTCGGCGATACACACCTTGCCCGCGGTGGCCACGGCCGGATTGAAGTTGCGGGCGGTCTTGCGGTAGATCAGGTTGCCGGCGGTGTCGGCCTTCCAGGCTTTTACCAGCGACACGTCCGCCTTAAGCGCGGTTTCCATCACATAGTGGAAACCATCGAACTCCCGCGTTTCCTTGCCTTCGGCCACGATGGTGCCGTAGCCGGTGCGGGTGAAGAACGCCGGAATCCCCGCTCCGCCGGCCCGCAGGCGCTCGGCCAAGGTGCCTTGCGGGTTGAACTCGAGTTCCAGCTCGCCGGAAAGATACTGCCGCTCGAATTCCTTGTTCTCGCCGACGTAGGAGGAAATCATCTTGCGGATCTGGCGCGTGGAGAGCAGCTGGCCCAGGCCGAAGCCGTCCACGCCGGCGTTATTGGAGATGGCGGTCAGGCCTTTGACGCCGCTGTCGTGCAAGGCCAGGATCAAGGCCTCCGGAATGCCGCATAGCCCGAATCCGCCCACCGCCACGATTTGGTCGTCGGAAACGACCCCTTTCAAGGCTGCGTCGGCGCTGGGATAGAGCTTGCTCTTGGCTCCACTGCGCGAAGGCGAGGAGGCGACCGCTTCGACCATGACCATGTCCATAGGGGAAATTGCCGGTCATTTTAACCGGCTGCCCGCAGCGCACACAGGTACTTTCGGCCAATACCCACCGGCGAACGCGGTCGCCTTTAAACTTGAGGCCATGAAGACACTCGCCCTGATCACCGCAGTGGCCGCCACCGGTCACGATGACGACCTCGCCCCGATGCTTGAAGCCTGCGCCCGGGCCGGCCTGCAGGCGCGCGTCGTCGCCTGGGACGATGCCACGGTCAGCTGGCGTCGCTTCGATGCGGCCTTATTGCGCTCTCCCTGGGACTACACCGAACGCTTGGTGGAATTCCTGGGCTGGTGCGAGCGCGTGCAGCGATCCACCCGACTGCTGAATCCGCTCGACGTCGTTCGCTGGAATACCGACAAGCACTATCTTGCCGATCTGGAAGCGGCCGATGTGCCGGTCGTGCCCACCGTATTCGTGGAGCCGGACGCCGAACCCCTTGAGGCCTTGCAGGCCTTTCTGGCAGCGGAAGAGGCGGAGGAGTTCGTGGTCAAACCCGCCGTCAGCGCGGGCTCGCGCGATACCCAGCGCTATTCGCGGGCGCAGGATTTCGCAGCCGGCAACCATATCGCCCGGCTGCTTGAGCAAGGGCGCAGCGTCATGCTGCAGCCCTACCTGCGGTCGGTAGACAGCGCCGGCGAGGCCGCCCTGATCTACTTCGACGGGCAATTCAGCCATGCCATCGGCAAAGGAGCGCTGCTGCGCCCCGACCAGCCCGCTACTACGACACCCCATGCCGCCGGCCAGATAACCCCACGCGAAGCGGACCCGGCCGAGCGCCAGCTGGCCGAAAGCGTCCTGGCGGCGGCCGAACGCCTGCTGCAACTCGACCAGCCGCTGCCCTATGCCCGCATCGATCTCATCCGCGACGACGCCGGCAAACCGCGGCTGCTGGAGCTGGAATTGACCGAACCATCGCTCTTCTTCGCCCAAGCGCCCGGCAGTGTCGAGCGATTCGCCGCCAACCTGGCCCGCCATTTGAATGACTGATCCGTACGCACTCGCACGGCCTGCCCCCGACCGGTAAAATCCCCGGTCTGCCCTCGGCCAGCCGCCGCAATGCCGGGCCTCCCCCCTCCAGCCTCAGGAATTCCCGCAGGATGAAGATTCTCGTCGCCTACAAGCGCGTGGTGGACTACAACGTCCGCGTTCAGGTCAAGCCGGACGGTTCCGGCGTGGTCACCGAGGGCGTCAAGCTCTCCGCCAACCCCTTCGACGAAATCGCTTTGGAAGAAGCCTTGCGCCTGCGCGACAAGGGCATCGCCACCGAGGTGGTCGTGGCCACCATCGCCCCGGCCGACGCCCAGGCCCACCTGCGCAACGGTCTTGCCATGGGCGCCAACCGCGCCATCCATGTGGTCAGCGACGGCCCCATCCAGCCGCTGACCGCCGCCCGCACCCTGCTCAAGCTGGTGGAAAAGGAACAGCCGGATCTGGTGATCCTGGGCAAGCAGGCCATCGACGACGATTCCAGCCAGACCGGCCAGATGCTGGCCACGCTGTGGGGTCGTCCGCAGGGCACTTTCGCCAGCAAGCTTGAGATTGCCGACGGCAAGGCCACTGTCACCCGCGAAGTCGATGCCGGCCTTGAGACGCTGGAGGTCGATCTTCCGGCCGTGGTCACCACAGACCTGCGCCTCAACGAGCCGCGCTTCATCAAACTGCCCGACATCATGAAGGCCAAGAGCAAGCCGTTGGAAAGCATCGCCTTCGCCGATCTGGGCGTGGACAGCGGCGATACGCTGAAGACCACCCACTACGCCGCCCCGGCTAAGCGCGGCAAGGGCGTCATGGTCAAGGACGCGGCCGAACTGGTCGCCGCACTCAAGCAGAAGGGGTTGCTGTAATGAGCAAGGTACTGGTCATCGCCGAACACCTGGACGGCAAACTCAATGCCGCCACCGCCAAGACCGTCAGCGCCGCGCTGGCGCTCAAGCCCGAATCCATCGATATCGCAGTGCTCGCCGCCGACCCGGCTGCGGTCGCCGCCGAAGCTGCACAGATCGCTGGCGTGGCCAAAGTGCTGACCGTGGCCAATGCGGCCAATGCGCACGCCCTGGCTCAGGTTTTGGCGCCGCAGATCGCCAAGCTGGCGTCGGGCTACACGCATGTCTTCGGCCCCTCCACCACCTTCGGCAAGGACCTGATGCCCTGCGTGGCCGCCCTGCTGGGCACCGCCCAGGTCTCAGACGTGATGTCGGTGGAAGGCAGCCACACCTTCAAGCGCCCCATCTACGCCGGCAACGCGATCATCACTGTCGAAGCCCCCGCCGAACATCCGGTGGTCGCCACCGTGCGCACCGCCTCCTGGCCCGAAGCGGCCAAGGGTGGCAACGCAACCCTCGAAGCCGCTTCGGTCGAAGCCGCTCTGCCCACCCACACCCGTTTCGTCGGCCTGGCGGCCGGCAAGTCCGACCGCCCCGACCTGCAGAGCGCCAAGCGTGTGGTCTCCGGCGGGCGCGGCGTGGGATCGGAGGAGAACTTCAAGATCATCTACGCCTTCGCCGACAAATTGGGCGCGGCGGTAGGAGCTTCGCGCGCGGCGGTCGACGCCGGCTACTGCCCCAACGAAATGCAGGTCGGACAAACCGGCAAGATCATCGCGCCGGAGTTGTATGTGGCAATCGGTATATCGGGCGCGATCCAGCATTTAACCGGGATCAAGGACGCCGGCACCATTGTGGCGATCAATAAGGATGCGGAAGCGCCCATTTTCGAGATTGCGGATATCGGGCTGGTGGGGGATTTGTTCAAGCTGCTGCCGGAACTGGAAACGGCGCTCTAGCGCATCCTGACACCGAATAGGGGCCGGCGTGTCCGGCCCCACCCGAAACCCTGCGGGTCTGAACTCGTATCGCGCTGCCGCGAAGGGATACGCGCGCCTTGCTACTTGCTGCTCGGATGCAGATTGAAAGCGAAACGCATGAAGAAACTCGCCAAGCGCGCTCTCGCAGACGCTTTCTTCTTTCGGAAAACGCCCACCGTGTCACCCCAGTGACTGCTGCCTGGGTCTGCGTGTGGCTCCCAATCGGTATGGACTTCCACCAGTTCGCAATCGCCCAGCTTGGCCAATGCCGCATATCCATCCGGGTAGAAACGCCAGCAGTCCTGCGGATATCTATGCTCGGGACCTCGGGATGGCGCAATGAGGAACAACAACGCACCCGGCTTGGCAATCCTCAGCATCTCCAGCCATGTCTGCCAGAAATACTCGATGTGCTCGAACGCCTGTCCGGACAGCACAAGGTCCGACGACGAAGAGGCAATAGGCAACCGGTAGGGGCTGGTCAACACGACATCCACACCAGGCCCAGCGGCCAAGTCCACGCCCAGATATTTCCAAGCGGGGCTATTGAATATGGTCCGGTAGGAACCGTTCACATCGTAGGAACCGATGTCGACGATCGAAAGCCTGGACGCCGGGTCCAGATACTTGCTGGACAGACGTTGCATATGCTCGTAGGAACTGATGTGCACGGCGAGACCCTGAAATGAGGAACAGGTTAACTTCTTAGCAGGAATCCCTTGGGATTCCAGGTGACCACGAACGATTCCATTTCGCGGTCCGATTCAAAATCCTCGTTTTCGGCCAGGAATGCTTCGATGGCCTCGTAGGCGCCGGGCTTGGGTCCAGTGTCCAAGCCATGATGGCAGATCGAATCCTCCACAACGAAGTAGCCGCCAGGCTTGACCAGCTCGGCGTACTCACGCAGCACCGCAAGGGTGTTCTCGTAAGTATGCGAACTGTCTTCGATGACTAGTACATCCTCACTGCTGGCGATCAGGGATTTCACTTGGGGCGCCAGCGCAACGGCATCGCCTTCGATGAACTGGATACGGGGATGCCGAGTTGCCGTTGCATGCAGATTGCTGTGGTCGATATCCAGGGCAATGATGCGCCCATGCCCCACCAGGTCCAGCAGATGCGCCAATGCCAGCGTACTGCCGCCGAACTTGTTCCCGATCTCCAGGATGACGTCTGGACGACGCGCGGTGACAAGCTCCTGGTACACCCAGAAATCAAGAGGATTCTTCTGGGTAGGAACTCCGAAATAGGAGGTCTTGGTCACTATGCGGTCTTGCATGGCGACCAGGACATCTTTAAGCGGAACCGCTTCGCTCTCTTCAAGAAACATCTGTCTGCATCCTTTTTTTCTAGCGTGCCATTATAAGGGCCTTAAATGAATCGCGGTTCCTCGCTCGACATCGGTCGCGAGGCTTCTTGCCAGCGCCGCCGTCTCCCCGTGTCTCGCTCCACCAAACGATCCACCCCTCCATCCCAGCCGATGTGCGTAGCCGGCGAAACGTCGCCGGGCATGGAGAGGCCGCCTGGGTCGTCCTCGTAGTGATCCATGAATTCTGCGTATGGCGTCCACACCGTAGGCAAGCCCGCCGCATTGGCCCGCAAACAAAAATCGACGCTGCAATAGGGCTCTGCCAAGGTTTCATCGAAGCCCCCCAGCATTTCAAACGTCGAACGCCGTACCCCCATGCAGCAAGACTGGACGGCGGAAACGTTCTGAGCAAGACGCGCCCTATTCGCATGTCCCAAATGCTGACCCGGCATCCCCCGATGGGGCGCATGGATCACGCCCTCGCGGTCGACGACGTAACCTCCATTGCGGATTCGCCCATCACGCCCATACAGCTTTCCGCCTACCGCCCCCACATCCTCACGCGCCGCCTGCGAAACAATCTCCTCGAGCCAGCCCGAAGATATTCCTTCGACCGTAGCATTCAAGAACACCAGCACTTCACCTTGCGCGCGCGCAGCGGCGTTGTTTTTCGCCTGGCTCGGGTTCCGGGTCGCTTCGCCTATAGCGGCGGCCTCCAGAAACTCCGGGCTTATCCGGCTGCTACGGGCCGCGTCCAAGCATTGTTGCCATAACGCGGGCGGCGGTTGGCCATCCGTCAAGATGATCAACGAAACCCGCATCCCTCGCTTGGCGATAGGAAAAACGACACGCTGGCTTCCTGGCAATCGCAAAAGCGGCGTGACGCGCACATCGCGGCCTCCTTTTCGACCAAGATCGTCCTCGACGGCCCGTATCGCAGAATCCAACGCGTAAGGCTTGGCTTCTGCGGAGACAGCGGTCGAAGTGCCGGTCGTCCTCCAGTGATACATGATCTTGGGTATGTGGCCGATGCGATCCGCACCCGCATGGCCAGCGACTCTGAGCGCCAGGTCCCAGTCTTGGCTTCCTTCATAGCCTTCGCGAAAGCCCCCGAGCTGCTGAACGAGCGCTCGCCTGTATGCAGCCACGTGGGAGACGCAATTCTGGGCGCGGAGGAGTTCAGGGTTGTAGCCAGTCTTCAGGAATGAACCGCTGCGACGCCCTCTTACGTCGATCTTGTCCTCATTGGTGAATATCAGGTCCAACTCCGGCCGCAATGCGATGGCCGCAGCCAGTTCGGCAAGCGCCATCGGATGCAGTTCGTCATCATGATCCAATAGGACTGCATAGATGCCCGTCGCAAGCGACAACGCCGTGTTCGTGGCTACGGAAATATGGCCGTTCGACTCACGCGCCACGAACTTGATGCGCGCATCCTTAAGAGCGTAGGCGCGAATCGTTTCATTCACCCGCGGGTCCGTACTGCAATCGTCGGCGATGCAAAGCTCCCAATCCGTGAAGGCTTGGGACAGTACGCTCTGGAAACATGCACGCAAGAACGATACATCAGAGTTGTAGGTGGGCAGCAGGATGGAAAACAGTGGTTGCCCTGGAACCGCATCGGTGCGCGGGACGGCTGCGGGGTAACGATCCGGCGAACTGGCCGACAAAAGGTAGGATTCCGCGGGTTCGAAACCTGTGCCCGCGTACCGCCCATAGAGCCAGTCTCCCAACCCGCGTCGCCCGCGACGATGCAGAATGCCTAACACGTCGAGCAATGCGCGCATCGGGCGCGCGCGAAACTCGCGCATCAACAAGTGGAAGGAAACGCGCGCCAAAGATGCCTTATGCAGACCGATCACGACGGGGCGTGGAATCTGTCCGGATTGCCAGCCAATCCTGATCCTCCTCGCGGCCACCGAGAGCAGCAGCACACCCGACAGGACACCGGTCGCACCAACCGTCATCCTCTCCAACGCAATGCGGTCCGCCTCCCAGAATCCATCGCCATAGTCCACGGACACCACGACATTTCGCTCCCGCCACGGTCCGGATAGTCGAATCCAGTACCAGCCGCGCTTCAGTGACGACAGTACCGTGCCGTCTAAAACGACATGGCTTTCGAAGAGGGAGGGTTCACAGTTCGCCAAGGCGCCCGCAAGAAGCACCCCAGCGTTTTCAATTGGTTTGTAGGCTTTCGATCCCATCCGCTTATGCATCGCTGGCGCATAAAAGATTCACTGAGGGAAACAAAATCGAAGCCGCACATTCGGCGGCTTCGGTTCTCAGGAACTCAGCGGCGTGAGTCAATGCGTCTCAGGCGGGCTTGTGGCATCCGCTGACGACTGCGCAGCTTCCGGCGCCGTCTCCGGAAGCGGCCTGGGATCCTCGGGAATGGCGTTGAACTCTTCGCTGGTGATGTAGATGACATCGGCGGCTTTGTAACCGTTGGCTTCGAGCCAAGTAGCCTCCGTTATCCAGCGACGCTTGCCGTCCTTGACCAGGAACCAGCCGTCGTCCTTGCCACGACCCGCGTCCGGTTGATGGACGATCTTGCCGTCGTACTTCGTGGCCGCGTCGACAGCAACAGGCGCTGGCTCCGGGGTGGTCGCGGGTTCCGTCGTCGCCGTTGCCTGGTCCGCAGGCGCCGGAACCGTTTCCGCATCCTTCGTACAGCCACCCGCGGCAACCATTACGCCCACCACAAGTGACGCTATTGAAATCTTGCTCAATGCCTGCATGAACCTACTCCTCATTAAATAGGGTGAGAACCGCGCTACTGTAGCCGCTGTCCCGTTAATGTCATTTCAACAATGAATTCGTTGGCCCCGATCTTGGTATCCTCGACGATTACGGACTCGAAAGCGGGTATGTATTTGTTAACAACGTAATCGAGCAACCTCCTCATGCTGTCCGGAGTGAAGGTGAAGCAATGCACGTCGGCGGTGGACAAATCCGTGCTGTCGGCAATTTCGGTTGCGTGTTCCAGCGTGCGCGCGGGCTTTGGCTCGTAACTGCCTTCCCATATGGCTGCGGTGTCCGCCTGGAAATCGGAATTCGCATACGCATCGATGAACATCGCACGGCTCGGGCTCCTCAGGGCAGCCTCATGGGCGGCCACGATATCGCCCACCTCCGAAACCGCGCGGAGGACATCGAACGTGTAGCGCTTGTCTGGCACGTACATGACGATCTTTCCGCCGGGCTTCAACAGACGGGACGACGAAACGAAGAACTGGATGAAGTCCGGTACGTGTTCGATAACATGACTGGAAACGATATAGGAAAGACTGTCATGAGGCAGCACTTCATCGATGAGCCGATCGCCCAGCACGACATCGACAGGAACAGGGGTTCCACTAAGATAGGTCGCCATGGTGCTGTGATCCATCTTGTCCAGATAGGTCACATTGAACTGCGATTTCTCGAGCATAGGGTGCGAGCCGGGAGACAATTCAATGCCGTGCTCGGACCTCAAGCCCTTCAGCCTGCCGGTTATCTCGGACTTACGGTCCCTGAGCGGCGCATCGATCACCTCCCCGATCAGGTCCGGGTCCATGCCTGTCGTCTCTAGATAGGTGTAGTCCTTGTTGGACAACCCCCTTTCCTCGAGCGTAACCGGCGACCGAACCCAACGAAGCTTGCCTTCTTCGACTGCAAAGATTTTTCCACGGTCCTCGCGCGACAATGCGAACGTGGCCTTGCCTTCCAGCCCCTCGACGGCCAATTCGTTGATTAGCCCTCTCATTTCCCGCTTGATCTCTATCAACCTCTTCATGCGCGCGCTTTGCGCGTTGGCCGACTTGCCGATCCTGAAGACTCCCCTGTGCTCGTTCCCGCTGCGATAACCATCGTGAAGGTAAAGTACCTCGGCGGACAATCCCAACGCCGCAGCCGCCGTGCGCACGACGAACTCCAAGGTGTCGGCATTGAAGGTATGCCAGTGCAAATCGTTCTGTTCGCTATGCAACGCCGAAAATACCAGCGAGGCGGACTCCATCTTGGTTTTCCCTTCCAGGCCGCCCACGTCGATCCAGCTCCAAAGAAAACTGCAGATGTGCTCTCGGCTTTCATAGTCGTCTTCGCTGACTCCATACGTGTAGTCGAGCAGGAAGTGCGTCGGCGGAGTCAGCAACCTGAGATTGTCGGGCGTCTGATGTCTGTTCGGCAGGCTCAGGAACAACGTGCCTCCATCCTCAATCATCCCCAACCACTCCACCAGCGTTTCGATCACGTTCGCGCTGTGCTCGAGCACGTGGTGCGCGATCAGGAAGTCGAACTTCTCGTGGGATATGCTTGAAAGGCTTTCGACGCCAACGGTCTGATCGGAACCGAAGTAGGCCCGCAACTCTTCGTCGCTGCGCTTGTCGGCGTACCTGACGGACGCGCCCGGCGCGGCCCTGGTGGGAACCAAACCGGCCCCTATCTCTAGTCCTTTGCCCTTGCAGAACAGCTCCCCGAGCTGGTCACGTGACGGATTCGTGGGCACGTCGTATGAAGACAAGTGCACGTCATGTTTCATGGGTTCGTCTCCGGAATCTGGCTTGGCATGTTAAACGGCCACTTTTATGGGCATGCTTGTTTCATGAGCCTGCTGCAACGATCGGCCGAGGCCGCTCTGCCACTGCAACAGCACGAGAACGGTCCATAGCCAAAGGGATTGCTCCCTTCTGCCGGAGAAGTGATCGTTGAAGTCATCGATCAACTGATCGTAATCAATATACTCCGAGAACGGCCCTTCCCTGCTCTCCAGGAGGTGGCGGAACCGACCCTTGAGACGCTCGAGAAGTTGCGATACCGGCACCGAGAACCCCATTTTCTTCCGGCTGATCACCGAAGGCGGCAGAGATTCGGAGAACGCTCTGCGAAGCACGGACTTGCCGCCCACCGCATCCATCTTGAGCGAATCAGGCAAGCTGGCGGCGAACTCCACGATCCCGGTGGTGAGGAACGGGAATCGTCCCTCCAGCGAATGCGACATTAATATCTTGTCGGCCTTTGCCATCAGGTTTTCCGGCAACCATGTTTTCTGGTCGAAAGCGAGCATTCCGCTCAATGGCGCTCGTTCGTCGTAGTAAATCTTCTGCAACAAGCTGCGACTGGGATCCTGCGGGAAATTGAGTGGCAAGCGACGGCCGTGGAAGTACCAGCTGGACGCCATGAAATGGTCGAACCGGTCTTGTGGGCGATTCTGGTTGGAACCCATCGCCAGCGCGTATTGCGGGTACCCCGCGAACATCTCGTCGCTGCCCTCTCCCGACAACACGACCGTGACTTGGCTCTTGATCGATTCGCAAAGGATATGCAGGGGAAAGCATGCGGGGTCGGCGATCGGCTCGTCCATCGCCGCCACCACGCGATCGAACCGGTTGATGATCTCGTCGGGCGTCGTCTCCACGGCGACGTGAGGCAGCCCAAACCTGACTGCGACTTCCTCAGCGTACTGGAATTCGTTCAGATCAGGAAAACCAATGCTAAAGGACGTCATGGACACGCCGATGTCCGCGCAAAGCGATGCAATGGCGCTCGAATCCAGGCCACCGCTCAACAGCAAGCCCACTGGAACTTCCGACATCTGCTGTTGCTTGACCGAGTGACGCAGCATAGACCGCAGTTCGCCGGCCGCGTCTTCGAGCGACAGCGGACTGGCGCCCGTATCCTCGGGCAGCTCCCAATATCTCCAAGTCGTCGCCAGCCCGTCCTTGATGCGGACATAGCACCCGGCCTCTACCCGGCGTATGCGCTTGAAGAATGTCCTGGGCGCAGTGACGTAGCGGTAGGTGAAATAAGAGGCAAGGCCAACGCTGTCCACCTCGAGGTCTAGGCCCCGGACATTCAGCATGGGGCTCAGTTCACTGGAGAAAACCCATTGGGATTCGTCCTCGTACAGGTAAAGCGGTTTGATGCCAAGCTGGTCGCGCACTAGGTGGAATTCGCCCTCGTCAGATGTGCGGTAGTCCCAGATGAAAGCGGTGAACATGCCGTCCAGACGCTTGAAGCAGTCCGCCCCGTCCCGTTGGAACAGGGCCAGCAAGACCTCCGTATCGCAATCGGTAAGAAATTCGACCCCCTGGCCGGCAAGCTCATTCTGCAGCGCTTTGAAGTTGTAGATTTCGCCGTTATAGGCCAGACCGAGCGATCCGTCCGCCGTGAACATGGGCTGCTGCCCGTGGGCCGCATCGATGATGGAAAGACGTCTGTGCACGACAGCGAAATGCTCCCCTATCCGAACCCCGCCATCATTCGGTCCACGGTGAAAGAGCATTTCTCCCAATTGCGTCAAGGACTGGACGGCGACATCCGTAATGCCGCCGACCTTGGATACATAACCCGCAAATCCACACATATTTCAGTCCTTATCCTGCTATCCGCGCCAACAGTTCGCTCCAATCGGAGAGGTAGCGGTCCTGGTTGAATATCTCCCGCGCGGTACGCAGCGAGGCTCTTCCCATCCGCTTCCTGCCGGCTTCGTTTGATTTCAGCCAATTCAGTTGCTCGGCCAACTCTTCGGCGCCATCGCCATAGAACCCGTTGACGCCGTTCTTTATGAACATGTCGACGTCGTGGTTCCTGAGTGAGACCGAAACGGCGCCAGTGAGCATGGCTTCGGTACGCGATCGCGGCATCGGCGATCGCGCGCTAGTATTCAGGTACACAGGATACCGGCCGATCTGGTGCACATAGTTCTGATACTTGGCACGCGCCCACCGCTCGGCGCCCGCTGAAAACTCCATCTCCGGATCGGGCGTCCTCATGCATTCGATGGCTATCCGCTCCCCGACCAACCGGCTGATCGCCTCGTAAATGCGCAACCCGTTGTAGTGAGGGCGATTTTTCATGGCCTGGTACTGCATGACCAGAACGTCCAGTTCGTGCGTCCCGGGATTGAACTCGCTCGGCGCTAAGCCGTGCCAGATGGTCTGGCTTTTCTCGAAACCCCATTCGTGCCTGGCCTGATGGCTGTTGCAGACAACGAACACATCCCGCAACCGGTCAACCAGTTCAGTCCGATTCGACTCAAGCACCTTACCCAGGTCCGGCAACGCATAGTCGTTGTCGTACTGGCCCGCGAACTGCGGAGTGCCATGGCAAATAGCGATCTTGGGCAGGTCTACATTGTCCAGGAACCACGCGAACGTATTCCCCCAGTCCATCGGGACCAGCCCATGGCACAGTTCTGGGTGCAGCACGTTTTCGTCAAAATGCAGGATGGCCACGTCGAAGTCGCGCGTATCCACCTTGTCGTACGGCAACATCCGGCAATTGCCAGGCATTGGCCGCTTTTCCCATTCCCAGTGATCGCAGAGCCCAGTACCGGCGCCGGTCAGAAGGGTGAAGTCATGGCCGGTCTTGTAGAGCTCGTACTGATGCGGAACATGCCAGCGGTGCGTCAACACCCTCAGCCGTCGTTTGCGCTCGACCAGAACGGGCGCCTGCCTGTAGCGGATGAATCTCCGGTCGAGCCAATGGAAGTCTTCGTTGTCTTCCAGCCGCGAACCAACGGACCTTGCCCATCCGACGATCGCTTCGTAGGTCCTTACGCTCCACGCCCTGGACGCCAACAGAATGTCGGGATGCTTTTCGAACAACCGCCTGTAGTTGCGCAAGGAGCGGAGCGGCTTTTCGGCTTCGTTTGCCGAGGACTCATGGCTGACATGAATGGAGACGGTATCCGGAAGATAGTTGATCCGGGCCCCGGCGAGGTACAGCCTGTAACCCATCTCGACGTCTTCCCAGCCGAAGCCAGAATCAGGGTTGGACGAGTAACTGAAGTCCTCGTCGAACAATTCGCCCTTGAGCCTGTCCTGCACGAACTGCTTCCTGATCGAAAAATTTCGCGTGATGCAGTTCACGAAGGATTCTTGGTTCAGCTCGTCCTGTGGCAGCCCATTCTCCTCCGCCAGATAGACAGCCGCCTCGTACCGGGTCAGGACAGACAGCGCCGGCTCCCCGTTGGTCTCTATGTTAATCGGACCAATGGCGACATCGCAGCCATCCGCCGTATGCGCCGAATAATGCGACTGGAGGAAGCCCTCGTTAAACATGCAGTCTGCGTCGACAATCACGACCACGTCGCCCCGGGCCAATCCGAGGCCCTTGTTCCTGCTCCCGCAATTCCCGACATTACTGTCGTTGGGCACTATCCGCAGATCGAATTTCGATTTCTTTTCTTCGCTAAGCCACGACATGAAGTCCGCGACCACTTGAACAGAATCGTCCGGGCTCGCGTCGTCTATCAGAAGCACTTCAAAACGGCCATCGAAACTCTGACGGGAAAGCGCCTCGAGGAAATACCGGACCTCATTCCGTTTGCGATACAGGATGGACACGACCGTAATCAACGGCCGGGCGTCGACCGGCGTAACGTGGCTAGTCGTTCGCGTCGATTGCCTCAGAAGGCCTAGCCTGGCCGCCTCGTAAATCGCTTTTGCTTCCTGCACAGTCGTGGCGGCGTCGAAGCGGGGCGCGATCTCGGCACGCGCCAGCTGTCCCATGCCCAAGCGCTTGTCCTGATCCTGCACCAGGGCTTCAAGGCACTCGTACCAGTCATCGGCGCTCGTCGCCAGCATCCCGTTGCGCCCATGCGATATCACCGTGCGATACGGATCGGTGGGCGAGGCGATTGTCGGGACCGCAAACATCGCGGCCTCGAATACCTTCAACTCGCTTTTGCATTGCGTGAACGCGTTGGATGGCTCCAACGGAGCCAAATTTATATCGACCTCCGAAAGCACTTCCAGCATCTTGCCATGAGGCATCAGCGGCAGGACGCGTATGCGGCCCTTGAGCGGATCCAGGATTTCGGGCAGTTCAAGGTGACCGACGATCTGCAGTTCCACATTCGGATGCCGTTCCAAGATGCCGCGGAGCGCGGCTGCGCATACTGCGAAATCCGCTTCGTGCGTCTTGGTCCCGCTGAAATAGCCGATTCGGACGGTGCCGCCCGCATTTCTGGCTCCACGCGCCTCGACCACCCTACCCGCATCCCTCGATTGTTTGACGCCGATGCTGTTGGGCAGCACGTATGCCGGCGCGCCCGCTCGCTCGACCTCCTCCTTCAAGGCTGCGGTCGACACCGTCACGACATCGCAAAGCAGCATCGTTTTCCGAATGCAGTCGAGAAACGACAAGGTCTGCTGTCTGGACACGTCATCGATCGATTGCGTGAAACGGAGCAGGTCCACACGCGAGGCGTCGAATACAAGATCGTCTATATCGAAGATGACAACTGATCCTTTGGCCTTGCATTCCCGGATCAATCCATCCACCAGGGGCGTCCACGCGACCCTGCTAAGGACGAGGATGTCCGCGTCGATCACGCTCTCAATGGAAAGCTCTGAGTCGAGATAGACCTTGGATGTGAAACCATGGTTCACCAGGACCTCAGCGTAGTTGTCTACGCGATAGTGCTGCGTCATCGGATCATGCGCATTGATGATGTAGGCGATCCTGCAGCTTTCCTGCGCCACGCTCGGATATTGACGGACCGGGACAGCCTCCACACCCGCCTGCATCGACCCGACGTCACTATCAGTCGGACTCTGGGGAGACGGGAGCGGCTGTCTTGCAGACATGTCCTCCCGTCTCGTGCGGTAGTTGGACCTGGATTGCGCCACCGGGTCCGAATGCATTCGAGGCTGGTCGCGGAATTGCCTGAAAGCGAGCGCCTTGTACAAGACCCTTGCGGCACCGCCTTCCCGATAAGCGCGGCGAATGCGCCCGGCGAATCCACGCGGACCCCATTCTTTGATGCCGGCGTATGCGTCGACTACTGCCACATAGGAAGCACGTAGCCCTTTCTTGGTTCGCTCAAGGACGAAATTCTTGCGCAGGCTCTCATTCGTTAACGGCTTCCTGCCGCGTGCGGTGGTGCGCACCTCGGCTTCTGACCTGAAGTTCTGAAGCTCCAGGTCACGGGCCTGCAACGCCAAGTCGCGTGACAGGAGCGACTGCTTCAACTGGGTGGTCCTGGCATCCTGCTCCGCCCGATCGTGACGCGCCTGGGCGAGAAGTCGTGTGAGATTCGCAATGCCATTGGCTGCCGCCGTGGATGCAGCTACCAGCTCTTTTATCTGTTCTTCGCGCTCAAGCAGCACGGCGTCCTTTTGGGACAAACCATGGCGCATCTCTTCCATGGCTTGGTCATGTGCTGCCTGCATGCCCGCCATCTGAACGCCATGGGCTTCCTGCAGCTGCGCCATGTTCAGCTTGAGCGCTTCCATTGCATCTGTAGTCGCTTTGTAAAGCTCATTCAGCGCCGCGTGCTCCGCCGATTGCGCAGCGCTCCGCCGCGATATTTCTGCATACTCGCTTTGCCAGTGCGACGCGCCCGACTGGCTGGCTTCTGCAGCCGATTTCGCCGCCTCGACACTTTGCGTCAGGCCCGCCACTTCCTCCTCGCGCTGCCGCAATTTCACCTCAGCGGTATCGAGCAGATAACGCTGGACGACGCTCTGCCCCAACTGGGCGAACACGCGCTTGACCAGTGTGCCGCGCGCGGTCGACGCCCATTCCTCGACCAGAGGCGAAGATTCGCGTGCGGCGTCCGAGCCGACGAACAGCACGCCAAGTCCATGCGAATGGATGAACTCGATGTGGGGGTGAAGCACGCGAAGCTCTTCCCACAGTTTCCATACGCCAAACCCCCTTTCCCTGACGTTGATGTCATGAAAAAGGATCACGCCGCGTTCCGACATCTTGGGCAGCCATGTCGTGTAGTCGTGGTTGACCGCTTCGTACGTATGCAAGCCATCGACGTGCAGCAGGTCCACCGTTCCGTCTGCGAAGTAGCCGAGGGCGTCATCGAAGGTCATTCTGAGCAGACGCGAAAAATCATGGTACTTGCGATCGTTGTAACGGCTCAGCTCGATGAAGACATCTTCGCCATACGCGAAGGAATGCTCGTCCCCAACCCACGTATCCACGGCAAAGCATTTTGCGTCGATGTTGTTCTCGGCGATCGATTGGCAGAACGCCAGGTAGGAATTTCCGGAATGAGTGCCGAGCTCGACGAGCACCCTGGGTCGCAGCGCGGCAACCAAACTTGCACCGAATGGCATATGCCCAGTCCATGCGGATAGTTCAAGCCGGTCAGGCTTGATAAGCGCCGCGTCGTTGAGCAAATCGTCCAATTTCATCCGCAAAGATCCTCTTTCTTGTGCAAACCGCACTTGTACTGCATAAAAACACGCGCCCGGTACAGTCCGAGCGCGCTCAAATGGCGTCGACCGCTATCCGGGTAGTCACGCTTTCGAACGGTATGCCCACAAGCCCATAGCGCAGCTTGGGCGAAGACACTCTGATCAAAACAGCGTCGTGTAGCCAATGGTGCTGGATGTTCACCCACGGATCGCCGTCGGCGACGGAGACCGTCATCGAATAATCCCCGTTGGGAAGAAGCGGCAGCGAAAACATGAAGCTGGCCTCGAGGATCTGCCCTTCCTCCAGCCTCAGCCCAGGGGAATAGGTATAGGTGTGCTCCCCGAACAGAGACTGTCCCAACCTGTCTTTGACGAAGAAGCCGATGATGGCGCTTTCGATTCCCTTGAGCGCCTTCGCGCGCACGGTCAACATGACCCGCTCGCCGCCGGAGAACACGGCAATGGGTCGTTGGTCTGCGCCGGAGAGGTTTACCGAGACGATCTCGGCGGCGTCCGACTTCCAGCCGTCTGAGTTTGCAATATTGTCAAACAACTCAAGCCGCGTATCCTCATCCACCCTGGCATGCTCACCCTCCGCGTCTGTGGCCGCACCGACTTTCTGTAGCTTCACGATGTCGCCGTACACTTCGTCCGCGGTGTATTTTAGGTAGGCGTTCGCCACTTCCAACGCGGTACCCTGCTGCCGAACCGTTCCTTGGTCCAACCAGAGCGCTTCGTGGCAGAGGTTGATCACCGAACTCGTGTCATGACTCACAAAGATCAACGTTCCCCGCTCGCGAAAATTGCGCAGAAAGCGCATGCATTTCTGCGAGAACACCGCATCCCCGACGGAAAGCGCCTCATCGATCACGAGGATGTCCGCGTCGACATGCGCGATCACTGCGAAGGCCAACCGCACATACATGCCGCTCGAATAGATCTTCACCGGCTGGTCGATGAAATCGCCGATGTCGGCGAATGCAATGATGTCCTGCAACTTAGAATTGATCTGGGCCTCGGTAAGACCGAGTACCGTGGCATTCATGTAGATGTTTTCGCGGCCGGTGAATTCGGGATTGAATCCTGCGCCAAGCTCGAGGAGCGCGGCCACCTTTCCGTTTACCTCTATCGAGCCACCGGTCGGAGTCAAGGTTCCACAGATCATCTGCAGCAGGGTCGATTTTCCCGAACCGTTTCGTCCGATGATTCCGAGAGTATCGCCCACCCTCACCTCCAGCGATGCTCCCTTGACCGCCCAGAACTCGCGGAAGTACTTCTTCTCGGGCCTACCCAACAATTTTCGCAGACGCGGGTAGATGGCCTGCTTCAGCCGATCTTGCGGCGTCTCGTAGATCTGGTAGCACTTCGTCACGTCCGTCAGCCGGATCATGACCCTCTTCGAATGGGACGCAACGACGGTCGGGCCGGCATCGTCAACTGCCCTATCCACGACAGAGGCAGGGCGCATATCAGAGGACATCGGCGAATGCCCTCCTCGATTTTTGGAACCATGCGAACCCAAGCCATGCGACGAAAGCACTTATGCAGGTGGCGACGAACCAGTTGGCCGGGTCCGGAGCGACCCCATAGATAAGGGTATTCCTCGCCTCATCCAGAAAATACACCAGCGGATTCAATGTCATCCATATCTTCAGCTCTGCGGGCATGGCGGAAGCGGGAAAGAAGATCGGCGACAGGAAAAGCAGCATAGTGGTCAACATCGCGGTGACCTGAGCGATATCGCGCACGAAAACGCCGAGAGCGGAAAGAAACCACGAAATACCCGCAACGCCGAGCAGGAGCGGCACAAGCACCACTGGGAACAGCAGTACGGTCCAGGGCAGTTGATGGGCGAACAGCAGTTCCGCCAACAGCAGGACGATCACGCTGACGAGCATGTGGAAGAGCGCCGACCCGCAAGCGACCAGCGGAAGTATTTCAAGCGGAAATACGACTTTCTTAACGTAGTTCACATTGGATACCACGATCGTCGGCGCGCGGTTTATGCACTCGGCCACGAGCCCGTAGACGATCAGACCGGCAAAGAAAATGATCGCGAAATCGGTGCGGCTCTGCTCCTCGCCTATGCCTGCCCATCGGGTCTGGAAGATCACCGAAAAAACAAAGGTATAGATCGCCAGCATCAGCAAGGGATTGAAGAAGGACCAAGCCAAACCGATCATCGACCCGCGATATCGGCCGATCACTTCGCGCTTCACCATCTGCACGATCAGTTCGAAATTGTCCCTGACGCTCTTGATCGCCACCAACGGAGAAATCGAATGATTCGGATCGATCAGCACACCGAATCCTCACCAGTCGCCATGGGGGCGCCAGAATGCCTGGCGCCGACCGGTCTGCACAGGGTCATCCGATCGCTGCCCATAGGTCCTCCTGAAGATCATCGACGGCTTCAACTCCCACGCTCAGCCTGACCAATCCTGGCGTAATTCCCAACTGACTTCGACGCACTTCGGGAATAGAGGCGTGCGTCATGACGGCCGGATGGTTGATCAGGCTTTCGACACCGCCCAAGGATTCGGCCAGCGTGAACAGGCGTGTCCGTTCGCACATGCGGACCGCAGCTTCGAAGCCACCTGCCAGCTCGATGGAAATTATTCCGCCGTAGCCCTGCATCTGACGCGACGCCAGCGCGTGGTGCGGATGCGAAGCAAGTCCCGGGTAGATGACCTTGCTGACGTGAGGGTTGGTCTGGATGCGTTGCGCCAACGCCAGCGCATTCTCGCAATGCGCCTTCATCCGCAAATGCAGCGTCTTCAATCCGCGCAATGCCAGGAAACTGTCGAACGGCCCCTGCACCGCTCCGATCGAGTTCTGCAGGAACGCCATCTGTTCGGCCAGTTCGGCGTTCTCGCCCACCACCACCATGCCGCCGACCATGTCGGAGTGGCCATTGAGGTACTTGGTGGCCGAGTGCATGACTATGTCGGCGCCGAGCAGCAAGGGACGCTGCAGGATGGGCGAGGCGAACGTGTTGTCCACCACCACGCGCAGGCCGTGCTTGCGGGCGATGGCGCAGACCGCTTCGATGTCGACGATCTTCAGCATCGGGTTGGTCGGTGTTTCCACCCAGACCATTTTCGTCTCGGGACGTATGGCGGCCTCGAACGCGGACAGGTCGGTCAGATCAACGAAGCTGAAGTCCAGGCCCGCGCTGCGCTTGCGCACGCGTTCGAACAGGCGGTAGGTGCCGCCGTAGATATCGTCCATGGCGATGACATGGTCGCCGCTGTCGAGCAGCTCCAGGACGGTCGAGGTGGCCGCCATGCCCGAAGCGAAGGCGAAGCCGCGGCTGCCGCCTTCCAGCGCGGCCACGCAACGCTCGTAGGCGAAACGGGTGGGATTGTGGGTGCGCGAGTACTCGAAACCCTGGTGCACGCCCGGACTGCTCTGGACGTAGGTGGAGGTGGCGTAGATGGGCGGCATGACCGCACCGGTGCTGGGGTCGGGCGACTGCCCGCCATGGATGGCCAGCGTGCCCAGGGCAAGGGCTTCGCCAGCGGCGGGATTCTTGGGGGATGCCGACATGGCCTAATCCTTTTAGACAGCCGGTGATTTTAGCAGCTAGGACTTAACCAAGCGTCCACGGGGCCAAAGCCCGCCCGCCGTCTCAATTCGGCCTGCGACCTACTGAACCCGGCGGCGCAGGAAATTCAGCAGGTCGATGCGGGTGATCAAGCCCAGGAAGGCCTCTCCGTCGGTGACGATGGCGACCTGCCCGCGGTCGAAAACCGGCAGCAGGGCCTCGATCGGGGACTTCACGTCCAGCCGGTCCAGCTTGCTGACCATCGCGGTGGACACCGGGTCGCGGAACCGGTCCTCGTCGCCGTACACATGCAGCAGCACATCGCTTTCGTCGACGATGCCGACCAGCTTTTCGCCCTCCATCACCGGCAATTGTGAGACGTCATACAACTTCATGCGCTGGTAAGCGGTGGTCAGCAGGTCGGTGGGGCTGACCACCACGGTGTCTTTCTGGCTGTAGGGGCGCAGGATCAGGTCGCGCAGGTCGCCATGCTGGGCGCGTTCGATGAAGCCGTTGTCCAGCATCCAGTAGTCGTTGTACATCTTCGACAGGTATTTGTTGCCGGTGTCGCAGACGAATACCAGCACCTTCTTGGGCGTGGTCTGCTCCTTGCAGTATTTCAATGCCGCCGCCAGCAGGGTACCGGTCGAGGAGCCGCCCAGGATGCCCTCCTTGGCCAGCAATTCGCGCGCGGTCAGGAAGCTTTCCTTGTCGCTGATGGAGTAAGCCTTCTTCACCCGGGTGAAGTCGGAAATCTGCGGCAGGAAGTCCTCGCCGATGCCTTCCACCATCCAGCTGCCGGACTTCTCGCTCAGCGTGCCCTCGTTGATGTACTGGGTGAGGATGGAGCCGACCGGGTCGGCCAATACCAGCTCTACCTTCGGCGCATGTTCCGCAAAAGCGCGCGACAGGCCGGTCATGGTGCCGGAGCTGCCGCAGCCGAACACTACGGCGTCCAGCTGTCCGTCCATCTGCCGCAGGATCTCCGGGCCGGTGCCGAACTCGTGGGCGGACGGATTGTCGGGATTGCCGAACTGGTTGATGAAATAGGCGCCAGGGGTTTCGCTGGCGATGCGCGCGGCCAGATCCTGGTAGTACTCGGGATGGCCCTTGGCCACGTCGGAACGGGTCAGGATGACTTCTGCACCCATCGCCTTGAGGTTGAAGATCTTTTCCCGGCTCATCTTGTCCGGCACCACCAGCACCAGCTTGTAGCCCTTCTGCTGCGCCACCAGGGCCAGGCCGATACCGGTATTGCCGGCGGTGCCTTCCACCAGGGTCGCGCCCGGCTTGAGGTCGCCGCGCTGCTCGGCCGCTTCGATCATGGACATGCCGATGCGGTCTTTAATGGAGCCGCCCGGGTTGGCGCTTTCCAGCTTCAGGTACAGCTCGCACACGCCGGTATCCAGGCGCTGGGCCTTGACGATGGGCGTTTCGCCGATGAGTTCCAGGACAGAAGAATGGATGGCCATGCGGAAAGGCGCTCGCGTGCGGCTTGGAGAGGAATGGGATTATCGCATTGCCAAGCGCAAACGGGTTTTTAGCCCTTAGCTTTTGTTCCACAAAACCCCGTGAGACGCGGCAAGCAGGTCCGGTCAAACCCCGAAGGGGCGGCGCATAGGATGTGCGACGTTTCCGGACGGCACATGGATGTGCCTTCCGGAAATTCCGGGCCTGCTTGCGGACCCCCACGGCTTCATCGTGGGGGCGCGACGTAGGGCGGCTTTCTTTTGGTTACTTTTCTTTGCCGTTCAAAGAAAAGTGACTCGCGCAAAGCGCGGCTTTCAACAGCGAAGCTGGTCAATGCTTTTGCTTCGATGCAAAGGCAAAGGCAAAAGCCAGAGCAAGATCAAGATGGATCCCAGCTTGACCAGCTACGCTGTTGAAAGCCGCTGGGATGACGTCTGATTTTTACGGGGTTGTGTGTAGGTCGCTGGGTCACCGCCATCGAGGGGATGACGGCGGAGGCAATGAATCCTGACATTTGCGAGAGCAAGTGCGCGGATGCAGCCACAAAAAAGCCCGCGAATCGCTTCGCAGGCCTTCGTGCTTCGAGTGGCGCGGACGGCGACAGCCGACGAGGAGGCTGTCGCCGCCCGCGACAATGGAACGGGGGAGACGTCAGTGGGGTTTGGCGTCGTAGATTCGTATAAGTCGCTCTTTCGCAGCGAGTTTCTCGCGTTTCATCTGACCCAGTGTGGTGTCGTCGATGGGCAGGACGCCCAGCTCGGCATCGGTCACCTTCTTGTTCAGTTCGCGGTGTCGCTGGTACAGCTGCTTGAACTCCGGGTCGGTCTTCATAAGTGCGTCGATTTCGGTTTGCGGTTGTCCTTCGAACATTTCGTAACCTCCTTCAGCGGAAATACGAACGCCCCGACCTTTGCAGGCACGGGGCGTTGGCTTGGGAGCGGAATATCGGGTTGCGGCGGGCTGCACATTCCCCGGAATCACCCGCACTGACCTGTCGGCCTGGCGTGGGTTCCTCTGGGTTGTGGGTCAGCGTCATCGGCTCGATCCTCCGGTGAGCCAAGCGATGGGGGTCGCTTGGGAATACGACCCTACTCTTCGAAATCGAACCCGGCAACCCTCTTTCCAAGTGCTTGATCGGATTGAAAAAGATGGGTCTCAGGGCGGACGGCGCGAGCCCCCCTGGAACGCAGAAGAACAGGTGCAAATTATTGTTTTTAAAAGCCTTTCTATTGCGCGACCACAACATCGACAGCACGGCTCTTGCTGCCCTCGCCCTTTGCCGACGACTGGATTCTCGCCTTGAGAATCCCGGCCGCCAACAGAGCGTCGCGAACCGCGTCGGCACGGCGCTGGCCGGGGGTCTGCTTGTCGCCGAAGCCTTCGATCCTGGCCTTGGCCTTGGGATTGGCCTGCAGATAAGCGGCCAGCGCGGAAACGCTTGCCGAACCACCGCTGGAAAGCTTGGCCTGCCCGGCATTGAAAGCGGAACTGGCCAGGGTGAACACTTCGCCTCGGTCCTCGAACTTGGAAGCCGGCAGCTTGGCCCCTGACATCAGCTCGGCCTCCTGGCGGGCCAGTTGCGCTTCCTTCTGGCGTGCGGCGCTGAGTTTGGCGGTCTGTTGACCGGCGACCGAGCTCAGCATGTCTTCGGCATCCTGGCGAGCCAGGGTCTCGGCTTCGGCGGCCATGCGCAGGCGCTCGGTTTCTTCGGCCTGGATCTGCGCCTGCACGCGCAGCCGTTCGGCTTCCTGGCGCGCACGCGCGGCATCGCGGCGGCTGGCTTCCACCAGCAATTCGCTGCGGGTGCGATCCAGCCGGTCGGCCTCGCGACGCGCCGCTTCGGCGCGGGCGGCGGTCTCGGCGATTTCCACGCGGCGGTCGGCCAAATACAACGTGCTGTCGCGCTGCTTGCCGCGCGCCTTGGCCAGCACGGCCACGGCCTGTTGCGCCTGCAATTTTTCGTAGGAAGCGAATTCGGCCAGCTGCGGGTCGGACTGCAATGCGACCAAGCGCTGGTTCAGCGCGATCACTTCGGGGCGTTCGGCCGCCAGCGCCGGCAACGAAGCCAGCAACAGCGCGCAGGCCAACGTCTTGGCACTCATCGCGTTGGCGCTCATCGCGCGCCCTCCTGGCCCAGCGTGCGCTGAAGCTCGCCGATCTCCTGGCGTCTCTGCTGCACCTGCGCGTTGGCCACCGCTTCGTTGCTGCGCGCGCGGGCCAGGTCGGCATCGACGCTGGCGCGCGCGGCGAGCTCGGGCGCCAGCTTGCGATCGCGGCGCGTGGCGGCGGCGGCTTGCGCCTGGGCCAACGCGCTGCGCGCCGAATTCAGCAGCTCGGGGGCGTATTGGTCGGCATCGGCCTGGTCGGCGCGATTGACCGCCTGCTGCGCGGCGGCCAGCTCCGGCATGGCCGCCACCTGGGCCCGCAACGGCGCGGCGAGCCCGGCCAGCAGTACGAATGCGCCAACCGTCACACACAGGAATCGGCGGAATTGTGCGAAGCTACGATGCATAGGAGTGCCGTGTAAGGGGAATGCGCGGCCATTGTCGGAAGCCTGCGTCGCACTTGCAACGGTGCGGCGCCAATGTTGGGGAACATCGCACATGGATATCGGCTACTTCCTGAAGCTGATGACGGAAAAGAACGCCTCGGACATGTTTTTGACCACCGGGGCGCCGGTCTACATCAAGATCGAAGGCAAGCTGTATCCGCTCGGCAACACCGGCCTGCCCGCCGGCATGGTCAAGAAGATCGCCTACTCGCTGATGGACGAAGGCCAGGTACCGATCTTCGAGCGCGAACTGGAATTGAACATGGCCCTGGCCCTGCAGGACGCCGGCCGCTTCCGCATCAACGTGTTCAAGCAGCGCGGCGAAGTGGGCATGGTGATCCGCGCGATCCGCAGCGTGATCCCTTCCATCGAAGAACTGAACCTGCCGCAGGTGCTTAAGGACATCATCATGACCCCGCGCGGGCTGGTGCTGCTGGTCGGCTCCACCGGTTCGGGCAAGTCCACCTCGCTGGCCTCGATGATCGACCACCGCAACAGCACCACTACCGGGCACATCCTCACCATCGAGGATCCGATCGAGTACCTGCACAAGCACAAGCAGTCCATCGTCAACCAGCGCGAAGTGGGCCTGGACACGCACGCCTTCCATAACGCGCTGAAGAACGCGATGCGCGAAGCGCCCGACGTGATCCTGATCGGCGAAATCCTGGACGCCACCACCATGGAAGCGGCCATCGCCTTCGCCGAAACCGGGCACCTGTGCCTGGCCACGCTGCACTCCAACAACGCCGACCAGACCATCGAGCGCATCCTCAACTTCTTCCCTGAGACCGCGCACAAGAACGTGCTGATGAACCTGGCGCTGAACCTGCGCGCGGTGGTGTCGCAGCGTCTGGTCAAGGGCGTGGACGGCCGTCGCCTGCCGGCCGCCGAAGTGCTGATCAACACGCCGATGATCCGCGACCTGCTGCGCCGCGGTCAGGTGCACGAAATCAAGCCGGCCATGGAAGCTTCCCTTGAGGACGGCATGGAATCCTTCGACCAGTGCCTGTTCCGGATGGTCAAGGAAGGCCGTATCGAGCAGGAAGAAGCGCTACGTGCGGCAGATTCGCGCGATGGCCTGGCGCTGAAATTCCGCTTGTCCGAAGGCAGCAGCGGCGAACACGATCCGTACGCCGACTTCGATGCCTCGGGGAGTTCGCCGCGGATTACTCAGGGCTTCGGCTGAGACCGTAGAGTGCTCTAGCTCTGCCCCTTTGAAAAAGGGGGCAACGGGGGATTTGCTTTTGATCCTTCTTACACCACGCAAAGAGCAAATCCCCCTCAATCCCCCTTTTACAAAGGGGGAGGTCGCTGTACGGGAAATGTGGCATTGCCAGGCTTGCTCAGTTAGGCGGTCTGCTGCTGGGCATCCGGCTGTCTGTCCGGCTGCGCCTCGATGAAGGCGGGCAGCTCCAGGCAGGCTTTCTCGATGCGGGAAATGGTCGGGAATGCCGCCATGTCCACGCCGAAGCGGCGCGCATTGAACACCTGCGGAATCAGGCAGCAATCCGCCAGTCCCGGCGTCTGCCCATGGCAGTACGCCCCTGTCGCCGGATCGCCTTCCAGCAACGCCTCCATCGCGACGAAGCCCTCGACGATCCAATGCTTGACCCAGTCGTCGCGCTCGGACTGCGGCACCCGCCAGGTGTGCTCGAAATAGCGCAGCACGCGCAGGTTGTTGAGCGGGTGGATGTCGCACGCGACCAGTTGCGCAAGGCTGCGGACACGGGCGCGATCGCGCGCGGTCATCGGCAGCAGCCGCGGCGAAGGCCAGGCTTCGTCCAGATATTCCAGGATCGCCAACGATTGCCGGATCACGCGTACGCCGTGCAACAGCGTGGGAACCAGCTGTTGCGGATTGACCTCGGTGTATTCGGGCTGTCGCTGCTGGCCGCCGTCGCGCAGCAGATGCACCGGCAAGGTTTCGTAGCTCAGGCCTTTCAGGTTCAAGCCGATGCGCACCCGATAAGCCGCGCTGGATCGCCAGTAGGAATAAAGACGCAGCTGCTCACTCATCGGCGGCGGACCCTGCGGTTCGAGGCAGTTGCGAATTTGGGTCGCTGCATGGGTTCAGCCTAGTGGAGCTCCATGGCCACATTTGTGCCCGGGCCGGCGTTTAGGGCAATAGCTGTTGCTCAATCCGTTGCTCTATCGCACCAAATATGTGACTGCCGTCACTATTTAGCATTTCAATCCGCACCACATCGCCGAATTTCATGAAAGGCGTACTGGGTTTTCCGTCCCTGAGCGTCTCCACCGTGCGCTTCTCCGCAAAGCACGAAGCGCCCTTGGAAGTGTCCTCGTTGGCGATGGTGCCGGAACCGACGATGGTGCCCGCCGAGAGCGGCCGGGTCTTGGCCGCATGGGCGACCAGCTGGGAAAAATCGAACTGCATGTCCACGCCGGCTTCGGGCGCGCCGAACCATTCGCCGTTGATGTGGGTGAGCAGCGGCAGATGCACTTTGTTGTCGCGCCAGCTGTCGCCGAGTTCATCGGGAGTGACGAACACCGGCGACAAGGCCGAACGCGGCTTGGACTGCAGGAAGCCGAAACCCTTGTTCAACTCCCCGGGAATCAAATTGCGCAGCGACACGTCGTTGACCAGGCCGATCAGCTGGATGTGCGCGGCGGCCTGCTCCGGCGTCACGGCCATCGGCACATCGTCGGTGACCACCACGATCTCGGCTTCCAGGTCGATGCCGTAGTCCTCGCTGACCACGCGCACCGCATCGCGCGGGCCGTAGAAGCCGGCGCTGGTGGCCTGGTACATCAGCGGGTCGGTGTAGAAGCTCTCCGGCACCTCGGCGCCGCGCGCGCGGCGGACGCGTTCGACATGCGGAAGATAGGCGCTGCCGTCGACGAACTCGTAAGCGCGCGGAAGCGGCGCGGCCAGTGCGTTGAAATCCAGTTCGAACACGCCGTCGGCATCGCCATCGTTGAGCGATTCGGACAGGGCGTTGAGGCGGGGAGCCAGGTTGGACCAATCCTCCAGCGCCGCCTGCAACGTGGCAGCGATGCCGGTGGCGCGGACGGCGTGGGAAAGATCGCGCGAAACGACGATCAGGGTGCCGTCGCGGCCGCCTTCCTTCAAAGATCCGAGCTTCATCCAAACCTCCAGAAATCGCGTTGGCTATATTGTTTCAATTGTAACTAAGTGTGATCGACCTGTCTCTGCAGAGCCGAGCTTGCGCGGCTGAATTTGTAAGCAAAAGGCAGCCGAGCAAGCTCGGCTCTACAAGCCTACTCGTCGCCCTGAAAGCTGCCGGCGCGGTAGGTGAGGACCAGAGTGTCGCGGTAACCATAGCCGCCCAGGGGTCGGATCGGCGTGGATTCGTGGATCACGCGCGCGTCGTCGAGCAGCATCAGCGTCCACGGCTCGGTCAGGGTGAAGCGCTGGCCATCGGGGCCGTTGGCGTCGAACACGCGGGTTTCGCCGCCGCTGATTTCATGGCGCCCCACCAGCAGCACGGCCACCAAATCCACGCCGTCCCGATGGGCGCCTTCCGGGGTCGGGCGGCCGATGCCGTCGGCGGTGTCGATGCGGAATTGATGCGCCTCCACGAACCACGGTTGGGCGCCTTTCAACGCGGTGCAGACTTCGGCCAAACCCTGCAGCAGCTTGATCCAAGCCGGATGGGCGACCGTGTCGGCCTGCACCGGCTCGAACCAGCGGCGCATGCCGCCATGCAACGCGTTGTATTCCTCGGACTGCCAATGCGCGCGGTGCGGCGCCAGGGTCAGGCGCCTCTGGTCGGACACGAAACACGAATGGCGGCGCTTGCGATAGCTGCCGCCGTCCTTGAGATAGCGGTCGGGCTGCAGGTCTTCCCAGGCCGGCTTCAACGCATCGAGTGCGCCGGCTTCCAGCGCGCACAGCATTTCGACGGCGGCGGGCGCGAGCACTGCGTAACCGCGCTCGCGCAGTTGCGGCAGCAATGCCGCCGGTTCGGTGAAAGGAGGAAGAAAGGTGGCGACCATGATCAGTTCACTCCCGACGACATCGACCAGAAACGCAAAAACCCGCACGGGGCGGGCTTCTGCTGCGGAGGCGTTTTGCATGCCTGCGCGGGTGTTGCTTGCGACCTTGAAGTGGCTGCCCCGGATGGATTCGAACCACCGAATGCCTGAGTCAGAGTCAGGTGCCTTACCGCTTGGCGACGGGGCAGTAGTACTGGGTGAAGCCTGCGATTAGCGCTTCGAGAACTGGGTGGCGCGGCGTGCCTTGTGCAGACCGACCTTCTTGCGCTCGACTTCGCGCGCGTCGCGGGTCATGAAACCGGCCTTGCGCAGTTCGGTCTTCAGCGTCTCATCGTACTCCACCAGCGCGCGGGCGATGCCCAGGCGGATGGCGCCGGCCTGGCCGGTGGTGCCGCCGCCAGCGGCGGTGACCTTGATGTCGAAGCTTTCGGTGTTCTTGGTCAGCTCCAGCGGCTGGCGCACGATCATGCGCGCGGTCTCACGGCCGAAGAATTCGTCCAGGGGACGGTCATTGACGGTGATGTTGCCGGTGCCCTTGCGCAGGAACACGCGGGCGGTGGAGGACTTGCGACGGCCAGTGCCGTAATTCTGGGTAATTGCCATGATCAGATATCCAGGACTTGCGGCTGCTGGGCGGCGTGCGGGTGGTTGGGGCCTGCGTAGACCTTGAGCTTGCGGTACATCTCGCGGCCCAGGGTGTTCTTGGGCAGCATGCCCTTGACGGCGATCTCGATGACGCGCTCGGGATGGCGCTCAAGCGCCTGGCCCAGGGTTTCGGTCTTCAGGTTGCCGATGTAGCCGGTGAAGCGGTGATACTTCTTGTCGGCCAGCTTGTTGCCGGTCACGTGGATCTTTTCGGCATTGATCACCACCAGGTAATCGCCGGTATCCACGTGCGGGGTGTAGACGGGCTTGTGCTTGCCGCGGAGGCGGCGGGCCAGCTCGGTGGACAGGCGACCCAGGGTCTTGCCTGTGGCGTCGACGAGGTACCAGTCGCGCTGGACGGTCTCGGACTTGGCGCTAAACGTATTCATGAAGGAGCTCGATGTTGTTTGGTCGGGCGGATTGCGCCGAAAACTGCCGGCGGAACTTTGCCACGCGTTGTAAGGGCGGAACGAAAGAGGCGGGATTGTACGCAGCGCCTTGCTGCATTGCAACCGCGCAGGTCGGGGCTACGCCCCCGACGCACTGGAATCCTGAACGCCCAGGGCGTCGGCCACGTAGAGCCTGCCCCGTACTTGATACGGGGGCCGACCTACCTCCGGTCGGGCAAGCCCGGCACAATGGCAGCCATGACTTCTCGAGCCCTCTCGCCCCTGGACCGGCTGCTGGTCGATGCCCAGAACGCCCTGAGCACCCTGGCCGGCAAACCCCTCGCCCGCCGCCCCAATCCGGCCCAGGCCACCCCGGAAGTGGAGTTGGACGCCGACGAACGCCGCCATGCAGCCGGCCTGATGCGCATCAACCATGTCGGTGAGGTCTGCGCTCAGGGCCTATACCTGGGTCAGGCTGCCGTCGCCCGCGACCCCGAGACCCGCACCCACCTGCTGGAGGCGGCCCAGGAAGAAACCGACCACCTGGCCTGGTGCGGCGACCGCCTGCAGGAACTGGGCAGCCGGCCCAGCCTGTTCAACCCGTTCTGGTACGCAGGCAGTTACGCGCTGGGCGCCCTGGCCGGGCTGCGCGGGGATGGCTGGAACCTGGGCTTCGTGGTGGAAACCGAACATCAGGTCGAAGCGCACCTGGAAGAACACCTGCAGACCCTGCCCGAGGCCGACCTGCGCAGCCGAGAGATCCTCAAGGTGATGAAGGCCGACGAGGCCCGTCATGCCGACCATGCCGAGCAGGCCGGCGCTCGAATCCTGCCGCAGCCGGTGCCCAAGCTGATGGCAGCCGCTTCCAATCTGATGAAGGCGGTGGCTTACCGTCTGTAGGAGCGACGTGAGTCGCGAAACCATCGATGTTCGATTGTTGAGGGCTTCGCGACTTACGTCGCTCCTACGACGCCCTTGCCATTACGCCGACGTCAGCTTCAGACCGATCACACCGCTGACGATCACCGCGATGCACAGCAGCCGTGCGGGCGAGGCGCTCTCCGAGAACAGGGCGATGCCGAGGATCGCGACGCCCACCGCGCCGATGCCGGTCCAGATCGCATAGGCGGTGCCGACCGGGATCGTGCGCAGCGCCTGGGTCAGCAGCCACAGGCTGATGGCCGCGGAGACGATGGTGCCCAGGCTGGGCCACAGGCGGGTGAAGCCTTCGGTGTACTTCAGGCCGATGGCGAAGCCGATCTCGAAAACGCCGGCAAGCAACAGATAGATCCAGGGCATGGTGTTCTCCTCGAACTGGGGGCATGAAACGAAAAACGGCCCGGGGCTTTCGCCACGGACCGCCGTCGGTCTTGGTAGCGCAGGCGATGGAGGCCTGCGCGCGGGTCGTCCCGCCTTTTTCTGATATCGCGCAGGATACCGGGGGTTTCCCGAATCCCGCGTAACCCGGCTTATTCGACCAGGTTGCGCCCGTGGAACAGCTCTTCGATCTCGCGCTTGAGCAACGCCTCGATCTTCATGCGCTCCTTGAACGAAAGGTTCTTGGCTTTCTCTTCGAACAGGTACTGGTCCAGGTCGAAGTCCTTCAGGTGCATCTTGGTGTGGAAGATGTTTTCCTGGTAGACGTTGACGTCGAACATCTCGTAGCGCGACTTGATGTTCTTGGCCAGGAAGTCCTGGATGGAATTGATCTTGTGGTCGATGTAGTGCTTCTTGCCCTTCACGTCGCGGGTGAAGCCGCGCACGCGGTAATCGGCCACCACGATGTCGGACTCGAAGCTTTCGATCAGGTAGTTCAGCGCCTTCAGCGGCGAGATCACGCCGCAGGTGGCCACGTCGATGTCGGCGCGGAAGGTGGCGATGCCGTGCTGCGGATGCGTTTCCGGATACGTATGGACGGTGATGTGGCTCTTGTCCAAGTGCGCGACCACCGCGTCGGAGATGATCTCCTTGCCGGCCAGCTTCTTGTCGATCACCGGTTCCTCTGAGATCAGGATGGTCACCGAGGCACCCTGCGGGTCGTAGTCCTGGCGGGCCACGTTGAGGATGTTCGCGCCGATGATCTCGGCCACGTCGGTAAGGATCTGCGTGAGGCGATCGGCGTCGTACTGCTCGTCGATGTACTCGATGTAGCGACGGCGCTCGTCCTCGGACGAGGCGTAGCACACGTCGTAGATGTTGAAGCTCAGCGCCTTGGTGAGGTTGTTGAAGCCTTGCAGCCGCAGGCGAGGCAGGGGTTTTACCACGGCGGTGGTCCCTCTCAGGGGGTGTCGGATAAGGGGGCGGATTATGCGCCATAGTGGGTGACAGTGAAATGTCCGTGGCCCGTCCGTCGGTACACCGTCACATACTG
>DASVNG010000011.1:0-37766 GCA_036383995.1 Pseudoxanthomonas sp.
GTCCTGGTGGGGCCCTCTCCTTGCTGCCTAGCTAGATAGCGCAAACCGGCCGCGCTTGCACGCCGCCGCGCAGCAGAGACAAATGTGAGACGGAACAGGCCATCGGCTACATTGGTGCGCATGCCGAACCTGCCTTCCGAAACCCCTGCTCGCCTGTGGTTGTTGCGTCATCCCCGGCGCGAGCGTGGCGAGCCCTACGTGCGGCCCCTGCTTTGCGAGGCGCTGGGCTGCGACGACGACGACCTGCCGCTGTCGCGCGGCAGCGAAGGCCGCCCCTTGCTGGGGCCTCCCTACCAGCGTTTCGACGCGGGCTGGAGCCACAGCGGCGATGCGCTGCTGCTGGCGCTGGGCGAATCCATCCAGCTTGGCGTGGACATCGAACAACTCCGGCCGCGCCCACGGGCGCGGCAACTGGCGCAGCGCTTCTTCCATGCCGATGAAGTGCGTTGGCTAGCTGCCCAGGACGAAGACGCGATGGAATTTTCCTTCGTGCGTCTGTGGTGCGCCAAGGAAGCGGTGCTCAAGGCCCACGGCAAGGGCTTGTCGTTCGGGCTGGAGAAATTGGTGTTCGCCGAGAACGGCGGCGAACTGCGATTGATCCGCTGCGACGTCGCGTTGGGACAACCGCAGGAGTGGACGCTACGCGAATGGACGCCCTTGCCCGGCTACCACGCCGCGCTGGCCTGGCGCGCTACCGGCCAATATGACGTAGGAGCGACGTGAGTCGCGATTGATTTTTCCGGCAAGGCCATCGCGACCTACCTCGCTCCTACGGCCACCGTGCAGGGCTGTCTGCGATACTGAGAGCGATGAATACTTCTTCCTTCCCCCAAGCGCTGCACGACGACCTCAGCCGTGGCCTGACCTCGCTGGGCCTGGATGCCGACGCGCTTGCGCCGCCGCTGCTCGCCTACCTGGCCCTGCTGGATCGCTGGAACCGCACCTACAACCTCACCGCCATCCGCGACCCGCGCGAGATGGTGACCCGTCACCTGCTCGATTCGCTGGCCATGCATTCGTTCGTCGGCGACGAAACTCTGGCCGATCTGGGCACCGGACCCGGCCTGCCCGGCATCCCGCTGGCGATCGCCAAGCCGCAATTGCAAGTCACCCTGGTGGAAAGCAACGGCAAGAAGGCGCGCTTCCTGCGCGAAGCGGTGCGCACGCTGGGCCTGACCAACGCGCGCGTGGCCGAATCACGGGCAGAGGCGCTGGACGAACCGGCCGCCTACGACGCCCTCACCGCCCGCGCCCTGGACGTGTTGGCGGGAATAATCGAAGTCGGCGGCCATCTGCTGAAGCCCGGCGGCAAGCTGCTGGCCATGAAAGGCGTGCGGCCGGACGAAGAGATCGCCGCGCTGCCGGCGGGGTGGACGTTAGCGCAGGTGCATGCGCTTGCGGTGCCAGGTTTGGTCGGTGAACGCCATCTGGTAGTGGTTACCCGCGATGCATGACCCTCCTCCCCCTTTGCAAAAGGGGGATCGAGGGGGATTTGCTTTTGGCGCCAAGAGCAAATCCCCCGTAGGCCCCCTTTTCCAAAGGGGGCAAAGGCAGCGACCCGCGCCCGTCAGGACAAAGGGGCCCATCAAAATCCAATCTCTGGGTCCCGATTCCCTAAAGTTCGGACGGAGAGCGGCGGGCAATGCCAGCCCTACTTCTGATTGGCGAACGCTATCTGGTGGCCGCCGCCGCGGTGCGTGACCGGCCTCCCCCTTTGCAAAAGGGGGATTGAGGGGGATTTGCTTTTCGCGCCAAGAGCAAATCCCCCGTAAGCCCCCTTTTCCAAAGGGGGCATGAGCAGCAGCACGCACCGGCCGGGACCGGCTTCCGACCAAAATCCAAACCCGGGCACCCGATTCCCCAAAGTTCCACGCTTCATCCCGCATAATCCCCGACCCACCAAGGTTCCACGAGGCGCCCCACGCATGGCCCGCATCATCGCCATCGCCAACCAGAAAGGCGGAGTCGGCAAGACCACCACCGCGGTCAATCTGGCCGCTGCGCTGGCGCGCGCGCCCAAGCGCGTGCTGCTGGTCGATCTTGATTCGCAGGGCAACGCCACCATGGGTAGCGGCATCGACAAGCGCGAGCTGGAAGCCTCCAGCTACGACGTGCTGCTGCAGGAAGCCGAGGCCCGCAGCGTGATCGTGAAGACGCCGGAAGACTTCGACCTGATGCCCGGCAACATCGACCTGACCGCCGCCGAGATCCAGCTGATGGAGATCGAAGGCCGCGAACAGCGCCTGAAGGTCGCGCTGGACCCCTTGCGCGAGGATTACGACTTCATCCTCATCGACTGCCCGCCGGCGCTGTCGCTGCTCACGCTCAATGCGCTGACCGCGGCCGACTCGGTGCTGGTGCCGATGCAGTGCGAGTACTACGCCCTGGAAGGCCTGAGCGCGCTGATGGACACCATCGAAGCGTTGAAGGCGCGCTTGAATCCGGGTCTGGAAATCGAAGGCGTGCTGCGCACCATGTTCGACGTGCGCAACAACCTGGCCAACGCCGTGTCCGGCGAACTGACCAACCATTTCGGCGACAAGGTGTTCCGCACCATCGTGCCGCGCAACGTGCGCGTGGCCGAAGCGCCCAGCCATGGACAGAGCATCGTCGGCTACGACCGCGCCTCGCGCGGCGGCGTCGCCTACCTGGGCCTGGCCGGCGAGATCGTGCGCCGCCAGACCGAACGCAACAAACAGCAAGCGAAATATCTGGAGAACGCGTAAATGTCCGCCCCCAAGAAACGCGGCCTGGGCCGCGGCCTGGAAGCACTGCTGGGCCCGAAAGCCGCCGCCACCGCACCGCCCGAAGCCCAACCCGGCGAACACCTGCGGCAGATCCCGGTCAAACAGCTGCAGCCCGGCAAGTACCAGCCGCGCATGGCCATGGATCCGGCCAAGCTGAGCGAGCTGGCCGAGTCGATCAAGGCCCAGGGCGTGATCCAGCCGATCGTGGTGCGCGAGCTGTCGCCCGGAAAGTTCGAGATCGTGGCCGGCGAACGCCGCTGGCGCGCCTCGCAGGAAGCCGGCTTGGCCGCCGTACCGGTCGTGGTCCGCGACCTGGACGACCGCACCGTCATCGCCATGGCGCTGATCGAGAACATCCAGCGCGAAGACCTGAACCCGCTGGAGGAAGCGCAGTCCCTGCAGCGCCTGATCGGCGAATTCTCCCTGACCCATGCCGAGGCCGCCGAAGCGGTGGGTCGTTCGCGCGCCGCGGTCTCCAACCTGCTGCGCCTGCTGGAACTGCCGCCCGCCATCCGCGCCCTGCTGGAAGCGCGCCGACTGGAGATGGGCCATGCCCGCGCCCTGCTGACCCTGTCGCCTGACTTGGCCAGCAAACTGGCCTCAGAAGCGGCCGAGCAGGGCTGGTCGGTCCGCGAGGTGGAGCACCGTGCCCAGCAGTTCGCCGCCGGCAAGGTGCCGGTGGCCAACGGCAAGAAGGCCAAACCTGGCAAGACCACCCCGCAGGCCGATATCGCCTCGCTGGAGACCGAGCTGTCCGAGTCCCTGGGCACCAAGGTCAACATCGCCCACGGCCGCGGCGGCAAGGGCAAGCTGGTCATCCATTACACCGATCTGGACACGCTGGAAGGCGTGCTGGAAAAGCTTCGCGTTAAAGTTAGTTGACTCACATTTTCTTCTTTTAATTCATACATTTACAATTCCCTGACCAATCAAAACGAGGGGATGGACAATGATCATTTGGAGAGGCTGGGGAATCTTGGCCGCGTTGATACCGGCGGCGTTCTTCATTCTGTTCGCGGTGGTGTTCGGCATCGGCGCCAAAGGCACGTTCCTGGCCAACCCCACCCTGATGATCCCTGTCTCCGGCATTTGTTCCGCCGCAGTGGTGTGGTGGCTGGGAAGGAAGCTGAATTCCGCGCCCACCCGTGAACTGGTGGATCCGAAGACCGGACAGCGGATCCTGCTACGCAACGATCACAGCCTCTTCTGGATCCCGATGCAGTGGTGGGCGATCCCGATTGTCCTGCTGGCGGGCGTGATCGTGGGCGGCATGGCGCTTGGCCAGCACTAGTAGGGTGAATTAGCGCGGGCCGCCCTTTGGGCGGGTTTCGATTCATGTCAGCCCTGGGCCGTCTGTTGGCCCTGTGGGCCGTCATAAGTGTTTGCGCCATAAGGGAAACCTGGGCATAATGCGCGGCTCGCTTCGTCCGGTCGGCCTTTGTGCCTATGACCGGGCGGGTCCGGAAGCACGATTCCGACCCGCCGCCGGTAGCGCCAAACCATTGCCCGTTTCGTGTGCCGCTGACGCGGCGGGGCCGCCGTTTCCCTGGCTAAGGGCGACACAAAAATCTATCGAGGTGCGTAATGTCCCGCGTATGCCAAGTATCCGGCAAGCGTGTGATGACGGGTAACAACGTCAGCCACGCCAACAACAAAACCCGTCGTCGTTTCCTGCCCAACCTGCACGAGCGCCGCTTCTGGGTCGCCAGCGAAAACCGCTGGGTCAAGCTGAAGGTTTCCGCGCATTCGCTGCGCACCATCGACAAGAACGGCATCGACTCCGTTCTGGCTGAGCTGCGCGCGCGCGGCGAAAAGGTCTGAGGAGATAAGACATGGCAGGCAAACGCGACAAGATCCGTCTGATTTCCTCGGCTGGCACCGGCCACTTCTACACGACGGACAAGAACAAGAAGAACACCCCGGGCAAGATGGAAATGAGCAAGTACGACCCGGTCGTGCGCAAGCACGTGGTCTACAAGGAAGGCAAGATCAAGTGACCTAGCGGCGCGTTCGCGCAGCGAACGCCTTTGCCGCTAGGTCATCCCCGCGAAAGCGGGGATCCAGCGCCTCACCGACAAACCCGCCGCAAGGCGGGTTTGTCGTTTGTGGAGTTTGGTTCCCCCGCAACCTCTCCAACACCATGACGGCATCCCAGCGAAAGCTGGGATCCATCTTGATCTTGCTTCGCTTTCTTACCACTCGAAGATCAAGAACAAAAATGGATCCCAGCTTTCGCTGGGATGACGAGCTCCGGATAGCCTTTCGGCAACTTCGGACGCGCTAAGGTTGGGATAACAGGCTCCTGATACGGACACGCAAGTCCGAGGAGTGTTTTGTCCTTTCCCCCCACACCCCGCAGAATCGGCCCATGAACTCGTTCCTCCATCAGTTCGCCGAATGGGCCACGCCCTTTTCCGCCGGCGTGTGGCTGCTGGCCCTGGATTGGGTGATCCGGCTGGCGGCGCTGTTGTGGATCCCCACCCGCACCACGCCGGCCGCGGCGCGCAGCTGGTTGCTGTTGGTGGGTTTCCTGCCATTGGTGGGCTTGCCGCTGTATCTGTTGTTCGGCCATCCCTGGTTATCGCGCGAACGCGTGCGGCGGCAGACCCTGGCTTCGGGCGTGATCCGCGAGGAACAGGCGCCGCATGGCGCGCTGCGCTGGTCGCCGGAGAGCGGCGCGGCCAGCGAAATGGTGCCGCTGGTGGAGCGTCTAGGCGACTTCATGCCCACCCACGGCAATGCGATCGAACTGCTGGACGACTATGCCGCCTCGTTGAGCGCGCTGCTGGCCGACATCGACGGCGCCAGCGAACGCGTGCACCTGCTGTACTACCTGTTGTTCGACGATGCCGTCGGCGAAGCCGTCTGCCAGTCGCTGGAACGCGCCGCCGCGCGCGGCGTGCAATGCCGGTTGCTGCTGGACGCGGTGGGCGCCAAGCGCGGGCTGCGCCATTACGCAAGACGTTTGCGCAAGGCCGGCGTGGAGGTGCGGGTGATGCTGCCCGGCGGCTTGCGCTGGCGGCGCAGCGGACGCATGGATCTGCGCAACCACCGCAAAGTAGCGGTCATCGACAGCAGTTCCGGCTACGTGGGTTCGCAGAATCTGGCCGCACCGGATTTCGTGCGCGGTTTCCCCAACCGCGAGCTGGTGGCGCGCGTGCAGGGACCGGTGGTGGCGCACCTGGAAGGCGTGTTCGCCAGCGACTGGTATATCGAAACCGGGCAACGGTTGCAGGTCAAACCCGTCCCCGCCGTCAGCGACGCCAACGTGGCGATGCAATTGCTGCCCAGCGGACCTGCGTATCCGTTCGAGAATGCGCGCGACACGGTCAATGCGTTGATCCATCTGGCCCAGCGCAAGATCGTGCTGACCACGCCGTACTTCGTGCCCGACGACGCGACCTTGAGCGCATTGCGCATCGCTGCGCTGTCGGGCGTGGAAGTGCAGCTGATCCTGTCGGCCAGCAACAACCAGCGGCTGACGGCGTGGGCGCAGGATTCGTACTACGACGAACTGCTGGCCAGCGGCGTGAGGATCGCGCTGTACCGGCCGCATTTCCTGCACGCCAAGCACCTGAGCGTGGACGAGGACATCGCCCTGGTGGGTTCGATCAACCTGGACATACGTTCCTTCGCATTGAATGCGGAAATAGGATTGCTTTGCTACGACCGGGGCGTGGTCGCGCGCATGCGGGAAGTGGAAGCGGCCTATTTGGCCGATGCCGAGAGAATCGACCATGCCGCTTGGAGCAAGCGTCCGGCCTGGAAGCGCAGCCGCGAAGGCATCGCACGCCTGGCCGATTCGTTGATGTAGAACGGGGTTGACTTCCCCCTCTAGAAAAGGGGGATTGTGGGGGATTTGCGGTTAGCGCCAAAAGCAAATCCCCCGTAACCCCCTTTTCCAAAGGGGGCAAAAGCTGGAGCGTTGCAGGCCATCGCCTACAATAGGGCCGATGACGAACCCGCTTCCGCAACAAGATTTCGACCTCGCCATCATCGGCGGCGGCGCGGGGGGCGTACTGACGGCCATCCATGCGCTGCGCCTGGCCGGCGCTGGCGTCCGCATCGTCTTGATCGAACCCACCGCACGGCTGGCGCAAGGCGTGGCCTACGCCACCACCCATGCCGAACATCTGCTCAACGTGCCGGCACGGCGGATGAGCGCGTTCGACGACCAGCCGGACGATTTCGTGGATTTCCTGGTCGCCCGCGAAGGCGAGGCCGCGCGTGCGGATATCGCGGTGTCGTACGCGCAACGCCGGCATTACGGCGAGTATCTGCGCGACCGCCTGCAACGCGCGCGCGAAACCGCTGCGGCGCATTTCGAAGTGTTGCAGGACAGGGTTACGAGCCTGGACCAGGCCGATGGTCTGCTGATGCTGGGGCTGGAATCCGGCCACTCGATCCGCGTGCGCGGTGCGGCGATGGCGGTCGGCAACAACCCCAAGCCCCTGCCCGCGCGCGGGGCTTCCGGGCTGCCGAAGCAGTCGGTGCTGGAGGCCTGGGACTTCGATGCGATCAAACGGATCCCCGCCGATGCGGAAATCTGCATCGCCGGCTCCGGCCTGAGCATGGTCGACACGGCGCTGAGCCTGGTCGCCAACGGCCATCGCGGCCGCGTGCACGTGCTGTCGCGGCACGCCTTGTTGCCGCTGGCGCACACCAAACATGCCGTGGCCGATTTCGATGCCGATGCCTTGCTGGGCATGCCGTTGCGTCAGCGCATGCGCTTGCTGCGCGCGGCCGTGCGCGATGCAGACCGGCAGGGACTGCCATGGCAAGCGGTGATGGAAAGCGCGCGTCCCCTGGTGCAGAGCCTGTGGCTGACGCTTTCGCACGAGGACCAGCGGCGTTTCCTGCGCCACGTGGTGCGCTACTGGGACGTGCACCGCCATCGCATCGCGCCGCAAGTGCATGCGCAACTCGCAGCGCTGCAGGCCAACGGCCAGCTGCGGTTGCATCGCGGCCGCCTGCAGACCGTGGCCCGCGAAGGGGAGCGCATCCGACTCACCCTGATGATGCGCGACCGCCGCTCGCAGGAGCTCGACGTGGACCGCATCGTCAACGCCACCGGTGTGGAGATGCGCGCGCAGCTGATGCGCAATCCGCTGCTTTCCGATCTCCTAGGCAAGGGCAACGCCCGCCCCGGCCCGCACGGCATCGGCATCGACACCGCCAGCGGGGGCGACGTGGTCAATGCCGAAGGCCAGGCGCTGCCCGGCATCGTCGTGGTCGGCAGCCTGCGCATCGGCCGTCTGTGGGAAAGCATCGCCGTGCCCGAACTGCGCGGGCAGGCCGAAAGCGCGGCGCGGCAGTTGCTTGGCCACACGTAACACGTCCGCCCAAACAACCCGGCTTTTGCCTCCCCCTTTGAAAAAGGGGGATTGAGGGGGATTTGCTCTCCACGCCAAAAGCAAATCCCCCGTAGCCCCCTTTTCCAAAGGGGGCAAAGCAAGCACGCAGCGCGCCGATCCATTACGGACACGCTGGCGGACGCCGCACTCGGCAACTGCCGTATAGCCGTAAACTCCGGATATCGCGGAGTCGGGAGGGACGGCGCCCTTGGTTTCCAGCTGGGTCCTGCTACTGGTATCGGTCGGCTATGCCGCGCTGCTGTTCGGCGTGGCGTGGTGGGGCGACCGGCGACCGATGTATCCGGACCGGCCCTGGCTGCGGCCGGTGGTCTACAGCCTGGCGCTGGCCGTCTATTGCTCCTCGTGGACGTTCTACGGCGCGGTGGGCAGCGCGGTGCGCAACGGCATCGGCTACCTGCCGATCTATCTGGGCCCGCTGCTGTTGTTGCTGTTCGGCTGGCGCATCATCGAACGGCTGGCGCTGATCGCGCGCAGCCAGAACACCGTTTCCATCGCCGACTTCATTTCCTCGCGCTACGGCCGCTCGCGCCGGCTGGCGGCGCTGGTCACGGTGATCGCGCTGATCGGCGTGATTCCCTATCTGGCTTTGCAGTACAAAGCGGTGGCGCTGAGCCTGGGCGTGCTGACCGGCCAGGACGCGCAGAACAGCGGGTTCTTCACCGATCCCGCCTTGTACGTGGCTTTGCTGATGGCGCTGTTCGCCGCGCTGTTCGGCACCCGGCAGGTGGACGCCACCGAACACCATCACGGCATGATGCTGGCCATCGCGCTGGAATCGGTGGTGAAACTGGTGGCGATCATCATCGTGGGCGTGTTCGCCTACGTGTGGCTGGGCGGGCGGGCGCTGCACGTGGAGGAATCGGCGCGGACCCTGTTCGAGAACGCGCCGCCGGTGGGTTTCTTCACCCAGACCCTGCTCGGTTTCCTGGCCATCGTGTGCCTGCCGCGCCAGTTCCATGTGGCGGTGGTGGAATGCAGCGATGTCGGCGACATCCGCAAGGCGCGCTGGCTGTTCGGCATCTATCTGGTGCTGATCTCGGTGATGGTGGTGCCGATCGCCGCCGCGGGCGTGGCCATGTTCGGCGGCGCCGGCGGCATCGCCAGCGACACCTTCGTGCTGGCGCTGCCGTTGACGGCAGGCAACAACGTACTGGCGCTGGTGGCGTATGTCGGCGGCTTTTCGGCGGCCACCGGCATGGTCATCGTGGCCAGCATCGCCCTGGCCACCATGGTCAGCAACGACCTGGTGATGCCGGTGCTGTTGCGGCGCGGCTGGGCCGAGCGCCATGCCGAGGCCGACGTGGCTTCGCGCGTGCTGTGGATACGCCGGTTGGCGATCCTGATGCTGGCGCTGTGCGCCTACGCTTATTACCGCACCAGCAGCAACGACAACTCGCTGGCTTCGTACGGCTTGATCGCCTTCGCCGCGGTCGCGCAGTTCGCGCCCGGTCTGATCGGCGGGCTGTACTGGCGCGGCGCCAGCAAGCGTGGCGTGGAAATCGGCATGCTGGTCGGTTTTGGCACCTGGATCTACACGCTGCTGTTGCCGACCTTGTCGGCGTCCGGCTGGCTGGGGCCGGAGTGGCTGCAGACCGGTCCCTACGACATCCACTGGCTGCGTCCGCAACAATTGTTCAACCTGACCGGCTGGGACCCGCTGACCCATGGCACGTTCTGGTCGCTGCTGCTCAACACCGCGGTGATGATGCTGGTGTCGGCGCGCTGGCGGCCCAGCGTGGACGAACGCCTGCGCATCGCGCCGTTCCTGGATCCCTACGCGCAACGGCAGGCGCTGGTGGCCAGCGAATGGCCGGGCAACGTGCGCGTGTCGGATCTGTTGTCGCTGGCCGAGCGCATCGTCGGCGAGCGTCATGCGCGCCGCGCTTTCGCCGAGCAGGCCACCACGCTGCAGCGCGAACTGCAGCCGGCCGCCGCCGCCGACCGCGCCTGGGTGCAGTTCACCGAACGCCTGCTGGCCGCGGCCATCGGCGCGGCCTCGGCACGCCTGGTGCTGACCAGCGTGCTGCGCGGTTCGGGCATGGAGCTGGGCGAAGTGGTGGCGGTGCTGGACGAAGCCGGGCAGGAATTGCGCTTCAACCGCGAGATCCTTTCGACCACGCTGGAGAACATCAGCTCCGGCGTCAGCGTGGTCGATCCGGACATGCGCCTGGTGGCCTGGAACCGCCGCTACCAGCTGATGTTCGGCTATCCGCAAGGCATGCTTTACGTGGGGCGTCCGGTGGCGGACCTGATCCGCTACAACGCCGAGCGCGGCGAGCTGGGGGGCGGCGAGTTGGAGGAACAGATCGCCAAGCGCATCAGCTATATGCGCGTGGGTTCGCCGCATATCTTCGAGCGCGTGCGCAGCGATGGCAGCGTGATCGAGATGCGCGGACAGGCGCTGCCCGGCGGCGGCTACGTCACCAGCTACAACGACATCACCGATTTCAAGCGCGCCGAGAACGCGCTGCTGGAAGCCAACGAGAACCTGGAGCAGCGGGTGGCCGACCGCGGCCGCGAAGCCGAGGCCGCGCAGCAGTCCAAGACCCGCTTCCTGGCCGCGATCAGCCACGACGTGCTGCAGCCGCTGAACGCGGCGCGGCTGTTCACCTCGGCGCTGCGCGACAGCGACGAGCCGGGCGAACAGCGCCATCTGGCCGAACGCGTCGACGCTTCCCTGCGCGCAGCGGAAGAATTGCTGGATGGCCTTTTGGACGTCTCGCGCCTGGATGCCGGCGGCATGCACACCGAAATCGGCGATTTCGACGCCGGCGCGTTGTTGCGCGAACTAGCCTCCCAATACGCGCCGGTCGCCGCTGGCCGCGGCATCGATCTGCGCGTGCACGCTTCGGCGCAGCCGGTGCGCAGCGACCGCCGGTTGCTGCGCCGCGTGCTGCAGAACTTCATCGCCAATGCGCTGCGCTACACCCGTAGCGGCCGCATCGTGTTGGGCATGCGTCCGCGCGGGGAGAATCTGGAACTGCAGGTATGGGATACCGGCCCCGGCATTCCCGAACACCACATGCGCCAGATCTTCGACGAGTTCCATCGCTATCCCCAGCCTTTCGATTGGGGCGAGCAGGGATTGGGCTTGGGTCTGTCCATCTGCCAGCGCATCTCGCGGCTGCTCGGCCACGATCTGGGTGCGCACAGCCGGGTCGATCACGGCAGCATGTTCTCGATCACGGTGCCGCGCGCGGCGTCCGCCGCCGACTCCGTCCACGAACCCGCGCCCTTGCCGCGCGCAGCGGATTCCCTGGCAGGCTTGCGGGTGTTGTGCGTGGACAACGACCAGGAAATCCTGGACGGCATGCGCGCACTGCTTAGCCGCTGGCAAGTGGAAGTGATTACGGCGGCCACCGTGGACGAAGCCTTGCGGAAGATCGAGCAGGCTCCGGCGGTGATGCTGGTCGACTACCACCTGCACGACCGCATGGACGGACTGGAAGCCCTGCAGGCCCTGCAGGCCGCAAGCGCGGCGCCGATCACCGGCGCCCTGCTGACCGCCGACGGCCGCGACGAGCTCAAACAGCGCGCACGCGACCGCGGCTACCGCTTGCTGACCAAACCGGTGAAGCCGGCGTCGCTGCGGGCGTTCCTGGCCGCGCACCATCAGACCCTGGCGGTGTGAGCCGGCGGATCAGGCTTCTACGCGCGGCGCGGCGGTGTAAGCCGGACGCTGCGGCAGCGGAGCCACTTCGATGCAGTCGCGGCCTTTGCGCTTGGCTTCGTACAGCGCACGGTCGGCGACGCTGATCCAGTCGGTAACATCGGCGATGTAATGATTGATCTCGGACAAGCCGATGCTTACGGTGCACCTGAGGTCGATGCCGGGAAAAACGTACGCGGCCACCTGCCTGCGCAATCGCTCGGCGGCGACGATGGCTTCTTCCCAATGGGTTTCGGGCATGACGATGCCGAATTCGTCGCCGCCGTAACGCCCGCCGGTGTCCATGTCGCGCAGGCAGGCCTTCATCAGCCGCGCGAACTCTTCGATCACCGCATCGCCCACGGTATGGCCGTAGCCGTCGTTGATCTGCTTGAAATGGTCGATGTCGATCAGGATCAGCACCGCGGGCCGGCCGGCGCGCATGAAGCGGTTGAATTCCACGGTGGCCGCGTATTGCCACTGCTGCCGGTTCATCAGGCCGGTGGCGGCGTCGAAGCGCGAGGTCTTCTCGAACATGCGCTTCTGCTGCAGGGTCTGCTGCGCCAGCAGGCGGCTGGCCGCGCCGATGGCCAGCGGATACACGATCAGCAGCGGCAAGCACGCCAGCATGGTGCGGTAGCTGGTGTAGGGCTCGAAACGGAACCCCATGAAGGCGCTGGCGACCAGGCAGGTCAGCGCCATCAGCGCCAGGTTCTTGGCGCCGAAACGGCGGCCGCCGACGATCACCTTGTCCATGGTCAGCATCACCGCCAGCAGCACGCTGGGCAGGGTGTCGAAGGCCATCACCGCGATCCAGAAGCCGCCGAACGCGGCATCGGTCATCAGATTGCGGTATTCGGCCTTGATCGGATCGCGGCTGCGCAGGACATGGGCATAGGCCAGATGCGGCCAGACCAGGCCGTCGAACAGCAGCAATGCCCATAACCAGGGCGCGGCGCCGTGCTCGTACATGACCGCGGCCACGCACAGCACGCCGATGCCCAATCCCATGGCGCGCATCGGGTACAGGCGTCTGCCGAAGTTGGTACGACGGGATTCGCCGCGTTCGCTATCCATCCGCCCTGTCCGGAAAGCCGGCACGCACCAAGCGGGCCCCATCGCACCATCGTAACGCGGCCATGCCGGCGACCCGGGCACGAGATGTGATGAACGTTGCATTTCCATACCCGACGGATGCAAATCAAACCGCGGGTAAAGGAAGGCTTCAGTCCTGCTCTTCCGGCGGCAACACCATGGCTTCGGGATCGACCGACAAGCGCCCTGCCATCAACACCGCCTGAGTGCGGTTGGTCACCCCCAGCTTGCGCAGGATGGCGGTGACGTGGGCCTTGATGGTGGCTTCGGATACGCCCAGATCGTAGGCGATCTGTTTGTTCAACCGGCCCGCGCCCAGCATCTGCAGCACGCGGAACTGCTGCGGGGTGAGATCGCGCAGACGTTGGGCCGTTTCGTATTCGTCGCGGCCGATGCCCGGCGCGGCCAGCGCTTCGGGCGGCGCCCAGCGTTCGCCGTCCAGCACCAGGCCGATCGCTTCGCCGATGGTTTCGGAAGCCGCCGACTTGGGGATGAAACCCAGCGCGCCGTGGTCCAGTGCGCGCCGCATCACGCTGGGTTCTTCGCGCGCGGACACCACCACCACCGGCAGCTGCGGATGCAGCGCGCGCAGGTGCACCAAGGCATTGAAGCCCTGCGCGCCGGGCATGTTGAGATCCATCAGCAACAGGTCCGCATCCGGATGCGCATCGACCAGCGCGTACAGTGCATCGACGCTGTCGGCTTCATGCAGCCTCACCCCCGGCATCACCCGCTGCACCGCCCCGCGCAGGGCTTCGCGGAACAGGGGGTGGTCGTCGGCGATGAGCAGGGTGGTCATTGGAATGGACCGTCGCCACTCTGCGGCATTTTCCTACCGTTCGACGCGGCGGAAGACGCATAGGCGTTCGCGCGGCATGCTGGCTTACTGGTCGCATGTTGGAATACGACGCACCCCTCAAAAGACTCGCCCGCAGGCTTCGACGCGATATGACCGATGCCGAGCACAGGCTCTGGTCCCGTCTTCGCCGAAAGCAGCTCGACGGTGTTCCCTGTTATCGACAGAAACCCATTGGCCCTTACATCGTCGACTTCTACCTGCCTGCGGTCCGATTGGTCATCGAGGTGGACGGATCTCAGCATGCGACCGAACGCGGCACTGCGGTCGACCGCGTGCGTACGGCGTATCTGGAAAGCGTGGGATTGAAGGTCGTCCGATTCGATAATCGGCAAGTTCTGCTGGAGATGGAGGCCGTGCTTGAGGCGATCTGGAATGAGCTGAAGTGCCGGCGCCGAGAGCAAATCCCCCCTGCCCCCCTTTTTCAAAGGGGGGAAAGCAAGTGCCGTCGCAAATGATTGTGTAGTGGTGGTCGCGGTCCGCAGCGCATCTGCTTGCATTGGAAGCGACGCGCCGACGGATCCCCCCCTTTGAAAAAGGGGGGCCAGGGGGGATTTGCTCTTGATTTTGCCCCGAAGCCTCATTTCACCTTGCGCTCTGCCACCAGCGACTCCACCACCGAAGGATCTGCCAGGGTGGAGGTGTCGCCCAGCTGATCGGGCGCGTTCTCGGCGATCTTGCGCAGGATGCGGCGCATGATCTTGCCCGAACGCGTTTTCGGCAGGCCCGGCGCCCATTGCAGATGGTCGGGCGAGGCGATGGGGCCGATTTCCTTGCGCACCCAGGCCACCAGTTCTTTCTGCAACTCTTCGGTCTGCGCTTCGCCCGCGATCAGGGTGACGTAGGCGTAGATGCCCTGGCCCTTGATGTCGTGAGGAAAACCCACGACCGCGGCTTCGGCCACTTTCGGATGCGACACCAGCGCGCTCTCCACTTCGGCGGTGCCGATGCGGTGGCCGCTGACGTTGATCACGTCGTCGACGCGGCCGGTGATCCAGTAATAGCCGTCGGCGTCGCGGCGGCAGCCGTCGCCGGTGAAATAAGTGCCCGGGTAGGTGCGGAAATAGGTATCGATGAAGCGCGGATGGTCGCCGTACACGCTGCGCATCTGGCCGGGCCAGGAATCGAGCAGCACCAGGTTGCCTTCGGCGGCGCCTTCGAGGATTTCGCCGTTGGCGTCCACCAGCGCAGGCTGCACGCCGAAGAACGGCAGCGTGGCAGAACCGGGTTTCAGGTCGATGGCGCCGGCCAATGGCGTGATCAGGATGCCGCCGGTTTCGGTCTGCCACCAGGTGTCGACGATGGGGCAGCGCGAATCGCCCACCACCTCGTAATACCAGCGCCAGGCTTCGGGATTGATCGGCTCGCCGACGCTGCCGAGCAGGCGCAGCGACTTGCGCGAAGTCTTCTTCACCGGCGCTTCGCCCTCGCGCATCAGCGCGCGGATGGCGGTGGGCGCGGTGTAGAAGATGGTGACCTGGTGCTTGTCGATGACTTCCCAGAAACGCGACACGTTCGGATAGTTGGGCACGCCCTCGAACATCACCGCGGTGGCGCCGTTGGCCAGCGGGCCGTAGACGATATAGCTGTGCCCGGTGACCCAGCCGACGTCGGCGGTGCACCAGTAGATGTCGTCCTCGCGCAGATCGAACACCGCTTCGTGGGTGTAGCTGGCGTAGAGCAGATAGCCGCCGGTGGTGTGCAGCACGCCCTTGGGCTTACCGGTGGAGCCGGAGGTGTAGAGGATGAACAGCGGGTCCTCGGCGTTCATGCGCTCGGGTTCGCATTCGGCCGGCTGGCCTTCGACCACCGCATCGAACCAGCGGTCGCGCGGCATCTGCATGTCCACCGCGCCGCCGGTATGGCGCACCACCAGCACGGTTTCCACGGTATTGGTGCCGGGCAGCTTCAACGCGGCATCGACATTGGCCTTCAGCGGCACCTTCTTGCCGCCGCGCAGGCCTTCGTCGGCGGTGATGATGAGCTTGCTGGCGCAGTCGGCCACGCGATCGGCGATGGAGTTGGGAGCGAATCCGCCGAACACCACCGAGTGGATGGCGCCGATGCGGGCGCAGGCCAGCATGGCCACCGCCGCGTCGGAAATCATCGGCAGGTAGATGGTGACGCGGTCGCCTTTCTGCACGCCCAGGTTGCGCAGTGCGTTGCCCAGCCGGCACACGCGTTCGTACAGTTCGCGATAGGTGACGTTGTAGGAAGGGCTGTCGGGGCTGTCCGCTTCGAACAGCAATGCGGTCTTGTCGCCGCGTTTGGCCAGTTGCCGGTCCAGGCAGTTGACGCTTGCATTGAGCTCGCCATCGGCGAACCAGCGGATATGGAAATCCTCAAGGTCGTAGCTGACGTCCTTGATCCGGGTCGGCGGCTTGAACCAATCGAGCCGGGTCGCGGCCTGTCCCCAGAACTTTTCCGGATTCTCTATGGAGTCGCGATAGTCGCGTTGATAACCGTTGCGGTCGATGCGCGCCTTGGCGGCGAATTCCGGATTGACAGGATACAAATCGGACATTGGGCCTCTCCCTGCAGACCAGTGCTGCAAGCGTTGTTGATGGCGATGGACAGGATGTTAAAGGGAGCGATACGCGCCAGTTTGACGCATCCGTCGATGACGCGATGCAGCAACGTCATTAGACCATCGTCGTATCCGCGCGCATAGGCCGGCATTCATGCGGGCGCTTTCGACTAATGGCGAATAGGCGCGGCCGACGGCCGCGCGCAGTCTGCGGCGCAACCGTGCGCTCTGCGCGGCCCATCACGCATTATCGGGAGAGGGATAATGAGCAAACGCATCGCATCGATGTCGCGCCGGCCATTGGCCGCGGCACTGTTCGTCGCGCTGATCGCGCCGGGCATGGCTTTCGCCCAATCGGCGAAGGAAAAGCAACTGGAAGCACGCGTGGCCCAGCTGGAGCAACAGGTCCAGGCACTGTTGGCGGCGCAGCAGCAGCAACAGACGGCCATCGTCGAACAGCAGTCGGCCATCGCCCAGACCCAGACCCAGATCACCGAGGTCAAGACCGCGCAGGCCGGTCCGGCCGACGGCAAGCCGCGCATCCAGACCGGTCCGATCCTGCCGGGCGCCAACCCGGGCACGTCGTTCACCTACGGCGGCTTCATCAAGATGGACGGCATGTACACCGACACCAGCGACGGCCGCATCGCCGATGGTTCCTCGGGGCGCCTGTTCTATCTGCCCAGCTCCATTCCGGTAGGTGGCCCCACCGCCGATGGCGGCGATCCGTACACCGACTACCACGCCCAGTTCTCGCGCTTCTGGTTCAGCGCCGACCACACCACCGACAAAGGCGACAAGATCAAGGCGTATATCGAAGCCGACATGTTCGGCGGCGGCAGCAACGCCCTGGCCGGCAACGAGACCGCCACCAACACCTATGCGGTTTCGCTGAGACAAGCGTACGTGAGCTGGAACGGCTGGCTGGCCGGCCAGACCTGGTCCAACTTCCAGGATGTGGCGGCGCTGCCGGACGCGGTGGATTTCGTCGGCCCCACCGACGGCACCATCTTCGTGCGCCAGGCGCAGTTGCGCTACACCAAGGGGCCGTGGTCGTTCTCGGCGGAAAATCCGCAGACCACCATCACGCCGTATCTCAACAACGGCGCGCGCTTCAACAGCGGGGACAACGTGGCCCCGGACATCACCGCGCGCTGGATTACCAAGGGCGATTGGGGCCATTTCACCGTCGCCGGCTTGCTGCGCCAGTTCAAGTATCTGGATGAGACCGAAACCGGCGGCGCGGTCAGCGTGTCGGGCAAGTTCAACCTGGGCAAGAGCGACGACATCCGCTACGCGGTCAACGCCGGCAGCGGCATCGGCCGCTACCTGGCCTTCGGCCTGGGCAGCGATGTGGTGGTGGACGCCAACGGCGAACTCAACGCGCTGGACGGTTACGGCGGCTTCGTCGCCTGGCGCCATGTGTTCTCGCCCAAGCTGCGCGGCAATCTGATGTATTCGGCGGCGATGTTCGACAACGACAAGGCCATCACCGGCTTTGGGGTGACCGAACGCGCCCAGTCGTACCACGCCAACCTGATCTATTCGCCGTTCCCGAAACTGGATATCGGCGCCGAACTGATCTTCGGCCAGCGTGCGCTAGAGGACGACCGCGAAGGCGACCTGCGGCGCATCCACACCCACGTCAAATACAGCTTCTAACGGGGAAACGACATGTCAACGACAACCGCAAGCACGCTGCCGGACGGCAAACCGCTGACCGCAGGCCACAAGAAGGTCATCTTCGCCTCGAGCCTGGGCACGGTGTTCGAGTGGTACGACTTCTATCTGTACGGGTCGCTGGCCGCGATCATCGCCAAACAGTTCTTCTCGGCGTTGAATCCGGCCAGCGCCTTCATCTTCGCCCTGCTCGCCTTCGCCGCCGGTTTCGCGGTGCGCCCGTTCGGTGCGCTGGTGTTCGGTCGTATCGGCGACATGATCGGGCGCAAGTACACGTTCCTGGTGACCATCGTGATCATGGGCCTGTCGACATTCCTGGTCGGCATATTGCCCAGTTACGCCACCATCGGCGTTGCCGCGCCGGTGATCCTGATCGCTTTACGCATGTTGCAGGGCCTGGCGCTGGGCGGCGAATACGGCGGCGCGGCCACCTACGTCGCCGAGCATGCGCCGCAGGGCAAGCGCGGCTTCTACACCAGCTTCATCCAGACCACCGCGACCCTGGGCCTGTTCCTGTCGTTGCTGGTGATCCTGGGCTGCCGCTACTTCCTGGGCACCGAGGCGTTCGAAGCCTGGGGCTGGCGCATTCCGTTCCTGCTGTCGGTAGTGCTGTTGGGCGTATCGGTGTGGATCCGTCTGCAGTTGGCCGAATCGCCCTTGTTCCAGGAAATGAAGGACCAGGGCAAGACTTCCAAAGCGCCGATCACCGAGAGCTTCTTCTCCAAGAACGGCAAGATCGCGTTGCTGGCCCTGCTGGGCGCCACCGCCGGCCAGGCCGTGGTCTGGTACGCGGGGCAGTTCTACGCGCTGTTCTTCCTCACCCAGACCTTGAAGGTCGAAGCCACCACGGCCAACCTGCTGATCGCGGGCAGCCTCATCATCGGCACGCCGTTCTTCATCTTCTTCGGTTGGTGGTCGGACAAGGTCGGGCGCAAGCCGATCATCCTCGGCGGCTGCCTGATCGCCGCATTGACGTTCTTCCCGATCTTCAAGGGACTCACCCACTACGGCAATCCGGCGATGGAGGAAGCGGTGGCGAGCAGCCCGGTGGTGGTGGTGGCCGATCCGGCGACCTGCAGCTTCCAGTTCGACCCGGTGGGCAAGAAAGTGTTCACCAGCAGCTGCGATATCGCCAAGGCCGCGCTGGCCAAGGCCGGCGTGACCTATTCCAACCAGGATGCGGCGGCCGGCACGGTCGCGCACATCAACGTGGGCCAGGCGCGGGTGGAAGCGTTCGAGGGCGCGGGTCTGGATCCGGCCGCGTTCAAGACGCGTTCGGAGGAATTCGGCAAGGCGCTGAAGGCCGACCTGACCGCCGCCGGCTATCCGGAGAAGGCCGACCCGACGCGCATCAACAAACCGATGGTGCTGTTGCTGCTGACCATCCTCGTCATCTACGTGACCATGGTCTACGGACCTATCGCGGCGTGGCTGGTGGAGCTGTTCCCCACCAAGATCCGCTACACGTCCATGTCGCTTCCGTACCACATCGGCAACGGCTGGTTCGGCGGCTTCCTGCCGACCATCGCCTTCGCCGTGGTGGTGGCCAGCGGCAACATCTACCAGGGCCTGTGGTATCCGATCGTGATCGCGGCGATGACCCTGGTGATCGGCACGCTGTTCCTGCCGGAAACCAAGGACGTGGACATCACCAAATAGGCATCACCCCGCGTCGCCGGACCCAAGTCCGGACTTGCCTGGCGCCGGCTCGCAAGAGCCGGCGCTTTTTTTCGCGTGGCCGAAAATAAAAAAGGCCGGCTGTCCGCCGGCCTTCGCTGGACATCGCAAGCGACGATCAGTACACCGCGAACTCCGCACGGCACCCCTTGTCCACCCAAACCCGCCCGCCATCCACACCCCACGACTGGCCGTAGGAACAGGAATTTCGGCTGAGTTGCCGATAGACCTCGACCTGCCCGCGCACCCGGCCGTTGTTGCAATAGGTGAAACGGTTGTTCACCGATTCGCATTGGAAGGTGTTGCGCGGACCGCCCCAGTTGTTGTCGTAATCGTCGTCGCGATCGCGGTCGCGCTTGTTCTTGTTGGCCAGGATGGCGGCGCCCACCAATCCCACCACCACCGCGGCGGCGACCGCGTTGTTGTTGTTGCCGGAAGAAGAGCTGCTGCCCACGTTGAACTGCGCGCGGCAGCCGTTGTTGACCCAGATGCGGTTGCGGTCGTAACCCCAGGTGTCGCCTTCCCAACACCCCTGCGAACTCAGTTGCCGCGACAGAGTGACGCCGCCGCGCGTGTCCGCCGCGCAGGATTGGTAGCTACCGTTGCGCGATTCGCAGGTGATCGTTTCGGCCTTGGCCGAAGGCAGGAAGAAGGCGGCGGCGAGCGCGAGCGATGATGCGGCCAGCGGCAGGCGCGGGACGGACGGGCGCGACGGTTTCATGGCGTTGCCTCCAGTTTGGCCGCGCGCGCCCGGGCGAACGCGGCGAGTTCTTCGTCGTTCAAGCTGTTGTCTTTATCCAGGTCGAAACCATCGAAGGCCGGCCGCAACCCCGAGGCGAATTCCTCGGCGCTCACTTTGCCGTCGGCCAGGTCGGCCGCCCCGACCGCCAGCCATTCCTTCGGGATTTCCTTCTGCACCAGGAAACCGTCGCCATCGGCGTCCAGCCGATGGAAGCGCCGGGTCATGGCGTTGCGGTATTCCTCGAAACTCAGCTTGCCGTCGTTGTCGCGGTCCATGCGCTGCAGGATCTGTTCGACGGAAGCGACGGGCGCCTGCCTGTCCTCGGCAGGCGCAGCGACTGACAACATGGGCAGGCAAAGCGCCAACAGCGCTGACGATACGACGACAGGTTTCATCGACAGTCCCCAAGACGTGAGCGAGGCGCCAGCATCCGCCCTCGACCGGCCCGAATCAAGCAGGCGCCGCCAGGTATCCCGGTTACTGGGGTGGGGCGGCGAGCTCCTTCGCGCTCAAGTAGCCGTTTTTGTCGATGTCCTGCTTGCCGAACGTGGCGGCCAGGCGCTCGCGGTGTTGCTGGCGAGTGATCGCCTGCCCCTTGCCGCCGGGCAATTCGTCGGCAGCGAGCACGCCGTCGCGGTTGAGGTCGCGTGCGTCGAACGCGTAACTCATCCAGTCCAGGTATTCGGCCTGGCTGACGCGACCGTCGCCATCGCCGTCCATGCGCGCCAGGTAATCGCTGGTCGCATTGACCTGTGCGAGTACCGGAAGCGGCGCCAGCAGCGCTATCGCGAAACAGAAACGTCGCATGGCGGACATACGGGAATCGTAAGGCCGGCTTTTAGTGCGCGGCCAGCGCATAGCCTTTCAGGCGCATCGAATATTCCTGCAGCGCGCGGATGCCGCTGGCTTCTGCTTCGCGGCACCAGGCCTGCAGCTGCTTCAACCGCTCGGACGCGTCGTGCGTGCGCGCTTCCAGCAACGCGGCCAGACGCGCGCGGTGTTCGACCAGCGCCTGGATGCGGGGACGTTGCGAAACCCAGCTGTGCAGCTGTTCGCGCGCTTCGGGTTTCAGCCAGCGGCCATCGTCGGCCAATCCCTTGCGCAGCCGGCGCGGCAACAGCCGGCGCAATTTCTCGCCGGCAAGACGGGCCTCTTCCTTCAACGCCGGTTTCAGCACGTTGCGCTGGTAATCGGTCATGGCCAGGAAACGGTGCGACAGCAGCGCTTTCAACGTATCGCCGTCGGGCACGGAAATATTCGGACGGATGTCCAACGTGGGCGCCACCCGCAACACCTTGGCCAGACCGATCGCCTCCATGGCCTTGATCGCGGCCCAGCCGATGTCCACTTCCCAGCGCCGCATCGAGAAACGCGCCGAGCTGGGAAACGCATGGTGGTTGTTGTGCAGTTCTTCGCCGCCGATCCATACGCCCCAGGGGGTCAGATTGGTGGAGGTATCGGCCGATTCGAAGTTGCGGTAACCCCACCAATGGCCCAGGCCGTTGACCACGCCGGCGGCCCAGAACGGAATCCACGCCATCTGCAGGGCCCACAGCGCGATGCCCGGCAGGCCGAACAGAACGCCATTCACCAACAGCAAAGCGATCGGACCGGCGATGGGGTGGGCGGTGTAGAGATGGCGCTCGATCCAATCGTCCGGCGCGCCCTTGCCGTATTGCTCGATATCGGCGCGCTGCCAGCGCGCTTCGCGATAGAGCTCCACGCCGCGCCAGAACACGTTGCCGATGCCCTTGAACTGCGGACTGTGCGGGTCTTCCTCGGTTTCCACCTTGGCGTGGTGCTTGCGGTGGATGGCCACCCATTCCTTGGTGATCATGGAAGTGGTCAGCCAGGTCCAGAAACGGAAGAAGTGGCTGACCAGCGGGTGGAAATCCACGCCGCGATGGGCCTGGCTGCGGTGCAGGTACAAGGTGACCGAGAAGATGGTCAGCTGGGTGAAGACCATCAGCACGGCGAACATGCCCCACCAGCCGGGCGCGAGCAGGCCGCCGGACAGGAAGTCGAACAGGGCTTGGGGCAGAGCGGGCATGGCGGGTTTCCTTGGGACCGGCGGGAATGAACGGCGGAATGCTTTGCCGGTGCGATAATCATGGGGCCTGCCGGACCGGTTTTCACCCGTCGCCCGCGTATGGTGTCCGTCCGCCCCGCCCACCGGATTTCCGCGTATTTCTCTCCCCACGCCCCTCGCCGCCGCCGACCTTTCGCCGCAGGCGCCGCCCCCGTTGATCGAGCTGGACCGCGCCACCGTGGTGCGCGGCCAGGCCACCGTGCTGGACGCGCTGACCCTGCGCATCGTCGCCGGCCAGCACACCGCGCTGCTGGGCCCCAACGGCTGTGGCAAATCCACCTTCATCAAGCTGATCAACCGCGAGCTGTACCCGTTGGCGCGCGAAGGCGAGGCGCCGGTGAAGGTGATGGGGCAGCAGCGCTGGGTGGTGAACGAACTGCGTACCCGCCTGGGCGTGGTCACCGGCGACCTGACCCGCGACTTGCAGGAGATGCCGGGGCTGGACGTGGAAACGGCCGTGCTCACCGGTTTCTTCGCCAGTTTCATGCTGCCCACCGATGCGGAAGTCACCGCTCACATGCGCGAACGCGCCCGCGAGGCGCTGCAGCGCGTGGGCGCCGGCGCGCTGACCGCGCGGCAGGTGGCGGAGATCTCCACCGGCGAAATGCGCCGCGTACTGATCGCGCGCGCGTTGGTGCACCAGCCGCAGGCGCTGCTGCTGGACGAACCCACCGCGGGCCTGGACCTGGTGGCGCAGCGCGATTTCCTGCGATTGCTGAAGGAGCTGGCCGGGCAAGGCATCACCCTGGTGTTGGTGACGCACCATATCGAGGAGATCATTGCCGAGATCGACCGGGTGATACTGCTGCGTGACGGGGGTGTTTATGCAGATGGAGATCGGGCTGGGACACTGACTGCCGAGAACCTTTCCGCTGTGTTCGCTGGCCAGTTGCAGGTGCGGCGCGATGGCGACCGTTACTTTGCTTACAGCACGTAACAACAAAACCCTCTTGTCGTCATCCCAGCGAAAGCTGGGATCCATCTTGATCTTGCTTCACGAGCCTCCATTGTTTGAGCTGCAGAACTAAAGAGCAAAGTCAAAATGGATCCCAGCTTTCGCTGGGATGACGTCGCGAATATTTGACGATACACAGAGAACGGCCCGTACACCCCCATGCCCGAACTCCCCGAAGTAGAAACCACCCGTCGCGGCCTGGCCCCGCACCTGGAAGGCAAGCGCATCCGCGGCGTGGTGTTGCGCAGGCCGGACCTGCGCTGGCCGATTCCCAAGGAGATCGAAAGCGTCTTGCCCGGCCAGCGCATCGACGCGGTGCGCCGTCGCGCCAAATACCTGCTGCTCGATACCGACGCCGGCAGCGCCCTGCTGCATCTGGGCATGACCGGCAGCTTGCGGGTGTTGCCGGCAAGCACGCCGGTGACCGCGCACGACCATGTCGATCTGCAGCTCAGTTCCGGCCGGGTGATGCGCTTCAACGATCCGCGCCGCTTCGGCAGCCTGCTGTGGCAGCCGGCCGGACAGACCCACGAACTGCTGCGCGCGCTGGGGCCCGAACCGCTGGCGGACGAATTCGACGGCGATTATCTGTTCGAACGCAGTCGCGGCCGCAAGGCGCCGGTGAAGACCTTCCTGATGGACCAGGGCATCGTGGTGGGCGTGGGCAATATCTACGCCGCCGAGAGCCTGTTCCGCGCGGGCATCTCGCCGCTGCGCGCCGCCGGCAAGGTATCGCGCGAGCGCTATGCGGCCCTTGCCGCGGCGGTGAAGGACGTCCTGGCCTATGCCATCACCCGCGGCGGCACCACGCTGCGCGATTTCATCAGTCCCGACGGCGCACCGGGTTATTTCGAACAGGAGCTCTCGGCCTACGGGCGCGGCGGACAGCCTTGCCCCAATTGCGGACGCCCGTTGAAATTCGCCAACATCGGCCAGCGCGCCAGCGTCTGGTGCGGCCACTGCCAGCGCTGAGTCCGCAGTCACGCCTGGAGCCGCGTTTTAGGGCTATATTCCGTCCCTGCATTGGTTGGGGAATCATGATGGCGGACGCGGCAGATATCACCGTATGGCTGGACTCGGCGCGCAACGGCGACCGGGCCGCGCTGGACCATGTGCTGTCCACGCTCTACCAGGAGCTTCACACCATGGCGCGGCGCCAGCTGTCCGGCCAGCACGGCTATACCCTGGATGCGACCGCGCTGGTGCACGAGTCCTACCTCAAGCTGATCGGCAGCAGCAGCAACGCCAAGTTCGACGACCGCGCGCACTTCTTCGCCTATGCGGCTTCGTCGATGCGCAGCGTGGTGGTGGATTACGCGCGCAACCGGCTGGCGCGCAAGCGCGGCGGCGACCTCAAGCGCGTGGCCGAGATTCCCGAAGACGTCGAAGGCCCGCTGCGCCTGGATGAAGACATGCTGGCGCTCAACGATGCCCTGGACAAACTTTCCGCCGCCGACGAACGCCTGGCCCAAGTGGTGGAAATGCGCTACTTCGCCGGCTTGTCCGAACTGGAAATCGCCGAGTTGCAGCAGCGCTCCGAGCGCAGCATCCGCCGCGACTGGCAGAAGGCGCGGCTATTCCTGCTGGCGGCGATGCAGGACGACTGACCCGGACCTAGCGCGCCCATGGACGCCGAGCGCTGGCAACGCCTGTCTCCGCTGCTCGACGTGCTGCTCGAGCTCGGCGCCGAGGCGCGCGCCAAACAGCTGCAGATCCTGAAGGCGCAAGACCCCGAGCTGGCTGAGGATCTGGAAAAACTGCTGGCGCTGGAAGACGACAGCGATGATTTCATGGCACAGCCGCTGCTGGACAAGCCGGGCCAGCCGCAGACCGGGACGATGGTGGGGCCGTACCGGATGGAATCGGTGCTGGGCGAAGGCGGTATGGGCATGGTCTGGCTGGCCTCGCGCGCCGACGGTCTGTACGAACGCAAGGTCGCCCTGAAGCTGCTGCGCCCCGGCCTGGCCGACCCCAACCTGCGGCTGCGTTTCAGCCGCGAGCGCGAAATCCTGGCGCGTCTGGCGCATCCCAACATCGCACGCCTGCTGGATGCGGGCATCGGCAGCGAGGGCCAGCCCTACCTAGCCCTGGAATACGTGCAGGGCATTCCCATCACCGACTACTGCCAGGCGCACGGTCTGTCGGTGGACACGCGGCTGAAACTGTTCCTGCAGGTGTGCGAAGCGGTCAGCCACGCGCACGCCAACCTGATCGTCCACCGCGACCTCAAGCCGTCCAATATCCTGGTCACGCCCACCGGCGAAGTGCGCCTGCTCGATTTCGGCATCGCCAAACTGCTGGACGACAACGAACCGGTGCCGGTGCATCCGCGCACCGAAGTGCGATCGTTCACCCTGCACTACGCCGCGCCCGAACAAGTGCGCGGCGAACTGGTCACCACCATGACCGACGTGTATTCGCTGGGCGTTGTGTTGTACGAGCTGCTGGCCGGCACCAAGCCGTATCGTCTGCGCCGGCAGACCGACGCCGAGTGGGAGCAGGCCATCCTCGCGGTGGAACCGCTGAAGCCGTCGCTGGCCGCGCAACGCTCCACCGACGGCGGCCCGATCCAAGCCAACGCCAGGCGCCAGGCACGGCGGCTCAGCGGCGATCTGGACAACATCGCGCTCAAGGCGCTGGCGAAATTGCCCGAGCATCGCTACGCCTCGGTCGAAGCGCTTTCGCAGGATTTGCAGAGGCATCTGCAGGGCAGGCCCGTGCTGGCCAGGCCGCAAAGCTTGAGCTACCGCGTGAACAAGTACGTTTCGCGCCATCGCTGGGGTTTGGCCGCCGGCGCTGCGATCACTTCGGTGTTGCTGCTGGCATTGGCGGCCAGCGTCTGGCAAAGCCGGCAAGCCATGCGCGAGACCGCGCGTGCGCAGGCCATGCAGGATTTCGTGATCGGACTGTTCGACAACGCCGGCGTGGCCCAACAGGGCAACATCTTCGATGCGCGCAAGCTGTTGGTGGCGGGCGAGCGCCGGGGCGAGCGGGAACTGGCGGACCAACCGCTGGCGCGCGCGGAGTTGCTGGGCGTCATCGCGCGCCTGCGCATCGGCCTGGGCGACTACCAGGAAGCATTGGCGCTGATCGAGCGCCAGGAGGCCTTGCTGGTGCAGACCGATTCGGCATCGGCAGGGTTGCGTCTGGAAGCGGTGACCCAGCATGGCCGTACCCTGCGCCTGCTCGACCGCACCAAGGAATGCCTGCAAGTCATGGCGCCGTTCGAATCGCTGGTCCCGGCGCGCGTGCAACCGGCGCAGCAGGCGGACTTCCTTTCCCAGTACGGCCGCTGCCGGCGCCTGATGGGCGAACGCCAGACGGCCCAGCATCTCTACGAGCGGTCCCTGGCGCTGCGCCGCGAACTGAAGGACGAGACCGGCGTCGCCGAGAACCTGTACGACCTCGCCTTGATCGACAACGATCTGGGACGCACCGACGATGCGCTGGCCGGCTACGACGCGGCGTTGCAGCACCTGCGCAAACACGTCGGCGCGCGCAACGCGCTGGCCGTCGAGATCGAAGTCAGCCGCGGACGCCTGTTCCGCGCAAGAGGCGACACCGATCTTGCGCGCGCCACCTTTCGCCAAGCCCTGTCCATCGCCGAGGAAGTGCATGGCCCGCAGCATCCGGTCACCCTGACCATCCGCCGTTTGCTGGTGGCCATCCAGGTCGACCAGGAGCATTACGCCGAAGCCGAGAAGGAGATCGAGCCGCTGTACCGGCTGACCTTGACCGCACTGGGGCCCAACCATCGGGAAACCGGAATGGCGTTGAATACGCGCGGCGTGATTGCTTTCGAGCTGGGGCGCATGGACCAGGCGATCGACGACGTGGCCGAAGCGGTGCGCATATGGCGGGGCGCGGCCGGTTCGCAGAACCTGCATGGCGGCCTGTTCAACTACGGCATGATCCTGCATGGCGCAGGCCGCGAAGACGAAGCGCTGAAGGCGCTGCAGGAATCGCGCGCGCTACGCGCCACCCAGTACGGCGCCAGCGACTCCTCGGTGGGCGAAGCCGACCGCATGATCGGCGAAATCCTCGCCAGCCAGGGCAGGCTGGAGCAAGCCACCGTCTACTTCGATCGCGCGGTCAAACTGACCCGCGTGGGCCTGGGCCCCGACCACCCGCGCACGCTGTCCGCGCAGTTGTCGATGGCCCGGCAGCAGGCGCGCATAGGCCAGAGCGCTGCCGCGTTGAAGACGCTGGAGGCGCTGGCTGCACAACCGGGCGAGGACAGCGAGAGTCTCAAACTGCACTGGAGCGCACGCGCCTATGCGGCCGAAGCGCGCTGCCGCGACGGCCAGCGCGAACGCGCCAGGCGCGACCTGGATGCGCTGATCGGCGAGCTGCGCGCCGCGCGCCCCGACGGCGGAGTGATCACCCGCGAAGCGGTGGCGATCCGCGCCGCTTGCCAGTGAGGAAAGTCGCTAGTCCTTAGCGAACGGAAATGGAGTTTGCAGCGGATCGATACTGCCCTCGCCGCGCGCGATCCGTTTGTACTCCGCGCGGCTGACCGATACGTAGCGTTCGTTGCCGCCGATCTCGACCTGCGGCCCTTCCTGCAAGGCATGGCCTTGTGCGTCCACGCGCACGGTCATGGTGGCCTTCTTGCCGGTGTGGCAGATGGTTTTGATTTCGGTCAGCTCATCGGCCCACGCCAACAGGTACTGGCTGCCTTCGAACAGTTCGCCGCGGAAATCCGTGCGCAGTCCGTAGCACAGCACCGGAATGCGCAGCTGGTCCACCACTTCGCTCAACTGCCAGACCTGGCTGCGGGTCAGGAACTGGGCTTCGTCCACCAGCACGCAATCGAGTTTGCCGTTGGCCGCGATGTCGCCGGCCACCAAGCGCTCCAGGTCGGTATCGCGGTCGAAAGCGGTGCCTTCGGCGCTCAGGCCGATGCGCGAGGCCACCACGCCGCTGCCGGCGCGATGGTCCAGCTTGGGCGTGAGGATCGCCACCCGCATGCCGCGCTCGCGGTAGTTGTGCGCCGACTGCAGCAGGGTGGTGGTCTTGCCGGCGTTCATCGCCGAGTAGTAGAAATAGAGCTTGGCCATGGGCCAATGTTACTGCGTAGCCAAAGGAACGACACGCATAGCTTGGTGCTCAGTTCTCCGGGTCCTGCGGCGTTTCGCCTTCCGGCACCGGCAGATTTTCCAGGTCGCCCACACTTACGCTGCCCTTGAATTCCTCGCGCCAGATGCGGTCCTGCAACTTCCAGTACTCATCGGGCTCCCAGAATTCGCGCGCATAGAATCGCTCGGGATCGATGGAGCCTCCGCGCGCCAGATTGATGTACAGCGCCGAGGCCGACGAATAACCCAACAAGCTGCCGGTAGAACTGCGCTGCCCCCTGCGCATCGCTTTCTCCTGGCGTACTTTGGCTACTTTGTCGGCGTATTCGGAAAGCATTCCTGGCTCGCGGCGTCTGGCCTCATCGCGCTCTGTTTTATCGAGCCTGCCCCAGTAATGCATCTTCCAGATATCGAATTCCGGATAACCACGCTCCGACGCCAGGGCCATCCACAAGAACCCTTGCACGCGGTCCGGTTCGCCCCCTTGTCCATCCCAGAACATTTCGCCCAAACGCGCTTGCGAGGGCTTGTCGCCGTAGCGCGCCGCCAGGCGATAGTGCTTTCGCGCGCCCTGACGATCGCCGCGCGCGTCGGCGCGCATGCCCGCACGACGGTGCCACAGGTCAGGATGGGCTTCCAGGAAGCCCTCGGTCATCACGTCGGTCGGGATGTCTTCGAACTTCAACGGGTCCGAACCAGTTTCGGCCGCGATTGCCCCGCCGAACGCGCTGGTCAGAAGGAGGGAGAACACTATCCTTAGCACGTTCAGTTTCCTCGCTCCTTATGATCCTGCCGGATTCTAGGCCTCGCTCTTCCGTCCAATCCATAAACTAATGGCCTAGGGAGTAGTGGGCGCCTCCTGCTTCGCGGGAGCGGATGCATTCTCGAGCTCTCCCACTTCCACCCGTCCCTTGCGCGGCGGCGCCCCCCATACCTGGTCCTGCCATTCGAAGTACTTGTCGGCCTGCCAGTACTTGGGCGCGTAATATTCGTCGCCGCGGATGGTCATGCCGCTGCCGTTGTTGGGGCCGGTGAAGGGAATGATCTCCAGGTTGCCCACGAAACCGACACGGCTGCCGGTGACGCTGCGCTGCTTGCGCAGGATCTTGGCCATGCGGACTTTGGAAACGTCGTCGCCGTATTCGGCCAGCAACGCCTGGCCTCGTGCTATCGCATTGCGTTGCTGATCGGTATTCAGCGTCTGCCAATACTGTTCGCGCAGGATGACGAAATCGGAATAGAAGCGTTCGGCCGCCAAGTCCATCCATGCGTAGCCCAGTTCGCGGTCCTGCGGCACGCCGATGCCTTTCCAGTACATCTCCGCGATCATCGCCTGCGCTGGTTTGTCGGCATAGCGGGCCGCCCGCAGGAAATACTGCATGGCTTCGTCGTAACGTTTGTTGGCGTAGGCGTGCAGGCCTTCGCGCCGCCAGCGCAGGTCGGGATGGGCCGACAGAAAACCTTCGGTCATCAGCTCCGGGGAGATGCCGGGTTCGCCGACGAAGTTGCCTTGGGTGGGTCGTTCCACTGCGCCCTGTAGTTCGGCCTTGTGCGGCGGCGCGGGCGGCGCGGCCGCCAACGCGAGCATCGGCGGCAAAGCTGCCAAAAGGGCGAATGCGGAGGTTTTTATGGTTCTCTTCATGGGCAGCGCACAGAACTGGCGGAACGTGTGCTCAAGCGAGCCGTCGGAAGCGAAGTGCCGGTCGTGATCGACCCTCATCACCTGATTCCACCGGTCAATCGACCGGCGCCTCCGGTTCCGGCGCGTCGTTCTCCGGTTGCGTGGCCGGCACGCGCGACTGCACTTGCTCGATCTCGCCTACGTCGACACGGCCTACCTTGGGCTTGGCCCAGATGGAATCGTGCCATTGCTGGTATTGCGCAGGATCCCAATAGCGCTCGTCGTAGAACTTGGTGCCGTCGATGGAGCCATTGCTGTCGCCAGGGCCCGGAACGATGATCTGCAGATTGCTCGCGAACCCGGTACGGCTGCCGGTGGTCTTGCGGCCCTGGCGAAGTTTCCAGGCGATTCGCGGCTTGGCCGCCGCGTCGCCATAGCGCGCGTACAACTGCTGGCCTTCCAGCAACGCGCGCTCGCGTTGGGCGGCATCGAGCTGCTTCCAGTATCGTTCGCGCAAGCCCAGGAAACCGACGTAACCGCGTTCAGCGGCCAAATCCATCCACGCATAGGCCAAGGCCGGATCCTTCGCCGTGCCCTGCCCGTTCCAATACATCTCGGCGACCATGCCTTGCGAGGGTTTGTCGGCGAAGAACGCCGCGTAACGGAACGATTTCAGCGCATCTCCGTATTTCTTCTCTTTGATTTCCTCCAGTCCGCGCAGGCGAAACCGCAGATCCGGATGCCAATCCAGGAAGCCCGCCTTGAGCAGTACCGGCTGCTGGGTCGGATCGGGCGGCGGCGCTCCCTTCTGGGCCGCCATCGCGGCCGAAACAGGCATCAGAGCCGTCAATAACAGGAGTTTCCTAAACATCACCGCTCTACCAAGTCCATGGATCGTGCAAGCATGCTAGTCAATCCCTGCCGCGGTTGTCTGTAAACTGATGGCATAGACCGTGGTATCCGCATGAACTCCCTTAACCAACCCCAACGCGACGCCGTCAGGCACTGCGACGGCCCCCTGCTGGTGCTGGCCGGCGCCGGCAGCGGCAAGACCCGCGTCATCATCGAGAAGATCGCCCACCTGGTCGCCTCCGGGCGCATGCCGGCCAAGCGGATCGCCGCGATCACCTTCACCAACAAGTCCGCCAAGGAAATGCGCGAGCGCCTGGGCAAGCGGCTGAAGGGCGACGCGGCCGAGGGACTGACCATCTGCACGTTCCACGCGCTGGGTTTGCGCTTCCTGCAGATCGAGCACGCCGCCGTCGGGCTGAAGCGTGGCTTCTCGATCTTCGACGCCGACGACAGCAACGCGCAGATCAAGGATCTGATGCCCGGCGCCAAGAACGACGCGGTGGAAGCGGCCAAGAACCTGATTTCGCGCGCGAAGAACGCCGGCCTTTCCCCCGAGGAAGCGCTGGCCGCGTCCAAGACCACGCGCGAGCAGGAAGCGGCAAAACTCTACGCGCGCTACCAGGCGCGGCTGTCCACCTTCAATGCAGTGGATTTCGACGACCTGATCCGCCTGCCCGTGCAGATACTGGAGAACGATGCGGAGATCGCCGCCGCCTGGCGCGAACGCATCGGCTACCTGCTGGTGGACGAATGCCAGGACACCAACGACGCGCAGTACCGCCTGCTGAAAATGCTGGCCGGGCCGCGCGGCGATTTCACCTGCGTGGGCGACGACGACCAGAGCATCTACGCCTGGCGCGGCGCAAATCCGGACAACCTGATGCAGATGGCGCGCGACTATCCCGCCCTGCAGGTGATCAAGCTGGAACAGAACTACCGCTGCAGCAACCGCGTGCTGCGCGCGGCCAACACCCTGATCGCCAACAACCCGCACGAGCATCCCAAGAAGCTGTGGAGCGACCAGCCCGATGGCGACCGCATCCGCGTGTGGGAGTGCCGGGACAACGAGCACGAGGCCGAGAAGGTCGCCGCCGAAATCTCCTACCTGCACACCGCGCGCGACGCGCCGTGGAGCGATTTCTGCATCCTGTTCCGCGGCAACCACCAGTCGCGCCCGCTGGAAAAGGCGATGCAGCTGCTGCGCATTCCCTACCACCTGACCGGCGGCACTGCGTTCCTGGAACGCCAGGAAGTCAAGGATGCGCTGTCGTGGCTGCGGCTGGTGGTGAACCCGGAAGACGACGCGGCCTTCCTGCGCGCGGTGCAGTCTCCAAAGCGCGAAGTCGGCGCGACCTCGCTGGCCAAGCTGGCCGAAATGGCCCAGCACGCGCATTTGCCGATGTCGCGCGCGGCCGAATCGATGGGCGCGCTGAAGGCGCTGCCGCCGCGCGCGGCCAACGGACTGAGCGCGTTCAACGACATCCTGCGCGATTTGCGCGGGCATTCGGCGCAGCTGCCGGCGGCCGAACTGGTGCGGCGCTTGAGCGAACGCTCCGGGCTGCTCGCCGAGATCCGCGCGCAGTGCAAGGACGATGCGTCCTTCGCGCGCCGACGCGCCAACCTGGACGAGCTGGCGGACTGGTTCGAACACACGCATAGAAGCGAGGGCCGCGGCAGTGCGGGCGACCTGGCTGCGCAACTCGCCCTGCTTTCGCGCAACGACAAGGACGACGGCGGCAACCAGGTGCGGCTGATGAGCCTGCACGCGGCCAAGGGCCTGGAATTCCGCTACGTCTTCATCGTCGGCTGCGAGGACGGCACCCTGCCGCACGAAATGAGCCTGGACGAGGGCAATCTGGCCGAGGAACGCCGGCTGATGTACGTGGGCATCACCCGCGCCAAACAGGGTCTGTATCTCAGCCACAGCCGCGAGACGCGCAGGTTCCGCGAGAAAGTGCGCCTGAAGCCCAGCCGCTTCCTGGACGAGCTGCCGCAATCGGAACTGCAGCGCGACGGCGCCGATCCCGAGGCCGATGCGGCGAGCAAGAAGGAGCGCGCCAGCGCGGGACTGGCGGCGATACAGGCGTTGTTCGACTGACCCGGGGCGGAGCGTTAGGCTTGTCCTCGCAATCCCGCCCCCGAGCCGATACATGACCCGATCCAGTCCCGCCTGGTTGCTGATCGCCTTCCTCATCGCCTTCGTCGGCGTGGGTTTCCGCTATTGGCAGCTGCCGTATCCGCAGGTGTCGCTGCCCGATTCCCTCTACGGACCCGGCTTGGTCGCCATTGCCGTGGTCGCGCTGATGGCGCGCGCTTTCGGGTTGGCGCGTTTCTGGAAAGTTTGGCTGCTGATCGCCGCCGCGGTTCCAGCGGCGGTGCTGGTGCGGATCATCGTGGACATCATGGCCGATGCCACCTCGCACAATTTGTGGCCGCTCGAATTCGCCATTGCCGCCGCCCTGGGCTTGGCCTGCTCGCTGGCGGGCGCGTTGTTGGGCAGCTTATTCCTACTGCGCAGCAGCAAGCGTCCGGGCTGACTTGGGTTACCGCAATGGTCACCTGCGAATACATCCGGAAGATGGCGGACTACAACCGCTGGATGAACGAAAAAATATACGCGGCGGCCTCGCGTTTGCCCGCGCATGAACTGGCTGCCGAGCGGGGCGCGTTCTTCGGATCGGTGATCGGCACGCTCAACCATTTGATGGTGGCCGACCTGATCTGGCTCAAGCGCTTCACCCGATTGCCGGCCTCGCCCGCAGCGCTGGATTGCCTGCAGGAAATCGAAACTCCCTCGTCGCTCGACCAACTGCTCTACCAAGACTTCGCACAACTGCATGAGCAGCGCGTCTGGCTGGACCAGGTGATTGCGGCCTGGGCCGGGGCCCTGCAGGCCGAACATCTCGAACACGTCCTGGAATACGACGCGCGCAACCAGCGTTTCCGCAAGCCCTTTACCGGCCTGGTCATGCATTTCTTCAACCATCAGACCCATCATCGGGGCCAGGCGACCACGCTGCTTTCACAGGCGGGCGTCGACGTGGGAGAAACCGACTTGCGTGCGCTAGTCGCGGACGAGGCCTAAGCCGAATCGGTTCCGCCCGTCAGCGCCGTCATCGCCGCGCGCAATTCCGCCACTTCGTTCTCCAGCGCCTGCACCCGCGCCTCCAGCGCGGGCGACGATGCCTCGAGCGGGGACGAGGAGGAAGCGATGCGGGCCGTCACCGCCGCCACGTCGACCGCACCGCTGAGCAGATGCACGTAGCGGTCCTCACGCTGACCGGGGCCGCGAGGTATCTGCTGGACCAGCGCCGGCTGGCGTTGGATCAGGCGATCCAGATGATGGCGCACATCGTCGGCATCGTTGAACGAGGCCAACCGCTCGCTCCGCGCCAGCAGTTCGTGCACGGTCTGCGGACCGCGCAGCAACAGCAGACCGACCAAGGTGAGCTGCTGCTTTGACAGATCAAGCGCTTTGTCGGCGCGATGTTCGTAGCGTTCGGCGCGCGAGGAGAACACCTGCTTGGCCAGACCCTTCTGCTCCAGCTGGCGCAGCGCGTGGTTCACGTCGCCGGTATTGATCGCCATCACCGGGTCGCGCGCGGTTTTCTGGTTCGCCGCCACTTGCGCGGCATTGACGGTCAGCGGATACGCATCGGGCGTGGTGGCTTCCTTCTCGATCAGGCAGCCCAGCACCCTTGCTTCGGAGGCGGTGAGCACCACGACGGGAGTTTCATCGGTCATAGCCATACGCATGCGTTCTTGAACAGCGCGCAAGGATAGCCGACTGCACGTGGGAGCGGCCTCCGGCCGCGAGCTCCTGCTTTGGATTCCTGGATTCCGGCGTGAGAATCAAGAGCTCGCGGCCGGAGGCCGCTCCCACGACAACCAGCGGTGCCTGCCGCTGGTTGTCATCGGCAACCGGTAAACTTCACGGATCGCCGCTCTGATCGAATCCATTCCATGCGCCTGCTCGTCCTCGCCGTCTGCACCGCCCTGACCCTGTCCGCCTGCAAGCGCGCCGAGACGCCCGCCGCAGCGCCGGCGACACCGGCCGCGGCCGAATCGCCAACGCCTGCCGCTGCGCCCACGGCCGCCAATTCCGCCCACGACAACCTCAACGCCGTGGCCTGGGTGCAGACCTCGGTGGAATACAAGGCGCTCAGCGAGCAGACCTACCGCGCTGCCGCCGACCACCTGGACAAGGCCTTGAAGGAAAAGAACTGGGACGCGCTGGTGCCGGAGGAGCGCGGCAACGCCGCCACCGGCCTGAAACCGGCGGTGGTGATGGATGTGGATGAGACGGTATTGGACAACTCGCCTTACCAGGCGCGGTTGATACGCGACGGTGCGGACTACGATGAGGTCACCTGGGCGCAGTGGGTGGCGGAAAAGAAAGCCAAACCGGTGCCGGGCGTGGTCGATTTCGCCAAGGCCGCCAACGCCAAGGGCGTGACCGTCCTTTACATCTCCAACCGCGCCGAGCATCTGAAGGAGGCGACCCTGGCCAACCTGAAGGCCGCGGGCCTGCCGGTGGCCGACGATAGCGTGTTCCTGGGCCTGGGCACCTTCGTCAAGGATTGCGAACAGAACGGCAGCGAGAAGAACTGCCGCCGCAAGCTGGCCGGGCAGAAATACCGGGTGCTGATGCAGTTCGGCGACCAGATCGGCGACTTCGTGCAGGTGGTGTCCAATACCCGCGGCGACCGCGACAAGCTGTATGCCGAATACCACGACTGGTTCGGCGAGCGCTGGTGGATGCTGCCCAACCCCACCTACGGCTCTTGGGAACCGGCTCTGTTCAACAACGAATGGGCACAGCCGACGCAAGCGCGGCGCCAGGCCAAGCGCGACGCGCTGGATTACGCCCCGTGAGCACCCGCGACAAAGTGGCGCTCGGCCAACGCGAACGCCTGATCTTCGCGCTGGATGCGCCCGATCGCGGGCAGGCCCTGGCCTGGGTGGACCGGCTGGGGGATTCGGTCGCCTTCTACAAGATCGGCATGGAACTGCTGGCCTCCGGCGATTACTTCACCGTACTGGACGAACTGGCGCGCCGCGACAAGAAAATCTTCGTGGATTTGAAGTTCTTCGATATCCCGGCCACCGTCGCCGGAGTGATCCGGGGCCTGTCGCGCTGGCCGGTCACCTTCGCCACCATCCACGGCTGGCACGCCGGGATGATGCAGGCGGCGGCCGAAGCCCGTGCCGGCGATTTGCGTTTGCTCGCCGTCACCGTGCTGACGTCCATGGATGGCAAGGATCTGCAGCAGATGGGCATCTTCAGCGAACCGACTGACATCGTCGTTCAACGCGCGCTTTCCGCCCAGGCTTCCGGAATCGACGGGGTCATTGCCTCGGGGCAGGAAGCCGGCGTGATACGCGCCGCCTGCGGACCCGACTTCTCCATCGTCTGCCCCGGCATCCGCCCGGGCGGCCCGGTCGGGGACGACCAGAAACGCACCGTCGGCGTGGCGGAAGCTTTCGAGCGCGGCGCCGACGCCATCGTGGTCGGGCGGCCCATCAGCCACGCCAGTGACCCGCGCGCGGCCGCCGAGGCGATTCAGAGCGAAATTCCGGTTCTGTGATTCTTAAAAATCAATTAGTTACATGCTTTTAATTGAAGCATTGCATTAACTGTTAACGGGATTTAACATGGCTCCGTCCGGTTTCGGCCGGAAATGCGCCACAACAATGTCTACCGGCTTCGGCCGGCTTTCAGAGGCCCTCTGCTTTCGCAAGAAAGTACGGCCTCTTTTTTATGGCCGTCGAGCGCACTTCTGAAGACGCGCGCAGCTGCCGTATGCAGCAACGTGAAAGCCGTGCTTGCTGGCGGCAGGGGGAGCAAAGCAAGATGCGGGAGGATCGGGGAATCCACTTCATGCCGCTGCGCCCGCACGTCTACCGATGGATCTTGCTCGCCTTGCCGCTCTGCGGCTTGCTGGCGCTGGCCGCGTGCAAACCGCAGTCCGACCAGTCGCGGCAACCGGCCAGCGGGCCGGCCGCTGCCGTCGAGCAGCTGATCCAGCACCTGCATGACAACGATCTGGTCGGTTTCGCCCAGGCCGCCGTACCGCCTGCCGAATACGCGCAGCTGGAAACCGCCTGGCGCGAAGGGCGCAGCCGCTGGCCGCTGACTGAGCTGCCGCTAGACGACCAGCTGGAATCGCTGCTGACGGCGCTGGCGGCGCCGGATTCGGAACGCACGCTGCAACAGAGCTTCAAACGCAACTTCGCCAATCAGGACAAGGACTTGAAGGATGCGGCGCGGTCGCTGGGGCTGTTCGGCGTGCAATACGTCAAACGCGAAGGCGTGTACACCGACGAGGAACGCGCGCATTACGCCCAACTGATCGCGGCCCTGAGCGAATGGGCCCAGCACGCGCCCTTGTCCGATCCGCAGCGCGGCATGGCCGCGATCCCGCCGCTAGCTGCGGCGGCGCGCAAGACCGGCCTGACCAACGAACAGAGTTTCCGCGAAGCCGGCATGACCGGCAGCCTGCAACGCCTGTCGCCGTTTTTCGCCCAGGCCAAGGCGCTGCTGGCCAGCTACGGGCTGCCGCCGGACCGCAGCTTGTCGGAGCTGCGCACCGTTCTGGTGGAGCTGAAGGGAGACCAGGCGCGCGTGCGCGTCCACTACCCGCTGGGCGACCGCGAAATCGACACCGTGGTCAGCCTGCAGCGCCGTGCGGGCCGCTGGTACCTGACCGACTATTTGCGCCATGCGGAGCAAGCGCTGGCGATACCGGCGGAAGAAGCGCCCGAATCGCAGATCAGTCCTGGCACTTGAATTTAGGCGCCGCCTGCGCATCCGGACCGTGGG
>DASVNG010000012.1:0-1624 GCA_036383995.1 Pseudoxanthomonas sp.
TTCGGAAGGCAGGTTCGGCATGCGCACCAATGTAGCCGATGGCCTGTTCCGTCTCACATTTGTCTCTGCTGCGCGGCGGCGTGCAAGCGCGGCCGGTTTGCGCTATCTAGCTAGGCAGCAAGGAGAGGGCCCCACCAGGACGCGGGTTAACAGCGGCTTCACATGCCGGGGCATTAAATCGTTTCGGTCGATGGGATTTCGTTCAACTGTCCCTGTATCGATGCAGGGGCGCCTTTCCACAAGGATTTCCTGAAGGAGAAAGCTCGATGGGTTTCATCATTCAATTGATTGTCGGCGGTATCGCAGGTTGGTTGGCCAGCATCGTGATGAAACGCGATGGCTCACAGGGCATCATCCTCAATGTCGTCGTCGGCATCATCGGTGGTTTCCTGGGCGGCTGGCTGCTGCCAATGGTAGGTTTCAGCATCGGATCCGGCTGGATCGGCTATCTGATCACCGCTTTCATTGGTGCTGTGGTCCTGTTGTTGATCGTCAATCTGTTTACGCGCGGCAAGGCGCGTTAAACGTTTCGCTGCGACCGCGTGCGCGATTAAGACGCACCCAGGGTTCGTGGCACCACAAAGGCCCGGCACTGCCGGGCCTTTGTTCGTCTGATCATGCGACGTAGGGCGGGCACTGCCAGCTCTACTTCTTATGCTTCGGGTGTCTGCCATCCATGGCGCGACATCGTCGCTTGCGGACGCTCCGGCCCGGCCATCCATGGCCGGGCGTTCGGCTGGGCAACAGACGCCTTGAAGGCGTCCGTTAAGCGCCCAGCCTCACCCAAGCGGGTGCATGGTCGCTGGGGCGCTCCCAGGTGCGCGGTTCGCGGTCGATGCCCGCCTCATGCGCGCTATCGCGCAATGCATCGGACACCAAGGTGAGATCGATGCGCAAACCCAGGTCGCGGCGGAAACCGGCCATGCGGTAATCCCACCAGCTGAACACGCCGCCGGCCTCGTGGTGCAGGCGGTAGGCGTCGTGCAGGCCCAGCGCGCAGAGGCGCTTGAGCGCATCGCGTTCGGCGGTGGAGGTGAGGATGTGCGAATCGTTCCACACCGCCGGATCGTGTACGTCGCGGTCGTCGGGGGCGATGTTGAAATCGCCCAGCACCACCAGCTTGGGATGCGCGCGCAGTTCGTCTTCGAGCCAGGCATGCACCGCTTCCAGCCAGCGCAGCTTATAGGCGTACTTGTCGGTGCCCACGTCCTGGCCGTTGACCACATACAGGTTGACGATGCGCACCTCGCCCACGGTGGCGGCGATCGCGCGCTTCTGCTCGTCTTCGAAATTGGGAATGCCCATCTGCACGTCGACGGCCGGCAGCCGCGACAGCAACGCCACGCCGTTGTAGGTCTTCTGCCCGGCGAACACGCTGCGGTAGCCGGCCTCGGCCAATACGGTGTCGGGGAACTTGTGGTCCTCCAGCTTGGTTTCCTGGATGCCCACCACATCCGGCGCGAACGCGCCCAGCCATTGTTGCAGGTGCGGCAGGCGCACGTTGAGCGAATTGACGTTCCAACTGGCGATTTTCATATGGGTATCCGTGGGAGCGCCGTCCCGGCGCGAGCTTTTCGAGCATTCCGTGCGCGCATGCGAGAGCTCGCGCCGGGACGGCGCTCCC
>DASVNG010000013.1:0-17357 GCA_036383995.1 Pseudoxanthomonas sp.
CTGCAAATCCAGATCAAGAGCAGAAGCTCGCGGCGGGACGCCGCTCCCACCAAGCCGCTCCCAAGGTCCACAAAGGAAAGGGCCGCATTCGCATGCGGCCCTTTCGTTGGAGCGTGGAGCTAATGGTGCCGGATCAGCGCGCCAGCTCGGTCATGGTGGAATTGACCCAGCCCTTGTTGCCTAGCTCGTCTTCCACCTCCCACATCAGGCCGTCCTTGTTGCCGGTGGGGTACAGCATCATGCCCGGGTCCAGGGTGCGCACGGCCTTGCCGGTGCCTTTGGAATTGGCCAGCAGACGCGCGGCCTTGGTCACGGTGAGCGCCTGGGTGGCGTTGGCTGCCGATGCATTGGCCGGCAGGCCGCCCAGCTGGCCGATGATGTCGGTGTAGGCCTGCAGGTAGGCCAAGGTGATGACCTGGCCCAGCTCGGTGTTGGCGTAGCCGGAGACGCCCGCCGCGCCGAAACCGCTGCCGGAGAACAGGCCGCCGCTGGCGCCCCAGCCGATATCGGTCTTCTTGGCGTTGCCCTCGGCCATGGCCACCTGCTCGGAGGAACGCACGTCGGTGACGGTGAGCACCACGTCGGCGGTCTTCTTCTTGAAGTTGAGGCCGCCGATGATGGCCCCGGCATTGCCGCCGACCAGGCCGCCCAGCAGGCCGCCCAGGGCATTGCCGCCGGCGTCGTTGTTGTTGGCGATCAGATCGGGCACCAGCACGTAGTCGGCCGCCTTGATCTGGCCCTTGCCGATGTTGGAACGGCCGCGCAATTCGCCGCTGGAAGCCAGCGCGCGTTCGCCCATGGCCGCGTCCAGGCCGGCGCCGCGGTCCACCAGGGTGAAGCAACGCGACTTGTTGACGAACACCTTGATCAGCTTGGAAGGCGCCGGCAATTGCTGGCCGGTCCACCAGTTGGTGGCGTCTTCGGGCTCGATCACCGAAATGCTGCCTAGCGGCTTGGCGCAGGTCGGAATCTGGGCGACCTGTTCCTTGCGTTGTTCCTGTGCGCTCTTGCGCTGGGCCAAGGCCGGCGCCGAGGCGACCGCCATGGCCAGGCCGAACACGCCTGCGGCCAAGACCGCGTGTTTCGAAAGAATATTGATGCTCATCGAACTTTCCCTATGAAGAAAACATGCATGAGTGCCGTGCGGCACTCTCCTTTGCTGACTCGCGACCTGGGAGCGGATCCCCCTGGATCCTGTACGCCCCGAAACCCCGAGCCGGCATGATAAATCAACCGTTACGGAGTCCCGCGGCGAGTCTTGCGCAGTCCGCATCGGATTCATTATGAAAACGGCGAGTACGGTCGCCGGCGGCCATCGGCGGAAACGAAAAAAGCCGGCTTGCGCCGGCTTTTTCGCGGATCGCGGCAGGCCGATCGGCCGGACCGGATTATTCCGACTCCCACCACATCCAGAAGCTGTCCCACAGGCGGCGGAAAAAGCCGCCCTCTTCCACTTCGTTGAGCGCCACCAGCGGCGCCTGGGCCACCAACTTGCCGTCCAGGCTGACCTTGACCGTGCCGATGGCCTGGCCCTTCTTGATCGGCGCTTCCAATACCTTGGGCACGTCCATGGTCGGCTTCAGGTCGGCGTAGCGGCCGCGCGGCACGCCCACCAGCAACGGCGTGGCCACGCCCAGCTGCACTTCCTTGGTGGTGCCCTTCCACACCTTCTGCTGCGCGACCTGCTTGCCGGCTTCGTACAGGCGGTGGGTTTCGAAGAAGCGGAAGCCCCAGTTCAACAACGCCATGCTGTCGTCGGCGCGCTGCTTCTCCGAAGTCGATCCCATCACCACCGCGATCAGGCGCTGGTCGCCGCGCTTGGCCGAGCTCATCAGGCAATAGCCCGCGCCGGAATGGTGGCCGGTCTTGATGCCGTCCACCGCCGAGTCGCGCCACAACAGCAGGTTGCGGTTGGGCTGGGTGATGGTGCCTACGGTGAATTCCTTGATCTTGTTGAAGGCGTAGGTATCCGGGTAATCGCGGATCAACGCCTGGCCCAGCAGCGCCAGATCGTAGGCGGTGGAGTAATGCTCCGGCGCCGACAGGCCGTGCGCGTTGACGAAGTGCGAACCCTTCATGCCGATCTTGGCGGCGTAGTTGTTCATCAGCGCGGCGAAGGCTTCCTCGCTGCCGGCGGCGTGCTCGGCCAATGCGATGGCGGCATCGTTGCCCGATTGCACCGCCATGCCTTTTTCCATGTCGATCAGCTTGGCGTTCTGGTTGACGGCGAAGCCGCTGTAGCTGCCGTCGGTGCCCGCGCCGCCCTCGCGCCAGGCGCGCTCGCTGAGCATCACCTGGTCGTCGGGCTTGATCTTGCCGTTCTTCTGCTCGGCCGCCAGGGTGTAGGAGGTCATCACCTTGGTGATGCTGGCCGGCTCCACGCGTTCGTTGTAGTTCTCGCCCGCCAGCACCTGGCCGGTGGTGTAGTCCATCAGCACCCAGGCGGTGCCCGCGGGTTTGGGCGCAGGCGGAATGGCGACTGCCGCGGTCGCGGGCGCAGCGGCAGCTGGGGCCGGAGTGGCCGGCTGCGGCGCGGGGGTCTGGGCGAAGGCCAGGCCTACCGAAACGGTGGCCAGCGCGGCGATTGCGAAACGGAACTTCATTTGCTGCTAACTCCAGGTGGCCGGGGCCGGTTCGAAAGGGAAAAAGCGAAAAAAGAGGCGAATTGTAAGCGGCGCGCGCTGGCTTTACTCGCGCACCAGCTGTGGCTGGCCGAATCCCAGACCGGCGATACGCCCGGCCAGTTCCGTGGCCGAGGCCGGGTCGGACGCCTGCACGCGCAAACGCCACATCGTACGGCCGTTGCTGGCCACGTCGCTGAGGCTGGCGCGGGCGATGCCGGCGGCGCTGAGCCGGGCCAGGGCGCGATCGGCGTTTTCGCGGCTGGCGAAGCTTGCTACCTGCAATTGCACGTCGCTGCCGGACGCCGACGGCGGGTTGGAAGAGGTGGCTGGCGTCGGTGCCGGTGCAGGAGCGACCGCGCGCGGAGCGGCCGTCGCCACGCTGCGCGGGCTGTCGGCGGACTTCTGCAGCGGGGCCGGCTTGCCCGTGGCCACGCGCACACCGCGCGAGCTCATCCAGGCGTCGAAGGCTTCGGAGCTGGCTTTCTGCTTGGGTTCGGTACCGACGTGGTAGCGCCACGGGTCCGCAGCGGTCGGCGCGGAAGCGGAGGCTTGTGTCTGGCCGGTCGTTGCCTGCTTGGGCAGACGATCCACCAACTGGTCCATCGGCGTGGGCTTGCCGTTGGCGATGCGGGTCGGAATGCCGGTGGCAACGGTGGTTTTCGCTGGGGCTGCCGCCACCGCGTTGCCGCCGTCGTCGTTGCCGGTCAGCGCGCGCACTTCCACCCGTCCGGTGCCGCGCTGGGTGATGCCCAGTTTCACTGCGGCGGCGTAGCTGAGGTCGATGACGCGGCCTTCATGGAACGGTCCGCGGTCGTTGACGCGCACCACCACCGACTTGCCGTTGTCCAGATTGGTGACTCGCGCGAAGCTAGGCAGCGGCAAGGTCTTGTGCGCGGCGGTGAAGGCGTACATGTCGTACACCTCCTGGTTGGAAGTGCGGCGGCCGTGGAACTTGTTGCCGTAGTAGGACGCCGTGCCCCGCTCCACGTAGCCATCGACCCGCTGCATCACTTCGTATTTCTTGCCCAGCACGCTGTACGGCGAACGATTGCCAACGGCCGAAGGCGGCTCGTTGGTGACCACCGGTTCGGCGATGCAATCCACGTCGGGCACATGATCGGGCGTGGTGTCGGGAATATGCGGCGCGTACAACCCGCCGGCCTTGTAGTCGCCGCGCTTGCTCAGGTCTTCCTGCGCCGGCGAATATTTCTGCGCGCATCCGGCAGCGACGGCCTGCGTCGCTGTGGGCGACGGCGGCGCGCGGCGACCGGTTTCGGCCGACGGCGGCGGTGAGGACTTCTTCGGTGCGCTGCTGCAGGCAGCGAGCGTGAGCGCCAGCAACGGCAGCGCCAGCCACTTCATGCCGGTGGGATCTCTTTGCCGGCGATGGCTTGCGACAACTGGTACACGGCCATCGCGTACATCTTGGAATTGTTGTAGCGGGTGATGGCGTAGTAGTTCTGGAAACCCAGCCAGTATTGCTTGCCGGCGCTGCCTTCCAACGACACCAGGGTGGCGGTGGCGTCGGGCGCGACCGGATCCAGCGGCCGGTAGCCACGTTGGGCCAAATCGGCCAGGGTGTAGTCGGGCGTCCAGGTTTCGGGATTGAACTCGGCGAAGCCGGGCTGCAATTCCGCACGCGCCGCGATCGCGCCATCGCGCACCCAGCCGCCGCGTTCGCCGCCCTTCTTCAGGAAATAATTGGCGATGGAGGAAAACACGTCGTCGTAGCTGTTGAACAGGTCGCGACGACCGTCGCCGTTGCCGTCCACCGCGAACTCGCGATAGCTGGACGGCATGAACTGGCCCAGCCCCATCGCACCGGCGTAGCTGCCGGTGAGGTTGGCGATATCCAGGTTCTCCTCGCGGCCCAGCGCGAACAGCTGCGCCAGTTCGTCGCGGAAGAATTGCTCGCGCTTGTATTCGTAGGCCGCGCGTTCGGGATTGCCGCTGCGCGGATAACGGAACGCCAGCGTGTACAACGCGTCGATCACCCGTGTCTTGCCGGTGAATCCGCCGTAGCTGGTTTCCACGCCGATGATGGAGACGATGATCTCGGCCGGCACGCCGGTGCGCGCCTGCACGCGCTGCAGTTCGTCGCGGTGCGCGGCCAGGAAGGCGCGCCCGCCTTCGATGCGCGATTCGGTGATGAAATTGGGGCGGTATTCGGCCCAGGTCTTGGTGCGTTCGGCCGGGCGCGACATCAACGCGACCACGCTGTCCAGGAACTGGGCCTGCGACAGCGCCGCTTCGATGGTGGCCGGCGCGATGGCGTAGCGGGCCGCGGTATCGCGGACGAAGTTGGCGCGCGCGACTTCGAAGGGAACCGGCGCCAGCTCGATCGGCGCATCGGCTGGCAAGGCTTCCACGGAAGCTTCTGCGGGGCCTTTCGCGGGCTTCGGCGTAGCCGGCTCGGCAGCCGTTTGCTGCGCCGGAGTCGGAGATTTCACCGGCGTCGCGCATGCGACCAAGCCAAGGGTGAACAGACAGAAAAGAGCGGTTCGGGTCATCGGCGCCGAGGGTAGCATGCGTCAAGCGGTGAAGAGTGAATCGTGCGGGAGCAACTACCGCAAGCAAAATCCGCTTGGCCTCCCCCTTTGAAAAAGGGGGATAGAGGGGGATTTGCTTTTGCTCTTGAGTTTGCGTTGCTTCTCGCAACTCGCTAATCGACAAGCAAGATCAAGAGCAAATCCCCCGCAAGCCCCCTTTTCCAAAGGGGGCAAAGCAAGAGCAAGGGTCGCAGCAAGAGCCACGCCTATTCATCGATGGATCCACTCCACTGCCGGTAAAGCGGTATATCAGTACCCATGCACCGGACGATGCGCACGCACCGACATCACCAACCCCAATCCGGCCAGCAGCGATACCGCCGAAGTTCCGCCATAACTCAGCAACGGCATCGGCACGCCCACCACCGGCAGCAGGCCGGAAATCATGCCGCCGTTCACGATCACATAGACGAAGAACGACAGTCCGATGGTGCCGGCGACCAGGCGCGAATAAGTGTCGCGCGCATCGATGGCGATCCACAGGCAGCGGCCGATCACGAACAGGTACAGCGCCAGCACCAGCGCCACGCCCAGCCAGCCGAATTCCTCCGACAGCACCGCGAAGATGAAATCGGTGGTGTGCTCGGGCAGGAAGTTGAGATGCGACTGGGTGCCCTCGCCCCAGCCCTTGCCGGTCATGCCGCCGCCGCCGATGGCGATCTTGGACTGGATGATGTTCCAGCCGGTGCCCAGCGGATCGTTTTCCGGATTGAGGAAAGTCAGGATGCGGTCTTTCTGGTACGGACGCAGGAACCACAACCACGCCACCGGCGCCGCAGCGGCCACGCCGCCCACGGCCACGCCCACCCACCACCACGGCAGCCCGGCCAGCAACAGTGCGAACACGCCGCTGGCCGCGACCAGCATGCCGGTGCCGAAGTCGGGCTGCAGCAGGATCAGTCCCGTTGGCACGCCGATCAGCACGCCCGCCGCCAGCACCGTGCGGATGCGCGGCGGCAACGGCTCGCGGTGCAGGTACCAGGCCATCATCATCGGCAGGCTGAGTTTCATCAGTTCCGAAGGCTGGAAATAGAACAGCTTCAGGTCGATCCAGTGATTGCCGTGTTTGCCGCTGCCGATGAACAGCACCAGGATCAAGGGCAGCAGCGAGACCAGGAACAGACCCGGCGTCCATGCGCGCAGCCGCGATGGCGTGACCCTCGACAGGCCCCACATTGCCGCCAGTCCCACCACGAACCGGGCGCCCTGGGCCAACATCAGGCGCATGCCTTGCGCGTCGCCGCCGGCGCTGTACAACACCGCCAGGCCGATGCCCATCAGCGCGCTGAGAGCCAGCAGTAAAGGCCAATCCAGCGTGCGTATGAAGTAGCGGACCAGGTCGGTCAGCCAGCGCAGGATTTCGCTCATCGCTTCGCTTCCTGCGCTTTGGGCTTAAGCCCCTCTCCCACCGGGAGAGGGGTTGGGGTTGGGGTGAGGGTACGGTTTACACGTGGAGCTGCGGACACCGGTGCATTTGCTGTGTCTACAGCGGACGTGGCAGGTCCCACGCCAGTACCAGCATTCGCCTCTCCCCGTACCCTCTCCCCAACCCCTCTCCCGTCGGGAGAGGGGCTCAAAGAGGGGCTTAAAGCTGCAGTCGCCGCTGTTTCTGGCGCTGAGTTTTCCGGCGCTTCCGGCATCTTGCCCAACAGCCATGCGTCGAAGATCTTGCGCGCGATCGGCGCAGCGGTGGAGGCGCCGTAACCGCCGCCTTCCACCGCCACGGCCACGGCAATGGTCGGGTTCTCGGCCGGCGCATAGCCGATGTACAGCGCACGGTGGCGCTTCCACAGCGGCAACGATTTCGGGTTGACCGCAACGGTGCTGCGATTGACCACCTGCGCGGTACCGGTCTTGCCGGCCGAACGATAGGCCGAGCCGCGGAATACACTGGCCGCCGTACCGATGGCGACGGTCATTTCCATGCCTTCCTGGACCACGCGCACGTGGTCGGCGCTGTCGCTGATGCGCACAGGCGCCGGCTGCGGCAAGGGCTGCCACGGAGTGTTGAAGCCGGCGCGCTGTTCGGCCGCCAGATGCGGGCGCCGCATCACCCCGCCATCGGCGATGGCGGCGGTGCCGCGCGCCAGCTGCAGCGGGGTCGCTTTCCACAGGCCCTGGCCGATCGCCGAATTGACCAGATCGCCGGGGTACCAGCGCTCCTTGGCGTATTTCCGTTTGCTTTCCGGGGAAGGCACGATGCCTTCGATTTCGCCCATCAGATCGATGCCGGTCTTCTGTCCGAAACCGTACTTGGCCATGTATTCGTCGTAGCGCTGCACGCCCATGTCCAGCGCCAGCCGGTAGTAGTAGGTGTTGACCGACTCGTAGATCGACTTGCGCGCGTCGGTCCAACCATGACCGCCGCGATGCGAGTCGCCCCAGCCGCGCCCGCTCATGCCGGGAAGGCGGAACATGCCAGTCGATAGGACCCGGTCCTCGGGCTTGCGCAGCCCGCTGTCCATACCGGCCAGCGCAGTCAACGGCTTGACCGTCGAACCCGGCGCCACGCCGCCCAGCACCAGGCGATTGAACTGCGGACGCGAAGGATTGCTGTTGAGCGCGTTGAAGTCGGCGTGGGAAATGCCGTTGACGAACAGATTGGGGTCGTAGCTGGGAAGACTGACCATGGCCAGCACTTCGCCGGTGCGCGGATCAAGCGCCACCGCCGAACCTTCCAGGTCACCGAAGGCGCGCACCATGGCCAGCTGCAAGTTGGCGTCCACGCTTAGGCGCAAGTCCGAACCGGCCTGCGCCGGAACGCGTCCCACCGTACGCAGGGCGCGGCCTTCGACGTTGGTTTCCACCTGCTCGTAACCGATCTTGCCGCGCAGGATCTCCTCGTAGTAGCGCTCCAGGCCGGTCTTGCCGATATGAGTCAGCGCCGAGTTCCCTTCGCCCAGGGTTTCCAGGTCCTTGTCGTCGATACGCGCCACGTAGCCGATCACATGCCCGAACAGATCGCCGTAGGGATAGCGCCGGGTGAGGTAGGGCTCCAGCTCGACGCCGGGAAAACGCCAGCGATCCACCGCGAACCGCGCCATCTCTTCTTCGCTGACGCGCAGTTTCAGGGTGACCGGCCGGAACCCGCGCGTGGCCTTGCGGGTGGCTTCGAAACGTTCGATGTCTTCGGGCGTGAGCGTGAAGATCTTGCCCAGTCCGGCGACCAGTTTTTTCGGATCGCCCGCTTTTTCCGGCATCACTTCCAGCCGGAACGCAGGCACGTTTTCCGCCAGCAGGCGGCCTTCGCGGTCGAATATGCTACCGCGGCCGGGCACTACCGGCTTGGGTTTGATGCGGTTGGCTTCGGAGAGCGTGGCGTATTCGGTGTGATCGACCACCTGCAGCTTGAAGTACCACCCCGCCAGTCCCAGCAGCGCGACCGCGACCACCACGAAGCCGAGCACCGCGCGGCGCCGGAACTGCTCGGCTTCCGCATGCGGATTCTTCGACGGTCGGCGGACGGGCCGCATGGCTACTGGCGCTTGCCCAGGCGCAGCGCATCCAGCATCACGAAAAGCGGCGGCCACAGCAGCATGCCCAGCACCGGCGCCCACCAGTAATTCCACGGCAAGGCCGGTTCACCCAGCGCCAGATGCACCGCCGCAGTCACCACGCGGTCGTTGAGCAGCAACACGCCGATCGCCAGCGCCTGCTGCGACATGGGGAAGAAGCGCAAGCGCGCGCGGAAGCGCTGCAGGATGAAGGTCATGATCACCAGGCGCAGCGCCTGTTCGCCGAGCAGCCCGCCGAACATCAGGTCGGCGATGATTCCGACCGCAAAGGCGAAACCCAGCCCGGCGCTGTCCGGCGCTTCGATGACCCAATAAGCCACGATCAGCGCCAACCAGTAAGGGCGCAGCGGCTGCAGCACGCCCGGCAAGGGCAGCAGGCCCAGCAGCAGCGCGATGATGATGCTGACCGGCATGATCCAGCCTCTGCGCGGACGGCTCACGGGCGGGGCTCCTGTGAAGTGGGCGGAGTTTGGTTTGAGGCGGGTTGCGCAGGCGCGGTTTCAAGCCCCTCTCCCGGCGGGAGAGGGGTTGGGGTGAGGGTACGGTTTACACGGGAAGCTTCAGACGTCGGCGCATTCGCATTTTCGATGGCAGACGAAGCGGGTCCAACGCCAGCACCAGCATCCGCCTCACCCCGTACCCTCTCCCCAACCCCTCTCCCGAGGGGAGAGGGGCTCGACAACGCCTTCGGCGCCGAACGCAGCAGCAGCACATCGCGGCCGCGATTCAACTGGGCGGCGGGCCTGAGCTCGCCGAGCAGGAAAGCGCGGCTGTCGTCGGGGCGCAGGCCGGTCACCGTTCCCACCGGAAACCCGGCCGGAAACCGCCCGCCCAGCCCGGAACTGACGATCACGTCCCCCATTTTCACGTCGGTATTCAGCGGCACGTCGGACAGTTCCAGATGATCCCCACGGCCGTACACGATCAGACGCACGCCATTGCGCGCCACCACCACCGGCACCGCGTGGTCGGGATCGGTCAGCAACAACACGGTGGAATGGGACGGCGTGGTTTCGATGATCTGCCCCATCAGGCCGCCGGCGTCGATCACCGCCTGCCCCACGTGCACGCCCTCGCTGCTGCCCGCATCCAGTACCAGGCGCTGGCGGGTCGGGTCGAGGTCGATATTGAGGATCGGCGCCAGCTGCACGTCCAGGCCGCGGCTTTCGGCCGCGCCCAGCAAGGCGCGCAGCTGCGCGTTGTCGGCGGCGGCGGTCTGCAGGCGGGTCAGGCGCGCGTTGGCGATCAGCAGCTCGTTGCGCAGGTTGCGGTTTTCGGTGGTCAGGCGGGTACGGGTGCCGGCGTCGTCCTGCATGCGCGTACCCAGCCGTCCGGGCAGGCCGGCCAGCCACCACAGCGGCTGGGTGGCCATGTTGGCCTGAACGCGGAACTGGGAAAGCCAGCCGCCACGGTGATCGAAGATGATCAGCGCGATGGCCAACGCCAGATACCCCAACAGCCTGAGCGTGCTGGCGACTTCGCCTGGACGGGCAGTGACGGGAGGACCGGCGTAGGAGGGCACTGGGAAGCCGTGAGGAGTGAAGTCGGCGGCGATGCCGCCCGCGAAGAGTAAAGAAAACCCGCCGCTCGCGTTGCCCTGCTGTCACGGTTTGCGGCGCGCATTGGGCGCGACTTCACCCTTTCCAGCCTGCAACGCAGGCGACTCGACTACTGCTTATTCGGGAGCGAAGAACTCGTTGCCGTGCATGTCCACCAGCTCCAGCGCGCGGCCGCCGCCGCGGGCCACGCAGGTCAGCGGATCGTCGGCCACCTGCACGTGCAGGCCGGTTTCTTCGGAAATCAGGCGATCCATGTCGCGCAGCAGCGCGCCGCCGCCGGTCAGCACGATGCCGCGCTCGGCCACGTCGGCGCAGAGTTCGGGCGGAGTCTGCTCCAGGGCCAGCTTGACCGCGCTGACGATGCCGGCCAGCGGCTCGTGCAGGGCTTCCAGCACCTCGTTGGAGCTGATCTTGATCATCTTCGGCACGCCTTCGGCCAGGTTGCGGCCGGAGATCTCCAGTTCCTGCACTTCCGGCTGCGGATAGGCGCAGCCGATCTGCAGCTTGATGCGCTCGGCGGTGGCCTCGCCGATCAGCATGCCGTGGTTGCGGCGCACGTAGTTGGTGATGGCCTCGTCGAAGCGGTCGCCGCCGATGCGCACCGACTGCGAGTAGACGATGCCGTTCAGCGAGATGACGGCCACCTCGGTGGTGCCGCCGCCGATGTCGATGACCATCGAACCGCGCGCCTCGGTGACCGGCATGCCGGCGCCGATGGCCGCGGCCATGGGTTCTTCGATCAGGTAGACGTCGCGGGCGCCGGCCTCTTCGGCCGATTCCTTGATCGCGCGGCGCTCCACCTGGGTGGAACCGGCCGGCACGCACACCAGCACGCGCGGGCTGGGACGCAGGAAGCGCGACTTGTGCACCTTCTTGATGAAGTACTTCAGCATCGCCTCGGTATAGGTGAAATCGGCGATCACGCCGTCCTTCATCGGGCGGATGGTGGTGATGTTGCCGGGGGTGCGGCCCAGCATCTGCTTGGCCTCGGCGCCTACCGCGGCGACCGTGCGGGTGCCCCCGAAGGCGCGGTCCTGGCGCACGGCGACCACCGAAGGTTCGTTGAGGACGATGCCTTGGCCGCGTACGTAGATCAGGGTATTGGCCGTGCCCAGGTCGATGGACAGGTCGTTGGAGAACATGCCACGGAGTTTCTTGAAGAACATCGAGGAAAGAGTCCTGCTGTGCCGACGCGGCGCAAAGTCCGCGCGGTGGGGAATTCGGGGGTTCGCTAGACTAACAACCGCCCCGGGGGGCGGCAAGGGAAAATCTGCGTAAAACCGTACTATTCCAGCGTTCCGCGACGTCCGACCCGATCGTTCATTCGCTGCGCGCTTCGCCGCGCTGGCCTGCCAATGGCCTAACCGTTACCCTTTGCGCCGCCGAGGTGTCCGCCTGGGCCGTAGTCCGGCCCGCCGGCCGCGACTTTCCTCATGAAGAGACTGCCCGATGTCCGCACTGATCTGTGGTTCCCTCGCCTACGACACCATCATGGTGTTTCCGGACCAGTTCAAGAACCACATCCTTCCGGACAAGGTGCACATCCTCAACGTGTCCTTCCTGGTCCCGCGTATGCGCCGCGAGTTCGGCGGCTGCGCCGGCAACATCGCCTACAACCTCAAGCTGCTGGGCGGCGAACCGGTGCCCATGGCCACCGTGGGCCAGGATTTCGGCCCCTACCGCGAATGGTTCGTCGAACAGGGCATCGACATGAGCCAGGTCAAGGTGATCGACGAGCTGTTCACTCCCCAGGCCTTCATCACCACCGACCTGGACAACAACCAGATCACCGCCTTCCACCCCGGGGCGATGATGCGCAGCTACGAAAACCATGTGAAGAACGTATCCGGCGTCACTTTCGGCATCGTCAGCCCCGACGGCCGCGAGGGCATGCTGCAGAACGCCACCGAGTTCGCCGAGGCCGGCATCCCGTTCATCTTCGACCCGGGCCAGGCCATGCCGCTGTTCAACGGCGCCGAGCTGCGCCATTTCATCGAACAGGCCGACTACGTCACCGTCAACGACTACGAGTCCAACCTGCTGCAGGAACGCACCGGCTGGAGCGAGAATGAGATCATGCAGCGGGTGAAGGCCTACATCACCACCCGCGGCCCGCACGGCTCGCAGATCCACACCCCCGAAAAGACCTTCGACATCCCGCCGGCGCACGAACGCCGGGTCACCGATCCCACCGGCTGCGGCGACGCCTTCCGCGCAGGCCTGATCTTCGGCATCGAGAAAGGCTACGACTGGCTGACCATCGGCCGCATGGGCAATCTGATGGGCGCGCTGAAGGTCGAACACCCGGGCACCCAGAATCAGCGCTTCGACTACGCCGAATTCGCCGAGCAGTTCAAGCAGCAGTTCGGGTATTCGCTGTAGGACGACTTCCCACATCCACGTGGGAGCGCCGTCCCGGCGCGAGCTGTTGGGGCCTGTCTTGAAAAGCTAAGAGCTCGCGCCGGGACGGCGCTCCCACGCAGCTGGCTACATCACGTGTGCCAGCCAGAGGACTTCGGGCTGGGCGAGGCGCTCGAATTCGCTGTAGGGCATGCGCACCACGTCGGTGTGGGAACCGGCGTTGAAGGCGATATCGGCTTGGCCGGTGAGGCGCGAGTCGACGTATACCGGCATGCCGTAGAGATTGCCGAACGGCGGCATGGCGCCGAGCTCGCAGTCGGGAAAGGCGTCGCGAAACTCCGCTTCTTCCGCCAACTCGACCAGGCTGCCGGCCAGCGCGCGCGACAGGCGCAACAGGTCGACGCGGTAGGACGCGGGCATCACCATCATCGCCAGCTTGGCGTCGACCTTGAGCATCACGGTCTTGGCGAAATGCCGGCTGCCGATATGCGTCGCGGCCGCGGTCTGGTCGGCGGTGATGGTGCGTTCGTGGGTGAGCGCGGTGTAGTGGCCGTGGCGCTCGTCGAGGAAGTTGTGCAGTCGTGGGGAGAGCATGATGGCCTCCAGAAGGCGCACGCCTGCGTTCCGCTGCGGCGCTGCGTCGTCGGCACGTGGGGCGCGCGCTTCCGGCGTCGCGTCGCCTGAGGCGGCGCGCCCGATCCGCGCGCGCTCACCACGGGGCCGAGCATACTCCCAGTGGCAGAGGGCGGCGTGATGGTTGGGGTTTGGCTGTCGCAGCAAGTTGAGTAGCGGTAGCCGGTAGCTGCAAGCGAAGTCCGGGGCGCCCCCTTTGGAAAAGGGGGCTACGGGGGATTTGCTCTTGATCTTCGCTAGTGAATTTCCGGAACAGAGCAAAAGCAAAATACGAGCGGAGCAAAAAGCAAATCCCCCTCAATCCCCCTTTTCCAAAGGGGGAGGTCAACGCCGCTACTTGCTACGGTTGGGCGATCAATTCCAGCCCGGCATCTGCTTGCTATCCAAACCGCCGGTCTCGAAGGTCGCCGTGCGCGTGCCGCCGCCTTTGACCGGGAATTCGATCGAAAGGGTTTTCGTCTTGCCCGCCAGCCGCCACAGGCCCTTGAAGTCGGTGATGAACATGGCGATGGCTTCGTCGGTGTCCGGACGCCACGCGGCCATCGACTTTGCAGCCGCTCCATCGGCGACCACTTTGACGTTGCAGCCGCCGCCGCAACGGAAATCGCTGGCCTGCAACACAAGATAGGCGCTGCGTTTCCACTTGGGATGGTCGCGGAACACCAGCTGCACCGGCCTGGCGCCGCTGCCGTCCAGATCGACCGGATCCTTGCTGTAGATCATCGCCGACTTCTGGGTGCCGCCGGGAGCGGCGACCTGCGCGTAGTTCCACAGCGCCGCGAGCCTGCGCTGTTCGCGTGCCGCTTCGCCCTTGGCTTTCACGTCCTCGTAGCCGGCTTTCATCTTCGCCGCGGCCTGGCTGTCGGGATATTGCGACAACAATGCCGCGCCGTGCACGCGCGCCATGTCCCAGTTCTGGGCGGTGACCGCGGCGTCGTATTCGCGCGCCAACGCGGTGGCCGCTTCTTCCTGGGCGGCGACCTGCGCCTGCGCAGCGGCGCGTTGTTCGGCTTCGCGATCGCCGCACGCGGCCAACGCCAGCGTGCAGCAGAACAGCAGGACGGCGCGCTTGGGGGAAACGGTTTTCATCGGGATGCTCCCTTGTTGATCAGAGTTTCGACCGCAGCGGCGATCTCATCGGGTTTTTCCACTATCGACATATGCCCGCAACCGTCAAGCAACACCTTGAGGGCCTGCGGCATCTGTGCGGCGTAAATCTCCATGGCGCTGGGGTCGATCACCGCATCCTGCCGGCACCACAACAGCAAGGCGGGCTGGTGGATGCCTGCGGCGGCCTGGCCGGGCAAAAAACGCTCGTCGCTGCGCCCTATCCTGTCGAGCACGCTTTGCTCGAACGGGGCCTGCCGTTTGCGCCAATCGATCACCGCGCGCGATGCCGGCCACGGGATCGAGGGCTTGGCGGCTTCGATATAGAACACCGTATCGAGATAACGCTTGAGCGATGCTTCGTCTTCCACGCCGAACGGGTTCTTGCCCGCCAGCACCTCGATGCCGAATGCGTTGTCCTTGAAGCGCACCCCAGCGGCATCGAACAGGCCCACGCGCGCCACGCTTTGCGGATGGTCGGCCGCAGTCAGCGCGGCGATGCCGCCGCCCATCGAGTGGCCCAGCAGCACCACTTGGCTGCCCGGGCGTTCGGCCACCTGATCGATGAAGGCGGCGACCCGTTCGCTCTGCGCCACGAATCCGTAGTCCTGCCCTTTGATGCGTTCGCTGTCGCCCCAGCCCGGCAGATCCGGGATCACCAGCCGGTAACGGCCGCGCAACCGTTCGGCCAGCGGATACCAGTTCTCCTTGCTGCCGGTGAAGCCGTGGATCACCACCACCGTCGGCGCGTCTGCTGCATCGGCTTCGCGCACCGCGTAGACCCAGCGATGTCCGGCCACCTGCATTTGCCGTAGCGAAAGCCCTGCCGCCCAACGTTGCCGCGCGAACTCCGCATGGACCAACGCCAGCGGATCGCGCCACAGCCACACCGCCATCGCACAAACGAAAACGGCCGCCAGCAAGGCGACCGTCTTCAAAGTGCGGCGACGCGAACGCATCGCTTACTTGCCGGCTTCCGTCTTGGCCAGCAGCGCTTCGACCGATCCGGTGGTGATCGGGTGGTAGCCCGGACGCGCCTTGGCGAAAACCTGCTTGGCGAAGGCCAGACCTTCGGGCGTCTTCACCAGTTCCTCGTAGATCGGCATGATCAGCTTGCGGCGGCCTACGCGTTCCAGGAACGCGCCGATGGCCGGTTGCGCTTCGGCATAGCCGCTGCGCACGGCCAGCGGATACCAGCGCATCGCGATCTCGCCGTTCTGGGTGCCGGTGAACTTGTAGGCCTCGTCCAGCTGCTTCAGTTGCTCGATGCCCAGCTTGTCGCCCAGGCCGTCGATGAAATGCACCCACTGCTGGGTGGTCCACACCGAGGTGATCTGCGCATTCGGCAGGGTCTTGCTGCCTAGCCAGGCGATGCGGGCGGTGTCGACGATGGCGAAGCCGCGCGACTGCGCCTTGGGCGCGAAATCCGGAATGCCCGGTTCGTTGAGCCAGGTGTTGAGTTCGGCGTCGGTGACCGCGCTGGGATTCTTCGGCAGCAGGTTCTTGCGCAGGTAGTCGACGAACTGGTCGCTGTTGACGCTCTGGAAGGCGTGGTCGTTGAACCAGCCACGCAGGAACGGATCGAACGTTTCACGGCCGAAACGCTGTTCCAGGAACTGCAGGAACCACGCGCCCTTGTTGTACGGAACGCCGGACAAAGCTTCATCCGGATCGCGACCGGTCAGCGGCGCCAGCACCAGCAGCTGGTCCGCCGGCGGGGCGTCCTTGATCTCTGCAGCGAGGTCGGCCTGGTCGATCTGGCGTTCCATCTCGGCCGCTTCCTGGCCGTACACCGCTTCGGTGATGCGCGACTGCACGTAGGTGGTGAAACCTTCGTTCAACCACATGTCCTTGGAACTGGCGTTGGTGACCAGGTTGCCGGACCAGCTATGCGCCAGCTCGTGCGCGATCAGCGACACCAGCGACTTGTCGCCGACGATGACGGTGGGCGTGACGAAGGTCAGGCGCGGATTCTCCATGCCGCCGAACGGGAACGACGGCGGCAGCACCAGCATGTCGTAACGGCCCCAGCGGTAAGGACCGTACAGCGCCTCGGTGGTGGCGATCATCTTTTCGGTGTCTTCGAATTCCTTGGCCGCCTTGTCGACCATGGCCGGCTCGGCCCACACGCCGCTGCGCGCGGAGATCGGCTTGAACACCAGATCGCCCGCGGCGATGGCCAGCAGGTACGACGGGATGGGGTTGGGCATCTTGAAGCTGTAATCGCCATCGCGCGGCGCGGCCGGGTCGTTGTCGGCGCTCATCAGCACCATCACGTCCGGGCGGCTGGTGACGTGCGCGCTATAGGTGAAGCGCACGCTGGGCGTGTCCTGCAGCGGCACCCAACTGCGCGCGTGGATCGCCTGCGACTGGCTGAACATGAAGGGCAGCTTCTTGCCCTCGGTCATCGACGGCTCCAGCCACTGCAGGCCGGAAGCCTCGGGCGAAGTCTGATAGGCGATGCGCACGCTGGGATTGCGCGCCGGGGTTTCGATGGTCAGCTTGCTGCCGAAGATCTTGTCGTTGGCGGCCAGCTCGTACTTGAGCGGCGTCCAGTTGCCCTTGCCGTCCTCGCCTTCCACCTTGGTCAGGGTCAGCGCGCGGGTGTCCAGCACCAGCTGGGTGGCGGTTTTGTCTTTCCAATTCAGCTTGTAGGTAGCGGTACCGCCGATGGTCTTCTTGTCGAAGTCGATGGCCAGGTCCAGCGCCAGATCGGTGATGACGACCTTGCCGGGCTCGGCGTAGGAGCTTTCGTCCTGGCTGCGGTCCACTTTCACTACGGCGGGCTTGGGTTTGGCGGGAGCGGCTTCGGGGGCGGGGGCGGCTTCGCGGGAACAACCGGCCGCCAGCATGGCGGCGCAGGACAGCAACAGGAAAGTGGAACGCATCGGTGAATCCAGGGTCAGGGGATACCCTAGTTTACTCCGCCCGCGGGTAGGGGTCCTGGTCATATGCAAGCGACAGCGTATGCGGGAACGGCAAAGTGGGAGCGGCGTCCCGCCGCGAGCT
>DASVNG010000014.1:0-49796 GCA_036383995.1 Pseudoxanthomonas sp.
CGATGAAGTAAGCATGGTGGTGCGAGATCCTTTCGCCGGGTTGATCCGAAGTATGCGGCACCCGCCTAGCGGATAATGAAATCGATGAAGCGCGCCACCTTCGAATAAGGCGGCTTGAGCATGTCGCTGCCCGCGCGCCGCGGCTGCCACAGGATCGGCAGCGCCTTGCTGAAGGCGTCGAAGCCCGCACGGCCGTGGTAGGCGCCCATGCCGCTGGGGCCGATGCCGCCGAAGGGCAGGTTGTTGATGCCGAAATGCAGCACGGTGTCGTTGACGGTGACGCCGCCGGCCAGGGTGTTGCGCAGGATCTTCTCCACGCTGCTACGGTCGTGGCTGAAGGGATACAGCGACAGCGGCCGGTCGTGCGCGTTGACGTAGGCGATGGCTTGGTCGAGGTTGCGATAGGACTTGATGGGCAGGATCGGCCCGAAGATCTCTTCCTGCATCACCAGCGCATCGTCGTCAGGTTCCAGCACCACGGTCGGTGCGAACAGGCGTTCGCCCGGTTTGCCGTGCTCGCCCAGCGGCAGCACCTGCAGGCCGCGCGTGCGCGCATCCTGCAGATAATTCTCCAGGCGCGCGTACTGGCCGTCGTTGATGATGCGGGTGTAGTCGTCCGAATCGGCCAGCGTGCCGTAACGCGCGCTCACCTGGGCGCGCAACGCTTCGGCCAGCGCGGGCGCGCGGCCTTCGTCGATCAGCACGTAATCCGGCGCGATGCAGGTCTGCCCGCCGTTGAACCATTTGCCGGTCGCCAGACGCGCGGCGGCCTGTTCCACCGGGAAGTCGGCGCAGACGATGGCCGGCGACTTGCCGCCAAGCTCCAGCGTCAGCGGAGTCAGGTTCGGCGCAGCGGCGGCCATGACTTTGCGGCCCACTGCAGTGGAACCGGTGAACACCAGATGGTCGAACGGCAGCGCGGCGAAGGCGCCGGCCACCTCCGCGCCACCCGCGGCCACGGCCACCCGGTCGGCGGGGAATACTTCGGCCAGCAGGCTGCGCAGGAAACTGGTGGTGTTGGGGGTGTGCTCGGAGGGCTTCAGATAAACGTGGTTGCCGGCGGCGATGGCGGTGGCCAGCGGAATCAGCGCCAGGTTGACCGGATAATTCCAGGGCGCGATCACGCCCACCACGCCCACCGGCTCGGGCCGGATCTCGGCGCGCGCCGGCCAGAAACGCCAACCCACGCCCACCCGCTTGGGCTTCATCCAGCGGCGCAGCTGGCTGCGCAGGTGGTCGATTTCATTCAGAACGGTCATGCCGTCGGCCAGCAGGGTCTCGTGGCGCGAGCGCTGGCCGAAGTCGGCGGCGATGGTGTCGGCCATTTCGGGCAGCCGCCGTTTCAGCGCTTCGCGCAGGCGCTGCAGGTCGTCGCGGCGCTGCTGCTGATCCGGGCGCTTTCGCTGCCAGGCGGCGCGCAGGCGGGCCAGGGTGGGCTGGAGTTCGGTGCTGGGAGTGTCGGTGGAAGTATCCATACGCCGCAGTGTAGTCCGGGCTCCGCGGGCCTGCCCATTACAATGCAAGGATGACCGCACTACGCCCCTATCTTGGCCGGCTTCCCACCCTTGGCCAGCGTGTTTACCTGGACCCGGCCGCCACCGTGATCGGCGATGTCGAGTTGGGCGACGACGTTTCCATCTGGCCGGGCACCATCATCCGCGGCGACGTGAACCATATCCGGATCGGTGCGCGCACCAACGTGCAGGACGGAACCATCATCCACGTCAGCCACCACAGCCCGTACAACCAGGCCGGCTATCCGACCCTGATCGGGGAAGACGTCACCGTCGGCCACGGCACCATCATCCATGCCTGCAGCATCGGCGACCGCTGCCTGATCGGCATGGGCGCCTGCATTCTGGATGGGGCGAAAGTGGAGACCCACGGTTTCGTCGGCGCCGGCGCGATCATCGGCCCGGGCAAGGTGGTGGGCGAAGGCGAGTTGTGGCTGGGCAATCCCGGGCGCTTCGTGCGCAAGCTCAGCGACAAGGAAATCGAGAGCCTGCTGTATTCGGCCCAGCACTACGTGCGCCTGAAGGACCAATACCTAGCGTAGGTCGGGGCTACGCCCCCGACACTCGGTCACCTTGGCTGCCATGCGTCGGGGACGTAGCCCCGACCTACCTCGGCCCCGTTGCGCCTGGACGGGGGTCGCGCGACACTGGCGTGCGGGCATGGGGATGCCCAATCACGGAGCGATAGACGATGAAGGCGATGATTCGTGGCCTGCTGGCCACGTTGTGCGTGGGCGTGGCCCTGTCCGCAACTGCGCAGGCACCAGAAGAGAAGGGAGCGGAAACGACTCCCGAGCAGTTCATCGCTTCGTTGCATTTCAAGGACGGAGAAATCGCGGTACCGCAAGCCAAGGCGCACTTCCGCCTGACGCCCGCCTTCCGCTACCTGGAACAGGCCGACGCGCGCCGCGTACTGGAACAACTGTGGGGCAATCCTCCGGACGAAAGCGTGCTGGGTTTGATCGTGCCGGCTACTCCGACCCTGGCCGAGGACAACAGCTGGGCGGTAGTGGTGACTTATTCCGATGACGGCTACGTCTCCGACGAGGACGCCGCCAAGATCGACTACCAGGAAATGCTGGAGGAAATGCAGCAGAGCACCAAGGACGAGAACGCCGCGCGCAAGGAGGCGGGCTACGGCACCGTCGATCTGCTGGGTTGGGCCGTGGCGCCGCGCTACGACGCTGGCAGCAAGAAAATGTATTGGGCCAAAGAGCTGAAGTTCGACGAGTCCAAGGACAACACGCTGAACTACGACATCCGCGTGCTGGGCCGTAACGGCTACCTGAGCCTCAACGCCGTCTCCGGCATGTCCGAGCTGGGACTGGTGCAGACCGGCATGCAGCAACTGCTGCCGATGACCGAGTTCGACGCCGGCGCGCGCTACGCCGATTACGACGCCTCCACCGACAAGGTCGCCGCCTATGGCGTGGCCGCGCTGATCGGCGGCGGGCTGGCGGCCAAGGCCGGGCTGTTCGCCAAGCTGGGTTTGATCCTGGCCAAGTTCTGGAAGCTGGGCCTGATCGCGGTCGTGGGTCTGGGCGCGCTGATCAAGAAGATGTTCAGTGGCAAGCGTGAAAAGGGTTCGGTCAACTGACCGCGGATAACGGTTCAACACTTAACGGGAGCAATAAGTGAAATCACTCGGCATCTACATGGCCATCTTCGGCCTCGGCTCTATCGTCCTGGGCTTCTTCGACATGGAGTTCAAGATCCTTTCGTGGATCGACAACTGGGGCCCCACCGTGGGCTGGTCGATCCGCATCGGCCTGATCGTGGTCGGCGCCGCGCTGTGGTTCTTCACGCCGAAGAAGGAAGAAGCGGCGGCTTGAGTACGAACGCCGCCGCGCCCGTTGCTAGGGCGCGGTGGCGGTTTCAAGATGGCTGAGGAACGCGAGCGCCTGCGTGCGGTCGTTCCCGCACATCTCCATCGACGGCCGCAGCGAGGCGCAGAACGCCGGGCGCTCGGGTTTTCCGAACAGCCTGCAGCGCAGGTCCGCATCCAGTTGCACGCAGGGCACGCCCGCCGGCTTGCCCTGCGGCATGCCGGGAATGGGCGAGGCGATCGACGGCGCGATGCAGCAGGCGCCGCAGCCGCCGCGGCAGGGGAATGGGCTTTGCGTCACCGCGACAGTCTAGCCGCGCTGGGCAAGGCGCGGATTCGCGGCTAAAGTCGGCACAGACGGGAACAGGACAACAGGAACGCGCATGTCGCGCAAAGAATCTCCGCGGACTGGATTCCGCCACTGGCAGCGCTCCGAGAAATCGAGTCTCCACGCTGCCTTGGCCGGTTGGGCCGGCGCCTGATGCTGGATACCTATCGCGAAGTGGTCACGCCCGAAGGCGTGGCCCTGCATCTGCCTGTCGCCGGCCCGGTCCCGCGCGCGGTGGCGTGGGGCATCGATCTGGCCATCCGCCTGGGCATCCTGATGCTGGTCGGCACCGTGCTGGCCTTGCTGGGAGCGGCCGGGCAGGGCTTGTACCTGATCACGATGTTCCTGATTTTCTGGGCCTATCCCATCCTGTTCGAGGTGCTGTGGGACGGACAGACGCCCGGCAAGAAGGCCATGTCGCTGCGCGTGGTCAACGGCGACGGCGCGCCGGTGGGCTGGTTGCCGGCCATCACCCGCAATCTGCTGCGCACGGTGGACATGCTGCCGTTCGGCTATGCCGCCGGTCTGGTCGCCTGTCTGGCCGATCCGCACGCACGGCGGCTGGGCGACATGGTCGCCGGCACGCTGGTGGTGCACAACGAACGCGAGCGCGATGCGACGGCGGCGCCGGTGAACGCAGTGCTTGCGCCCAGCGCGGGACTGCAACCGGCGGAACAGGCGGCGGTGGTGGCCTTCGGCGAACGCGCGCCGCTGCTGACGCCCGCGCGGCAGGAAGAACTGGCCAACATCGTCGAACCGCTGACCGGCAGCCGCGGCCAGGGCGGCGTGCTGCGGCTGTACGGCATGGCCAACTGGTTGCTGGGGCGGCGATGAGGCAGGAACAATTCGTCGCCCGCCATCAGCGTGAATGGCAGCAATTCGAGCACTGGCTGGAAACGCGCGGCAACGCGCGCCAGGCGGTGGCCGAACGCAACCTCGGCGAAATCGGCGACGAAGACATTCCCGCGCGTTACCGGCGCCTGTGCCAGCAACTGGCGCTGGCGCGCAAGCGCGGCTACAGCCCGGTGGTGACCGCGCGCCTGCAGGCGCTGATGCAACGTGGGCACAATCTGCTGTACCGCACGCCGGCGCCTCGCTGGCAGCGCGCGGTGGAATTCCTGCTCGCCGATTTCCCGCGCCTGGTGCGCAGCGAGGCCGGTTGCATGTGGGCGGCGCTGGCGCTGTTCGTGGTGCCGCTGGCGACGATGTTCGTGTTGCTGCAGTTCTATCCGGAACTGATCCACGGCGTGATGAGCCCGCAGGAAGTGGCCGAACTCGAACGCATGTACGACCCCGCCAGCGACCGCCACAAGCTGGGGCGCGAGAGCGGCACCGACTGGTACATGTTCGGCGTCTACATCATGAACAACATCAGCATCGGCTTGCGCACCTTCGCCAGCGGATTGCTGGCCGGCGTGGGCACCATCCTGGTGCTGATCGCCAACGGCATCGGCATCGGTACGGCGTTCGGCCACCTGCAGCAGATCGGTTCGGGCGATCCGCTGTGGCGTTTCGTCGCCGGCCACGCGCCGTTCGAGCTGACCGCCATCGTGCTGGCCGGCGGCGCGGGATTGCGGCTGGGTTTCAATCTGATCGCTCCCGGTCGCCGCACCCGCATCGATGCGTTGGTTGCCGGCGGCCTCAAGGGCGCCAAGCTGTGCCTGGGCATCGCCTTCATGCTGCTGGTGGCCGCTTTCATCGAAGCGTTCTGGTCGTCCACGCAATCGGTTCCGGCCTCTATCAAGTACACGGTGTCCGGCGTGCTGTGGACGCTGGTGTTGCTGTGGCTGTGGCGCGGCGGGCGCAATCAGCCGGGAGACGCCGATGCGTCTTGAGCAGATGACCGTGCACCTGCGCTCGCGTTCGGCGTGGGAGGCGGTGGAATTGGGAACGGCGCTGGTGCGCCGGCACGCGGCCGCGATATGGAAGCCCTGGCTGTTGGTCACCGTGCCGCTGTTCGTCGCGTTCAATGCCGCCGCCTGGGCCATCGATTCGATCTGGCTGGCTGGCCTGTTGATGTGGTGGTTGAAGCCGGTGTTCGACCGCATTCCCTTGTTCGTGATCTCCCGCGCCACGTTCGGCGCCACCCCAAGCGTGCGGGACACGCTGGGAGCGCAGTTGCATTGGGGTTGGAAGCCGTTGCTTCACTACCTTACCTGGCGGCGCTTGAGTCCCGCGCGTTCCCTGTACCTGCCCATCGATTTGCTGGAAGGCGTGCAGGGCGCGCGTTTGCGCGAGCGCCGCCGTGTGCTGGGCAGTGCGGTCTATGGCAACGCCGCCGTGCTGACGCTGGTCTGCATCAATTTCGAGATCGCGCTGGCGTTGGCGAGCGTGGCGTTGGTCTTTCTGTTCGTGCCCGTGGAATACCTGCCCGAAACCATGCGCGCCGCGTGGTCGCTGGCCATCGACCAGCCGCCGTGGTGGGTGCAGGTGGGCAGCAACCTGGCGGGTTGGATCGCCACTTCGGTGATCGAACCTTTCTTCGTCGGCGCCGGCTTCGGCCTCTACCTCAACCGCCGCACCCAGATCGAAGCCTGGGACGTGGAAATCGCCTTCCGCAAGTTGCGCGCAAGGCTGACCGCGGCGGCCGCGCCGCTCGCGCTGATGCTGGCTTTGCTAGGTACTGGCCTGGCGTCCGCACGTGCGCAGGAAACACAAACTCAGACCAAGCCGGCCAAGGAAGAAGCCCCGACCCTGCCGGTCGTGTTCGGCGATGCGCGCGTGGACGAACGCGGTTTCAGCAAGGCCGTGGACCGGGCCTATCGCGATCCCCTGCTCGATTCCAAAAGCAAGCAGGTGACCTGGGAGAAACGCGACAAGACCAAGCCCAAGCCGACGACCCAACGCGATATGTCGTGGCTGTCCGGCTTCGGCACGGTGTTCGCCTTCATCGCCGAATGGGGCTTGTGGATACTGGTGGGCGGACTGGTGGCGATCCTGCTGCTGACCCTGCGCCACTGGCTGCCGTGGATGCGCGGTTCGCTGCGCCGGCGCAAACCGCTGCCGGTGGACGTGGAAACGGAAGTTCTCCTGCTCCCCGAAATCCTGCCCGACAACGTGCCGGCCGAAGCGCGGCGATTGTGGGCGCAGGGCAAGCCGCGCCATGCGCTGGCGCTGCTGTACCGCGCCAGCGTGGAAACCATGGCCCAGCGCGCCGAAGTGGCCCTGCCGCCCGGCGCCACCGAATCCGAATGCCTGCGCGCCTCGCGACGGATGCCCGACGGCGAGGACCGCAGCCTGTTCGCGCGGATGGTGCGGGTGTGGCAGTACGCGGCCTATGCGCAACAGCTGCCGGCGCAGGAAGAATTCGACGACCTGCTGTCCAGTCTGCAGCAACGCTACCGGTGGGCGGCATGAACCGGCTCGGCCCCGCCGCGCGCATCGTATTGATCGTGCTGCTGGCCGCAGCGGTGATAGGCGGCGGCGTGGCCTGGTTCCTGCACGCCTACGAAAAGGTGGAGCGCGAAATCGCGCTGCCGCCGCGCGGCGAAGCCGGCTACAACCCGCTGTACGCGCTGAAGAAGGCCTTGCAGGCCGATGGCGTGAAGGTCGAATCGCGCCAGCGCCTCAACCTGGCCACGCAGCAACTCGGCGCGCACGACACGCTGCTGATCCTCAACGATCCGCGCACCATGAGCCCGGTGGAATCGCGCCGGTTGCTGGAATGGGTGGCTGGCGGCGGACATCTGCTGGTGCGCACTCCGCCGCCGACGAGTCATGACGAGGAAACCAGCGTTCCGATTCTGGAGGACATCGGCATATTCCTGAGCGACGAATCGCCCGAATGCGAGCCGTTGCAGGTGGAAGGCCAGGATGGCCACATCGAGTTCTGCAGCGGCCGCCGCTTTTACTTCGACGAGGTCGAACCCGAACTTTCCTGGGGCGATCTGCAGGCCGATTACGTCTATGCGCGGCTCGCGCACGGTAAAGGCCACGTGGACGTGCTGGCGGATTTCGACTTCCTGACCAACAAAGGCAGCGACGACAGCGATTTTCTGGGCATGGTCAAAGACGACCAGTCCGGCGGACTGCGCGACGGCCCGCATCGCGCGCTGGCGCGGCAGGTACTGGCGCCCAACTACGGCCAGGGCACCGTGCACCTGGTCTACGCCGCGCAGATGCCCTCGCTGTTGCGTACCGTGCTGACCCAGGGCTGGCCGGTGTGGGCGCCGCTGTTGCTGGCGCTGTTGGCCTGGCTGTGGCTGCGCATGCAGCGCTTCGGTCCCTTGCGGCCGCCGCCGCCGGCCGAGCGGCGTTCGTTGCTGGAACACGTGCGCGCCAGCGGCGAACACCTGTTCCGTTACAACAAGCGCGCCCTGCTGTACGCGGCGGTGCGCAACGCCTTCCTGGCCCGCCTGCGCCGCCGCGATCCCGTGGCTGCGGCGTTGTCCGGCGAAGCGCAGATCGGCGCGATCGCCGAGCGCCTGGACATTTCCGCCGACAGAATAAGAACCGCGCTGCAACCGCCGTCCTCGCACGACAAGCCCGCTTTCCGCGACCGTATTTCCACTCTGATCCAGCTGAGAAACCGCATATGAACGATGAAACCGCAAACGCGCCCGCCGCTTCCGTCGATGCGGTGTCCGCCATCACCGGCCAAGCGCTAGCCGAGCGCGCCGCCGCCGTGCGCGAGGAAGTTTCCAAGGCCTTCATCGGCCAGCCGGAGGTGCTGGACCAGATCCTCATCGCACTGCTGGCCGGCGGCCATGTGCTGATCGAAGGCGTTCCCGGCCTGGGCAAGACGCTGCTGGTGCGCGCGTTGGCGCAGGCGTTGGAACTCAACTACGCGCGCGTGCAGTTCACTTCCGACCTGATGCCCAGCGATGTCAGCGGCCACGCGGTCTACGATCCCAAGACCGAGAGCTTCAAGATCCGCCGCGGCCCGGTGTTCACCAACCTGCTGCTGGCCGACGAAATCAACCGCGCGCCGGCCAAGACCCAGTCCGCATTGCTGGAGGTGATGCAGGAAGGGCAGGTAACCATCGAAGGCAAACCCTTCGAGCTGTCGCCGCCGTTCCTCGCCCTGGCCACGCAGAATCCGGTGGAACAGGAAGGCACCTATCCGTTGCCGGAAGCGCAGCTGGATCGTTTCTTGCTGAAGATCCTGATCGACTATCCGCAGCTGGCCGACGAAAAGCGCATGGTCGACGCCATCACCACCGGCCGTAGCGCAAGCGATTTCGATCTCTCCCAGGTGCGCCGCGTGCTCGGCGCCAGCGACATCGTGGCCATGCAGCGCGGCACCGCCGCGGTGATCGTGGACGAGCAGGTGATCGATTACGCGGTGCGCATCGTGGCCGCCACGCGCAAGTGGCCGGGCATCTCGCTGGGCGCCGGCCCGCGCGGCAGCATCGCGCTGGTCCGCGCGGCGCGCGCGCAGGCGGTGCTGCAGGGCCGCGACTTCGTGACGCCCGACGACGTGCGCGAAATCGCCAAGCCTGCATTGAGGCACCGCATCACTTTGTCGCCGGAATTGCAGATTGAAGGCCAGTCGCCCGACGACGCCCTGCACGCGCTGCTGGCCAAGGTGGAAGCGCCGCGGAAATGAAGCCCTACGGCTCAGCTCTTGCCGGGCTTGCCTTCCCCCTTTGCAAAAGGGGGGGCGAGGGGGATTTGCTTTTGACTTTGCTTTCGGGCGTTACCGCTAAGAGCAAATCCTCCCCAGCCCTCCTTTTCCAAAGGAGGGGGCGGTCATGAAGCCGCACGACACTGCGCTCGCTCGGCTGGTCCTCCCCCTTTGCAAAAGGGGGATCGAGGGGGATTTGCTTTTGATTTTGCTTTCGGGCGTTACCGCGAAGATCGAATCTTCCCAAACCTTCCTTTTCCAAAGGAGGGAGCCGCTTTGAGGCCCGCACCATTCTTCATCGCGCTGCTGGTGCTCTGGGGCCTGTCCGGCCTTGCGGTGCTGTTCGCGAACGTGCCCCTGCTTGCCTGGCAACTGACGGGCGCCGGCATCGCCTTGCTTGCGCTAGGCGATGCGCTGCTCCTGCACCGCCGCCCGACCCCGCAGGTTTCGCGCGAAATTCCCGAAGCCCTGCCGCTGGGCATCGAACGCGACGTGACCCTGCGCGTGGAATCGATGACGCGCCAGCGCGTCGACCTGTTCGACCTGCATCCTGGCGGCTGGCCCGCGCAAGGCCTGCCGCAGCGCCTGAAGCTGGCGCCGGCCACCGCTTCCACTTTCAGCTACCGCCTGCGTCCCACCGCACGCGGCGATGCGACCTTCGACGGCGTGCAATTGCGGTTGGCGTCGGCCTTGCGGTTCTGGCGGCAGTCGCGCATCGCCGGCGCGCCGCAGCGGGTGCGCGTGTATCCCAACTTCGCGCCGTTGACCAAGTTCGCGCTGTTCAGCGCCGAACAGGCCTCGCGGCTGGTCGGCGCGCACCTCAAGCGCCGCCGCGGCGAAGGCACCGACTTCAACCAGATGCGCGAATACCGCGTTGGCGATAGTTTGCGGCAGATCGACTGGAAAGCCACTTCGCGCTCGCGCAAGCTGATCTCGCGCGAGTACCAGGACGAAAAGAACCAGCAGTTGGTGATGATGGTCGATACCGGCCGCCGCATGATGGCCCAGGAAGGCGAGCTGGCGCATTTCGACCATGTTTTGAACGCGACGCTGGTGGTGTCCTATCTGGCGCTGCGCCAGGGCGACGCGGTAGGACTGTTCGCCAGCGGCGGACAATCGCGCTGGGTCGCGCCCAAGCGCGGCATGGCCAGCATCGATACCTTGCTACGCGCCAGTTACAACCTGCAGCCGCAACCGGTGGCCACCGACTACCTGGCCGCCGCGACGGAGTTGTCGCTACGTCAACGCAAGCGTTCGCTGGTGATGCTGGTCACCAATGTGCGCGACGAAGACATCGAAGACCTGTTGGCCGCGGTGCGCATGTTGCAGAAGCGGCACCTGGTCTGCGTGGCCAGCCTGCGCGAACGCGCGCTGGACCAGGCGATGACCGACGAAGTGCACGACCTGCCCGGCGCCATCCGCGCCGGCGCGGTCGCCCGCTACATCGAACAACGCAGCGCCGCCCACGAAGCGCTGCGCAGCCATCGGGTGATGGTGCTGGATGTCGCCAGCGAAGAGTTGCCGGCGGCGCTGGTGGAGCGTTACCTTGCGGTCAAGCGCGACGGATTGCTGTAGTCGCGCGGCATTGCAAGCGCGCCGCGCGCGCGATGCTTTCCCGGCAACGGCCGTAGGACGCCGCAACATCACACGCAATCGGGAGCGGGTCGAATGAAATCCTGGCTGGCGCTCGCCGCACTCTGCATGCCGATAACGGTTTCGGCAGTCGAAACCGTTCGCATCGAGAATGGGCTTATCGCGCTGGAAGTCACCCCGGAGCTGGGAGGACGTGGCCTGGCTTTCTCGCTCAAGGGCCGTCCTAACCTGCTGAAGACCGGCGAGCCGTTGGCCTCTCGGCCCAAACCCGAAGTCAGCGCGACGGCCGACGACATCGGCTATCTCGGCCACGATGTATGGGTAGGGCCGCAAAGCCAGTGGTGGGTGCATCAGGACGCCAATCCCGTGCGGCGTGACGCCAAAGCCAACTGGCCGCCGGATCCGTTCCTGGCTTTCGCCGATACCCGGATTCTGGAGAGAACCTCGAAGCGCCTGGTCCTGGAAGGCGTGGACAGCCCGATCTCGGGTGTGCGCCTGCGCAAGACATTCCAGTTGTCCGCCGACAGGCCGGATACCGTGGAAGTCCGCGTGAGCGCGCGCAATATCCGCAGTACCGACATCGCCTGGGATCTGTGGTTCAACACGCGCACCGCGTCGTATACGCGCGTTTATGTGCCGGTGGACAGCGACGAGGACGTGCGTGTGCAGTCGTCCACCGGACAGACCATAGGGCCTTTGCTGCCGCGTAGGGAGCATGGCCTGTTCACGCTGGACCGGTCGGCGCTTCCGCAAGGCATGAGCGCCCGGCGCGGCAAGGTGCTGATACAGCCTTCGGCCGGCTGGATGGCCGGATTCGCCCACGGCCAGCTGTTCCTGATCCGGTTCCCGCATCATCCGCGTTCGCATATCCATCCCGAGCAGGGCCAGGTGGAGCTGTATTCGGACGACCCTGCGGACGAGGCCGCAGGGCTGCTGGAAATGGAAGTGCACGCACCGTACCGCACGCTCAAGCCCGGGGAAGAGATGGAAGCGATGGAGTGGTGGACTGCGCTGCCGTACGACGGAGCGGATACGCGCGAGGCGCAGATGGCGTTCCTGTGCGGGGAGGCGACGGAGCGGATGGGGTTGAAGCTATGCGGCGGCGAGAAGTAGAGAAGAGCCGTAGCCGATATTGGCAGCGAAACGGGACGCAGCTTACTGAGCCGGCTTTTCCGCAACGATGCCGCGTCCCGTAGCGGCCCAATAGATACCGCCGTAGAGGTGATCAAGATAAAGTCGGTCGTTGTACAGTTCCGGCGTATGCCCCAGCGCGGTGACGAAACTGCGGCCACCCTCGAAGAATTGGTACCACGCCACCGGATGCGATCTGCCCATGCCTTCGGCTTTCTGGCCGGGCCAAATCCGGGTGGGATCGTAACTGGACTCATCCACGTTCAGCACGACGTGCAGGTCCGACGAATAAGGCGCGTCGTATTCGTACCACTCGTCCGTCCAGATCCAGCGATCGGGCAATCCCAGCGTGGCGGGGAAGTTGCGGTCCACCACCTCGATCACGCCGGTCTGGATATAGGGATGGGTGCGGAACGAACGCCCCACCAGATGCTCGTACCAGACCCACTCGCGAGCGGTGGCGATGGCCTTGTGCACGGCCACGAAGCCGCCGCCGGCATGGATGTAGTCCTGGAAACGCTTGCGCTGCGGCTCGCTTAGCTCCGCGCCGGGGGTGTTGAGGAACACGACGGCGGCGTACTGCGAAAGGTCGCCATCGAAAGGCCGCGTGTCCCACGCCCAGACCAGTTCGAAATTATGGCGCCGCGCCATCTGCTCGAAAGAAGGCTTGGCCACGACGGTGTAGTCGTTGTGGTATTTGTTGGGAATGGCCGCGACCAGCACCTTGAACTGCTGTTGCGCCTGCGCAGGCAGTGCGAACGATGCGCAGACCAGTGCGAGCAGGGCAACGGTTTTCCTCATGTCCCGATCGTAACGCAAACACGAAGGACCGGATCGGCATCGCTGGCTTGCCGCTTGGGTTTCTTTCGTCACCTATTCCGCGTTCGCAACGAGGTATGCGCTTGCGAACTATCCCCTGCGGCCGCAATGATGCGCCCGAATTTCAGGGCCGCTCACGGTCCGGACGTCGTGCGCGCAACCGCTTCGACAGGCCGCGTCGCCTTGCACAACCCCCAGGCGATCACCACCAGCCCCGTCAGCGACACGCAGTTGATCAACATTCTTGCCGCCCCGAGCCACGCGAAGATCGTGCTGAGTTGCGTTGCGGGATCGCCGGCAAGGGAATGGATCACCCAATTCTGGTAAAGCCCCAGCGCAAGCTGCAGCACTGCGCAACCCAGCATCAGGCCGATGCCGATCAGGCCCAGCTGCCGGGCCTTGCCCGGGCGCGCCGCGCTCCACAACATCGCCAGGGCGATACCGCAGGCCAGCAGTTCCGGCAACGAGTAGCCCAGCGTGGTCAACGCCGGTATCAGAAAAGTATCCATGGGCCGCTCCTCAGTCCGCCGTGACCAGAGACGCATCCTTGCCGCGCAGCGCGGCATAGACCGGCGCGGTGTCGGGGCGCACGCCGTGCCAGAGTTCGAACGCGGCGGCGGCCTGTTCCACCAGCATGCCCAGGCCATCGGCCATGTCGCGGCAGCCGGCGGCGCGCGCCCAGGCCAGGAACGGAATGGAGGCCTCGCCGTAATTCAGGTCCACCGCCAGCGTACGCGGCGTGGACAACTGGAACGGCAGCGAGAATTCGTTCGCGCCGTTGCGCGATGCGGAAGTGGCGTTGACGATCAGGGCGAAGTCGCCTTCGTTCACCAGGTCGTCCCAGTAGCGCGAATGCGCGCGCTTCGGTTCGCCCAGCGCATCGGCCAGCGCGTCGGCGCGCTCGGCGGTGCGGTTGGCGACGATCAGTTCGGAGACGCCCGCGTCGAGCAGCGCGGGAGCCACTCCGCGCGCCGAACCGCCGGCGCCCAGCAGCAGCGTGCGGCGGCCGCGCAGATCCAGGCCCAGGCGGCCGGTCAGGTCGCGCACCAGGCCGATGCCGTCGGTGTTGTCGCCATGCCACTGGCCGTCGTTGCGGGTCAGCGTGTTGACCGCGCCAGCGCGCTGCGCTCGCTCGCTGGTGACGCTGCACAGGGCGAAGGCGGCTTCCTTCAGGGGCAGGGTGACGTTGGCGCCCCGGCCGCCGCCGGCCGCGAAAGCATCCAGCGCCTGCATGAAGGCTTCCGGCGCCGCATCGACGGCGGTGTAGTTCAGCGCTATGCCGGTCTGGCGGCCGAACGCGGCATGGATGCGTGGCGACAGCGAATGCGAAACCGGGTGACCGAAGACGGCGTAGTGGCTCATGCGGGGCTCCTGGTTGAGGCCTCCAGTGTGCAACTTTCGGCCGGTGGGGAACAGCCCGGCACCTCTTGTCGTCATCCCAGGCTTGCCGTCATTCCAGAACGGCCGTCATCCCAGCGGCTTTAAACAGCGAAGCTGGTCAAGCTGGGATCCATTTTGATTTTGCTCTTGTTGGCGGGCGCGCACCTTCTGGAACCCACTGCTACGGCGAAGATCAAGATGGATCCCAGCTTGACCAGCTTCGCTGTTTAAAGCCGCTGGGATGACGAATGTCGGGTTGACGAACGTCGGGATGACGAACGGATAGGTCAGTGACCGCCTTCCTTCAACCACCTCGCCGCATCCAGCGCGAAATAAGTGAGCACGCCATCGGCGCCGGCGCGCTTGAACGCAGTCAGCGCTTCCAGTACGCAGGCGCGTTCGTCCAGCCAGCCGTTGTTGAAGGCGGCTTTCAGCATCGCGTACTCGCCGCTGACCTGGTAGGCGAAAGTGGGCACGCCGAATTCGTCTTTCACCCGCCGTACCACGTCCAAATAGGGCATGCCCGGCTTGACCATCACCATGTCCGCCCCCTCGTCGATATCTAGCGCCACTTCGTGCAGCGCTTCGTTCGAATTGGCCGGGTCCATCTGGTAGTTGTACTTGTTGCTTTTGCCCAGGTTGCCGGCGCTGCCCACCGCATCGCGGAACGGGCCGTAGAACGCGGACGCGTATTTGGCCGAATAAGCCATGATCCGGGTATGCACGTGGCCCTCGCTTTCCAGCGCCTCGCGGATCGCGCCGATGCGGCCGTCCATCATGTCGCTGGGCGCCACGATGTCCACGCCGGCGCGCGCATGCGACAGCGCCTGCTTGACCAGCGCTTCCACGGTGATGTCGTTCATCACGTAGCCGTTGTCGTCGATGATGCCGTCCTGGCCGTGGGTGGTGAACGGATCCAGCGCCACGTCGGTGATCACGCCCAGTTCGGGAAAACGCTGCTTGAGCGCGCGCACCGCACGCTGGGCCAGGCCATCGTCGTCCCAGGCCGCCTCGGCCTGCAGGGATTTGGCTTCCGGCGCGGTGACCGGGAACAAGGCCAGGGCGGGCACGCGCAGTTCCGAAGCCTGCTCGGCGACCTTCAGCAACTCGTCGATCGACAGACGCTCCACGCCCGGCATGGAAGGCACCGCCTCGCGACCCGCCAGTTCGTGCACGAACACCGGATAGATCAGATCGTTGGCGGTCAGCACGTGCTCGCGCATCAGCCGCCGGGAAAAATCGTCGCGGCGCATGCGGCGGGGGCGGGTGTAGGGGTAGGCCATGGGGGGTCCTCAATCGATGCGTGAATGATACGCCTGTGGCGGTTTTTCCCCTTCTCCCACCGAGAGAAGGTGCCCGCAGGGCGGATGAGGGAATGGACCATCGGCGACGTCAGACTCTGGCTAGCAAGTAATTCCCACTCCCTCATCCGTCGCTTCGCGCCACCTTCTCCCGGTGGGAGAAGGGAAGAGCGCGCTACGATGCGCATCATGCAAACACTGCGTTCCCTGCCACCCCTAGCACGCGCCTGCCTGGCCCTGCTCGCGGCGCTGTCATTGATCTGCTGGCTCGGTCCCCTGCTCAGCGCATACACCCCGCATTCCCCCGATTGGAATTCGCTCTCCGTCGCCCCCGGCGCGAACGGGCACTGGTTCGGCACCGATGCCATCGGCCGCGACGTCTTCGCGCGCACCCTGGCGGGCGGGCGGCTGTCGCTGACCATCGGCCTGCTGGCCAGCGTGGTGGCGCTGGCCATCGGACTGGGCTACGGCGCCATCGCCGGCCTCGCTGGCGGACGGGTGGAACGCGCGATGCTGCGCGTACTCGATGTGTTTTCCGCGTTGCCGTTCCTGTTGGTGGTGATCCTGCTGCTGACCTTGTTCGAACGCTCGCTGGGCCTGCTGCTCGCCGCCATCGGCGGTTACGTGTGGATCGACCTGGCGCGGGTAATGCGCGCGGAAAGCGCGCGCTTGCGCGAGGCGCCGTTCGTGCTGGCCGCGCATGCGGCCGGGGCCACCTTCGCGCAACGCCTGCGCTGGCACGTACTGCCCAATCTGATGCCGCTGGCGTTCGTGTATCTGGGCCTGATCCTGCCGCAGGCGATCCTGGTGGAAAGCTTCCTGGGTTTCCTGGGCCTGAGCGTTGACGAACCTTCGGCCAGCTGGGGCACCCTGTTGGCCGAAGGCGTGCAGGAATTGGACTCGGCGCCGTGGACGCTGCTGTTTCCGGCCTCGTTCCTGGTGGTCACGCTGGCCGCCTTCCAGTTCCTGGGCGACGGCCTGCGCGACTGGATGGACCTGCGTGGCGAAAGCGGGCGCGGCGAACGCGCCGAGTCGGCCGCCGCATGAATTCTCATGTGCGAGTGGAACTTACCGATCTGCATGTCGCCGCAGGCGGACGGGATCGGCGCGAATTGTTGCGCGGCCTGTCGCTGGAACTGCATGGCGGCCAATGCGTTGGGCTGGTGGGCGAATCGGGAAGCGGCAAGAGCCTGACTTCGCTGGCCTTGCTGAATCTGTTGCCGCCCGGATTGGAAGCCAGCGCCAGTCTGCGCGTCGAAGAGCAGCAGGTCTCATTCGGCTCGCCGGCGCACTCGGCTCTGCGCGGGCGCGTGTTCGGCCTGGTGCCGCAGGATCCGCTGGCGGCGCTGCATCCCCTGCGCAGGATCGGTGCGCAACTGGTCGAAACCCTGCGCTCGGTGCGCGGCCTGTCGCGCGAAGCGGCCGGCAAGGAAGCCGAAGAGCTGCTGCGCCGCGTGCAGATGCCCGATCCGCGCCAGGCGTTGTCGAAGTATCCGCATCTTTTCTCCGGCGGGCAGCGCCAGCGCATCGCCATCGCGCTGGCGCTGGCGACGCGGCCGCGCGTGCTGATCGCCGACGAACCCACTTCCGCGCTCGACGCGCGCATCGCCCGCGACATCCTGGACTTGCTGGACGATCTGCGCCGCGAACAGAACCTGGCCCTGTTGCTGATTAGCCACGACCTGCCCTTGGTGGGCGCCTACGCGCAGCGATTGCTGGTGCTGCGCGGCGGCGAAGTGCTGGAGCGGGGCGACACGCGAACAGTATTCGCCGCCCCCGACCATGCCTACACACGCGAGCTGCTGGCGGCCGACCAGCTGCAGAAGCTGCCTGCGGCCGTTGCCGATGCGCCGGTCCTGCTGCACGCCGAAAATCTGCGCATGCGCTATCGCGGCGCAGAGCGCGATGCGCTGGAGGGAGTGGAGATCGAGCTGCGACGCGGCGAAGGCCTGGCCCTGGTCGGCGAATCGGGCAGCGGCAAGAGCACGCTGGGCCGCGTACTGCTCAAACTCCTGCGCGGCGCGCAGGGCCGCATCGCGCTGGAGGGCGTCGCCCTGGATTCGCTGAGCGCAAGCGGACTGCGCAAGCTGCGCCGGCGCATCGGAGTGGTGTTCCAGGATCCCTACGCATCGTTGGACCCACGCCTGGATATCGCGCGCATCGTCGCCGAGCCGCTGCGCATCCACGGCATCGGCGATAGCGCCAGCCAGCGCGCCAAAGCATCGGAGCTGCTGCAGGCCGTGGGCATGGACGACTCCGCGCTGGACCGCTATCCGCACCAGTTCTCCGGCGGGCAACGCCAGCGCATCGCCATTGCGCGGGCGCTGGCGACTTCGCCCGATCTGCTGGTTTGCGACGAAGCGGTTTCCGCTCTGGACGCGCATCATCGCGCTGCGATCCTGGCGTTGCTGGCCAAGCTGAAACGCGAGCGCGGCCTGGCGCTGCTATTCGTCACCCACGACCTGGCGGCCGCTTCGGCAGTAGCCGAGCGCATCGCCGTGCTGGAGCGGGGCCGCATCGTGGAATCCGGCGAGACCGCGGCAGTGCTGTCCCAGCCGCAGCATTCCCACACCCGGGCGCTGGTCGCCGCGCGTCCCGCGCCCGCCGCCAACCTGTAGGTGGGGCTACCGCCCCGACGCACGCGGCGTCGGGCAATCCCGTCCAGATTCAGACGATGCCGCCGCCGATCCCCAGGCGCACGACAGCCACCACGATCACGATGCCATTAAGCAGCAATCCGGTTTTGGCGCGGCCGGTTTTGGCGTCGGAAGTGAACAGGATGCCGATGGCCGCGATGATCGCGCCGACCGCGGCGAAGGGGATCAGGAACCAGTTGCCCCAGCCCAACAGCGGAATCAGCGCCAGCACCATCCAGATCATGGACACCACGCCCCACAGCACACTGATAAGACCCATGACAGCACTCCCGGTTAATGCGCCAACTATAACGCGCAGACACCTTCGGTCCGGGTCGGTGATGCCTCGCGTCGGCCGCCGTCGCAGCGCCCGCGCCGGGAATGCCAAGGTATGCGAGCATTCAGTCCCATAGGCCGATCATCCAGCCATTCTTCACAGGGGAAACCGCCATGAGCCTACGTCCCGCCACTATTCTCCTGCTGGCCCTCGCGCTCAGCGCCTGCGCCGGCACGTCCAAGGTCATGCTTGGCCAAGCGCGTCCGCCGGTCGATCCGGCCCAGGTCCGCATCTACACCACGCCGCCGCCGGGCTCCATCGAGATCGCCCAGCTGGAATCCTCCAGCGCGGTCGGTTTCGGCACCCAGGGCCAGACCGATGCGGCCGTCGCCCGGCTCAAGCGCGAAGCCGCTTCGCTCGGCGCCAACGGAGTGATCCTGATGGGGGTCGGCTCCAGCGGTTCGCCGGTGGGCATGTCGGTCGGCGCCGGCAGCTATGGCCGCCACAGCGCGGGCGGCATCGGCATCGGCATTCCGACCACGCAAAAGAAGGCCGCTGGCGTGGCGATCTACGTGCCACCGGGCGCAGCGCCTGCGCAGCCTTGATCGATTGAGAGCAATGATGACTCGGTGGGATTGGTGGGAGCGGCTTCCAGCCGCGAGCTTCTGAGCTGCTGTCTAACTGATCGAAAAGCTCGCGGCTGGAAGCCGCTCCCACGGCTCTTCTCACGAATTTCGCGGCTGACATGACGGCGTAGCCGAACGGTTGCATTGCGGTCATCCCGGTGCAATGACGGGTACGGACAGTGCGTTCTCCCCCGAGCAAATGGAGAACGCCCATGCGCCACCTGTCCACGATCCTGGGCTGCGCCGCCCTGACGATGCTGATCGCAAGCCCCGGCCTGACCGCCGAACCCGAACACATCCGCGGCAAGGCCTCGACCAAACGCGCCGCCTCCGCACCGACTCCGGCACGGGGCGAGAGCGCCCAGCAGTGGTACAGCGACGGCGCGCGCGCCGCGCGTGCGGGCGCCGAGTTGCGCCCTAGCCACAAAAAAGCCAAGAACGTGATCCTGTTCGTCGGCGACGGCATGGGCCTGTCGACAGTGGCGGCCGCACGCATCCTCGAAGGCCAGCTCAAAGGCCGCAGCGGCGAAGAGAACGCGCTGAGCTTCGAGCGGTTCCCGTACCTCAGCTTGTCGAAAACCTATTCCGTCGACGGCCAGACGCCGGATTCGGCGCCGACGATGACGGCCATGATGACCGGCATCAAGACCAATCAGGGCGTGCTCAGCGTCACCCAGGACGCGCGCTACAACAATTGCGCCTCGGCCAAGGGCAAGGGCGTGGCCACCTTGTTGGAAGTGGCCGAAGCGCTGGGCCTGTCCACCGGCATCGTCAGCACCGCGCGCATCACCCACGCCACCCCGGCCGCCACCTACGCGCATACGCCCAACCGCGACTGGGAAAGCGATGCCGAACTGAGCGCCGAGGCCAAGGCTTCGGGCTGCAAGGATATCGCCCGGCAATTAGTGGAATTCCCGTACGGCGACGGCCTTGAAGTCGCATTGGGCGGCGGCCGCAGCTACTTCCTGCCCAACACGCTCAACGATCCCGAAGACACCAGCAGCAAGGGCCGCCGCCTGGATGGCCGCAACCTGGCCAACGAATGGGGCAGCAAGCCGGCTTCGGCCTATGTCTGGAACAAGGCGCAGTTCGACGCCATCAACCCGGCCACGACCAAGCATCTGCTGGGCCTGTTCGAGCGTTCGCACATGGAATACGAGGCCGACCGTCCGCTCGATGCGGGCAAGGAACCGAGCCTGGCCGAGATGACCGCCAAGTCGATCGACATCTTGCAGAACCGCGGCGGCAACAAGGGCTTTTTCCTGATGGTGGAAGGCGGCCGCGTCGACCACGCCCACCACGCCGGCAACGCCAGCCGCGCGCTGGTGGACGCCATCGCCCTCTCCGAGGCGGTGCGTGCCGCGCAGCGCAAGACTTCGGACGAGGACACCCTGATCATCGTCACCGCCGACCATAGCCATACCTTCACCATCGCCGGCTACCCCGACCGCGGCAACAACATCCTGGGCAAGGTGGTCACCGACGGCGCGCTGGCACTGGACGCCAACGGCAAGCCCTACACCACGCTGGGTTACATCAACGGCCCCGGCTATCGCGGACCGGCCGCGCGTCCGGACCTGACCAATATCGACACCGCCAACGTCAACTTCCTGCAGGAAGCCACGGTGCCGATGGAATCGGAAACGCACGCCGCCGAAGACGTCGGCATCTACGCCACCGGCCCGGGCGCGCACGCCTTCCAGGGCGTGGTCGAACAGAACGTCGTCTTCCATGTGATGGCGCAATCGCAGAAGGACACTTCGTTCTTCCTCTGCTCGCTGTTCGGCGGTTGCGGCAAGAACGACAAGAAGTCGTCGATCGCGCCGCCATTGCTCGAAGCCGACCTGCGCGCGGGCATGACCAAGCAATGAGGGGGCGTGGATGGCCCTTGCTCCTCGCGTTGATCGCCGGCCAGGGATGGGCCGGCGATGGCGGCGGCGATGAGCCCGGCTCCAACAGCACGGCCGCCGGCAACGGATCGGCATGGGTGGGCGACTACCGCATCCGCGATGCGGGCGGCGAACGCGAACTGAAGCTGGTGCGCGACGGCACCCGCATCGAATACCGCATCGCCGGCGAGCCGATCAGGGTGTGGCGGCAAACATCCGATGGAGTGGAACTGCGCGAACTGTATCCGGCCGGCCGGCGCATGGTGGTGTACGCGCCCGGCGATCTGCGCACCTTGGACAAGGTGCCAGACTGGGCGCAGCTGTCGGGTCTGGTCGATCCCGCGCTACGCGCGCGATTGAATGCGACGGGCGATTCCGTCGCATTCGCGCAACCGCTTGCTCGTTATCGCGGCGCAGACGCGCAGAGAAAGCACGTCGAGCTGGATTGGTTGCCGGCTCCCGACTTGCCGGCCCGCTATTGCACCGGCAAGCCGGACAGCAGCAAATGCAGCGGCGGCGACGCCATCCGTCTGCAAGGATTGACGCAGGTTCCGGCGCAGCAGGCGTTCACGCCGCTCGATGGTCTGCTGGAGATCGATCATGCCGATCTTGGCGACATGGAAATGGATGCGTTCGTCCATGGCCTGTCGCATGCGGAGCATCCCGCGCACTGAATGTAGGGCGGGCGTTGCCCGCCCTACTCAAACGCTATTTCTTCGCCTGCTGCGCGCAGGAATGAAGACTTCATTGACCGTTTTGACCAACTGATCCGGCGGCAGCAGCCCTTGGTGCAGCAGGAGGCTGTTGAGGACCTTGCGGTCGAGGCGTTGCATCCTCAAGGGGCACTTGGGGCAGGGGTGAGGTGAGCCGCAGGTGTCAGCCTTTGGGCGTTGGCGGCGATAGAAAAATCCGAACAAAAATGAACCCGCCAAGTCCGCCACACACGGCTCCGATAATGCCGGGCGAACTCACGCCTACAAATGGAAGCACGACTCCGCCCAGAAGGCCCAGCGCGGTGCATACGATGAAACCGAGTAGGAGCTTCTTTGCCATGGATCGCTTCTTTTGGAAAGCTCAAAGATTCACTGCGTTCGCGCAGGCAGCAGATCGATGGAGCGGTCGCTGCCGTCCACGCGCACCAGCAGCGTGGAGTAGTTCCATTGGCCGGCGGATTTGGTCGCTTCCAGATAGATGTCTCCTTCGCCCTTGGGCCCGGAGATGGGAATCTGCAGGTTCGCTTCGCCGGAGGGACCATTGATGTTGATGTTGCCCATCGTGAACCAGCCTTCCTCGATCGGCTCGCCCAGCGCCTGGACGACGGCCGGATTGGCTTTGGCTTCCTGCACGGCCTGCTTGTAGGCGTCGGAGGATTTCATCATGCCGAACAAGGCCGACATGAAAAGCAGGATCACTCCTGCGAACAAAGCCAGGAGCAAGGCGCCAAGCAATGGAACGACCCATTTCCAGTGCCGGCTCCACCATCCGCGAGGGTGGAGGGGATGAAGCGGCGGCGGCATGGCGTTCATGGCGGTCGTCCCAGTGGATTGGGTGGAGAGTACAGCGCCCGTCAGGGTTTTAGGCAGCGCGCCAGGAAATCCTCGGTCAACCGGTAGCGGTGCAGCAGGTCGCTGCCCTTGAGTCCGTGCTTGGCGCCCGGGTAGGTCATCAGTTCGAACGGCTTACCGCGCTTCTGCAGTTCGCTCATCAGCTTGGTCGAATTGGTGAACAGCACATTGTCGTCGGCCATGCCGTGCACCAGCAGCAGTTTCGACTTCAAGCCGTCCAGATGCGTGAATACGCTGGCCTCGCGATAGCCGGCTTCGTTGGCCTTGGGCAGGTTCATGTAGCGCTCGGTGTAGTGGGTGTCGTACAGGGCCCAGTCGGTGACCGGCGCGCCCGCCACGCCGCAAGCGTAGGCCTCGCTGTGCTTGCCGAGCAGCATCAGCGTCATGTAGCCGCCATTGGACCAGCCGTAAACGCCGATGCGCTTGCCGTCGACGAAGGCTTGCGATTTAAGCCACTCCACGCCACGCAGCTGGTCGTCAACTTCCACCGTGCCCTGCTTTTCGTACAGCGCGCCGCCGAAGGCTGCGCCACGACGGGGCGTGCCGCGGTTGTCAAGCGAGAACACCAGATACCCGTTCTGCGCCAGATACTGATTGAAGAAGGCGTCGCTGCGTCCGGGCCAGGCGCGGGTGACGGTCTGCGCGGCGGGACCGCCATAGACGAACACGACCACCGGGTACTGCTTCGCCGCATCGAAACCTTCCGGCTTGATCAGGCTGTAATGCAGCAGCGCCTTGCCGTCGGCGGCGGTCAGCGTGCCGAACTCGGTGGGTCGCTGCGCATCGCGGTATTTGGCGTAGGGATGCTGCGGATCGGCCAGGTCGTTGGCGAGCAACGTGGCCAGCTTGCTGCCGTCGGCCTTGAACAATTCGATCTGCGGCGGAGTTTCCGGGTTGGACCAGCTGTCGACGTAGATGCTGGCGTTATCGGCGAACACCGCATCGTGCTTTCCGGCCGTCCTGGACAGGGCGGTGATCGGGCCGCCCTTCAGCGATACGGAATACACCTGGCTTTCGGTGGGCGAATCCTTGCCGGCGCTGAAATAAACCAGTCCCTTCTCCTGGTCCACCGCGAGCAGGGCATCCACCGGCCACTGACCGTTGGTCAACGGCGCAAGTTGCGTTCCGTCTTCGGAGGCGAGGTACAGATGTTCGAACCCGCTGCGCTCCGAAGACCATACGAAGCGGCCGTCGTCCAGAAAACGCAGGTTGTTGTGCAACGGCACCCAGGTCTTCGAAGTTTCGGTGACGAGCGTGCGCTGCCTGTTTTTCGCCAGTTCGGTTTCGATCAGTTCCAGCTTCTTCTGGTCGCGCGACTGGCGTTGGAAGGTCAGGCGTTGAGGGTCGCGCCAATCGACGCGCGCCAGATAAATATCCTCGTCCTTGCCCAGGTCGATCCATTGCGGTTTCGCCCCGGCCTTCGGCGCGATCACGCCCAGCTTCACCCTCACGTTGGCATCGCCGGCGGCGGGATAGCGCTGCTCCACCACCTCGGTGCGGTCGGGATAGACCTCGTAGCGCTTCTGCACCGGCACCGGCGATTCGTCGATGCGGGCGAAGGCGAGCGCCGAATCGTCTGGAGCCCACCAGTAACCGGTGTGGCGGTCCATTTCCTCGTCGGCGACGAATTCGGCGACGCCGTTGCCGATGGTATCGGAACCGTCGCCGGTCAGGCCTACCTTCTGTCCGCTGGCCAGGTCGATGACCCACAGGTTGCGGTCGCGGATGAAACTGACGAAGCCGCCCTTGGGCGAAATCTTCGGATCGGTGGCGAAGCCGCCGCCGTCGGTCAATTTGCGCACTGCGGCTTTTCCGGATTTCGCCAGGTCGTACAGGTAAAGCTCGCCGCCCAAGGGGAAAAGCAACGCTTTGCCGTCCGGCGACCATTGGTAATCGACGATTCCCGACAGCGCCGCGATGCGCTGGCGCTCGCGGCGGGCTTTCTCTTCGTCGCTCAAGGTTTCGGTGCCGGGCAACACCACCTTGGAATCCACCAGCAGGCGCGTCCGTCCGCTGGCCACGTCGTATTCCCACAGATCCAGCTGGTTGCGGTCGTTGTCCTTGCCGCGCAGGAAAGTCACCCGCGAGCCGTCCGGCGCGATCTGCGGCTTGATCAGCGTGGGACCGGACAACGGCGCGTTGCCGGTGATGGCTTCGAGAGTGAGTTTGCTAGGGAGCGGCTGAGCGGCGTGCGTTGTCGTGGAAAGCATCATCAAGGTGGCCAGTACAAGTCGCATGGAATATCCCGAATTTCTTTCAGTTCATCATTCTCTTCGAAGATCGTCATCCCGGCGAATGCCGGGACCCATCTCACAGACGACGTACGGTTGGATCCCGGCATTCGCCGGGATGACGACCCTATTTGGTTGAATTGCCCTGGCCGAACAGATGCTTCCGCTCTTCTTCGCTCAAAGGTTTCCCAGCGTCTGGATTCACCTTGTGCTTCCAAGCATAAGCCCGCTCGGTCGCCGGCCTTGCGGCGATGGCCTCGTGCCAGCGTTTGAGGTTCGGAAAAGCCGCGAAATCCGGCGGCAGTTTGTCGTAACCGCCTATCCACGGGTAGCTCGAAATGTCGGCGATGGTGTAGGCATCGCCGGCCAGGAATTCGTTGTCGGCCAGGCGTTTGTCCATGACTCCGTGCAGGCGCGTCACTTCCCGGCCGTAGCGGTCGATGGCGTAAGGAATCGGTTCGGGTGCGTAGACGTTGAAGTGGCCCATCTGTCCCGTCATCGGCCCCAACCCGCCCATCTGCCAGAACAGCCATTCCATGGCGGCGGTGCGGTCGCGTATGTCTTCGGGCAGGAACAGGCCGGTCTTTTCCGCCAGATACTGCAAGATCGCGCCGGACTCGAACACGCTGATCGGCGCGCCGCCGTCGGCCGGCGCATGGTCGACGATCGCCGGCATCTTGTTGTTGGGCGAAATGGCCAGGTATTCCGGTTTGAACTGGTCGCCGGCGCCGATGTTCACGGGCTTGATGCCGTATTCCAACGCATGGCCCGCATCGACCAGTTCTTCCAGGAAAAGGGTGATCTTGTGGCCGTTGGGCGTGGGCCAGTAGTACAGGTCGATCATGGCGAAACTCGTTGTGGGGCAAGGGAAGTCGAGTTTAGCCCCGTCCTCGTGCTTGGCAGCGTCACCATGGGCCGGTAACCTGCCGCATCCCCGCAACGCAGCATTCCGATCCCATGTCGCATCAGCAACCCAATCGCCTCGGCCCGCTTCCCTCGCTGATCTTCGCTTCGCGCTGGTTGCAGTTGCCGCTGTATCTGGGTCTGATCGTCGCCCAGGCCGTTTATGTCTGGCAGTTCGGCGTGGAGTTGGTGCACTTGGTGAGCGAGGTGTTCCTGCACGGCGGCGAAGCCGAGCAGGCCGCCAAGCTGGCCGAAGGCGGCCCCACTGCCGAAGTGGCGATCATGTTGATCGTGCTGGGGCTGATCGACGTGGTCATGATCTCCAACCTGTTGATGATGGTGATCGTGGGCGGCTACGAAACCTTCGTTTCGCGTCTGCGCCTGGAAGGGCACCCGGACCAGCCGGAATGGCTGAGCCACGTCAACGCCAGCATGCTGAAAGTGAAGCTGGCCATGGCGATCATCGGTATCTCCTCCATCCATCTGCTGAAGACCTTCATCGAAGTCGGCGACCTGGGCATGCCGGACAGCAAGTTCACCGAATCGGGCGTGATGTGGCAGACCATCATCCACTGCGTGTTCATCCTCTCGGCCATCGGTATCGCCTACACGGACCGCTTGATGACCCATGTGACCAACAAACCCAAGCACGAGCACTGAATTCCCTTGGTCGATCTCAGTGCCTGCATGCGGTCCGGCGTAAAATAGCTGCGTGGATGTCTCCCATTTACTCGACGGCCTGAACCCGGCGCAGCGCGAAGCGGTCTCCGCGCCGCCGGGCCACTATCTCGTGCTCGCAGGCGCCGGTTCCGGCAAGACGCGCGTGCTGACCCACCGCATCGCCTGGCTCAACGAAGTGCACGGCGTGCCGGTGCACGGCATCTTCGCCGTCACCTTCACCAACAAGGCCGCCGGCGAGATGCGCCACCGCGCCGATGCGCAGTTGCGCAACGGCAGCCGCGGCATGTGGATCGGCACCTTCCACGGCCTGGCTCACCGGTTGCTGCGTCTGCATTGGCAGGAAGCGAAGTTGCCCGAGACTTTCCAGGTGCTGGACTCGGACGACCAACTGCGTCTGGTCAAGCGCGTGGTCCAGCAGATGGAGCTGGACGAGGCGCGTTTCCCGCCGCGCCAGATCGCCTGGTGGATCAACGCGCAGAAGGACGAAGGCCGCCGCGCCGAGCACATCCAGCCCGGCGACGACCAGTGGACCGATACCTTGCGCCGCGCCTATGCGCTGTACCAGGAACGTTGCGACCGCGCCGGGCTGGTGGATTTCGCCGAGCTGCTGTTGCGCGCGCATGAACTGTTGCGCGACAACCCGCCACTGCTCAACCACTACCGCGCGCGCTTCCGCGAGATCCTGGTGGACGAATTCCAGGACACCAACGGCATCCAGTACGGCTTCGTGCGTCTGCTGGCCGGCGACACCGGGCACGTCTTCGTGGTCGGCGACGACGATCAGGCCATCTACGGCTGGCGCGGGGCCAAAGTCGAGAACGTGCAGCGCTTCCTCAAGGATTTCGCCAGCGCGCAAACCATCCGCCTGGAACAGAACTACCGCTCCAGCGCCAATATCCTGGGCGCGGCCAACGCGGTGATCGCGCACAACCCGGACCGCATCGGCAAGCAGTTGTGGACCGATACCGGCGACGGCGAGCCCATCGACCTGTACGCCGCCTACAACGAAGTCGACGAAGCGCGCTATGTGGTCGACCGCATCCTGCAATGGGTGCGCGACGGCGGCAGCTATGGCGAAGCGGCGGTGCTCTACCGCAGCAATGCGCAGTCGCGCGCCTTCGAAGAGGCGCTGCTGGCCGAACAGGTGCCGTACCGCGTCTACGGCGGCATGCGCTTCTTCGAGCGCGCCGAGATCAAGGACACGCTGGCTTACCTGCGCATGATCGCCAACCGCGCCGACGACGCGGCGTTCGAGCGTGCGGTCAACACGCCCACACGCGGCATCGGCGACCGCACCCTGGACGAAGTGCGCAAGCGCGCACGCACGTTGTCGCAGCCGCTGTTCGAAGCGGCGCGGGCGCTGTCGGTGGGCAACGAACTGGCCGGCCGCGCGCGCAACGCGCTGGCGGGGTTCATCAGCCTGATCGAGGCATTGACCGCCGAAGTGGCCGAGCTTGAGCTCAAGGACAAGATCGACCACGTACTGATGCGCTCGGGCCTGCGCGATTTCTATCTCAACGAAAGCAAGGGCCAGCTCGACTCGCGTACCGAGAACCTGGACGAATTGGTATCGGTGGCGTCGCGTTTCGTCCGCCGCGACGACGAAGAAACCGAAGGCATGAGCGAGCTGACCGCTTTTCTCGCCTATGCGTCGCTGGAAGCCGGCGAAGGCCAGGCGCAGGCGGGCGAGGATGGCGTGCAGTTGATGACGCTGCATTCGGCCAAGGGTCTGGAATTCCCGGTCGTGTTCCTGGGCGGCATGGAAGAAGGGCTGTTCCCCAGCGGCAAGTCGCTGGACGAAAGCGGGCGGCTGGAAGAGGAACGGCGCTTGGCCTACGTGGGCATCACCCGCGCGCGGCAGAAACTGATGCTGAGCTACGCCGAAACCCGCCGCATCCACGGCCAGGACATGTACGGCATCCCGTCGCGCTTCCTGCGCGAGATCCCGCCGCACCTGCTGCATGAAGTGCGGCCCAAGGTGCAGGTGTCGCGCACTTATTCGGGCGGCGCGCCCCGCAGCTTCGGCCACGCGCCCATCGAAGCGCCGCCGCTCAAATTGGGCGCCAACGTGTCGCACCCGAAGTTCGGGCAGGGCGTAGTCACCGACTACGAAGGCACTGGCGCCCACGCGCGCGTGCAGGTGAACTTCGACAGCGAAGGCAGCAAGTGGCTGGTGCTGGCCTATGCGAATCTGCAGGTGCTCTGACACGTGTGAGACAAACGGCGACGGCAATTTACATCGTGGACGCAGCATCCATATGCGGTCCTCGGCCCTGACTTTTCAACAAGCGTGCTTCTAGCTCTTAACCTTTGCAAGCCATCTTTAATGTGAGCGATCTTACAGAAATTGCTGATCTCTTCCTGTGCCATGAAGATTGTTCGCAGTTTACGAACCGAAGGTTTCCACGCCATGCATTGACCTTGCTGCCGTTGAATGCCAGCTTCAACTACCGACGAGAGTCGGCAGCAGCGGCCATGGTGGCCATGCGTCAAGACATGGAGAAAAGAAATGCTCGAGCTTTCACATTTGGAGATTAGTGCGGTTTCTGGCGGCGTCTCTGGCGAGACGATTGGTTGCGCAGCTGGTGGCGCGGTTGCTGGCGCATTAGGTGGCGGCCCAATTGCTGGAGCTGCTGGTTGTCTTGCCGGGGCGGCAATTGCTACGGGGAACTACTCACGAGGTTCGGTTGGAGTCGGCGGGCCAGCAGGAGCTTATCAACTTGTTGCCTGGGTGCAGAACCTGTTCAAATAATTCCTCAGCACAACAGAGCCGCTTATCGTGTCGGCTCTGTTCCTAAATTGGCCAGTTATGAAAACACTATCTGAAAAATTGGTCCTTTTTGTCCTAGTCTTCAGCTCGGTGGTGTTGGTTTCCTATCCTCTGAAACAACTGGTTCCTTCTGAATACTTCATTTGGGCGCTGGCATTATGTACTGGTGTGATTGTCATGGTGCTCATGCGATTGGTTAAAAGTATGTTCGGGACAGGGAACAAATGATTCGCTCCGGTTTTAGCAGAGAGGGAAAATAGCTCGATCAAAAACCGAACGTATCAGGCCGTAAGAAGCTGGTGCTGGCCTAAGTGAATATGCAGATAGTTTGACTGTGCATGAAGACAAGCTGTAATAGGGGGTGCCATCGCTGATGCAGCATTTCTATGCGCACCTGAGCAAGGCGGGTATCAAATAACGATACCGGGTATACCGTTGGCGTATTCCGGTCATAGGAGACTTGCAAGAAACTGCACAATCGCCGCAGGCTAGGGGAGATCAGCCTTGAGGATATTGCTGCACATGGACGAAAGAACGCCACCGCCGATTCCGCTCCGGATAACAGGGACCGGCGAGTACCTCCCGTCGCGCCGGGTCGGGTCGGAAGAGTTCGACGCACGCTGGGCCAAGCCTGCCGGCTGGACCCGCCGGCAGGTCGGCATCGATTACCGGCATTATGCGACCGATGAGGAGCCGGCCTCTTCGATGGCCGCCCGCGCCGCTGAAGACGCATTGCGCCGCGCCGGCGTGCGCGCCGACCAGCTGGACTGCGTGATTTCCGCGTGCAGCGTGATGGAGCAGGCCATTCCCTGCACCGCCGTGCTGGTGCAGCGCCGCTTGGGCCTTGCGGGCAGCGGTATTCCGGCGTTCGACATCAATGCCACTTGCCTGAGCTTCGTGGTCGCCCTGGATCTGGTGGCGGCAGCGATCGCGGCCGGGCGATACCGCCGGGTGTTGATCGTCTCCAGCGAAGTGGCGTCCGCCGGACTCGATTGGGACGACCAGGAAACCGCGGCCTTGTTCGGCGACGGCGCCGCGGCTGTGGTGATCGAGGCGTGCACTGCCGAAGAGGGCTCGCAATTCATCGCCGCACACATGGAAACCTATTCCGAAGGCGCCGAGCTGTGCCAGGTGCGCGCCGGCGGCACGCGGTTGCGGATTGCCGATGGCGTGGAAGCGTTCAAGCAGGGCGCGCATTTCGAAATGTCCGGGCGCGCGACCTATCGCCTGGCCGCGCAGCACCTGCCGCGCTTCATGGATCGCTTGTCGGCGCGTTCCGGCGTCGCTGTCGGCGATCTGAAGAAGCTTGTTCCGCACCAGGCCAGCGCCAAGGCGCTCAGGCATCTCGAAGTGGCGCTGGGGCTGCGCGACGGCATGCTGGTGCGGGTGCTGGAAACGCGCGGCAACCAGATGGCCGCCTCGATTCCCATCGCCCTGCATGGCGCCATAGAGCGCGGCGAAATCGTGCGCGGAGACCGAATCGCGCTGGTCGGTTCCGGCGCCGGGCTGTCGTTCGGCGGCGCTGTTCTGCGTTACTGAGCCATGGCGCGAATCCTCGTCACCGGCGCCTCCGGCTTCATCGGCAGCCACGTTGCCGAGCGTCTGGCCGCGTCCGGGCATCGGGTCGTCGCCAGCGGCCGTAGTCTTGAGCGATTGCAATTGCTGCAATCCACGGCCGAACGGCTGATGGTCGCCGACCTGTGCACAGATCCGCCGGAACCATTGGCAGAAGCATGCGACGCGGTCGTCCATTGCGCCGCGTTGTCGTCTCCGTGGGGAACGGCGGAAAGTTTTTCGCGCGCCAATGTACTCGCCACCCGCCGCCTCCTGGAAGCCAGCCAGCGCGTCGGCGTGCGCCGTTTCATCCACATGGGTTCGCCCAGCATCCATTTCCGTTTCGCCGATCAGTACGGAATCGAAGAAGCATTCGAACCGCCGCGGCGATGGATCACCGAGTACGCGCGCAGCAAATGGGAGTCGGAGCTGTGCGTGCGTTCCGCCGCCGCCAACGGACTGGAAGCGCTGGTGTTGAGGCCGCGCGCGGTTTTCGGCGAGCGCGACCAAGCCATATTGCCGCGGCTGATGGCGATAGCCGACCGTGGCTGGTTCCCGTTGATCCATCGCGGCGATGCGGTCATAGACGTCACCTATGTCGCCAACCTGTCCGGACTCGTGGCGCAATGCCTGGAGGCCGATGTCGTCGCCGATGGACGCGCCTACAACGTCACCAATGGCGAACCTATCCGGGTAGGCGAACTGATCGCCAAACTGTTCTCCGCCATGGACCGGCAAGTTCGCCTGGTGCCGGTGCCGCGCGGCGTGGCCGTGGCCGCGGCGGGCATCGCCGAGCGCATCGCCCGCATTCGCCCGGGCCGTCCCGAACCACGACTGACCCGTTACGGCATAGGCGTGCTGGGCTATTCGCAGACGCTGGATATCTCGCTGGCCCGGCGCGAACTGGGCTACGCGCCGGCGGTTTCCATCGATCAGGGAATCGAGCGTTACGCGCAATGGTGGAAACGGCATGCCCGCGCTTGAATGGCGTCTCTATGAAGCGGGGTACTGCACCCACCCCGAGCGGGCGACCCAGGCCGGCGGATCGCTGCGCGCATGCGAATTTCCCGCGCTGGTATCGGTGCTGCGGCACCCCGAGCGCGGGATCGTCCTGTTCGACACCGGTTATTCGCGGCACTTCTTCCACGCCACCGAGCGTTTCCCCGAACGCTTGTACCGGATGGTGACGCCGGTGCACCTGCATGAGGGCGCGGCGTTGTCGGTCCAGCTCTTGCGCGAAGGCATCCCCGCATCCGCTGTCGCGTGGGTGGTGGTTTCCCACCTGCATGGCGATCATGTCGGCGGGCTTGCCGATTTCCCGCATTCGAAGATCGCATTGTCGCGCGAGGCCTGGGACGACATGCAGGGCCGCAGCCGCGTCGGCGCGCTCAGCATGGGCCTGCTGCCGGAATTGGTCGATGCCCAGGCGCGGGCGCGTTTGCAATGGTTCGAGGATCTGCCTGCGGTCGCGTTGTCTGGTCCCTTCGAGCGATTCGGTTCGGGCTACGATCTGTTCGGCGATCGCAGCCTGTTGCTCGTCGCCTTGCCCGGCCACGCTGCGGGACACTATGGTTTGCTGTTCGAAGACGAGCGTGGCCCTGTATTCCTGATCGCCGATGCCAGCTGGTCCAGCCAGGCCATACGGGATTTCATTCCGCCCCCCGCGCTGGTGACGGGCTGGCTGGGCGATACGCGCACTTACCGCGACACGCTTGCGAAATTGAAAGCGCTTGGCGATGAGGCGCCGCAGGTGCGGATAGTGCCTTCGCATTGCCGCCAGTGGCGGCCAGGCAGGAGCCGGGCCGATGCCTAATGTGCTGATCCTGGGCGGCAGGGCGCCGGTGGCGCTGGACCACGCGCGTCGTTTCCAGCGCCAGGGTTGGAAAGTGCACGTGGCCGACAGCATCCCGTGCCGGCTCACCGGTTGGTCGCGTTCGGTAGCCGCGACCCTGCCGTTGGCTTCGCCGCGCTATGCGCCGATGGCTTTCGCGGAGGGCATTCGCGCCGCCATACGAACCCATGCGATAGATCTGGTCGTGCCGACCTGCGAAGAGGTCTTTTACCTTTCCAGATATCGCAACCTGTTGCCGGCCGAGGTGCGCGTGCTTGCGGGCGACTTCGACACGCTGCGCACGCTGCACAGCAAGTGGCATTTCATCGAGGCTGCGCAAGGTTGCGCCGCCGCTGTTCCTGAGAGCCGCCGGGTCGCTTCACTGGCCGAGGCCCGCGCATGGGCAGGCGCCGAACCCGTTGTGCTGAAACCCGAATACTCGCGTTTCGGCGTGCACGTGCGAATCCATCCGGAAGGCTTGCCGATGCGGGCCAAGGAACTGGACGTAGCGGGTGCCTGGGTAGCGCAGCGATACCATGCCGGCACCGAGCTCTGTTCGTACGGGATCGCCAGCGAGGGCCGCCTGCTCGCCCATGCGGTCTATCGGCCAAGCTATCGGATCCAGCGCAGTTCCAGTTACTACTTCGAACCGCATGCTTGCGAAAAGATCCGCGGCTTCGTTTCCTCGTTCGTGCGCAAGATGAACTTCACCGGGCAGATTTCGTTCGACTGGATCCAGGGCGAAGACGGCGAGGCGACCGTGATCGAATGCAACCCGCGCGCGACCAGCGGCCTGCATCTGTTCGCGGACGACGACGCGCTGCCGGCAGCGTTGATGGGTGCGGCCGGCGACTGCGTGGAGCCAAGCCGAACGCAACCGGCCATGATCGCCGCGCTCATGCTCTCGGCGGGCTTGTATCAGGCGATGGCCGGATCGACCCTGCCACGCTGGCGGCACGACTATCGACGCGCCAGGGACGTAATCACCCGGCGGCAAGACCGCTCGCCGCTCGCAGGGGGCTTGCTGGATCTCGGCTCCTATTCGCGACTGGCGATCCGGCAGGGCTGCAATCTTCGGGAAGCGGCGACCCGGGATATCGAATGGGATGGCGAATGCCTCTCGCCGACATGAGCGTAACCGGCACTTACGACGATTTCGCCGAACGTGCGCATGCCTTCGCGCGCATCCACGCGGGCGCACCGGTGAAGGAATTCGCGGCGAACCTCAATGTCCAGGTGGAAATGCTGCAGGCGGGCGAAACGATCCTGCCGGTGACTCTCAGCGATGGTTCGCCGGGCGATGCATGGGTGTGTTCGCCACGCGCCACTTATACCGACTGCGCGGCCGAGGAAGCTGCGCGCTATCTTCCTGCGTGGATGGCCCGCGGAAGCCGCGGCTTGAACAAGAGAATCGGCAGTTGGCTGACGGGCGCGGGCATCGACCGCGTGGCAGCGATCAACAACTGGCTGCTGTCGACCAATCTCTACCCGCCGCTGCGGGCGGTTCCATTGGCAACCATGATCGAAAGCGCACGCGAGCGCTGGCCCGGTCATGCGATCTGGTTCCGCTCGCTGAACACCACCGACAATGCGGACTGGATCGCCGCCCTGGGCGAGTGTGGCTTCCAACTGGTGGTAAGCCGTCAGGTCTATCTTTACGAGGATCTGGCCGCGCTATCCAAGCAGCATGCGAATCTGAAACGGGATCTTCAGCGGTTGGGACGGACTTCCCTGCACCGCGTGCGCGATGACGGCATCGTCGAGGACGACTACGTGCGCATCGCCAGACTCTACGAACTGCTGTACATGGAAAAATATTCCCGGTTCAACCCGCACTACAGCGCCGAGTTCATGCGGCGCTGGCACAAAGCCGGGCTGCTGCAGTTTCACGGCTTCCGCGACGCATCCGGCATTCTGCAGTGCGTGGTCGGCCTGTTCCGGCAGGGCGCCACCTTCACCTCGCCCATCGTGGGTTACGACACGTCGCTGCCGCGGCAACTGGGGTTGTACCGGCTGCTGACCGCGTGCGCTTACCAGGCCACGATGGAGCAGGGAGGCCGGCTCAACTTCAGCGCCGGCGCCGCGCAGTTCAAGCGCTTGCGCGGCGGCGAGCCGGCGATCGAGTACAGCGCGGTCTACGCGCGACACCTGCCACGGAAGCTGCGCCACACTATCGCCGCTCTCTCGCTGGCGACACGGCGCGTGGGCGCACCGCTACTGGCCAAGTACCAACTATGAAGCCCTGGCACCCGACGCTCTACACCTACTGGTATGCGGCCGCACGCAGCGATCAGTTGCGACGGCGGCCCGTCGCCGTCACCGTGCTCGACCAACCCATCGTGCTTGCGCGTTTGCGGGATGGCCAGCTGCTTGCGCTGGAAGATCGGTGCCCGCACCGGCAGGCGCCGCTCTCGGCCGGCTGTCGAACATCCACCGGTATCGCCTGTCCTTACCATGGCTGGACGTTCGGTTCCGACGGCGCGCTTCAAACCATCCCCGGCATGCCGCCGGGACTGCCGTTGCCAGGCGTGCGTGCCCGCTCCTTTCCGGTAAAGGAACACGATGGTCTGATCTGGCTGCGTCCGGCCGACACCGGCGCTGCCGAGCCCGGCGAGCTGGTGATGACCTCGCAGCCCGCCCGCCGTCGCTTCCTGTGGCAGACCCGCTGGCAGGCGCATGTGGTGGACGCGATGGAGAACTTCCTGGATCCCATGCACACCCACGCCATCCACCCGGGGCTGGTGCGTCGCGATGGCGAGAGGAAGCGCACCACGGTGCGCTTCAATGGAACCGCGGAGGGATTCTGCGTGGACTATTCCAGCCAGGACCGACAATCGGGCCTGCTGTTCCGTCTTTTCGAATCGCCGCGCACGCGGGAACGGGCGCATTTCTCCGCGCCGGGCAGCGCGCAGATCGAATACGGATACGCGAACGGCAGCACCGTCCGCATCACTTTGCATTTCACGCCACGCACTGCCGGCGACACCGAGGTGTTCGCCACCCTGCATGTCGAAGGCCGCTGGGCGCCGGCCTGGGCCGTGCGCCTTTTGGTATGGCCGTTCCTGCGCCGTGTAGGCGAGCAGGACCGCCGCATCCTGCAGCTGCAGTCGGAGAACATGAAGCGCTTCCCCGAGCAGCGCGGAGCTTCAACGCGACTGGATGTGGTGCGGACCAGCCTGGAGCAATTCTGGTCCGGGAACGGCCTGCCGCAAGCGGATGAGTCACATGAGATCGAGATGATGCTTTGATTTCCACGTTCGCCTGGAAGCAAGGGCGACGTGGAGGCGTTGCATGGCATCCAATAGCTCGATGTGATTCTTTCGGTGATTAGTAAAGTTAATGAGCGCAGAGAAGTCGAAAAGATACTGGTTGAATAAGTCAGCTCATTTCTACTAGAAGGGACGTGCTCTCTAGAGTGTGAGTTGAAAAACATTTGTAGAAAGTCTTCTAGTGTTTGTCGTGTATCAATAGCGCCAAAGAGATTGCTACGGCCAATCCACTCTGCAATGATTCGCCCGCACGCAAGGTGTGTACTTGCGATAGGTTCGATGGGTTCGACCTCGAACTCTCAGTTCATCGGCAATCATGAGGAAATACCGTGGCTGGTAAGCGGATTGCATCTCTCGAACATGGATTGGCCGAGCTGACCGGATCACTGGCTTTCAAGATCATTGCGGTGATTGTCGCAACTGATCTCTTCTATTCTGCAGCCAAAGATTTCGTAACGGGATTGCAGAACGGCATTGGCAGCCTCGGCGCCGGCTGATATGCGGCGGACCCCGATCGGAAGCAGGAGAATCTCGGGTGATTCGAAACTAAGGCGGGCACTGTTGCTCGCACTGTCGCTGGTTCTATTTCTGACGTGGCACTACAGGGGCGGACTCTTCGAGATTGCCGATGCTGCGGTTTCAAAGCAGCAATCTCTAGAGAAAGAACACAAATGAAGACTGGTACGCAGAAGTTGTACGTTGTGATCGGGGTGCTGTCGATTGCAGATTTCTTCTACAAGCTATTTGTCAATAACTATGCGAGTAATCTCCACGCCGTGTGTGGACTTGTTGTGGGGATTGCACTTTTGATGCTAGGTATTCAAGCAAGGTCGCCCTAGGTTTACTGATGATGCTCCAAAAAAACGAGGCCAGAGTCCGCTTTAATAAACGCACTCTGACCCCGATTTTTGATTTTTTGAAAGGCCGCACCCGGGGAGCGTGGAGTATCCGTGTGAAGCACTCCCGGTGCGCTTTGCTTACCAAGGCTACGCTGGTTCTGGCTATCCAAAGAGCTGGGGTCAGAACACGTTTTATTAAACGCATTCTGACGCCGTTTCTGGTAGTGGACTTTATGAGAGTTCCACTTCTAGCACTTCGCATTCCAGTATGCTGCCAGCAAATACAAGAGCTGCTCTGATTTTTCTGGTTGGGCCTTTCCGTAGCTGTACGCATCCCAGACGCCAGCGCCGGATACGGATGCAATTTCGTTGTTGGCAAGAACGCGGATGCCGGAACGAGTCTCCAGCACATCAGTATCCACGCACTCATGTTTGTAAGTCATTTTCCATCTCCAAATCGGTAGATGCGCGATTACTGTCGCGCGTAATGCAGTTAACATTTCGCCAGCCAAATTTATGGCTAGTTGCAACCATCAGTGATTGCGTAGCGATGGTGTCGCATGCCGAATGAAAGCGTCAACATCAAAAAATTGCATCACACAGGATGCAGCATCTAACTGTTAACGGTATCAAGACCGCCTCGAACGTACCATCATGTACGCGATCGCCCTCTATTGAGTCTCAGTGTGCATGGCGTTTGATATCAGTCTATGGAACGCAGTTCGGATAGAAGGACAGTCGAACATGGCGCGGTTGCATCGCCATCGCACAATATGCCGAGAGAATGCGCAATCTTATGAGGTAGAGCCGCATGACTGCTGCTGTATCTTTACGCCCTATGCGCAACTGGCGAGCTCCATCAGCAGGGCTGCAAGAGTGCGTGATACAGCCTCCGACAAGTGGTGATCATCCATGCCGAAGTGTCCGCCCACTTCCTTTGGCGTGGGCATAATGATCAATGCTGCACATTGTCTCAACATTAACGGGATGCAATCTTCTGATATGGCGGTGTCGTTTGTGTCAGTGATACGGTCCATCCGCTGATAGCGATCAGCTGCGTCGCCCATCGAGGCGGCGTTTAACACAAGGAGAGTTAAAAGTGAGAGCACTTACAGTTGATGAAGTTGGCATGTGCGATGGCGGCATGAGTGGGCAGTGTGGTGTCGAGATGGGGTTGAATTTCATCGGCACGGGTGGGGCTATTGCAGCCACAATTGGGAGTGGAGGCATAGGATTCGTTGCACTCGCCGCTTCTGCTCTGAGTTGGAGTAATTGGTATCGTGATTGCGGCCCAGCTGCGAATTACGGTGAGAAGCGATTGGAGCGGTAATGGACCCGCCCTCGGCCATTCGGCCGGGGGCTTTAATTAGGTATTAGTGACTATGAAACAAAGTGCCTTACAGCTTGTTGTCGCTGTTGTATTCCTTGTAATCGCAGCATGGAACGGCTACCGCGCTTTTGTCGGGACAACCGAGGGTGATTTGAGCTGGCAGCGATTAGTTGTTGCCGCGCTTCTGGCCGGAGTGGCAGTTACCGTGTATTTCTCTAAGCCCTGGAAGAACTAAGGCTGCCATGGCGGTATCGTCACATTGCAATGGTCGGTTTAAGGGATTTGTATGAAGCTTACGGCTTACACGGCAATCTTCTATGTACTCACTCTGGGATTGATGGTTTTTAAGCATGCCTATTATGAGAGCAACTACGTCAACATGGTTTTCTCGGCGTCATCCGTGCTGATCGCAGTCTCTTTGTTCAAGCTGAGCCGCATCATTCCCAGTAAGTAATTCGCAATACGGAGCGTAGGCATGACGTTACGCTCCAAATAATCGTTGTGCCAGGATCCGCATGGAAGCTATTCATCAGTCAGAGTCTTCCGAATGTGGCCTCGCAAGTTTGGCCATGGTGGCGCGTCATTACGGGCAAAGACTTACTCTGCGTGATTTGCGTCAGAGGTTCTCTCTTTCCCTCAAGGGTGCCAACCTTTCGCGATTGATGACGGTTGCGGGTCAACTTGGCTTCCAATGTCGACCGCTGAGGCTCGATCTTGAAGAACTTAATCAGCTAAAGATTCCCTGCATCTTGCACTGGGACCTGAACCACTTCGTAGTCCTGGCCAAAGCCGGCAAGAAGAAGGTCACCATTCTCGACTCAGCTTTCGGCAAACGCGAACTCAGTCATGCCGAAGTATCGACCCACTTTACCGGCGTGGCTCTGGAACTCACCCCTTCTGCTGAGTTCAAACCGCAGAAAGCCACCCCCAGCATTTCATTTCGCCAGCTGACAGGCCACGTGACCGGTTTGTGGCGTTCGCTGGCCTTGATCCTGGCGCTGTCGATCGCCTTGCAGGTGTTCGTGATCCTGGCCCCATTCTTCATGCAATGGGTTGTGGACCAGGTGCTGATTTCCGCCGACCGCAGCTTGCTGACGGTGTTGGGGCTGGGTTTCGCCTTGGTGCTGCTACTACAGGCAAGTGTCGGCCTGCTGCGTGGCTGGTCCGTGGTCTACCTGTCCAACCGGCTTGGCTTGCAGTGGATGGGCAACGTCTTCAGCCATCTGCTGAAGCTACCGCTGGATTTCTTCGAGAAGCGCCACTTGGGCGACATCACCTCGCGCATGAGCAGCGTGCAAACCATCCAGCGCACGCTGACCACCAGCTTTGTCGAGGCCCTGATCGACGGACTAATGGCGATGGTGACCCTGGGCATGATGCTGCTGTACAGCTGGAAGCTGGCGCTGGTCACCTTGCTGGCCGTGGCGCTGTATCTCGGTCTGCGCGCCTTGGCTTTCCGCCCGGTGCGCGAAGGCACCGAACAACAACTGGTTGCGGGCGCCAAGCAACAGAGTCATCTGCTGGAATCGATCCGCGGCGTGCAATCGGTGAAGATAGCCGGGTGCGAAACCAGCCGTCGTTCTGCTTATCTCAACCTGATGAACGACACAGTCAACCGCGATGTGTGGCTAGCCAAACTGGGGTTGGGCTTCAACACCGCCAGCCAGCTGATCTTCGGCGCCGAACGCATCGCGGTGATCTGGATAGGCGCGGTGCTGGCGCTGCAAAACGTGTTCTCGGTGGGCATGCTGATCGCTTACCTGGCCTACAAGGACCAGTTCGCCGGGCGCGTCGGCAGCCTGATCGACAAATGGATCGAGTTCCGCATGCTGCGCCTGCATGGCGAACGCCTGGCCGATATCGCGCTGGCCGAACCGGAAGTCGTGGACGGGCATCGTTTCGAACAGACTTCGCCCACCAGCACGCGCCTGCAGATCGACGGATTGAGCTTCCGCTATGCCGAAGGCGAACCTTGGGTGCTGCAGGACTGCAGTTTCATCGTGGAGGAAGGCGAGTCGGTCGCCATCGTCGGCCCCTCGGGCTGCGGCAAGACCACCTTGGTGAAGCTGCTGCTGGGGTTGCTGAAACCAACGCACGGTACCGTCGCAGTCGGTGATCGCGACATCGCCAAGCTAGGACCCCACAACTACCGGCGGATGATCGGCGCGGTGATGCAGGACGACCAGCTGTTCGCCGGCAGCGTGGCCGAGAACATCGCCTTCGGCGAGGAAGGCTTCGATTCCGAGCGCATCGAGGCCGCCGCCCGCTTGGCGGCCGTGCATGACGAGATCGCGGCCATGCCGATGGGTTACCACAGCCTGATCGGCGACATGGGCACCACACTCTCCGGCGGGCAGAAGCAGCGCGTGATCCTGGCACGCGCCCTGTACCGCCTGCCGCGCATCCTGTTCCTGGATGAAGCCACCAGTCACCTGGATGTCGAGCGCGAACGCCTGGTCAACGAAGCCGTGCGCGAGCTCAAGCTGACCAAGGTGATCATCGCCCATCGGCCGGAGACCATCGCCAGTGCGGATCGTGTGTTGGTGATGCAGGGTGGGCGGATTGTGGAAGAACATTCTTCGGCGCGTGTTCCGGTTGGGACGGTGGCAGCGGCAGTGGCAGCGGCGACAGCATGAACCCTTCAGTCGTCATTCCAGCGAAAGCTGGAATCCATTTTGATCTTGCCCTTGATTTGGTTCTTGACCCGGCAGCAGAAAGCCGAGCAACAACAAAAGCAAAGTCAAAATGGATTCCAGCTTTCGCTGGAATGACGAACGTTGTGGGGAGTTGCGACGCGTGACCGATTCCCTGTTTCGTCATGAAGTGCTGGAAGCCAAACGCAACAGCTGGCTTGGAGGAATCTCCCTCGCGCAGCCGTTGCGGCTATGGATGTTGGCCTGCTTCGCAGTGTTCGCGGCTTCGGCCGTGATCGGTTTCCTGGTCATGGGCGACTACACGCGCCGCTCACGGGTCGCGGGCGAGCTGGTGCCGGATCTGGGCCTGTCGACGATCGTGTCGCCGACCAATGGGGTCGTGGGTCGGCTCTTCCCCGAAGAAGGCGATCAGGTAAAAGCCGACGACGCGCTGAGCCTGATCGATGTGCCGCGGGTAACCGCTGCCGGTAGCGACGCCTTGACCGTGATCAGGGGAGGCCTGGAAACCCGGCGCGACAGTCTGACCGAACTGGGGCTGTCGCAAGCTGCGCAGATCGATGCGCAGATCCAGGGCATCGGGCGCCAGCGTGCCGCCGCGCAACACGAATTGGCCCAGATCGAGAACGAAATAGCGACCCGCCGCGAGCAGGTGCGCATAGGCACTGAAACCACACAGCGCTACCAGCTCGTCGCGGACCAGAAGTACGTCAGCCAGGTGCAAGTGAACCAGCAACAACAAGCCTTGCTTGAACTGGTCAATGCCCAGCAGGGCCTGGAACGGCAGGCCACTTCGATCCGTCGAAATCTGGCGCAACTGGATCAATCCTTGCGCGAGCTTCCCGCCCAACGACGGGGGCTGTTGGCGACCGCCAGCCGCGACCTGGCCATGCTCGACCAAGAACGTGTGCAGCAGGAAGCCAATGGCGAATTATTGGTGCGGGCGCCATTGGCCGGACTGGTGGCCAATCGCCTGATCGAACCGGGTCAGGCGGTGCAGGCAGGACAGCCGTTGATGAGCCTTTTGCCGAAGGGCTCCCGGCTGCAGGCGCAGCTCCTGGTGCCTAGCGCAGCGGTAGGTTTCATCGAGCCGGGCGATAAGGTGTTGCTGCGTTATCAGGCCTATCCTTACCAGAAGTTCGGTCACCATGGCGGCAAAGTGATTCGTGTCTCGCGCAGCGCAATCGCTCCTGCGGGCGGCAATACGCAGGGTGCGGAGCCTTATTACCGTGTGCTGGTGGCCCTGGATGAGCAATCCATCACCGCCTATGGCAAGCAGGAGCCTTTGCGGCCGGGCATGCGGCTGGATGCAGACATACTGGGCGAGCGCCGCAAGCTCTACGAATGGGTGTTGGAACCCCTCTATTCGTTGCGTGGAAAAGTGGGGAACTAGAATTTGCCCAGTCCATCCGTCAAAACCATTGCGACGACATGGAGCCGATTATCTGCGGGCCGCATGGTGCACCTGCCAGGCCTATGACCCATGGCATATGCGCGCTGCAAATTTCCGTGCGCTACTTCCCTTGGGAAGGGCCCAGGAACGTACATGAAAACGCAAGCAGAATCCTCGAACCAGCCAGGAAAATCCAAGCGCTGGATGCGTACGGAACTCCCGCAGATCGTACTGATGCTGGCGCTGCTGGCGGCGGCGCGCGATTCTTTCGCCAACCACTACTACGTGCCGTCGGGGTCGATGGAGCATACGCTGGAGATCGGCGACCGCGTGGCCGTCGACATGCGGGCCTACGGCGTGCGCCTGCCGTTCACCGACGTTCAACTCATCGCTACCGGCAAGCCGGCGCGCGGCGACATCGCGGTGTTCGATTTGCCGCAGGACGGCACCCGCCTGATCAAACGCGTGGCTGCGGTGGCGGGAGACGAGGTGGAACTGGTGGACGGCAGGCTGAGCATCAACGGCGTTGCGCGGGAAGCGGTGAATGCCACCGATATCGAGGTCTTCGGCAACCATCGCGCCGCACTCAACCTATCGCATGGCGGTGGCCCGGACATCCACGGCTTGACCGTTCCCGAGGGCCAGGTGCTGATGCTGGGCGATGCGCGCGGCAACAGCATCGATGGGCGTTTCTTCGGACTGATGCCGGTAAGCGAGCTGTATGGCCGTGCGGTCGCCGTCTATTACCGGCGTGGGGAAGGCTTGGTTTGGCGCAGGCTTTGATAACGCGACCGGCCGTTGCCGCACGACTCGCTGCGGCAACGGACCGGACCCGCATACGCCGTCAGTTCGGCTTGGTGTACGTCACCTCAAGCCTGTAGTTGCCGGCCGCATAGCCCCGCACCATCACGTAGATCTTGTTGCGGTTGGCCGGCACTTCCAGCTCGCAGGTTTCGTTGGCGTGGCTCAGGTAGGGACGGCAGATCCAGCTTGAGGTGTCGGGGGGACCGACATAACGCACGTACAGATCCGGGTCGCCTGCGTTGCCGCTTCCTTGCATCTTCACCGTCGCGATAGAGCCGGGTTTGACCGCGAACGGGCCGTACTGTTTTTTCGCGCCCTTGGCCACGGACTGGTTGTCGAACACTTTGGTTTCCACAGTGCCTGTGGCCGGCGCTTCGGGTGCGTGGTAAATGCACTGCGCAAGATTCTCCGGGTTATTGCTGCCCTTGCCGTACAGGCAGGCCGAACCCGCCTTGTCCAGGCCGGTAAGCACCAGCGACCAGTCGCCGCCGCCGTTGCATTGCGGATAGTGCATGACCGAGAACTTGTCGTAAGCGGTCAGCGGTTCGAACTGATCGTCTTCGAAACAGATGCCGGCCTCCGGGCGCGTGTGTTCGTGGCGCAGGCCCAGCGTGTGGCCCAGTTCGTGGCGCAGGATGCCGACCAGCTGCAGCGTTTCGCCCGGAGCCAGGTCGAAGGAGGAATTGTCGATCAGCACGTTGCGGTCGCTGCGCTGGTCGCTGGGGAAGAACGCGCGCGCCAGGTATTCGCCGTCCACATCCACCGGCCGCACATCGAACAGCACGTTCGGATTGCCCGCGTTGCAGCCGGCGTCCTGGCCCGGGACATGGATGAAATCCACCTGCGCCGCTTCTTCCCAGGCCCGCGCGGCCGCCTCCATATCGGCCAGGACCGCGGCCTTGTGCGTGCCGAACGTATTGCTGACGCAGTAGGTGAGTTGCTTCTTCTTGGCGCTGGTCCAGATATCGACGCCGCCGGTGGCTCCCTTGGCCGCAGCCAGCGCCACGGTCAGCTTGCCGTTGGCCACGCCATCGGCTTCCTTCTGCATCTTCTCGAAGAATTCCTGCAGCAGTTTGCGGTCGGGAATGGCGATGTCGCCGTTGACGATGTACTTGCCGCCTTCGCCCGGCTCCTTGTAGACCGACGCCTCGAATTCCTCGAAGGTCTTGCCGACCCATTTTTTGCGCGCAGCGTCGGCCGCTTCCTCGATGGATTTCTGTGCGGCGGCGATGTTTTCGTCGGTCGCCGCGACCGCGCCGGTAGCCGGTTTGATGTCGCTCTCGGCAGGCGTGGGCGTAGGTTCGGCCGGCGGCGTGGGGCTGGCCGCGGTGGGCGCGTCTTGCTTGCATCCGGCAAGCGCCAATGCCATGGCCAGCGTCAGCAGCGGACGCGCGAAGGGGTAAGTGGGTGCGCTCATGGGTTCTATTCCTTGTTGGAGGGGCAGGGTGCTTCGACGACGTTGAGCAGGTCGGCGCCGGCCGCGATCTTGCGGATCTCGGTCAGCGCGGCCTGCGCGTCGCTGGCGTTGCGGAATTCCACGCAAAGCCGTGATTCGCCCTCGATGCCTATGCGCTGGTACTGCAGGGCGGCGACGGCGGAGGTCGCTTGCTGCCGTTCCAGCAGCGCGCGAATTTGCTTCAGGGCTTCGCGGGTTTCGGCGGGTACGCCTTTCCCGCGCGAAAGCGCAGTGATGGTGATGCGCACGGGAGCCGCGTCGGCCTTGCCCGCATCGGTGGCCGGCGGCGCTACCGCCGTTGCCGGACGCAACGGCGCCTTCGTACTGGCCGTGGGCCTTGGCTTCGGCGGAGCCGGTTCCACTGGCGTGGGCGCGACGGTCGGTTCGGGTGGCGGGGCTGCCTGAGCCGGGGTTTCCACCGCAGGCTCGTCCGGAGTCGCCGCCTCGATCGGTGCCGCTTCGGCAGCCGTCGCATCGGAAGTCGTTGCATCGGGTCCGGGCGCGGTTGCGGCGGGTATGTCGTCGGTCTCGCCGACAGGCGCCGCCGGTGGAGAAGGCGCGCTGCAGGCCGCGCAGACCAGGGCCAGCAGCATCGTGCCCGTGTGCAGCATCGTGTTCATGGCGTGCCCGGCATGCGCGCAGCCAAGGCGCGCGATGCTTTCGGCTTGACCGTGTTGGGCGCCTGCAACTGGCCCGGTCGCGGCGCTTCGAGCGAGCGCTGGAAACCTTCCGGATCGCGCATCGCAAGATCCAGCAGTTCCGGGCCGTAGCGTTCCAGTTCCGCCTGCAAATCAGGCGGATTGCCCAGCAGACGCTGCAGGCCCGCGCGCAGTTCGGCCGGGTCGCGGTCAAGCGTGCGCGACAACAAACTGACGGTGTCGTCCTTCGGCGGCGCACGCAGTTGCGTGCGTGGCGATCCCAGCGGTTGGCGCAGCAGCTTGTCCAGATTGAGGATGCCGGTGCCATAACGTTGCGCATCCCATCCCTGCGGCACGCGCGCGCTGGCCTGCATGGCCTGCACGAACAGATCGCGCCGGGTCAGGCTTCCCTGCGCGGCCTTGATGCGGTCGCGTCCGTGGAACGCGATCCAGCTGGCGGCCGCGCCGGCCACCGCCGCAGTGGCGAATGAGGTGCCGTTGCCCGGACTGGACTCGATGCCGGTGGCGCCGGCTACCGCGTCGGCTACGTAAACGTCTTCGCCCGGTGCGGAGATATCGACCGCGCGTCCTTTCGACGAACCTTTCCACGGTTTGTTGTCGGCATTGGTCGCGCCCACCGCGATGGCGTTGTCGTAGCTGGCCGGCGCCACCACCATGCCGATGCAATTGCCGGCGGCGTTGACCACGATGATGTCGCGGCGCACGGCGTCGTTGATGGCGCGTTCCAGGCCGAAGAAAGCGCGTCCGCCCAGGCTCATCGAAATAACGTCGCACTGCGCCTTGGTCGCATGGCGCACCGCACGCGCGGTGTTGGAGTCGAGCACGCGGATCACGCTGTTGAAGGTGCGGATGGGCACCAGTGTGGCCTTGGGCGCCAGTCCGTCGATGCGGCCGGGCGCGGTGGTGTTGCCGCTGGCGTCGAAACCGCCGTCGCTGATCAGCACGCTGCCGGTCTTGGTGCCGTGGCCCGGATTGCCGGAATAACCCAGCGGATCGTGCGCATCGTTGCCGCCTTCCATCAGGTTGAGAGTGGAACTGCGGTCGATGCGGCCTGAGTCCAGATCGATGTGGTCGGTCCAGCCGCTGTCGGGATGGCAGATGCGCACGCCTTCGCCCAAGACCTTGCCGCCGGGCGGCGGGGCGAGCTTGCGTGCCGCCTCGACCGCCATGTGCTGCGCATCCAGCGACCACGCCGGATTCGACGGCGCGGCGATGCCGTTGTCGCCCAGGCAGGCCGCTACCGCGGAACGCTTCTGCGCTACGACCAGCGTATCTTCGCTGTCCGGTTCCACCTGCAGGAAACCGCCGCGCTCGCGCAACGCATTGGCCGAGTCCCAGGCATTGCCCTGCGGCGGATCGGATACGCGCAGGCGGTGGATGCGCGACAGCCCTTCCGGGTCGTCGGTGGTCGGCACATCGGGGAACAAGGGTTCGATGCCGACCACGTTGGCGAATACGTCTTCGGCGGCCGTGCGCAGGTCGGCGGGAGTTTGCGCGGGAGCCAACTCCACCACGTAACCCTGGGTGTAGGCGGGCGCGGCGACCGGCGTCGCCACCGATGCAGTCGTAGCCGGCGGCGTCGGCTCGGCGGGCTGTTCGCGCTTGCACGCGGCGACCGACAGCAACAGGAACAGTAGGAACGCTAGACGCATGACGTGGTCCTCAGGTGGCTGGCAATACGCAAACGCGGGGGTCTTCGCGCCAGGCCGGCGCGGCGATGTCCAGGCGTTCGACGACCTTGGTGATGGGCAGCACCGCTTCGTGCGCGCGCCAGCCGGCGGCCCAGGGTTCGGACAGATCCTCCTGCCCATCGAAGAGCAGTCCGATCACCGCGTGCGAACGCCGGTGGTAGACCGGCGAGCCGGAATTGCCGCGGTAAGTGTCGCTGTCGGCGCCGATGGTCGGCTGCTGGTCGAAGCGCACGCTGATGTACTCGTAATAGGGCGCGCCGTCGCCTTCGCGCAGCTGGTAGCTGTCGACGAATTCCTTGAGCTTTCCTTCGCGGTAGGACAGGTCTTCGGCCTCGATGGAATCGAATTCGGCGCTGACCAGCAGCTTCATGGCGATGTATTCGTCGGGCGTGACCCGGAACGGGAAGTACACGAAGCTGTTGTCGTGCACCGTGCGCGGTTCTCCCAGCGGATAACCGATGACGTACAGCGGATCGTCGCGTTTCACCTGCGCCAGCGACAGGCATTGCGGCGGATAGGCCGCGCCGGGCAGCACGCCGTCGGCGTTGGCGCCGAGCTCCAACAGCACGAAATCCAGATTCCCGCGTTCGTCCTCGTCGCTCAACCGGATCGAGCTCACGGGGAATACCTGTTTGGCGAGGTGGTTGCCGGCCAGATCGTCCTCGTAGTCGAATACGGCTTCGAATTCCTCCGGCATCTCCTCGAGGATGCAGTGGTTGTTGGTCAAAGCCAGCTTCTCGCCGATCAACACCGCGCTGCAGCGCGGTTTCTCTTCCTGCCGCGCCCTGAGCGCGAAAGCGCCGCGCGAGTTGGCGTAGATGCGCTGATAGGTCTGCGGCGGATAGCGGTCGTCGTGGTCCAGTCCGTACAGCGACTTGCTGAGGCGGCGGACTTCCGCGTGCTGCTCCACCAGTTCGCGCTGCTCGGCGCGCTGGCTGTCGTCCAGCGCCTTGTAGGCCTGCACGAGTTGCCGCTCGGTATTTTCCGCGCTGCGCTTGAGCTGCAGCAGGTCGGCTTCGGTCGCGTCGGCGCCGAGCGCGGTCTCGGCGATGTTGCTCATGCGCCGTTGTGCGGCATCGACATTGCGGTACTTGGCGCGCTGCGCCGGCGCAAGATCGTTCCAGCGTTTGGTGGCTTGCAACTGCACGTTCTGCAACTGCACCGAATCGCCCGGGCCGTCGATCACGGCGGCCTGCACCGGCATCTGCCGCACTTGCTGGGCGACCGCATCGGCATTGGAAACCGCCACCGCCGAGTCGGCCGTCTGCAGCACCACTTTGCCGCCCTGCTTGGTGATTTCCACCGGCACCACCACGCCTTGCGGGCGTCGCCGCACCTGCTCGCGCAGTTCGCTGGTGCTGATGCGCTGCTCGCGCGGCGCGTCCTGGGCCAAGGACGTAAGCGGCGGCGTGCAGCAGAGGAACAGGGCAAGACTGGCGCCGAAACCAGGGTGGTTCATGCGTGGGATCTCCCGGGGGAAAGATCGTGCGGTGTGACTTATTTACGTTGCGCAATGCGCCGTGTATCAGTACCAACGCGGTTGCACGCGACTTCGGGCCATCGCATCGCACGATGTCCGGCTCTGTTGCGATGCTGCGTTGGGAAGAATTAACGGCGTGGGGTGGGCGCGTCGCGATGACGCCGAAGCAACGGCTATGCGCACGCAAGCGCAGCGACAGAAATGGAGATTGCCCGTGGATATCCGCATCGCTCGACTCTCGTTCTCATTGCTGGCGCCTTTCGCGCTGGTCACCTGCACACAAGACGCACGCGTGCGTTCGCAAGATCCTTCCGCGCTGACCGGCGACGCAGGCGCAGCCTCGCTTTCCGCCGCTTTACTGCCTGCGGCCACCGGATGCGCGCCGGGAACCCGCTGCCTGTCGGTCACCGGCACAGGAAGGCCATTGGCCAGCGGAACCTTTGTCGCGCAATGCCGCGGCAAGTTCGCCGATTTCATCGTACCCAAGACCACACTGTCGAATACGTACGCCGGCCCATGGTTCCAGCCGAATCTGCTGGAACAAGCCGCCACCGGCGTGCCGAGCGGTTCGCGCCCGTGGATCGCCTTCGATCCGCGCGATCCCGACGAACGGCTGGCCTACGCGCTGGCTTTGCGCAACTACGCATTCAGCAGCGCGGTCGTGCGTGGCCTGACGCCGCAGCTGACCGCAGACGCCGACTATCGCGATCCCGCGGGCGGCACCGTATCCACCACGCAGCGCAACCAGAAGTGGTACCCCGCGCCGCGCATGTTCTACGGGCCCACCAATTCGCCCGGTACGCGCGAAGCCGCCCATGGCATGACCCTGGAACGCACGGTGCGCGTCGGCGAACTGGGCGGCAACACCACCGCCTTCCAGAACTACGCCGTCGCCTACTACGACGCGCGCGGCGGACGCGTGTTCCAGCGTTTGTGGAAGACCACCACGCCCGGCGTCGATCAACCCAAGCTCAGCGGAATGAAGTTCACCGAGGGCAGTTTCGTGTTCAAGCTGTTGTACAGCGCCGCCACGCCCGCGGCTTTTCCGCAGGACCTGCTGGCCGGTTCGCTGAAGGTCGACATCCTGCCCAATCCCGGCGCCGCCCCCGTATCCGTGCGCTTGATGCAGATCGATATCGCGGTGAAGGACAGGCGCGCCAGCGACACGGGCTGGTATTTCGCCACTTACGCCTACGACGCTTCGCAACCCGGCGCATCGCCGTGGAAGAAAATGGCGCCGGTCGGGCTGATGTGGGGCAACGATCCCGGTGGCGCGCCGATCACCGAGTCCTGGATCAATACCGCCGCGCCGGCCTATGCATTGGCGCACTTGGGCGTGGACGGCAGGCTCAACGGACCGGTGGACAATCCCGCTTCGGCCTGCATGAGTTGCCACAGCACCGCGCAAGCGCCTTCGCTGGCGGGGATGCTGCCCACCGGCGCTTGCGCTCAGGAGCCGTTCCGCGCCGACTGGTTCCGCAATCTGCGCGGCACCACCGCCTTCGGCCGCCGACAGGCTTCGGGGCAGACCTGCCAGACGAATCTGCCATCGGGCGTGACCGTCACGGCTGCGGATTACTCATTGCAGCTGTCGGCCACGGTGGCGCGCGCCTTGCCCACGGCAACCGGCGGAGCGACCTTCAACCCCTGCACCTGGAACGAGAATGCGCCGCCGCCTTCGGCGCTGGTCGCGCTTTCGCCGCAGGCATCGCGGTTGCAGCAGCAGGACATCGAACAGTACGAAGTCACGCGCGATCCGTGAGCGGCATTCGTAGGCGAGGTTACGTGGCGTCCGGGGGGGGGG